>CAWCDT010000008.1:0-127030 GCA_963794385.1 uncultured Gaiellaceae bacterium | reverse complement strand
CCCTGCGGCTGGTGGCCCGCCGCGAAGACCTGCGCAACGTCGCGATCGTCGCGCACGTCGACCACGGCAAGACCACGCTCGTCGACGCCATGCTCTGGCAGTCGGGAGCGTTCCGCGAGAACCAGGACGTCGCCGAGCGCGTGCTCGACTCGATGGACCTCGAGCGCGAGAAGGGGATCACGATCCTCGCCAAGAACACGGCGGTCCGGTACGGCGACGTGAAGATCAACATCGTCGACACGCCCGGCCACGCCGACTTCGGCGGCGAGGTCGAGCGCGGGCTGACGATGGTCGATGGCGTCCTCCTGCTCGTCGACGCGAGCGAGGGCCCGCTGCCGCAGACCCGGTTCGTGCTCCGCAAGGCGCTCGAGGCGCACCTGCCGGTGATCCTCGTCGTCAACAAGGTCGACCGCCCCGACGCCCGCATCGACGAGGTCGTCGACGAGGTCTACGAGCTCTTCCTCGACCTCGACGCGGACGAGAGCCAGATCGAGTTCCCGATCGTGTACGCGAACGCGAGGTCCGGCCAGGCGGGGCTCGAGCCGGACGAGCTCGCCACCGACCTGCGCCCGCTCTTCGAGCTTCTGCTCGAGCACATCCCCGCGCCCGAGCACGACCCGAGCACCCGCTGCAAGCGCTCGTGACCAACCTCGACGCGTCCCCGTACGTCGGTCGCCTCGCGCTCGCCCGCGTGCAGCACGGCTCGATCCGGAAAGGGCAGCAGGTCGCCTGGTGCCGCGCCGACGGGACGGTCGAGCGGGCGAAGGTCACCGAGCTGTACGTGACCGAAGCGCTCGAGCGCGTCGAGGCCGACGAGGCCGGCCCGGGCGAGATCATCGCCGTCGCCGGGCTGCCGGAGGTGACGATCGGCGAGACGCTGGCCGATCCGGACGACCCGCGTCCGCTGCCCGTGACGCGGGTGGACGAGCCGAGCCTGTCGATGACGATCGGGATCAACACTTCGCCCCTCTCGGGCCGCGAGGGCGACAAGCTGACCGCGAGCATGCTCAAGGGGCGGCTCGACCAGGAGCTGGTCGGGAACGTGTCGCTCCGGGTCCTGCCCACCGAGCGTCCCGACACCTGGGAGGTGCAGGGCCGCGGCGAGCTCCAGCTCGCCGTGCTCGTCGAGCTGATGCGGCGGGAGGGGTTCGAGCTGACCGTCGGCAAGCCGCAGGTGGTGACGCAGCTCGTCGACGGGAAGCTGCACGAGCCCGTCGAGCGGCTCGCGATCGATGCGCCCGAGGAGTACGTCGGCGTGCTCACGCAGCTGCTCGCGCTTCGCAAGGGCCGGCTCGAGCAGATGGTCAACCACGGCACCGGCTGGGTCCGGCTCGAGTACCTCGTCCCGGCGCGCGCGCTGATCGGCTTCCGCACCGAGTTCCTCACCGAGACCCGCGGCACCGGCATCCTCCATCACGTCTTCGACCGCTACGAGCCCTGGCACGGCGAGCTGCGCACGCGCCCGACCGGGTCGCTGGTGGCGGACCGGCGCGGGCCCGCGACCTCGTTCGCGCTGATGAACCTGCAGGAGCGCGGCTCGATGTTCGTCGGCCCGGGTACCGAGGTCTACGAGGGGATGATCGTCGGCGAGAACGCGCGCGCCGAGGACCTCGACGTGAACGCGACGAAGGAGAAGAAGCTGACGAACATCCGCTCCTCGACCGCCGAGGAGCTCGTCCGCCTGATCCCGCCGCGGCTCCTGTCGCTCGAGCAGGCGCTCGAGTTCATCCGCGAGGACGAGAGCATCGAGGTGACGCCTTCGAACGTCCGCTTGCGCAAGGTCGTGCTCGAGGCTTCGAAGCGGCAGAGCGCCGCGTCGAAGAAGGCGCGCGCACTCGCCGCGGCGGGCTAGGCCGCGCGCCGGCGCCTCCACCAGAGCACGACAGCCGCCAGCGCCGCGAGGACGAGCGGCACCGCTAGCAGCGGGTTGAACCCATCCCCCGGCGGCGGCTCGTAGTCGAGGCTGCCGGCAATCGCGACCGGCTCGCCCTCGACCCGGAGTGGGACCTTCCAGTCGAAGACGTGATGCGGCTCGTCCTCCGCCCGCCGGACGTTCGGGGGCAGGATCGGGCTCATCCAGTGGATGCGGTGGTCGTGCCACTCGTAGACCTCGTGCCTGCGCGACGCGCCGCCAGCTCGGCTCTGCCTCCGCGGACGCTTCGGCGGGCACCTGAACGTTGCCGTAACGGTCGTCGTTCAGGTACGTGGCCGGCGAGCGCTCGTTCCGGAAGACCCCGCCGTCGGCAAAGCGGAGGTACGGCTCGCCGTCGTAGCCGAGGACGACCACCTCCTCGCCGCTCTTGTTCCGGAGCTCGAGCCGGTCGTCGCCGTCCAGCACGCGCAGCTCGAGCCCGGGCGTGGCCGGCTGCAGGCCGGTCACCTGAGAGGTGAAGCCCAGCGCCCCGCCGTCGCCGTGAGCGGCGGCGGCGGGGCTGAGCACGGCCGCGAGCGCCGCGACCAGGACTAGAGCTCGGATCACGCGCGCCTCCGGGCGAAGCCGAGGCCGAGCGCGGCGAGGCCGGCGACGAGGCCGCCCGCGCCCAGCACAAGCGCGACGTACGCGACCCACTCGCTGTCCTCGTCCTCTTCTCCTTCCGCGGCGGCCTCGCTCGTCGTGGCAGGAGCCGCCGCCGGTTCGGCCGTCGCCGCCTCGAGCGTGACGCGCGGCGCCGGCTCATCGGCGTCCTCGGGCCCGATCCAGCGGACGACCTCGCCGCCCGAGTAGGTCTGGACGGCCGGGAAGACGAGCTGCGTGCCGGGAGCATCCGGCACCTTCGCGCTCATGCCGAACTCGTCGAACTCGCCGGGCGCGATCTTGCCGCCCTCCCAGGTGACGCTCGAGATCCGCTCGCTGACCATGTCGCCGAAGACCTCGACCGGCGGGTCGAGCTTCTCCATCGTCACCGTCCGCGTCCAGCCGGGCTTGGGCTGGAAGCTGACGAAGAAGAGGCCCTCGGGCAGCTGCAGGGTCACCTTCGTCGTGTCCGCGTCCTCGCGCTCGGTGGGCACGCGGACGGCGAAGCGGGCGAAGCTGTCGTTGGGAACGGCGTTCGGGTTGAGCGTGACGTGCGCGGCGGCTGCGGGGGCGAGCAGGAGCGCAGCAGCCGCCGCGAGCGGGAGGAGCAGAAGACGAGCTTTCATCAGTTGTCCTTTCTGATCGGAACGGAGACAGTCGCGTCGAGCGCCTCGAACTCGCCGCGCCGGCCCTCGACGCGAAGCTGCCAGTCGCCGGCGAGTGCGAGCTGTGCGCCCGGCACGGAGTAGTGGCCGGGCGCGAGCCGGCGGGCCGTGAAGCGAAGCGGCCCGACCTGACGGCTTGCGAGCGAGGCCGAGAGCCTGAGCTCGTCGACGTTCGCCGGCTGCCCGGAAGGTTCGGAGAGGTAGAAGTGGACGGTGTTCGCGCCGGCGACCGCGGGGTCGACGACGAGGTTCAGCTCGAGCCCGCCGAAGGGGACGACCTCGGCGTACGGGCCCCGCGGGGCGACGCTGGCCCGAGCCGGCGGCTCGGTCACCAGTACCGCGGTCACGCCGACGACGACGAGCACGAGCGCGAGCTCGGCCGCGACCATCCTGGCGAACCGCCCCCGCTCTGCCGCCGATGCGATGCCCGCGCGCAGCCTCGGCACCGCCCGGCGGTTGTTGTAGGCGCCGAGCGCGAGCAGCGGCAGGACGAGCGCGACTTTCGTCAACAGGAGCAATCCGTACGTCGTGTCCCAGAGGCCGCGCCACGCGCCCAGCTGCTCGTACCCGTTCACGATGCCCGCCGTGAGCAGCGCGGCCACGGACCAGACGGCGACGCGTGAGAAGCGCGGCACCGCGTCGGCCGCGAGCGACCAGCGCCGGTTGCCTGCGGCTGCGAGCGCGACGGCGAGGAACGCGAGACCACCGGTCCAGACGGCGCCGGCGGCGACGTGGACGACGTCGGAGACGAGCCAGAGCCCGCCGCTGACCCGGGCGTGGCCCGAGAGCGACGGTGTCGGCACGAGCAACGCCGCGGGAAGGAGCAGCACGACCGCCGGCAGACGGCTCAGGGCGAGCACGGCGACGACGAGACCGAGCAGCGCCTGCGCGAGCCAGGCCCGGCCGAAGCGCGTCTCGATGACCGCCCGAACGCTGTCCCAGCTCGCCGCCTCGCCGAGGCCGAAACCGCCCGCGGCCGCCCCCTGGAGGACGATCCCGACGAGCGCCGTGACCGCGAGTACGACGCCCGCCGCGGCGAGCGCCCGCCGGAGCAGCGGCTGCGGCCCGCGCAGGATCACCGCGAGAGCGACTGCGCCACCGACAACCAGAAAGAGCGCGACGAAGTCGAGGAAGCGCACCGACGTGAAGAGCACGCTCACGGTCCGCGGCGTCCCGTCGCCGAGCACCTGCGCGGCGATCCCCGACGGGTTCGCACCCGGCGCCTCGACGTGGAAGACGAACGCGCCGGACACCGGATGCGAGTCGGCCGAGGTCGCCCGCCACGTCACCGTGTACGTGCCGCGGGCGAGGCGACCGTCCAGCGACGCGCTGATCGTCCGCTCGTCCGGCCGATCGACGCTGCCACGATCGACGCGCCGCGCCTGGGAGTCGTACACGCGCACGCTGCCGAACGAGCTCTCGACGGGCTCGTCGAAATGCAGGACGACCTGCCGCGGCGCCTGCTCGAGGACCGCGTCGTTCGCCGGTTCTGTTGTCGTCAGCGTCGCGTGAGCGCCGGCCGCGGGTGCCAAAGCGAACACCGCAGCGAGTGCGGCGACCGCGAGAGCCCCGCGACGGGCGCACGCGCGCCCTGCGGGTCGGACCATTGCTCCTTCTTTCGCTCGCGCTACGAGGTCAGCGAGCGAGCGGCGGCCCGCGCTCGCCGTAGCCACGTCCGGCGACGCAGCTCGCAGGCAGGAGCAGCGCGGAGACGGGGGCGAGCAGGGGCACGACGCCGAAGGAGCCGGCGAGCTTCAGAGCCGATCACGCGCGCGACGACGTCGGCGAGCGACGCGAGCGCGCGGGCGACGAGGAACAGGAGGAGCGCGAACGGAACCTGCGCGTAGAGGCCGAGCAGCACCGCGGGCTGGAACGCCGTCGCCCAGCCGACGCTGCCCTTCCTGGACCAGTCGCTCGAGGTACTCCTGCGCGAGGAAGGCGAGCGGCGGCAACGCGGCGAAGATCCACGCCGGAGCAGGTCCCGACGGAAGACCGCGTTCGACGCGGACGATCCGCGCGACGAACCCCGCCAGCACGAGCGCGGTGCAGACGGCGAGGAAGAGCGGCGCATACCCGAGGTAGCCGTGCGGCGCCTGCGCCCCCGCCCCGGCCAGCTCGTATCCGACGGCGTGCCCGGCGAGCACGCCGATCGGCAGGAGTGGCAGGGTCAGCGCCCAGGTCAGGCTTCCGCGCACGCGACGATGGTACCGCGGTCCAGGGCCCGCTTCTAGCGCGCGTTCGCGACCGCGGCGCAGAGCCGCGCGTGCGCGTCGAGCTCGCGTTCGACCGGGGCGATCACGAGCTCCTCGGCGACCGCCTCGACCTGCTCCCGCAGCGAGCGGCCGGCGCGCCGGGCCCGGCGGTTCGCGCCCACGCCGTTCGCGAGCCGTGCGAGGAAGGAGAGCACGAGCCCGGCGGCCGCACCGCCCAGGAGGAGCCAGGTCGGGATCGGGACCCCCTCGACCTCGGGCAGCGGAACGACGTCCTCGATGCGCAGCCAGCCGAGCACGGCGAGCCCGAGGAGCCAGACGGCGCCCGCAGCCACCGCGAGCGCGAGCACGCCCTGGAGCCAGCCGATGGGTCTCCACCACCACGGCACGGTGACACTCAGGTCGGCCGAGGAGACGGCCCGGTCGAGGCGGTCGGCGACCCGGTCGTCCGCGGCCGTCGCGGCCTCACGGGCGAGCCGCGGCCAGGGCCGAGGCAGCCCTTCGGAGGCGCCGTCGGCGAGCCGCCGTGCCGCGCTCTCCACCTGCGCCCTCTGGACGTCCGTCGGCGGCGGCATCGACGTCCGCACGTGAGGCTGCGGGGTCTCGGGCAGCCGCAGCCGCTTCAGCGGGTCGGGCCGGAAGCGGCGGAGCCAGCGCACGAAGGGCCAGCCGGTCGCGAGGGTGCCGCGGCGTCGATGCGCGTCGCCGACCGCACGCACGACCGTCGGGACGCTCGCCGCCTCCTCGAGCGCGACCAGCAGCCGGTTCCGGTCGTCACCCCGGACGCCGGCGGCCTTTCCCTCGCAGCCCGCCGCGAGCGGCTGGAGCGCGTCGTCGAGGTCGGCGCCGAGACGCGCGACCGCCGCGTCGCGGGCGGCGACCCGCTCCGAGAGCATCCGGCGCAACTCGGGAATCCCGTCCCCCGTGCGCGCCGAGACGACGGCGAGGGGGAGCTTGGGCACGCCGTCCTCGGCAAGCAATCGCTCCATGTCCTTGCGCCACGCCGCCACGTCGGCCGGGGCCAGCAGGTCGGCCTGATTGAGCACGATCGCCATCGCGGCCGCATGCGAGGCCAGCGGCCGCAGATAGCGGTCGTGGAGCGAGGCGTCGGCGTACTTCTGCGGCTCGACGATCCAGAGGACGAGATCGGCGAGCGCGACGACGCGCTCCGCCTCGACGCGATGCGACGTCTCGACGGAGTCGAAGTCGGGGAGATCGAGCAGGACGAGCCCGCCCAGCCCGTCCGCGTCGACATGGTGACGCCGCTTGATCTCGAGCCAGTCGAGGAGGGCGTCCGCGCTGCCGGCCCAGACCGCAGCCTGACCGGCCGAGGTCGTCGGACGCCGACGTCCGACCGCCGCGAGCTCGGTGCCGGTGAGCACATTGAAGAGCTGCGACTTGCCGACGCCGGTGGGGCCGGCGAGCGCGACGACGGTCGACTCGAGGCCGAGCCCGAGCCTGGCTCCGGCCTTCGCCACGACGGCGCGCGCCGCCTCGACGTCGGCGTCGTCCAGCCGCCCCTCGGCCAGATCGGCCGCCTCGCGGAGCGCGGTGAGCCGGTCGTCGAGCTTCTTGCTCACGCTGCCCTGCGGATGGCGTCGACGGCCGTGTGCAGCCGCGCGAAGCTGTCCGCCTCGGGTGCGGATGCGTCGAGCAACTCGTCGAACCGTTTCGCATCCGCACGCAGGAGCTTGTCGACCCGATCGATCAGATCCTCGCGGGCCCGCGACGCAAGCGTGCGGACGGCCTGGTCGCCGAAGATCGCCTCGAGCACCTTCTGGCCGACCGCCGACGTCCCGCCCGCAACGATGACCTCGGTGCCCGTCAGGCCGCCCGTCTGCGCGAACACCGCGAGCATGACGGTCAGCCCGGCGCCGTTGACGCCGAGCGAAGCCAGGCGCGCGGTCGCGCGCTTCGAGGCGCCTTCCTCGCGAACGAGGTCGAAGACGACGCCCTGCCAGGCCCGCACTTCCTCCTCGGCGGCGGCGTCGAGCTCCGGCGACGCGCGCTCGAGCTCGGGCGCACGCTCGATGAGCGCCCGGCCGGGAATGCGCTCACGCCACGCACGGGCCGTGCGCTCGGCGGCCCGCTCGGCGGCGGTCCGGACGACGGCCTCGACGCGATGCTCGACGGTCACCTTGAGCTCTGCGTCCGCGGCGGGCGCGCCCGTGACGATGCTCTTGAGCCGGTCGCGGAGCCAGCCGACACGCGTCTCGAGCGCGCGCATCACGTCGCCTGTGCCGACGACCTCGTGCCACCGCGCCAGCACCTCGCCGCGCAGGAGCGAGCCGCTGCGCAGCGCGGCCTCGACCTCGCGCAGCGCCTCCGCGTAGGCCGCGTCGGCCTCCGCGCGCAGCTCCGCGGCCGCCGAGAGCTGGTCGACCGCGGCCCGCTCGACGACCGCGGCCCGGACCGGGAGGCTCGCCAGCGCGCCGCGCAGCGTCCTGCGCACGAGCGCCGCCCGCGCCTGAGCGTCCGCCGCGAGGCCGTCGAGCCAGGCACGGACGGGCCAGAGCGCGTCCCCGGGGAGGAGCTCGCCCTCGAGCGAGACCTCGGGGACGACGAGCACCTCGGCGTCGCCCAGCCGCTCGTCGGCGAGCATCTGCCGCAGGTGCGCGGGCACCTCGCGGTCGGCGTCCGCGGGCACGCGATTGAGCGCGATCGAGACCGCAGTCCCGCGCTCTCGCGCCGAGCGCAGGAACTCCCACGGCACCGCGTCGGCGTAGCGGGCCGCGGTGGTGACGAAGAGCCAGCCGTCGGCGGCGGCAAGCAACTGGTTCGCGAGCGCTCGGTTCTCGGCGAGCACAGAGTCGATGTCCGGCGAGTCGAGGAGCGCGAGCCCCTCCGGGAGCGCGGCGGTCGGTACGAGCTGGAGCGTCCCCGCGCCGCCGGGCCCGCCGGTCACGCGGGGCAGCCCGGGCAGCACGCGGTCGCCCTCGAACCAGCGCACGTCGTCTGGATGGCAGGCGAGCACGGGAGCACGCGTCGTCGGCCGCAGCACCCCGGCGGGGCTGACGACCGAGCCGACGAGGCTGTTGACGAGCGTCGACTTGCCGGCGCCGGTCGACCCGCCGACGACGATCAGCGCGGGCGCGTCCATCTGGCGCAGGCGCGGCAGCAGATAGTCGTCCACCTGCGCGACGAGGTCGTCCCGCGCGTGCCGCGCCTCCTCGGCGCCGAGGACGTCGAGCTCGAGCCGGACCGCGCGAAGGTCGTCACGGAGCCGCGCGAGCGGCTCGGTCAGATCGGCGGCCATGGGCTGGGACTACCCGCTCAGCGACGGGCGGATGCGTGCGCGGGCAGGTAGTAGTCCTCGACGTACTCGATCACGGCACGCTGCATCGAGAATCGCGGCGCAAGCTCGGCGATCGAGGCCTTCATCATCTCGATCCAGCGGCCGCGCCGGTCGAGGAACGTCGGGACGACGTCGCGCTCCAGCAGGCGGTACAGCTGCTCCATGTCCGCCTCGTCGGAGACGCCGTCGATCGCCCAGCCGACCTCGGGCGAGTAGCCCTCGGCCCACCAGCCGTCGAGCACCGAGAGGTTGAGGACGCCGTTGACCGCCGCCTTCATCCCGCTCGTGCCCGACGCCTCGAGCGGCCGGCGGGGCGTGTTCAGCCACACGTCGCAGCCGGGGAGGATCGTGCGGGCGAGACCGATGTCGTAGTTCTCGAGAAAGACGATCCGGCCCTCGACGCGCGGGTCGCGCGAGAGCTCGACGATCTGCTGCATCACGTCCTTCCCGGGATCGTCGGCAGGGTGAGCCTTGCCGGCGACGACGAGCTGAACCGGCAGCGCCAGGAGGCGTTCGAGGTCCGTGTAGACAAGCCCGGCCCGCTTGTACGTCGCGAAGCGGCGGGCGAAACCGATCGTCAGCCGCTCCGAGTCGAATCCCGCCCGCTCGGCGAGACGCGCCTTGCACGCCGCGTGGACGCGCCAGAGCTCTTCCGGATCGAGCTCGCGCGCCGCGGCCCAGTTCGCTTCGTCGGGCGGCGCTTCGGGACGGACGCCGGCGGAGCGCAGCAGGCCGGCCAGGTCCGGGTCGAGCCACGTGCCGAGGTGGACGCCGTTCGTGACGTGTCCGATCGGCGTGTCCTCGCCCAGCTCGCCCCACATCTCGCGCGCGACGTCACCGTGCAGGTCCGAGACGCCGTTCGCCTGCGCGGAGAGCCGCAGCGCGAGCGGCGTGAGGCCGAAGCCGCCCTCGTCGCCGAACCGCCCGAGCGCGAGGAGCTCCTCCGTCGCGAGACCCGCCTCGGCGGCGAGCCCGCCCACGTACCGGGCGACGAGCTCCTCGTCGAAGACCTCGTTGCCGGCGGGGACGGGCGTGTGGGTCGTGAAGACAGAGGAGCGGCGGATGTGCTCGAGCGCGTCGCCGATCTCCATCCCGCCCCGGACGAGCGCACGCGCCCGCTCGAGCTGCAGGAACACGGAGTGGCCCTCGTTCAGGTGGAAGACGGTCGGCTCGATCCCGAGCGCGGCGAGGGCGCGCACGCCGCCGACGCCGAGGAGCAGCTCCTGCCGGATCCGGTGCTCGCGATCGCCGCTGTAGAGCGCGTCGGTGAGCCAGTCGACCTCGAGCAGATAGAGCGGGACGGAGCCGACGTCGCGGCGCCAGACGGCCGCCTCGATCGTCCCGCCCGCGAGCTCGACCTCGATCGAGACCGGCTCACGATGGAGCCCGGCCGCCTCCGGGTCGACCGGCTGGTACTCCTCCGTCTGGCGGCCCCGCTCGTCGAGACTCTGCCGGAAGTAGCCGCCGCGATAGAGGAGGCCGACGCCGACGAGCGGAACGCCGAGCTCGGCCGCCGCCTTCAGGTGATCGCCGGCGAGGACGCCGAGCCCGCCGGAGTAGATCGGCAGCGACTCGTCGACCCCGAACTCCATGCTGAAGTAGGCGACGAGCATGTCGTCGCCGTCCCCGTGGGCGCGCTGCCACCAGCCGACCGTGTCCGCGATCGCGTGCGACACGGCGGGCAGGTTACCGCGCGTGCCGCTCGACGAAGCCGAGCGTGCGGTCCCACGCGTCGGCCGAGGCCTCGGCGAACTCGTCGAACTTGCGGTCGAAGAAGCTATGCGGCGCGCCGTCGTAGATCACGACCTCGTGCTCCACCCCGGCCGCCTCGAGCGCGGCCTCGAACTCGCGCACGACCTCGACCGGGATGCCCGCGTCGGCGCCGCCCATCAGGGCGAGGATCGGCGCCGCCAGCTCGGCGGCGCGGTCGGTCGGCCCCGGCGAGCCGTCCCGGCCTGCTCCCGGCCGCCCGTAGAAGCCGATCGCGCCAGCAAGCCCGTGCCCCGAGGCGGCGGCGAGCCAGGAGTTCCTGCCGCCGAAGCAGAAGCCGACGGTGAAGACCGAGGTGCAGCCGTGCTCGCGCAGCCACGCGACCGCGGCGCCCGTGTCGGCCTGCACCCCATCGGACGTCGTCTGCTCGACGTGCGGCATGTACTCGAAGTCGTCGCCGCGCTTCTCGACCCCGGCCGTCCGCCCGAAGTAGTCGAGCGCGACCGCGGTGTGGCCGCGCTCGGCGAAGCGGAGCGCGAGCTCCTCGTAGAAGCGGTAGAGCCCGCGGACGTCCGGGAGAATCGCGACCCCCACGCCGCTCGGCTCGTCGGGCGTGGCCGCGAATGCGGCGAACCGGTTGCCGTCGCCGGCCTCGAGCACGAGGTCGTCGTGCGAGACGGCCGCGCCCTTGATCGCCGGGATCGGCGGCGACGAGTCGGTGTCGAAGCACATGCGTGGGGACGATAACGCGGTGGGCGTCGGCGCTACGCGATCAGCGCCGCGGCCAGGGTTGACCGCCCTCCCACCCGTGCCAGGTCTCGACGCGCATCCACGCGCTGTACCGCGGAGCATCGCGTCTCCTGAATGGCGCGCCCGTGTACCGGAGCGCCAGACGATCGATGTCCTCGAGCTCCGTGTCCTCCATGATCCGAACGACGACGCCGTACAGGCTCACGTGCCGGTACCAGCTCTCGCTGTCGAGTACGGTCAGGGCTACTCTCGCATCGGCCCTCATGAAACGAAGCCGCTGTCGGCTGGCGTCCATGTTCAGGAGCACGAGCTCGTCCTCCCAGTCGTACCAAGTAGCGACGGTGTGAGGCGAGCCGTCCGACCGTAACGTCGCGATGACGGCGGGATTTGGCCGCCGGATCAGCTCGACCACTTCGAGGGGGAGAGGTGCGGATGGCATGGCGAGTCCGGGCGCGTGCGGCTGCGGCGCTTCGGGACGATATCGCGGCCGACGCGCACACCGCGGTTAGACTGGCTCGTAGAGTCGAGACCGGAAGGGGGAGGAAAGCCTCCGGCGCGCCTCTCTCGAAAAGGCCTGCTCAGGGCAGAATCCGCCCCCGTAGCTCAGTGGATAGAGCAGCGGTTTCCTAAACCGCGTGCACAGGTTCAATTCCTGTCGGGGGCACTTATGAGGTTGCTGCGAGCGATTGGGCTGGCGCTGATCGGCTTCTGGGCCGGACTCATGGCCGCGGCGGCGATCATGAAGCGCGTCCTGCGCTCCCGCGGGGACGCCGAGAGCGACGAGGTTGCACTCGTCGCGATCTTCGACGGCATCGAGCTCGAGAGCCGCGCGTCGGCGTTCCGGGGAGGATCGATGCTTGCCTGGTTCGGCGGGATCTCGGTCGACCTGCGTGCCGCGACGCTGTCGTCCGAGGGCGCCCACCTCGATCTGCACGCGCTCAACGGAGGGATCGCGATCCAGGTGCCAGAGGGCTGGCGCGTTCGGTCGAGCATGAGAGCCGTCGCGGGAGGCGTCGAGGCGCGTGCTCCCGAGCCCGAGGCAGCCGACGCGCCCACGCTGACACTCGAGGGATTCGCCGTCTTCGGTGGAGTCGCGGTCACGGCGCGGCCTGCAGTCGACGGATAGAGTCGCCGCGGTGCTCCGCATCGGCTCGATCGTTCTGCGCGTCGACGATCTTCAGCGCCAGACCGAGTTCTGGGAGGCGGCTCTCGACTACGTCCGGCGCGACGTGCAGAGCGACGACTTCATTCTGCTCCGGCCGAGGGACGGCGTCGGGCCGAATCTCTCGCTCGACCAGGTCCCGTCGAAAGCGCAGGTGCCGCCACGCCTTCATCTCGATCTATACACCGAGGACCAGGCGGGCGAAGTGGAGCGCCTGAAGGCACTGGGCGCGACCGAGGTGCACTGGGACAAACGACCACCGGACGCCGACTACGTCATCCTTTCCGACCCGGAGGGCAACCGCTTCTGCGTCGTCGACATCAGCGGCTAGTCGCGCTCTAGACGGACACGCTGACTGGGAAGGTCGCGATCCAGGCGACCGTTCCCACGAAGACGATCCAGCCGAGCGCGAGCATTGCCTTGCGCGCGCCCGGCGAGCCGAGCTTCGTGCTCACCCCGGCGAAGAAGAGCGCGACCGCGAAGAGGACGACGCAGAGGACGTAGTTGCTGGAGCGCTGGATGTTGCGGCGCACCGTCGCCGCAGACTCTTCGGCTTCCGCATCGAGCCGCTCCGCCTCCTGGGTCGCGGCCAGCCGGTACTCGGGCATCGCGAACGGCGTCAGCGGCGCGCCCGCGTTCTCGAGCGGGTCCGTGGCAAGCCAGGCGTCGAAGGCGGGCTTGAACTCCTTGCGAAAGCGCTTGACGTAGAAGTCCGTCAGCTCGGTCTCGTCGCGCGCGTGCGCGTCGACCCACTGCATGAACGTCGCCACGTCCACCTCTGTCTGAGCGTTCGCGAGGTCGGCGGAGCGCGCGGCCTCGATCCTGATCGCATTCGTACGAGCCGACGCTTTGACCTGCTCGCCGTTCCAGCGGTTCGACTGGTAGCTGCTCCAGGCCGTCGCGACGGCCGCGACGGCAAGCAGCACCATTGCGCCGAGCTCGACCCAGTCACGACGATGCTTGGAGTCCGCGGCCTCGCCGGCCACCTAGAGCGCCCTCCCCATCTCGTCGCAAGGCAAGGGCTCGGTCCGGTTCGCGACGCGCAGCGCCTGGTCGACGATCCCGAGCGTCCGTTCCATCGCCACGGGTTGGAGGCCGCCGACGCCGTCGTGGAACGGCTGGTCGAGGACGCGCAGCAGCAGCAGCATCGCGACGATGACCGAGACGACCGACCCCATCAGCATCGCCTGGACGACGGCCCGCTCGCCGCTGTCCGCGAAGAAGAGCATGTAGACGAAGATGACGGCGGAGATGAAGAAGAGCACGATCCAGAGCGGAGACGGGATCACGCCCACGGCTCCGTGGATCCGGTCACTCCGCGCCGCCTCGCGCTCTGACGTCTGGTCGAGCCACTTGCCGTAGGCGCTCTCCTCGCTGGCCGTGCTCGGCTCGATTGTCTCGAGCGTCCGGAACAGCTCGGCGCCCCAGGGGTTGATCTCGTCGCCCTGGGTTCCTTGCTCCAGCCTCGGCCACTCCGCGTGGACGACCGACCGCCCGTAGCAGACGAGCTCGCCGCTCAGCTCTGCGGCCGCGGAGGGAAGGAACTGGGCCGTCTCGACCTGCTGCGCCAGCACCAGCGCCTCCTGCTCCGCACCAGCCCTGGACGCGTCGAAGCTCGTGAAGGCGAGGAAAACGATGAACCCCAGCAGGACGGAGAACCCGGTCGCAAGCACGCCGAAGACGCCTGCAGCACGGTCGCCGTCCTCGAAGTAACCGCCTTCCGGCGCGCGTCGCCGCACGAGGAGCATCACCGCGACCGCAACAGCGGTCACGGCGGCGACGATGAGCGCTGCCCAGACGATGTTCATAGGCGAGCTTAGAACAGCCGCGCCTGACGCCGAACGTCGGACGTGCAAGAATCGCAGCGTGGTAGTCCGACGCCTCGCCGCACTCCTCGCCGTCGTCGCCCTGACGGCACCCGTTCTCGCCGGCTGCGGCGGCAGCGACGAGAGCGCGACCGAGGAGTGGGCCGGCAGCGTCTGCAGCGAGCTGAGCAGCTGGGTGAGCGGCGTCGAAGGCGCGATCCAGTCGCTGACCGAGGGCGGGATCCCCGACGAGGAGGCGGTGACGGACGCCGTCGACGACGTTAGAGGGTCGACCGAGGACCTGACGAACGGACTCCAGGACCTCGGGCGTCCGGAGACGGAGGCCGGCGATCAGGCGCAGGCCGAGGTCGAGCAGCTGGGGTCGGAGTTGCAAGAGCAGCTGGACGAGGTCGAGCAGGCAGTCGAGGGCCCGCTCGGTGTCGAGACAATAAGCGCCGTGACCGGCGCGATCTCCGCGGCTGCTGCGGCGGTGTCGTCCGCCTTCGAGAGCCTCCAGTCGCTCGACGGGGGAGACGAGCTGAGGGACGCGTTCGAGAGCTCGGGGGACTGCGACTCGTTCCAGGAGCAGCTCGACGAGATCCGCCCCTGAGGTCGCGCGCATCCGAATCGCGTTGCTCGGCCTCTCGGTCGGCATCGTCCTGGCCGACTCGTCGGTCGTCACGATTGCGTTGCCAGAGATCCTGGCCCGGTACGGCGTCGAGCTCTCGACGCTCGCCTGGGCGCTGACGTCATACAACCTCGCGCTCGCGCTCGCGGCGCTGCCGGCCGCCTTTCTCGCGCGCCGCCGTCCGGTCCCGGTCTTCGCCGCCGGCATCGTCGTCTTCGCGGCAGCGTCGCTCACGTGCGCCTTCGCCTCCTCCTTCGACCTCCTCGTCGGCGCGCGCGCCGTCCAGGGCGCCGCCGGCGCCGCGATCGTCTGCGCTGCGCTCGACCTGCTCTCCGACGCCGCGGGAGGGGACGCCCCGGCGGCGCGCACATGGGCCCTCGCCGGGGTGGTCGGTGCCGCGCTCGGCCCGGCGGTCGGCGGGGTGCTCACGCAGCTGCTCGGCTGGGAGTCGATCTTCTTCGTCCAGGCGCCCGTCGTGCTGGTCGCGCTCGCGGCGATCCGCGGCGTGCACGGGGCCCGGGTGGCGGAGCCGGCCGAGCGGCCTCATTTCGGCGCGAACGCCGCGCTCCTGCTCGTCTCCGGCGCGCTCGTCGCTGCGCTCTTCCTGCTCGTCGTACTGCTGATCAACGGCTGGCGCCTCGAGCCGCTCGCCGCGGGACTCGTCGTCACGGTGCTGCCGCTCGCGGCCATCGCCGCGGCGCGCGGCGGACGCAGGATCAGCCCCCCGTGGGCGCGTGCCGCCGCCGGAGCGATCCTCATCGCGGGAGGCCTCGCGGCGCTCGGCTGGCTCCCCCATGCCGGAGCCGCCTGGACGGTCCCGCCGCAGCTCGCAACCGGAGCCGGCCTCGGGCTGGCGCTCTCGGCGCTGACCGAGCGCGCGCTCGCCGGCCGCTCCGCGCAGGCGGTGCACGGCGGTTGGACGATCGCCGCACGGCACGCGGGCATCGTGGTCGGGCTGCTCTTGCTGACGCCGATCTTCACCGCCGATCTCGAGCGGAACGAGGACGACGCGCTCGCGGCCGGCACCTCGGCGGTGCTCGACAGCCGGATTCCGCCGCTCGAGAAGCTCTCCGTCGCCCGCAACATCCTCGTCGCCGTCGACGAGGCGAAGGAGGAGGCGCGCATCCCCTCGGTCCGAGAAGTCATCGGCGACCAGGACGACCCCGCGTACGAGGACCTCGTCTCGACGCTCCAGGATCAGCTCGACCGTGCCGTCACGAACGCGTTCTCGCGTGCCTTCCTCACGGCCGCGGTCCTCGCACTGCTCGCGCTCGTGCCGATCGTGCTCGGCCGGCGGGACGTGAGCGTCTGATGCGTGCGATCCTAGTGGCGACCGGCGTGTCGGTCGCGCTGGCGGGCGCCTACCTCGCGCTCGGCGGCGCGTCCTACTCGCCTGCGGCGGTCGCCGACCCTTGCGCATCCCGCGAGGTGCGCAACGCGGACGGCTTCGGCGAGGTCGCCGAGCAAATCGTGCTCTCAGGGCTCGACGGCGCCGCATGCGAGCTCGGAGTCTCGCGGGAGGCGGTCGTGCTCGCCTTTGCCAGTCGCGACGCGCTCGAGCGCTTCGCCCGTGAGCACGAGATCTCGCAGGACGACCTCGGCGACCTCGTGCGGTCCGGTCTCCTGCGCGCGGCCGACGACGCCGAGCGGGCCGACCAGCTCGACCCCAGGCTCGCAAGCCTCCTTCGCGGGCTCGTGCGGCGCGTCAGTATCGACCAGCTCCTGAACCTGCTGGAGCTCCTTCCGGGCGGCTGAAGGTCAGTGCCGCGAGAGGACGAGCGTGCGGCTGACACCGTCGGCCCAGCCGTCGCGGCCGCGGACGACGACGCGTGCTCGAGCCGCGCCGGCAGGCACTGCGAGCGTCGCCCGCGAGCGCGCGTCGAGCCGGCCCTTTGCGACCGTGACCCAACCGAAGTACTCGCGGTCGTAGATCTGCAGCAGGACGCCGCTCCGCGGCCGGGCCGGGCTCGTGGAGATCCGGGCCTGGGCGCCCGAGACGGCAACGGCGACGCTCGGCTTGACGGCGACGCGCACGGCCGGGCTGAGCGCCGTGCCGGCGCGGGCGCGATAGGCGCCAGGCGCCGACGGGCGCTGCGTGAACGAGAACGAGCCGTCCGCGGCGGCGGTCACCTGCCCGACCGGCGCAAAGGCGCGGCCGGAGCGCCGCTCGAGCACGACTGACTCCCCCGGAGTCGGCGAGACGCCGCGAAACGCAACGGCCCACGCAGGCGGCAACGGTTGCGCCGGCGGGGTCAGGATCAGCGAGTAGACCCGCACGACGCCCCGCATCGTGCGATGGATCCGGCAGAAATACGCGAACGTCCCCGTGGAGCCGAAAGTGTGCGCGAACGTGGAGCCCGTTGTCAGGTATCCGGAGTCGAACACGTCGTCCTCGGAGGTGACCGTGTGGCTCTTCGAGTCGACGTTGCTCCAGGTGATCGCCTGCCCCACGAGGACGTCGAGCTCTCCGGGCGCGTAGAGCCGGCCTGGGATCGCCACCTCGGGCCCTGTGCCCGCCGCCTCCGCTCCCACGGCCAGCGTCGTCCCGGCAACGAGGACCGCCGCGAGCGCCCGCCGGGTCACCGGGGGTCGACCCGGTAGAGCGCGATCATCCCGTTCATCATGTGCTCCTCGACGTGACAGTGGTAGAGCCACGCTCCCGGGGCGTCCTCCTTCCAGCGCACGGAGAAGCTCTCGGCAGGGCCGATCGTTCTCGTGTCTTCGGGCACGCGCCCAGGCGCCAGCCACCGGTGGCCGTGCACGTGGAAGGTGTGGTGGTTGTCACCGATCGCGAGCACGTCCCACTGCACCACGTCGCCGACCTTGGCTCGGTAGACAGGAGTGTTGCCCACGAAGGCGCGCCCATTGATCGTGTCGAAGTCGTGCAGCGAGCCGAAGTAGACGACGAACTCGCGGTCCGGCGGCTTCTCCTTCGGGCCGAGGATCGAGAGCGCCCCGTACATGCCGCCGTGAATCGAGTCCGACATCGAGGGTGAGTGGTCGTGGTAGGGCCACACGCCGGCGGACTGCGGGCCGGCCTTCAGCCGGTAGGTGAACGTCTCGCCCGGCTTGACGTTCGCGCCCTTGCCTGTGAAGCCCGGGATGTAGGCGCCGTCGGAGCCGAACTTGTACTCGACGCCGTGGAAGTGCATCGAGTGCGAGCGCTCGAACTCGTTGTCGAGATTCTTGAAGTGGACGAGGATGGTCTCGCCGACCCGCGCGCGGAGAAGCGGTCCTGGGATGCCGTCGTTGTCTCCCGCCACAGCCGGGTTGTCGCCGAGCGGCCGCCCCCAGTCTTTCGTGTAACGCTTGTAGACGATCGTGCGGATCGTCGTCTGCTCGCGCGTGAACGTCTCGCCCTCGACCGCGTTGCGGCCGTTGGGGACGATGTTCCAGGTCACCGGGACGGCCGCGACCCAGTACTCGCGGACGACAGGCCCGGGCCCGGCGAAGGCGAACGTCGCTCCCAGTAGGACAAGCCCGGCGAGGGCCAGGAGCGCCAGCGCTCCCAGCCCTCGCCGGTGGTGCTTCGTCACGGGGCGACCACGATCTCCCCGGCCATGTCAGGTCCGTGGAGCAGGCAGAAGAACTTGAACGTGCCCGCCTTCGTGAACGTCACCGTTGCCGCGCCGGCGAGGCCGCGCGGCGGCGCGCCCGGCAGGGCGTCGGTCAGCGGCGTCGCGAGGAAGCCGTTGCCGTGGTTTGCCCCGTCATAGCGATACCCGCCCGGCGGCTCGGAGCCGTAGAGGAAGAACGGCGGCGCCTGGTTCGGCGCGTTCGGACCCATCGGGAACAGGTCGACCTTCTTCATCAACCCCTCGACGTACTTCTGCGGCCCGAAGACGACGTTGTGCGGCTCGGACGGCGACTTGTTGACGAAGCCGACCGCCGTTCCGACCTTCACGGACAGCTTCTTCGGCACCATCGAGAGCAGCGTCGTCTTGCCGCCGACGCCGACGAAGACGGTGTTCTTCGGCGTCTTGGTCGCGGCGAGCTTCGGCGCCTTCGCCCAGGCCACCGCGAGCTCGGTCGTCGCCTGCTGCTTGACCGCCGCCACGCCGGGCACGGCCGCGCCCTTCGGCTTCACGACGACGTTCATGGCCATGCCCGCATGAAGCGTGCAGACCAGCTTGAACGACCCAGCCTTCGCGAAGGCCAGCGTGCCGCTAACGGGCTTGCCGTTCGGTCCCGGCGTGAGGACGCCCGTCGAGACAGGTCCCTGTCCGGGGATCGTCGTGCCGCCCGCCGGGGCGAACACGCCGACGTTGTAGATCACCTTCGCAAGCCCGTTGAAGAAGAACGGCGCTCCCACGGAGTCGTTGATCGCGTCGTACTTCGAACCGGCCGGATCCGGCAGGAACGGCGGCGCCGCTGGCGTGCCGCCGAGGAAAACGGTGTTGTGGAAGCTCGCGCTCGTGAACTTGACCTTGTCACCGACGTTGACCTGCAGCGCCCCAGGGAAGAACTGGTTCAGCGTCGCTCCCTTGGGCGTCCCCGCCGGCGGTTTCGCCTGCTCGCCGAGGAAGACCTGATGTGTCGCCGCCCCGGCCGTCCCTACAGCGGCAAATGCGGCGAACGCAGCCGCAGCCGCCGCGAACAGCTTGCCCATACGTGCCCTCCTGAATGTGGT
Source organism: uncultured Gaiellaceae bacterium (assembly GCA_963794385.1). Taxonomy (GTDB): domain Bacteria; phylum Actinomycetota; class Thermoleophilia; order Gaiellales; family Gaiellaceae; genus Gaiellasilicea. The sequence goes on along the minus strand of CAWCDT010000008.1, from coordinate 107,660 downwards.
GTGAGTCCCCGAAACCGGAACTTAGCGCAAGTTTTGCCTAACTTCTAGAGGAGCGCGCGGCGCAGAGCGACGCGCCACTCCTCGCGGCGCTCGGCGACCCAGCCGCGATCCGCTGACGGCTCGTAGACCGCGCCGCGTCGGAGCCGGGCGCGGACCGCTTCGGCGTCGGGCCAGAGCCCGATCGCCCGGCCGGCGAGCACGGCGGCGCCCACCGCGGTCGCCTCCTGCACGGCTGCGACCTCGACCGGGCAGCCGAGCACGTCCGCCTGCAGCTGCATCAGGAAGCCGTTGGCGCTCGCGCCGCCGTCGGCCCGGAGGACGTCGACGCCGCCGGGAAGCAGGTCGAGCACGTCCGCGACCTGGAACGCGATCGCCTCGAGCGCGGCCCGGACGAGGTGCGCGCGCGTCGTCCCGCGCGTGATCCCGCTGATCAGGCCGCGCGCGTTCGCATCCCAGTGCGGCGAGCCGAGGCCGGCGAGCGCCGGGACGAACGTGACGCCCCCGCTCGATTCGACCGCGCGGGCGAGCTCCTCGCTCTCGGCGGCGTCTGCGAGAGCGCCGAGACCGTCGCGCAGCCACTGGATCGCCGCTCCGCTCGCCAGGATCGCACCTTCGTGAGCGAAGCCGCTCGGCGCGGCCACGGTCTCGAGCAATCCGTCGGGCACCGGTTGCCGCTCGCTGCCGACGTGCGCGAGGACGAAGCTGCCCGTGCCGTACGTGGCCTTTGCCTCGCCGCGGTCGAAGCAGCCGTGGCCGGCGAGCGCGGCCTGCTGGTCGCCCGCGATCCCTGCGATCGGCAGCGTGGCGCCGAGCAACTCCGCCTCGCCGGCGATCTCGGACGACTGCACGAGCCGCGGCAGCAGCTCGCGCTCGACCCCGAAGACGTCGAGCAGCTCGTCGTCCCAGTCGAGTGTGTCGAGGCCGAGCAGCATCGTCCGGGAGGCGTTCGTCCGGTCGGTGACGTGCGCTCGCCCGCCCGTCAGCTTCCAGACGAGCCACGAGTCGACCGTTCCGAACGCGAGCCCGGCGCGAGGCGCAGTGGTTCGCGCCAGCAGCCACTCGAGCTTCGTCGCCGAGAAGTAGGGGTCGGGAACGAGGCCTGTCCTGGCCCGGATCAGATCGCCCGGAAGCTCGCGGCAGCGCTCGGCGGTCCGCCGGTCCTGCCACACGATCGCCGGGGCGACCGGATTCCCCGAGGCGCGCTCCCAGAGCACGGTCGTCTCCCGCTGGTTCGTGATCCCGATCGCGCGGAGCTCGGACGCGGGCACGCCGGCCGAGCGGACCGCGAGCTCGGCGGCGGCCTGCACGGACGCCCAGATCTCCTCCGGATCGTGCTCGACCCACCCGGGCCGGGGAAAGTGCTGCGGGAGCTCGGCGTAGCCACGGCCGCGCAGGCGGAGCTCGTCGTCGACGACGAGGCACGTCGTGCCGGTCGTTCCCTGGTCGATCGCGAGGATCACGAGGCGAGCATCGCCTCGACGCGCTGCCGGACGGCGTCGGAGTCGCGCCCAGTGAGGGCGAGCGTCGTCCGCCGCCGGAGCACGTCGTCCGCAGTCACGGCCCACTCGCGCTCCCGCGCGTAGAGCACCTGCGCTTCCACCTCGGGCCCTTCGCCCAGAGGCTCGAGCGGCCCGAGCAGCGACGACCTCGGCCGCGAGCGCCCCGTACGTGCCGGCGAGGTGGGCCGCGAGCGCGGCCTCGATCTCTGGGTGCCGACGCCGCAGAGCGTCGGCGGCGATGTCGGGATCGGCGGCTCCGGGCAGCGGGCGCGGCCTCCGGTCGATCCGGTGCAAGGCGAGGTCGGCACGGAGCGCATGCAGCACTGCCAACGCGATGCGGCGATAGGTCGTGAGCTTGCCGCCCGCGACCGTGACCACACCGAGCGGCCCGGTCGAGAGCATCGTCTCGCGTTGCGCACGGGCCGTCTGGGCGGTGCCCGCCGGAAGCACGCGGAGGCCGGCGAAGCGGGCGCGGATTGGGCCAAGCGCGGCTGCGTCTACGGCGAGCTCCGCCTCGGCGAGGATCTGCCGCTCCTCCGCCTCCGTCGGCTCGATCGCACGCGCATCGCCCTCGAAGGCGGAGTCCGTCGTGCCGAGCAGGAGCATCCCTGCCCACGGGACCGCGAATGCGACGCGGGTCCGGTCGATGGGGACCGTCAGCGCAGCCCCCCAGCCGCCGTTCCGTTCGACGACGACGTGCGCGCCTCTGCTCAGCGTCACGGACGTGCCCGCGCGCGGGCTCTCCAGCCGCCGGACCTCGTCGATCCAGGGCCCGGTTGCGTTGACAACGGCCTGCGCAGCAACCTCGAGCTCTCCCCCGCCGAGAAGGTCGCGAACCTGCGCGACGGGGCCGCGTGCGAGCCCGACCAGCTCGACGCGGTTGAGGACGACCCCTCCCTCGTCGGCGGCGCCGCGTAGGTTCGCGAGGCAGAGTCTCGCGTCGTCGGTCTGCGCGTCGGGATAGAACCCTGCCGCCCGCAGGCCTTCGAGCCGCAGCGGCGGCACGAGCCGCGCGGCAGCCGCAGGCGCGATCATCCGGCCCCGCTCGGCGACGGCTCCCGTCAGGCCCGCGTACGACCAGAGCGCACCGCGAATCGGAATCCGGCCGTACGGGCCGCCTCGGTACACCGGGAGGACGAAGTTGAGCGGCCGGACGAGGTGCGGCGCGACGACGCGGCTGAGCGCATGCACCTCGGCGAGCGCCTCGCGGACGAGGCTGAGGTGACCAAGGCGGAGGTAGCGAAGGCCGCCGTGCACGAGCTTCGAGGAGGCGCTCGAGGTGCCGGATGCGAAGTCGTCGCGCTCGACGAGCGCCACCCGGAAGCCGTGCCGGGACGCCAGTGCGGCAATGCCGGCGCCGATGATCCCACCGCCGACCACGAGGACGTCGAATCGCTCTGTTCGGAGGCGCTCGAGCGCGGGCGCGCGGTGGTCGTCCACGCGACCGAGCCTAGTTCCTGGGCGGTTGCCACACCGAGACATTGAAACTATTGACAAGAACGCCGGGAGCGTTATAGGGTCGGCCTGTTACCCGCGTGCCTTGGGCTTGGCCCCAGGGGGAGGTCCGAAGACCGGAGCACGTGGGGGCGAAAGGTGGTGGGAATTGCGCTTGGGTGCGCGCCTCGCGGCGCTCATCACTGCGGCGCTACTGACCGGCCTGATCGGCCCGGCAGTTCTTCCTGCGGCCGCCGAGGACTCGGCGGCGGCGTCTGACGCTGCAGCATCGAGCGCTGGAACCACCTCACCGACAACCGCGGAAGCGGCCTCTCCGACAGCCGCAGCCGGAAGCACGGAAACCACCCAGAGCAGCCAGAACGGGCCCGTCGAGGGCCCGTCGAACGTCCAGGGGTCGAACGATCAGCCCACCGGCGGGCCCAACCAGTCAACGGGCGCGTCGGCGGACACCACGATCGGCAACAACGCCGGCGTCGGGCAGTCCTCGGGACAGGGACAGGATGCCGGCAACAACGGCTCCGCACAGTCGGCGCCCGCTGCACAGCCGAACGCTGCACAGCCGAACCCCGCGGCACAGCACGATCAGCAAGCACACACAGGTCAGAAAGCCGATGCAGACGCCGACGCAACCGCGAAGGAGCCGAAGAACGACTCGAAGGGCGTGCGGGTCGGCCAGGAGGGCGCCGGCAACGGTGGCTCGGTCGGCCAGACGAACGGAAGCAGCGCCGACGCGGGCGCCTCGACGTCGCAGTCGACCACGCAAGAAGCTGGACCCGGCTCGGGGACGGCCGAGACGAGCGGCGACCAGTCAGCGTCCGCCGATGCGAACGCCAAAGCCGACAAGCCGAAGAACTCGACCGTGAACGCACGCGTCGAGGCGCCCGGACACGATGCGCGCTTCGACCAATCGAACAAGGCCGAGGCGCGCGCCGACGCGAAGGCCGAGCGCGAGGCCGAAAAGGACGAGCGAAAGGCCGAGGCAGACGAGCGGACGGGCGAAGACATCGCCCAGGAGGCAAGGGCGACTGCCAACGCCGAGCTCGAGCAACCCACGAACACGGCAGTCGAGCTCAGGCTCTTCAGTGACGGCGATACCGCCGGCGGTATCCAGTCCAACTCTGCGCTTGCCCAAGCCGTTTCTGCCGGTGACGGGCCGGACGTGGATGTCGACCGCGACGGCAGAGATCACGGACCCCACGAACACGTTCGTCTCGCTCCGCGTCAACAGCGCGGGGACGACGGGCGAGGTGGCGCAGCAGACACTCGAGCAAGAGATCGAGTCGGTGAACGGAACGTCCGTGACCCGGGTCGAGAGTGACGCCGACGACAGGATCTGGACCTCAATCGACCCCGCCAGCGGCCTCGAGATCGCCTTCCTGGCCGACGGCGCCAACACCGACCTCCGGATCGCGCTCGACGACGCCTCGTTGCCGCGGCCGAGCGACGGCACAGTCTTCGTCTGGACGTGGGACATGGTCTTCGGACCGGGCGGCAGTTTCGCCTGCGCGATCGCATCCTCGGCAGAAAACGGAAGAATCGATTGGAACTTCGACTGCGACCCCGACGACGAGATCCAGAGGAGCGGTCAGGCCTCGGCGACGCCGGTTGAAGGCGCAATTTCGTGGACCTGGAGCTGGCTGCGCCCCGATCTGCCGCAGTGGGTCTGGGATTACGCCGACGTGATCCCGATCCCGACCTGCAGCATCGGCTGCACATACGTGCTCGACTTCCGCTGGCTCTCCTACGAGCCGGTCAGCCTTGCCCCGCAGATCGCGCCCGCCGGACAGAGCACCGCGGCGAGCCAGCAGCATTCGGTCGAGCAGGTCAACGATGCCGCCGCGACCGCGCTCGCGACGGCCTCGAGCGACGCCGTGCAAATCGTGTCCCAGACGCGGGACGAAGCGAGCACGGCCACGCAGATCGTGCTTCAGCAACTGAACGTCGAGCAGGTCGCGAGTGCGCAGGCAGTCGCGGTGCTGAGCGACGCCGTCAACGTCAGCGTCGACACCGCAGGAGTCGCGTCGCAGTCCAATCGGGCATCCGTCGAGGCGGAGGCGCAGATCACGTCGACGATCGTCCAGCAGATCGCCCAGCACGCCGCCGGCGAGGACTCGTTCCAGACCCAGGTCGCCCTCCAATCCGCCTCGACGACGCAGGTGCTCGTGTCCGCGGGGATCGCGACGATCGTGAAGAGCATCAACTCGGGAATCTCCGTCGGCGGCACGTCGACCCAGACGACGACCAGCCTCGCCTCAGCCGCAGGTGCCGAGGCTTCGGCAACACGGCAAACGGTCGAGCAGGAGCAGGTCGGCAACGACGCCGATCACGATCAGACCGCCGGCCAGTGGGCGGTCGTCGCACAGGAGTTCGAGCTGCTCGCCGGCGCCTCGCTCGCCGATGTCCGCAACGAGAGCAGCCTGAGGGATGAGGCGTCGACCCTCCGGATCGAGTCCGAGGCCGGGGCAACGGGCTCCTCGGTCGGGACGATCGAGCAGATCGCGATCCAGCTCCAGAGCGGCGCCACAACCGCCCTGCAGCAAGAGTCGTTCCAGCAGGCAACGATCGAGCAGGCGGGAATCGGGCTCGCGGCCGCCACGGCCGGCGGCCACAAGCTGATCTACCGGACGCCGCCGCCCAGAGCGCTCTTGAGTGTCACGCCGGAAACCGTCGTCGAGGTCGGATCGAGCACGGAAACCGCTGCCGGCGAGCCCGTCCTGCTCTCCCTGCCCCTCATCGGTGCCGGGCAGGCGGCGCCGATCGCGCCGCGCGCTGCTGCCGAAGGTCGCAGCGGCGAAGATCGCCGCCGCGCCGCGCAAGAGCACTCCAGGCGTGGAGTCGCGCTCCAACGACGCGACGCAGGGACCGGAGAAGAGCGAGCGAGCCGCCGCCGCGGCGCCCGCGCCGTTCGCAGTCCCACTTTCAAATGAGATTTTGGCGTCCCCCGCCGGCATCGCCGGCTCGGTCCCGAGCATGACCGAGGACGCCGAAAAGGCAGCAGCGGCCTCTTCCGGCCCGCACTGCCTCGCCCCGGGCTCCGGGGCATCCGCCGCCACCGCCGGCAACGGGTCCGGCAGCGCGTTCTGCGCGCTGTCCGGGTATGTGCTGAGCCCGCTGCCGCGTCTGGGGCGACGGCTGTTCGAGCCGGCCGGTAGGCGGCCGGCGGCCGACGTGCTCCTGCAGGCAGCACCCGGCTAACCCCTTCGGCGTGCCAACCCACGCAGGGCGCCCCGGGCGTCCGGCGTGACACGTACCGACAACACACCGAAGGGAGTGACGATAGTGCTACGGAAGTTCCTGATCACAGGCACAGGAGCCGTGGCTCTCGCCCTGTCAGCGACAGCGCTGGCGAGCGGAGCCTCCTTGCCTGATCCGGCGACTCTCCAGGCCAACATCGCCGCCCAGGTGAACGTGCAGGTCGCACACGTGCAGCAAGGTGGCACAGTGGAAAGTGCAGCCAGCTCGAACGCCAATGCAGCAGGGGGCGACGGTGGCTCAGCCGACGGAGGCGCCGCCAACGGCGGTTCTGCCAACTCCGGCGCGATCGGCGGAGAGGCAGATGCCGAAGGCGGAGACGCCGACCAGAAGGCATCCGCGGACGGCGGCAAGTCAGAGGCCGACGCGGACGGAGACACAACGTCCAAGGGCAACGACGGTGGCGACTCCACAGCTGTTGCCTCCTCGCACGGCGGAGACGCCGAGGGCGGGGACGGCGGCAACGGAGGCGACAACGTCTGCGTGAAGTGCACCGAGCAGAGCTCCGACGGTGGTGACGCCGAGTCCGGCGACATCGACGTGGAGAGCGGTGACTCCGGCAACGCCAACGGCGGCGACAGCAGGTCTTCGTCGCGCGCCAGGGGCGGCGACGGAGAAGGCGGAGACGCCGACGCCGACAGCGACGCCGACGGCGGAGACGCCTCGGCCGACCAGGACGCGGGCGGTAACGACCCGAGCGCGAGCGCGGGTCCGTCCAACTCGTCCAGCGGCTCTGGGGGAGACGCAACGGGCAACTGCAATGGCTCCGGCAACGCCGCGGGCGATTGCGACACGACGACAGGGGCCGGCGGATCCAGCACGTCCGGCGACCCGAGTGCAACCTCCACAGGAGGCTCGAACAACAACACGAACAACGGGAGTGGCGGCTCGGCCACCTCGGGAGCCGGCGCAACCGGCGGAGCGGGCACCTCTGGCGCGACTACGTCGGGGGCGAGCAGCACCGGCGGTGACGGCGGCACGACCGGCGCGTCGACCGCGTCGAACTCCGGTTCGACGGGCGCGGCGACCGGCGGAGCAGCCTCCGGCTCGGCAGCCACCTCGCAGGTCGGTGGCGCAGGCGGCGCAGGCGGCGCAGGCGGCAACGCCTCGTCGGCAGCGGGCGCAACGAGCGGTGCCGGCGGCAGCGCCGAAACGATCGGCGGCGACAACGACGCCACCTCCGGAAGCGCAAACGGTGGCACGAATAACGCCAACGGTGGTGACGGCAACGCCGACGCCAGCGCTGCAGCGGCGAGCACGGGTGCCGCGAACGCCAACGGCGGGAACGCAGGCGGCGGCAACGCAGCAGGCGGACCGCCTCGGCAGTCGGAGGCCCGGCGTCGAGCACTGCCTCGATGACGAACACCGCCAACGTCGGCCAGACCAACTCGCAGGCGCATGACGGCGAATCTGACGAACCGGATTCACCTGCGTCTGCGCTTGAGGCTGAACTTCTAGGCGGAGGTGAAGAAAACGCTGACCCGACAGCTCCCCAAGCGCGCACTCGTCGAACCGGCGGCCTACCGGCCGGTTCGACGACGCCTGCGGGGAGCGTCGGCGACGCGGATGGTCCATGAGACGGCATACGCGCGGGAGAACGCCGCCCCGCCCGACCCGGGCAGGCGTGGCGGCCAGATCCCCGTGTGGCCGCAGCGAACAGGAGGTTGACCGAACCGAAGGAGGACACTACGAAACACTTTGATCACGATGCTGGGCCGCGCTCACGCGCGGCCCAGCACCGGATCTTTATCTCGCCCTTACCGGGGGCGGCCTACCATGGCCGCGTGCGCCGTTTGCTACTGCTCGTGGTGCTCGCGGCCTCACTGGGCCTCGCGGAGAACGCTGCCGCCGAGGAGGTCGTCCTCACTGACGACGAGGGCCGGTCGATGCGGTTCGACGTGCAGGCCGAGGGCGTCGATCCCGAGTGGTATGCAGCCCTCCTGCGGGCAGCGCCGCACGGCGACGAGATCTCGACGGTGACCGTGAGGATCGTCTCGTGGGAGGAGCTCCGCTCGGACTGCGGGCGCGGGGCGGCAGGCTGTTACAACCGGAACCGGATGGTCGTCCCGGCCGAGCAGAGCGAAGACACCGCGCACACGGTGGTGCACGAGTACGCGCACCACCTCGATCGCACGACCCCGGTCGCCGGCGCGCGCGAGCCGAACGGGACGCCGCACTGGTGGCGCGCCCGCAGCATGGCCGAGCTCGCCCGCATCGGCAGCGTCACTCGCGACTACTCGATCGACTGGAGCCGCAGCATCGCCGAGATCTTCGCCGAGGACTACGCGCGGCTGGCGCTCGGTCAGACGCGGTACAAGATCCCGTGGCTCGGCGAGCCCGACGAGACAGTGCTGGACGCGATCGAAGCCGATCTCGGGCTCGGCCCGCCACCGACGGTCGTGAAGCCGCCGGCGCTAAGGCCCGTCACACTCGATCGGCGCGGAACCCTCACCCCGCGGGCCCGGGCGACGCTCACCTTCGGGCTGCTTGGTCCGGGTCGCCGCGTCACCGCGACAGCCACGCTGGCCGGACGCGCCACTCTCGAAGTTCGCTGCGCCGGCTCACGGGTCGCGCTGCGCACGATGCCGGCCGGGACGACGAAAGTGACGATCGACAGGCGCGGGCTCGGTCCGGCCGACTGCACGACGACGCTGACGAGCAACGCCACCGCGCGGCGCGCCTACACGCTCGTCGTGCGCCTCAGCATCCCGCGGGCGTAGCCGCGAGCAGCTCGACGGCGGCCTCGAGGCTCACCCGGGCGGCGCCGTGCGTCTCGATCGCGGCCGGCACGCCCCCGGGCACGCCCGTCTCGACGACGACCGCGTCGGGCCGGAGCGCGAGCAGCTCCCACGTGCGCGCCTGTTGCCACTCGTGGCGGCCGGCGTCACGGGTGACGACGACGAGCGGCAGCTCCGGATGGGCGGCGAGTGCCTCGGCAGGATCGGGTGATTCTTCGCCGACGCGCAGGCGGATCGCCCGCGGCCAGAGGTCGGCCAGCCCGAAGTCGCGCTCCCCGGCCGCGATGTTGGGATCCGGCACGAACTCGACGACGAGCGGGTCGCGGTCGAGAGACGGCGTGTCGCGGACGCGCAGCGCACGGCGGGCGGCCTCGAGACCAACCGGGCGAGTCGGGGCGTCCGCCGGCGACGACGCCGACGCCCAGGTCGCGGCCGCCGCTACCCTCGTCGCCGCCTTCTCGAGCCGCTCCAGCGACAGGCGGCCGGCAGCGACCGCCTCGACGAGCGCCTGAACGATCGACGCCACGGCCTCCTCGTGCAGGTCGTGCCCCACGCAGAGCGCGTCGGCCCCGGCGGCGAGAGCGCGAACGGCACCCTCCTCGACGCCAATGCCCGCACTGAGTGCGCGCATCTCGAGCGCGTCGGTGACGACGAGCCCCTCGAAGCCGAGTTCCTCCCGGAGCAGGCCGGTGAGGATCCTCCGGCTCACCGTGGCGGGCTCCGAGTCGAGCGCCGGGACCACCAGGTGGCCGGCCATCACGGCCTGGACACCCGAGGCGATCGCGGCGCGGAACGGCAGCAGCGCGGCATCGAGGTCACCCTCGACGACCGGCAGCGCGAGGTGCGAGTCCACGGACGTGTTGCCGTGGCCGGGGAAGTGCTTGGCGCAGGCCGCGACGCCGTGGCGTTGCGTGCCCTCGACGAAGGCGGCGACGTGCCGCGCGACGAGCTCGGGATCGGAGCCGAAGCTGCGCACGCCGATCACCGGGTTGTGCGGGTCCTCGTTCACGTCGGCGACGGGAGCGAAGTTCACGTTGACGCCGACGGCGGCGAGCCGGGCTGCGATCGCAGACGCGACGTCCCGCGGTCAGCTCGACGTCGTCGACGACGCCCGAGCGCGAGGTTGCCCGGATACGAGCTACCGCCCGCCGCCTCGAGCCGGGTCACGTCACCGCCTTCCTCGTCCAGCGCGAGCAGGATCTCGCCTGCGCCCCGGAGGCGGGTCGTGAGCGCCGCGAGCTGCTCGGGGCTGCGGATGTTGTACGAGAAGAGCGTGATTCCGCCGAGCCCTCCCTCGAGCCGGCGGAGCACCCAGTCGGGAACGTCGGGGCCGGGGAAGCTCGGGAGCAGGCAGGCGGCGGCGAGCCGCTCGACGCTCACGACTTCACGGCGCCTGCGGTCAGCCCGAAGGCGATCCGCCGGTGCACGAGCACGAAGAAGATCATGACCGGAATCGCCGTCAGCGTCGCGGCCGCCATCAGCGAGCCCCAGTCCGTCCCGCGAGACGTGGTGAAGCTCGCGAGCCAGATCGTCAGCGTCTGGTTCTCCTGGCTCGAGAGGAGCACGTAGGCGATGATGAACTCGTTCCAGGCCTGGATGAAGGCGAAGATCGCCGTCGCCACGAGCCCGGGCGCGACGAGCGGCAGCATGATCCGGATGAAGGCGCCGAAACGGGTCGAGCCGTCCACCATCGCGGCCTCCTCGAGCTCCCTCGGGATCCCGCCGACGAAGCCGCGCAGCGTCCAGACGCAGAACGGAAGCACGAGGGCGACGTAGGTCACGATCACGCCGGAGAGCTTGTCGACCTGGCCCACGGTGCTGAGCGCGATGAAGAGGGGGATGATCAGCGCGACGAGCGGCACCATCTGCACCCCGAAGATCACGACCACGACGGCCCGCTGGCCGTAGAACCGGAACTTCGCCAGGGCGAGCGCCGCGAGGAACGCGAGCACGAGCGAGACCAGCACGACCGCGCCGACGATGATCAGGCTGTTCTTGACGTTGTCCCAGAAGTACGGCCGGCCGACGGCGTCGCGGAAGTTCGCGAGCGTCGGGTTCGCGGGAATCCACTGCGGCTCGTAGCTGAGCACGTCGATGCCCGGCTTGAACGCGGTCGAGACCATCCAGTACACCGGAAAGGCCATCACGACGAAGACGAGCAGGCCGGTCAGGTTGAGCACGACGCGGCGCGCGGTCTTCCGGCGGCTCCGCCTGCGGCGGGGTGCCGGCTCGGACTGAGCGACCGTGCTCATCCGATCTCCCCGAGCCGCACCATCTGGCGGATGTAGACGAAGGTGACGAGGAGCAGCACCACCACCGTCACGAGGGCGATCGCGGAGCCGAGCCCGTACTGGCTGACGTTGAAGGACGTCACGAAGGAGTAGATCCCCATCACGAAGTAGTCGGACTCGGGCCGGTTGCCGCGGATGATCCAGATCTGGCTGAAGACCTGGAAGTTCCAGATCACCGACAGGCTGGTGAGGATGACGAAGATCGGCTTCAGGATCGGCAGCGTGATGTCGCGGAAGACGCGGAACGCGCCCGAGCCGTCGATCGACGCGGCCTCGACCAGCTCCCGCGGCACCTGGGTCAGACCGGCGTAGACCGTGATCGCGACGAAGGGGATCGCGCCCCAGACGACGATCGCCGTGATCACCGCGAAGCCCTCGTACGGATTGACGAACCAGTCGTGGTGGTCGAAGTAGTCGAGCCCCAGCCGCGCGAGCGTCCAGTTCGCGACGCCGAACTCGTAGTCGACCATCCACGTCCAGATGTTCACGGCGACGACGGGCGGCATCGTCCAGGCGAGGACGAGCCCGGTCGTGATCAGCAGCCGCATGAAGCCGCCGAGCTGTGCGATCAGGAGCGCGATCAGCGTCCCGAGCAGCATCGTCAGGCCGACGGTGACCGCGGTGAACGCAATCGTGCGGCCCAGCACGGTCCAGAACTCGCGGTCGTGCAAGATCTGCGAGTAGTTGTCGAGGCCGATCCACCGCCCCTCGTGGGCGAGCAGCTCGAAGAGGCCGTACTGCTGGAACGAGAGCGTGACGAGCTTGTAGAGCGGGTAGCCGAGCACCGCCCCGATCACCGCGAGCGCGGGCAGCAGCAGCAGGTACGGCGCGACCGCGCGACCGGCGCGGCGGCTGACCCGCCGTCGAGCCGGCCTCGCGGCCGGCTCGATCGGGAGGGCTGACTCTGCGCTCACTCCGAGCGTGAGTCTACGAGCGTGCGTTCAGGATCTGCTCGATGCGATCGCTCGCCTGCGTGGCGAGGGCCTTCGTCTTGCCGGGGTTCCGCAGCATGCCGCTGAGCAACGACTGGAGCACGCCGGCGCTCTCGACGTTCGCCCAGTTCGGCGTCGACGGCACGAACCAGCTCGACGTCGCCGCCCTGGCGAACGGTGCCAGTTGCGGCTTCTTCGCGTGGATCGCCGCGAGCGTGGTCGTGTTCGGGATCACGCCGCCCTGCACCGCCATCCGGCTCATGTTGGCCGTGCTCGTGAAGGCGGCAAGCCAGTCGGCCGCGAGCTCCTTGTCGTCGCTCGTCACCGGGATGCCGAGCACGGAGCCGCCGAGGAACGTCGGCATGAACTTGCCCGGCGTGTGGCTCGGCATCGGATAGGCGCCGATCTTGCCCGCGAGCTTGGGGTTGCCGACCTTCGGGTCGAGCGCATAGCCCCACTCCCAGCCGTTCGCGATGATCGAGCCGACCTTGCCCTTCGAGAAGACGAGCGCCTGCTGCGGCTTGTTCTCGTCACCGGTCTTGTTCGCCTTCGAGAGCTTCAGCACCGTCTGCCGCCAAGCGGTGAGTCCCGCAAGCGCCCGCGGCGAGTCGAGCGTGCCGACCCACCTGCCGCCCTGCTGCGCTGCGATCTGACCGCCGAAGTCGTAGACGAACGACATCGCCGCATGCCAGTAGCGGCCGGGGTAGTAGAGCGCGGAGTACGTCTTGTCCTTCGAGCCGCCGTACTTGGCCATCAGCTTGTTGCCGGCGGCCACGAACTCGGCCAGCGACTTCGGCGTCGACGTGATCCCCGCGGCCTTGTACTGGTCGGTCCGGTAGATGACGCCGCGTGCGCCCGCGTAGTACGGGATCGCGAACGTGCGCCCGTTGTAGATGCCCGCCTTGGCGAGCCCGGAGAGCCACGTCGCGGAGTTGGGGTAGTCCGCTTTGTTCAGGGGAGCCAGCGCTCCGGCGGCCGAGTACTTGGGCGTGTCGGTGTTGCCGAACTCGATCACGTCCGGTGCGTTGCCGCCGGCGAGGGTCGCCTCGAACTTCGTCTTGTAGTCGCCCCACGCCTGGTACTGGACGTTCACCTCTACGCCCGGGTGCTGCTGCCGAAAGGCCTGGTTCGCCGCAGCGACCGCCTCCGGCCAGTTGGACTGCGCGTCGCTCATCAGCCAGACCGTGATCTCGCCGGCCGGTGCCTGCGGCGCCGCGATCTTCGCGCCGGTTGCCGACGCGGTCGCGAGCGCGAGCAGGATCACTACGCCTGCTGCTGCTGTGAGTCGTACTCTCATTTGCGACCCTCCTGGGAGTCGATACGCCGGATTGGTACTGACCAATTGGCTTCGGCCGCAGGCTTGCACACCAGACCGCCATTGTCAAGATCTGGATTCGATCTCATCTGCAAGCCAATTGCTGCGCCACCTGGCTCGCGTACTGGTATTGACCTCGCGCGCCGCGTCACAGGGCCAATGTGACCTTGCTGAGCCCGTTGGGGCGATCGGGGTCGAGCCCGCGTGCCTGAGCGAGCGCCCAGGCAAGCAGCTGTCCGGGGGCGACGGAGAGAAGCGGCGTCAGCAACGACAACGGCGGCGCGGGCACGGGCAGGTGGTGCTCGGCGTCGGCGATCTCCTTCGCCGCGGTGCCGCTCGCGATCAGCAGCGCGCCGGCTGCGCGCGCCCGCGCCGCCGCCTCGCGCACCGCCGGCAGGCTCTCGTCGGCCGAGGCAATCGTCCAGACCGGGAACAGGCCGTCGATCGCGGCAACGGGGCCGTGCACGAGGTCGGTCGCGGTCAACGGCTCGGCTGCCACGCGACACGTCTCGAGCAGCTTCAGCGAGATCTCGCGCGCCGTCGCAAACTCCGGGCCGCGGCCGATCACGAACATCCGACCCACGAATGCGAGCGAGACGGCCAGCTCGGAGGCTCGCCGCTCGAGCACGGGCAGGAGCTCTTCGAGCAAGTCGGCGGTGCGCGTGATCCCGTCCACGAGCTCGGATCCCCGGCCGGCCGCGAATCCCGCGAGCAAAGCGAGCGCCGCCACCTGGTTCGTGTAGGTCTTCGTCGCCGCGACCGCGTGCTCGGAGCCGGCCGCCAGCGGCAGGACGGCCTCGGCGGCCTCGGCAAGCGCCGAGCCGGGCTCGTTCGTGAGCGCGATCGTGAGCGCGCCGCGGGCTCTGGCGCGCTCCACGTACTCGAGCACGTCGGGCGTCTGGCCGGACTGCGAGAGCCCGATCACGCCCGACCCGCGAACGTCGACCTGGGCGCCGTAGTAGACGGAGAGCGAGATCGAGTCGCGAAGCGCCGTCCAGCCGGGGAGCAGGCCGAAGGCGTAGACGCCGTACGAGGCGGCGTTGTCGGAGGAGCCGTGTCCGACCATGCGAACGAGCGGGCTGCCGCGCCGCACGGCCTGGGTCGCGACCGCGGCATACTCGCCGGCGTGCTCGAGCAGGCGACGCAGGGCGGCCGGCTGCTCGCGGATCTCGGCCAGCAGCTGCGCGCCGGGCGTTCCCGGAGTGGCACGCGCTGCCGCCACGGCGGTCACTGCTCCTGGTCGCGCGGCGCGAACACAGGCGCCGCGACCGGACGCTCGCGACGGTTCAGCTCGGTGACGAGCCGGTAGCGGTCGCCGCGGTAGATCGAGCGGACGAACTCGACGATCTCGGTGTCCGACCGCGTCGTGCGCTCGAACTGGAACGCGGGCGAGTGCAGCGGGACGCCGAGGATCTCGGACTCTTCCTCGTTCGTCACCGTGGGCTCGATCGTCTGCACGCCGCCGACGATCTCGACCCCGTAGCGATCCTCGAGGAGATCGTAGAACGAGGTCTCGTCGAAGTCCTCGCGCGTCAGGCCGGGCACGATCCGCTCGGGCACGTGCAGCGTCTCGATCGCCATCGTCTCGTCGTCGGCGAGGCGAAGTCGCTCGGCCACCACGATCCGCTCGGACGGCGAGACGTGCAGGCAGCGGCCGAGATAGGCGCCGGCGTGCTTGACGTCGAGCGACAGCGTCTTCGAGCCCGGACGCATGCCGCGCCGGCGCATCTCCTCGCTGAAGGACGTCATCGTCAGCTCCTGCGCGATCTTCGGTTCACGGACGAACGTGCCGCTGCCACGGCGTCGCACGAGATAGCCCTCACGCGCGAGCTCGTCGATCGCGGCGCGGACGGTGAGCCGCGAGACGCCCAGGTCCTGGCTCAGCTGGCGCTCGGACGGGATCGCGCCCCCGACGCCGACCCGCTCGATCAGGTCGAGCACCTGGTCGCGCGCCTGGCTCTGCTTGGTGACTCGCTGCTGCGTCGCGGCCATCTGGTCCGCATCGTAGCCTGCCGTCCCCGAAATGGTCAATACCAATCCATTGTGTTCCGCGCGCTCTGGTACTACACTCCGCGGTCATGACAGGAGTCGGCCCCGTCACCGAGGCGCGGGACGCGCGGCACGCGGACATCGATCTGCGCTCGACCCTCGAGCTCGTCGAGCTGATCAACGACGCGGACGCGCGGGTCGCGCCGGCCGTGCGCGAGACAGCGCCTGCGCTCGCCGCCGCGATCGACGCGATCGTGGCGCGGCTCGCGCGAGGCGGCAGGCTGGTCTATGTCGGAGCAGGCACGTCCGGCCGAATCGGCACCGTCGACGCCGTCGAGTGCGGGCCGACCTTCGGGCTCCCTGAGGGCCTCGTCGTCGCCCGCGTGGCCGCGGACGGTGCGGCCGAGGACGACGCGGGCGCCGGAGCGGCCTGCCTCGACGACGTCCGTGGCGAGGACGCCGTGGTCGTCCTCTCGGCCAGCGGCGGCACGCCCTCCGCGCTCGGCGCGGCCCGGGCGGCGGTGGCCGCGGGGGCGCTCACCGTCTCGGTCGTGTGCGTCCCGGGCTCGGCGCTCGGACAGCTGACCGACCACGAGATCGTGGCGGAGACGGGCCCCGAGGTGATCGCCGGCTCGACGCGAATGAAGGCGGGGACGGCGCAGAAGCTCGTTCTGAACACGATCTCGACCGTCGCGATGATCCGCCTGGGCCGGACATACGGAAACTTGATGGTCGACGTCGTGGCGAGCAACGCCAAGCTGCGCGCACGTGCGCGTCGAGTGGTCGAGCTGGCAACGGAGGCCTCCGGCGAAGAGGTCGACGCGGCGCTCGCGGCGGCCGGCGGCGACGCGAAGGTCGCGATCGTCTCGCTGCTCACAGGCCGCGATGCCGACGAAGCCAGGCGGCTGCTCGACGGGGCCGGCGGTGTGGTCCGAAAAGCGCTGGAGGACGCATGAGACTAGGAGTCGAAGCGGCTGTGGTGGACGGCGTGCTCCTACGCGGAGACGTCGAGGTCACGGACGGGCGGGTCGGCGCGGTCGGCCTGAACGGCGGCGGCAACGGGATCGCGATCCCCGGCCTCGTCGACCTGCAGGTCAACGGCTTCGGCGGCGTCGACTTCGCCGCCGCCGACGGGCCCGCGTACCGCCGCGCAGGCGAGGCGCTGCTCGAGTGCGGCGTCACCGCCTTCCAGCCGACGCTGATCACCGCGCCCGAGGCGGCGCTCGTCGCCGCCCTCGCCGAGATCCCACGCGAGTCACGTCGGGCCGCGTGTGATCGGCGCGCACCTCGAGGGCCCCTTCCTGTCGCCGCTCCGGCTCGGTGCCCACCCCGTCACGGCGCGTCGCGATCCCGACCCTGCGCTGCTCGAGCGGCTGCTCGCGGCGGGCCCAGTCTCGGAGATGACCCTCGCCCCCGAGTTGGACGGAGCACTCGAGCTGATCGACCTGCTCGGCGAGCGCGGAGTCGTCGTCTCCTGCGGGCACTCGGACGCGACGGCCGAGCAGGCCAACCGTGCCTTCGACCGAGGCGCAGCGACGGTGACCCATCTCTTCAACGCGATGCGGCCGCTCGGCCATCGCGACCCCGGGATCGCCGGCGCCGCGCTCGCCCGCGACGACGTGGTCGTCCAGCTGATCCTCGACGGGAACCACCTCGCCGACGAGACCGCACAGGTCGTCTGGCGGGCGGCGGCGGGCCGCGTCGCGCTCGTCTCGGACGCGATCGCGGCCGCAGGCGTCGGCGACGGCAACTTCCGGCTCGGCGACGTGGACGTCGAGGTCCGGAACGGTGTTGCCCGCCGGGGCGACGGAGTGCTCGCAGGCAGCTCGCTGACCCTGCTCGAGGCGGTGCGCGGACTGCATGCGCTCGGCGTGCCGCTCGCGGACGCGGTCGGCGCGGCCACGGCCGTTCCGGCGCGGATCGCCCGGCGGCCCGACCTCGGCTCGCTGAGCCCGGGCGCCCCGGCCGACATCGTCGTCCTGAACGACGCGCTCGAGCTCTCGGACCGTGCTCGTCGGCGGCGAGCACCTCGGATGCGCCGCATGCTCAGGCTGCATCTGATGGCCGAGATCCTGCTGGAGCGCGTGACGAAGGAGTTCGGCGGCGGCGTGCGCGCCGTCGACGACGTCACGCTCGGAATCGAGGACGGCGAGTTCATGGTCCTCGTCGGGCCGTCCGGCTGCGGCAAGTCGACGCTGCTGCGCGTGATCGCCGGGCTCGAGGAGGCAACGGCCGGCACGGTCTTCATCGGCGGCCGCGACGTGACCGATCTGGCGCCGCGCGAGCGGGACGTGGCGATGGTGTTCCAGAGCTACGCGCTCTACCCGCACATGACCGTGCGCCAGAACCTCGGCTACGGGCTCAAGGTCCGCCGGCTGCCGAAGGCGCAGGCGAAGGAACGCGTCGAGCGCGTCGCCAAGCTGCTGCGGCTCGAGGAGCTGCTCGACCGGCGGCCGGCGGCACTCTCAGGCGGCCAGCGCCAGCGGGTCGCGATGGGCCGCGCGATCGTTCGCGAGCCACTCGCGTTCCTGATGGACGAGCCGCTGTCGAATCTCGACGCGAAGCTCCGGGTCAGCATGCGGGCCGAGCTCGCGGCGCTGCACGCGCGCCTCGGCGCGACGACCGTGTACGTCACGCACGACCAGGTCGAGGCGATGACCCTCGGCCAGCGGGTGGCGGTGATGCGCGACGGCCGGGTCCAGCAGGTGGATACGCCGCAGGCGCTCTACCGCGACCCGGTCAACCTGTTCGTCGCCGCCTTCATCGGCTCGCCCGCGATGAACCTCGTCGAGGCGACGCTGGACGGTGACGCCGTCGAGCTCGGCAGCACGCGGATCACGCTGGCGCGCGAGCAGCGGCCCGACGCCCGCGGCAGCGTCGTCCTCGGCATCCGCCCCGAGAGCTTCGAGGACGCGGCCTTCGCCGACCCGTCGCTCCCGCAGCTCGAGGCCGACGTGGCCGTGGTCGAAGACCTCGGCTCGGACGCGCATGTGATCTTCCCCGTGGACGCGCCCCGGGTCGAAGCGGAGGACGTGCGACCGGCCCGCGACGAGGAGGCGCTGATCGCCGGCGACGGCGCCGTCTTCACCGCGCGCATCGACGCCCGCACCGACGCTCGGCCCGGCCGGCCGCTACGGCTCGCAGTCGACCCGGCCGGCTTCCACTGGTTCGACCCCGAGACGGGGGCGAGCCTGCGACGCCGCGCCTCCTCGGCTGCCGACGAGCTCGTCCTGCGGTAGCCGGGCGGCCTCAGATGCGCCGCTTCTCGAGCCGCGCGGCCAGCCGGGTGAGCGGGAACGAGATCAGGAAGAAGATGACCGCGATGAAAGCGAAGATCTCGAACGCGTGAATCTCGCCGAGCCCGATCGGGGGGATGAACGTCAACCGCTCCGATTGCGACTTACCCGCCTGGAGCAGCTCGACGCCGCCGATCACTGCGGCCAGGGTCGAGTTCTGGATGATGTTCACCAGCAGGCCGACGAGAGGCGGCAACAGCCGGCGGAGAGCCTGGGGGAGGATGACGTACTCGTGCTGGCCGACCCAGCCGAAGCCGAGGGCCGCCGCCGCCTCGTGCTGCTCACGGGGAATGGAGCCGACCGCCCCGCGCGTCGCTTCTGCGACCTGCGCGCTCCCCCAGAGAGTGAGCGCGATCGAGGTCGCCGCGATCGGACCGAACTCGAGCGTGGACGAGATCGACGGCAGCCCGAAGTAGACCATGAAGACGGTGACGAGGATCGGCAGTCCCCGGAAGATCTCGACGTAAAGGCGGATCAGCGCCTGTGAGGGGCGGAATCGGATCGTCAGGAGCGTCCCGAGCACGACACCGATCAGCGTGGCCCCGACGACCGAGACAGCCGAGATGAGGAGCGTCACGGGAAGCCCCTCCGTGAGGATGTAGCGGACGACCGGTTCGGCCCAGTTGGGCCACTCGATCACGTGGGCGACGAGGACGTAGAGCGCTCCGGCGGCCGCTGCGATGAGCGCGAGCCATAGGAGTAGACGGCGGCGCGGCATCAGCGCGTCTCCGGCAGTGCGAGCCTGCCCTCGATCATCCGGATCACCGCCGAGAGGCTCCAGACGAGGGTCAGGTAGACGATGCCGAGCACCGTGAGCGCCTCCAGCGTCTCGAGCGTCAGGCTGGAGATGTTGATCGCCGTCGTCGTCAGCTCGGAATAGCCGATCACGTACATCAGCGAGGTGTTCTTGACGACGGAGATGTAGGTGTTGATCGACGACGGCAGCGAGATGCGCCCGCCGATCGGCAGCGTCACGTTGAGGAACGTGCCGAGCCGGCCGAAGCCCAGCGCGGACGCCGCCTCGCGGTAGCGGTGCGGCACTGCCTCGAACCCGGCCCGGAAGTTCTCGGTGTTGAACGCCCCGCCCCAGATCGTCACCGAGAGCCAGGCGACCGTGAACGCATCGAGACGGATCCCCACCTGCGGCAGCGCGAAGAAGACCATGAAGATCTGGACGAGGATCGGCGTATTGCGAATCACCTCGACGTAGACCGCAGCGATCGGGCTGACGACGGGGATGCGGTGGGCACGGGCGGCGCCGAGGACCGAGCCGATCAGGAACGCACCGGCGATCGCCACCGCCGAGACCTTCAGGGTGTTCTGGAAGGCGTCGAGGAGCTCCTCCCAGTTCTCGGAGACGAAGGCCGACAGGTCGTAGGCGAGCAGCACTACTCAGCGCACCCGCAGGGAAGCGGCCGCGTCGCCGCGGCCGCTTCCCCTGGTCCGAGTCTGCCGGTCGATCCCTACGGACAAACGGTGTCGACGCTCGGCAAGTTCGCAGCCCGGTACGTGAAGTCGTTGTTGGGCCGCAGGACGTTCCTCGAGAACGCGGGCACGAACCGCGGTGCGACGTTGTTCCTGATGATCGGCAGGAACTGGTCCTTCCGCTTCATGATCGCGAGCCGCGAGTCGACCCAGCGCTTCAGAGCAACGTTGCCCTGACTGATCCCGATGCCGTACGGCCCTTCCAGGAACAGGTCGTTCGTGAGCTTCGTGTTCGGGTCGGACGCCGCGACGAGCGCGAGCGAGGAGTCGTCGAACATGACCGCGTCCGCCCGCCCCTGGTTGAAAGCCAGGAGTGCGGCCGTGACGCTGTCGACGACGATGGGCTCCGTAGTCGGGAAGCAACGCCTCATCCAGCGGTCGTAGACCGAGCCCGGGGTGGTCGCCACCCGCCGGCCCCTGATGTCGTTCAACGTGCGGATCGGGGAGTCGTTCTTGACGAGCAGCCTCCCGGTCGCGTTGTAGTACGCACGCGAGAAGTCGATCCGGGTGTCGCGGTCAGCCGTGTACGTGAAGGTCGAGATGACCATGTCGACGCGACCCGTCGTCAGTAGCGGCTCGCGGGCCGCCGTCGGCGCACAGACGAACGACACACGCTGCTCGCGTCCGAACGCATACCGCGCGAACCACTTGGCGATCTCGACGTCGACGCCCGCATTCTTGCCGCGCACGTCGATGTAGCCGAACGGCGGCGTGTCGCACTTGACGCCGACGATGAACCGGTTCCGCGACTTGATGTCGGCCGGCAGTCTCGGCAGAGCCGGTGTCGCCTCCGCCTCCGCCGGTCCGGCCGTGGCGGCCGGCTGGGCCAAGCCGACCGTCGCGGCGACGACCGCGAATACAGCTACCGCAGCCGTCGCCAGCAGGATCTTCTTCATGCAATTGCTCCTTCCTCGTCGGTGATAGTCAACTCTTCCAGCGAACCCGCTAGCTGCAGCGAACGGCGCAGGAACCGCCGCGTGCGCTCCTCGCGCGGGTTGTCGAGCACGGTCGCCGGCACGCCCTCTTCGACGATCCGGCCGTCGTCCATGAAGATCAGCCGGTCGCCCACATCGCGCGCGAAATGCATCTCGTGTGTGACGACGAGCATCGTCATTCCCATGTCCTTCGCCAGGTCGCGCACCACGATCAGCACCTCGCCGACGAGCTCGGGGTCGAGCGCGGACGTGACCTCGTCGAACAGCATCACGTGCGGCTCCATCATCAGCGCGCGCGCGATCGCGACGCGCTGCTGCTGTCCGCCGGACAGCTGGTGCGGGTGCTGGTCCGCCTTCTCCGACAGCCCTACCTGGGCGAGCAGGTCGCGGGCGCGCTGCTCCGCCTCCGCGCGCGGCCGCTTGCGGATCCGGCGGGTCGCGAGCGTCAGGTTGTCGAGCACCGTCAGGTGCGGAAAGAGGTTGAACTGCTGGAAGACCATCCCGATGCGCTGCCGCACGGCCGAGACGTCCGTGCCCTTGCGCGTGATCTCCTCCCCCTCGAAAAAGATCTTGCCGGCGTTCAGCGGCTCGAGCAGGTTGACGCAGCGGAGGAGCGTGCTCTTGCCGCTCCCGCTCGGGCCGATGATCGTCAGCACCTCGCCGCTTCGTGACCTCGAGGTCGATCCCACGCAGGACCTCGTTGTCGCCGAAGCTCTTGTGAACGGCTTCGAGCCGGACGACCGGATCCGCCGTCTGGGCCGCAGCAGCGCTGACGCTCAACGGCGTCTCACCTTTTCGTCTCCCCCGTCACCTCGCCACTAAGTCAATGTAACCGCGAAGTCGAAGTCAAGGCGGCGTCACGCGACCCGGCGGAGGACGACGAGCGAGCGCCCTTCGACAGGGACGACGCCTCGAGCGGGATGCACCTCCGCACCCCGCTCGAGCTCCGGCGCCGCGGTCGAGAGCTCGTGCGCCCAGCGCCGCCCGAAGGCCACGGACGGGAGCGTGAAGGCGATCGGCCCCTCCCAGGCGTTGAAGAGGATCAGGAACGTGTCGTCGATCACGGGCGCACCCTGGGCGGTTTGGGTCGGGATCTCGGAGCCGTTGAGGAAGACCCCGAGCGTGAGCGCGTTGTCGTCGCGCCAGTTCCGCTGCGTCATCTTGCGCCCGTCCGACCGGAACCACCAGACGTCCGGGGCGCCCGAGCCCTGCCGCTCTTCGCCGGTGAGGAAGTCGGCGCGGTGGAAGACGGGATGCCTGGAGCGGAGCTCGATCAGGCGCCGCGTGAACACGAGCAGGCGCTCGGCGCGGTCGTCGAGCTCCCAGCCGATCCAGGAGATCTCGTTGTCCTGGCAGTAAGCGTTGTTGTTACCGCCCTGGGTGCGCGCGATCTCGTCGCCGCCGAGCAGCATCGGCACGCCCTGCGAGAGGAAGAGCGTGGCGAGGAAGTTGCGCTGCTGCCGCTCGCGGAGCGCGTTCACCGCCAGGTCGTCGGTCTCGCCCTCGACCCCGTGGTTCCAGCTGCGGTTGTGGCTGTCGCCGTCCCGGTTGTCCTCCAGGTTCGCCTCGTTGTGCTTGTCGTTGTAGGTGACGAGGTCGCGCAGGGTGAAGCCGTCGTGCGCCGTGACGAAATTGATCGACGCGAACGGCCGCCGCCCGTCGGTCTCGTAGAGGTCGCTCGACCCGGTGAAGCGCGACGCGAACGTGCCGACGGACGCCTCGCCGCGCCAGAAGTCTCGCATCGTGTCCCGATACATCCCGTTCCACTCCGTCCAGAGCACGGGGAAGTTGCCCAC
The DNA here is from genome assembly GCA_963794385.1 of uncultured Gaiellaceae bacterium. Taxonomy (GTDB): domain Bacteria; phylum Actinomycetota; class Thermoleophilia; order Gaiellales; family Gaiellaceae; genus Gaiellasilicea. The sequence continues at coordinate 84,677 of CAWCDT010000008.1, read as the reverse complement.
CTGGTAGCCGCCCTCGCCCACGTCCCAGGGCTCGGCGATCAGCTTCATCTGGGAGAGCACCGGATCCTGGTGGATGATGTCGAAGAAGGCCGAGAGACGGTCGACCTCGTGGAGCTCGCGCGCGAGCGCGGACGCGAGGTCGAAGCGGAAGCCGTCGACGTGGCACTCGATCGCGAAGTAGCGGAGCGAGTCCATGATCAGCCGGAGCACCGAAGGGTGGGCCGGGTTGAGCGAGTTGCCGGTGCCCGTGTAGTCCATGTAGTGCCGCGCGTCGCCGGGGACCGTGCGGTAATAGGAGCGGTTGTCGATCCCCTTGAAGGCGAGCATCGGCCCGAGATGGTTGCCCTCGGCCGTGTGGTTGTAGACGACGTCGAGGATCACCTCGATCCCGGCGCGGTGGAGGGCCTTGACCATCCCCTTGAACTCCTTCACCTGCTCGCCGCGCCGCCCCGTTGCGGCGTAGAGCGCATGCGGCGCCAGGTAGCCGATCGAGCTGTAGCCCCAGTAGTTGGTCAGCCCCTTGACCGCCAGCTGGTGCTCGTCGGCGATGTGATGGATCGGCAGCAGCTCGACCGCGGTCACGCCGAGCGACGACAGGTACGCGACGGCCGCCTCCGAGGCGAGACCGGCGTACGTCCCGCGCAGCTCTTCGCGGACGCCGGGCATCAGCTTCGTGAAGCCCTTCACGTGCAGCTCGTAGATGACGGTCTCGTGCCAGGGCCGCTGCGGCGGCCGGTCGTCCTCCCAGTCGAACTCGTCGTCGATCACGACCGACTTCGGGATCGCGGCGGCATCGTCCTCGTCGTCGCGTTCGAGGTCGGCATCGTCGCCGCCGGGCACGTAGGGCAGCGTGTTGCCGCGCTCCCAGAGGATCGGGCCCTCGACCGACTTGGCGTACGGATCGATCAGGAGCTTGCTCGGGTTGAAGCGGTGCCCTTGCTCGGGCTGCCACAGGCCGTAGACGCGAAAACCGTACCGCTGCCCGGGCCCGATCCCGGGCAGGTAGCCGTGCCAATGGAAGGCGGTGCGTTCGGTCAGCTTGTAGCTCGTCTCGCGGTCGTCGTCGTCGAAGAGGCAGAGCTCGACCTTCTCGGCGTGCTCGGAGAAGAGGGAGAAGTTCGTCCCCTGCCCGTCCCAGCTCGGCCCGAGCGGAAACGGCCGTACCGGGCCAGACCCTCACGCGCGCAGATCCACGGTCTCGTGCCGGAAGTCGACCCTGAGGGTGGCGCGGCCGCGGCGGAGCTCGAGCGTGCGCGCCTCCTCGTCGACGGCGACCTCGAGCTCGGGCGGCAGCTCGCGGCGAAGCCGCAGTAGACGGACGTAGAGGTCCTCCGGCTCGGCCGGCGAGAGCCGCGACGCCTCGAAGCTCGCGAGCGCCTGCGGGTCCGGCACGTCGCCGTCGAAGCCGGCGAAGCCCGCGAACTCGCGGTGGCGGCCCTCCCGGGTCGCATCGGCGACGAACGGATCGATGTGGTCGGTGAAGAAGCGGAACGGCGCCTGCTCGCCCCACTCCTCGCCCTGGAAGAGAAGCGGCGTCAACGGGCTGAAGAGGACGACCGCGGCGGCGACGCGCCGCTTCGACGCGGGCAGCCGGTCGCCGAGGGCGCGGTTGCCGACCTGGTCGTGATTCTGCGCGCACCCCACGATGCGGGCTCCCTCCGGGCGGGTCAGCTCGGCCGCGATGCGGGACATCGAGCCGTCGAAGCTCGCGTAGTAGCCGTCCCGCTCGCCCGTCAGCGCTACGTGCAGGGCGTGGTGCAGGTCGTCGAGCCACATCGCGTCGTGGCCCCACTCCGTGAGCGGACGAAAGTCCGGAGGCCCGACCTCGCTGATCACGAGCGCCCGCGGGTTGGCGGCCCGGACGCGATCGGCGAGCTCGGCGAGCACGTGCCGGTGCGAGTCGTCGTACACGTGCGGAACCGAGTCGAGCCGCAGCCCGTCGACCCGATAGTCACGCACCCAGAGCTCGGCGTTCTGAATCGCCCATTCCCGCACGCCGGCCCGTGTGTAGTCGAGCGTCTCGCCCCACGGCGTCTCGGCGACCCGGTCGGTGCAGTACGGGCCGAAGGCGCGCAGCGCCTCGTTCCCCGGTCCGAGGTGGTTGTAGACGACGTCGAGCACGACGCCGAGCCCCTCTCGATGGGCGGCGTCGACGAATCGTGCAAGTCCCTCCGGGCCGCCGTAGACCGGGTGCACGGCCGAGGTGAAGAGCCCGTCGTACCCCCAGCCGCGCGACCCCGGGAAGGTCGCCACGGGCATCAGCTCGATCGCCGTGACCCCGAGCTCGCGCAGTGCCGCGAGGCGCGGCACGACGCCGTCGAACGTGCCCGCCGCCGAGAAGGTGCCGACGTGGAGCTCGTACAGGACGAGCTCCTCGAGCGGGACGCCCGGCCCCGCAGCGATCCGGAAGGCGCCGGTGTCGAGGATGCGCGACGGCCCGCGAACGCCGTCAGGCTGCCAGCGCGAGCAGGGGTCGGGCCAGACGTCGTCGCCGTCGAGCACGAAGCGATAGTCGTCCCCGACGGTTGCGGGAGCGGCGGTGACCCAGAATCCGTCTTCCTCCTCTGCGAGCGCGTGGTCACCCGAGGCGAGACGCACGGCGACCGAGCGCGCGTGCGGCGCCCACACGCGCAGCTCGGCGAGCCCGGGCTCGACCGGGACGGCACCGAGCAATGACCTCGTGACGGTCGCCACGGCGCGACCGTAGCGAACGGCTACCGCGTGAGCGCCTCCTCCACCGCACGAGCCGTCAGGACGCGCGAGAGGTGCCGTCTGAAGTCGGAGCTCGCCCATGTGTCCGCCGGCGGATCGGTGCCCACGTCGGCCTGCTCGGCGGCCGCCGCGACGCCGTCGCGCGAGGATCCTGCGAGCGCCTGCTCGACGGCAGTCGCGCGCAGCGGTGTCTGGCCCATGTTCGACAGCCCCACGCGCGCGGTCTTGATCGCGCCGTTGTCCGACTCGACGACCGCGGCGACGCCGACCGTCGCCCAGTCGAGCGAGCGCTGCCGGAACTTGATGTACGACCAGCCGGCCGCGCCCGTCTTCGGGACCCGCACCTCGACGATCAGCTCGTCCGGAGCGAGCGCCGTCTCGAAGTAGCCGCGGAAGCACTCGCCCGCGCCGAGGACGCGCTCACCTCCCGGTCCGTGCGCGACGATTTGCGCGTCGAGGGTGAGGACGAGGTTCGGCAGGTCCGCGGCGGGATCGCAGTGGGCGAGCGAGCCGCCGATCGTCCCTCGGTGTCGGACTTGTGGGTCCCCCACGAGCCCGGCAGCGTACGCGAGCACGGGACAGTGCTCCTTGACGAGCGCGTCGTGGTTCAGGTCGTGATGACGCGTCATCGCTCCGATCGCGAGGTGGTCGCCGCCGTCGCGCACTCCCGAGAGCTCGGAGACCCGCCCGAGGTCGATCAGCGTGGCCGGCCTCGCCATGCGGAGCATCATCAGCGGCAGCAGGCTCTGCCCCCCGGCCAGCAGCTTCGGATCCTCCTTCGTCCCGAGCAGCTCGATCGCGTGCTCGACCGACTCGGCGACCTCGTACTCGAACGGTGCGGGGATCATGACTGCGCCTCCTGTGCCTTCTGAATGGTCCGCCAGACGCGCTCCGGCGTCGCCGGGCGCGCCATGTCGCGCACGCCGAGGTGCGCGAGCGCGTCGACAACGGCGTTGATCACCGCCGGCGGCGCCGCGATCGTCCCTGCCTCGCCGATCCCCTTCACGCCCATCGGGTTCGTCGGGCTCGGCGTGACGGTGTCGTGGACTTCAAACGAGGGGAGCTCCGGCGGCCCCGGCACGAGGTAGCTCGTCATCGTCCCGGTCGTCAGGTTTCCCTCCTCGTCGTAGATCGCTTCCTCGTAGAGCGCTTCAGAGATCCCCTGCGCGACCCCGCCGTGCACCTGCCCCTGTACGAGCATCGGGTTGAGCTGCACGCCGCAGTCGTCGACGGCGATGTAGCGGACGATGTCGACCAGGCCCGTGTCCTGGTCGACCTCGACCAAGCAGCAATGGGCGCCGTTCGGCCAGCTGAAATTGGGCGGGTCGTAAAGGTGCGACGCCGCCAGGCCGGGCTCCATCCCGTCCGGCAGGTTGTGCGCCGTCCAGGCGTTGAAGGCGAGCGCCTTGATTCCGGCCGATCGGTCGGTGCCCTTGACCGTGAAATTGCCGCCGGCGAACTCGAGGTCCTCCTCGGCGCACTCGAGCTCGTGCGCGGCGAGCGTCTTCGCCTTGGCGAGGAGCTTCTCGCCCGCCTTGTAGAGGGCGACCGAGCCGACGGAGACGCCGCGGCTGCCGTACGTGTCCATCCCGAGCGGCGCGACGCTCGTGTCGCCCTGCAGGACCTCGACGTCGTCGTACCCCACCCCGAGCTGGTCGGCCACCACCTGTGCGAACACGGTCGCCGAGCCCTGCCCGTGCGAGCAGACGCCGGTCACGGCGCGAACCGTGCCGGTGGGCATGAACTCGATCGTCGCCGAGTCCCAGCCGCCTGCGGCGTAGTTCAGCGCCGAGAGCACGCGCGAGGGCGCGAGGCCGCACATCTCGATGTACGTCGAGAAGCCGACGCCGAGCAGCTTCCGGTCGCCGCGCTCGCGCCGCTCGGCCTGGTCGGCCCGGACCGCGTCGTAGTCGAGCACCTCGAGGCAGCGGTCGAGCGTGCCCTCGTAGTCCGCCGAGTCGACGGTGAGGCCACTCGCGATCGTGTAGTTGGGGAACTTCTCCGTCGGGATGAAGTTCTTCCGCCGCAGCTCGACCGGGTCCATGTCGAGCTCCCGCGCGAGCGCGTCCATCGCCCGCTCGATCGCGTAGGTCGCCTCGGGCCGGCCGGCACCGCGGTAGGCGTCGGTGAACGTCTGGTTGGTGAAGACGTTCGTGTACTCGAAGTCGTAGCCGTCGCACTCGTAGCAGCCGTGGTAGAGCCACGCGCCGAGCATCGGGATGCCCGGCGTGATCAGGCGCATGTACGCCCCCATCGAGACGGTCAGCTTCACGCGCACCGCCTTGAGGTCGCCGTCCCGTGTGGCCGCGAGCTCGATCTGCTGGAACATCTCGCGCCCGTGCAGTGTGGCGACGTAGTTCTCCGAGCGCTCCTCGATCCACTTCACGGGCCGGCCGAGCTTCTTCGCGAGCGCGAGGCAGATCGCGTCCTCGGGGTAGGCCTCGAGCTTCGAGCCGAACCCGCCGCCGACGTCCGGCGCGACGACGCGGAGCTTCGCCTCCGGGATGCCGCACGTGATCACCAGCGTCGTCCGCAGGACGTGCGGGATCTGCGTCGAGGAGTAGACCGTGTACTCGCCCATGGCACCGTTCGGGTCGACCACGACTCCGCGCGGCTCGATCGCGTTCGGGATCACGCGGGCGAGGTAGTACTCCTCCTTGATGGTGACGAGGTCTGGGTCTTCGAAGAACGGCGCCGACGGGCCGCGCGTCGGCACGGGCGAATCGGCCTCGATGCTCCAGCTGCCGGCGTCGTTCGTGCCGAAGTCCTCGTGCACGAGCGTCGCGTCCGGCTCGAGCGCCTCCTTGATGCCGGTGACGGCCGGCAGCGGCTCCCAGTCGACCTCGACCAGCTCGAGAGCGTCCTTGGCGAGCGCCCGGGACTCGGCCACGACGACCGCGACCGGGTCGCCGACGTAACGCGCCTTGTCCTTCGTCAGCGGGTGATGCTCGGGATTCTTGACCTGGTCGTTGATCGGCCAGGCCATGAAGAGCGGCGCCGCGAACTCGAGGTCGGCGCCGGTGTGCGCCGCGACCACGCCCTCGAGCTCGAGCGCCTTCGAGACGTCGATCGAGTTGATCCTGGCGTGCGCGAACGGGCTGCGGACGATGCCGACCCAGAGCATCCCCGGCAGCGCGATGTTGTCGACGTAGGTTCCCTGCCCGGTGATCAGCTCCGGGTCTTCCTTGCGGAGCTGGCTCGTGCCGACGAACCCGGCCTCCTTGAGCTCGGTGGTTGCCATCCCGTCCCCCTAGGCGCTCGCCACGGCCTGCACGGCCTTGACGATGTTGTGGTAGCCGGTGCAGCGGCAAAGATTGCCCTCGAGACCGTGCCGGATCTCGTCCTCGCTCGGGCTCGGGTGCTCCTGGAGGAAGCTCGCCGCGGCCATGATCATCCCCGGCGTGCAGTAGCCGCACTGGAGCGCGTGGTGCTCTTGGAAGGCCCGCTGCAGCGGGTGCAGCTCGCCGTTCGAGCTGAGACCCTCGATCGTCGTCACCTCGCGGCCGTCCGCCTGGACCGCGAGCATGGTGCAGCTCTTCACCGACTCGCCGTCGAGGTGCACAGTGCACGCGCCGCACGAGGTCGTGTCGCAGCCGACGTTCGTGCCTGTGAGGCCGAGCTGCTCACGGAGCGCGTAGACGAGCAGCTGGCGGGGCTCGACCTCGAGCTCCCGGCGGCTGCCGTTGACGGTCAGGGCAATGGCTCTCAAGTCGAACCTCCCTCTCGTGGGCCGGCGATGGGATCAGCGAGCTCGGGGACGGCATCAGGCGTCGTGGAACCGAGCTGCGCGCCGATGGAGCGCGCGAAATCGTCGACGAGGCGTGTCGAGACGTCCTTGATCAGGGCGGGCCGCCCCAACTGCGCAGCCTGGCCGGAGAACTTGACGTCGGTGTCCATCCTCACCCGCGTGCCGCCGCCCTCGGTGTCCTGGAGCTGCGCATCGACCGCGGCATAGACGCCGCCCCGGCCGCGCTTGTCGCGGCCCCTGACGGCCAGCCGGACCGTCCCGGCGGCGTTGTCCTGGTCGACGACGCGCACGTCGTTCAGAAAGTCCATGCCGACAGGGCCGAGCTTCACGGCCATCGTCGTCTTCCAGGTGCCGTCGTCGAGGATCTCGACGAGCGTGGCGCCGGGCATGCAGGACACGACGCGCTCCGCGTCGAGCAGGAGCTCGAGCGTCGAAGCGGGTGAAGCGGGCACGTCGAACTCGTGCTGGAGCTTCATCTGCCTCCCGGGCCGACGGGGACGGCGACTACGCTACACCAGTGGGCAAGGGGGATGAAGCGGTGACGTTCGGGAGCCCTGCCGAGCTGCAGGCGGCGCTGCGCGCCGAGTCGTACCTCGCCGACCACAGCCTCGCCGTCGCTCTCCATCTGGCCCTTGCCATGCGCCGCCCCGTGCTGCTGGAGGGCGAGCCGGGAGTCGGCAAGACCGAGGTCGCCCGCACCCTCGCGCGGGTGCTCGGCGCCGACCTCGTGCGCCTCCAGTGCTACGAGGGCATCGACGCGGGGCAGGCGCTCTACGAGTGGGACTACGCCCGCCAGCTGCTCTACGCGCGGCTGCTGCAGGCGGGGGAGCTCGACGCCGACGACACCGTCGACCAGCTGTACGGCTCCAGGTTCCTCCAGGAGCGGCCGCTGCTCGCGGCGGTGCGCGCGGGCTCGCGGGCCGTGCTCCTCGTTGACGAGCTCGACCGCGCCGACGACGAGTTCGAGGCCTTCCTGCTCGAAACGCTCTCGGACTCCGCGGTGACGATCCCCGAGATCGGCACGGTCGGCTCGCCCGACGGCAGCCGGCCGGCGGTCGTGATCACCTCCAATCGCACGCGCGAGCTGCACGACGCGCTCAAGCGTCGGTGCCTCTACCACTGGATCGACTATCCCGACCAGGAGCGGGAGACGGAGATCATTCGCCTCCGCGTGCCGGCCGCGACCGACCGGCTCGCGCGCTCGGTCGCCCTCGCCGTGGCGCGCCTGCGCGGCATGGACCTGCTCAAGCCGCCCGGAGCGGCCGAGGCGATCGACTGGGCCGAGGCCCTCAGCGTGCTCGAGCACGACGAGGTGACCGAGGCCGGAGCCCGCGCGACGCTGGGCTGGGCGCTCAAGAGCCACGACGACCTCCTGTCCGTCGAGGCGCGCATCCCCGAGCTGCTCCAGTGATCGTATGAGCGCCGTCGCCCGCGTCGTGGGCTTCGGCGGCGCGCTGCGGGAGGCGGGACTGCCGGTCGGGACGGGCCGGTTGGTCGCGTTCCGCGAGGCGGTCGAGCACGTGCCGGAGGAGGACCTCTACTGGGCAGGCCGCGTGACGCTCGTCGCCCGCCGCGACGAGCTCCCTGTCTACGACCGCGTCTTCCGCGCCTTCTTCGGCGGCATCGCGCCGACGCGGGAGCCCGCCGCCCGGACCGGCGTGCGGCTTCAGATCGCAGGCGCCAGACCGCCGGAAGGCTCCTCGACCGAGGTCGACGGAACCCCCGGGGTCGCGCTCGCGAGCCCGGTCGAAGTGCTCCGGCAGAAGAGCTTCGCGAGCTGCTCGGACGAGGAGCTGGCGGAGCTCGCCCGACTGATGAGCCGTCTCCGGCTGGCCGTGCCCGAGCGGCGGACGCGACGGCGCGGCCCGTCCCGGTCCGGCGACCCGGACCTGCGCCGCACGCTGCGCCGGGCGCTCCGCACGGGCGGCGAGCCGTCCCTGCCGGCCTGGCGCGATCGCCGGCGGCGACGCCGGCGTCTCGTACTGCTGCTGGACGTCTCCGGCTCGATGGCCGCCTACTCGCGGGCGCTCGTCGTCTTCGCGCATGCGGCGCTGCGCGCCGATCAGCGCTTCGAAGCGTTCTCGTTCGGAACCCGTCTCACCCGGCTCACGCGTCCTCTCTCGACCGCGCGTCCCGACGAGGCGCTCCGCCGAGCCGCGACGCAGGCCGAGGACTGGGACGGCGGCACGCGGATCGGCGCCTCGCTGAAGACGTTCCTCGACCACTTCGGGCACCCCGGGCTCGCCCGTGGCGCCGTTGTCGTCATCTGCTCGGACGGGCTCGAGATCGGCGAGCCGGAGCTGGTGGCCGCCCAGATGCAGCGTCTGCATCGCCTGGCATACAAGGTCGTCTGGCTGAACCCGCTCAAGGAGAGCCCCGATTATGTGCCGCTCGCGCGGGGGATGAAGGCGGCACTGCCGCACGTGCACCTGTTCGCGAGCGGGCACAATCTCGAGAGCCTCGAGGCGACCGCGGACGCGATCGCGCGGCTGCGGAGTTAGAGGCTAGGACTTCCGGGCCGGCTGTGGCTCGTACGGCTCGCGGTAGGCACGGTACGCCAGCACGGCCGTGACGACACCGAGCACAGCAGGGACGAGGAAGAGCAGCGCCCAGATGCTGTCGCCGGCGAGGAAGACGGCCATGGTCGCGAGGAGCGTGGTGAAGCTCGTCGCCGCGAAGGCGACGAAGATCTTCAGCCAGATCGTCCTGTCGACCGGCCCACGCACCTCGGGTCCCTGCGCGGCCGGAATCAGGTCCTCGGGCGGCTGGTCGACGCGCCGCGCTTCCGCGTCGCCCTCCCCCGCCTCGACCGCCCCCTCCCGGTCGAGCTCGAGCGCCTCCCGCTCAAACGCGGTCTTGTCCAGCGTCAGCCAGACGGCGACAGCGTCGTGGTCGACCCGCTCCACCCGGTGCCACGGGACGACGCGACGCTGCCCCACAACCGGCGGCACGCCCGACACGACGACGAGCAGCCGCTCGCCGCCGCGCTGCAGCACGTCACCGACCGTGCCGACTGCCTCGCCGTCGCTCGCGCGGACGACGTAGTCCTCGATCCCGACCGGTGCCGCGTCCTCGGAGCGAACCTGATAACTGAAGTCAGCCTTGCCCATAGCCGGATCGATTCCCGATCCGCCCGGGACCAATCCTTGGAACTAGCCCGCGGCTTCGGCTCTACGCAGGCCACGCAGTGACCAGGCGCAGAGGAGGGCACCGAGGCCGATCGCGATTGCGAACGCGGCGCCGACGTCGACCGCGTCCCCGGCAAGCAGGCTGCGCACCGCTTCGAGCACGTACGTGATCGGATTCAGCGTCGCGACGGCCTCGATCCAGCCGGTCAGGAGCTCCAGCGGCACGTACACGGGCGCGAAGAACAGGATCAGGAAGACCGGCATCTGCATCACCGGGCCCGCTTGCATCGTCCGGAAGCGCATCGCCACGCCGGCTGCCCAGAGGATCCCGCACACATTGATCAGGAGCGCGAGCGCGTACATGCCGAAGACGTCGAGCGCCCCGCCGAAGACATTCATGCCGGCAATGAGGGCCACAACGGTCAGCACGGTGGCCGTGAGGGCCCAGCGCGCCGCCGCGGCGAGCGCATAGCCGAGGATGATGCCCGTCCGGTTCGGCGCCGCGAGCAGGAGGCGGCGCGCGAAGCCAGCCTCGAAGTCACGGGCGATCCCGAAGCCGGTGAAGACCCCGCTGAACGCAGCGGACTGGAGGAGGACGAAGCAGAACTGGAAGCTCGTGTAGCCCGGCTCGTAGTCGAAGCCGGGGATGTCCCCGACCTGTGAGAGCCCGCCTGCGAACGCGACGAAGAAAAAGAGCGGGAAGATCAGCGAGGGGAGCAGCAGGGACGGGTTCGTGAAGACGTTCTTCATCGTCCGCCACGCCACGCCGTGCGCAACCGGCCAAAGCCTCACGTGCGGGCCAGCCTCTCTCTGAGCGCCACGGTGGCGAGCGCGAGCGAGACGAGCGCGATCCCGAGGGCGAAGCCGAAGCCCAGGGCGAGCGCCCTGGCGTCCCAGCCCGTGATGATCAGGCTGCGCACGCACTCGATCAGGTACGAGATCGGGTTGATCGAGGCGAGGAACCGGAACCAGTCGACGGTCATCAGGTCCCGCGGCGCGTTCATCGACGAGATGAAGAGGAAGACGAACAGGAGCGGGAAGAGGCCCTGGATCGCCTCGCCCGAGCCGGTGCGAAGCGCGAGGAAGGAACCGAGGGCGCCGAAGCCGAGCGAGACGAGCGCCGCGAACACGAGCAGGACGAGCATCCCCGGCACACCGGTCGCAAACTCGACGCCCACGATCAGGCCGGTGGCGAGGTAGACCACCGCCTGCAGGATCCCGAGCACGACGATTCCGGCGAGCTGGCCGCCCAGCAGCGCCGAGCCGCGCATCGAGGTCAGCGAGAGCCGGTTGAGGAAGCCGGTCTGGATGTCGCGGGCGAGGTCGGTGCCGGCGTTCATGGTCGAGAAGAGCGCGCCTTGGATGAACGGGACGGCGAGCAAGAAGGCGAGGAACGAGTCGGTCGGGAAGCCGGGCAGCTGCGTCGAGGCACTCAGCCCGGCAGCGTTGACGAGCATCAACGTGAGCGGGAAGAGGATCGGTGGGATCGCGCTGGCCGGTTGGCGCGCCGTGCGCGTGACCGACCGCAGCGCGAGCGCGCCAACCTGGCTCGCGACCGCGCTCAAGAAGAGGGGCCCGCGCCGTTCTCGCTCTGCTCGCCGGCGCCCTCCAGCGACCGCCCTGTCTTCGCGAGGAAGACGTCGTCCAGCGAGGGCGCGTGCAACGTCAGGTTCTCGACAGCGAGCCCCTCGGCGTCGAGGACGCGGACGACGTCGGCGAGGCCGCTCACACCCTCGCGCAGCCGCACGGCCACGCCCTTGTGCGCGCCGACGACGGACTCGCCGAAGCGGGCGAGCGCCGCCTCGATCCGGGCGCGGTCGGCGCCGTCCGCCGGCTCCGCCTCGACGGTCGGGCGGCCGATCTGCGCCTTGAGGGCGCGCGGCGTTCCCTCCGCGACGATGTGCCCGTGGTCGATGATCCCGACCCGGTTCGCCAGCACGTCCGCCTCCTCCAGGTATTGCGTCGTCAGGAAGACCGTCACGCCCTCCTCGCGGGCGAGCCGGGCGACCTCGTCCCAGAGCGCCGTCCTGCTCTGCGGGTCGAGCCCTGTCGTCGGCTCGTCGAGGAAGAGGAGACGTGGACGGTGCACGAGCGCGAGGGCCAGGTCGAGCCGGCGCTTCATGCCGCCCGAGTACCCCTTAACCTTGCGGTCGGCGGCCTCGGAGAGACCGACGCGGCCGAGCAGCTCCTCCGTGCGGACCTTGCGCTCCGCGCGCGGGATTCCCTGGAGCGTCGACTGGAGGCGTAGGTGGTCCCGACCGGTCAGGAGAGGATCGAGCGCCGCTTCCTGGAGCGCCGCACCGATCACGGACCGCACCTTCGGGCCCTCCCGGACGACGTCGTAGCCGCCGACCCGCGCCGTCCCCGCGGTCGGCGGCAGCAGGGTCGTCAGCATCAGGACGGTCGTCGACTTGCCTGCGCCGTTCGGGCCGAGGAAGCCGTAGATCTCGCCCGGCTCGACCCGCAGGTCGATGCCGTCGACCGCCCGCGGCCCTTTCTTGAACTCGCGGACGAGCCCTTCGACCTCAATGCTGTTCGGACGCGACGACATGCCGCCACAGTACCGACGGCCCGGATGGTGCTAGTCGTCCGGCACGAGCCAGACGGTGCCGAGCGGCGGCAGCGTCAGCTCCGCCGAGTAGTCCTGCTCGTTCCACGGCACCGCCTCCGCCTTGACGCCGAGGCCGTTGCCGACGTCGGAGCCGCCGTAGAAGCGCGAGTCGGTGTTGAGCGCCTCACGCCAGAGCCCCTTCGCAGGCAGCCCGACGCGCCAGCCCTCGCGGACGACGGGAGAGAAGTTCGAGACACTGACGAGCATTCGCGCCCCGTCCGCGCTCAGGCGGACAAACGCGAGGACGTTCTCGTTGGCGGCGTTCGGCTCGAGCCAGCGGAAGCCCTCGTGCGAGTGGTCCACCTCCCAGAGCGTCGGCTCGCCCGTGTAGATCCGATTGAGATCGCGGACGAGCGCCTGCACGCCCGCGTGGTCGGCCTCCTCGAGCAGGTGCCAGTCGAGCGACCCCGCCGGCTCGCTCCACTCGGACTCCTGGCCGAACTCGCCGCCCATGAAGAGCAGCTGCTTGCCCGGGTGGGCCCATAGGTAGCCGAAGAGCGCGCGCAGGTTCGCGAAGCGCTGCCAGCGGTCGCCGGGCATGCGTCCGAGCAGCGAGCGTTTGCCGTGCACGACCTCGTCGTGTGAGAGCGGCAGAACGAAGTTCTCGTTCCAGGCGTAGACGAGCGAGAAGGTCAGCTCGTGGTGGTGGAAGCGACGGTGGACCGGCTCCTTGGAGAAGTACTCGAGCGTGTCGTGCATCCAGCCCATGTTCCACTTGAAGCCGAAGCCGAGCCCGCCGAGGTACGTCGGCCGCGAGACGCCCGGCCACGCGGTCGACTCCTCCGCGATCGAGAGCACGCCCGGCTCCCGCTCGTGCAGCACCTCGTTCAGCTCGCGCAGGAACGAGACCGCCTCCAGGTCCTCCCGCCCGCCGAACGCGTTCGGGACCCACTCGTTCGCCCGGCGTGAGTAGTCCAGGTAGAGCATCGAGGCGACCGCGTCGACCCGGAGCCCGTCCGCGTGGAACTCGCGCACCCAGTAGAGCGCGTTCGCGAGCAGGAAGTTGCGCACCTCGTTGCGGCCGAGGTTGAAGATCAGCGTCCCCCAGTCCGGATGCGCGCCGCGCCGCGGGTCCTCGTGCTCGTAAAGCGCCGTCCCGTCGAAGCGGGCGAGCGCGAACTCGTCGCGGGGAAAGTGAGCCGGGACCCAGTCGAGGATCACGCCGACCCCGGCCTGGTGCAACGCGTCCACGAGCGCCCGCAGCTCGTCCGGCTCGCCGAGCGTGGAAACGGGCGCGTAGAACCCCGTCACCTGGTAGCCCCACGAGCCCGAGAAGGGATGGTGCATCACCGGCAGAAACTCGACGTGCGTGAAGCCCTGCTCCTGCACGTACGGGACGAGCTGCTCCGCCAGGCCCTCCCACCCGAGCCCCAGCCGCCAGGACGGGGCGTGCACCTCGTAGATCGAGAGCGGCTCATGCAGCGCGTCGGAGGCGCGCCGGCGCTCGAGCCAGGCATCGTCCTCCCACTCGTAGGTCGAGCGATGGATCTTCGACGCAGTCTTGGGCGGGACCTCGGCGTGGAAGGCGAACGGATCGGCCTTCAGCCGCAGCTCGCCGTCGGCGCCGTGGACCTCGAACTTGTAGCCGTCACCCTCCGCCGCGTCCGGGACCATCGCCGCCCAGATCCCGGACGAGCCGAGCGACTCGAGCGCGTCGACCTGCCCGTCCCAGCGGTTCCAGTCGCCGACGACCGAGACCTTGCGCGCGTTCGGCGCCCAGACCGCGAACGAGACGCCCTCGTCGCCGACGTGCGCGCCGAGCCGTTCGTAGATCCGCTCGTGGCGCCCTTCCCCCGCAAGATGCAGATCGAGCTCACCAAGCTTCATACCTCTGACTCCAGGAGGCGCAGGATCCCCGCGACGGGGATCGAGACCCAGTCCGGGCGGCTGCCGAGCTCGTAGCGGAGCTCGTAGACCGCCTTCTGCAGCTCGAAGACGGTCAGAAGGCGCTGGATCGACTGCTCACCCGCCGGTAGCAGGCCGGGCTCGATCGTCTCCAGGTAGCCGTCGAGGAAGAAAGAGCGGCACGACTCCTCCCAGCCTTCGGGCGGCTCGACGCCGCGCTGGATCACCGAGGCGGAGGCCGCGTAGGCGAACGACCGCAGCATCCCGGCGACGTCCCGGAGGGGCGAGAGCTTGCGGCGGCGCTCGGGCACCGGACGGGCGGGCTCGCCCTCGAAGTCGAGGATCAGCCAGTCTTCGTCGATCGTCCAGAGCGCCTGGCCGAGGTGGTAGTCGCCGTGGTGGCGGATCACCTTGCCGACCTGGCCGATGTGGGAGAGCGAGCGCAGCCGGTCGCGCACGTCCTCGCCGCGGCCCGCGACCGGCGCCACCGCCTCGGTCTCGGTCTCGGGCAGCGAAGCGAAGACCTGCTCGATCTCTTCGTCGATCGAGGCGGAGAGGAGAGCCAACGCCTCCGCGCTCGGCTCCTCCGGCGCGAAGTAGGGATCGGTCGGATCGGACGCGAGCGTGTTGTGCAGCTCCGCCGTGACGACGCCGAGCCGCCGCGTGTGCTCGGGCAGCCAGCCCGGGTTCGAGCCGAGCGAGTCGAGCGCGAGATTCCAGCCGTCGCCCTGCGAGGGCACGAAGCGCTGCAGGATCGCGAGCGTCGCCTCCAGCGGCCTGCCCTCGTAGGAGACCCAACCCTCGAGCGGCGCGATGTGCTCGAACCCGCGCTCGGTGAGAAAACGGAGGACCTCGAGCTCTGCGTTCATGCCCGGCTCGAGCCGGCGGTAGAGCTTCAGGGCCAGCGCCTCGTCGAGCACGACCGAGCTGTTCGACTGCTCGACGCCCATCGGGCGGATCGAGGCGAGCTCGCCGACCCGGTCGCCGAGGTCCTCCTGCCCACGGAAGGCGAGCGTCGCATCCTCGAGCTCGAGCGTCTCGCCGGCGGCGATCAGCTCCGTGACGGAGCGCATCAACTCGGGATCGGCGACCGCGTCGTAGACGACCCAGCCCTCGGTCTCGGCGATCACAGCCGTTTGCCAGCCCTCGTCCCGCGGCCGGAAGCCGAGCGGCAAGTGGTAGAGGTCGTGCGTCTGCAGCCCGTACCGGACCTCGACGATGGCGAACGCGAGGATCGGCGGCCCTCCCGGCGTGACCCCGGCGTCGAGCACACGCGCGTCGAGGACGTCGCGGGACTTGCCGGCGAACCAGCGCTGCGACGCGATCGTCCCGAGCAGGACGAGCCCGTCCAGGAAGTGCAGGTCACCCTGCTCGATGCGCTCGCGAAGCTCAGCGCTCATCGGCAGGGTCCCTGAGCTGGAACCAGAAGAAACCGCGGGGTCCGAGGGTGAGGAGGTACGGCAACTCTCCGATCTTCGGGAACGCAGTGTTGCCGAAGAGCTCCACCGGCACGCGGCCGTTGAAGGCCGAGAGGTCGAGCTCGACCGCCTGCGCGCTGCGGGCGAGGTTGTGGACGCAGAGGACGATGTCCTCCGAGAACGAGCGGATGTGGGCGAAGATCTTCGGGTTCTCGGGCCGGAGCACGCTGTAGTCGCCGAGGCCGAAGACCGGGTGCTCCTTCCGCAGCTCGACGAAGCGCCGCAGCCAGCGGAGGAGCGAGGTCGGCAGGCGCAGCTGCGCCTCGATGTTGACCGCCTGGAACCCGTAGACGGGATCCATCAGCGGCGGCAGGTAAAGCTGGGCGAAGTCGGCTCGCGAGAAGCCCCCGTTCCGGTCGCCGGTCCATTGCATCGGCGTGCGAACGCCGTCGCGGTCGCCGAGGTAGACATTGTCCCCCATGGCGATCTCGTCTCCGTAATAGAGCACGGGCGAACCTGGGAGCGAGAAGAGGATCGCGTGCATGAGCTCGATCTCGTCGCGACCGCCGTCCAGGAGCGGGGCGAGCCGGCGGCGGATGCCGAGGTTGAGCTTCATGCGCGGGTCTTTCGCGTACTCGTCGTACATGTAGTCCCGCTCGTCGTCCGTGACCATCTCGAGCGTCAGCTCGTCGTGGTTGCGGAGGAAGAGGCCCCACTGCGCGTTGTTCGGGATCGCCGGCGTCCGGTCGAGGATCTCGATCATCGGCCGGGCCTCCTCCCGTCGCAGCGACATGAACATGCGCGGCATCACGGGGAAGTGGAAGGCCATGTGGCACTCGTCGCCGTCACCCTCACCGAAGTAGGCGACGACGTCCTCCGGCCACTGGTTCGCCTCGGCGAGGAGGACGGTGTCGGGGTACTTCGCGTCGACCTCGGCGCGAATCCGCTTCAGGTACTCGTGCGTCCGCGGCAGGTTCTCGCAGATCGTGCCCTCCTCTTCGAAGAGATAGGGGACGGCGTCGAGCCGGAAGCCGTCCAGGCCGATGTCGAGCCAGAAGCGGAGCACATCCAGCATCGCCTCGCGGACGCCCGGGTTCTCGTAGTTCAGGTCCGGCTGGTGGCTGAAGAAGCGGTGCCAGTAGTACTGCCCTCGAATCGGGTCGAACGTCCAGTTCGAGACCTCGGTGTCGATGAAGATGATGCGCGCGTCCCGATACGGCTCGTCCGTGTCCGACCAGACGTACCAGTCGCCGTAGGGCCCCTCGGGATCCTCGCGCGACGCCTGGAACCACGGGTGGTCGGCGGAGGTGTGGTTCATGACGAGATCCACGATCACGCGGATCCCGCGCTCGTGGGCCGCCTCGACGAAGGCACGGAAGTCCTCGACCGTGCCGTAGTCCGGGTTGATGGCGTAGAAGTCGGCGATGTCGTAGCCACCGTCTCGGAGCGGCGAGGGATAGAACGGCAGCAGCCAGATGCAGTCGATCCCGAGCCACTGCAGGTAGTCGAGCTTCTGCTGCAGGCCGCGGAAGTCGCCGGAGCCGTCGTCGTTGCCGTCGAAGAACGCCCGCGTGTGGATCTCGTAGAAGACCGCGGTCTTGAACCACAGCGGATTGGACTCGAACCAGTGGCCGGGCTCAGACATGCGCCGTCGTCCGTCCGGTGTCGGACTCGTGTCTGACACCGTGCCTGACTCGACTCTACACGGTGTCAGAGTCGTCTCTGACACCGAATGTGGTTCGCAAACGGTAAATCGCTGCACGTCAGGGCTCACACTCCCACCTTGAGCACATGGGCCTGGCCCGGCGCAAGGCCGACGTAGTTGCGGCCGATCCGCCAGCGGTAGCGCGCGCCCGTGAGCAGGTCGAGCACGGGGAACTGCTCGGGCAGCCCCAGGTCGGGCGACACGACGACGACGTCCTCGCGCGGGGTGTGCGGGTCGAGGTTGACCGCAACCGCGATCTCCGTCCCCTTCACGTACGCGAACACGTGCTCGCCATGCGTCTCGAGCAGGCGGAGGTTCTCGAAGCGCTGCAGCGCAGGCTCGCTGCGGCGGATCTCGTTCAGCCGCCGCACGAGCGGCAGCAGCGGCCCGTCGAGCGCGCGCCGCTTGACCTCGTACTTCTCCGAGTCGAGGTACTCCTCGCTCCCGTGGGCCACCGGCACGCGCTCGAAATGCTCGTAGCCGGAGTAGATCCCGTAGGAAGGAGAGAGCGTTGCGGCGAGCACGAGCCTCGTCGCGAACGCCGGCGGGCCGCCCTCCTGCAGGTACTCGTGGAGGATGTCCGGCGTGTTCGCGAAGAAGTTCGGGCGGTAGAAGGGCGCCCACTCGAGCAGCATGCCGAGGAACTCCTGCAACTCGGCCTTCGTGTTCTTCCACGTGAAGTAGGTGTACGACTGGCTGAAGCCGATCTTCGCGAGCGTCGTCATCATCGCCGGCCGCGTGAACGCCTCCGAGAAGAAGATGGTGTCGGGGAACTCCGCGCGCACCTCGCCGATCAGCCACTCCCAGAACGGCACCGACTTCGTGTGCGGGTTGTCGACGCGGAAGGCGCGAACGCCGTGCCGGCACCAGTGGAGCACGACATCGCGGAGCGCCTCCCAGAGACCGCGCCAGTCCTCGGAGTCGAAGTTGACGTTGTAGATGTCCTGGTAGCGCTTCGGCGGGTTCTCGGCGTACTTGAGCGTCCCGTCGGGGCGCCGGTTGAACCACTCCGGGTGCTCGCGCAGCCAGGGATGGTCGGGCGAGCACTGGATCGCGAAGTCGAGCGCGATCTCCAGGCCGTGCGCCCGCGCAGCCTCCACGAGACGGTCGAAGTCCTCTAGCGTCCCGAGCTCGGGGTGGACGGCGTCGTGGCCGCCCTCCGGGCCCCCGATCGCCCACGGGCTCCCGGGATCGCTCTTCTCCGCGACGAGGGCGTTGTTCCGGCCCTTGCGGTTCGTCGTCCCGATCGGGTGGATCGGGGGCAGGTAGACCACGTCGAAGCCGAGCTCCGCGAGCTGCGGCAGCGCCCGCTGCACACCCTCGAAGCCGCCCCAGGAGCGCGGGAAGAGCTCGTACCAGCTGCCGAAGCGGGCGCGCTCGCGCTCGACGTCGACCTCGAGCGGCCGCGCAAGCGAGGTCTTCCCGTGCCGGTCCCTCTCGCCGAGCCGGGGTGCGGCAGCGTGCCACGTGTCGAGGTCACCCGGTCCGAACAAGAGCTCCGCCTCCGCCAGCTCGCCGGCGAGGTCCGTCTGTCCCGCCGCGAGCTTGCGGTCGAGCTCGTCGAGCATCGTCGCGT
Source organism: uncultured Gaiellaceae bacterium (assembly GCA_963794385.1). Classification (GTDB taxonomy): domain Bacteria; phylum Actinomycetota; class Thermoleophilia; order Gaiellales; family Gaiellaceae; genus Gaiellasilicea. Next base: position 65,934 of record CAWCDT010000008.1, on the reverse strand, counting down.
ACCGGTCGACCCACACCTCGATCGTGAACTGCCAGCGCCCCAGCTCCGCCACCTCGAAACCGCCCTCCCAGCGATCGTTGCCGACCGGCTCGAGCGGCCGCTCCTGCCACCTGCGGGCGCCCGCGCGCCGGTAGCGGACGACCGCGCGCAGGATGTCGTGGCCGTCCTTGAAGACGTTCGCCGAGACCTCCACCAGGTCGCCCTCGGTCCGCTTGACCGGATAGCGGCCGCAGTCGACCTGCGGCTGCACCGCCTGGATCTGGATGCGGGCCGGTAGTTGTCTGGTCGTGGGAAGGGGCACGGTTCCGGAATGCTCGCGGGCGTCGATTCGGTATAGAGCGCCATGGAGCTTCAACGATCGAGCGGGATCGTGCTGCACCCGACCTCGCTGCCGGGCGGCACCCTCGGGGACCGAGGCCTACGCCTTTGTCGACTGGCTCGCCGCCGCGGGCCAGAGCTGGTGGCAGGTGCTCCCGCTGGGACCGCCCGACGACCTCGGCTCGCCGTACGCCTCCTCGTCCGCGTTCGCGGCCTGGAACGGCTTCCTGGCAGAGCCGAGAGCGAAGGTCACCGCGGGCGAGCGCAACGCCTTCCGACGCGCCAATGCCTTCTGGATCGAGGACTGGGCACGCCTCGGCGGCACGATCGCCGACCAGGTGCGCTTCGAGCGCGAGTGGTCGGCGCTGCGCGCGTACGCGCGCGAACGGGGGATCAGGGTGATCGGCGACGTCCCGATCTACGTCGCCCAGGGGAGCGTCGACCACCAGGCGCATCCCGACCTCTTCCTGCCGGGCGTCGTCGCGGGGGCGCCGCCGGACAAGCTCGGGCCGATGGGCCAGCACTGGGGCAACCCGCTCTTCGACTGGGACGCGGTCGCCCGCGACGGCTACCGCTGGTGGATCGAGCGGCTGCGCCGCACGTTCGCGCTCTTCGACCTCGTCCGCATCGACCACTTCCGAGGTTTCGCGGCCTTCTGGGCGATCCCGGAGGGCGAGCACGAGCTCGACGCCCGCACGGGTCACTGGCTGCCCGGACCGGGCGAGGCGCTCTTTCGGGCCGCCGAGTCGGAGCTCGGGGAGCTACCGGTGATTGCCGAGGACCTCGGCGTGATCACGAAGGACGTCGAGAAGCTCCGGGACGCCCTCGGCTTTCCCGGGATGGCCGTTCTCCTCTGGGCGTTCAACCCCGAGCCGGACAATCCACACGCGCTCGAGAACCATCGTGCGCGCCAGGTCGTCTACACGACGACGCACGACACGGACACGCTCAGGGGCAGCTGGCCGGAGCGCGACCCGTGGCAGATGCTCGAGCTCGCGCTCTCGTCCCGCGCCGCCCTCGCGATGGTGCCGGTGCAGGACGTGCTCGGCCTCGGCAGCGAGGGTCGGATGAACAGGCCCGGCGAGCCGTACGGCAACTGGCAGTGGCAGCTCGAGCCGGGCCTCCTCTCGGACGAGCTCGCCCAGCGGCTGCGCGGGGCGACCGCGGCGGCGGGTCGCCTGCCGAGCGCAGCGCGTGCTAGCCGGCGAGCGGCAGGCCGCTCGCGACCGCCCGGCGACCGCCCTGCTCGTGGACGACGTCGACGACGTCGTTGCGGCGGTAGGTGCCCGCCACGCCGAACGTGATCGAGGCCCAGCGCCAGAAGCCGAGGCGGCCCTCCTGGTGGAGCTCGCGCGAGAAGACGAGCGATCCGTTCTCGACGCGGAAGTCGGCGCCCTCCTGCTGCGCCACGCCGTTCACGTAGACCTCGAACGGCCGCTCCACCCAGGACGGCAAGTCGACGCGGGTTCCGCTGCGCAGCGCCTCAGCCACCTTCATAGAATTGCAGGCTCGTGCGCCGCTCCCTCGCACTCGCTGCCCTCTTCGGGCTCGCGCTCTCGGGCACGGCCGTGGCGGGGAACGGCGGCATCGCCCCGGTCCCACCCGAGTCGCCGAACGCCGAAGGGATCATGGAGAGCTACGTCTGGGTCTCCATCTTCACGGGCGCGATCTTCGTGCTCGTCCAGGGCTCCTTGATCTGGTTCATCATCCGCTACCGGCGCCGGCGCCGTGCGCGCGCCGAGGACGGGGCGCAGATCCACGGCAACACCAACCTGGAGCTGGCGTGGACGGTCGCGCCGGTGCTGATCCTCGTTGCGATCGGCTCCTTCGTCTTCTACAAGCTGCCGGGGATCCAGGACGTTCCCAGCGCCAGCGCCGAGGGCGGCCGCGTCGACGTCGAAGTCCGGGGCTATCGCTACTACTGGAGCTTCAGGTACCCGAACGGTGTGATCGCCGTCGACACGCTTCGAGCCCCCGTCGGCCAGGCCGTCAAGCTGAACGTGACCGCGCCCGAATTCGACGTGATCCACTCCTGGTGGATTCCCGCGCTCGGCGGCAAGATCGACGCGATCCCCGGCGTGGTGAACGAGACCTGGTTCAACGCGCAAGCAGCCGGGACGTACCGCGGTCAGTGCGCGGAGCTCTGCGGCATCCAGCACGCGGCGATGAAGGCCGACGTGGAGGCGATGCCGCGCGACGAGTTCGAGCAGTGGCTCGAGGAGGAGGCGAGCGCCCAGGAGTCGGGTGACTCCACGCTCGGCGAGGAGACGTTCCAGGGCGCCTGCGAGAAGTGCCACGGCCTCGGCGGCGAGGGCGACATCGGCCCGCGGCTGCGGGGCAACCAGCTGCTCGCCAACACGGAGGCGGTCGAAGAAGTCGTCCGCAACGGGCGCGGGGAGATGCCGCCGGTCGGCCGGGACTGGGACGACCGGCAGATGGAAGCGCTGACCGACTACCTCGAGGAGGAGGTGCTCGGTGGCGGTTGACGTCGAGCGGGCGCCGCAGCCGGCGCCGAGCCCCGTGCCGACCTGGCAGCGCGGCCGCGTCGTCAGCTGGCTCGTCACCGTCGACCACAAGCGGATCGGGATCCTCTACATCGTCACCGCAGGGCTCTTCTTCCTCGCCGGCGGCCTGATGGCGGCCCTGATGCGGACCCAGCTCGCGCAGGCGAACAACGACTTTCTGACCAAAGACTCGTACAACGAGGTCATGACGATGCACGGCACGACGATGGTCTTCCTCGTCGTCGTGCCGATCCTCGCCGGGTTCGGCAACTTCCTGGTGCCGCTGATGATCGGCGCCCGCGACATGGCGTTCCCGCGCCTGAACGCGATGTCGTACTGGCTCTTCCTCTTCGGCGGGGTCGTGCTCCTGCTCTCGTTCTTCGCCGAGGGCGGAGCGGCCAGGTCGGGCTGGACCTCGTATCCGCCGCTCTCGCTCCAGTCCGAGGGGAACGGCCAGGACCTCTGGATCCTCTCGCTGCACATCCTCACGCTCTCGTCACTCGCGGGGGCGATCAACTTCATCGTCACGATCCAGAACATGCGCACGCGCGGCATGACCTGGACGCGCATGCCGCTCTTCATCTGGGCGATCGGCACGTATGCGGTGCTGCTCGTGATCGTGCTGCCGACCCTTTCCGCCGGGCTGACGATGCTGCTGACCGACCGGCAAGGCTGGACGGACTTCTTCAATCCGGAAGAGGGCGGCAGCGCGGTGCTCTACCAGCACGCGTTCTGGTTCTTCGGGCACCCCGAGGTCTACATCATGGTGCTGCCCGTCTTCGGGATGATCTCCGAGATCATCCCGGTGTTCGCGCGCAAGCCGATCTTCGGCTATTACGCGGTCGCCTTCTCGACCGCGGGGATCGCGTTCTTCTCGATGCTCGTCTGGGCGCACCACATGTTCACGGTCGGGATGCCGAGCTTCCTGAACGCGTTCTTCATGATCGCCTCGATGGTGATCGCGGTGCCGACGGGCGTGAAGATCTTCAACTGGCTCGCGACGCTCTGGCGCGGCAACATCCACTTCGACACGCCGATGCTGTTCGCGCTCGGCTTCGTCTCGGTCTTCACGATCGGCGGCCTCTCTGGAATCTTCCTGGCCGCCTTCCCGATCGACTGGCAGGTGCACGACACGTACTACGTGGTCGCGCACTTCCACTACGTCCTCTTCGGCGGCTCGGTGCTCGGGATCCTCGGCGGGCTGCACTACTGGTGGCCGAAGATGTTCGGGCGGATGCTCAACGAGCGGCTCGGCAAGCTGACCTTCTGGCTCGTCTTCATCGGCTTCAACGTGACGTTCTTCCCGCAGCACATGCTCGGCCTGCTCGGGATGCCGCGCCGGATCTACACCTACTCCGAGGGCGGCCTCTGGGAGGCCTACAACCTGACCTCGTCGATCGGCTCGTACGTGATGGGGCTCGGAATCCTCGTCCTCCTCTGGAACATCTGGCGCTCGAGGAAGGGCAAGCGGGCGGGAAACGACCCCTGGCTCGGCGACACGCTCGAGTGGTATACGACCTCCCCGCCCCCGCCGCACAACTTCGACAGCGTCCCCTACGTCACGAGCGCGCGGCCGCTGCACGACCTGCGCAGGCGGCTGCAGGAGCGTGGTGAGCTCTAGCCCGACCAGGCCGGGACCGTGGTTGCAGCTCGCAGCGCTGCTCGGCGCGCTCGGGGCGCTGCTCGCGGTCGTCTCGGGGACGCTCGGGCTCGGGCACGAGTACGTCTCGGCGCTCGCCGCACCGCCGCTCGCGGCGGTCGCGGTGGCCGCCTGGCTCGTGCACCGGCGGCTGCTGCCACCTGCGCTCGTCGCCGTCGCGCTCTTCGGCGCCGCGGCAGCCGTGACGGCCGACGGCGTCCACGTCGCTCTCGCCTCGCTCTCGCTCGCGGCCGCGCTCGTCTCCTGCGCCCAGTGCTTCCGGGGGAAGCCGGTGTCGTCGGGACCGTGGCGCGACTACGTGACGCTGACGAAGCCGCGGATCATGACGCTGCTCCTGCTCACGGGCGGCGCAGGCATGTTCGTCGGGGCGCAGGGCGTGCCCGACGGCGGCCTCTTCGTCGCCACGATGGTCGGTCTCGCGCTCGCATGCGGCGGCGCCAGCGCGCTCAACCACGTGCTCGACGCCGACATCGACCGGCTGATGGGAAAGCGCACCGAGCGGCGACCGGTCGCGGCCGGCCGTGTCCCCGCGGCGCGGGCGCTCGAGTTCGGGCTCGTCCTCTCGGCGCTCTCGTTCGTCCTGCTTGCCAGCGTCGTCAACACGCTCACGGCGACGCTCGCGCTCGTCGGCAACCTCTTCTACGTCCTCGTCTACACCCGTTGGCTGAAGCGCTCGACGCCTCAGAACATCGTCATCGGCGGTGCGGCAGGGGCGGTGCCGCCGCTCGTCGGCTACGCGGCCGCGACCGGGAACCTCGGCCTGCCCGCGCTGTGGCTCTTCCTGATCGTCTTCCTCTGGACGCCGCCGCACTTCTGGGCCCTTGCCCTGCTGATCAAGGAGAACTACGCGGCGGCGAAGGTGCCGATGCTGCCGGTCGTCCGCGGCGAGGCCGAGACGACGCGCCAGATCGTCCTCTACTCGGTCGGCATGGTCGCGTTCACGCTCGCCGTCGGCCTCTCGCTCGGCCCGCTCTACTCGGTAGCCGCCGCGCTGCTCGGGGCCGTCTTCCTCGGCCTCGCCTGGCAGCTGCGCCGGCACCCGACGCGGCGGCACGCGGGCGTCCTCTTCCACTACTCGCTCCTCTACCTGGCGCTGCTCTTCGTCGCGGCGGCCGTGGATCCGGTGCTCCTGTGACCGACATGACCCCCGAGCTCGAGCGGAAGAACCTCGTGCTGGGCTGGGCTCTCTTCGCGATCTTCGTGCTCCTCTTCGCCGGCACCATCGCAGTCGCGCTCCTCTACCTGGCCCTCGACTGACGATCTTCCTGGCCCAGCCGGAGTCGCCGCCGCCCGGAGATCCGGCTGGCGGTCAAGGATCTCTTCGACACGGCCGGGGTGGAGACGACCTACGGCTCCGCGGTCTTCGCGGGCCACATGCCGTCCAAGACGGCCTCGGCGGTGCGCCTGCTCGAGGACGCGGGCTACGCGACGGTCGGCAAGGCGAACCTGCACGAGTTCGCGTACGGGACGACGTCCGAGAACCCGCACTTCGGCGACGTCCCCAACCCGCTCTTCCCGGGCCGCGTCGCCGGCGGCTCCAGCGGCGGGTCCGCCGCCGCGCTCACGGCCGGGCTCGCCGACGCGGCGCTCGGCACCGACTCCGCCGGCTCGGTCCGGATCCCGGCCGCCTGCTGCGGCGTGATCGGCTTCAAGCCGACGTACGGCCTCGTTCCGCTCGACGGCTGCTGGCCCCTGGCGGCGAGCTACGACGTCGCCGGGCCGCTCGCCCTCGACGTCGACGGCTGCGAGCGGATGCTCCAAGCCCTCTCGCCCGACTTCGCGCCGCGCGCGCTCGGGTCACGCGAGGAGCTCGAGGTCGGAGTCGCCTGGACGGAGCTCGCCGACCCGCTCGTCCGCGCCCGCGTGGAGGCAGCCGCGGCCCGCTTCCCGCGGCGGCGCACCGTCGAGCTGCCCCTTGTCCCGTCCGAGACCTACGCGCTCTTCATGCGCGAGGTGGCCGACGTCCACCGCGAGCTCTTCGCCGAGAACGCAGAGGCCTACGGCGAGGACGTCCGGCTGAAGGTCGAGAAGTGCCTCGCCGTCCGCGATGCCGAGGTGGACCACGCTGCCCGGGCCCGGCAGGAGTACCGGGAGCAGGCAGAGGAGGCGCTCGACGGGCTCGACCTCGTGCTGACGCCGACGCTGCCGGTCGTCGCGCCGCGCCTGCAGCGCGGCGTGGCGCCGGGCGACCTCGACGTCCGTGAGTCGCTGATCCGCTTCACCTACCCGTTCTCCGCGCTCGGCTGGCCCGCGCTCGCGCTGCCCTGCGGCCCGGCCGAGGACGGGCTGCCCGCTTCGCTCCAGATCGCCGGCCGCGCCGGCGACGATGCGCTCGTCCTCGCCGCCGGCCGCCTGCTCGCCGCCGTCGCATGAGCCCCGACCTCGCCTTCGCCCTCTCCCTCGCCGACGACGCAGACGCGATCGCGCTCGCCCGCTTCCGCGCCGCCGACTTGCGCGTGGAGACGAAGCCCGACCTGACGCCGGTCTCGGAGGCCGACCGCGCCGTCGAAGCGGCGCTGCGGACCAGGCTCGCGCGCGAGCGACCGGGGGAGCCGGTCCTCGGCGAGGAGGAAGGCGGCGCCGACGCGAGCGGCTGGATCCTCGACCCGATCGACGGCACTCGCAACTACACCCGCGGGATCCCGGTCTGGGCGACGCAGCTCGCATTCGCCGACCGGATCGCGGTCGTCTCCGCGCCGGCCCTCGGCCGGCGGTGGTGGGCGGAGCGAGGCGCAGGAGCCTACGCCGACGGCGCGAGGATCCACGTCTCCCAGATCGAGCGGATCGAAGACGCCACCGTTCTCGTCCGCGCGCGAAACCCGCCTCCTCTGGTCGAGCGGGCGTGGCACGTGCGCGGCTTCGGCGACTTCTGGGCGCACATGCTCGTCGCCGAGGGTGCCGCCGAAGTCGCCGTTGACGCGCCCGACCTCGCGATCTGGGACTGGGCGCCGATGAAGATCGTCGTCGAGGAGGCCGGCGGCCGCCACGAGGCGTCCGTCTCGTGGAACGGTCGCCTCGACGTCAGCGAGCTGCGGTGACGGCCGCCTCGTAGACCGGATCGCGGCCAAACACGTCGAGCTCGGCGGAGAGGAGGTCGCTCGCGCTCGGCGTGCCGCCCCGCGGCGGCCTGACCGGCTCGCCGTCGACGAGGACGCGCTCGAGCTCCGCTGCCGAGCGGTGGGTGAGCGCAAGCCTCGTCCCGAGCCGTGAACGAAGCCAGCCCGCGAGCAAGAGCGCGTCGGCCTTCGGGCCCGTCACCGAGATCCGCTTCGCGTTCGCGATCCCCGGCCAGAGCTCGGCGAGGCGCGCCCTCCAACCCGAGGCTGCGTCCCCAAGCGATGTCCGAGACCGCGATCCGGTCGAAGAGCTTGACGAGCTCGGCGTAGGCCTTCGGCAGCCCGCGCCACTCGGAGGAGTCGACGACGAGCCGGTCGCAGACGTCGGCGAGCTGCTCGAGCTCCGGCTTTCTCCACGGCGGCAGCCCGCGCCAGCGGCAGAACGTCGGCAGGTCGGAGATCAGGAGCGGTTGCACGATCGACGCCGGCGCCCGGATACGTTTGCCGCCGATCCGGAGCTCGATCACCTCGGAGCACACCTCGCGGGTCACGCCCGGCAGGGCGTAGCAGCGCAGCGAGACGGCAACCTCGATCCCGTCCCCGCGGCGTGGCTGCGGAAAGAGCAGGATCGTCCGCGACGGATGCCGCTCCTCGAGCCCTGCCAACGTCCGTCGCGCGGCCGCCGCCCAGGCGGGCGGGGCCCAGGCGACGTGCGTCATCACGCTCGTGCGCAGCACCGGCCCGCCCTCCGCCGTTTCCGCCTCCTGCAGGCGGAGGTCCGCCAGTTGCCGCTCGACCTCCTCGACGATGCTCAATGCCGCCTCCAGGAGCGGCCGTCGCGGTGCAGCAGCTCGTCCGCTTGAGGCGGGCCCCACGTCCCCGCCGGATAGTTCGGGAACGAGGGCCGGTCGCGGCGCCACGACGCGACGATCGCGTCCACGAGGGCCCATTGCTCGTCGACCTCGTCCGCCCGCGTGAACAGGGTCGCGTCGCCCAGCATCGCGTCGAGAATGAGCCGCTCGTAGGCCTCGGGGAGCCCGGTGCGGAAGGCGCCGCCGTAGAGAAAGTCCATATGCACCGTCCGGATCGTCATGCCCGCGCCGGGAACTTTCGCGCCGACCGCGAGCGAGACGCCCTCGTCGGGTTGCACGTGGATCAGGAGGACGTTCGGACGCAGACCCTCGCCGGCGATCTCGGCGAACGGCGGGTGCGGCGCTCGCTGGAACTGGATCGCGATCGTCGTCTCGCGCCGGGCCAGACGCTTGCCCGCGCGGACGTAGAACGGGGTATCGGCCCAACGCCAGTTGTCGACGTAGAGCTTCGCCGCCACGTACGTCTCGGTATTGGAATCGCGCGCGACGCCCTCCTCCTCGCGGTAGCCCGGCACTTCCTCCCCCTCGATGAGCCCGCGCCCGTACTGGCCGCGGACGACCGACTTCGGCCCGGGTGTGTGCAAGGACCGCAGCACCTTCACTTTCTCGTTCCGGACCGAGTCGGCGGTGAAGTCGATCGGGGGCTCCATCGCCGTGAGCGCGACGAGCTGCAGCAGGTGATTCTGGAAGATGTCCCGGATCATCCCGGCCCGCTCGAAGAACGTCGCGCGGCCCTCGATCCCGATCATCTCGGTGACGGTGATCTGGACGTGGTCGATGAACTGACGGTTCCAGATCGGCTCGAAGATGCCGTTCGCAAAGCGAAGCGCGAGCATGTTCTGGACCGTCTCCTTGCCGAGGTAGTGGTCGATCCGGAAGATCTCTTCCTCGCTGAAATGCCTGCGCAGCTGTCTCGTTCAGCGCCCGCGCCGAGTCGCGGTCGTGCCCGAACGGCTTCTCGATGATCAACCGCGTCCACCCGTCGGCGCTGCGACGCTCGCCGAGCTCGTCCACGATCATCTCGAACGCCACCGGCGGCACGGCGAGGTAGTAGACACGGTTGCCGCCGGTTCCCCGTAGCTCGTCGAGCTCGCGGAGCGCGTCGACGACTGCATCCTCTCCCTTGTCGTCGGCGAAGTCGGTCGCGACGTAGCGCATTCCCCGCCGCGAGCTCGTCCCAGACGTCGGCCCGCAGCTCGTCGCGGCCATATTCGGCGACGGCTTTCTTCATCTCGGCGATCCACTGCTTCGTCGTCTGCTCGGTACGCGCCACGCCGACGATCCCGAAGCGCTCGGGCAGCAGGCGCCGGACGGCGAGCGAGTAGAGCGCCGGAAAGAGCTTGCGCCTCGTCAGGTCGCCGGAGGCGCCGAAGATGACGAGCGCGCACGGATCGGGCGTGCGCGGGAGCCTCAGCCCTTCGAGGAGCGGGTTCTCCTCCGCCGTGCTCACCTGGCGCCGCGCCGCTTCGCCTGCTTCGCCGCCTTGACGGCGTGGCCGCCGAACTGGTTGCGGAGCGCCGCCTGCACCTTGGCCGAGAAGTCGATCTCGCGACGCGACGCGAAGCGGCTGTAGAGCGCGGCCGTGATCGCCGGCAAGGGTGTCGCGCTGTCGATCGCCGCGTTGATCGTCCACCTGCCCTCGCCGGAGTCCTCGACGTACGGCGCGATGTCGTCGAGCCCGTCGCCGTACTGTTCGAGCGCCTCGTGCAGCAGCTCCAGGAGCCAGGAGCGCACGACGGAGCCGTAGCGCCAGATCCCCGCGATCTCCGAGAGGTCGAGCTCGAACTCGGACTGGTTCATCAGCTCGAAGCCCTCCGCATACGCCTGCATCAGCCCGTACTCGATCCCGTTGTGGACCATCTTCGTGTAGTGACCGGCGCCCGACACGCCGACGTGGGCCCAGCCGTCCGGCGGCGCGAGCGCCTCGAAGACCGGGCGCAGCCTGCGCACCGGCCCCTTGTCGCCGCCCGCCATCAGGCAGAACCCCACCTCGAGCCCCCAGATCCCGCCGGAGACGCCCACGTCGACGAACTGCAGCTTCGCCTTGCGGGCGGCCGCGTAGCGGCGCTGCGAGTCGCGGAAGTTCGAGTTGCCGCCGTCGATGATCGTGTCCCCGGGCTCGAGGACCCCGATCAGCTTCTCGACCGTGTCCTCGGTGACCTCCCCCGACGGCACCATCAGCCAGACGTGGCGCGGTGTGTCGAGCTGCTTCGCGAGCGTGCGCAGCGTCTTCGCCGTCGACTCGACGTTCGGGTCGTACGTCTTGACGTCGTGGCCGTGACGCTCGAGCCGCTTCGTCATGCCCGAGCCCATCCGTCCGAGGCCCACCATGCCGAGTTGCATGACTAGAGATCCTCCAATCGGAGTCGGATCACGCGACGGCCCCGCTCCTGCAGCGCGGCGAAGTCGCCTGCCGCCTGCGAGCGGAGCAGGCGGCCGAAGCCGAACTCGCGTCCGGGAATCGGCAGCTCGTCGCCGGTCTCGTCGACGACCTGGACGAAGAGGCCGGTGTTCGGCCCGCCCTTGTGGAGCTGGCCGGTCGAATGCAGGTAGCGGGGGCCGAGGCCGCTCGTGACGACGCACCCGGTCTCACGCGCACGCGCTGCGAGAGGAGCGAGCTCGCCCTCGCGGGCCGGATCGATGAAGGCCTGGATCACGACGTAATCGCCCTCGGTTCTGCCTGGGCCAACAGCTCGTCGACTGATCCCGGCCGGATCGAGCGCGAGCTCGCCGCGCTCCGAGCACCTCGTTCGTCTTGTCCTTCGCCGCCTGCACGTCGGGCTGGTCGAACGGATTGATCCCGAGCACGTGACCGGCGACCGCGGTCGCGAACTCCCACCGGAACCATTCCGCCCCGAGCCGGTAGGGATCCTCAACTTCGACCTCGCCGCGCTGGCGGTCGGGGCCGTCAGCCGGCTCGCCGGGCGCAGGCACGAGACCCTTGCCCTGCTTGCCGGTCGACTCCGCGAGGAGCTGCTCGGCCCAGAGGCCGAACCCGGACGGGTCGTCGTCGAGGCAGACCTTGTCTCGCCCTGCCTTCCACCCTTCCCCAAGGCGGAGACCGAGCTCGAGCCCGGGATTGCCCTCCTCGCCTCGGCACGCGTCGGCCGTCTCGGCTGCCGCGTCGAGGAAGCGCTCGAGGTCGACCCCGAGCAGCGCCGCAGGCACCATCCCGAACATCGAGAGCGCCGAGTAGCGCCCGCCCACCTCGGGCTCCCCCGCGAACGTCGCGCGGAAGCCGCGCTCGTTGGCCACCTGTTCGAGCTCTGAGCCGGGGTCGGTGACGGCCACGAACTGCGCGCCCCGGCCGCCGCAGCGCTCCCAGAAGTACTCGAGGTGCGAGCGGGTCTCGATCGTCGAGCCGGACTTGGAGGAGGCGATGAAGAGGGTCCGCTCGAGCTCGACGTCCTGCTCGAGCCGGCGGATCGCCGCCGGATGCGTCGTGTCGAGGACGTGGAAGGACGTGCCGCCGAAGGTGCGCCGTAGCACTTCTGGAGCGAGCGACGAGCCCCCCATGCCGAGGAGGACGACGTCGTCGAACTGGTCTCCCGCCGACTCGGCGAACGCGCGCAGCTCGCCGGCGTGCGCGCGAACCCGCGTGTGCACGTCGAGCCAGCCGAGCCAGCGGTCTTCGCCCGAACCGGTCCAGACGGACGCGTCGTAGGCCCAGATCCGCTCGACCAGCGACGTCACGCCGGAGCGAGCTCGCTCCGCTTTGCCCGGATCCCGTCCAGCAGCTCCTCGAACGAGTCGGAGAACTTCTCGACCCCCTCACGCTCGAGCGTGTCGGTGACGTCGTCGTAGTCGACCCCGACGCGGGCGAGCTCCTCGAGGAGCGCGCGTGCCTCGTCCAGCCCCCGCTCGAGCGTGAGCGCGACCGTGCCGTGGTCCTGGAACGCTTCGATCGTCTCGACCGGCATCGTGTTCACGGTCTCCGGCCCGATCAGCTCGTCGACGTACATGGTGTCCGGGTAGTCCGGGTTCTTCGTCGACGTGGACGCCCACAGGCAGCGCTGCGGCGTCGCGCCCTTCGCGGCGAGGGCCTCCCAGCGCGGCCCGGCGAAGAGCTCCTTGTACTTCGCGTAGGCGAGCTTGGCGTTCGCGATCGCGAGCTTCCCCCGCAGCTCGGGGGCATGCTCGAGCCGCTTGTCCGCCTCGGTGTCGACCCGGGAGACGAAGAACGACGCGACCGAGGCGACGCGCGTCGGATCGCCGCCGCCGTCGACCAGCCGCTCCAGCCCCTTCAGGTACGCCTCCGCGACCGCCGCGTAGCGGTCGAGCGAGAAGATCAGCGTGACGTTGATCGAGCGGCCGCGGGAGATGCACTCCTCGATCGCGCCGAGACCAGGCTCGGTCGCCGGGATCTTGACGAAGAGGTTCGGGCGGTCGATCCACTCGTGCAGGCGCATGGCCTCCTCGATCGTCGCCTCGAGCTCGTACGCGAGCGTCGGGTCGACCTCCATCGAGACGTAGCCGTCCTTGCCACCGCCGCCGTCCCAGACCGGCCGGAGCATGTCGCAGGCGTCCTGTATGTCGTCCACAGCGAGCCGGTAGAAGACCTCCTTCGGCTCGTGCTCTTCGCGCAGGACCCCGCGCAACTGCTCGTCGTACCACGTGCCGCCGGCGAGGGCCTTCTGGAAGATCGTCGGGTTCGAGGTGACGCCGACCACGGCGTCTTCGCGCATCAGCTTCTCGAGGAAGCCGTTCTGGAGCCACTCGCGCGAGATCGAGTCGATCCAGACCGACTGTCCCTTCGCCGAGAGCTGGTGGAGCTTCGATTCAGCCATGACCTGCCCTTTCCAACGCTTCAACCTTTTCCAGTCTCTTCACATAACGCTCGCCGCCGTCGAATCGTGCCGCCAGGAAGGCGCGGACGAGATCGGCCGCGAGATCGGCGCCGACGACCCCGGAGCCGAGGCAGAGCACGTTCATGTCGTCGTGCTCGACGCCCTGGTGCGCGGAGTAGACGTCGTGGCAGATCGCGGCGCGGATCCCGTCGAGCTTGCAGGCCGCGATCGACGCCCCGACGCCGGAGCCGCAGACGAGGATCCCGCGCTCCGCCTCGCCGCTGAGGATCGCCTCGCCGACCTCCCTCGCCTTGTCGGGGTAGTCGACGCGCTCGGCGTCGGAGTCGGTGCCGAGGTCGACGACCTCGTGCCCGAGCCCGCCGAGCTCGTCGAGCACGCGCTCCCGCAGCTTGACGCCGCGGTGGTCGAACGCGACCGCGATCCTCATCGCGGTTACGTTACGGCAAACCGGAAACGGGAAGCGGGAGGCCATGGACGAGAACGAGCTCTGGCGCGAGCTGGGACAGCAGCTCAGGGTGGACGCGGTGCGCGCGAGCGCGAAGGCCGGCTCGGGGCATCCGACCTCGTCGATGTCGGCGGCAGACCTCGCCGCGGTCCTCCTCGCCTCCCACTTCCGCTACGACTTCGACGAGCCGCACAACCCGGCCAACGACCGGCTCGTCTTCTCGAAGGGACACGCATCGCCGCTCGTCTACGGCCTCTTCCGGGCCGCCGGCGTCGTCTCGGAGGAGGAGTTCCTCACTTACCGCCAGTTCGGCTCGAGGCTCGAGGGGCACCCGACGCCGGTGCTGCCGTGGGTCGACGTCGCGACCGGCTCGCTCGGCCAAGGGCTCCCGATCGGCGTCGGCATGGCGCTCGCGGGCAAGCGGCTCGACCGGCTGCCGATCCGGGTCTGGGTGATCTGCGGCGACAGCGAGATGGCCGAGGGATCGATGTGGGAGGCGGCCGAGCACGCCGCCTTCTACGAGCTCGACAACCTGACTGCGATCGTCGACGTCAACCGGCTCGGCCAGCGCGGCGAGACGATGCACGGCTGGGACCTCTCCTCGTACTCCGACCGCCTGCGCGCGTTCGGCTGGCACGCGATCGAGATCGACGGCCACGACGTGGCGCAGATCGACGAGGCCTACCGCGAGGCCGAGTCGACCACCGGCCGGCCGACGGCGATCGTCGCGAAGACGATCAAGGGCAAGGGCTACTCGAAGCTCGAGAACCAGGAAGGTTGGCACGGCAAGGCGACCTCGGCTGAGGACGCCGAGGAGGCGCTCGCGGAGATGGGCGGCCTCCGGAACCTCACCGTCGACGTGCGCAAGCCCGAACCGGCCGAGCCGCACCGGTTCGAGCCGTCGCCACAGGAGTGGCCGCGCTACGAGATCGGCGGCAAGGTCTCGACGCGCAAGGCCTACGGCGAGGCGCTCGCGGCCCTCGGCGGTGAGCAGGGAGACGTCGTCGCGCTCGACGGCGAGGTCTCGAACTCGACCTTCGCCGAGATCTTCCGCGACGCGCACCCGGACCGGTACTTCGAGATGTACATCGCGGAGCAGCAGATGGTCGCGGCCGCGGTCGGGCTGCAGGTGCTCGGCTGGAAGCCGTTCTGCTCCACCTTCGCGGCCTTCCTCTCCCGCGCCTACGACTTCGTCCGCATGGCCGCGGTCAGCCGCGCGACGCTGAAGCTGTGCGGCTCGCACGCCGGTGTCTCGATCGGCGAGGACGGCCCGTCCCAGATGGGCCTCGAGGACCTCGCCGAGTTCAGGGCGATCAACGGCTCGACCGTGCTCTACCCCTGCGACGGAAACCAGACGGCCAAGCTCGTCCAGGCGATGGCTGATCTCGAGGGGATCTCGTACCTGCGCACGACGCGCTCGGACACGGCCGTGCTCTACGGACCGGACGACGAGTTTCCGGTCGGCGGCTCGCGGACGCTGCGCGACGGGGACGACGTCGCGCTCGTGGCCGCGGGGATCACCGTGCACGAGGCGCTGCAGGCGGCGGACGCGCTCGCCGAGGACGGGATCTCCGCCCGCGTGGTCGACTGCTACTCCGTCAAGCCGATCGACGCGGAGACGCTGAGCTCGCTCGCCGGCCCGATCGTGACGGTGGAGGACCACCGCGCCGAGGGCGGTCTCGGCGAGGCCGTGCTTGCGGCCCTCGCCGAGCGTGGCTCGGCGTCGCGGGTGACCGTTCTCGCCGTTCGCGAGCTCCCGAGGTCGGGCAAGCCGGCCGAGCTGCTCGGCGCCGCCGGGATCGACGCGGCGGCGATCGCCGATGCCGCCCGCCGGCTCGTCCGGGAAGAGGCCGCCGTCTCGTAGACGCCACGCCTGCCGTCACTACGCTGTGACGGTGGCCGTGTTGATCGCATCCGCGCTCCGGAAGGAGCACTCCGGCGACCCGCTCTTCGATGGCGTCTCGTTCAAGGTCGAACGCCGCGACCGGCTTGCGCTCGCGGGTCCGAACGGCGCCGGCAAGACGACGCTGCTCCGCGCGCTGATGGGAGAGACCGAGCTCGCCGGAGGTGAGCTCGCCTGGGAGAAGGGCGCCCGCGTCGCACTGCACGACCAGCGGCCGCCGCGGACGGCCGGGTACACGCTGCGCGAGTACGCGCTCTCCGGCGCAGCCGACCTGGTCGAGACGGAGCGCGAGCTGCGCCGGCTCGAGGAGGCGATGGCGCGCGGCGACCACGCACCCGAGACACTGCGCCGGTACGGCGAGGCGCAGCTCCGGCTCGAGCACGCGGGCGGCTACAGCTGGCGCGACCACGCCACGGCCGTCCTCCGCGGGCTCGGCTTCGCCGACGCCGACCTCGACCGCGGGCTCGAGACCTTCTCCGGCGGCGAGCTGACGCGGGCCTCGCTCGCCCGCGCGCTCGCCGGCGGCCCGGATCTGCTCCTGCTGGACGAGCCGACGAACCACCTCGACATGGAGTCGATGGAGTGGCTCGAGCAGGAGCTCTCGACGATCGACGCCGCTGTCATCCTCGTGGCGCACGACCGCTGGTTCCTCGAGTCCGTCGGCACCGCCGTGCTCGAGCTCGAGGGCGGCCGCTCGACGTACTTCCCCGGCAAGTGGCACGTCTGGCGCCAGGAGAAGGCGGCCCGGCTCGCCAACCAGGCGCGGTGGGCCGAGCGGCAGGCCGAGGACATCGCGCGCCTCGAGCGCTTCGTCGCCCGCTTCCGCTACGGGACGAAGTCGCGGCAGGCGCAGGCGAAGCTGAAGCAGATCGCTCGGATCGAGGCCGTGCGCGTCGAGGCGCCGCGCGGCGGCCGGCGCACGCTCGGCTTCGAGTTCCTGAAGCCGGTGCGGAGCGGCCGGATGGTGGTCGAGGCGGAGGGCTTCGACCTCGCCGCAGGCGAGAAGCAGCTGTTGCAGGACGCCGAGCTCGTGCTCGAGCGCGGCGAGCACGTCGCCCTGATCGGGCCGAACGGCTCCGGGAAGTCGACCCTGCTCGAGGCGATCGTGAACGACGAGGTCGGCCGGCTCGGCCACGGCGTCGAGGTCGCGTACTTCTCCCAGCACGAGGTCGAGCTCGACGAGCGCGGCAGCGTGCTCGAGTGCGCGATGGGCGCGACCGGGCTGCAGCGGCCGCAGGCGCAGGCGCTGCTGGGCCGCTTCCTCTTCTCGGGCTGGGACGAGCACGAAAAGCCGGTGGTCGCACTCTCCGGCGGCGAGCGGCGCCGGCTCGCGCTCGCGCTCGTCGTCGCCTCGGGCGCCAACTTCCTCCTCCTGGACGAGCCGACGAACCACCTCGACCTCGAGAGCCGCGAGGCACTCGAGGCGGCGCTGGAGGCCTTTCCCGGCACGGTGTTGCTCGTGTCGCACGACCGCGCCGTGCTCGACGCGGTCGCCGAGCGGATTGTCGCGGTCGAGAACGGCACCCTGCGCTCCTATCCCGGCGGCTGGGCCGACTACGCGCGGATCCGTGCGGGCGAGGACGCGCCTCCGGCTCCGGCGCCGAAAGAGCGCAGGGAGAAGCCTCGCGTGGAGAAGCCGAAGCGGCCACGGCCCAGCGAGCTCGAGCTCGTCGAGAGCTCGATCCAGGAGCGCGAGCTCGAGCTCGCAGACCTCGAGCGGCGGCTGGCGGAGGACTGGGGCGACGTCGACCTGCTCTCGGCGCACAGGGCGGCTCGCGCGGAGCTCCAGAGCCTGCTTGCCCGCTGGGAGGAGCTGTTCGAGTCCGCGCAACAGGTGTGACGAGTCACCGTCCGGCGGCGTAGGAACGGTGTGCAGGCGATGACGCTTTCCGCTCGGAGGCAGCACGCGGAGACGCAGTCATTCGCCGCGACCGCAGAGGAGCACCTCGACGACGTGTACGGCTATCTCGTCTATCTGACCCGCGACCGCTCGCTCGCCGAGGACCTCGCCGCGGACACGTTCGAGAAGGCGCTCCGCAAGTGGCGCGGCTTCGACCCCAGACGCGGCAGCGCCCGCACATGGCTCTGCCAGATCGCCCGCACCACCGCGCTCGACTGGTTCCGCGCCGAGGAGCGCCGGCAGCGGCGAGAGGAGCGCGCGGCGGCGCCCGAGCGGGTCAACACCTCGTTCGCCGAGGGCCTGTCGCCCGACCTGGAGGCCGGGCTCGCCGCCCTCTCGGCCGGCGAGCGCGAGGTGATCGCACTGCGCGTTCTGCTCGATCTGGACGGCGACGAAGCGGCGCGAGTGCTCGGTATCAGCCCGACGGCGGTCTCCACCCGCCTTTCACGGGCCCTGAAGAAGCTCGAGGAGAAGGTGAGCATCCATGTCTGACCAGCTGCTGCACGAGCTCCGGGCCGCCAGGCCCGTCGCCCCCTCCGCGCTGCGCGAGCGCGTGCGCGCCCTGTCCGTCCAGGAGCCGGCGCGAGAGCCCTTTCTCGCCCGCCTCGGCCTGCTCCAGTGGCGCCGGCTCGTGCTCGTGGCGCCCGCGACGGTGGCCGTCGCGCTCGTCGCGGCAGGAGTGATCGGGCTCACGCGCGGCGACGTCGGCGGCGGCGTCGACGAAAAGTCCGCGGTCGGCCGGGTCGAGAGCGCTCCCCCTACGGCCACGTTCGACGCCGAGACCAAGACCGCGTCCCCGGAGCGGCTGGCGGCCCCGCCGGTCGCGGGCGACGCCTCGGGCGGCGCCGTCCCGCCCGCACCCGGTCAGCTGCAGCGCTACGAGGCCGAGCTGCGCCTGCAGGTCGACGACGTCGACGCGCTCTCCTCCGCGACGAAGCGGGCACAGCGGATCGCGCTCGCCCACGGCGGCAGCGTCGCCTCGCTGCAGTACGACGCGCCCGCCGAAGGCGTCGGCGCCGCGCAGATCACGTTGCGCATCCCGACCACCAAGGTGCAGAGCGCGCTCGCAGAGCTGTCCGCGCTCGGCACGATCGTCGGCCAGCGCTACGGCATCGACGACCTGCAGCAGCAGGCGGACACGCTGCAGCGCGAGATCGAGGCGACGCAGCGGCGGATCGCCGCGATCCTCGAGCAGCTCGAGTCGCCGAACCTGTCCAACGCCGACCGGGCAGTGCTCCGGTCTCGCCTGTCGAACTCCCGCGCCGAGCTCACCCGTCTGCGTCAGGGACTGAGCAGCACCCGCGCGGAGGCACGAACGGCGACCATCTACCTCACGCTGACGACCGAGGAGATCGAGCCCGGCGCCGTCGGCGGCGGCAGCCGGCTCGACGGCGTCAAGGACGTGCTCGCCTGGGAGGCGATCGCGCTGCTCTACGCCGCGGTCGTCCTGGGCCCGTTCATCCTGGTCGGCCTCCTCGTCTGGCTCGTGCTCCGCCTGCGCCGGCGCCAGGTCGAGGCTCGCCTGCTCGAGCAGAACTAGGCCTCCACTTCGAGCGGCAGCTCGGCCCGCACGGTCGTGCCCCGGCCGCGCTCGCTCGACACGCGGAGGCGGCCGCCGAGCGCCTCCACTCGATCCGAGAGCCCTCGCAGTCCGGTTCCTCCGGCCGCGTCCGCACCCCCGACGCCGTCGTCGGAGACCTCGACCACGAGCACGCCGTCGTCGCGGTCGAGGTCGACTCGCGCATGGCTCGCCGAGGCGTACTTGGCGACGTTCGCGAGCGCCTCCGAGACGACGTAGAACGCGGCCGCCTCGATCGGCTCGGACAGCCGCTCCGGTGGCAGGCCCTTCACCTCCACGGGCAAGGTGGCCCGCGTGGCGAGTGCCTCCACTGCAGGCGTGAGCCCGTGGTCGGTGAGGACAGCCGGATGGATCCCACGAGCGAGCTCACGGAGCTCCTCGAGCCCGAGCGCCAGCTCGTCGCTCGCCTCCGCGATCAGCTCCGCCGCGGCCGCCGGGTCCTCGGAGAGCCGCGACCCGGCGATGCGAAGCCGGAGCGAGAGCGAGACCAGCCGCTGCTGCGCACCGTCGTGGAGGTTCCGCTCGAGCCGCCGCCGCTCGGCGTCGCCGGCCTGGACGATGCGCGCACGCGACGCCGTCAGCTGCTCGAGGGCCTCCGCATTTGCAACGGCGACTGCGACGAGGTTCGTGAATTTCTCGAGCCGCGTCTCGGCGTCGCGTGGGAATCGGCTCGGAGCCGTCGACCGTGATCGAGGTGGAACCCCAGAGCCGCCCGGAGACCACGATCGGCGCCGCCACTGCTCGAGCTCACCCCTGCCGCGACCATCTGCTCCTGGAGATCGGGTGGCTCCGTTCTCCAGATCGATCCGAGTCGTTCGGCCCGTTTGCGCGACGCGCGCGATCGCGCCGCCCTGAATCGGAAGCCGAGTGCGCCGAGCGGAGGCGACGAGTCCGCCGATCTCGCTCCCAACCGCCCACGATCTCCGCGCCGTCGGCGTCTCCCACGTAGCGCACGGTCGCAGCGACGTCGGCGCCGAACAGCCGGCCGATCTCCTCCGAGACAGGCCGAAGAGCCGCTCAGGGCGCTCCTTCGGTCGCGACCGCGACTGCGACGCGGCTGAGGGCGGCCTGCTCGTCGGCCAGCGTCGCGAGCTCCTCACGGGCCTGCGCATTCGCGATCGCGACGGCGACGAGGCCGGCGAACTGCCCGAGCCGCTCCTCGGCGTTGGCCGCAAACCGCAGGTCGCGCGTGACCGAGACGGCGAGCGCGCCCCAGATCTCGCCCGCTACGACGATCGGGGCGGCGACGACGGACGTGACGCCGAGCGCAAGCAGCCGCTGGTGGAGCTCCGCGGGCACGCCGGGGTCGTCCGTGGCCATCCGAGCCGGCGCGCCGGTTCGCGCAACCTGGGCGAGCAGGGCGCCCTCCTCGATCAGGACGACCGTGCCGGCGCCCGGGATCTCCACGCCCGGCTCGCTCCACTTGCCGACGATGACCCCCTCGTGCGGAGCCGGCCCGAAGCACACGAGGTTCGCCGCGTCTGCGCCGACGAGGCGGGCGACCTCCTCGGTGACGACGTCGAAGACCCGCTCGGCAGCCGACTCGGTTGCCACGGTCACCGCGACGCGCTTCAGAGCGGCCTGCTCCTCGACCAGCGTGCGGAGGTCCGCCGCGGACATGACGGTCATCGTCGCACGGGGCCGAGCGCACCGCCAGGCGCCGCAAGCAGACCTAGGCCCAGAACGCGTCGAACGCGGCCTGGTCGAGCGGCTGCGCCCGCACGACCTTCCACCGGCCGTCCTCGAGCTCGACGAGGAGCGCTTGCTCGATGTCGAGCTCGCGTCCGTCCAGCCGCTCGCCGACGGCGCGGTACACGGCCACAAGATGGTCGTCGTCCGCGACCGTCCAGAGCAGCTCGACGCGGTAGGTGCCGCCTGTGAGCTCGGCAGTCTCGCGCAGGAAGGCGATGATCGCATCGCGGCCGCGGTGCTCCCCGCTGAGCGTCATCGAGCCCGGGACGTGCCAAACGGCGTCGTCTGCGAAGAGGTCGAGCAGTGCCGGTAGGTCGCCCCGTACGAACCGCTCGAATCCCTCGCGCGCACGGGTGGCGTTCGGATGCTCGCTCATGCGTCGAGCGTCGCGACGACGGCCTCGGCGACGACCTTGAGCGGCTTCCCGGAGACCTGGCTCGCCTTCCGCAGCCGCGCGAACGCGTCCTGCTCGGACAGGCCTTCCTTCGCCATCAGCAACCCCTTCGCCCGCTCGATCGCCTTGCGCGCGGCGAGCGCGTCCGCGAGCGACTCCGCCTCTTCGCGCAGCGCCGTCAGCTCCTCGTGGCGTGCGCGCGCCGTCTCGATCGCAGGCAGCAGGTCGGTCTCGCGAAACGGCTTCACGAGGTAGCCGAAGACGCCCGCCTCGACCGCGCGAGCGACGAGCTCGCGTTCGCCGTACGCGGTCACCATCACGATCGGGATCGGGCGCTCGTCGAGGATCCGCTTCGCCGCCTCGATCCCGTCGAGGCGTGGCATCTTCACGTCGAGCACGGCGAGGTCCGGCTGCTCGGAGCGTGCGAGCGCCACGGCCTCCTCACCGTCCTTTGCCTCCGCGCAGACCTCGAAACCCGCGCCGACTCGAGCAGCGCCCGCAGGTCCATCCGGATAATCGTCTCGTCCTCGGCGATCAAGATCCTCACGTCCCTGGCCGCCTTTCGCTCCCGCCCGGCACGGGGTCAGTAACAGTCGGGCTCCGCGAAAGGCCGCCGTCGCCGCTCGCGCCGCTCCAGCCGGCGGGCCGTACCACCGTACTGTCCCACCGGCCTACGCGACGCGAGCGACGACCCAGGAACGTGAGCAAGCTCACGCCGGGAAAGACCACCTCGGCGCGGAGACCCGGCTCGCTCGTCAGCTCGATCGTCCCCTGGAGCTCGTCGCGCACGAGCGCGCGGACGATCGAGAGCCCCGTTCCCGAGTCGCCACCCTCGAAGCCGTGGCCGTCGTCGGCAATCGCCAGGGAGACGTCGCCGTTCCGCCGGGCGAGCTCGATCCGCACGCTCGAGCCGCCGTGCTCGAGGGCGTTCCCGAAGAGCTCGCAGAAGACGAGCGCGAGCGCCGTCGCACGATCGCCGGCGAGGGACACGCGCTCGAGCTTGGCCTCGACGGACTTGCCCGCGACGAGCCCCTGGACGAGCATCGCGCGGAGCCGGTCGATCAGCTCGTCGAGCTCGACGTCGTCCTCCCGGTGCTCGGTCAGGACCTCGTGGACGGCGGCGATCGCGAGGATGCGGTTGACGGAGTCGTCGAGCGCCTTGCGCGCGTCGACGTGCGGCGCGCGCGCCTGCAGGCGGAGCAGCGAGGCCACCGTCTGCAGGTTGTTCTTCACGCGGTGGTGGATCTCCTGAGCGAGCACGCCGCGCATCACGGCGCGGCCGTGCTCGAGCGCGACCGCAGCGTGGTGGGCGATCGCCTCGAGGAGGGCGCGGTCGTCGTCCGAGAAGGGCGTGTCGCGGTCGCAGACGAGCTCACCGATCTGGCGGCGCTTCCACCGGAGCGGCAGGCGGAGGGCGTACGCGCCGGGGCGGCCCTCCGGCCACGCGATCTCGCCGTCCTCGAGCACGAGCGCCGCGCCGGTCGCCCCCATCGTCGCCATGGTCGTCTTCACGATCGCCTCGAGCGACTCCTCGAGGTAGAGCGACTCCGAAACGGCTTCGGAGATCCGGGCGAGCGCCTCGAGCTCGTGCACACGCCGCTGCGCCTCCGCGTAGAGCTTCGCGTGCTCGAGCGACTGCGCCACCTGGGCGGCGATCGCGAGCAGGAGGTCGATCTCCGCCTCCGTGTGCTCGCGCGGCTCGCGCGTGCGGACGTTGAGGGCTCCCTCCAGCTTGTCGCGGGCGAGGATAGGGACGGCCAGGATCGACTCGTACTCGTCCTCGGGCAGGTTCGGGAAGAGCTTGAAGCGCGGGTCGAGGTGTGCCTGCTCGGCGATCGCGATCGGCGCCCGGTCGGCGGCGGCCGAGCCGGTGATCCCCTCTCCCGGCCGGAGCCGCGGGCGGCGGGTCATCTCCTCGACGCGCGTCCCGTGCGTCGCTCGGAGCACAAGCTCGTCGGCGCGCTGGTCATAGAGGTAGACGAAGCACGCGTCCGCCTCGAGCGCCTCGGCGACCTTGCGCGCGACGAGCTGAAGCACTTCCTCGAGGTCGAGGGTCGAATTGACCGCGGCGATCGTCTCGGTCAGAAGCCGGAGGTGGCGTGCCGGCGCGTCCATCCGTCCGATTCTAGGTTGGCGTTCCCTAACAAAGTTCTTACCGAACGAGCGGGAGAATCTTCACGGAGCAGGAATAGGTTCACGGCAGTGAGCACCCTCGAGCTCGATCTCCGCGGCGTCAAAGGCTTCCTCGTCGCAGACGCGCGCGGCCGCGTGATCGGCCGGGTCGAGGCGCCGATGTACGGCTCGCAGCCCGACGTTCCGGACGCTCTCGCCGTCCGCTCGGGCTTCCTGCGCGGCCGCCGGCTCGTCCCCGCCGATGTGATCGGCGAGATCGACGAGGGCTCGCGCGTGATCGGTCTGCGCGTCCTGCGCGAGTCGATCGCCAAGTTCCTCTAGGCCGAATGTCTCACCTGCCGCTCGCGCTGACTGCGTGAGGCCTGTCCGAAGCGACGACGCGGTCAGTGCGTTGCTTGGGGCGGAGCGGGATTCATTCCCGCGCAGCCCCGCTGCGCTCGATGCGACGCGGCGAAGAAGAAGGGGGCTCATGGGGGAAACATGGTTTCCCCCATGCTTGTTAACGACTACGGACTCCGTGAGGAGCCCGCAGTCGGCCGTCAGTTAAGGTCGCGGCGCTCGCCTTGCGCCGCAGCCTGCGAGCAGTATGGCCTTCGAACGGCTCCGTGTCTAGAGCACCGCCAGGTACTTGTCCAGCTCCCACTGCGTCAGCTGGATCCGGTAGTCGTCCCACTCCTTCCGCTTCAGCTTCACGTAGTTGTCGAAGATGTGGTCGCCGAAGGCCTTGCGCAGGAGCTCCGAGTGGCTGAACTCATCGATCGCCTCGCCGAGCGTCTCCGGCAGCGAGACGATGCCCCGCTCCTCGCGCTGCTCGGGCGTGAGGTGGTAGAGGTTCGTCTCCATCGGCTCCTCGAGCGTGTAGCCCTTCTCGATCCCCTCGAGGCCCGCGTGCAGCAGGGCCGCGAAGGTGAGGTAGGGGTTGCACGCCGGATCGGGACAGCGGATCTCGGCGCGCGTCGCCTGCTCCGAGCCCGGCTTGTAGAGCGGGATCCGGATCAGCGCAGAGCGGTTCCGCTGCGACCAGGCGACGTAGACCGGCGCCTCGTAGCCCGGCACCAGCCGCTTGTACGAGTTCACCCACTGCGCGAATACGGCCGAGAGCTCGCGCGCGTGGCGCAGCAGGCCGGCGATGAACGCCTTCCCCGGGTCGGACAGGTGGTACTCATCGTCGCCGTCGAAGAACGCGTTCCGCCCGTCCGAGAAGAGCGACATGTGCGTGTGCATGCCCGAGCCGTTCTCGCCGAAGAGCGGCTTCGGCATGAAGGTCGCGTGGTAGCCGGCCTTCTTCGCGACCTCCTTCACAATCAGCCGGTAGGTGATCGTGTGGTCGGCCATGTCGAGCGCGCTGGCGTAGCGCATGTCGATCTCGTGCTGTGAGGGCGCCACCTCGTGGTGGTGGTACTCGATCGGGATCCCCATCGACTCGAGCGCCTTGATCGTGTCGTTGCGCAGCTCGGTCGCCGCGTCCATCGTCGTCATCGCGAAATAGCCACCCTCGTCGAGCGTCACCGTGCCCTTGTCGTCCTCGAAGAGGAAGTACTCGAGCTCGGGGCCGACGTTGAAGGTGTCGAAGCCCAGCGACTGCATGCGCTCGAGCGCCTGCCGGAGCACGTACCGCGGGTCGCCCTCGTACGGCGTCCCGTCCGGCTTGACGACGTCGCAGATCATCCGCCCGACGGCGCTGCCGCCGTTCGGCATCAGCCGGAACGTCGCCGGGTCGGGAATCGCGACCATGTCCGACTCCTCGATCGCGTTGAAGCCCGTGATCGACGAGCCGTCGAAGCCCATCCCGTCGTCGAGCGCCTCCTCGATCTCGGCCGGGGTGATGGCAAAGCTCTTCAGGTGCCCCTCGAGGTCGGTGAACCAGAACAGGACGTACTCGACGTTCTTGTCCTTGATCTCCTCCAGGACGCGGCGCCGCGCCTCCGGATCGGAAGTTGCGCGGTGCTTGCTCTCGATCATCGCCATGCACGTTCCTCCTTTGAAAACGGAAAAAGCCCCGGAGGCGGAGGTCCGCGTCCGAGGCAGCGTCGCCACGAAAGACAGCCGGATTCTACACGGTCGCCGGGTCGGCGGCCAGCTCCGGCTCACGACCATGATGGCGGATCGCCCTGCCGTACAGCGCCAGCGCCGGGACGAGCGCCGCCGCCGAGCCGACGAGCGCGGCCCGAACGCCGAAGACGTTGCCGATCCCGCCTAGCGCCGGCCCGCCACCCCACTCGCCCGCCGACTCGAAGACGTTCGTCATCGAGAGCACGGTCGCGCGCACGCTCGAGTCCTGGACGTTGGCGTTCACCCACGTCGAGTGGACGGGGGCTGCGAGCGAGCGGGCGAGCCGCGCGACCCAGAAGGCGGCGAGCGCGAACGCGAACGCGCCCGCGAGCGCGAACGCGAGCAGGCCGGCGATCCGGAGCACGTCGAACACCAGCAGCGAGCGCGCCATGCGAGCAGGGCCCATCGCGGCGAAGCGGCGGACGAGCGGCTGCGCGACGACGAGCGAGAGCAGCGTCGCTCCGGCGGCGAGGACGCCGAACCAGACCACCTGGTCGAGGCCGGCGAAGCCGGGCACGCCGACCTCGAGCAGGAACTGCGCCTCCCAGAGCCGGTCGAAGCCCTCGTCCGAGACGCCCAGACAGAAGTAGATCCCGACGATGAGGAGCAGGAGCGGACGCCGGCGGATCAGGCCGCCGCCCTGCCTGGCCGTCCCGGCCATGGAGGCGACTGCCGAAACGTCCTCGCGCCGCGCAGAGCGGAAGTTCGTCTCGGGCATGAAGAGCACCAGCGCGCCGGCCAGCACGACGAGGACGACGCCGCCGGCGACGATCGGAAGGCGCAGGTCGACGAGGGCGAGCGCGACGGCCGCCCCGATCCCGAGCAGGCCCCCCACGCGGGCCGCCTGCGCACCGCCCTGGAAGGCGCGCCCGCTCCGCTCCACGCCGACCTCGTCGGTGATCCAGGCGTCCTCGGCGCCGCTCTTGAACGTCCAGGTGAAGCCCATGAACGCGGCCGCCGCGAGCACGAGGACGACCCCGCCGGCGAAGCCGGTCGCGACGAAGCCGATCCCGAGCCCGAGCACGCCGAGGATCACGGACAGTCGCCGCCCGTAGGTGTCCGCGACCACCCCGGTCGGGATCTCGAAGACGAAGTACGCCACCTCGAGCGCGGTCCCCGCGAGCACCAGCTGGAGCGGGCTGAAGTCGAGCTCCCGGATGAAGAAGACCGGAGCGACCGTCCAGCCGAGCGCGAACGCGAACGCCTCGACACCCCGGTAGCCGAGCCACACCCGGTGGGCGTCGCGGTTCACGCTACCCCGACCGCTTCAGCTTCCCGTGCTTCTTCGCGTAGATCTCGCCGCGGCGGAAGACCCAGAGCCCGACCGGGGCCGCAACGACGCCGATCAGGAGCAGCGGCCAGATCTCGTCCCACATCGTCGAGAGGCCGGCGCCGTCGAGGATCGCCTCCCGGATCCCGTCGAGCACGTACGTCGCCGGCGAGATCACCGACAGCCACTCCATCCACTGCGGCAGCACCTCGACCGGGTAATAGACGCCGGAGACGACGAGCAGCATCCCCTGCGCGACGAAGCCGAGCTGCGCGCCCTTCTCCGGCGAGATCAGCGGCAGGACGGCAGTCATCACGCCGATCCCGATGAACGCGAGCGAGCCGGCGACGAGGACGACGAACGCGGCGAAGAAGTCGGCCTGCGGCATCTGCAGGTCGAAGAAGAACGCGACGACGATGAAGAGGATGATCGCCCGGATCAGCCCGTAGAGCACGGCGAAGAAGCCCGCGCCGGCGAGGTGCATCGCGCGCGAGAGCGGCGCCATGAACGTGTACTCGATCGTCCCCTCCCAGCGCTCCCAGGCGACCGTCTCGGTCATGAACTCGAACAGGATCCCGAGGTAGGCCCAGACGACGGCGCCGATCAGGAGCGTCGTCGTCGCCCGGTTGACGTCGATCTCGCCGCCGGTCGCCTCGATCCCCTCGGCGATGAAGACGATCGTGAGCGTGTTCGCGATCGTCCAGACCATGAAGGCGACGTCCCACCAGATGTAGCGGCGGGTCAGGTAGACGTTGCGCTCGACGACGCCGCCGAGGCCGATCAGCTCGGCTCTCAAGGTTGCGGCCGCGCCTCGCATCAGGCGAACACCTCCCGGTCCTCGTCGTCCTCGTCCGCCTCGGCCTCGAACGCACGACCGGTGGCGGCGAAGAACGCCTGCTCGAGCGTGTCGACGCCGAAGCGGGAGAGGATTTCCGGCACGGTCTCGAGGAAGAGCAGCTCGCCGCGGTCGAGGACGCCGACGCGGTCCGCGAGCGCCTCGGCCTCGGCGAGGTCGTGCGTGCAGAGGAGGATGGTCGAGTCGTGGTTTCGCCGCAGCTCGCGGATGAACTCCTGCACCTCGAGCTTCGAGCGCGGGTCGAGGCCCGTCGTCGGCTCGTCGAGCAGCAGCAGCACCGGTGAGGTGAGCAGCGCCCGCGCGAGCGCGACCTTCTGCTGCATCCCGCGCGAGAGGTTCTCCATCGGCTCGCTGCGGCGGTCGACGGGGAAGCCGACCTTCGTGAGGATCGCAGGGATCTTCACGCGCGTCTCGCGCGGCCCCATGCCGTAGTACCGCGCCGCGTAGTGCAGGTTCTCGCCGGCCGACATCTTCTTGAAGAAGCTCGCCTCGACCGAGACGCGGTTGACCAGCTTGCGCACTGGGCGCGGCTCCGTGAAGACGTCGTGCCCGAACACGTGCGCGCTGCCGCCGTCGTGGAGGAGCAGGGTCGAGAGCAGGCGGACCAGCGTCGACTTGCCCGACCCGTTCTGGCCGAGGATCGCGACGCACTCGCCCCGCTCCATCGTGAACGTGACGCCCTGCACGGCAGCGCGCTTCTTCCGTGCGAAGCGGCCGGCCTTCCTGTCGCGCCGCGAGAACTCCTTGCGGAGATCGCGCACGTCGACGGCCGGGACTTGGCCGTTCGCACCCGCACGGCTCGCTTCGGCACTACGCAACTCGATCACTTCGCTCATTCCGAAACTCCTTCACCTACCGAGAACTCCAGGGACCACAAGCACACGACGCCCGCGCGACGGCGGGCCGTGGCAACGGGTGTCCTAGATACGGGCGAGGAGTCTCATCTAGAGCCGACGATACCAGCGGCTCGGGCACCGCGCCAGGGCGCCTGCTTTGCATCCATCCGCGCACGCTGCTACGTTCTGAGTCAGGTCATCTCCGCCGCAGGAGGGACCGAGGCTACGGCGCCTCGCAGCTGATCTCAGCTGCGGGCGCTTTTTTTGTGGTCCGACGAAGGCGAGGAGGCACGCGATGATGAAGGTCGAGGCGATCGTCGTCCGTGACCGGATCGAGACGGTGATGGACGCCGTCGAGGAGCAGACCGGTCACATCGGCGTCACTGTGATCGAGGCGGTCGGCCACGGCCGCCAGCGCGGGATCACGCACGAGTACCGCGGACGGATCTTCGAATCGAGGTTCCTTCCCAAGGCCCACCTCACGTTCGTCGTAGCCGATCGTCTCGCCGAGCCGGTGATCGAAGCGATTGCCGACGCGGCGCGCACGGGCCACGAGTCGGGCGACGGGATCTGCTGGGCCAGCCCGGTCTTCAAGGTCACGCACAACCGAACGGGCAGGAGCCTCGAGGAGGTGGAGGTCGCATGACCAACAAGGAGCTCGCCATCGCCGCTTCCACCATCTGGGTGGTGGTCGCCGCGATCCTCGTCATGTTCATGCAGGCCGGCTTCTCGTTCCTCGAGGCCGGGCTGACGCGGATGAAGAACGTCGGCCACATCGCGGCGAAGAACGTGCTCGTGCTCGGGATCGCCTCGATCGTCTACTACCTCGTCGGCTACGGCATCGCCTTCGGCGACGGTGGGAACGGCCTCTTCGGCGGCAGCGGCTTCGCGCCGGACGTCGACACGCTGCTCGCGGTCGGGGCGGCGCCGTTCAGCTGGTTCGGCACCGTGCCGGCGGCCGGCGCGTACCTCTTCCAGGTCGTCTTCGCCGCGGTCTCCCTCGCAATCGTCTGGGGCGCGATGGCCGAGCGGACGCGGCTTTGGGTCTACTTCGCGTTCGGGATCGTCTTCACGCTGATCTACTCGGTCGTCTCGCACTGGATCTGGCATCCGGACGGGTGGCTCTTCGCCAAGGGCATGCAGGACTTCGCGGGCTCGACGGTCGTCCACTATCAGGGTGCGCTGGCGGCGCTGGCGGGCGCTTTGTTGCTCGGGGCGCGGCTCGGCAAGTTCGGCCCCGACGGCAAGGCGAACGCCATTCCAGGCCACAACATGGCCTTCACGACCCTCGGCGTGATCATCCTCTGGTTCGGCTGGTTCGGCTTCAACGCCGGCTCGACCCTCGGCGTCGTGACGGGCGACAAGCTCGGCTACTTCGCGTACGTCGCGCTGACGACGAACGTCGCCGCGGCGGCGGGCGCTCTGGGCGGCGTGATCGTGTCGTGGCTCGTGATCGGCAAGCCCGACCTCTCGATGACGCTGAACGGCGTGATCGCCGCCCTGGTGGCGGTCACCGCGGCGTGCGGCTTCGTCGCCCCGTGGGCGGCAATCGTGATCGGCCTCG
The DNA here is from genome assembly GCA_963794385.1 of uncultured Gaiellaceae bacterium. GTDB lineage: Bacteria > Actinomycetota > Thermoleophilia > Gaiellales > Gaiellaceae > Gaiellasilicea. The sequence continues at coordinate 36,092 of CAWCDT010000008.1, read as the reverse complement.
TCGCGGGCGCGATCGCCGTCGTGGGCGTCCTCGCCGTCGAGCGCGCCAGGATCGACGACCCAATCGGCGCCGTCGCCGTGCACGGCATGGCCGGTGTCTGGGGCACGCTCGCGACCGGCATCTTCGCCGTGCCGGCGCTCGCGGAGAACCTCGCGACGGGCACGGGCGGGCTCGTGTACACGGGCTCCTTCGACCAGCTCGGCACCCAGGCGCTCGGCCTCGTTGCAGTCGGAGCGTTCACGTTCGGCATGTCCTTCGCCGCGCTCTGGTTGATGAAGGCGACGTTCGGGATTCGCGTGGAGCCGGAAGTCGAGACGGCCGGCCTGGACGTCTCGGAGCACGGCATGTGGGGCTATCCCGAGTTCTACATCCCGGTTCCGGGCGGCTACGGCACGGAGAGCCACGGGCACCTCGGCCTGGCGCACGCGCAGCGCTCGGCGCCTGCCGCCGCGAGGCCAGCGGCCGCGGCGGCCGAACCGGCGGGGTAGGCGGTTACGCAGGCACGCGGGGAGGGCGCCGGAAGCGCCTTCCCCGCGCTGCGGCTGCGGGTGCCTCGGCAGCGACCGCGGTGGCGGACCGCGGAGCGACGCGGCGGAATTCGGGGAGCGCGCGGGGCCAGCGCTCGAGCAGCGTGGCCGCGTGCGGCGAGCCTGTGTACCGGAGGTGCCGCTCGACGAGCGCGCGCAGCCGCTCGCCTGCGGCGTGGTCGACGACGATCGCCTCGACGAGCTCACTGTTCAGGCGCACGTCCACGAGCTCGAGCGGGTCGTGGACGAAGAGCTCGCCGCCGCTCATCCCGGCGCCGAGGTTCCGTCCGGTGTGCCCAAGCACGACGACCGTCCCGGCCGTCATGTACTCGCAACCGTGCGCGCCGACCCCTTCGACGACCGCGACCGCTCCCGAGTTGCGGACGGCGAAGCGCTCACCGGCCCGGCCCGCGCAGTAGAGCTCGCCGCCCGTCGCGCCGTAGAGGGCTGCGTTCCCAAGAAGGACGGGGTCGCCGGCGTCTCCCGCCGGCGGTCGGATGACGATCCTGCCGCCACCCATCGCCTTCCCGACGCCGTCGTTCGCCTCACCGGCTAGCTCGAGCCTGGCGCCGGCAGCGAGGAACGAGCCGAAGCTCTGGCCGGCCGAGCCCGAGAGCGCAGCGCGGATCCGTCCGGGCGGTGGGCTCGAGCCGAAGCGGCTCGCGATCGCGCCGCCGAGCCGGGCGCCCACGGCGCGGTCGCTGTTCCGGATGGGCAGGTCGACCTCGACGAGGCTCGCGCTCTCGAGCGCGGGCGCCGCGGCCACCGCGATCGCGAGACCGAGCTCGCCCCCCGGCGGCTCGTGCGGCAGCTCGCCCGTGAAGCCGGCAGCTCCCCGGCCGGCCGGGCGCAGGAGGATCGCCGGATCGAGCGCTGCGACACGCGCGTCCTGCGTGCGCCGGGGCCGGAGGCCGTCGACCCGGCCGACAGCGTCCGCGAAGCTGCGGAAGCCCAACTGGGCGAGCCGGCGCCGCACATCCTCGGCGAGATGGAGCAGGTATGCCTCGACGTGCTCGGGGGTCGCGGCGAACTTCGCGCGCAGCTCCGGCCGCTGGGTCGCGATCCCGACCGGGCAGGTGTCGAGATGGCACGAGCGCACCATCAGACAGCCCTCGGCAATCAGGAGCGCTGTCCCGAATGACACCTCGTCGGCACCGAGAAGCGCGGCCGCAACGACGTCGCGTCCGGTCTTCAGGCCGCCGTCGACCCGCAGCCGCACCCGGCCGCGCAGGCCTTCGGCGACGAGGGTCTGCCGCGTCTCGGCGAGGCCGAGCTCCCACGGCACGCCCGCGTTCTTGATCGAGCCGAGCGGGCTCGCGCCCGTGCCGCCGTCGCACCCTGCGATGTGGACGACGTCCGCTCGCGCCTTCACGACGCCGGCGGCGACGAGCCCGACACCCGCCTCCGCGACGAGCTTGACGGAGACGGCTGCCTGCGGGTTCACCTGCTTGAGGTCGAAGACGAGCTGCGCCAGGTCCTCGATCGAGTAGATGTCGTGGTGGGGTGGCGGCGAGATGAGGCCGATCCCGGGCTGCGTGTGGCGCAGCCGCGCGATCTCGGCCGTCACCTTGTGCCCGGGCAACTGGCCGCCCTCGCCGGGCTTCGAGCCCTGCGCGATCTTGATCTGCAGCTCGTCCGCGCAGGCGGCGTACTCCGGTGTGACGCCGAACCGCCCCGATGCGATCTGCTTGATCCGCGAGTTGCGCTGGTCGCGGAAGCGGGTTGGATCCTCTCCCCCTTCGCCGGAGTTGGAACGCCCGCCGAGGCGGTTGAACGCAATCGCCACGGTCTCGTGCGCTTCCGCCGACAGCGAGCCGTGCGACATGCCGCCGCTGGAGAAGCGGCGCAAGATCTCCTCGACGGGCTCCACTTCCTCGAGCGGGACTGCGTCTGCGCAGGGGACGAGCTCGAGTAGGTCGCGCGGCTCGAGCGGGCTGCGTCCGTCGACGAGCGCGGCGAAGCGCTCGTATTCGACGACTCCTCCGCGCGGACCGACGGCCCGCCGCAGCGCATGCGCAGCCGAGACTGCCTGCAGCGCTTCGACCACCTCGGGCGTCGTCGCGTGGGGTTCGCCACCCGGCCGAAACTTCACGTAGCCGGGGCTTTCGAGCCGCTGCGCCACCGCGGCGGCTGCCGCCCGCTCGCGCGTGGCCCGCTCGAGCTCCGCGAAGCCGATCCCGCCGAGCACCGAGGGCGTGCCGGTGAGACAGAGGTCGACAACCTCCTGCGCGAGCCCCAGCGCCTCGAAGATCTGGGCGCCGCGGTACGAGGCGACGTCCGCGATGCCCATCTTCGACATCACCTTCAGCACGCCGTCCTCGAGCGACGACCGGAAGCGGCGCTGCGCCTCGTCGGGCGCAGGATGGTCGGCGCCGAGGCGGTCGGCGGCTGCGAGGGCGGCCACGGTCTCGAGCGCGAGGACCGGGCAAATCGCGTCCGCGCCGTAGCCGAGCAGGCAGGCCACGTGATGGCTCTCTCGCGGCTCGTCGCTCACGACGACGAGCGCCGTCGCGGAGCGCTTCCCGGTCGAGACGAGACGCTGCTGAACCGCGCCGAGGGCGAGGAGGCACGGGACCGCGACGGGCACGCCGGTGTCGGCCAGGATCAGGATCTCCACACCCCGCTCCACGGCCGCCAGCGCGGCATTCGCGATCCGCCGGCAAGCGTCCTCCAGGCTCTCGTTGTCTTCGAGGGAGATGGCGAGCGTCTCTCCCACCAGCTCCGGTACCGCGGAGGGATAGAGGAAGAAGCTCTCCAACTCGCGCAGGCGGGCGGCTCTTTCGCCCTCCTCCAGCAGCGAGCCGCGCCGGCCGAGCAGCGTCTGCAGCGACATCAGCGAGCGCTCGCGCAGGTGGTCGATCGGCGGGTTCGTCACCTGCGCGAAGCGCTGGCGGAGGTAGGAGAAGACGGAGCGATCGCGGCCGGCGAGCGGTGGCAGCGCCGTGTCGTCGCCCATGGACGACGTCGGCTCATGACCATCCGCCGCGCTCGGGCGGAGCAACAGCGTGAGGTCCTCGCGCGTGTAGCCTGCCGCGACCTGGCGGGCGGTCAGGTCCGACTCGGGCGCTGCGACGGGCTCTCCGGGATCGATGGGACGCCTCCCCGAAGCGAGCCACCGGCCGTAGGGCCGCTTTCGGGCCAGCCGGCGGGCGATCGCACCGTCGGCTTCGAGCCCGAGCCCTGGATCGACAGCGAGTAGCTCTCCCGGCCCGACCCTGTCCCGTCGAACGCGTGCAGTCGCGGCGAGCGGGATCGCACCCGCCTCCGACGCGCAGGCGACGAAGTCGCCGGTGGTCGCGACGCGAAGCGGCCGCAGCCCGTTCCGGTCGAGTGCAGCGCCGACGACGCGGCCGTCGGTGAAGACCACCGCCGCGGGGCCGTCCCACGGCTCGACCAGGCCGGCGTGATAGCGATGAAACGCCGCAACGCCCTCGTCGAGCTCCGCGTCCTCTTGCCACGCCCGCGGGAGCAGCATCGCGACGGCGTGGCGGATGTCGCGGCCGCCGCGGACGAGCAGCTCGACGGCGTTGTCGAGCAACGCCGAGTCCGAGCCGCCCTCCTCGAGCGCGTCTCCGTGGCCGCGGCCTCGCATCGCCCGCACGTTGCCGTCGATGGCGTTGATCTCGCCGTTGTGGCAGAGGTGGCGGAACGGCTGAGCGCGCTCCCACGACGGGCTCGTGTTCGTCGAGAAGCGCTGGTGAAAGATCGCGAACGGCACCTCGAGCGCGGCGTTGCGAAGGTCGGGGTAGAACTGCCCGAGCTGGTCGGCCGCGCACAGGGCCTTGTAGGTGACCAAGCGAAAGGACATCGAGGCGATGTACGCGCCGGCGACCCGGGTCGCGCGACCACGTGCGCGGAAAGCGCGAAGCTCGGCTGCGGCGAGGTCCAGTCCCAGGGGCCGCAGGAGCACGAGCTGCTCGACCGTCGGCATCGTGGCGCGAGCCGTGTCGCCAAGCGCCTCCGGCACGACGGGAACGCGCCGCCAGCCTGCGGTCTCGAGCCCTTCCCGCGCGCAGGCCTCCTCGACGCCCGCGCGTGCGCGCTCGTCCCGGAGGAACACCTGGGCGAGCCCGCACCACGGCCCCGGGACGAGCGCTGCGGGAATCGGCAGCAGCACGCCGGCGCCGTCACCCGTGAGTCGATCGGCAGCAACCGCCCCGCGGTGACGGACGTTCGCGAGCCCTTCGAGCGCCGCGTCCAGGATCTGGCGCGAGGCGCGGCCGCGGGAGTCGGCGACGAAGCCGATGCCACAGGCGTCACGTTCGAGGCTCTGCTGTGGGTGCACGAACGCCCTCTCCGGGGTCGACGTACGAAACAGGGAAACCGCCTGGGATGAAGCGACCTAGCCGGCGAGGGCGGAAGAGACGGAGCGCCGGCTAGCGCGTAAGTACGAGCGCGGCGAGGAGGCGGAGGAAGAAGCGGCTCTCCGTTGGCGCACGCATTGTGACAAGAGTAGAGCAGTACCCGGACGGGGGCAAGCCGACGGTGACGGTCGGCGGCCGCGGTCTAGGAGACGGAGAACGTAACCGTGACGGTCGCGGTGACCTGTTGCGTCCCCGGCTCCACCGGGGTCGACTCGGCTGCCTGCGCCCTGTCGGCCGCGTAGGCGAGCGGCTGCGGCGCGCCGCCGCCTTCGACGACCGCGGTCACACGGCCGAGCGAGACGTTCGCCGCCGCGGCGAGCACCTGCGCGTCCGCGCGGGCGTCGTCGAGCGCCGCCCGGAGCGCGCGGCGGTACAGCTCGGTCTGGTCACCGCGCGCCAGCGAGGGGCCGTAGACCTGGTTCGCACCCGCCGCGACCGCCGCATCGATCACGGCGCCGGCCTGCGCGAGCTCGGGGATCGTCGCCGAGACGGAGTTCTGCGCGACGTAGCCCTGCACGGCCATCTGGTCGCCGTAGCGCGGCGAGACGGAGACGGATTGCGTCTGCACGTCCCGAGCTCCGGCCGACCGCAGCGCGGCGAGCACGCGCCGCATCTCGGCCGCGTTCGCCGCGAGCGCCGCGCGTGCGGTCTCGGCCTGGCTCTCGACGCCGAAAGAGATGACGGCCCGGTCGGGGGTCGTGTCGATCGAGGCCGTGCCCTGGACGGTGATGCCGCCGGCCTCGGCCGCGGCGCTCTCGGCGCCGCCCGGAAGGGTCGCGGCGGCGAGGATGCCGGCGAGAACGAGCGGCGCTGTCAGAAGAAGCATGCGTGTTTTCATGCCGTGGATACGCCGCCGCGCCGGGCGCCGTCACACAGCGTCACACGGAGTCGAGACGGGCACGCGCGGCGGCGATCGCGTCGCGCACACCCCCGGGCCCCGGCGCCGCCCGACCGGCGGCGGCGGGCGGTTCGAACGTGCCGTCCCGCACCGAGCGGGCGACTTGCTCGTGCGCCTCCCGGAACGGCGTCCCCGACCGCACGAGCTCTTCGGCGACGTCGGTCGCGAGCAAGAGCGGATCGGAGGCGGCCGCCGCCAGCCGGTCGCGGTCGAGCTCGAGGCCGCGCACGAGCACCGTGAGCGCCGCGAGCGCGCCGCGGAGGTCGGCGCGCGCGGCGAAGACCGGCGGCTTGTCCTCCTGCAGGTCTCGGTTGTAGGCAAGCGGAAGCCCCTTCACCGTCGCGAGCAGCCCGGTCAGGCGTCCGATTGCCGTGCCCGCCTTGCCGCGAACGAGCTCGGCGACGTCCGGGTTGAGCTTCTGCGGCATCATCGACGAGCCGGTCGCGGCGTCCTCCGGCAGCCGCGCGAAGCCGAACTCGGCCGTCGTCCAGAGCACCAGCTCCTCGCCGATCCGCGAGAGGTGGGCGAAGCAGGCCGCGACCGCATAGAGGTAGTCGAGCGCGAAGTCGCGGTCGGCGACGGCGTCGAGAGAGTTGCGCAGCTGCCGCTCGGGCGCGGGCAGCGGCAACGTCGACCCGGCGAGCGCGCCCGCACCGAGCGGGCTCCAGGAGGCGGCATCCGCCGTGGCCGCGAATCGGGCCAGGTCCCGCTCGAGCATCTCCACCCAGGCCAGGAGGTGGTGCCCGACGGTCACGGGCTGCGCGCGCTGGAGATGCGTGTACCCCGGCATCGGCGTGTCGGCGTCGGCCTCGGCGCGATCGAGGGCGGCAGCAGCGAGGCTCGCAAGCGCGACCCGCGCCTCGGCGCACGCGTCGGAGACGTAGAGCCGGAAGGCGGCGGCGACCTGGTCGTTGCGGGAGCGGCCCGCGTGGATCTTCCGGCCGACGTCGCCGAGCAAGCGCTCGATCGCCGAGTGGACGTCCTCGTCCTCGGGAGAGAGCTGCTCTGGGCGGCTGCCGAGCTCGGCCAGCAGCCGCTCCGCCTCCGCGAGCTCGGCGTCGTCCAGCAGCCCGGCTGCGTGGAGCCGGCGTGCGTGCACGGCCGTCGCCTTGCAGTCGTACGGGAGCAGCTCCGCGTCGTCGGCGCGGAGGAACTCGCTTACCGCGGGGTCGAGCGGCCGGCCGACCCGCCCGCCCCAGAGACTCATGCTTCCGTCTTCGCCCGCGCGCGGGCGGCCGCGAGCTCCACCTCCAGCGAGGCGATCTTGATGAAGCCCTCCGCGGCAGCGTGCGGGAACGTCTCGCCCGTCCCGTACGACGCGAGCGTCTCGGCGTAGAGCATGTGCGGCGAGCGGCGACCGGTGACGACGGCCGCGTTCGGCCGCAACTCAACGCGGACCTCGCCCTCGACGAGCTCCTGCGTCCGGTCCACGAACGCGTCGATCGCCTCGCGGGCCGGGCTGAACCAGAGCCCTTCGTAGACCAGTTCCGTCCAGCGCTGCTCGAGCCCGCGCTTGATCCGCGCCTCGTCCTTCGTCAGCACGACGTCCTCGAGCGCGGAGTGCGCCTCGATCAGCACGATCGCGGCCGGCGCCTCGTAGACCTCGCGGCTCTTGATGCCCACGGCGCGGTTTTCGATCATGTCGATCCGGCCGATCCCGTACGGGCCCGCGAGCGCGTTCAATCGCGCAATCAGCTCGGCGAGCGGCAGCTCCTCCCCGTCGAGCGAGACGGGCACGCCGGCGGCGAAGCCGATCGTGACCTCGACCGGATCCGGAGCATGAGCGGGGTCACCGGTCAGCGCGTACGGCTCCTCGGGCGGCGCCGCCCACGGGTCCTCGAGCACCCCGGCCTCGATCGCGCGGCCGAACAGATTCTCGTCGATCGAGAACGGCGAGGCCTGCGTCGCCTGGACGGGGATGCCCTTCTCGAGCGCGTATTCGATCTCTTCGTCTCGCGTCCAGATCCGGTCGCGCAGCGGAGCGATCACGTGCAGGCCGGGGTCGGTCGCCTTGAAGGACAGCTCGAAGCGGAGCTGGTCGTTGCCCTTGCCGGTGCAGCCGTGCACGACCGCCTCGGCGCCGAGCTCGCCGGCAAGCTCGGCCACGGCCTGCGCGATCACCGGCCTCGAGAGCGCCGACACGAGCGGGTACTTGGCCTCGTAGAGGGCGTTCGCCTTGATCGCCCGGGCGCACTGCTCCTCCGCGAACGCCTCCTTGCGGTCGACGAGCAGAACGTCGTCTGCGCCAGCCGCCTTCGCGCGCTCGATCGAGGCGTCGAGGTCGAACTCCTGGCCGACGTCGACGAGCACGGCGACGACCTCGTCGAATCCGTACCAGTCCTCCTTCAGCCAGCTGACGATGCAACTCGTGTCCAGGCCGCCCGAGAAGGCGACCACCGCCGTCCTGCCCATCCTGCTCCTCTCGCTCGTTGCTGCATAGTATGCATGACTTCTGCATTTTTTGCAGGAGCTACGCTTGGCCCATGGACGCCCGCTTCGTCGACTGCCGCCCGCGCGAGGCGTACCTCGCCGGTCACATCCCCGGCGCGGCACATGCCGATCCGGAGCTGGATCTCACCGGCACGGACGGCGGCGGCCGCCACCCGCTGCCGACGGCGGAGAGGTTCGCGGCCTGGGCAGCGGGCGCGGGGATCGGCGACGGCACGCTCGTGGTCGGTTACGACGACGACACCGGCTGGGCGGCGCGGCTCTGGTGGCTGCTCCGCCACTTCGGGCACGACGACAGCGGAGTGATCGCGCTCGCCGCCTGGCAGGGCCCCCTCCGCGGCGGCGAGGAGCAGCACGAGCGGGCGGACTTCACGGCCCGGCCACGGACGGACGACGTCGCGCGCGCCGACGAGCTGCTCGAGCGGCTCGACGATCCGCACCTCACGCTCGTCGACGCCCGCGCACCCGAGCGCTGGCGCGGCGAGACGGAGCCGATCGACCCGGTCGCCGGTCGCATCCCCGGCGCACGCAACCGCTACTTCCTCGACGACTCACCGCTTCCGCGCGAGCTGCTCGACGCGGACGAGCTCGTCGTCTACTGCGGCTCCGGGGTGACGGCCTGCGTCGTCCTGCACGAGCTCCATCTCGCCGGCCGCGCGGACGCGCGCCTCTACCCGGGCTCCTTCAGCGAGTGGTACTCGCTGGGACCGGTGGAGCGCGACTGACGGCTACGCGACCGTCGCGGCCAGCTCGTGCGCGCGGTGGGACGAGATGCCCATCCGCTGTGCCCGCACGAGCTCGTGCTCCCCGTCCTCGAGCTCGGCGAGCGGCAGCAGCCGGACGTCACGCAGCCGGATCCGCAGCGGCAGCCCTTCCGTGAACGCGTACGGGCTGAGCTCGTTGGCGAGCCTCCCGGTGAACGGATCGCTGCGCCAGCCGTCCTCGTCGTCCCAGAGCTCGCCCAGCGCGGCGACGTCCGCGGAGGTGACCTCGATCCAGCTCGCGTACCCGAAGTAGCCCTCCTCCTCGACGATCGGCAGCTCGAGCAGCGCCCGCACGAAGTAGCGGTCGCCGCCCTCGCCGTGCAGCACCGCGAAGTCGTCCTCGACCCAGGCGCGGCTGCGGCGCTCCTCCTCGTCGAGCAGGAAGATCGGGTCGGGCAGCTCCATGCGGACGTCGCGCGTCTCGCCCGCGTGGGTCCCGCCACAGACGGTGCAGGTGAACGGCACTACGCAGCCGTCGCCGTGCCGGGGAGGTACTGCTCCCAGACCTGCGGGATCGTCGATGTCGCGAGGTGGATGAAGAGCACGGGAGCGGGAGGCCGCGGCTGCCGCTTCAGGTGCAGCCCGGAGTCCTCCAGCGAACGGTCGCCCTTGTGCAGGTTGCACGGCGCACACGCGGTGACGACGTTCTCCCAGATCGACTCGCCCCCCTTCGAGCGCGGCACGACGTGGTCCAGCGTCAGCCGGCCGCCGGAGCTGCCGCAGTAGACGCAGCGCCAGCCGTCACGCGCGAAGAGCGCGCGCCGCGAGATCTTGCGCTGGATCGCGCGGGGGACGCGGACGTACTGTACGAGCCGAATCACGTGCGGCCGGACGAACGTGTCGGTCGCCGAACGCAGCCCCTTCGGGAGGCTCTCCAGGATCTCGGCCTTCCCTTTCCAGACGAGCACGTGCGCGCGCCGCACCGAACAGACGTTCAGCGGCTCGTAGCTTGCGTTCAGGACGAGAACCTGTTGCAACTCGCGCGAAGCGTATCCGACAGATCCGCTGCTATCTCCAACATTCGCCGCGTCAGATCCCTGATGGCACCGCCTGTCGGCGTCGCAAGTGCCGTCAGCGGGCCATTGCTCGCTCGACGGCCTCCAGCTCTTCCGGGGAGAGCGCAACCGGCGCGCGGCCGCGATCGAGCTCCTTCACGTAGAGCCGCGCGTAGTCGCGACCCTGGATCGCGGTCACGACTGTCCCCGTCCGGTTCGCGTCGAGGAACGCGAACGACGCGGATTGGTGGCCCCCGGTGCCCGCGTACGCGTCGTACCGGACGACGGCCGTGTTCGTGAGGGAGCCGTCGACGCGCCGGTCGACCCGCGCGAGCCCGGCCGCGATCTCGTCGACCGCCCGGTGCAGGTCGTCGATCCGCCCCTGCAGCGAGACGGCGAAGTCGACCAGATCGGCGCGTCCGCCGCCGAGCAGCACCCGCTGGGAGGCACGCAGCCGGCGGACCCGCGTCAGGAGCCAGGCGCAGACTCCGAGCGCGATCGCGGCGGCCGCCGCGGCGGCGATCGCGACAATCAGCTCTGCGCTCACGCGCCGAGCGAGAAGATGACCGGGTACTCGGCCGAGTTGTTCTGCGTGTTCGTCTCGCCGGGAACCGGATCGACGTCGATGCGCATGATCCGGCGCTCGCCGAAGTCGACCGAGGGGAAGTCGCGGAAGACGACGGTCTTCGTCTCGCCGGGGTTGATGATGTCGATCGTCTGCTTCTTCACGATCGGCGTCGGGCTCTGCTGGATCGTCAGCGTCACCGGGATCTTGACCTCTTGATGGTCGCCGGTGTTGGCCACAGCGACGGCGAAGGCGAGGTCGGTCGAGGCCTCGACGGTGTTCTCGGTGGACGTCGAGAGCTGCTGGCCCCCGGGCACGACCCTGACCGACTCGATCCCCGAGCCGTGCAGGCCGGTCGGCGTGCCGCCGCTGGAGGCGGCCGAGCCGTTGATCCGCTCCCAGATCGGCACCATCGAGCGGGTACTCGCGAGATCCGGTGTCTGAACGAAGTTCGAGTCGGGCACCTCGACGCCGGTCACGTCCTGCTCCTGCAGTACGGCGACCGCGCGCGTCTTGAAGCGGTCGTCCCAGACGACGTCGCTCGTGACCAGCCGCTCGGCCTGGGCAGCCAGGAGCTCGCCCGCCGCCGCGGCGTCCCTCGACCCCTGCGTGCGCTTGAACGCCTCCGCGATGCCCGCGAGCCCGGCGACGCGGAACTCGAGCGACTCGACGCCCGAAAGGTGCGAGTTCCGGAGCGGCCCCGGCGGATCGAGGTCGCGCGCCCGCGTAGCGCCGATCTCCTGCTGCTGGACGAGCCCGGCGAGCTGCTTCTGGAGGGCTGCGGGCTTGATTCCCGGCGTCGTGAGCACGTCGCTGAACTCACGCCCCACCCGCTCGGAGTCGCGCGCCACCGCCGAGACGTTGGTCATGTAGTCGGAGTACGCATCGCGTTTCTGGTCTTCCTGACAGCTCTGCACCCAGAGCAAGAGCAGCACGACCAGCAGGATCGCGAAGGCGATCAGCCCGAGCAGGCGGAGAAGCGGAGTGAAGCCGGCGCGCGGCCGGATCGGACCGCGCGGCAAGCGGGGCCCGCGGCCGCCCAGTGGACGCCGCAGTGTCCGCTCGCCCGTGCCGGATGCCTCCTGCGTGACCGGCTCGTCGAAGAAGTCGAACTCGAAGTCTGAGTCGCGCTCGCTCATGGGAAAAACCGTTTTCGAACGGGGCCACTGTAACGACTGCCCCGGCCGGGCAGGATTCACTCGGGCCGCGGCCAACCCACCTGAGGTCGTGTCAGTCGCTGCCCAAGCGCTTCCCAGCCGGGAGCTCGTCCTCGGCCGCTACCGCCCGCTGCGACCACTCGGCAGCGGCGGATCGGGCTCCGTCTGGCTCGCCCGCGACGAGCGGAATGGGCTCGACGTCGCGCTGAAGATCGTTCCGAAGGAGGGCAAGGCGGCCGACCGAGCCGAGCGCGAGGCCGAAGCGGCATCCCGCCTGCGCCACGAGCGCTGCCTGCGCGCCTACGGGTTCGGCTCCGACGGCGGCCACGTCTACATCGCTTACGAGTACGTCGGCGGCAGCACCCTTCGCGACGCGATGCGCTCGGGCGAGCTGGGCGACGCTCAGGCCGTGGAGGCGGCCGCCCAGATCCTGGACGGGCTCGCACACGCACACGGCCGCGGGATCGTCCATCGTGACGTGAAGCCGTCGAACGTCCTTCTCGCCGCCGGTGAGGACGGCGTCTCCGTGCGCCTGCTCGACTTCGGGCTGGCGCAGTTCGACGAGGCCGAGACGCTCACCGCAGTCGGCGACGTGCCGGGAACGCTCGCCTACATCTCACCCGAACGCCTGCGCGGCGAGGAGGCGTGTCCGGCGAGCGACGTCTGGGCGGTCGGGATCCTGCTCTGGGAGGCGCTCGCCGCTAAGCACCCGTTCTGGGGCGTGCCGCTGCAGCAGATGGCCGCGACGATCGAGTCCGGCCCGCCGCCGCTCGAGGCCGAGCGGCCCGACCTACCCCAGCGGCTGCTCGACGCGCTCGGCGGCGCCGTTGCCCATGACCCGGAGAAGCGGCCGTCCGCCGCGGCGCTCGCGAAGGAGCTGCGGGCGGCCTTCGCAGTGCGGAAGCGTGCGACGAAGGTCGAACGTGTCGTTCCGACACAAAGCGCGCTCCTCCGCTTCGCGCCGGCCGCCGCGACCTCCGTCGCGACCCTGGTCGGGGCGACGATGCTTCCGTTCTTCCCCGCCCTCTGGGCACCCGCGCTCGCCGTCGCGGCCGGCGGGATCGCGTTGCGCGCCCCGCGGGCGGGTCTCGCGCTCGCGCTCGCGGCGCCCGTCCTCCCGCTCGGGAACCTCGCACTGGGACTCGCGCTCCTCTACGGCGCGTTCGCGCTCGGCTGGCTCGTGCTCTCGTGGAAGGACTCCCGCACCGGACTCATGTTCCTGTCCGGCCTGCTCCTTGCCCCAATGGGGCTCATCGCGTTCGTCCCGCTCGCTGTACAGCCGGTGCGCGGCCATGTTCGGCGGGCGGCGCATGCGCTGGCCGCGGTCGGTGTGGCGGCGCTTGCCGCGGGTCTTCGCGGGGACACCCTCCCCTTCGGGCAGGGGTCGCCGGACGCGCTCGAGGTGGCGGGAACGGAGAGCGCCGTGGCCGCCGCCGCCGCGATCGCGGCCGCCGTCCCGATCAGCCTGGCGCTCGGGGCGGCAGCACTCGCGGCGACCGCGATCGCGCTCCCCTACGCGCGCACGCCCTGGCGGATTGCGGCCCTCGGCGCGGGTGCGCTCGCCCTGACGGTCCTCGCGGTCCCCAACGGCTCCGGCGGCGCCGCTCGTCGCCGCGGTCTGGCTCACCTGCGCCATCGTCGCCGCTCGGGAATCCGCCGCCCAGGACGCGCAGACGGCCAGAAGCGAAGGGGCCGAGCATTAGACTCGAAGGCCTCGGGAAGGGTCCCGAGGCCTTACATGAGCGTCCTCCGCAGCATCGAGCAAAAGATCGAAGGCCTCTTCGAGGGCATGTTCGGGCGCGCGTTCCGGACGCATGTTCAGCCGGTCGAGCTCGCCCGCAAGCTGGCGAAAGAGATGGACGAGCACCGCACGATCTCGGTCTCGCGGGTCTACGTCCCGAACGAGTACTCCGTGTACCTCTCCGAGCCCGACCGAGAGCAGTTCACGGGCTACGAAGGCTCGCTGATCGGCGAGCTGCAGGACTACCTCGTCGAGCACGCCCGGCGTGAGAGCTACGCCCTCTTGACCCCGCCGAAGGTGCTGATGCTGACCGACACCGACCTCTCCGTCGGCGAGTTCGGCATCGCGACGCGCATGGTGCAGCCGGAGGACCGGCGGCCGCCGCTGCCGGACGAGCCGGCGGCGCAGCTCGAGCCGGGCTCGACGATGATCTACAAGGCGAAGCCGCCGCAGCCCACGGAAGCCGCCTCTCCCGCCGAGCTCGGCGTCGAGCCTGAGACGGTTTCGCTCGAGCTGAACGGCCGCCGGCACGCGATCGAAGGAAGCAAGGCCGTGCTCGGCCGCTCGAAGGACTGCGACGTCCAAGTGCACGACGCCAACGTGTCGCGGCGGCACGCCGAGCTGCGCCGCGAGGGCTCCGCCTGGTGGGTCGTCGATCTCGACTCGACGAACGGGACGGAGCTGAACGGCAAGCGCGTCCAGCGGGCCAAGCTCACGGACGGCGACATGCTCTCGCTCGGCGGCGCCGAGCTCGTCTTCTCGCGGAAAGCAGTATGAGTGCGCAGTCGATCGCCGTCGACGAGGCTCTGCTCGCACTCAAGATCGCCTTCATCGTCCTCCTCTACCTCTTCATCTGGCGGATCGTCCGCGCCGCGAGCCGCGATTTCCGACCCGGCGGCACCGCGCAGGCACAGGAGAGCGTGATCATGCGGCCCGGGGAGGCGGCGGGTCTCGGCCTCGCGCCGGTGCGGCGTGCGCGCCTGGTCGTGCTCGAGAGCCCCGCGCTCGACGCCGGCCGGGAGGTGCCGATCGACTCACTGCCCGTCGCGATCGGCCGCGGCACCCAGAACGAGGTGCCGCTCGACGGCGACGAGTTCGCCTCGGCCCAGCACGCCCGCTTCGAGGCCAAGCGGGACGGTCTCTGGGTGGAGGACGTCGGCTCGACGAACGGCACCTTCGTCAACGGCGCGCGCGTGACGACGCCGCGGCGGCTCGCAAAGGGCGACGTCGTCCGCGTCGGCCAGACCGACTTCAGGGTGGACGTCTGATGCGCGCGGCGGTCCGCACCGACACCGGGCGCCGCAGGCGCCGCAACGAGGACGCGTACGTGTGCGAGCCGCCGCTCTTCGCGATCGCGGACGGGATGGGCGGCGCACAGGCCGGCGAGGTCGCCTCGGGGCTGGCGGCCGCCGTTCTCGCCGAGGCGGGCGGAGACGAGCGTGGCGAGGAACGCGTCCGGTCGCTGATCCAGGAGGCGAACCGGCGCGTGTTCCGGCGCTCGAGCGAGGACGCGGCCGCGTCGGGGATGGGGACGACGATGACGGTCGCCCTCGTCGACGCCGACACCGGGACGATCGTGCTCGGCCACGTCGGCGACTCCCGCGCCTACCGCGTCCGGGGCGGTGAGCTCGACCAGCTGACCGAAGACCACTCCCTCGTCGGGGAGCTCCGGCGGAGCGGCCAGCTCTCGCCCGAGGAGGCGGAGGCGCACCCGCAGCGCTCCGTGATCACGCGCGCGGTCGGCACCGAGCCGGACGTCGACGTCGACGTCGAGACGATCAGCGCCGAGCCCGGCGACCTCTTCCTCCTCTGCTCGGACGGGCTGACGGACATGGTCTCCGACGGCGACATCCTCTCACTCCTGGAGGAGAGTGACGGCCTCGACGCGGCCGCGCGCGCGCTCGTCGACGCCGCCAACCGGGGCGGCGGCGAGGACAACATCACCGTCGTGCTCTTCCAGCTCGACGGCGCGGACGAGTCACCGCCGGCAGCGAACGAGATCGACGACGACGAGGACACCCTCTCGGGGCTCGACCCTGTCCCGGCGGTCGACACGGCCGTGATTCCCGCCGCAGAAGTCGAGGCGCACGTGCAGGCCCAGGCCGAGGCCGAGGCCGAGAGGGACGAGCACGGCCGCCGCCTCTTGCCGCTGCTCCTGCTGCTCCTCGTGCTCGTCGTGATCGCCGCCCTCGCGGTCTGGGGGCTCACACGCTGAGCCGCCGCACACGATGTCCCTGAGAAACCGCGAGCTCGCGAACCTCCTTGCCGTCGGCGTGCTCACCGCGATCGGCTTCGCGAGCGTCTACATCGCCCGCTCCTCGCTCGTCGACGCGACCTCGCTCACCTACGCCGGCATCTTCATGGGGCTCTATCTCGCGGCACACCTCGTGGCGCGTGCGGTCGTCCCGTGGGCCGACCCCGTGCTGCTGCCGCTCGCCGCGCTGCTCTCGGCGATCGGCGTCACCACGATCTACCGGCTCGATCCGGACGACGCCTTCCGCCAGAGCCTCTGGATCATCTGCGGCGTCGGCCTCTTCTCGCTGACGCTGATCGCGCTCCGGCGCGACTACCGCGTGCTCGAGACCTACAAGTACCTGTTCGGGATCGCCGCGATCACACTGATGGCACTGCCCGCGTTGCCGGTGATCGGCCAGTCGATCAACGGCGCGCGGCTCTGGGTGCGGATCGGGAACTTCCAGTTCCAGCCCGGCGAGCTGGCGAAGATCTTCCTGATCATCTTCCTCGCCGGCTACCTGCGCGAGAAGCGTGAGGTGCTGGCGCAGGGCCGGCTCAAGGACTTCGGCCCGCTGCTCCTGATCTGGGGCGCCGCGATGCTCGTGCTCGTCCAGACGAACGACCTCGGCAGCGCGCTGCTCCTGTTCGGGATCTTCCTCGCCATGCTCTACGTGGCCACGGGACGCGCGTCCTTCGCGGCCGCCGGCCTCGTGCTCTTCCTCGGCGGAGCGGCGCTCGTCTACCGGTACGTCGACCACGTCCAGGAGCGGGTCACGATCTGGCTGCAGCCGTGGACGGAGCAGCCGGTCTACTGCGCCCAGACCGGCGAGCTTGCGCTGCGCCAGGACTGCGGCTCGTTCCAGCTGGTCAAGAGCCTCTACTCGATCGGGAACGGCGGCTTCGGCGGTACCGGCCTCGGCAGGGGCACGTTCACCACGACCGCGGGGGATCCGATCATCCCGTTCCTGAACACGGACTTCATCTACTCGGCGATCGCGCAGGAGGTCGGGCTCGTCGGCGCCGCCGGGCTGCTCCTCGTCTTCATGCTCTTCGTCGCGCGTGGCTTCCGCATCGCGCTGACGGCCGACGACGGCTTCTCAAAGCTGCTCGCAGCCGGGCTCACGTTCGGCTTCGCGCTGCAGACCTTCATCATCGTCGGCGGCGTGCTCCGTGTGATCCCGCTGACCGGGATCACCCTGCCGTTGGTCTCCTACGGCGGCTCGAGCGTCGTCGCCAACTTCATCCTGCTCGCACTGCTCCTGCTCGTCTCCAACCGGGCGAACGCGCTCGCGCGGGGGCCCGCATGAACCGGCAGATCACGCGGCTGGCGTTGACGGGCGTCGGCCTGATCGTCGTACTCGTCGTGGCGACGACCTACTGGCAGGCGTGGGCCGCGGCCGATCTCGCCGACCGGCAGGACAACCAGATCGAGCAGGTCGCGCAGTTCACGATCAAGCGGGGCGAGATCAGGAGCAGAGGCCTGACGCTGGCGCGGAGCAAGGCGCGAAAGGTCGGCGGACGAACGCTCTACTTCCGCGAGTACCCGCAGCGAGGGCTCGCCGCCCACGTGCACGGCTACTCGACCCAGTCGCGTTTCCGGACGGGCCTCGAGCGCTCGATGAACGACTACCTGACGGGGCAGAACGCCAATCTCTCGACCGTGGTCGACACGACGCTCGATCGGCTCACAGGCGCGACGATCACCGGAAACGACCTCGCGCTCACCCTCCACCCGCGCGCCCAGCGGGTCGCGCTGCAATCGCTCGGATCGCGCTGCGGCGCCGTCGCAGTGCTCGAAGTCAAGACCGGGAAGGCGGTCGTCCTGGCCTCGTCGCCGACCTATGACCCGAACGACGTCGAGGAGAACTTCGGCGACGTGACCGGAACCGGCGCCGACTGCCGCCGCCCGGACGCGCTCCTCAACCGCGCGACCGCGGGCCTGTACGCGCCCGGCTCCACCTTCAAGGTGCTGACCGCCGCGGCCGCGATCGACGCCGGCCGCTTCACGCCTTCCTCGAGCTTCTTCGACCCCGGCTACTGCGAGGTCTACGGCAAGCGCGTGAACAACTACGACACGACCCGGCCCTTCGGCCGGCTCAACCTGGCGGACGCCCTGAAGTACTCCGTCAACTCCGTCTTCTGCAACATCGGCAAGGAGCTGGGCGCGAGGCTGCTCGTGCGCTACTCGAAGCGGTTCGGCTTCTACGAGGACCCGCCGCTCGAGACCCCGTCGAGCGAGCGGGCGCCGAGCGGCCTCTACAAGGGCACGAAGCTCTTCGACCCGGCCGTGGACACCGACGTCGACCCGGGCCGGTTCGCCTTCGGCCAGGAGCGGCTGCTCGTGACACCGCTGCAGATGGCGATGCTGGCCGGGACGATCGCGAACGACGGCATCCTCATGCGGCCCTACGTCGTCGACCGCATCGTCGCGCCGGACGGCTCGATCGTCGTGCGCAACCGGCCGGACGAGATCCGCCGGGCCGTGAAGCCGGAGACGGCGCGGGCGGTCTCGGCGATGATGGTGGACGCGGTGGAGGGCGGCACCGGGACGGCGGCCCAGATCCCGGGTGTCCGGGTCGGCGGCAAGACGGGCACGGCGGAGACGGGAATCGCCGGCCTGAACACGACCTGGTTCATCGCCTTCGCCGGGCGCGGCGCGCCGGAGTACGCGATCGCCGTCGTCGTCGAGCAACAGCACTCGACCGGCGGTGAGACCGCCGCTCCGGTCGCACGAGACGTCTTGCAGGCGCTGCTGGGAGGGGCGGCGAACTCCTAACCTGTACGCCCATGGCCGCCGGCGACACCCTCATCGACACGCTCTTCGACAGTCGGTACCAGATCGCCCGGAAACTGGGCTCGGGCGGGATGGCGAACGTCTATCTCGCCTACGACCAGGAGCTCGGCCGGCGCGTCGCGATCAAGATCCTCGACGACCGGCACGCGAGCGACGAGCAGTTCATCGAGCGGTTCCGCCGTGAGGCGCAGAACGCCGCCGGCCTCTCCCACCCGAACATCGTCTCGATCTACGACCGGGGCGAGGCAGAGGGCACGTACTACATCGCGATGGAGCACATCGAGGGGCGGACGCTCAAGGAGCTCCTCGTCGCCCGCGGGCCGTCGCCGCTCGGGATCGCGATCGACTACACCCGCCAGATCCTGTCGGCCCTGCGCTTCGCCCACCGCAACGGCATCGTCCATCGCGACATCAAGCCGCACAACGTGATCGTCGACGGCGACGGTCGTGTGAAGGTGATGGACTTCGGGATCGCGCGCGCGGGCGCGGCGAGCCAGATGACGGAGGCGGGCTCCATCATCGGCACGGCGCAGTACCTCTCGCCCGAGCAGGCGCGCGGCGCGCCGGTCGACCAGACCTCCGACCTCTACTCGACGGGGATCGTGCTCTACGAGCTGCTTACGGGCACGGTGCCGTTCACGGGCGAGACTCCGGTCGAGATCGCGATGAAGCACCTCTCGCAGACGCCGGTGCCGCCGTCGACCCACCGGCCCGAGATCCCTCGCGACCTCGACTACGTGGTCCTCCGGGCGCTCGCCAAGGACCCCGCCGACCGCTACCACTCCGCCGAGGAGATGGACTCCGATCTCGAGCGGATCGCCCGCGGGATCGGCGTCTCGGCGGAGACGGCCGAAGCTGCGACGACGGTGCTCTCGCGCGGCGAGGTCGGCGAGGCGGCGACGACGGCCGGTGCTGCGGCCACGACCTACACGCCGGGACGCTACTACGAGTACGACGAGGCGCCACGCACCCGCTCGATCTGGCCGTGGCTGCTCGCGCTGCTCCTGCTCGTCGGCGCGCTCACGGGCGGCTGGTTCGCCTGGCAGGAGGTCCAGGACCAGCTGAGCGCCGCCGAGCCGGTCGCCGTACCCGACGTCGACGGTGTCGCGGAGCAGCTGGCGGTGGACGACATCCGCGAGGCGGGCTTGAAGGAGCTCGTCCAGCGAGAGCCCAACGCGGACACGAAAGAAGGGATCGTCTTCGAACAGGACCCGCAGCCGGGGGAGCGGATCGAGCGCGGCAACTTCGTCACGATCATCGTCTCGAGCGGGCCGCCGAAGACCCGTGTTCCGGACGTGGTCGGCCAGAGCAGGGACGCAGCGGTGGCCACGCTCGTCAACGCGGGGCTCGAGGCGAACGTCGTCCAGGTGAACTCGCTCGAGCCCGTGAACACCGTCACGGCGGTCGACCCGAAGGCGGGCACGGAGCTGATCGAGGGGTCGACAGTGCGAGTGAACGTCTCGAAGGGGCCGAAGCCGATCACCGTCCCGAACGTGATCGGCAGCGCGTTCGAGTCGGCCGAGTCGCAGCTCCAGGGCGTCGGCTTCGCCGTCGCGCGTCAGGACGTCGACGACCCAGAGCCCGCGGGGATCGTGGTCGGCCAGAATCCGGCCGCCGGCTCGCAGCAGCCGAAGGGCTCGGTGATCACGCTCCAGGTCTCCCGCGGCCCGCAGACCTCCCAGGTCCCCGACGTCAGCAGCCAGACCGAGGCGGAGGCAACCGCCCAGCTGGAGACGTCCGGGTTCCAGGTGCAGGTGGTGGAAGAGATCATCGAGGACGAGAGTCTCGACGGGCGCGTGCTCTCGCAGGATCCTGAGGGCGGCACGGAGATCGAGCAGGGGACGACGGTCGTGATCGTGGTCGGGCGCTTCGAGGCGCCGGTGCCCGAAGAAACGCCGCCCCCGACCGAGCCCACCATCACCGAGCCCACCGTCACGACGCCGTGACCCGTCGCTCGCCTGCGGCTCGCTCCCGCGGGGGAAACCATGTTTCCCCCGCGAGCCCCCTTCTTCCAGTCTTGTGTGGGGGAACCTCCCGGTTCCCCACGCCCCCTCCCCAGCTCAAGGGCCGAGGATCGGCCCTTGAGCCGGCTGCGCGTCGCAGTCGTCGCCGGCGGGCGCTCGAGCGAGCACGAGATCTCGCTGGCGTCGGCGCGGTCGGTGCTGGACGCGCTCGACCCCGAGCGCTACGAGACCACGACAATCGCGATCGGGCGCGACGGCCGCTGGGCGCTCGAGGGCGCAAGCTCGAGGCTGTTACAAGGCTCCGTCACGGAGACGCTGCCGGTGCTCGCCGACTCGAAGCCGGCGCAGGCGCTCGGCGCCGTCGACGTCGTCCTCCCCGTCCTGCACGGCCCGTTCGGCGAGGACGGCACCGTCCAGGGCCTGCTCGAGCTTGCGAACGTGCCGTACGTCGGCCCCGGCGTCGCGGCCTCGGCCCTTTGCATGGACAAGGACCTGTTCAAGGCCGTGCTCCGGGACCGCGGCATCCCGGTCACGCGCAACGTGACCCTGCGCCTCGGCGACGAGCTCGAGAACCCGTTCGGATACCCGGTCTTCGTGAAACCGGCCCGGCTCGGCTCCTCGGTCGGGATCTCGAAGGCTCACGACGAGGCGGAGCTCGAGGAGGCGGTCGCACTCGCCCGCCGCCACGACGAGAAGGTGCTCGTCGAGGAGTTCGTGGCCGGCACCGAGGTCGAATGCGGCGTCCTCGGCAACCTGCGCCCGCCGCCGCTCGCGTCCGTCGTCGGCGAGATCGTGCCGCACGCCGAGTGGTACGACTACGCCGCCAAGTACGACGAGGGCGGCTCCGACATCATCGTGCCCGCGCGCATCCTTCCGGACGTGGCGGCACGCGTGCAGGAGCTGGCGGTCGACTCGTTCATCGCCACCGAGTGCGAGGGGATGGCCCGCGTCGACTTCTTCGTGCGCGAGGGCGGCGAGGTGGTCGTGAACGAGCTGAACACGATCCCGGGGTTCACGGCCACGAGCGTCTATGCACGGCTCTTCGAGGCGTCCGGGATCCCCTACCCCGAGCTGCTCGACCGGCTGATCGAGCTTGCGCTCGAGCGCCACGAGCGTCGCGCCGACCTCGAGTACTAGGAGGAGCTGGCCTCGACCTCGTTGACGTGCGCGACGCCGTCGAGGCCGGTGATCCAGACGACGTAGTAGCGCGCAGCGGGCCCGTCGAGGTCCCAGACCGTGCTCGCATCGACCGACTTGCCGCCGGCTACGGTCTCGAACGGGCCGTCCGGCGAGTCGCCCGCCCGGATCTCGGCCGTGAAGCCCGGCGTGTCGGTCGTGACGGCGAGCTGCGCCGGCTCGCTCGGCTCGCCCGCGTCGAGCACGAGCCCGACACCCGGCTTCGTGAAGGCCTGGTAGGTCTCGGTCGTCCAGTAGGTCGACGGGTCCCGGTCGGTCGCGTCCTGGACGCGCTCGCTGTGCTCCTCACCGTCGCCGTCCGGGTCGTACGACGCGATCCCCTGGAGCTGCACCGGCCCGGCCGCGGCCGAGCCCGTCCCGTCGCCGTCGCGCACGAGCAGGTAGCCACCGACCAGGGCGGCGGCGACGAGCGCGATTACAAGGAGAAGGAGAAGAGGCACACGGCGGCGCTCACGCCGCTGACGGCGCCGGGGAGGCGCGGCGGCCGGCTTCCTGACGATCATCGTCGCCTCGCCGTCCTCCTTCGCATCGAGGTCGGCGAGGCACGCCGCCAGCTCGCCCACGACCTCGTCCATCGAGGCAGGGCGGTCGGCGGGCTCCTTCGCCAGGCAGCGCTCGACCAGGGAGGCGAGGCGGAGCGGGACGTCGGGACGGCGGTCGAGCACGTTCGGCACCGGCTCGGTGACGTGCTTCATCGCCACGGTGAGGAAGCTGTCGCCGGGGAACGGCACGTCGCCGGCGAGCAGCTCGTAGAGGACGGCGCCGAACGAGTAGACGTCGGTCAGCGCGTCGACACGCTCCCCGCGCGCCTGCTCGGGCGCGATGTAGTGGCTCGTGCCGAGCACGGTGCCCGTCTCCGTGTGTGCTCGCGGTCCCAAGCGAGCGCGCGATTCCGAAGTCGGTCACCTTGGCCCGACCGTCGGCGTCGAGGAGCACGTTCTGCGGCTTCACGTCCCGGTGCACGAGCCCCTGGCCGTGGGCGAACGCGAGCGCGCGGCCGACCTCGAGGCCGAGCTCGAGCACCCTGCGCACGGGCAGCGGCCCCGCGCGCTCGACGAGCTCCTTCAGGTCGTCGCCGTCGATCAGCTCGAAGACGATGTACTCGCTGCCCGCGTCCTCGCCGCGATCGATCACGGTGACGACGTGCGGGTGCGAGAGCTGGGCGACGGAGCGCGCCTCGCGCCGAAAGCGCTCGACGTGGTCGTCGTCGCCGAGGTACTGGGGGTGCAGGATCTTGAGCGCCACGTTGCGCTCCAGGAGGGTGTCGAACGCGCGGTAGACGCTCGACATGCCTCCGCTGCCGAGCACTTCGCCGAGCTCGTACCGGCCCGCGATCAGGTCGCGCTCTGCCACCAGAAGGTCTAGCCCAGCGCGTGCGCGAGCGCGTCTTCCCACGCCGCGAGCGCCTCGTCGAGCTCGGCGTCGGTGAGGACGAGCGGTGAGAGGACGCGGATCACGTTTCCGTGCACACCGGCCCGGAGGAGCAGGAGGCCGCGATGCATCGCCGCGTCGATGACGGCCTGGACCAGCTCGGGAGCGGGCTTCTTCGTCGTCGGGTCGGCCACGAGCTCGATCGCGAGCATCGCGCCGAGGCCGCGCACGTCGCCGATCGCCGGGAAGCGCTCCTGCCAGGCGAGCATGCGGGACCGCATCGTCTCTCCGATCGAGAGGGCGCGATCGCAGAGGCCCTCGTCCTCGATCACGTCGAGCACGGCGAGGGCGGCCGCCTGCGCGACCGGGTTGCCGACGTACGTGCCGCCGACGGCGCCGTCGTGCGCCGCGTCGAGGATCTCGGCCTTCCCGAGCACGCCGGAGAGCGGGAAACCGCCGGCCATCGACTTCGCGATCGTGATCAGGTCGGGCTCGACCCCGTAGTGCTCGAGCGCGAAGAGCTTGCCCGTTCGGGCGAAGCCCGTCTGCACCTCGTCGGCGATGAGGCAGATCCCGTGCTCGTCGCAGATCGTGCGGAGGCCCTCGAGGAACTCCTGCGGCGCGGGCAGGAAGCCACCCTCGCCCTGCACGGGCTCGACGATGATCGCCGCGACCTGCTCGGACGCGACCTCCGTGACGAAGAGCCGACGCACCTCTGCGAGGGCGGTCTCGGCGTCGGGGCCGCGGTACGCCTGGGGAAACGGTGCGCGGTAGACCTCCGGCGCGAATGGGCCCATCCCGGCCTTGTACGGGTGCGGCCGCGACGTCAGCGTCACGGAGAGGAGCGTCCGCCCGTGGAAGGCTCCCTCGAACGCGATCACGGCGGGGCGGCCGGTGGCGAGGCGCGCGAACTTGACGGCGTTCTCGACCGCCTCGGTGCCCGCGTTGAAGAACGCCGCCTTCGCGGGCACTGTGAAGGGCGCTCGCGCCAGGAGGCGCTCGGCGAGCTCGACGTACGGCTCGTACGGGACGACGGTGAAGTCGGTGTGGATGAAGCGGCCGAGCTGCTCCGCCGCCGCCTCGACGACGCGCGGATGCGCGTGACCGACATTGAGGCAGCCGACCCCGCCCGTGAAGTCGATGAACACGTTGCCGTCGACGTCGACGAGCGTCGCGCCGCGACCCTCCTGGGCGACGATCGGGAGCAGGATCGACTTCGCGTTCGCGATCACGCGTGCCTTCCGCTCCAGGATCTCCGCGGACCGCGGCCCGGGGATCGCGGTGCGGATGTCGATCGTCTTCGTGGCCGCCATGGGCGGGCAGCCTAGCCGAATAGGCTGCGCCGATGGACGAACGAGACCTCGATCCGGACCCGCTCCGGGAGTTCACGCGCTGGTTCGCTGAGGCGACCGCCGCAGGCGTCGCGAGGCCCGAGGCGATGGCGCTGGCGACGGCCGATCGGGAGGGCCGGCCGTCGGCCCGGATGGTGCTGCTGAAGGGCGCGGACGAGCGCGGCTTTGCCTTCTACACGAACTACGAGAGCCGCAAGGGCGTCGAGCTGGAGGAGAATCCAGCCGCGGCGCTCCTCTTCCACTGGCAGGAGCTCGGCCGCCAGGTCCGCGTCGAGGGCGCGGTCGCGCGGGTCCCTGCGGAGGAGTCGGAGACGTACTTCCGGACGCGGCCCGGCCCCAGCCGGATCGCCGCCTGGGCCTCGCCGCAGAGCCGTCCCCTCACAGGCCGCGCCGACCTCGACCGCCTCGTCGCCGAGACCCGCTCGCGCTTCCCGGGAGCGGAGGTCCCGCTGCCGCCGCACTGGGGCGGCTTCCGGCTCGTGCCCGAGGCATACGAGTTCTGGCAGCACCAGGACGACCGCCTGCACGACCGCGTCCGCTACGAGCGCGCGGGGGACGGCTGGCGAAGGGAGCGGCTCGCGCCCTAGAGCAGGCTCAGCGCTCTTTGAAGAGCGAGCGCGCCGTATCGTGCGCGTCGGGGTCGTGCGTCTGCCAGAGGCGCTCGACGAGGCTGCCGAGCACGTCGCGGATGCCGATCATCCCGAGCAGGTGCTCCCCCTCCACGACCGGCAGGTGGCGGATCTTCTTCTCCCCCATCAGCCGCGCGGCGTCGAGCACGGCGACCCCGGCGTCGACAGTGACGGGCTCCCGAGTCATCACGTCCCCGACGAGCACCGTGTCGAGGTCGGTGCCGTCTCCCGCCAGGGCGAGGACGTCCCGCTCGGTGAAGATGCCGACGAGCCTGCCCGCGTCGGTGACGGCGACCGAGCCAACACCCTCCTCGAGCATCCGCAGAACGGCGAGGCGCGCGGAGTCGCTCATCTCGACGCTCACGACCCGTGTCCTCATCACGTCGCCGATCGCCATGCGCGGCGATCGTAACAGGGGTTACGCGGGAGCGAGGGCGCCCGGCGTGTAGACGCCGAGCGGGTTCCAGAGCAGGTAGCCTCGCGCGCCCATCAGGCGGGCCGCCTCGATCTGCGCCTTCACCTCCGCGAGCCCGTACGTGCGGCCGTGGGAGAAGTCCTGCAGCCACGGGATCAGCTCGGCCTTCCCCTTCTTCATCTGCTTGCGGAAGTCGGACAGTGCCCACTCGACCGTCGTCCCCGGAGCTGCGTTCGGGCTCTCCAGGCCGTACTCGCCGTCTCCGTAGTGCGACGGATACACCATCGGGTAGATCGCGTCGACGTACTTCGCGAGGCGCCGCGGCACCTGGCCGATCCCGAGGTCGCGGGTGGCGGCGAGCCCGAAGAGATCGGTCGAGACGCGTACGCCGAGCGGCTTCAGGCGCTTCGTCGCGTAGTGGACGAACTCGGTGATCACCCAGCCGGGCGCCGTCTTCGTCTTGCCCGGATAGACGATCTCGTCGACGTTGCCGTCCGTCGGGAAGCGGACGTAGTCGAACTGGATCTCGTCGAAACCAGCGCGCGCTGCGATCTCCGCGATCGAGACGTTGTAGTCCCAGACCCGCTTGTCGTACGGGTTCGTCCAGCCGAGGCCCGCATCGTTGCGCCAGATCGAGCCGTCCGGGCGCTTGATCGCGAGCCCGGGCCGGCCTGCCGCGAGGATCGGATCCTCGAAGACGACGACCCGGCCGATCAGGTAGACGCCCTTCGCGTGGACGAGGCGCGCGACCTCGCGCGGCCTGTAGTACGACTTGGCGGCGCCGACGGCGCGGGCGAGCGGGACCGAGGAGGGAACAAAGCCGATCTCGCCGTTCTCGTCCTTGACGTCGAGCTCGAGCGTGTTCATCCCCTCGCCGACGAGCTTCAGGTACTCCCGCAACTTCCCGTCGAGCGAGGCCAGGGCCATCGTCACGTGGATGCCGCGGACCTCCTTCGGGAGCGCACGCGGAACCTTGGCGGCGGACTGCGCGGCCGGCCGCTTCGTCGGCGTATCGCGGCTCGCGACGACCGTCTGTTTCTCCTCGCCGATCACGAACCTCGCGCCGACCGCGAGGGCGGCCGTGAGGCCGAGGACGCAGGCCGAGCAGGACCGCGCGGCGACGCCGGCGCCGGCGCCGCGCCGCCTCGCGGCGGGCACGGAAGCGCTCGTTCGGCTCCATCGGCTCGAACAGCATCGACACGCGGCGGCGAACGGTATGTGGAAAACTTCTCCGCTGCAAGGAGAACCGTAGAATCCGGCGCGTGGTCCTGTCCGACCGGACGATCAAGGAGCTGCTCGGCGAGGGCCGGATCGGGATCGAACCGTACGACGAGACGCTGCTGCAACCGTCCAGCATGGACGTCCGGGTCGACCGCTATTTCCGGGTTTTCCGCAACTCCCGCTACCCGTATATCGACGTCAAGACCGAGCAGGAGGAGCTCACCGAGCTCGTCGAGATCGACGACGAGACCCCGTTCATCCTCCATCCGGGCGAGTTCGTGCTCGGGTCGACGCTCGAGCGAGTGCGGCTCCCGGACGACCTCGTCGCCCGGCTCGAGGGGAAGAGCTCGCTCGGGCGGCTCGGCCTCCTGATCCACTCGACCGCGGGCTTCATCGATCCCGGCTGGGACGGCCACGTGACGCTCGAGCTCTCCAACGTCGCCAACCTCCCGATCACGATCTACCGCGGGATGAAGATCGGCCAGCTCTCGTTCGTGCGACTGTCGACCGCGGCCGAGAAGCCCTACGGCTCCGGCGGGCTCGGCTCCAAGTACCAGGGCCAGCAAGGGCCGACACCGAGCCGCTACTGGAAGAACTTCGAGCAGTGAAGGTCCTCGTCACCGGCGGGACCGGCTTCGTCGGCACGGGCATCGTGCGGGCGCTTCTCGGCGCCGGCCACGCGGTCCGTGTGCTCGAACGCGAGCCGGGGAAAGCGGCGCAGGCCGGGCTCGAAGGCGTGGAGGCCGTCCAGGGTGACATGGCCGATGCGGCCAGCCTGCGGAGCGCGGTCGACGGCCAGGACGCGGTCGTCCACCTAGTCGCGATCATCACCGGCAAGCCGGAGGAGTTCGATCGCGTCATGGAGCAGGGGACACGCGACCTCGTCGCGGCGGCGAAAGAAGCGGGCGTACGGCGGTTCGTGCTCATCTCCGCGCTCGGCGTGACCGAGGAGACGAAGGACCTCGTGCCCTACTACCGCGCCAAGTGGGACATGGAGCAAACGGTGAAGCAGTCCGGCCTCGAGCACGTGATCTTCCGGCCGAGCTTCGTCTTCGGGCCCGGCGGGGCCGCGCTGCAGCAGTTCACGAAGATCGCCAAGCGAGCCCCGGTCACGCCCATTGTCGGGCCGGGCACGCAGCGGCTGCAGCCGATCTGGATCGAGGACGTGGGCGCGTACTTCGCGGCAGGGCTCACGCGGCCTGAGGCGACGAACCGGACGTTCGAGATCGGCGGCCCGGACGTCGTCACCTGGAATGAGTTCTGGGAGCGGCTGAAGCGCGCGCTCGGCATCCGCCGCCCCTCGATCCACCTGCCGTTCGGACTGATGCGGGCCCAGGCTGCGGTGCTGGAGAAGCTGCCGAAGCCGCCCGTCACGCGCGACCAGCTGAAGATGCTCGCGGCGGGTGACAGCGTCGTCACGAACACAGACGCCGTCGACACCTTCGGCCTGCCGCTCGTCCCGCTCGACGAGCAGCTCCGCCGCTCGGTCGGCACGCCCGACTGACAGCAAAAAGACGAGGGGCCGCTCGCGCGGCCCCTCGATCTTCGGTTACCAGCCTGGTATTGGCAGAGACGCTTCCTGCCGAAGCGGCGCGAGTCGTTCCGCGGGCCCCCTACGCTGGCTAGACGATTCCCCTTGCAGGTCCCAGGGGCACGTCCCTACCGGCTGGCACCTCCACTGCCCGTACTGGAAATCTCCACTGCCGGACCACCTCCTTTCCGCGGTAGCTCGACTGTAGCAGCACAGACGGCCGGCGCAGCGCGGGAAGACCGGGCATAGGATCGAGGCATGAGCCGCCGAATCGACCTGCGCGAGGAGGCGCTCGTCGTCGACTACTCGGGGCTCGCCGCGCTCGCGACACTCACCGGCATGGTGCGCGTCCCGTACACGGCGATCCGTTTCGTCTCGGTCGGCCTGACCGACCCGCCAGGTGCACTCGCGTGGCGGATCGGGCTCTCGACGCCGCCGTTCGGCACGACGCAGCGCGGCCGCTTCCGCGAGCACGGTCGGTGGTCGTTCCTGGACGTCGACGACCGGGAGCGGGCGATCGTGCTCGACCTCGCCGGGCACGAGTTCCGCCGCGTCGTGCTCAGCGTGGACGACCCCGAGACGCTGGCCGCCCGGCTGCGCGACCGGCAGCTCGACGCGACGCAGCCGTCCTAGACGTCGACGCGAACCCAGCCGTCCTCGACGCGCACCGGGAAGGTCGCGACCGGCTGGTAGGCCGGCAGCGTCAGCGCTGCTCCGGTCGTGATGTCGAAGCGTGAGCCGTGACGTGGGCAGATGGCGACGCACTCGTCCGGCTCCCACTCTCCCTCGCAAAGGGGCCCGTCGTCGTGGGAGCACCGATCCTCGATCGCGTACAGGCTGCCGTTGCAGTTGTAAACGCCGATGGCGATCGGCCCGGACCAGACGATCTTCACGTGCCCGGGCGGCAGCTCCGCCTCGGGGCAGACGTCGACGGTGGCCACTAGGAAATCGTGAGGTCGTCGCCCTGGGCCCACTCGTCGGGGAGCGGCGTGCCCCTCGACTTGTGCAGGGCGACCTTCAGGACGCCGAGGCCGAGGATCGCGCACTTCAGACGGACCGGCGTGAGCGGGATCCCGATCTCCTCGAGCAGCTCCTCCTTCGGCATCCGCGCCACTTCGTCCGCGTCCCGGCCGACCACGAGCTCGGTCAGCATCGAGGTCGCTGCCTGGGAGATCGCGCAGCCGCGACCCTCGAAGCCGACGTCCGCAATCACGTCGCCGTCGAACCGGAGCGAGACGGTCACCTCGTCGCCGCAGAGCGGATTCTGCCCCTCGGCCTGCGCATCGGGTGCGTCGAGGAGCCCGTGCCCGCGCGGGTTCTTGTAGTGGTCGAGGATGACCTCGCGATACAGCTGATCGAACTCACTCAAGCGAACACTTGCCTCGCTCGGTGCAGCCCGGCGACGAGGCGGTCGATCTCCTCGGTGGTCGTGTAGAGATAGAAGCTGGCCCGGTTCGTCGCGACCACGCCGAGCCTCCGCATCAGCGGCTGGCAACAGTGGTGGCCGGCGCGGATGGCGACGGCCTCCATGTCGAGGATCTGAGCGACGTCATGGGGATGCACACCTTCGACGTTGAAGGAGACGATCCCGGCGCGGCGGTCGGCCGGCGGCCCGTAGAGCGTTAGCCACGGCAGGTCGGACGAGCGCGTCGAGCGCGTACGCTACGAGGCGGTGCTCGTGCTGCTCGATCGCGTCGAAGCCGACGTTGCTCAGGTAATCGATCGCGGCGCCGAAGCCGACTGCCTCCGCCATCGCCGCGGTTCCCGCCTCGAACTTATGCGGAAGCGCTCCCCACGTCGTCTTCTCGTCGCCGACCATGCGAATCATGTGGCCGCCGAGCAGGAAGGGCTCCATCTTCTCGAGCAGCTCGGCGCGGCCCCAGAGCGCCCCGGCGCCGCTCGGCCCGCACATCTTGTGTCCCGAGACCGCGAGGAAGTCGCAGCCGAGCGTCTGAGCGTCGAGCCGCCGGTGCGGGGCCGCCTGCGCAGCGTCGCCGACGACGATCGCGCCGCGCTCGTGCGCCCAGGCCGCGAGCCGCTCGATCGGGTTGTTCGTGCCGAGTGAGTTCGAGGTGAGCCCCGCGGCCACGACCTTGACGCGCGCGTCGCCCGCGATCTCGTCCGCGAGATCGAGCCGCAGCTCGCAGTTCTCGTCGAGCGGAAGCATTCGGAACGCGGCACCCGTCCGGTTGGCGATGTACTGCCAGGGGACGAAGTTCGAGTGATGCTCGAGCTCGGTGACGAGGACGAGGTCGCCCGGACCGAGCTCGTTGAGGCCCCAGGAGTACGCGACGAGGTTGATGCCCTCCGTCGCGTTGCGTACGAAGATCACCTCGCGGGCGTCGGTCGCGTTCAGCAGCGCGCGCACCTTCTCGCGCGCGCCTTCGAGCCCCTCGGTCGCGCGCTCGGCGAGCCGGTAGACGCCGCGGTGCACGTTCGCGTACGACGTCTCGTAGAACCGGCTCATCGCCTCGAGCACGACGCGGGGCTTCTGAGCGGACGCCGCCGAGTCGAGAAACGCGACCGGCTTGCCGTTCTGGAGCTCCTCGAGGTAGGGGAAGTCGTCCCGGATGCGCTGGACGTCGAGCTTTGCCTGGCAGTTACCGCCATGGTTCATGGTAGATCAGCCACGCGGGTCTACCTTGCCGTTGCCCTGGGCGCGCTGGGCGATCTCGCGCTCGCGCTCGACGGCGGTGGCCGCGCCCGCCAGGAGCTCCGCCAGGAGATGCATCCGCTCGCGCTCGGAGGTGAGCTGCAGGAGCCGCTGCTTCAGCTCCGGCGCGAACTCGAAGCGCCCGGCGAGCTCGAACGACAGCTGCTCGGCCGCGAGGCTCGGCTCCTCGACCTCGGCCCCGGTCAGCTCCACGAGCTTGTGGAAGAGCTCGACGGCCTGCTCGGAGTCCTCCGGATCGGCGCTGTCGGCATCGTCCTCGACTGGCTCGACGAGCCCGGTCTGGTACGAGCGTCCCTCGGTGAGCTCGAGCAACCTGAAACGCTCGCGCCCCTCGACGACGACGTTCATCCGGCCGTCCTCGAAGCGGTCGAGCACCTCGGTCACCGCGGCCCGCGTGCCGATCTCGCTGAGCCCGTCGTCGTGCGCGTAGACGAGCCCGAACTCGCGCTCCTCGGCGAGGCATTCACCGATCAGCTCCTGGTAGCGGTCCTCGAAGATGTGCAGCGGGATCTGCTCCGTCGGGAGCAGCACGATCCCGAGTGGAAACAGGCCGAGCTCGCTCATGACCAAAGCCTACGTCCGCTCGAACGCGACGACGCGGAACACCGGCCCGTCGCGCTCGGACGCCCGTGCGAGACCGTGCGCCTCAACTGCAGTGTCGAGAGCTTCGGGTGCGTGAACGTAGGCACGGAAGCGGCGGCGGCGCACCCGGAAGTAGGTGTTGACCAGGCCGAGCACGCCGCGGACCCACCACGTCCGCCGCGGATAGCTGAGCGCGAGCGTCCGCCGCGCGAGCGTGGCCGCGATCCCGGCCAGCTCGACCCCGTCGGGCGTGCAGCAGACGACCTTGTTCAGAACGACGATGTCGGCCGGGCTGCCCGCAGCCGGATCGGCGACGAGATCGGCCGTCCGGAACGACACCCGATCGGCGACGCCCGCCTCACGCGCCAGCTCGCGGACGTGCGGCTCGTAGTCCGGCAGTAGCTCGATCACCTCGCCCCGAGCTGCTCCCGACTTGAGCAGCTCGAGCATGACCTGGCCGACGCCGCCGCCGATCTCGAGCACGCTCGCCCCCTCGAGCCCGCGCGCAGCGGCCCGCCGCGCCAGCGAGCGGGCGATCGCATCCGGTCCCTTGCGCCGGTACCTGCGGACGTCGTGGGCCGCCGTCCTCGCGCCGAAGAACTCCTCCTGCCCGTGACGTGCGCAGCAACCGCTCACACGTCGAGGATAGAGACGGCCTGTGGCTATCGTGAGCGGCCGTGAGCGACTACGTCTTCACGATGTACCGGGCCGACAAGTTCTACGGCCCCGACCGCCAGGTGCTGGCGAACATCTCGCTCTCGTTCCTGCCCGGCGCGAAGATCGGCGTGCTCGGCCCGAACGGGGCCGGCAAGTCGACGCTGCTGCGGATCATGGCGGGGCTCGAGGAGCCCTCGAGCGGGATCGCCGAGCTCGCTCCCGGCGCGACCGTCGGCATGCTCGCCCAGGAGCCCGAGCTCGACCCGGCCCGGAACGTGCGCGAGAACGTCGAGGACGGCGTGCGCGCGCTGCGCGACCTGCTCGACCGCTTCAACGCGATCTCGGCGCAGTTCGCCGAGCCCGACGCCGACTTCGACACGCTCCTCGCCGAGCAGGCGACCGTGCAGGAGCAGATCGACCGCGCGGACGCGTGGAGCCTCGACGCGACGCTCGACCGGGCGATGGACGCGCTGCGCCTGCCCGACGGCGACCGGGACGTGACGACGCTCTCCGGCGGCGAGCGCCGCCGGGTCGCGCTCTGCCGGCTGCTGCTCTCGTCGCCCGACCTGCTCCTCCTCGACGAGCCGACGAACCACCTGGACGCCGAGTCGGTCGCCTGGCTCGAGCGCTTCCTGGAGTCGTACAAGGGAACGGTCGTCGCCGTCACCCACGACCGCTACTTCCTCGACAACGTCGCCGGGTGGATCCTCGAGCTCGACCGCGGCAAGGGAATCCCGTTCCAGGGCAACTACTCGTCCTGGCTCGAGCAGAAGCAGGCGCGGCTGGCCGCGGAGGAGAAGACGGAGTCGGCCCGCCGCCGCACGCTCGCGCGCGAGCTCGAGTGGGTGCGCGCGAGCCCGAAAGCCCGCCACGCGAAGGCGAAGGCGCGCCTGACCGCGTACGAGAGGCTCCTCGCCGAGGAGCAGAACGTCCGGCTCGACCGGGTCGAGATCCACATCCCCGCCGGGCCGCGCCTCGGCGACGTCGTCGTCGAGGCCGACCACGTCGCGAAAGGGTTCGGCGACCGGCTGCTCGTCGAGGACATGACCTTCTCGCTCCCGCCCGGCGGCATCGTGGGCGTGATCGGGCCGAACGGGGCGGGGAAGACGACGCTCTTCCGGATGATGGTCGGCGAGGAGCAGCCCGACTCGGGCGCGCTCCGCGTCGGCGAGTCCGTGGAGCTCGCCTACGTCGACCAGGCCCGCGCCGACCTGAGCCCGGAGAACACCGTCTGGAAGGAGATCTCCGGAATGGAGGACACGATCGAGCTCGGCAAGCGCGAGGTCAACTCGCGCCAGTACGTGTCCTGGTTCAACTTCAAGGGCTCGGACCAGCAGAAGCGCATCTCCGACCTCTCCGGCGGAGAGCGAAACCGCGTCCACCTCGCGAAGCTGCTCCGCAGCGGCGGCAACGTCCTCCTGCTCGACGAGCCGACGAACGACCTCGACGTCGACACGCTCCGCGCGCTCGAGGAGGCGCTGCTCGACTTCGCCGGCTGCGCCGTCGTGATCAGCCACGACCGCTGGTTCCTCGACCGGATCGCGACCCACATCCTCGCCTTCGAGGGCGACAGCCAGGTGACGTGGTTCGAGGGCAGCTACGAGGAGTACGCCGACTGGGTCAAAGAGACCCGCGGCGCCGACGCGCTCGAGCCGCACCGGATCAAGTACAAGCCGCTCGTGCGCGCGTAGCCGTTCAGCGCCGGACGGTCCGGATCAGCTCGCAGTCGCGGCCGATCACGTCGAGGCGGTCCGCGACCACGAGGTCGAACTGCGGGCCGCAGGCGACGACGTCGCGCTCGCCGTCGGCGGCGTAGATCATGTCCTTGGCGATGCCGCCTTCGATCCGGTCGCGGCCAGGCCCGCCGAAGATCTGGTCACGGCCGCCTCCGCCGGCGACGAAGTCGTCGCCGCGGCCACCGCCGAGCACATCGGCCTCCTCGCCTCCGGCCAGCCGGTCGTGGCCGTCGCCGCCCTCGAGGAGGTCCTCGCCGAACCCGTCGACGAGCACGTCGGCTCCGGCCCGGCCGAATAGGAAATCGTCGTCTGCAGTACCCCGGAGCACATCGGCGCCCGGCCCACCCTCGAAGCGGCAGTCGTTCGTCAGCCTGCGCGCGCCGGAGCCGTCCGCCGCGGCCACGTAGACGCCGAGGCGCGTTGCGGGACACCGTCCGTGCCACACGAAGGCGACGCGGCTGCCGTCGGGAGACCACGTCAGCTCGCCGCCCGGTCCGAAGACGTGTTCTCCCGCGCCGTTGGTGTCGACCGTGAGCACCTCGGTGCGCTCGTCCTCCAGCCGGGTCACGGCGATCGCGCCGCCGTCCGGCCGCCAGGCGGGTGGGTGCGAGGAAAACGTCCCCCGGGCAACATCGCGCCCGCCGCCGTCGTCTACGTCGACCACGCGAAGCAGGTCCGGAATGTAGCGAGGGTCGGACGAGTGGATGAATGCGAGCCGAGTGCCGTCCGGCGACCACGCAACCCCGCTGCGATCCACGTTGCCGCGCCAGACGGTACGGCGACCGGTCCCGTCCGGTCGCACGACGTCGAGCCCGCCCCCCACCGCGAACGCGATCAGATCTCCGCGCGGCGACCAGACCGGCCGTGCCTCGCCGGGGCCCGTCGTGAGCATGCGCCGGGCGCCGCCGGAGCTCGAGACGGCGTACAGATGACTCGGGAGCCCGGCCGCGTAGACGATCTCAGACCCGTCGGGGGAGAACGACGGCTGGACGCTCGAGTCGGGCCCGAGCTCCTGCTGCGCGCGAAGAACCCGTCCATCCGGCTCGACGAGCGCGAGGCCGAGACCGAGTAGCGCGGCCCCGTCCGGCGTCCACTCGATCCTCTGGCGTCCGAAGAGCGGCAGCCGCGTCTCCGCCGTCCCGTCCGCGCGGACCGATGTCATGAACGCGGGCATGCCGCAGCCGATGTCGTGGCGGTCGAAGACGATCCACTCGCCCGTCGGCGACCAGACGGGCGCGTGGTCGCCGATCGTGTAGCTCGGCGAGCAGCCGGCGTGGCCGCGCTCGGCCGCACCCCCGGCCAGCGTCAGCACCGCAAGCGCGAGCATCGCTCGCGCGACCCGCGTCATGCCGAGAGCGTAGGAACCTCGTGTGATGGGTTTCTGAGGACGAAGTGAAGGTTCCGCGGTGCCGCTGCGCTCGACCGGCTCGCGTCAGCCGCTGAGGACGAGCTGCGACCGGCTCGTCCTCCTCGAGCAGCGCGGCGTCGAACTCGACCGGCACCGTGCCCGGGACGACGAACCGGTAGCGCGCCCGCTCCGGCAGGTCGACCTCGAGGTCGAACACACACACGGTCGGGATCCGCTCGACCCCCCAGTCGACGCTGGGGTCGGCGTTCTCGGCCGTGCCGTCGGCAGCTCGCCCTCCGCGACGACCTCGCCGGCCCCGTCCTCGACCGAGTACGGAGCGCCCCGGTGAATCGCGCGGAACGGACGGGCGCCCGCGCACTCGACGCCTTCCTCACGGATGTTGTTGTCCGGCATGACCACGATGTGCGCCGTCCGCGTGCGTCGTCGCCGGGGGCCGCCCGCGAGGGCCAGGCAGAGTACGTACCAGGCGAGCGCGGCGAGGCGGGTCACCCCGCGAAGAGCCCCTCGAGGGCCGCCTCGAGCTCAGCGGCCGTCGCACCGCCGGGCCAGCCGCGCAGCGCCTTCCCACCCCGCGAGACGAGAACCACCAGCCCCGGCTCCCGGGCCGCATAGTTGAGCCAGGTCCGCTCGCCCGCGACGGCGACCGGGTGGCCGAGGTCGAGCTCCTCGGCGTACTCGCGGCCGCCCTCGACGTCGTCCTCCCCGACGACGCCCACGAGCGCGATCGCGCCGTCGTGCTCGTCGACGGCGCGCGCGACCTCGCGATGGATGTCGGCGCATCTCTCGCAGTAGCTCGCCGTGAAGACGAGCAGGAGCGGGCGATCGCGCCAGAGGTCGCTGGCGGTCACCGTCGTGCCGTCCACGAGCTCAGCGGTGAAGTCCGGCGCGGCGAGCGCGCCCGGCGGC
>CAWCDT010000007.1:0-275805 GCA_963794385.1 uncultured Gaiellaceae bacterium | reverse complement strand
CGGTCGGTTCGCGGAGTCAGCCCGGTTCGTGCGGCGTTACCCCGAGCAGAACCCGGTGTTGCGCGATCTGCTGCCGTCGATCACGACGCCGACCCAGATCGTGGCGGGGCGCGACGATGACCTCGTGCCGTGGTCGAACAACCAGTACCTCGACGACCTCCTCCCAAGCAGCGAGATCCATCCTCTCGACGCCGGTCACTTCGCGTGGGAGCAAGCAGCGGACGAATACGGCCGCCTTGTCGTCGACTGGGTCAGCGGCGGATATCGGCGCGTCGCGGCCTAGGCGACGACAGACCGCTCAAGAGACATCCCCGCACACTCGGGCACGTCCTGGTGGCGTCGGTCCCCTCCGATCCCGAGCCGTATCCTCGAGCGTGTGAGGATCGCCGGCGTCCAGGGTTTCCCCCTTGTGGGTTGCGCAGCTCGTGAGGATGGTCAAGGAGGCCGGTGCCGTCGAGCTCGCCGATCGGCTCGACCGCGCGAACCATGACGGGGTGGCGCTGCTCGCGCTCACGATCGACGAGCGGGCGATCATCCTCGCCGCGCTCGAGGATCCGCCGGACTGGTATGCCGAGCAACGCGCCGTGGTCGGCGACGGGCTTGACGAGCTTCGCGCCGTGCTGCGCGGCGAGCCCGCACGACCCACTTGGCGCGTCATCGCACGTTGGAACGCGGCAAGGTTCGGACGCTGAAGCTCGACGTGCGAACCTGGAACGATGCAATGAAGTTCGCCTCCGCCGAACTTGGCACCGAACCCCCCATTGGTCGGGTGGTCGCTACATCGTCTCGGTCAGCGTCCGCCGCGAACGCACCAACTAGGCGCCGGCGGCGACAGGTACGCCCGCGAGCATCACGGCCCGCAGCCTCGGTCAGCGTAACGCTACTCAGCGCGGCATGGTCATCCGAGCCTTGCATTGTCGGTTCGAGGCGTGCACCCGGCGCAGAACGCCAGTGAGCGCTAGAGCAGACGCTGGTCGACTTTCGCGACTAAGGCCGCGACGGCAGTGATCACGGCATGCGGCCTTGTCAGCAGAAGTTCCGGCAGCGACGTCCACCGCGCGCAAGCGACAACCGCGCCACAAGATGCACGTTGCTCTGGACTTCTGTCCGAGGGACGGGCCGGAGCCGCCGATCGCCACTAGTGTGTCGAGCGGCGTGACGAAGCCGGAAGGGAGACAGCGGTTGTGGAGGGAACGGAACGCTTACCTGCGCCGGCCCGCGTCGTTTTCGCAGATGATGATGCCGTCCTCCGTGAGTTGCTAGGCGGGTTGCTTGGTTTCCTCCCGCATGTCACCGTCGTCGGCGAAGCGAGCGATGGGCTGGAGGCTGTACGGCTCGTGGCGCAGCACTACCCCGACACGGTGCTGCTTGATGTCGATATGCCGCGCCTGGACGGCTTCGGAGCTGCGGAAGTAATCCGAAGCTTCCGGCCGCGGACTCGCTTGATGCTCCACACGGGGGCGCCCGATGAGGAGAAGCGGAGACGCGCAAACGCGCTCGGCCTCCCGCTGCTGGACAAACTGCAGCTGAACGCGACCACCGACCTAATCGAGAAGCATGCGGTCGCTGACCAACACTCGCTCGCGAGCGACATTGAGCCGCTGGTTCTGCTCGCGCTGGCGGGCCGTGCAGAGGAGGGCGTGCTCGTCGTGAAGGCGGACGAATCGATTCCGTTCTACAACCCCGCCGTCGCATCCGTACTCGATTTGCCGTTTCCTCCCGGGCAGGTAAGCCTCGCTGATCTGCGCGCTCGCGGTGTGCTCGGGCTGCGCGCCGATGGGTCCCCGTACCCCTTGGACGAGCAGCCACTCGCGCGCGCCCTCACGGGACGAACGCCCGTCTCCGACGTCGTCTATCTCCGCTCCGCCGACGGAGCTCTGCAACCCTTCATGATGACGTCGCTCCCGTTCTTCAACCCGGACGGCGAACTGATCGGAGTAGGCAATTACGTCACGTCGGCGCGCGCACCTTGACCCGACCTAGCGGTAGCCGACCGGCAGAGCTTGACCAAGCCGGATCTGGCGGCGAAGGAAACAACCGCTGACACTCGCTTGAGCGAGCGTCCTGTCGCCTGACCAACGCCGTTCCGCCCTAAACGCTCCACGCTACTCAGCGCGATGGGCCTCGCTCCTTCGCAGAGCCAGACCGTTCCGCCGGCGCGGTCAGTTACTTCGATCCGCGGCTCGACGTGCGCGTCGTGCAGCGTTAGTGCGCTCTGTCGATTCGCTGCTGCTGCTCAGACCGCTCGAACCTCGGCGAGCCGCTTGACTGCGAACTCGTCGGTCCCGCTGGGGTCCCAGCAGACGGCGGCTTCCCATGCGGCGTATGCTTGCGCGGCAACGTCGTGCGTGTCGTCGTCGAGACCGGCGGCGTTGTGTGGCAACACCAGGTCGAGGTCGGGGACGTCGACGTGCGACTCATCCCAGTCGATCAGCGCGACCCCGATCCGCCGTCATGCGGATGTTGCCCGGGTTGGGGTCGCCGTGGACGACGCACCGCTCTCGTCCGGTGAGCCGCGCCCACGCTGCTCGGCATCGAACGACACCCTCAGGCGGCATCGCGCCGAGGTCGATCTTCGTCCCGGTTTCCGCATGCAGGAGATCGGTCGACGATCGCCAGCCCGGGCGTTGGGGCCAGCCGTGCGTCAGTCGGTGCAGCTGGCGGAGTGTGTCGGCGACGCGACGCCAGTCGGCCTTCGTTTCGGCAGGTCCGCCCTCCACGTTGGTCATTACGACCAGACCGTCGGCAAAGTGCCGGCCATCGGTGGTCGGGATCGGCACCGGCACCGTCATCCCTTCACGGTCGAGGTGTCGCAACAGCCCGGTCTCCCACGAGAGGTCGGCGTCGCTGCGCCTGCCGAGCCGACCGACGGCGAGCTGCCCATTGACGCGCACGCTCCCCACCTCGTTGACGCCAACTCCGCCAGTGAGCGGTTCGAGACGGGCGACGTCGTCACCCCACTGATCGAGTGCCTCCCATCCCACGGCCGCATCTTCGCGGAGGGTCATGAAGCGCTGACGGCTGCTCAGCGAGTGACAGCGCCGGTCCACGTTTGTTGGAAGGAGCGTCCTCTCTCCTGACCAACGCCGTTCTGTCCTAACGCGCCACGCTACTCAGCGCGGCAGGTCATCCGAGCGATGTCAGGCGAGAGCACGCTGGCCCAGGCGATCGTCTGTCGGGAGCCTTGGGCATGAAGGGCGACCTGGGGCTTCGTTCAATTGCCCACCGCTGAATCGGGCCCGAACTCGCGGACCTCTTGAGCACAGCGGCAGGCGGCTGCGATCTTCGCGGCCCACTCCAAGGCTGCCTCCCGAGAGGTCACGTCGAGGACCGTGAACCCGCCGTTGAACTCCTTGGTCTGCGGGTACGTGCCAGCGGTGGTCGTCCCGTCACCGGCCACCATGACGGGATCCACGTTCTCGGCCAACCCGCCGCCGAACACCAACACGCCTGCGTCCATGGCCTCCTGGACCACCGCATGAGCAGCTTCTCCCACGGCGGGAAACTCCTCAGCGGGGATGTGGTCCATCGCGCCGCTGGGGAACGAAATCAGGTACCGCGTCATCTCATGACTCCTTTCTCGGCGGCCCGCTCCGGCCGCATCTCAGCCTCGCCCGTTCGCGGTAGAGACTGACAAACCACCGAAGACTCAGCGCTGCTCCGGCCGATCCGGGTTCACTTCGTCAGGCGTCATTCCCGGACGCTGGCCCAGGAAGGCGCCACGTCGCCTGAGCCTCTGGTCCTCCCGGCACCGCTCACGAGAGCACGTGCTCGAGCGCCGCGCGATCCGTCGGCTCGCCGTGTGCGGGCAGCACGAGCTCGACCGGCAGGTCGAGCAGCGGACGCAGCCTTTGGACGACATCGTCGCGCGTCACGTGCTTGCGATCGCCGATCCAGATGTCCAGTCCGTCGCCGAAGTCGGAGAGCGAGTCGCCGGTGACGATCGCGCCGATCGACGGGAGCCAGAGGATGAGATCGTTGTCCTCGCGGCCCGCGTACGCGTCGATGCCGAATGGCCACGCTCCAGGACCGTGAAAGTGTCCTTCGCCTTCACCCGCGCGAAGCCAGGCAAGGTCATCACTCTCCATGCCGCGCACGCGGTCGGGGTCGATGTCGAACTTCTCGACCCAGTCCTGCCAGGTGTCCGCCGGCGGCGTGTGCACCGGGACGCCAAGTCCACGGGCATCGCGCTCGTGATACGGCGCCGTCAGGACGACGGCGGTCGCGCGCTCACGTAGCTCGTCGGGAACGGCGAGCGGATCGAACAACACGAAATCGTTGCCGAGCTCGATCCCATAAGACGAGACAGCCTCGGGCCAGTCCTCCTCCTCGTTCCAGGCGGGATGCGACGATTGCCAATGCCAGACACCCGGCCGCAGCTCACGCATGGTCACAAGTCTGTCACCCTGGCTTCTGGTTCAAACAACGAGAACCCCTTCTGCCTCCGTGCTCAAGGGACATTCCCGCACGCTGGCCCAGGCGAGTGTGTTTGTGTGTTCTGGCCTATTAGTTCCACGCTACTCAGCGTGGCAGGCCCACCGAGCGATGTCAGGCGAGAGCACGCTGGCCCATGCCTGGGTGGCGCTACGACACCGTCACGGAGTTCGGTCGCCAATGCGCCGGACCGCTTTAACCGATGTCGCGCGAGCCGCGAACGTCCACCGGGAACTCGGGCTCGATCGGAAAGACTTCGTCGTCACAGATCCCTTGGGCGACGTTGATAGTCACCCTGGCGTACAGACTCCCCTATCCGCAGGTTGCAGACGTGAGCGCAGTCAGGGAGGCCGACGCGATCGACCACCCGAACGGCCAATCCTCGGCCCAGAACGGCGAGGACATCCTTTGCGACGATTGGCGCGAGGACGGAGCCCTAGGTCTTGACCCCTCCCAGTGCACCTGAAGTATTCGGTTCCATAGGAATGCAAAGCGATAGGTCGAACGTAAAATAGGTCGGGCGTTTCACCCGGAAGACGCGTGCGGGCAGAGTAGAAAACTGGCGGAAGGAATTCATATTCGCTTAGGCAGAACTCCTTCCGCCAAGACAAGAGGCTCAGGCGCAGTCCGCCATGCCCTCGTAGTCCCCTCCGACGCCGGGCACCGAGGTGAAGTGCCCACTCCCGTTGTCGCCGCCTTGCACAACATAGTGGCCTTCGATCGCGTTATCGACGAAGCTCCCCTGGCCGACGACGACGAAGGTTAGATCCTCGACCGGATTACCGCAGGCAAGCCCGCTGAAGGAGATCGTCATGTAGACGTTGAGCGATCCGTCGCCATGGATGACGATGCGCTGCTCGACGTCGCCCGTGCCCTGATAGGTGCCACTGAAGACTGCGTCACGCGTCAGCTTGTAGATCTCGTTGTTTCCCGCGAACTTCGCGCTCGTGATCGTCTCCGGGCCTTCGACGAACGATCCGCTTGCTGCCTGCTGGGAAGCGCCCGCAGGTGCAGCCAAGACCGCAAGCGAAACGACGGCGACGATGGCCGCCAGGAATGTGTGCCGCCGCAGAACTGCGAGTGCGCTGATGATAGGAGAGTCATTGCGTAGCTGCAACTCAACTTCAGCCGGTGGTCTCGATCACGGGCTCGCTGACCGCCGACGCGGACTTCGGCGCGCAACCATGTCCGCGGGCGAGCCC
Organism: uncultured Gaiellaceae bacterium; assembly: GCA_963794385.1. Taxonomy (GTDB): domain Bacteria; phylum Actinomycetota; class Thermoleophilia; order Gaiellales; family Gaiellaceae; genus Gaiellasilicea. The sequence goes on along the minus strand of CAWCDT010000007.1, from coordinate 270,169 downwards.
TGCGCGGTCACGAACGTATGTTCCCATGACTTCGGCCGACGGAGGAAGGATGCCCCGATGACCGGGCGTGCTGGCGCGGCGCACGGGCAAGCCCTAACCCTCGAGCATGGAGCCAGCCGCAGCCGAACGGCGGCGAGCCATCACAGAGCCGCAACCAGCCGCCAGTGAGGCTCGCAGACCGAATCATCACCAGGATGGTCCTGATCGGCTTCGTCGGGTTCCTCCTCTCGGGCGCCCTGTATTCGCTGATCCTGGACCGCATCCGACCGGCCCAACGCCGCCGCGGGCAACGATGACAAACCCGCCTTTTGCCCCCGCCTCCGCCTCCGACCGGCCAACCACCGCCGCGGCCACTGATGATCAGCCCGCCGTCGTCGCGCTCGTGCTGCTGCTCCTGGCCGGCGAGGTCAGCGGCTCGGTCGCGCTGGTTGGCGGGCTCTCGCTCCTGATACGAGCGGTGCCGGGCTGGACGACCATCGTTCTCGTTCCCGAGGTGCTCGGCTTCTAGCCGTGCACGTTCCACCGCAGCTTCGCGGCCCGGTGTGGGTTCGCTTCGTCGTCCTCGTCGGCGGCCTTCTCGTCTTCGCCGCTGGCATCGTCGCCCTGCTCGAGTCGGATCTGGGACTCTCGCCCTGGGACGTCCTCCACCAGGGGCTTGCCGACCAGACGCCGCTCTCGTTCGGGGCTGCGAACGTGGTCGTGAGCATCGTCGTCCTCGGGCTAGCGTGGACGGTCGGCGCTCGGATCGGCATCGGCACGGTCGCGAACGCGGTGCTCGTCGGGCTCTTCGTCCAGTTGCTCACGTCCTCGGAGGCGATCGCCGAGCTCTCGAAGCGCGACCTCAGTGCGCGCATCGCGCTCCTTGCGGCCGGAATCGCGCTCATGGGCTTCGGGACCGGCCTCTACATCGGCGCCGGGCTCGGGGCTGGGCCTCGTGACTCGCTGATGGTCGCCGGCGCCGCGCGGACGCGGATTCGCATCGGCGCGGTTCGGGGTGCGATTGAGGCCGCGGCGCTTGCGGTCGGGTTCGCGCTCGGAGGGACGGTGGGGGTGGGAACGCTCGCGTTCGTGATCCTGATCGGGCCGGCGGTGGAGGGGTCGTTCTGGCTCCTTGCCCGTTCGCCGCTCGTCGAGCGCGAAGCGACGGAGACCGTGCTCGGACCCCCGGCGTGATTGCCAGAGCGCTCCGGCTAGCATCCTGCGATGTCGAGCTCGGCATCCGAAACCCACCCCGCTGAGAATGAGCTACGGCTGGCCCGTGAAACCGTTCGACGAGCAGCACCCCGTACGCGGTTTCTTCTGCGATCCGCGGATCGGCGCCAGGGGCAGCAAGGCCTTCCACTTCGGCATCGACGTCTCGGCGCCGGACGGAACCGCCGTCTACGCCGTCGCCGGCGGCACGGTCCACTTTCAAGGTGCCCAGAACGTCGCCGTCCTCACCCGCGGCGGCCGCTCTCACGGGTACTGGCACATCGTTCCGCGTGTCCGCCACGGCGCGAGGGTGCGGAAGCACGCACTGCTCGGACACATCGCGCGCGGCTGGGGCCACGTTCACTTCGCCGACCGCATCGGGGACTCGTACTGGAACCCGCTGCGCGCAGGAGCGCTGACGCCCTTCCACGACTACGGCGCCCCGGTGATCGACCGGATCGTTGCAGAACGCCGCGGCAGGATCGTCGACCCTGGTGGCCTGACCGGCCTCGTCAACGTCATCGCCGTGGCGCACGACAACCCGCCCATCTCCGCGCCGCCACCCTGGCGGGGCCTGCCGGTGACGCCGGCGCTCGTGCGCTGGCGGCTCGTACGCGACGGACGCTCAGTGATCCCGTGGCGTGTCGCGGCCGACTTCCGTTCGGCGCTCCGGACCGAGTTTCGCTTCCACCAGGTCTACGCCGGTGGAACGCGCCAGAACCATCCCGACGCGCCCGGTCGCTACCGCTTCTGGCTCGCGCGCGCCTGGGACACGCGCCGCCACCGCGACGGCCGCTACCGGCTCGACGTCGAAGCGGCCGACATTCGCGGCAATACCGCCCGCCGCCACCTCGAGCTCGTGCTCGTGAACGACCAGGTCTAGACTGGCGCGCGCGCAATCAACGCTACGACGAGTCGGCGAAACCAGCGGCCCGGCGCACGTCCCGAACCAGCGTCTCTTAAGACGCGCGCGAGGCGAGGAGATGACGCCGTCGCGCGCCTCGCTTGATCCCCAGGTGCTGGCCGACATTCGCGGTGTATCCGGCGGCTTGCTACCGATGTCGTGATGCACGGGTGATGCACGCTCTTCGCGGCGTGAATAGAAAAGCCCTGCAAATGCAGGGCTTTTCCTTAGCAGGCCTCTAAGCCGGATTCTGTCTTGGGTGACCATCTCTCTAGGCCGGGAGTTGCCTCACGGCTCGAGCGGTGTACCCGATCCCTCGGCGGGCCGCGTCAACGGGATCTGCTTCACCTTGCACCGAGTGGGGTTTAGCGAGCCGCCGTGTCGCCACGACGCTGGTGGGCTCTTACCCCACCGTTTCACCCTTACCGACGGAGCCTCGCGAGACGCCCCGTCGGCGGTCTCCTTTCTGTTCCACTTTCCGTCGGCTTTCGCCGCCTGGGGTTTCCCCAGCACTCTGCCCTACGGTGTCCGGACTTTCCTCGGAGGATTTGAGGCCCCCGCGGTCACCCGGCCTGCGACGTGAATTCTAGACGGTTGGTCGGTGATTGGCGTGCTCGCGGGGGCGATCCAGACCAAGCCGGGGGCCGCACTCGGCCGCAGCCAAGGCTTGGCTGCCTTGGCAAGGCCGAGGGTGGTGCCCGGCGCCGCGTCTGGGTCGTCATCCGTGAGTGCGCCAATTGCCGATCAGCCGTCTAGCTCGGAAACGGGCTCCCCGATGTCCGTGAGCTCGTACGTGACCTCGATCGTGCGGGCAGGCAGCGCTGCCGTCGGCTCCTGCTCGATGCGGTAGGCAATCCGGTAAGGCAGGCCGTCGTCGCCGATCCAGGCCTCCATCGGCAGCGTCGTGTCGATCGGACCGGCCACGGGCGCTCCCGCCTCACTTGCCGCACGCGCGTCGACCGTGAAGCCGAGGTGGCCGTCGCCGAGCTGGCGGACGTCGGTTCCGAGCTCGAGCAGCTCGACGAGGGCCTCCGGCTCGTCCGGATAGCGACCGATCAGCCCGGCGTTCTGGCGAGCGTCATCCCGTGTCATCTGCCGGGCCTCGCCGCCGACCTCCGCTTCGAAGCGCGATCCGTTCCAGCGCAGCGTGACCGGGTCGTCAAGGCCTGGCTCGGAACCCGAGTCTGGCAGCCCGAGGTCGAGCTCGACCGTGGCGCGACCGCGGGCCTGCTCGAGGTCGACGGCGCCGGCCGCCTCCATGAAGGTCTCCTCGTCGTCGGGCCGGTCGGCGCGGGTGCGCACATAGTCGGACTCGAACGAGAACGTGGCCTGCTCGCGCAGGCGGTCGGCCGACTGCGCGAGCAGTTCTGTCGGCGAGGCGTCCGGCGACGCCTCGTCCTCGCCGCCGGCACAGCCGGCGAGCGCGACCGCGGCCAGCGCGGCCGCCGCGAGCAACCTCATCCGGTCGAGCGTTCGCTTTCGGGCAGGGCGAACGCGGTCTCGTGACCGTCGCCGAGGCAGGAGCCGCATTCCGGACAGGCGATCAGCCCGCGGCGCGCGTGCAGGACGAACTCGCCGCAGACGAGGCACTCGAGACTCGCCCCGCGCACGAGCGCGGTCAGCTCCTGGTCGAGCGTGCGGTTGAGGAACGCCACGCCCATCAGAGAGTCCGGAACACCCCGGTCACTCGCCCGAGGATCTGGACGTGGTCGGCGTAGATCGGCTCGAGCGCATCGTTCTCGGGCTGCAGCCGGACGCGGCCGCCTTCGCGGTAGAAGGTCTTCACCGTCGCCTCGTCGGCCGACTCGTCGTCTCCGGCCAGGGCGACGACGATGTCGCCGTCGCGGGCGTCCTGCCGGCGCTGCACGACGAGGACGTCGCCGTCGAGGATCCCCGCGTTCACCATCGAGTCGCCCTTGACCCGGAGAAGGAAGTCGGCGTTCCGGCCCAGCGGTTCCGGGACCGCGAGCTCGTCCTCGATGTTCTGTTCGGCGAGGAGCGGGCCGCCCGCCGCGATCTGGCCGAGCAGCGGCAGCTTCTGCTGCTCCGTCTCGCGCGCGGGCTCGTCGGCGCGCGACTCGCGCCTGTGGCCGATCAGGTCGAGCGCGCGCGGCTTCGTCGGGTCGCGCCGCAGCAGGCCGGCCCGTTCCAGGTTCGCGAGGTGGGCGTGCACGGTCGAGGGCGAGGCCAGGCCAACCGCCTCGCCGATCTCGCGCACGGTGGGGGGATAGCCGTGCGAGTCGACGTAGCCGACGAGGAACTGCCAGATCTCCTGTTGCCGTGCCGTGAGCATCGCGCCTCCGAATGTGGAAGTGTCGAACATGTGTTCGCTCTGAAGGCTAGAGATCCTTCCGGACGGCGTCAAGGAATGCGAAAGGCGGGCACGTCGGCCCGCCTTTTCGTTCCATGCGCTGGAGAGGACTTGAACCTCCACGACCGCAATGGCCACCAGGCCCTCAACCTGGCGCGTCTACCAATTCCGCCACCAGCGCGGGGAGAAACAGTGTAGCCGCGGTCGTCAGGCGACGAGCAGCCGGTAGAGCAGCACGCTGTTGAGGAAGAAGATCGTGGCGACGACCACGGTCAGCCGCGTCAGGTTCCGCTCGACGATGTGCGTGCCGCCCTGCGAGGCCGGCGTGAAGCCCATGCCGCCCATGCCCGTATCACGGCCGGAGTGCATCAGGATCAGCGCGAGCAGCGCGACCGAGACGAGTACCTGGAAGACGGCTGAGACCTGCACCATGACGGCCCCAGGGTAGCAACGACTTTCAGCCGTTACGCTCTCGCCGTGGGCGAGCCGACGGACGAGGCGCGGGCGAAGATCCAGCGGCTGCTCGTGACCGGCGACAACCGGCTGAAGCAGGGGGTTGCACCGGAGAAAGCCCGCGAGAGCTACGAGCAGGCGCTCGCGGCCGCGCGGGAAGCCGGGCTCGAGGACTCGGTGCGCCCGCTGGTGGAGCTCAGGCTCGCCGACCTCGAACGGCTTGCTCGAGAATCGCCTCGATCCGGGCCGCCTGACGGCTGACGTCGTGTGCCTCGGCTGCAGTTCGTGCGGCCTCGTTCGGCACCGGCAGCTCCGCCGTCTCGCGTAACGCCTCGACGAGCGCGTCCTCGTCCTCGGGATCGACGAGCACGCCGGCCTCGAGCGGGACGAACTCCGGCTGCCCGCCGACGCGCGTGCCGACGACGCTGCGCGCGGACGCGAGCGCCTCGAGCACGGCTTGCCCGAACGGCTCGACGAGGCTCGGCTGGCAAAGCACGTCCGCAGCCGCGAGGTAGCCGGGCACGTCGGCGTGCCGGACGTAGCCCGTGACCGTGACGCCCTTGCGACCCTCGAGCTGCGCTCGGAGCGGGCCGTCGCCGACGAACGTGAGCGTTCCATCGCCCAGCCTCGCGAAGGCGTCCGCGAGCCGGACGACGTTCTTCCGCTCGATCAGCGAGCCGACGCAGAGGAAGGCGGGCCGCGGCCCGGCCGTGCGCGCGAGCGGATGGAAGCGCTCGAGGTCGACGCCGCAGTCGACGACCTCGACCTTCCCGTTCGCGCCCGGAACGGCTCGCGCGAGCTCGTGCCGCAGCCACCCGGAGACGGCGATCACCGCGGCCGCGCCGCGGACGACGAGTCTGGTCGGCGGTCGGACGAAGGGGTACTGCGTCAGATTCGCGACGTCCTGGCCGTGGGCCGTGACGACGAGCGGGGCGCGGGCGACGCGGGCGGCGAGCAGCCCGCCGAGGCCGGTGGGGAAGAGGAAGTGGGCGTAGACGACGTCCGGCCGGAAGCGGCGCGCCGCGCGGACCGCCCGAGCGGCGAGTCCCGCATGCCGGAGCTTCGAGCCGCCGCGCCGGTCGAGCACGACCCGCTCGAGCACGTGCCCGCGCTCGACGAGCGCCCGCTCGAGCCCCTGCACGAAGACGCCGAAGTCCGGCGCTGCGTCCGACGGGTACATCTGCGAGACGAGCAGGATCCGCACGGGGGCCATCATCTAGGTTCAGGGTGTGTCGGAGCCCGCCGTCCGCGTCGACGAGCTGAACAAGACGTTCCTCGTCCCCGAGCGGGACGCGGGGCTCCGTGCGGCGATGCGCAACCTCCTGCGGCGGAAGCACCGCGAGGTCAGAGCCGTCGACGAGATCTCGTTCGAGATCGGCCAGGGCGAGATCGTCGGTTTTCTCGGACCGAACGGCGCCGGCAAGACGACCACGTTGAAGATGCTCTCGGGCCTCCTCTATCCGACCACGGGCGACGCGCGCGTTCTCGGCCACGTCCCCTCGAAACGGGAGCGGGAGTTCCTGCGCCGGATCACGCTCGTGATGGGGAACCGCAACCAGCTCCAGTGGGACCTGCCCGCGCTCGATTCCTACGAGCTCAACCGCGCCATCTACCGGCTGCCGCGGCCCGACTTCGTCACTCTGCGCGACGAGCTGATCGAGCTGCTCGACGTGGGCGACCTCGTCCGCAAGCCGGTGCGGAACCTCTCCCTCGGCGAGCGGATGAAGGTCGAGATCGTCGGCTCGCTCCTGCACAGGCCGCACGTGCTCTTCCTCGACGAGCCGACGATCGGGCTCGACATCACGATGCAGAAGCGGATCCGCGGCTTCATCGCCGAGTACAACCGCCGGCACGGAGCGACCGTCCTGCTGACGAGCCACTACATGGCGGACGTGGAGGCTCTCTGCAAGCGCGTGATCGTCATCCACCACGGCCGGATCCTCTTCGACGGCCCGCTCGCGCGGCTCGGCGACCGCTTCGCGGCCTGGAAGACGATCGACGTTGAGCTCGAGGACGGCGTCGCCGACCTCTCCGGCTACGGCGAGGTCGTCGAGTCGGACGTGGGCCGGGTCAAGCTGCGCGTGTCCCGGGGTGAGACGGCCCGCGTCACCGCCCGGCTGCTCGCCGAGCGGGCCGTCATCGACTTGACCGTCGAGGACCCACCGATCGAAGACGTGATCGAGATGGTCTTCGCACAGGAGAAGCAATGAGCGTCGTCGAGGCGGATGCGGGGCGCATCCGCTCGTACGTCGACTACTACCTGACGCGGGCCCGCACGCAGATCCAGGTGAACTTCCAGTACCGCGTCGCCTCGTACATGTGGATGATCGGGATGCTCGCCGAGCCGATCGTCTACCTCGTCGTCTGGACGACGATCGCCGAGCAGCAGGGCGGCGCCGTGCAGGGAATCACGACCGGAGAGTTCGCGGCGTACTACATCGTCTGGACGCTCGTCCGGAACATGAACATCGTCTTCACGCCGTACGGGTGGGAGTGGCGGATCCGGGAGGGCGAGCTGTCGGCAGCCCTGCTGCGGCCGCTGCATCCGCTCCACGACGACATCGCCGGGTTCGCCGGCTGGAAGGTCGTCACGATCGTGTTCTGGCTGCCGATCGCGGCGGCCTTGTGGGTCGCGTTCGATCCGGTGATCGACCCGACGCTGCTGGAGGTCGGCGTCTTCTCGCTCGCGATTTGGGGGGCGTACCTGATCCGGACGATGTTCATGTCCACCCTCGGCATGGTGACCTTCTGGACGACGCGTGTGAGCGCTCTCTTCGAGCTTGCGATCGCGGTCGAGCTGCTGCTGTCAGGACGGCTCGTGCCGTTGCCGCTGATGCCGGACTGGGCGGAGGACCTCGCGAACGTGCTGCCCTTCAAGTGGTCGTTCTACTTCCCGATCGAGGCGCTCGTCGGCGACCTCTCGCGCGAGGAGCTGCTGGGCGGCCTGGCGATGCAGGTGCTCTGGATCGTCGTCCTGACCGGGCTGACGCTCGTCGTCTGGCGCTTCGCCGTGCGCCGCTACTCGGCGGTGGGCAATTGAGACCCTTCCAGCTCGGCTGGCTCTTCTTCCGGCTCGGCTCGCTGAACGAGCTCCAGTACCGCGCGAACTTCTTCATCCAGCTCCTGCAGTCGGCCGTCTCGGTCGGGACGGCGATCGTCGTGCTCGCGCTCGTCTACTCGCACACCGAGGACCTGAACGGCTGGAGCGAGTCGGAGCTCCTCGTCGTGATGGGGATCCAGATCCTGCTCGGCGGCGTGATCCGCACCTCGATCCAGCCGAACATGCAGCGGCTGATGGAGGAGGTGCGTGACGGCAAGCTCGACTTCGCGCTGACGAAGCCGGAGGACTCGCAGGTGCTCGTCAGCGTGCGTGACGTGCGGATCTGGCGGGCCGTCGACGTCATCTCCGGCGGCGCGGTGCTCGCCTACGGCATCTCCGGGCTGGAGCACGGCGTCGGCGCGGGCGACGCACTGCTCTTCCTCGGGCTGCTCGCGCTCGGCGCCGTCACGATCTACTGCTTCTGGCTCGTGATCGCGACGCTCGCGTTCTGGATCGTGGACGTGTGGCAGATCATGGAGCTCTTCGACGGCGTGTATCAGACGGGCCGCTGGCCGGTCTCGATCTACCCGGGCTGGCTGCGCTTCGGCGTCACATTCCTGGTGCCGATCGCGTTCGCGATCACCGTCCCGGCCGAGGCGGTCACGTCACGGCTCGATTGGTCGACCGTCGCAATCGCGATCGTCTTCACGGCCGCCCTCTTCGCCTTCACGCGCTGGTGGTGGGGCTTCGGGCTGCGCCGCTACTCGGGCGCGTCGGCGTAGTCACTGGACCGAGACACGGCCGTTCACCACCCGGAAGACCATGCGCCGTGCCCGGCGGCGGGAGGATGCCGCCGCAGGCAAACCAGTCCGAAGGGGAGGGACATGCTCAAGAGGAAGAGGACGGCCGTTGCGGCCGCCGTCACAGTGCTCGTCGCCGCCGGCGCCGCCGTCGCCGCGATCGCGCCCATCAGGCCGTACGCCGTCGGGATCGACGGCGACTACCAAACGCAGCGCCTGCTCTCGGTCGGGGACACGGTTCCCGAGACGAGCGACTCGTCCAAGCAGTTCCAGATGATCGGGATCCCGGACGGCCTCGGCGCGCACAAGGCCGGGAACAAGCGGATCGTCTACATGAACCACGAGCTCGTGCACAACACGCTCTCTGAGCCGGTGATCGGCGAGCCGCTCAACCGCGGCCCGATCGTCTCGAAGCTGGTGCTCGACCGGAACGGCAAGGTCCTGTCGGGCGAGCGGGCGTACGACACGGTCTACCTCGAGGACACGCTCGTCGGCCCGGCGCCCACGGTGGCGAACACGACCCCGAGCTTCAGCCGCTTCTGCTCCGGCGTCGCTCGCGGGCCGGGAGGAGGGCTTCGACCGGCTCGATCTACCTCGCGAACGAGGAGTCCGGCGGCGCCGGCGACGCTTCGACGGCAAGGGCGGCGTCACCGTCGCGATCTTCGACAACGAGGCGCACGGGGTGCCCGCGCTCGGCCACTTCGCCTGGGAGAACGCGCTCGTCCAGCGCGGCACCGGCAAGTACACGGTGATCATGAGCATGGAAGACGGCCCCGCGAGCCAGGATCCCACGCAGGTGAACAGCCAGCTCTACATGTACGTCGGCGTGAAGGACCGGAGCAACGGCGCCACGGTGCTCGAGCGGAACGGCCTCGTCGGCGGCATCCTCTACGTCTTCCGCTCGAAGGACCCGGCCCGCAACAGCGAGTCGACGTTCCACAACGGGACGATCGAGGGCGAGTGGGTGTCGCTCGGCAACGTGACGAACCTGAGCGACGTCCAGCTCGAGGCCGCGAGCGACGCGGTGAACGCGATGATCTTCGCGCGGCCCGAGGACGGTGCCTGGAACCTGAGGAACCGCGACCAGTACTTCTTCGTCACCACGGGCGAGGGAACCGGCAACGGGCTCGGTCGGCTCTACTCGCTCGACGTGTCCGGCACGGCCTCGATCGGACCGGCCAGCCTCACCGTCGAGTACAACGCCGACCAGGTGATCGCCGCCGGCGGCGACATCGCGATCAGCCCGGACAACATCGACGTCAGCCGCGACTACCTGATGATCAACGAGGACGGCACGACGACGAGCCGCGCCGTCATGGCGGCGAAGCAGCGCGACGGCTCGATCTGGCGCTTCGACGTGGACGAGGACGGCGTCGACGTCGACTCGCGGCTCCGCATCGCCGAGCTGAACCAGCCGGGCCGCGACCGGATTCCGGTCGGCCCCGGCGTCTGGGAGACGAGCGGCATCATCGACACGTCCGACCTGTTCGGGAAGGACACGTGGCTCTTCGACGTGCAGGCGCACTCGCCGACCACGGCGCCGAAGCCGAACACGGTCGAGGACGGCCAGTTCCTGCTCATGCGTGGTCCCGACGACAACGAGGAGCGACGACGACTGAGCACGGGCGCTCATCGCTCGACCCGGCGCCCCGCGTCGTGCGCAGTGCGCACGGCCTTCGCCTACGCGTCGTGCGCACCGGCCTGCGTCGCTACTCGGGCGCGTCGGCGTAGCTCGTGCCGTCCGGCGGCGGCTCCTCGCCGCCGACCGTGATCCAGTACTCGACGCCCTCGCGCAGCAGCCCGTCTTCCGCGCGCCAGAAGGCGGCCATCCGGAAGGTGTCGTCCGCAGCAACCACCTCGATCTCGGCGGCCGCGACTTCGTCGCCCCCGACCACGCGCAGGACCGCGAGGTCGCCCCACGGCTCCGGGTACGCGCGCTGGAAGCCGATCACGCCCTCGCGGCCGTCGAGGCGCTCGCTCGTCGCGGGCATCGCGACGGTCGCTTCGGCGTGAAGGAACGTTGCCGCCGTCTCCCAGTCGCGGGCCTGGTAGGCCCCGTACAGACGCCGGACGAGCTCGACCGCGCTCATGCGCGCGACGCGTCGTAGGTGCCGAACTCGTCGCGGAGCGCGTTCGAGATCTCGCCGACCGTCACCCGGGCGCGAAGGGCCTCGCGCATCGCCGGGAGCAGGTTCTCGGGGCCCGCCGCGACCCGGCGCACCTCCGCGAGCGCGCGCTCCGCCTCGTCCGCGTTCCGCTCGGTGCGCACCCGCGCCGTCCGCTCGAGCTGACGGCGCTCGATCTCGGGGTCGAGCCGGTGCAGCTCCACCGCCTCCTCCTCGTGCTCCGAGAACCGGTTCACGCCCACGATGACGCGCTCGCCCGACTCGACTTGCTCGTTCCAGCGGAAGGCCGCCTCCTCGATCTCCCGCTGGACGAAGCCCTGTTCGATCGCTGCGACGGCGCCGCCGAGCTCGTCGATCCGCTCGATCAGCTCGCGCGCCCGCTCCTCGAGCTCGTCGGTGAGCGCTTCGATGAAGTAGGAGCCGCCGAGCGGGTCGGCGGTGTCGGTCGCACCCGCCTCGGCGGCGAGGATCTGCTGTGTGCGCAGTGCGATCCTGGCCGAGCGCTCGGTCGGGAGCGCGAGCGCCTCGTCGTAGGCATTCGTGTGCAGGCTCTGCGCGCCGCCGGCGACCGCGGAGAGCGCCTGCACCGCGACGCGGACGATGTTGCTCTCGGGCTGCTGCGCCGTCAGCGTCGAGCCGCCCGTCTGCGCATGGAAGCGGAGGGCGAGCGCCTTCGGGTTCGTGGCGCCGAAACGGTCGCGCATGATCGCCGCCCACAGCCGGCGCGCGGCGCGGAACTTCGCCACCTCCTGGAAGAAGTGGTTGTGCGCGTTGAAGAAGAAGGAGAGGCGCTCGCCGAACTCGTCGGGGGAGAGGCCCGCGGCGACTGCTGCCTCTGCGTAGGCGATCCCGTTCGCCAGCGTGAAGGCGAGCTCCTGCACCGCCGTCGAGCCGGCCTCGCGGATGTGGTAGCCGGAGATCGAGATCGTGTTCCACTTCGGGATCCGCTCGGCCGAGTAGGCGAAGAGATCGGTGGTCAGCCGCATCGACGGCCGCGGCGGATAGATGTAGTTCCCGCGGGCGATGTACTCCTTGAGGATGTCGTTCTGGACGGTGCCGCGGAGGGCCGAGCCGGGGACGCCCTGCTCCTCGGCCACGAGCTCGTAGAGAAGGAGCAGGAGCGAGGCCGGCGCGTTGATCGTCATCGAGGTGGAGACCTCGCCGAGCGGGATCCCGTCGAGCAGCAGCCGCATGTCCTCGATCGAGTCGATCGCGACGCCGGTGCGGCCGACTTCGCCGAGCGCGTGCGGGTCGTCCGAGTCGTAGCCGAGCTGCGTGGGCAGGTCGAAGGCGACGGAGAGCCCCGTCTGCCCGCGGTCGAGCAGGTAGCGGAAGCGCGCGTTCGTCTCCTCCGCGGAGCCGAAGCCCGCGTACTGGCGGATCGTCCACGGGCGGCCGCGGTACATGTCCGGATACGGGCCGCGCGTGTAGGGGAACTCGCCGGGCTGCTCGCCCTCCCCGTAGACCGGCTCGATCTCGATCCCGGAGTCGGTCTCGCGCGCGTCTTCCGTGCGGGCCACGACCCGGATGCTACGCGCAGCCCCTACTACAGGACGCCGCCGTTGCCCTCGATCGCCTCCAGTGCGATCCGGCGGCCGGTGGCGATGTGCGCGCGGATCGCGGCGCGGGCGGCCTCGAGTTCGCCGGCCTCGTACGCGTCGACGATCGCGCCGTGCTCGGTCGGCAGGTACGAGCCGCCCTCGAGCTTGCCGCCGCGGATCACCTGCATCATCAGGTTCACCGACAGGTCGCGGTAGAAGCGCGAGAGCAGGGAGTTGCCGGCAAGGTCGACCTGGAACTCGTGGAAAGCGGCGTTCGCCGCGTCCCACTCGGTGTGCGAGACCGCCGCCGCCGTCTCGCTATGCAGCTCGCGGAACCGGCGCAGCTCGTCGCGACCGACCCGGCCGACTGCCGTCTCGGCCCCCAGGAGCTCGAGCGCGAGCCGGACGTCGTAGCCCTCCGCGATCGTCGACTCGGTCAGCGGCGTGACGTAGTAGCCGCGCCGCGACTTCACACTCAGCAGGCCCTCGGCGACGAGCCGGGTCAGGGCGTGGTGCACCGGGCTGCGCGAGACGCCGAGCGAGGCGGCGAGCTCGTGCAGGCTCACCTTCTCGCCGGGCCCGAGCTCCCGGCGCACGAGCTGGAGCTTCAGGGTCTCGTAGACCCGGTCGTTCAGCGACGTCCGAGGCGGCGCGGTGACGGCCACGCGGCATACGTAACACGGCACTCCCGGGTGAGGCAAGGTCGCCTTGCACGGCTACGCTCCGACCGTGCAGGTCAGGATCAGATTCTTCGCCGGGCTGCGTGAGCAGGCCGGCACGGGCGCGCGCGAGGTCGAGCTCGCCGACGGCGCACGTGTCGGCGACGTCTGGCCCGCGCTCGGGCTCGGCGCCGAGCCGTCCGGCCTCCTCTACGCCGTGAACAAGCGCTACGCCGACGCGGACGCGACCCTCGCGGCGGGGGACGAGGTGGCGCTGATCCCGCCCGTCTCGGGCGGCGACTTCAAGCTGACCGCCGAGCCGCTCTCGCTCGACGCCGCCGTGCGCGAGGTGGCCCGCGACGAGGCCGGGGCGATCGCGACCTTCCTCGGCACGGTGCGCAACCGCTCGCGCGACCGCGACGTCCTCTACCTCGAGTACGAGGCCTACGAGGGCATGGCGGAGGAGACGATGGCCGACCTCGCCCGAGAGCTTTCCGGCCGCCACCCGCTCGCCGCCGTCGCGATCCACCACCGGGTCGGCCGGGTCGAGATCGGCGAGCCGAGCGTCGTGATCGCGATCTCGTCGCCGCACCGGGCCGCCGCGCTCACTGCGTGTCAGGAGGCGATCGACACCCTGAAGCAATCCGTGCCGCTCTGGAAGAAAGAGGTCTACGAGGGCGGCGAAGAGTGGATCGGCCAGGGGTCATGAGTACCCTGATCGCGTGACCTACGACCCCTACTCGCCCCGCGAGCTCGATACGGAGCCGCGCGAACTCGAGCACCAGCCGCGCGAGGCCGACCCCGAGTACCAGTACTCGCCGGTCAAGAAGCCGCTCACTTTCGGCGACGTCCTGCGCAAGCTCTGGGCGCCGCTTGCCGCCGTCATCTTCGCGATCTGGAAGCTCAAGTTCATCTTCGTCGCGATCTTCAAGTTCAAGCTCTTCACGGTCGCGGGGTCGATGCTCGTCTCGATCGGGGCATACGCGCTCCTGTGGGGCTGGAAGTTCGCGGTCGGCTTCACCCTGCTCCTGCTCATCCACGAGCTCGGGCACGTGATCGAGGCGAAGCGGCAGGGACTGCCCGTCTCGGCGCCGATGTTCATCCCCTTCCTCGGTGCGCTGATCGTGCTGAAGGAGCTGCCGGAAAATGCGTGGAACGAGGCCAAGGTCGCGATCGCGGGGCCGATCATCGGAGGGCTCGGGGCAGCGGCGGTCTGGTGGCTCGGCGAGGCGGCCGGGTCCGACCTGCTCATCGCGATCGCCTTCACGGGCTTCTTCCTCAACCTGTTCAATCTCGCCCCGATCTCGCCGCTCGACGGCGGCCGGATCGTCGCGGCCATCCACCCGGCGCTCTGGGTCGTCGGACTGGTCTTGCTGCTCGTGCTCACGATCGCGGCGCCGAACCCGATCCTGATCCTGATCCTCGTGCTCGGCGGGCTCGAGTCCTGGCGCCGCTGGCAGCACCGGCACGCCCCGCAGGCCGAGGCCTACTACCGCGTCACGCCGACCCAGCGCTGGGTGACGGGGATCTCGTACATCGTGCTCGCGGCGCTCCTGACGCTCGGGATGAGCGCGACCTTCGTCGAGCGCGACATCTAGTGGCGGCTGCCACCGACGATCGGCGCATCCTCGAGCGGGCGCACGAGGACCTGCAGAACGACGTCGCGATCATCGCGAGCGAGTTCCTCGGCGGCTTCCAGAAGGTGCTCGAGATCGACCGGCCGGCCGTCTCGATCTTCGGCTCGGCCCGGGTCGGGGAGGAGAGCGAGCCGTACCGGCTGGCGCGCGAGACCGGGCGGCGCTTCGCCGAGACCGGGTTCGCGGTCGTCACCGGGGGCGGGCCGGGCGTGATGGAGGCCGCGAACCGCGGCTGCAAGGAGGGCGACGGGCTCTCGGTCGGCTTCAACATCGCGCTCCCGCACGAGCAGGGGCTCAATCCCTACTGCGACGTCGAGATGACCTTCAAGCACTTCTACGCGCGCAAGACGATGTTCGTGAAGGCGGCGGAGGGGTTCGTCATCTTCCCGGGCGGGTTCGGAACCCTGGACGAGCTGTTCGAGTCGCTGACCTTGATCCAGACGGGCAAGGTGCTCAACTTCCCCGTCGTTCTCGTCGGCTCGGACTTCTGGGCAGAGCTGCTCGAATGGGTGCGCGAGGAGGCGCTTGCGGATGGGATGATCTCGCCCGAGGACGTCGAGATGCTGCACGTCACGGACGACCCCGCCGAGGCGGTGCGGCTGGTCGTCGAGGGGTACGAGGAGCGGAACGAGGCGGCGTCGCCCGCCGAGCCCGGCAAGGGCGACGCGCAGTAGGACCTACACGCGCGGCAGCACGAAGTACGGGCCGGGGATCGAGCTGCCGGGGCCGTAGATCCGCGTCGGGCCGACCGCGATGTAGCCGCTCGTGAAGGAGTCGCTCCGCTTCAGCGTGCCCCGCTCGTAGATCTTGCGGAAGACGGTGACGTCGAAGCCCTGCTGGTTCGAGCCGGCGACGGTCCGCACCGAGCCGGGCGGCGCGTACGGGTCGAGCGCGTAGGTCGTCTCCGGCTGGCGGAAGTTCACCTGCGGCCCCGTCGACGAGACGACCCGGCGCTGCGGGTCGGTGCCGAAGAAGCTGAAGGTCAGCGTCGAGTCGGTGTAGCTCGTCTTGATCAGGAGCCCGGTCCTCAGGTCGTTTCGGAAGGAGAAGTCGGGCCCGCCCCACGAGACGGTCGCGTCGCGGCCCATCGGGTAGTGCGAGATGTAGAAGCTGTGGTTGTACCGCTCGAGGATCGGCAGGCCGAGCTCGAAGGCGTTGTTGAAGAGCGTCGTCGCCGTCTGGCACACGCCGCCGCCGATCGCCGGAAGCAGCAGCGAGCCGACGATCATCTGACCTTCGCGGAAGCCGCGCTCGACCGTGCGCGGCCCGACCGAGTCGTTGAACGAGAAGGTCTCGCCGGGCTTGATGACCGTCCCGTCGACGTAGTCGGCCATCAGGTGGACGTT
The DNA here is from genome assembly GCA_963794385.1 of uncultured Gaiellaceae bacterium. Lineage (GTDB taxonomy): Bacteria > Actinomycetota > Thermoleophilia > Gaiellales > Gaiellaceae > Gaiellasilicea. The sequence continues at coordinate 254,161 of CAWCDT010000007.1, read as the reverse complement.
GTGGATCCGGTTCGACGAGGACGTGCCCATGTCGGTCGTGAAGGAGGAGATCTGCTCGCGGATCCCGAGCTTCTGCGCCTCGGCCGTCGTCAGGTCGGCGCGCACCTGCTTCAGCTTCAGGTTGGCCCGTCGGATCGAGGACGTCGCGGCGCCCAGAACCGAGTCGGCGACCCAGGCGGCGTCGACCGCGAGGCCCGGCCTGGACGGCACGATGCGCACGCTCTGCCCCTCGACGACGAAGCGCGCGTTCACGGCCTGGGTGCGCCAGCGGTCGAGCGTGGGCTCGACGGCCTTCGCGACCCGCTTGCGGTCGAAGAAGACCTCGAAGCCGTCCTCGGCGGCGTGGAAGCGTACGAGCCGCGCGAGCCGGCTCGGCGAGAGCGAGCCGATGTCCTCGCCCTTGAAGGCGAGCGTCACCGGGTGGGAGGCGAGCTCGCGCGCCTCGGCGAGCGCAGCCTCTGCGGCGGCCGTCGTCAGCCTCGGCTCGACGTGGCGGAGCGGCGCCACGAGCGTGCGGTCGCCGCGGAGCACGGCCCGCTCGAGCGCGGCCACGAAGGCCGGCTCGTCGATGCGGTCCCCGGGCTTCGAGGGGATCACGCGCGCAATCGACACCTGCGCGCGCCGTGGGTCGGGCAGCTCCACTTCGAGCTTCGTCAGGAGCGCGCGGATCGGGCCCGTCCGCACGAGCACCGGATCGACCGGCAGCGCCGGCGGCGAGGGATCGGCGAGCGCACGCACGCGCGTGCGGAACGAGTCGTGGCCACGCTCGCGGGCCGCGAGCGCCGTGGCTGCCTGGTCGATACGGAGGACCTGGCGCGGCGCGACGTTGTAGAAGTCGTCGCCGACGCGCACCTCGATCGGCTTCGCAAGCGCAACCTCACGGACGGCGACACCAGGAAGCGGGCGCTCCCAGTAGACGGCGTCGCGTACGGCGACTGCCGCCGCTCCGGCGCCCGCGAGGCCTGCCAGGGTCGCGGCGGCAATGACCCCGAGTCGTCTCACACGGGCAAAGTACCTGCTCCGGCGGCCAAACCGCCCGTACACTCGTTCCCGTGAGGCTGAGAGATCTGCCCTCGGTGGACGAGCTCGCCCGCGGGGTCGACGACCCGCTCGCGGTTGGCGCGGCGCGGACGGTGCTCGAACGCGCGCGCGAGGAGATCCGGGCCGGCGTCGATCCCGGCGACCTGCGCAGCCGCCTCGAGGAGGAGCTGGCGGCGGCGCGGCGACCGGCCCTGCGCCGCGTCCTCAACGCGACCGGCGTGCTCGTGCACACGAATCTCGGCCGCGCGCCTCTGGCTGCGGGCGCGCTCGCGCGCGTGAACGAGGCGGCCGGGTACTCCAATCTCGAGTACGACCTCTCGAGCGGCTTGCGGGGCTCCCGGCAGGATCACCTCGCGCCACTTCTGCGCCGGCTCACGGGTGCCGAGGCGGCGATCGTCGTCAACAACAACGCCGCCGCGATCCTGCTCGCGCTCGCCGCGCTCGCCGAGGACCGTGAGGTCGTCGTCTCGCGCGGCGAGCTGATCGAGATCGGCGACGGCTTCCGGATCCCGGACGTGCTCGTGCGCTCGGGCGCCCGCCTCGTCGAGGTGGGGACGACGAATCGCACCCGTGCCGCGGACTACGAGCGGGCGATCGGACCGGACACGGCGCTGCTCCTACGCGTCCACCAGTCGAACTTCCGCGTCGTCGGCTTCGCCGAGCAGCCGACGCTGACCGAGCTGGCCGGGATCGCGCGCCGGCACGATCTGCCTCTCGTCGACGACCTCGGGTCGGGCGCGCTCGTCGAGGTCGAGGGCGAGCCGACTCCCGCAGCCGCGCTCGCTGCGGGCGCTGACCTCGTCTGCTTCTCCGGCGACAAGCTCCTCGGCGGCCCTCAGGCCGGGATCGTCGCCGGCCGGGCCGACCTGGTCGAGAAGCTGAGGCGTCATCCGCTCCAGCGTGCGCTTCGCTCCGACAAGCTGACGCTCGCCGCGCTGGAGGGCACGCTCGCGCTCTACCTCGATCGGGCCGAGGAGGTCCCGGTGCTGCGGATGCTGCGCGAGCCTGCGGACGCCGTGCGGGCCCGCGCCGAACGGCTGGCCGGGGCAACCGGCGGCGCGGTCGAGGAGACGGTCGCCCGGGTCGGCGGCGGCGCGCTCCCGCTCGCGGAGCTGCAGAGCTACGCATGCGCGGTGGAGGAAGGCCTCGCCGCCGCCCTCCGCTCACATGATCCGCCGGTGATCGCGGTCGTCCGCGACGGGCGCACACTGCTCGACTGCCGGACGCTCACCGACGCCGAGGCGGACGAGGTCGCCGCCGCCGTGGACGCCTGCCGCCCGTGAGCGCGGCTCTCGAGCTCTAGCCATGCCTCTCACCGTCGGCACCGCCGGTCACATCGACCACGGCAAGACCTGGCTCGTCCGCGCGCTGACCGGCAAGGACACGGACCGCCTGCCCGAGGAGCGCGAGCGCGGGATCTCGATCGACCTCGGCTATGCGCCACTCGACCTCCCCGACGGGCGCCGGCTCTCGCTGATCGACGTCCCCGGTCACGAGCGCTTCGTGCGCAACATGGTCGCCGGTGCGACCGGGATCGACCTCTTCCTGCTCGTCGTCGACGCGGGGGAGGGGGCCCGCCCGCAGACGTACGAGCACCTCGCGATCCTCCGCCTGCTCGGGATCGAGCGTGGCGTCGTCGCCGTGACCAAAGCCGACGCCGTCGACGCCGAGACGCTCGAGCTCGCGGTCGAGGAGGCGCGCGAACTCGTCCCGGAGGCCGAGGTCGTCCCCGTCAGCGCGAAGACCGGGCAGGGCCTGGACGACCTCCGCGCCGCGCTCGCGCGGGCGGCGGACCTTGTGCTTCAGAAACACAAGGTCGACGAGCCGGCCCGCCTCTACGTCGACCGCGTCTTCTCGCTGCGTGGGATCGGGACGGTCGCGACCGGCACGCTCTGGTCGGGCTCGGTCGGCGCCGGAGACACGCTCCGGGCGGAGCCGTCCGGACGCGACGTGCGCGTGCGCAGCGTCCAGGTGCACGACCGGCCGGTCGAGCGGGCCGACGCCGGCCAGCGGGTCGCGCTCGCGCTGCCCGGCGTCGAGCGGACCGAGCTGAGGCGTGGCGACGTCCTGCTCGCAGCCGGGGTGCTTCGGCCGAGCTATCGGCTCGACGTCGTACTCGAGGAGCTCGAGCCGGTTCCCGACGGCACCCGCCTGCACGTCCACCACGGGACCTCGTCGGTGCCCGCGCGCGTCGCCCGGCGCGGCGACCACGCTCAGCTGCGCCTCGCGGTACCGGTTGTCGCAGCACGCGGAGACCGTGTCGTCCTCCGCGGTGCGACCACCGTGGGCGGTGGCACCGTGCTCGACCCGGCGCCTCCGCGCCATGCCGACCCGGCCAGGTTCGAGCGCGCCGCGCGGGGCGAAGAGACCGTGCACGCGCCCGTCCTCGTCGACGGATTGTGGCGCTGGTCCGACGACTGGCTCGCTGAGCTGCGGGCGGAGCTCGAGCGCGGGATCGACGCTGCCGATCCCCTCGATCCGGGCGTGACCGCGCCCGGGGACCCCTGGGCTCGCGACGTGCTGGCGCAGCTCCCCTTCGTCCGCGGGGGATCGAAGCTGTACCGCCCGGGCGGGGAGCCGGCCATCGGCGAGCGGGCCGACGAGGCGGCGGCGCTCGAGGTCGAGCTCGCGGCGGCTGCGCCCGGCACGGTCAAGCTCGCTGACGCGGAGCTCGCGCGCTTTCTGGAGCGCGAGGGCCGGCTCGTCCGCCTCGGAGACGGGTACGTGGTCTCGACCGGGGTCTACGAGCGGGCGAGGGCGCTCGTCGTCGAGGAGTGCATGCGCTCGGGCCGGATCGCGCTCGCGCGCTTCCGCGACCTCGCCGGCTGCGGCCGGCGGGACGCGCAGCTCCTGCTCGAGCGACTCGACGCCGACGGGGTCACGCGACGCGTCGGCGACGCGCGTGTGCTGCGCCGCGGCGTCAGCTAGCCGCGGCCGGCTCGGAGGCAGCGACCTCTGCGGACTCGGGCTCCCGTCCTCCGATCGTCCTCATCGCGCCGGAGAGCACCATTCGTGTCCAGCGTTCGCTGAATCCGGCAATGAAGGAGACGACGACGAAGAGCGGTAGCGTCAGGGCGCTCTCCTCGAGCGGGATCAGAGGGGTCTTCATCAGGAAGTAGACAACGATCCCGGAGACCGAGCCGATCAAGGGCCGGTACGCGCCGACGAGGGTTACCTCGAGCTGGGTCATCTCGTGGTCGATCGCGAAGTCACCGCGGCCGCTCATCCGCATCAGCGCGCTGATCACCGCTCCGATCCCCCCGGCCGCCGCCGAGGCGTAGAACTCCCGTACCGACGCCGACTCGAGGTCGAGCGCGCCGAAGAGCGCGAGCACGCCGGCGGTCGCGATCGCCGTCCCAAGGAGGAGCACGAGCCCGAGGCCGAGCATGCCCTCGACGTAGCGCATCATGGCGCGCTTCTCGCCGGCGCGGAAGTAGTACTCCTCGATCCGCTCCAGCTCGGCCCGCTCAGCGGCGGCGAAGCGCCTTACCACCTTCGGATCGGGCCGGGTCTCGCCGGCACGCTCGATGAAGCCGAGCAGGTGCGACTCGACGAGCATGAGCCACTGCATCACGACTGCGCGGGGCACGCTCTCGAGGCCGTTCGAGGCCTTGATCGCGAGGATGTCGCAGTCGTGCAGGAGATCGGCGATCTCGTGGGCGTCGTCGGTGACCCAGTCCGAAACACGATGGAGGCGGTACTCGAGCTTCCGGCGGCGTCCGAGCAGCCGGCCGCGGCGTTGGCGCTCGCGGCGCGTCAGGGCGACGCCCGAGGCGACGTGGCGGCACCAATACGCGTCGACGATCTCGCCGGCGGCCGCCTCGAACCGAGACAGCAGCTCCTGGAACCGCCCCTTGACCGCCTCGGCATTGGCGACGTTCGGATCCGTGTCCCAGGCGTGGTGCGCGCGGACGAGGTCCGAGAACGAGACCCGGGCGTCGCCGTTCTCCTGGCTCGCCGACTCCTCTGTGATCTCTGCGATCTCCGGAGACATCGGCCCCCGTGTTCGCCGCCGCTCGGTTCAGCCCTCCTAGCGCAGCATCGCGTGCGAAGTGATTACAAAGGCGTCACGGACAGCCGCAGCACATCCGGCCGGTGGTAGTGGCCGGCGGGGTCGAAGCGCTGCCTCGCCGCGGCGAGCCGGGCCGGGTCGAGCTCGGCGTAGAGGATCCCCTCCTCGCCGTAGAGCGGTCCGGCCAGATAGGAGCCGTCCGGCGCGAGGATCGCCGAGCCGCCCCGGCCGAGGACGTCGCGGCCCTCGAGCAGGCGCTGCAACGGGAAGTCGGCGGGGTACGAGCCGGCCCGCTGGAAGTGGCACGGCGCGATCACGAACGCGCGCGACTCGAGCGCGATGTGCCGCAGGGTCGCCTGCCAGAAGTCGCCGTCGTCGGCGGTCGAGGCGATGTAGATCTCGACCCCCGACTCGTACAGCGCGAAGCGGGCCAGCGGCATGTAGTTCTCCCAGCAGATCAGTCCGCCGATCCGGCCGAGCGGCGTCTCGATCGCGCGGAGGCCGCGCCCGTCCCCTTGCCCCCAGACGAGCCGCTCGTGGTTCGTCGGCACGAGCTTGCGGTGATGCAGCGCCAGCTCGCCCTCGGGCGAATAGGTGAGGAGCGAGTTGTAGAGCGTGCCAGGCCGCTCGGGATCGAGCTCGTTGACGCCGACGACGAGCCAGACCGCGTGCTCGCGCGCCGTCTCGGCGAGCCGGTCCGCGTCCGGGCTGGGCACCGCGAGCGACTCCCGATGGAGCAGCGCGAACGCCTCGGTCGCCCCCGGCTCGGCCCAGCCGGCGAGCGCCTTCGCCCACGCGGAGCTCGGGTAGGCGGGGACGAAGGTCTCCGGGAAGACGACGAGCCCAGCGCCCTCGCGCGCGGCCTCGCCGGTGCGCTCGGCGAGCCGGTCGAGGGTGGCGGAGCGGTCGAGGATGACCGGCTCGGCCTGGACGCAGGCGACGACGACCGACGAATGCATCGTAGGCCCAGTCCGGCGGCGTGTAGCCGCTCGTCCGGGGGGCGGAGACGATCAGGACGACCGCATCCTTGTCGCTCCGGTTCACGACCGTTCGCCTCGGCGTCGGGTCGAGCCGCGTGAACGTCCCCGCCGGCGCGGGGTGGTCCTCGCCGTCGATCACCATCGTCGGCTCCCCCTCGAGGACGATGAAGACCTCCTCCTGGTCGCTCTCGAGCTCGGTGTGCTCCGGGATCGACTCGCCCGGCGGCAGCTCGACGACGTTCATCCCGAACGACTGCAGGTCGAGCGAGCGCCGCGCCAATGCCCACTTGGGAAACGGCCGCTCGAACTCGTCAACGTGCTTGATCGTGAAGCCGGCCATTCTCAGCTCCCATTCTCCGGCCACTCGGGCTCGGGATCGACGCCGACACCGTCGGCGACGCGGTTGATGTAGTTGAAGTAGGCGATCACCTGGATCGCGTCGTGGATCGCGGCGTCGTCCCAGCCATGCGCTCGCAGCCCGTCTGCGTCCGCGGCACCCACGGACGAGGGCGCGAGCGTGAGCTTGACCGCGTAGTCGCACATCGCGTGGACGTGCGGCGGGAGCCCGGCCCGGCGGTAATCGTGCGCTGCATGTCGCGCGAGCTCGTCGTCTGCGCCCTCGGCACGGAGGTCGTCTGCATGGGCACGGATTCAGTAATGGCAGTCGTTCGCCCGGGACACGACGACGGCGAGCAGCTCGCGTTCCTGCCGCGTGAGCCCGCACGGCCCGAACATGATCTCCCGGTAGAGCGCCATCGAGCGTCTGAGCACGCCCGGCCGAAGGCTCATCGCCTTGACGATGTTGAAGACCTTGCCTGCCCGCTCGACCGCGGCGTCGTACTCCTCTTTCAGGAGTCCGGTGGCCCCTTCGACGTCGATCAGGCGGAGATGCGCCATCGCGGCGATCTTCGCACGCCACGAAAGCGTCGTGGGGGGATCCGAGGATCCCCCCACATGGCCGGTCGCGTCTAGCGCCGCAGGTCGACCGGGAACGAGACGAGCCGGCGCGTCGAGATGCCGCCGAGCGGGTCCTCGCCACCCTTGCGGGCGCGGGCGAAGACCGTCAGGAGCTGCTGCTGGTTCGCGGCCGGGAAGCCGCTCAGCTGGGTCAGCGTGAGCTGCGCCCAGCCGTCCGCACCGGTCGGCTGCTCGGCCGGGACGGTGAACTGGTTGAAGGGGACCGCCGTGGCGTAGACGATCGCGCCCTGCACGGCCTTCCCCTTGCACGAGACGTGGAACCGCAGCGTGATGCTCTGCGTCGAGCGGCCCACGATGCTCGGGTTGATCGACTGCCCGTCGAGCTGCAGCCGCTCCGGCAGCGAGATGCCTGCGATCTGGAGCGGCGCGTTGCCGGCGCAGCCACCGGTCGGCGGCGGGGCGGGCGCGTCCCGGACGACCGCGGTCGGGACCGACGTGGACGTGGCGGTGCCGTCGTTGTTCCTGGCCGCCACAGTCACGCGGATCGTGTTGTCGACATCGGGCTGCTTGAGCGCGTACGTCCGCTCGTCTGCGCCGCCGATGTTCGAGCAGCTGCCGCCGTCGGCGTCACACCGGCGCCACTGGAACGCGAAGGTGAACGGCGCGGTCCCGGCCCAGCGGCCCTCGCTCGCCGTCAGCGTGCTCCCTTCCTGGGCTGTGCCCGAGATCGTGGGCGGTGCCTGGTTGCTCGGAGGTACCTGCGGCGCCGCGCCGCCGACCTCGGTCCGGCCGGCTATCGCGGCAATGACGAGCAGCGCCCCCGCGAGTGCGAGCAACAGCATTCGTGTCGTGCGTGTCATCGTCGGATCCCCTCTCTTCGAACGACTCTCGTTCGGCTCTTGTCACCCGAAGCCGCGACCGCGAAAACCCGTTCCGGGCAGGTTCACAGGACGCTTACAACCGCTCGACGAGGCTCGGTGCCGCGCGCCGGTTACGCTGGGCGCGGAGCGGCACGGGCCCGGTGGCCCAGCCGGTCTTCAAAACCGGCCCGGTCGTGCAACCCACGGCTTGCTCGGTTCGACTCCGGGGCCGCTCCGTCAGGACGGATCTGCGTTACAGCGAACGTCGGCGAGGGCATACCGCACGTCGCGGGATCGCCGACGCTCAACCGCGATGGCGTCCCACACACGCCGTGATCAGAATGCCCTGAGCATGATGCGCTCCTACGTCGTCACCGGCGGCGCGCGCGGGATCGGCCGCGCGATCGCAGCGCGGCTCGCCGTAGAGGGTCACGTGGTCGTCGTTGACGTGGACGCCGACGCGCTGGCGTGGACGCGTGAGCATCCAAGAATCGCAGCTGTCACTGGCGACGCACGCGATGAGGCCGTCACGGCTCGCGCCGCCGATACGGCTGAGGCTGCGGCGCCGCTCGCCGGCTGGGTCAACAACGCGGCGGTGTTCCGCGACGCGTCGCTTCACGATGTTCCGGCGACCGAGCTGTTGGAGTTGATCACGCTCAATCTCGCGCTCGCGGTGACCGGCTGCGCGACCGCCGTTCGCCGGTTCCTCGCCAGCGGCAGCCCGGGCGCGATCGTCAACGTCTCCTCCCACCAGGCTCAGCGTCCCGTCCCGGGCGCGCTGCCCTATGCGACCGCCAAGGCGGCGCTCGAGGGACTCACGCGCGCGCTCGCCGTCGACTACGGGCCGCGCGGGATCCGCGACCAACGCCGTCGCTCTAGGGTCGATCGCCACCGAGCGCTACGAGGCGCTGCTCGCAGAACGAAAGGAGACCGACGAGCAGATGCGCAGCTTGCATCCACTTGGCCGCGTCGGCCGACCGGAGGAGGTGGCAGCGGTCGTCGTTCACCTCCTCTCGCCCGAGGCGGGCTTCGTCAATGGCGCGATCGTGCCGGTGGACGGCGGACGCGCTGTGCTCGGCCACGACCCCGAGGCACGCAGCGTTAGCTCCTAAGCGACGCGAGCGCGGGGACCTCACTGTGCTTGGTCGGGGGAACCGGTCACAGTGACGCGCTGGCGCGACCACCCGCGGTTGGTGTTGTCACCTCTGTATGCGCGCGCCGTATGATCGCGCGGGTCGGAGTCGATCCTCGAGGCGATCGGAAACACGCCGCTTGTTCGTCTGCGGCGTTGCGCGCCGGCGAACGGGGCCGAGTTCTGGCTGAAGCTGGAGTACCGCGAACCCGACGGGCTCGATGAAGGATCGGATGGCGCTCGCGATGGTCGAGGGCGCCGAGCGAGACGGGCTGCTCGCGCCGGGTGACACCGTCGTCGAGTACACGGGCGGAAGCACCGGGCCTGCGCTCGCGCTCGTCTGCCGCGCGAAGGGCTACCGCGCGCTCATCGTGATGGCCGACTGCTTCACCGAGGAGCGATTCCAGCTGATGCGCGCGCTCGGCGCGGAGATCGATGTCGTTCCGGTCGGTCGAGGGCCGGCCGAAGGTGACCGCGCAGGACATCCAGAACATGGTCGCCCGCGCCGCCGAGCTCGCCGCGCTGCCCGGGCACTACGCGACCGACCAGTTCAACAACCCCTACATCGTCCCGGATCACCGTGAGCGTCTCGGCCGCGAGATCTGGGAGCAGACCGAGGGGCGGGTGACCGCGTTCTGCCAGGGCATGGGCACCGCGAGCTCGCTGATGGGCGTCTCCGACGCGCTCAAGCCGCACGGCGTGTTCCTCCAGGCGCACGAGCCGGCAGGGTCGGCCGCGATCACCGGCGGCGCGCAGCGGACCATTCCTGATCCAGGGCCGGACCGGCATCGTGATGCCGCACTGGGACCCCGAGAAGGTCGACCACCTCGAGCCGTTCGACGGACGACGAGGCGATCGAGATGACGCGACCGGCTCGCGCGCGAGGAGGGGATCTTCGCCGGGATCTCGACCGGCGCGGTCGTCGGGGCGCACCGCCTCGCCGAGCGCCTCGGTCCCGAAGCGGTGATCGTGACGCTCGCCGTCGCCGGGCTTCAAGTACCGAGCGTCACCCGTTCCGGCGACGAGCCACGGGCGTAGGAAACGTCAGGCAGACACCACGGTCGTCGTCGCAGGTAGGGTAAGAGTCGCAATCGACCAAAACCAGAGAAGGAGGTGAGCGCATGCGAGCCGTTGTCCACGACAGATATGGGCCGCCGGAGGTTTTGCGGCTCGCAGACGTCGAGCGTCCGGTGCCGAAGGACGACGAGGTCCTGATCAAGATCCACGCAACGACGGTCAACCGGACCGATTGCGGGGTTCGCAGCGCGTCGCCGGTCATCGTCCGCTTCTTCACCGGCCTGCGCCGACCGAGGCGGAAGATCCTCGGCATGGAGCTAGCGGGAGAGGTCGAGGCGGTCGGCGCTGCGGTCGGCGAGCTCGAGGTCGGCGACCACGTCTTCGGCGTCAAGGGCTCCGGCGCGCACGCAGAGTTCATCTGCATGCGGGAGAGCGCTCCGCTCGTGCACAAGCCGGCCGGCATGACGTTCGAGGAGGCTGCGGCCGTCTGCGACGGAGCCTGCATCGCACTGTCGTGCCTGAGGAACGCAGATCTTCGGAAGGGGCGGAGCATTCTCGTCTAGTGATCGGGGACAAGCGAGCGATGGTCGGGATCGCGAAGTACACAAAGCAGGACGTCGTCTTCCTGAAGGAGCTGATCGAGGCCGGCCGGTATCGCGCGGTCATCGACCGGAGCTATCCGCTGGAGCAGGTCGTCGAGGCGACTAGGTACGTCGAGACGGAGCAGAAGACGGGAAACGTCGTCCTGACCGTCAGCCGCGACGTCGGCTGATCCGAAACTCTCAGACCATGCGCGTCAGCGCCCGGAAGTGCGGGCGTCGACCCGCGAGCACGAGCTCGAAGTAGGCCGCCGCGGTGCGCTGGCGGAAACGGTCGTACCTGCTCCTGCCCGGGTACTCGGCCCACGCCGACCGGTCAAGCTGCTTCGCCGCCGGCTTCGACACCCAGAGCTGGAATTGGACCTGCTTGATCTTGCCGTCGATCGACCACGTCGCCGTCGAGTCGTACAGGTCCTTCGTGGGTTGGACCGACAGGTGGAAGTGATGGTCGTGGGCGTTGCTCCCGCGGTACGGGGACGGCGTCCACTTCGGGATGCCCGGCTTCTCGTACGACCGCCACATGGTGCGATTCCAGATCACGTACTTGATTCGTGGATCGCGCGAGGCGAGGAGCGCCGCGACGATCTCGTTGCAGTCGCAGCCGTGCGCTGGATCGTGCGTGATGTCGAGCGCAGTCACGACCCCCACGCCTCCGTCCCTGACCCAGGCGTTGTGATCGGAGTCCGTGCTCTGATGGCGCGGGTCTCCAATCGTCCCGTCGGATGCCTTGCTCCGATTCGGATAGGCGTCGTTGATCCCATCCCTCAGCTGCTCCAGCGACCTTGCGACCCGCCAGCTCACGATCTCTTCTCCTCCTGCTCGGGACCGCTCTCTCGAGTGCGGTCAATTGTCCTCATGGCTTCCAGGACGGGTGTGGCGGCCGACTTCTTCCCGCCTGAGCAGATGGGCCGCGCCGCGAAAAGCTAGGGGGCACGGTTAGGGATTCCCACGATGGCAGGGAGCGCGGTTGCGCCCATGCTCGGCACATGAACCTGCAACCGAGCATCGGAAAGGAAAACAAGACCATGAGCAAGCGAATCCTCGCGCTCCTCGCGGCCCTCACGACGCTCCTCGCTCTCGGCCTCGCCGAGACCGGCGGCGCGGCTCCCCGGCTCGGGGCCGTCGGCGGCCTCGATCTGCCGGACCCGGCCTACCGGCTCGAGGCGACCGACCTCGGGAACCACGGCAGGCCGGACCTGATTGCGACCTCCGCCGGAGCCGTGTTCGTGCTGTATGGGCTCGGCAACAACACGTTCGGCCCCGGCCGCGAACACGGGGTTCGCCCGGCTCACGTGCGAGGCGCTCTTCGCCGTCGGGACGTGGTCGCTCGAGGGCGCGGCGGCGAATTCCGAGGTCCGGCTGCTCGCGGGAGCGCGGACGGTGGCGAAAGGCCGCGTCGTTCGGACGGGAGCCGTTCGTTTCCACGCGGCCAAGCGGATCAAGCCCGGCCGCTACGTGCTCAAGCTCCTGCGGGCCAAGCGCACGGTCGGGAGCGTCCGCGTCACCCTCCGTTAAGCACGGTCGGCTGACGAGAGGCCCGAGGTGCTCGGGCCTCTCGTCTCGCCTGACTAGGCTCCCGGGATGCGCACGCGCAGGCTCGGCAGCTCTGCCCTCGAGGTCACCGTCGTCGGGCTCGGCTGCAACAACTTCGGCGGCCGGATCGACGAGGAGGCTTCGCGTGCGGTGATCGATGCCGCGCTCGACGCCGGCGTCACCTTCTTCGACACCGCGGACATCTACGGCAACCGGGGCGGCAGCGAAGAGATCATCGGGCGCGCGCTGGCCGGGCGACGGGACCGGGTCGTGCTGGCGACAAAGTTCGGCCACGACCTCGGTACCGGCGAGACCGCGCGCGGTGGGCGGGAGTACATCCGCAAGGCCGTGGAGGCGTCGCTGCGGCGGCTGCAGACGGATTGGATCGACCTCTACCAGTACCACCGTCCCGACGGCGTGACGCCGATCGCGGAGACGCTCGGCGCGCTCGACGAGCTCGTCCAGGAGGGGAAGGTGCGCGCGATCGGCTCCTCGAACTTCACGCGAGCCCTCGTCGAGGAGGCGCACGAGGTGGCGACGACGCGGGGCATGACGCCGTTCGTCTCCGAGCAGAGCGAGTACTCCTGGCTCGCGCGCGGCGCCGAGGACGAGCTCCTGCCCACCTGCGAGCGGCTCGGGATCGGCTTCATCCCCTACTTCCCGCTCGCGAGCGGCCTCTTGACGGGCAAGTACCGGCGCGGCGAGCCGGCGCCGGAGGGAACGCGCCTGCACGGGCGCGAGCTCGACGGGGCTCGACTCGAACGCGTCGAGCGGCTCGAGGCGTTCGCCGCCGCTCGGAGAGCCTCGCTCCTCGAGGTCGCGATCGGCGGCCTGCTCGCGCAACCCGCTGTCGTCTCGGTGATCGCGGGCGCGACCAAGCCGGAGCAGGTCCGGGCGAACGTGGCCGCAGGGGCCTGGGAGCCGTCGGCCGACGACCTGGAAGAACTGCGCTCCCTCTGACGAAAAAGACGCTCGTTGCGAAATCGCTCTAGGGTGGGCGCGTGCTCGCCACGCTCGCCGCGGCTGCGCTCATCTGCCTCGACCCGGGTCACGGCACCGTCCCGGACATCGGCCGGCAGCTCGAGCCCATCGGGCCCGGCTCGGCGCGGCTGAAGATCAAGGATCCCGGCGGCGCTGCGGGGGAGGCGTCCGTGGCGCTCGCGATCGCCCGCAGGGCTCGGGCCCGGCTGCTCGCCCTTGGCTACCGCGTCGCCATGACCCGCGACGGCACCGGTTACCGCGGCGGCAATCGTGAGCGGGCCCGCTTCTGCAACGAGCGGCGGGCGACGCTGATGATCCGGATCCACGCCGACGGGTCCACGGACCCGGGGGTCAATGGGATCGCGACGCTCGTGCCGACGCTGCGCCGCGGGTGGACGAGCGACATCTACGGCTCCAGCCGCCGGGCCGGCCGACTGCGTGCAGCGCGAGCTGGTCGCGGCCACCGGGGCGCGCGACCTCGGCCTGATCGAGCGCAGCGATCTGACCGGCTTCAACTGGGCGGATGTGCCCGCCGTCCTGGTCGAGACGGGGTTCATGTCGAACCGCCGCGAGGCAGCGCTCCTGCGCTCGGCGGCCTACCAGGAGCGGATCGCAGCGGCGCTCGCCCGTGCCGCCGAGCGCTTCGCGGGCACGTAGGCGCCGGAGCTACGACTCCCAGGGATCGGCGGCGGGCGCCTCGGCGACACGCCGCCGCCAGAACCGGCGCCGCCTGGGCGGCTGCTCGTCCGGATCCGGCTCGATCGCGATCTCGCCCGTTTCGCCCGCGTCGGCTCCGCCAGGAAGCTTCGTCACGACCGTGCGCCCCTCGGGGTCGGGAGCGGCCTCGACCACGGTCGCCTCGACGACGGGGAGGTCCCAGGGGCCGGTCCGGTCGGCCGGCGCGGCTTCGAGCGCCGGCGCGATCTCGTCGAGCCGCCAGCGCGCGCGCTTCGCGGCGGCGGCCCACTCGCCGAGCACGACGAGCGCCCACGCCACCGCCATCACGACGACGATCCAGGCGGTCGAGAGCTCCGCGAGCCCGGCCAGCAGTGCCACGAGGAGCAGGAACGCTCCCTCGAGCACGAGGCGCGGCAGGGCGCGGTCGCGTGCGAACGGCGGCGGCACGGCCGCGACCCAGTCGGGCGAGGGCATCCCGGGCGCGCCCGCCATCCCGGCCTCCGCGGGCCAATCCTCGTCGTCGACGACGGGCGCCCGGTCGGCCCGGAGCGCGCGAAGCTCGCCGCGGAGCTCCGCGGCGACGGCCTCCAACTCGTGCACACGGTCTGCGAACGAGGCGAACGCCTCCTCGACGCGCGCGGGGTCGTAGCCGTCCGCCGCCCGCGGCAGCTCTTCGGCCTGCGGCAGCTCGGTCATCTGCTCCCAGTATGCCGCGAGCGCCGGGCGACCTGCCGCACGGCCGGAACCGGCTTCGAGGCCTACTGGCCGCCGTCGGGCCGGTTCATCTCGCCGAGCGTCTCCTGCGCCTGCTCGTGGATCGCGCGACGGCGCTCCTCGAGCGAGCGAGGCTCACCGACCTCGTCGAGCGGCTGGCCCTCGGCGGCGTCGAACTCGTCGCGGTCGTCGGCGGTCTCGCGTGCCTGCTCGAGCCGTGCGCGCAGCTCGTCGGCGGGATCGACGGCCGGGCGCTCGGTCGCTTCCGGCTGCCGGCGCAGCATGCGCCAGAGCGCGATGAGCCCGAGCGCGCCGGCGAGCCCTGCGAGCCACCTCTTCACGAGGCCGATGCTACTGTGTTGCGCGCTTCCTGCCTTGCCTTCGCGTGCGCCGTTCCCGCGCCCGCTTGCCGGCCAGGCCGCCTAAGACCGAGGGAAGCCCGACGGAAGGAGACCGGGAACGTGATCGACTACGAAATCTTGCTCATGCTCGACCCCGACCTGCCCGAGGAGCGGCAGGAGGCGATCGTCAAGCGCACGCGCGACCTCGTCGAGAAGGGCGGGGGCACGTGGGAGGGCCAGGACGCCTGGGGACGCCGCAAGCTCGCCTACGAGATCGACAAGAAGGGCGACGGCGTCTATCACCTGCTCTCGTTCAGCACCGACGGCGAGACCCTGGACGAGATCTCGCGCGTCCTCAAGATCGACGACGACGTGATGCGGCATCTTGCGACCCGTCGCTACAAGGCAGGTACGACTCAGCCAGTAGCGGTGGGCGGCCCCGCACGCGAGGATGTTGCCGAGCCCATCGACACCTCGCTGGAGGAGGAGTAATGCCGCAGAACATCAACAGCGTCGTCCTCGTCGGCAACCTGACGAAGGATCCCGAGCTTCGCCACACCCCGTCCGGAACGCCCGTGACGACGCTCCGCGTGGCGGTCAACGACCGCGTCAAGCGCGGCGAGGAGTGGCAGGACGCGGCCTACTACTTCGACGTCACCGTCTGGGGCCGGACGGCGGAGAACTGCGCGCAGTACCTCGCCAAGGGCCGCCCGGTCGGCGTCCAGGGCAAGCTCACCTGGCGTGAGTGGGACGCCCAGGACGGGACGAAGCGCCAGTCGGTCGAGGTCGTCGCCGACAACGTCCAGTTCCTCGGCGGACGGCGGCGACGGCGAGGGCGGCCAGCAGTTCGTGCCCGCCGGGACGCCGGCCTCCGAGGACTTCCCGAGCTCGGCCACAGACGACGACATCCCGTTCTAGGAGCGATGCGAATGGCACAGCCCAAGACCCAGCAGACGCGCAAGCGTCCAGGCTCCGCGACGGCCCCCGGCCGGCGTAAGAGCTGCCTCTTCTGCAAGGACAAGGTGGAGGAGGTCGACTACAAGAACCTGAACCAGCTCCGGCGCTACATCTCGGAGAAGGGGAAGATCCGCAACCGCCGGATCACGGGCGCCTGCCGTCGCCACCAGCGGCAGGTCGCGGTCGCGGTGAAGCGGGCGCGCGAGATGGCGCTCCTGCCCTATGTGGAGGCGCGCTGACGATGGAGGTGATCCTCCTCAAGGACGTCGACAAGGTCGGGCTCCGCGGCGAGGTCGTGAACGTCGCCCGCGGCTACGCCCGCAACTTCCTGCTGCCGCGCAAGCTGGCCGAGCCCGCGACCGCAGGCCGCGTGGCCGAGCTCAAGCGGCTCGACGAGCAGCGCGCCCGGCACGAGGCCCGCACGGTCGAGCAGGCGAACGAGATCGCCGAGGTGCTGCGCAAGACGGTGCTCAGCTTCGACGTCAAGGCGGGGCCGACCGGGGCGCTCTTCGGCTCGGTGACGACCACCGACATCGCCGACGAGCTCTGGCGCACGCGCAAGATCCGGATCGACCGGAAGAAGATCGACACCGACTCGATCCGCCGGATCGGCCGCTACGCGATCCCGGTCCAGGTCTTCGAGGACGTCACCGTCGAGGTGAAGACGCTGGTCGTCCCCGAGGGCGGCGAGCTGCCGCCCGAGGAGGAGCTGGCCGCGATGGAGGCCGCCGAGGCCGAGGCCGCCGCAGCCGAGGTCGCGGAGGCCGAGGCGCAGCACGTCGAGGCGGAGGAGCTGGTCGAAGCCGAGCTCGCGGCCGAGGAGGTCGAGGAGGCCGTCGAGGTCGAGGCCGCCCAGCCCGAGGCCGGGGCCGGCGAGCCGGAGGCCGACTCCGAGCCCGGGCCGGCTCAGCCGTAGTCGGTTTTTCCACAGCGTGTTCCACAGGCCTGTGGAACACGCTGTGAACTTCCCGCTCGCTCCGGCATAAGCGGACGAGTCCCTTGTGGACAGGGGCGGAGCGGCCCGCGCGGCCGTCGTGGAGAACGAGGCGAACAGGCGTTTCTTCTGCCTGCAAATCGGGGCCTCGGCGATCCACAACGGGCTGTGAATCCCCAGCCTTGAGGCCGTCCGTCGCGGCGGCTTCAATAGAACGTTCGATGGCCCAGGTCGCCTCGCTCCCGTCCACGCCCCATGTGCCGCCGCAGAACCTGGAGGCGGAGGAGTCGGTGCTCGGAGCGATGCTGCTCTCCCCGGGTGCGATCGGGGCGGTCACCGAGGTCCTCTCCGCCGAGGACTTCTACCGTGAGAGCCACGGCGTCGTCTTCCGGGCTTGCCTCGCCCTCTACCAGCAGGGCGAGCCGGTCGACGCGATCACGCTCGTCGACGCGCTCGAGGAACGGGGCGAGCTCGAGCAGGTCGGTGGCCGCGCGCGGATCCACGAGCTGGCGGCGCTCGTGCCGGCGACCGCGAATGCGGCCCACTACGCGCGGATCGTGCGTGAGATGGCGACCCTGCGCGGCCTCGTCCGTGCGGGCTCGGAGATCGCGCGGCTGGGGCAGGAGAGGCCGGGCGAGACGACCGACCTCGTCGACCGCGCGGAGCAGATCGTCTTCGAGCTCGCCCAGCAGCGGGTCACGGGCGACTTCAGCCACATCGAGGGGCTGCTGAAGGAGAGCTTCGAGCGGATCATGCACCTGTACGAGGCCGGCGCCGACGTCACGGGCGTCCCCACCGGGTTCAAGGAGCTTGACAAGCTCACGTCGGGCTTCCAGCCGGGGAACCTGATCATCGTCGCCGCTCGGCCCTCGATGGGGAAGTCGGCGCTGGCGCTCAACATGGCGCAAAACCTCGCCGTCCGGCACGAGATCCCGGTCGCGCTCTTCACGCTCGAGATGTCGAAGAGCGAGGTGACCCAGCGGATGATGTGCAGCGAGGCGCGCGTGGAGTCGCAGAGCCTCCGCACCGGCAAGCTCCGCCCCGAGGACTGGCCGCGCCTCACCGCCGCGTGCGACAAGCTGATGAAGGCGCCGATCTGGGTCGACGACACCGGCTCGATCACGATGATGGAGATCCGTTCGAAGGCGCGCCGGCTGAAGTCCCGCGAGCCGAATCTCGGCCTCGTCATCGTCGACTACCTGCAGCTGATGACCTCCGGCGTGACGGCGGAGAACCGCGTCCAGGAGGTGTCCCAGATCTCGCGGAACCTGAAGGTGCTCGCGCGAGACCTCGACGTGCCGATCCTCGCCCTCTCGCAGCTCTCGCGGGCGGTCGAGCAGCGGCATGACAAGCGGCCGATCCTGTCTGACCTGCGCGAGT
The DNA here is from genome assembly GCA_963794385.1 of uncultured Gaiellaceae bacterium. Classification (GTDB taxonomy): domain Bacteria; phylum Actinomycetota; class Thermoleophilia; order Gaiellales; family Gaiellaceae; genus Gaiellasilicea. The sequence goes on along the minus strand of CAWCDT010000007.1, from coordinate 236,084 downwards.
CGGGCTCGATCGAGCAGGACGCCGACCTCGTCGGCTTCATCTACCGCGACGAGTACTACAACGGCGAGGAGTCCGACTCGCAGGGGATCGCCGAGCTGATCCTCGCCAAGCACCGCAACGGGCCGACCGACTCGGTCCGGCTTTCGTTCCTGAAGCGGTACGCCAAGTTCGCCGACCTGGCGGCCGCATGAGCTCCCCCCGGCCGGCTCTGCCCCCTCCCGCCAGGCGACGTCGGCCCGTGGCGCTTCCTCGCGGTGCTCCGGCACCGCGAGGTCTGCGCCGCGAACCGCCGACGGAGGCGAGCTCGACAACTCTTGTCGGAGGCAGAAGGGAGTAAACGATGTTCGACCAGACGATCCGGTTGGCGCCGCGGGTGACTTCGTATGTCGTGGTCTGCGCGGAGTGCGCCGTCGAGCACGGTGTTTATGCCGCCCAGGTGGAGGGCCGGCTGGCGCTCGAGCGTGCTCACGGCGCGGTCACCTGCCCGCGCGGCCACGACATCCGGATCGAGCGCGTCGGCCGCGAGCCCGCGGGCGTGCGCTTCCACTGAAGTAATACGGCAGAATCGCCTCGTGCCCGCGACCGTCATCGTCGGCGCGCAATGGGGCGACGAAGGCAAGGGCAAGATCGTCGACCTGCTCGCGCAGGACTCGGACCTCGTCTGCCGCTACCAGGGCGGACCGAACGCCGGCCACACCGTGATCGTCGACGGCGTGACGTTCAAGTTCCGGCATCTGCCCTCCGGAATCCTCTCGGGGAAGATCAGCGTCCTCGGGGCCGGCTGTGTCGTCGACCCCGGTGTCCTGCTCGAGGAGCTCGACGAGGTGGAGGAACGCGGCGTGTCGTCGGAGCCGCTCCGGATCTCCGGCAACGCCCATCTGATCATGCCCTGGCACATCGCGATCGACGGGGCAGGCGAGCGGCGCCTGGGCAGGCTCCAGATCGGGACGACGCGGCGCGGGATCGGGCCCGCGTACGCCGACAAGGCGTCCCGGCTCGGCATCCGTGTCCAGGACCTCCTCGACGCGAAGATCCTGCGCCAGAAGATCGAGACCGCGCTCGCCGAGAAGAACGTGTGGCTGGAGCGCGTCTACGAGCACGAGCCGTTCGACCTCGAGGCCGTCGCCTCCAGCCACGAGCAGTTCGCGCAGCGCCTGCGCCCGTACGTCGCCGACACGTCGCTGCTCGTCGACACCGCGCTCCGGGAGGGGAAGCGGGTCCTGCTCGAGGGCGCCCAGGGGACGCTCCTCGACCTCGATCACGGCACGTATCCGTTCGTCACCTCTTCCAACCCGACCGCCGGCGCCGCCGCGACCGGGATCGGCATCGGACCGACTCGCATCGACGACGTAGTCGGCGTCTCGAAGGCGTACGTAACGCGGGTCGGAGCAGGGCCGTTCCCGAGCGAGATGGATGACGAGCTCGCGGCGCAGGTCCGGGAGCTCGGACAGGAGTTCGGCACGGTGACCGGCCGCGAGCGGCGCCCCGGCTGGCTCGATCTCGTCGCCCTCCGCTACGCGGTCCGGCTGAACGGGATCACGTCGATCGCGCTGACGAAGCTCGATGTCCTCTCCGCCTTCGACGAGCTCAAGGTCTGCGTTCGCTACCGGCTCCCCGACGGAAGCGAGACATCGGACTTCCCGGCCCACCAGAGCGACTTCCACCACGCTGAGCCGGTGCTGGAGACGGTTCAGGGCTGGGGTGCCGCGCTCGACGGCTGCACGACGATCGCCGACCTCCCGGAGCAGGCGCGCGCCTACGTCGAACTGGTCGAGCGGGCGCTCGGCGTCCCGATCCGCCTCGTCGGCACGGGCGCGGCGCGAGAGCAGGTGCTCGCGCCGGCCTGACCGACGCGGTACTCGGCTTAGATCGGGTCGCCCGCTGTGAGGGCTGCTCGGATCGCGTGCAGGTTCTCGACCGCGGTCGCCAGGTCGCCCGGGTCGACGCTCTCGCCCTGCTCGAGTCGGTCGGCGACGTCGCGCGCCGCCGCGTAGGCGGCAACGAGCTCGTTCTGGCCGTCGTCGACGGTGAGCAGGTCTTCGATCGCGTCGCTGGCCTCGGCGAGCGCCGACGCGGGATCGTCGGCCAGGTCCTCCTCGAGCTCGGCCCAGCGCGTCTCCCACTCGTGCAGGTCGAGCCCGGGCTCGTTGATCGCCATGCGAATCTATGCGCCGCCGCGTGGTCTCCGAAACCCGCTGAAAGTAGACTCGGCCGCCGTGAAGGTGCTCCTGGTCGGCTCAGGTGGGCGCGAGCACGCGCTCGCCTGGAAGCTCGCCCAGGCGCCGGGCCTGTCCGAGCTCCACGCTGCGCCCGGCAACCCCGGGATCGCACGGCTCGGCGACTGCCACCCCGTCCGGGCAGAGGACGGCGAGAGCCTGCTCGGACTTGCGCGCAGCCTGGACGTCGATCTCGCTGTGATCGGCCCCGAGGCGCCGCTCGTGACCGGTGTGGCCGACGAGCTCCGTCGCGCCGGCATTTCCGTCTTCGGGCCCGGTGCCGCCGCGTCGCGGATCGAGGGCTCAAAGAGCTTCGCCAAGGACGTGATGGCGGCGGCCGGGGTCCCGACGGCGAGGACGCTCGCGGTCGCCCGGCCGCCCTGCGTCGTCAAGGTGGACGGCCTCGCGGCCGGGAAGGGCGTCTTCGTCTGCGAGTCGGTGGCACAGCTGGACGAGGGGCTGCGGGCGGCGTCTGCGTTTCCCGGCCCGATCGTGATCGAGGAGCTCCTCGCAGGCGACGAGGTGTCGGTCTTTGCGCTCGCCGACGGGCGCAACGTCGTGCCACTCGCACCGGCGCAGGACTTCAAGCGGGCGCTGGACGGGGATAGCGGGCCGAACACCGGCGGGATGGGCTCGTTCTCGCCGGTGCCGGGATTCGACACCGGCGGAACGGAGGAGCTCGTCGAGGAGATCCACGGGCCGGTGGTCGAGGAGCTCGCGCGCCGTGGGTCGCCCTTCGTCGGGGTGTTGTTCGCCGGGCTGATGCTGACCGCGGATGGGCCCAGGGTGCTCGAGTTCAACTGCCGCTTCGGCGACCCGGAGACGCAGTCGATCCTCCCCCGCCTCGAGGGAGACTTCCTCGGCGCGCTCGGCGCCGCCGCGACCGGGGAGCTCGAGGGCGTGGAGGTCTCCGTCTCGGACGAGGCTGCCGTGACCGTGGTGATCGCAGGCGCCGACTATCCGGCCCGGTCCGACCGCGGCTCGGCCATCGAGGGGGTCGAAGCCGCCGAGGCGACCGGCGCGCTCGTCTTCCATGCCGGCACGGCGCTGCACGGCGAGCGGCTCGTCACGAACGGCGGCCGTGTCCTCGCCGTCACCGGGACCGGGGCGACGGTCGCCGACGCGCGCGAACGCGCCTACGCAGGGTGTGAGCTGATCAGCTTCACCGGCGCCCGCTACCGGCGCGACATCGCCCTCGCCGCGTCCGCGACAGCGGGTTGAGCCGCCGGGACGGTCGCTAGACTCGCTCCAGTGATCGCGCGTTACTCCCGCCCGGCCATGTCGGCGATCTGGTCGGACGAGGCGAGGCTCGCGCGCTGGCTCGACGTCGAGCTGGCGGCGCTCGAGGGGTGGGCAGAAGTCGGCGCCGTGCCGCGGGAAGCTCTCGACGCGATTCGCGGGCGAGCGGCCGTCCCGAGCCCGGAACGAGTTGCCGAGATCGAGGCGCAGACGCACCACGACGTCGCAGCGTTCGTCGACGCGGTCGCCGAGCGTCTCGGCGAGGAAGGGCGGTGGTTCCACTACGGGCTCACCTCGTCGGACGTCGTCGACACGGCGCTGGCACTCCAGATCCGCGACGCGGGCGCGCTCATCCTGGCCGGGATCGAGCGGGCGTTCGGCGCCGTGTTGGCACGGGCGGAGGAGCATCGCGAGACACTCACGATCGGGAGGACGCACGGCGTTCACGCCGAGCCGACAACCTTCGGCCTCAAGCTGGCGGGCTGGGCGTTCGGGCTCGAGCGTGACCGCATTCGGGTCGAGCGTGCGCTCGACGGGATGCGCGTCGGGAAGCTGTCCGGAGCCGTCGGCACCTACGCGGCGGTCGAGCCGGAAGTGGAGCGAGTCGCCTGCGAGCGGCTCGGGCTCGAGGCAGCGCCGAGCTCCACGCAGATCCTGCAGCGCGACCGCCACGCCGAGGTGCTGGGCGCGCTCGCGCTCCTCGCTGCGTCGCTGGAGCGGTTCGCGCTCGAGGTCCGCCACCTCGCCCGGACCGAGGTACGGGAAGTCGAGGAGCCCTTCGGGAGCGGCCAAAAGGGGTCGTCGGCGATGCCGCACAAGCGGAACCCGATCGTCTCCGAGCGGATCTGCGGGCTTGCCCGCGTCCTGCGCGGCTACGCGCAGACCGGGCTCGAGAACGTGGCGCTCTGGCACGAGCGCGACATCTCCCACTCGTCGGCGGAGCGGATCGTGCTTCCGGACGCCTTTCTCCTCGTCGACTACATGCTCGACCGGTTCGCGTGGCTCGTCGACGGACTGGTCGTCCGCGCCGAGCGGATGCGCGAGAACCTCGACGCGAGCCACGGGCTCTACTTCAGCCAGCGGCTGCTGCTCGCGCTCATCGACGCAGAGATGTCGCGGGACGAGGCGTACCGGCTCGTACAGCGGCACGCGATGCGCGCCTGGGACGAGGGGCTCGACTTCCGCGACCTCGTACGTGCAGACGGCCAGATTGCGAGCCGCGTCGAGCTGGACGCGGTGTTCGACGAGAGCGCGTACACGCGGCATGCCGGGGTCGTCTTCGAGCGGCTGCGAGCCGTCGGCCGGGAGCACGTCCATGCCTGACGCCGCCGTCCACCTGGGCAGCGGCAAGGTCCGCGAGCTCTACGCGCTCGACGAGGAGCGGCTGCTGCTCGTCGCCTCCGACCGGATCTCGACCTTTGACGTCGTCCTGCCGACCGAGGTCCCCGACAAGGGCAAGGTTCTGACGGGTCTCTCCGCCTTCTGGTTCGCGCGGACGCGCCACATCGTGCCAAACCACTTGCTCGAGCTCCGCGACGACGGCCGCTCCCTCGTCTGCAGGCGCCTCGAGATGCTGCCGGTCGAGATCGTCGTCCGTGGCTACCTGGCAGGGTCCGGCTGGAAGGACTACGCCGCGACGGGCTCCCTCTGCGGGCGGGTGCTGCCGCCGGGCCTCGGCGAGTCGGCCCGGCTACCCGAGCCGATCGTGACGCCGGCGACGAAGGCGCATTCCGGCCACGACGAGAACATCGACGCGCGGACCGCCGCCGAGCTTGTCGGAGCGGAGCGCTGGGCCGAGGCGGAGTCGGCCGCCCTCGCTCTCTACCGCTTCGCGGCAGCTCACGCCGAGGCGCGCGGGATCATCCTCGCGGACACGAAGTTCGAGCTCGGCGTCGACCGCGACGGCACGCTGGTGCTCGGCGACGAGGCCCTGACGCCGGACTCCTCGCGCTTCTGGCCGGCGGACGGGTACGCCGGGCTCGGGCCGCAGCCGTCCTACGACAAGCAGTACGTGCGCGACTACTGCGAAAGCCTCGGCTGGGACAAGACCGATCCCGGGCCCGAGCTTCCCGACGCCGTCGTCGCGGGAACGCAGGCCCGCTACGTCGAGGCGTTCGAGTTGTTGACGGGGCTCGCGTTCGACGACTACCGTGCCGACCCGCAGGTCGTCCTCAGGTGAGGGTGACCGTCCTCGTACGGCCGAAGCCGGGGATCCTTGATCCGCAAGGCGAGGCGGTGCAGGAGTCGCTGCGCAAGCTCGGGTTCTCGGTGGGCGGTGCCCGCGTGGGCCGGCTCGTGGATCTCGACCTCGACGCGTCGTCGCCGCACGACGCGCGCGTCGAGGCCGAACGGATGTGCCAGGAGCTGCTTGCGAATACGCTGATCGAGAGCTTCGAGATCGAGGTCGCGGAAGGGTGAGCGTGCGGCCGCGGATTGCCGTCCTCGTCTTTCCCGGCTCGAACGACGACCGTGACGCGGCCTGGGCGTTGGCGGCTCTCGGCGCAGACGCGCAGCTGGTCTGGCATGCCGAGACGGCGCTGCCGCGAGGCAGCGAGGCGGTCGTCCTGCCGGGAGGCTTTTCGTACGGCGACTACCTTCGGTGTGGGGCGATCGCCCGCTTCGCGCCGGTGCTGGCCGCGGTGCGGGACTTCGCCTCCGCGGGCGGCCCCGTGCTGGGGATCTGCAACGGCTTCCAGATCCTGTGCGAGGCCGGGCTCCTGCCGGGTGTGCTGCGGCGCAACCGCGACCTCGAGTTCATCTGCCGCGATCTCCGGCTTCGCGTCGAGCGGACGGATACCGTCCTCACTGCCCGCTGCGAGCCCGGCCAGGAGCTGACGATCCCGGTCAAGCACGGCGAGGGCTGCTGGTACGCCGACGACGAGCTGTACCGCGAGCTGGAGGCGGCCGGCCAGCTGGTGTTGCGCTACGCGGAGGACTGCAACGGCTCGGTCGGCGACGTCGCGGGCGTGTGCAACGAGACTCGCAACGTGGTCGGCTTGATGCCTCATCCGGAGCACGCAGTCGATCCGCTGCTCGGCTCGGGGGACGGCGCGCTGCTCCTCGCCGGGCTCGTCGACGCCGCCCGCACGCGCACGCTCGCCGCCGCGGTCGCCTGAGGCGGGACACGGCTCACAGCCGCAGCGCCTCCGCGAGCCCTGGGTGCTCGGCCAGCGCTGCGCGCAGGCGCTCGACGTCGCGTACCCGCAGCGTCACGGGGCCGCGGCGGGCGACGCCGCCGGTCGCGTATGCGAAACGGACGAGGCGCTCGCCCTTGCCGGTCTCGAGCAGCTGCACGAGCGATGCGAAGCGCTTGTCGCCCGCCTGCTGGGGCAGCTTCAGCTCTTCCAGCAGCACTGCCGACCCCCACGGGGTGGCGGCACGGGTCGCTGCGGTCTTCATGGGTGCCAACGCTAGGCGTTGACCCGCAACGAGAGAGTCACGGGATCGTGCCGAATCGAAAACGATCGCTCCACCGTTGACTCCATATGCCGAGAGCGATCTGGAGCGGCACGATCTCGTTCGGGCTCGTCAGCGTGCCGGTGAAGATGTACAGCGCGATCGACGAGGCCGACCTTCACTTCCATCTCGTCCACGAGTCCGACAACGGCCGGATCGGCTACCAGAAGTACTGCAAGACGGAGGAGAAGGTGGTTCCCGACGACGAGATCGTCAAGGCGTACGAGATCCGCAAGGACGAGCACGTCGTGCTGACCGACGAGGACTTCGCCGCGGTCAAGTCCGAGGGCGTGAAGTCGATCGAGATCTCCGATTTCGTCCCGTACGACGAGATCGACCCGATCTACTTCGAGCGGACCTACTACCTCGGGCCGCAGGACGGCGGCGAGAAGCCCTATTCGCTCCTGCGCGAGGCCATGGAGCGAACGAAGCTCGTCGCGATCGGCAAGTACGTGATGCGGGACCGCCAGCACGTCGGCTGCCTGCGCGTGCGCGATCGTGTGCTCGCGCTCGAGAAGATGTTCTTCCACGACGAGATCCGTCCGGTCGGCGAGATCGCGCCGCGCAAGGCGAAGGTCACCAAGGCGGAGCTCGAGATGGCGACGACGCTGATCGACAAGTTCACCACCTCGTTCAAGCCCGAGAAATTCGAGGACACCTATCGCGAAGCGCTGCTGAAGATCATCAAGGCGAAGCAGAAGGGCGAGACGATCACCGCCGCTGAGCCGGAGGCCGAGGAGCAGCCGCCCGATCTGCTCGCCGCACTGCAAGCCTCCGTCGATGCCGCCAAGAAGCGCGGGCGGGGCTCGGTGCGCGCGAAGCGTCCTCCGACGCGCAAGCGGACGACCCGGACGCGGAAGGCGAAGCGCTAGTTGGGGTGCCGCGAAGCCGAACTCGGCCTTTCTCACAGAGCGGCAGGCTGCCAGATCAACCAGCGCCGGCGGCGGACGAGCCGGGACCGGCGCGGTGCAAAGCGGTTGAGCGCGAGGGTCATGACGGTTCTCCTTTCGTCGCCGGGGCCGGTGTTCAGGCGGCCTTGAGGGTCGGCTGGCCAGGCGTCCAGGCGACCGGGCAGAGCGCCACCGTGCGCAACGCCTGGAGGATCCGCAGCGTCTCGTCGGGGCTGCGGCCGACGCTCTGATCGGTCACGCTTGCGTGGCGGAGGATGCCGTCCGGATCGATGACGAACGTGCCGCGCAGCGCGGATCCGTCGACCTCCAGAACGCCGAACGCGTCCGCGAGCTCGTGTGCGGTGTCCGCGATGACGGGATACTCGATCCCGGCGAGCAGGGGGTGCGACTCGAACCACGCCTTGTGGCTCCAGTAGCTGTCGGTGCTGGCGGCGATCACGACCGCGTCCTCCGCGGCGAAGGCGGGCTCGAGCTCGGCGAACGCGTGCAGCTCGGTCGGGCAGACGAACGTGAAGTCGCGCGGATAGAAGAAGAGGACGATCCAGCGACCGCGATAGTCCTCGAGGTCGACGTGCAGGGGCCCGTCCGTCGCCGCGCTGGTAGGACTCCGAGACGACGGCGGGAGCGGGCGCTCCGACTTTGACAGGCATGGCATGTCCTTTCGGGACGGTTGAGCTCGTTCGGGGGCCGCCTCGGAACCGGCCGTCTGACTACGTTTCCACAGTACGGTCGGGCAACCGGCAGGGCATCGGCCGCGTGGCCGAACCGCCGTCGGCACGAGGAGGATCTTTCCCACCGCTTCGGTCGGCCGGAGTGACGACCGTTTCAACGCGGGCAAGCCCTGATTGCAAACCAGGTTCCACATGCCGCTCAGGCCTGTGTATCGAGGCCGCTGACGCCCCACGTGTCCGACAGCACGTACCCCTCGGGGAAGGGATCGTCCGGGTCGACGTAGAGCTGGAAGACGCCGGTGATCCAGGCGCTGCCGCGGATCGCAGGCACGATCGCCGGACGATCTCCGACCCGTGTCTCTGCGACGATGCGCCCGTCGAAGGTCGAGCCGAGCGGGGACGCATGCGTCATTCCGTCGCCTACTCCCATCAGGCCCCGCGCGTGCAGGACCGCCATCCGTGCCGACAGCCCGGTCCCCGTCGCCGACCGGTCGAGCCGGCCGGGCGCGACGACGACAGCGTTCCGCGTCACCGAACCGATGCCCTGCCACGGCGCCGCGAGCTGCACGATGCTCACGCCTGCGATCGCGGGGCTCTCCGGATGCGTGCAGGGAACCTGCTCGCGCGCCGCAGCGCGGATCCGTTCCCCAGTGAGGGAGAGGTCGCGCGCCTCGGCTGGCTCGAGCGCGAACCCGAGCGCCTGCGCGTCGGCGATCGCATACCACATGCCGCCGTAGGCGACGTCGACGGTCACGGTGCCGATTCCCTCGACCTCGAGCGGGATATCGAGCCGGTCGACGAAGGAAGGCACGTTCGTCAGCTCGACGCTCTCGCAGCGGCCGTCGCGGCAGGACGCACGCGCCTCGACGACCCCGCCCGGCGCCTCGAGCCGGACGACGGTCTCGGGCTCGCGCAGCTCGATCATCCCGGTCTCGAGCAGAACCGTCGTCGTACAGATCGCGTTCGAGCCGGACATGGCCGGATACTCGGTCGGCTCCATGATGATGAAGCCCGCGTCGCAGTCGGGCCGCGTCGCGGGGACGACGAGGTTGGCGTGACAGGCGACGCTGCCCCGCGGCTCGCGCAGGAGCAGCCGTCGCAGGCCGTCGCCCTCGCGCTGCAGCGCCTGCATCTGCTCGAGCACCGTCGCACCGGGGGGCGGCAAGACACCACCGACGACGACGTTGCCGACCTCGCCGCCGGCGTGACAGCCGACCACCGTGATCACGCGCCGCGACCGCACCGGCGACTCGCTCCGGACCTACAGCTTGCGAATCGTGTCGCCGCTCCGGACCGCGCCGGGTTCGACGATGAATGCGTTGATGCCGCGCAGATTCAGGCCTCGGTGTGCCCTCGTGTTGACGAACTGGTGGGCCGCGCCGCCGAAGCGGGCGTGGAACTTCGCGCAGCCGGTGTGCGGCTCGGAGCTCACCTCGATCACGGCCGAGCCGAGCTCGAGCCTCGTGCCGGGCGGCAGGTTCGCGGCGGTCAGGTCGAAGTCGACGTAGAGCTGGTCTCCGGCGAGCGCCCAGCGCTCTCGGTCGCCGGCGGCGACGAGGTCGATCGCGCGGGCGTTCATCAGGGTCAGCTGGGCGTTCGGATTGGCCGAGCCGTCCGGCGTCCGGCTGCTACCACGCGTGCTCCAGCTGTCGCCGACGAGGCCGACCGCGAGGTCGAGCGTCGCCTCTTCGAGCACCTCTCGCTCTCCCTCCGCGGGCCGGCGCGCGATCAGCTCGACGGTTCCCTCGGCCGCAGGTGAGCTCAGGATCTCGTCGAGACCCGCCTCGAGCTCCTCCCGCTCGAGGTGCCGCGCGGCGGGCTGGCTGCCGGTTTCGAGCACGAGAACGGTTCTATCACGCGGGCGTGAGCGCGCGGTTAGCGCCGCGTTAGCGACGAAGCGCAACGTCTCCTCAGTCGTCAAGGAGGAGATGAAGATGCAGGGCTACGTAGCAGCGGTATTCGCGGCGATCCTCTTCGCCGCTTCGGGTGCGGCCGACAGTGCCGCGCAGCCGTCGTCCCCGTACGCGATCGACGTGAGCGTACTGACCGGTCCGCAGGGAGGCGAGCTGACGATCGACGTCGACGCTGCCGCGGGCTCCGTCGGTGCGCAGTCGTTCGAGCACGTGCACGTGTCACTTCGGTCGGCTGTCGCCGACGAGAAGATCCTGAACCTGAACGACGTGCCGGCGCCGAACGGCGTTGCGACGATCGAGCTCGGGCCGCTCGAGCGTGGCGCGGCGGTGGGAGTGAAGGTGCAGGTGCGCGGGGAGCCGTCGTCCCGGACCGTGGTTCTCCGCGGTGAGGCGACCGCGAAGCTCCGGCCCGATCTCGTCGTCGCGGCCGTGCACGCGCCCCCGCAGACGCTGACGACGCGCCCGGTCGACGTCGTCGCCGACGTCGACGAGCTGAACGGGGAGACTGGAGCGAAAGCGAGTCTCACCCTCATGCTCGGCCCGACGCCGCTCGCGGAACCGAAGACGGTGACCCTCGGCGCCGGCGGGACGAAGTCGGTGACCTTCGAGGGCGTGAAGCTCGAGTCCGCGATGTCCTCCGAGCTGACCGTGCGCATCGAGGGCGCCGACCCGTACGAGACCGACGCGACGAACAACTCACGGACGCGGCAGATCGAAGTCACCAAGCACGAGCTCGTGCGCGCGAACGTCCTCGTCCCGAGCCTGGGCGGCTACGGCGCCCAGTTCAACAACCACGTCTACGCCCCGATCACGCCGTGGCCCGCCGGGACCGGCTACGGCGACTTCGAGGCCAAGGCGAAGGCGCTCCAGCCGCACATCGTCCGCGTCTTCTACAACGACAGCTGGGACGGGAACCGGGACGGCCGCTTCCCGTCACCGCTATGGGAGCAGAACTACGCGTCGTTCGTAAAGGTCGTCCGCCTGGCGCAGGAGGCCGGCGCGACGATCGACATCAGCTTCCAGAGTCTCGCGAACGCGAGGTCCACGCCCGGGCCGGACATGGCGAAGTTCGCCGACGTGCTCGAGGACCTCGTCCGCAACCACGGCCTCACGAACGTGCGCTGGGCCGAGGTCGGCAACGAGCCGAATTCCGGGGGGACGGCCGCGGTGTCGCTCGCGGAGTACAACGTGCTCGTGCGGACCCTGGACGAGCAGCTCCGGGCCCGCGGCCTCCGCGACCACATCCGCCTCATGGGCCCCGGCCTGGTCGAGAACGCAGGCGTCCCGACGCGGACGCACTACGTCTGGATGCAGTGGATCGCGGCCAACATGGGCGACGTCCTCGACGCCTGGGGCCAGCACGTGTACTGGTTCTACAACGACACGGGACGGCTCGAGTACCGGCTCCGAGACATCTGGCACCTACTGAACGAGGTGATTCCGCCGGAGCAGCGGAAGCCGACCTACATGATGGAGTACGGCATCCGCGGGATCGCGACGTGCGCCGGCAAGCCGTCGATCGCGAACACGTACTACGCAGCCGATCCCTCGTGCCCGGAGATCTGGCGCACGAACATCGGCGGCTTCCAGCAGTTCTGGTTTGCCGTCGCCTCTGCGCAACTCGGCTATGTTGGCGCGGCGAAGTGGGACGCCTACTGGGGCGTCTACGACCGGACACTCGTTCCGCCGCAGGTGTACTGGACGATCGCTCCACCGACGGAGGGCTCGTTCCTGACGCCCTCGTACCACTCGCTCGCGCTGCTCTTCCATACGACGGTGCCGGGCTGGCAGGTCGTCAGCGTCGGCCCGTGGGACGCGAGCGACTGGACCGTCGACACGTACGGGATCGAGGGCCACTCGAGCAAGGACACGCCTGAGCAGGAGATCGCGGCCTACGCAGGTCCGGACGGTGAGCTGTCCATCCTCGGCCTCGACACGAACGGCAGGGCGCTGAACGGCGTCTCCGCCGACCCGCCGTCCCAATACAGCATCGGCGGCCTGCCGGCGAAAAAGGCGTTCAACCTGGCGGTCTGGAACGCGGCCGGGAACGGCGAGAACTCGCTCGCCGGCACGGTCACGACGGACGCAGCCGGCGTCGCCCGCTTCGAGGTGCCGCTCCACGCCGCGTTCGCGCTGACGACGGTGCCCGTCTCCTAGGCCGGCTGAAGGGGCGCCTCCGGGCGCCCCTTCACTCGCTCGCGAGCTCGAGCAGCTTGACGACGGTGTTCCAGTTGCGCGCGGTCGAGACGACTCCGAGACGCGAGTCGTCGAGGAGCTTCCCGAGGGGCGAGCGCTGGATGCCGTTCGGGTACCAGGCGTAGATCTCGCGGCCGCTGATCGCCACTCGCTCCGGCGCGACGTCCGCGGCCTCGAGCTCGCGCGCGACGGCGGCCGGCAGCCGCCGCGAGAGGAAGCTGACGACGTGGCGGGATCCGTCCGTCGCAACCTTCCCGAGCGGGTTGCGCTCGACCACCTTCGCCAGCTCGGCCCGGGTGCGCACGAGCACCGAGATGTCGAAGCCGAAGCGCTCGGCCAGCTGCCGTTCGAGCGTCCGCTCGAGCTGTCGCGGCGACAGCGTGCTCGAGAGGACGACGTTGCCGCTCTGCAGGTGCGTGCGAACGTCTCTCGTAGCCGTGGCCTTCGAGCAGCTCGCGCAGATCGGCCATCGCGACCCGTCGCTTGCTCGCGAGGTTGATGCCGCGGAGAAGGGCGATCTGTCGTGGCACGGGGCTAGGGCCGGCGCGCGACGCCGAGCACGTAGGGCGCCGACGTGATCGTGAGGACGGACGAGGAGTGGAACCCGCGGTCGAGTGAGACGATCCTGAATCCGGCCGCGCGAATCGACGCCTCCGTGTCGCGGGTCGTCCGACAGCCGCCGAGCGCCCGCGTCCAGAAGAGCGTGTCGACGGCATGCTGGAGCCCGCGGAAGGAGGCCCGCTCCGAGCCGACGTGCTCCCAGAAGCGGAGCTCGCCGCCGGGAACGAGCACGCGCAGGAGCTCAGCAAGCGCCCGGGCGGGGTCGGGAACCGTGCAGAGGACTCCCATCACGACGGCTGCATCGAAGGCGCCGTCCTCGGCCGGAACCGCATCGGCGATTCCGGCAACGACGTCGATCGGAACCGAGGCGTCCTGCGCTCGCGTGCCGGCGTCGGCGCGTGCGAGCGCGTCGGGCTCGACGGCGAGCAGACGCTCGACCGCTGACGGGTAGTGCTCGAACGAGCGGCCGTCGCCGCAACCGACCTCGACCACGCGTCCGCGCAGACCCCGCGAGCAGCCGTCGTCGAAGCTCGCGCGCGACCGGGTCGGGCCGACGCCGCTCCCGCCGCTCGAGGTAGCGGGCGAAGCGCGACTGCCGCGGGCCGTAGAGCGGCGGTTGCGTCGACGCGCCGCGCGACGGAGTCAGGAGCGGGAACGCTCGATCAGCTCGACCCGGTAACCGTCCGGGTCGCGGACGAACGCGATGAAGGAGCCTCCCTCGCGCACCTGGTACTTGGGCCGCTCGGGCTCGATCCCCTGCGCCGCGAGCCGCTCCAGCGTCGCATCCATGTCGTCGACGGTGATCGCGATGTGGCCGTACCCGGTCCCGATCTCGTAGGAGTCGACGCCGAAGTTGTACGTCAGCTCGAGTCGTTCGCCGTCGCCGGGCAGGCCCATGAAGACGTTGATCGCCTCCTCGCGGATCGGCATCCGGTGCCGCTCTTCGAAGCCGAGGGCGGAGTAGAAGGCGACCGAGCGGTCGATGTCGGTGATCCGGTAGCAGGTGTGGATGAGCTCCATGTGTGCGTTCCTCCGCGGTCGTGGCGACGTTCGGCGAAGACTACGGCCTCACCGACGCGATCTGACCTGGTTGGCGGCCCACTCGGCCCACTCGAGTCGTGCCCGGGTCGTGCGCAGGCCGAGCTCGAGCGCGACCCGGTAGGCACGCTGCTTGGGCGAGTCCGGGTCCTCCTGCTCGGCGATCGCCTCCAGCTCGGCCAGGACGGTGCGGGCACGCTCCGCCTCGCCCTGGAGGTATGCCTCCGCCTCCTCCGGCTCGAGCAGCCAGAGGAAGAAGAGCCGCAGCGCGGCCTCGTTTCGGACCGTCCGCGACGGCTCGGTCTCGCGGAGCCAGCGGCGCACCTCGGCGCGGCCGGTCTCCGTCAGCTCGTACGGGCGGCCGCCGCGCGGCAGCGATTCGCCCTCGCGGATCAGTCCGGCCGCGCGCAGCCTCGCCAGCTCCGGATAGATCTGGCTGTGGCTTGCAGGCCACGCGTACGCGAGCGACTGCTCGAAGTGCTTGAGCAGCCCGTAGCCCGTTCGGGGGCGCTCGGCGAGCAGCCCGAGCAGCGCGTGGCCCAGCGTACCTGTCAATCTTGACATGTCATATCAGGCCTGTTAGACGTTCGTGGCGTGAGACGCGCGCTCCTGCTCCTCGCGCTGGTGGCGGTGACCGCGTTTCGGCGGCGGGCGCCGGAACGGAGCGGTCGAAGCATCAGTGCGTCCGCGGCGGCGAGCTCTGGTTCTACGCTGCGGACAGGACGAAGCTCGTCGGTCACCGCTTCGGGAAAGGAACTACCGCGGTCATCCTCGCGCACCAGTCCGACGGCGACCTCTGCGAGTGGCTGCCGTATGCGCGCCGACTCGCGGCCAAGGGCTACTTCGCCTTCCCGATCGACTTCCGCGGCTCCGGCTTCTCGCAGCGCCAGGACCGGTGCCGCCGCGAACCGGCTCGCCGCGGATCTCGCCGCCGCGGTGAAGGAGATGCGCCGGCTCGGCAAGCGCAAGGTCTTCCTCGTCGGCGCCTCGATGGGCGGGATCGCCTCGCTCGTCGCCGGCGCAAATGTGAAGCCGCCGGTCGACGGCGTCGTCAGCATCTCGTCCCCGGCCCGCTTCCGCGGCCTGGACGCGGCCGCGACGGCGCCCCGGCTACGCGTGCCGGTGCTCTACCTGGCCGCGGAGGGCGACGACAACGCGGGCTACGACTTCTCGCAGGACGCGGAGGCGATGCACGCGGCGACGGCCTCGGCGGACAAGCGCATCGAAGTGCTGCCCGGCACGCTCCACGGCGTCGGCCTCGTCGCCGGGTCGAGCCGGGCGAGGGCGCTCGTCGAGGCCTTTCTCGCGGAGCGTTGACATTCCCGGACGCGGGCTAGCCGCGTCCGGGAAGTGCCGAGCTCACCTGGCCGGAAGCGGCGGTTGCCGCGTCGAGCCGGTCCGCGGCGCGCCGGAGAGATCGCGCCATTCGCCTGCGGGCCGGGTCGACGCCGGTGAGCCTGCGGGCGGCTGCCGACGCCTGCAGACTCTGCTGCCGGTCGTGGGTGAGCTGGTGGAGAAGATCGGAGGTGAGGGAGGAATGCATGTGTCACCTGCGCTTTCGACGTTCGTGAACTGTTCGAAACTTATCGAACGACACACTGCCTTGTCAAGACTCTCGCTGATGGCGCTACGCTGCACGCGTTAGATGGACGTCGAACAGACCAGACGCGCACCTGTGCTCGACCTCTCCCGCCCGGCGGCGATCGAGGTCGAGATCGAGGTCGCCGAGGCGGCCGAGGTGCTCATGAGCATCTGTGCCCTCGGCGACCGCGACGACTACGACACCTTCGATCTCGGTCCCGACTGGCTGCGCGACCGGCTCGAAGCGGTTCCCCCCGATCTGCTCGAGGCCGTCGACGAGCTGAAGCTCGGCTCGATGAAGGTCTCCGCGCACCTGCTCGGCCTCGTCTTCGAGACGCCGAAGCCGCGGACCTTCCCCGCCTTCCTCGAGCGGCTCGAGGCGACCGACCCGGTGGAGGTCAAGCTGCACGTGTTCGGCTACTACGGCAACTCGTTCAGCCATCTCTCCGGACCGGACGTGATCGAGCGCGCCGCCAAGGGCGACCCGGAGGCGCGCGAAGCCTTCCTCCAGTCGATCGCCGAGTTCTCGGAGAAGCACGAGACGTATCGCAACCTGCTCGAGCTCGACGGTGAGGTCGTGAAGACAAAGCTGCTCGACCTGCTCCCGCGCTGGTACGAGCACGTCTTCGCACCGCACGAGCAGGAGTGGCGGCAGGCGGCCGAGCGCGACGCCGAGTCGAAGCGGGCGCTGGCGCGGAAGCGCTCCCCGGAGCAGCTCGTCGAGCTCGCGACGCGCGGCTTCCAGTACACCCCCGGGCCCGCGATCCGCACGATCGCCTTCTTCCCGAGCTGGTGGATGCGTCCCTGGGTGATCCTCTGGGAGCACAAGGGCGCGAAGATCTTCTGTTACCCGATCGCGCCGCCGCCCGAGGAGGCGGAGGCCGGCTCGCCCGCCGAGCTCGCTCGGCTCTACAAGGCGCTCGGCGACGAGAAGCGGCTGCGGCTCCTGAAGCGGTTGAGCGACGGGCCGCTGACGCTGGGCGAAGCGGCGTCAGAGCTCGGCCTCGCAAAGTCGACTGCGCACCACCACCTCGCCATCCTGCGCCACGCCGGCTTCCTCACGGTCCGCGAAGCGGACGAGAAGGTCTACAACCTCCGGCTCCGTGACGACCTGCCGGAGGCCGGGGAGCTGCTCGCGTCCTACCTCGGTGCGTCGAGGTCCTCCTCGACGAATCCGTAGAGCACCCCGTCCACCCAGCCGCCGTCGCGGGCGTACGCCTTTCGCTTGACGCCCTCGCGGACGAAGCCCGAGCGCTCCGCATGCCGCTGGGCGCGCTCGTTGAAGCCGTAGACCTCGAGCTCGAGCCGGTGCAGCCCGCGTTCGAGGATCAGGTGCCGCTGGAACAGGCGTGCCGCCTCGTCGGCGAGGCGGCGGCCGCGGAAGCGCGGATGCACGGCGAGCCCGCTCACGTGCGCGATCCGGCTGCGGCGGTTCGTGAGCTTCCAGGCCATCGCGCCTGCCGGGTCGCCTTCGAGCTCGACGACGAGTAGCCCGCCCAGGTCGGGGTCCTGCGCGAGCTTCGCGGCGACGCCCTCGCGATCGTACGAGCCCGCCGCGGCGAGAAAGGGGCGGACGTCGTCGTGCGCATAGAGCTCGACGAGGAAGTCGACGTCGTCGGCCGTCGCGGGACGGATCGTGACCGTCATGGCCGCACGGTCACGGCCTCGCGGCGCGGCAGGCGAACCGCGCCGGAGGCGAGCGCGACGCCGCCGAGGATGAGCGCGAGCCCGCCGAGCATCGCGGCGGTGATCGCCTCGTCGAGGATGAGCGCGCCATAGAGGAGCGCGAAGCCGGGCATCAGGTAGGTGACGAGGGAGAGTCGCGCCGAGCCGTACAGCGCGAGCATCCGGAAGAGGACGAGCTGCGCGAGGGCCGTCCCGGCGAGCGTGAGCGCGAGCACGGATGCCGTCGCCTCCCACCCCGGGACGTGGTCGGGCAGCTGGAAGAGGGCGAGCGGGAGCAGGATCAGCCCGCCCACGAGCATCGAGCCGGCAGCGAGCACCGGGCCCGGCGTACCGGAGACGGCGCGCTGGCCGTAGACGCCGGCGCTCGCGTACGCGAGCGAGGAGCCGACGACTGCGAGCGCGCCCGCGATCGACCACCAGCCGCCGCCCGGGTTGATCCCGGTCACGACGGCGACGCCGACGATCCCGATTGCGAGCCCGACGAGCCGCGTGCCGTTCAGCCGTTCGTGCGGCAGGAAGCGCAGCACGAGCAGCGCGTTGAAGATCGGCACCGACGCCTGGACGACGGCCGCGAGACCCGAGTCGATGTACTGCTCGCCCCACGCGATCAGCCAGAAGGGGACAGCCGCGTTGAGTGCGCCGAGCACGAGGCAGTGCCGCCAGGCCGCACGGAGCCCCTCGAAGGCGCCGGCCCGTCCGAGCCGCCAGACGAGATAACCCACGAGGATGCCGCCGGCCACGAGCGTCCGGAAGGCCATCATCGGCGCAGGGGCGATCTCGTCGACCGCCACCTTGATGAAGAGATACGAGGCTCCCCAAACCCCCGCGAGCAGGAGGAGCATCGGCCAGTAGCGATTCACCTCCTCACGCTAGCGGCCGGGGCCGCGGCGGCCGCCGCCTGCCGGCGCGCCGCGCCTCCGCGCGCCACGCCGGTGCCGAGCGCCACCCCGGCGAGCACGAGCGCGAAGCCCGTGAGCGCGAGCGCCGTCACCTGCTCGTCGAGGAGGACGGCGCCGTAGACGAGTGCGAGCGCCGGGACGAGGTACGTCACGAGCACCGCCTTTGAGGCGCCGGCGCCCGCGATCAGGCCGAAGTAGAGGAGGTACGCGGCGCCGGTGGCGGCGAGACCGAGATAGAGCACCGCGAGGAGGGAATCCCAGCCGGGCGTTGTGGCCTGTGCGGCGCCGAGGGGGAGCGTGAAGAGGGTCGCCCAGACGAGCGTCCCGAACGCGACGAGCGCGGGCGGGAGGCCGTTGAAGCGGCGGCCCGCATACAGGCCGCCGAGCCCGTAGCAGGCCGACGCGGCGACGACGGCCAGGCCGCCGACGACGGCGCGCTCGCCGCCGCTGAGCTCGAAGCCGACGAGCAGCACGACCCCCGCGAAGCCGAGCAGCACGCCGGCCAGCCGCAGGCCGGTGACACGCTGGCCCCGGTCGAGCGGCAGGGCGAACACCGCGCTGAAGAGCGGGGCGGAGGCATTCAGGATCGCCGCAAGCCCCGAGTCGATGTACTGCTGTCCCCAGGCGATCAGGAAGAACGGGAGCGCCGTGTTGACGACGCCGAGCACGGCGAGCGGGCGGGCGTAGGGGCGAAGCGAGGCGAGCCGGTGGCCGGCGAGGCGGATGTAGACAGCCAGAGTCAGCGCACCCGTCGCGATCCGGAGCAGGATCACGGTCGCAGGGGCGAGGTCGCGCAGCGCGATCTCGATGAACATGAACGACGAGCCCCAGATCGCGCGCAGTCCGAGCAGCATGACGAGATGAGCGGACGGCTCATGCCTTCTCCCAACGCGGCCGCCGCCGTCGGGCTTCCCGTCTAGACTGAATCACCTGTCGCAGGTCGCGGAACAGCCGCTGCATCGAGCTCTTGGCCTCACGGATGGGGAGCTCGCGCGCATCGTCGACCTGCTCGGGCGCGAGCCGAACCACTTCGAGCTGGCGGTCTTCTCGCTCCTCTGGTCGGAGCACTGCGGCTACAAGCACTCGGCCCTCCTGCTGAAACGGCTTCCCTCCTCGGGGAAACGCGTGCTGCAGGGCCCCGGTGAGAACGCGGGCGTGCTCGACCTCGGCGACGGCGAGGCGGTCTGCTTCAAGGTCGAGAGCCACAACCACCCGTCCGCGGTCGAGCCGTTCCAGGGCGCCGCTACCGGCGTGGGAGGGATCCTGCGCGACGTGATCGCGATGGGCGCGCGGCCGATCGCGCTCCTGGACGGGCTCCGCTTCGCCGACGGCGACCCGCGCTTCGACCGCGCCGTCGCCGGGATCGGCGCCTACGGGAACTCGGTCGGGGTGCCGACGGTCGGCGGCGAGGCGGTCTTCGACGACACCTACCGCGACAACGTGCTCGTGAACGCGATGTGCGTCGGCCTCCTGCCCGCCGACCGCGTCACGCGCGCCGCCGCGAGCGGGCCCGGCAGGCTCGTCGTCCTCTACGGCGCGACGACCGGCCGCGACGGGATCGGCGGCGCCTCGGTGCTCGCGAGCCAGGAGCTCGGCGAGGAGGATGCCGACAAGCGGCCGAGCGTCCAGGTCGGCGACCCCTTCACGGGCAAGCGGCTGATCGAGGTCTCGGTCGAGCTGGTCGAGTCGGGCCTCGTCGAGTCCCTCCAGGACTGCGGCGCGGCGGGCCTCGCCTCGTCGCTCTCGGAGATGGCGCGCGACTGCGGGATCGACCTGCGCCTCGACCGGGTGCCGCTCCGCGAGGAGGGGATGGAGCCGTGGGAGGTGATGATCTCGGAGAGCCAGGAGCGGATGGTTGCGGTCGTCCGCCCCGAGATGCTCGACGCCGTCCTGGCCGTCTGCGACCGCTGGGAGCTCCACCGCGCGGTCGTCGGCGAAGTCACCGACAGCGGCCTCCTGCGCGCGTTCTGGGAGGACGAGGTGGTCGGCGAGATCCCGGCCCGACTCCTCACCGACGAGTGTCCGCGCTACAGCATCGAGCCGCGCCCGCGCGAGGAGCCAAGTAACAGTCTGTTACTTGGCGACCTCGACGCGCCGGCCGCGCCTGAGGCGCTGCTCGAGCTGCTCGCGTCGCCGAACGTGCGGAGCCGCGAGCCGATCTACCGCCGCTACGACCATCTCGTCGGCTCCCGCACGGTGCGCCGGCCCGGCCTCGACGCCGCCGTGCTGCGGCTGCGCCCCGGCTACCGCGGCCTCGCCGTTGCGCTCGACGGCACGGGCAGAATGGGCCGCCTCGATCCATACACAGGCGGCGCGCTCGCGGCGCTCGAGGCGGCGCGCAACGTCGCCTGCACGGGCGCCGAGCCGCTCGGGCTGACCGACTGCCTCAACTTCGGGAACCCGGAGAAGGGGGAGATCGCGTGGGAGCTTCGCGAGGCGATCGAGGGGATGGCCCAGGCGTGCGAGGCGCTGCGGGTGCCGATCGTCTCGGGCAACGTCTCGCTCTACAACGAGACCGACGGGCGCGCGATCGACCCGACTCCGGTCGTCGGCTGTGTCGGCCTGCTCGCGGACGTCCGGCAGGTGCCGAGCGCGTGGCGCGAGGGGGACGTGATCCTGCTCGCCGGTGCTTCGCCGGTCGCGTTCGCCGGCTCCGAGTACCAGGCCCGCTTCGGCGAGGTCGGCGGCCGGCCGGCGCGGCTCGACCTCGCGGCCGAGGCGGCGCTCGTCGAGTTCCTCTGGCGCGCCGCGCCGCAGTGCTCGTTCGTGCACGACGTCTCGCACGGCGGCCTCGCCGTCGCGCTCGCCGAGGCGGCGCTCCACTCCGGGATCGGCGCCGAGGTCGCGCTGCCGGAAGACCCGCGTGCCTGGTTCGGCGAGGGCGGCGGCCAGGCGGTGCTCGCCTGCGCGCCCGAGGTCGTCGACCGGCTCGGCGGCGTGCCGCTTCGCCGGCTCGGCCTCGCGGGCGGCGACCGCATGCTCGGCCACGACCTCGACACGTTGCGGGAGGCGAACGCGTAAGTGTGCGGCGTCTTCGGGATCCGCTCGGCCGAGCGCGACGTCGCCAGGGTGTCGTACTTCGGGCTCTTCGCGCTTCAGCACCGCGGCCAGGAAGCGGCCGGGATCGCCGTCTCGGACCGGGGCCGGCTCACCGTGCTCCGCGATCTCGGCCTCGTCGCGCAGGTCTTCGACGAGGAGAAGCTGCTCGCCCTCCCGGGAGACGTCGCGATCGGGCACACCCGCTACTCGACGACCGGCTCCTCACATTGGGCGAACGCGCAACCGCTCGTCCACCACGGACGCGCTCGGACGGTCGCGCTCGGGCACAACGGCAACCTGACGAACACGGCGGAGCTCCGCCGGGACCTGGCCGCGGACGGGATCGCACTCGGCGCGACCTCCGACACCGAGGCGATCGCGGCGCTCGTCGCGCACGACCCCTCGCCGCTCCCGCTTGCCGTCGCCCAGGCGATGGCCCGTCTCGAGGGCGCCTACTCGGTGGTCGCGCTCACCGAGGGCAAGCTGGTCGGCTTCCGCGACCCGCACGGGATCCGGCCGCTCGCGCTCGGCCGGCTCGGCGACGACTGGGTCCTGGCCTCGGAGACGTGCGCGCTCGACCTGATCGGCGCCGCCTACGCGCGCGACGTACGACCGGGCGAGCTCGTCGTGATCGACGAGGAGGGGCTGCACGCGACCCAGGCGCTGCCCGAGGGCAGGCAGGCGCTGTGCATCTTCGAGCACGTCTACTTTGCGCGGCCCGACTCGACGCTCGCCGGCGCCGAGGTGCACGGCGTTCGCGTCCGGATGGGCGAGCGGCTCGCGGCAGAGTCGCCCGTCGAGGCCGACCTCGTCATGCCGATCCCGGACTCGGGCACGCCGGCCGCGGTCGGCTACGCACGGGCGTCGGGGATCCCGTACAGCGAGGGCCTGATCAAGAACCGCTACGTCGGCCGCACGTTCATCGAGCCGGACGAGGACCTGCGGCGGCAGGGGATCAAGATGAAGTTCAACCCGCTCGCCGAGGTCGCGGGCAAGCGGCTCGTGATCGTCGACGACTCGATCGTCCGTGGCTCGACGATGCGGCAGCTCGTGGCGATGCTTTTCGACGCCGGCGCCGCCGAGGTGCACGTTCGCGTCTCCTCGCCGCCGATCGTCTCGCCTTGCTTCTACGGGATCGACATGGCCGACGAGGCCGAGCTCGCGGCTGCGCACCGCTCGGTCGAGCAGATGCGCGAGCTGATCCGCGCGACCTCGCTCCACTACCTGTCGCTCGAGGGCATGCAGGCGGCGACGCGCCTGCCCGAGCAGTCGGTCTGCCGCGCCTGCTTCACGCGCTCCTACCCGACGCGCGTGCCGGCGGAGCGCAACCTGGCGAAGCTCCGCTTCGAGCCGGCGCGGCGGTGAAGGTCGTCTCCGTCAACGCCGGACGCGCCGAGCTGATGCGGATCGGCGGGCGGACGATCTCGACCGGGATCCGGAAGCTGCCGGTCGAGCGAGGCTACGTGGGCACGCTCGGGCTGGCGGGAGACGTGGTCGCCGACAAGGAGCATCACGGCGGGCCCGACCAGGCGCTCTACGTCTACAGCGCCGAGGACTACGACTGGTGGGCCGGCGAGCTCGGTGCGGCGCCGGCCCCGGGCACGTTCGGCGAGAACCTGACGCTCTCGAGCTTCGGCCCGGAGGAGCTGCGGATCGGCGACCGCTTCCGCGTCGGCCCGGCGCTCGTCGAGGCGACTGCTCCGCGGATCCCCTGCTCGACCTTCGCGACGCGGATGGATGAGCGGCAGTGGGTGAAGCGCTTCGCCGCCGCGCGCCGGCCGGGGATCTACGCGCGCGTCCTCGAGCCCGGCGAAGTCGCAGCCGGCGACCCGGTCGAGCGCCTCGACGGCGTCAACGGCCACGCAACGATCGTCGAGCTCATGGACGCGTGGTACGACCCGCAGCCGCCGCTCGAGCTGCTCGAGCGGCTGCTCGCGTCACCCCTGGCCGTGCGCGCCCGCAGCGGTCTCGAGCGAAAACTGGACCGTCCCGCCGCGGCAAGCGTCGAATAGCCTGCATTTCCACAGAAAATCCCGATCCGGCCTCCTAGACTTTCGGGGGTCGAATCCGTCCGGTGCTTTCTCGATCATTCGCACATGCGGATCGTGATTCGTCACGATGAGGCGGGTCAATGGTGGTGGACGGCGCTCGGGGACACCGGCGGTGCGGCCGCGATGTCGAGGCTCTATCCCAGCCGGTGGGAATGCATGCGCTCGGTTGCGGAGCTGAAGGTCGAAGGCCCCGCCGCGACGGTCAGCTACGAGGAGCCCTACGCCGCGAGCCCGGGCACGTGGACGATCTCGAGCTTGATGCCGTCCGGGTCGTAGAAGAAGACCGCGTAGTACCCGGGTGAGTAGGCGTACTCGCGCGGCGGCGTCTCGATCGTCGCGCCGGCTTCTACGAGCCAGGCGTGGCGCTCGTCGACGACCGCTCTGGACACCGCCTCGAGGGCGAGATGGTGCAGCCCGACTTCGTACCGGTCGATCCCGCCGAGCCGCTGGATCGTTCTAGAACCGGGTGCTTGCCGGATCCCGATCGAGCTGCCGGGACCGCCGAAGTACCAGATCGTCTCGCCGCGCTCGCCCTCGACCTCGGAGACGCGGTGGTAGCCGAGCGGCCCGAGCAGATCGCGGTAGAAGGGCAGGCTGCGCTCGACCGACGAGACGACCAGGTCGACGTGATGCACCCCGCTCGAGCGCATTGAGACTTGGTGTTCAGCGCGGCCCGGCTAGCTCCTGCGCGCGGCCGTAGCGGACTGCCCGACGGACGGTGCGCGGGTCGAGGCCGCGCTCGAGCAGCTCCTGGCGCAGCTCTCCCTCCTGCGCCAGGCGTAGGAAGAGCCATGCGAGGGCGACGATCGTGACGAGCGAGCCCTCGATCATCATCACGGCGCCTGCGAGGCCCTGGTCCTGGAGCGGCGACACGCCCCAGAGCTCCTCTCCCTGCGCGTAGACGTCGTAGAAAACGGTGCCGGACCAGACGAGGACGTTGCCGAGGACCGTTTCCACGACGCGGACGCACGCGATGTAGGCCAGCTTCGGCCCGGTCCCGAACCACTCCGGTGCGGGCAGCGTCTCGAGGACGGGGAGCCACATGATCAGGCCGGCCGTGAAGAAGCAGATGTGCTCGAGCGCGTGGACGGCCGAATTGCGGACGGCCGCCTCGTAGAGGAACGGCAGGTGCCAGACGTAGAGGTTGGCCGCCCAGAGCGGCAGCGCGACGACGGGGTTCGCGAGCACGCGCAGGCGCTCGACGGGGCGCAGCGCCAGGAGCGGGCGCAGCATCGGACCGGAGAGCCCTGCGAGCAGGCAGAGCGGCGCCAGGTCGCCGATCAGCACGTGCTGGACCATGTGGAAGCTGAAGAGCTCGTCCTCGCCGATCGCCGCGACCGGAGAGGCGAACGCGAGCAGGAGCAGCGCGATCCCGAGCGCGAAGAGGAAGACGCGCCAGGCGGCCATCGGCGTCCCGCGCCTGCGAAGCGTGCGCGCCCGCAGCCCGTACGCGAACGCCGCAAACACGACCGGGGCGAGCTGGAGAGGGTCGAGGGTCCAGTCGGTCAGCACGCGTTCACTCTACGAGGGACCTCGTAGAATCCGCTGCTCGTGCGCCTCTTCCACTACCACCTCGTCACGACCAACGTGCGCCGGGTGGAGGCGCGGTACATCGGCAAGCTGGCGTTCGCGCTCGTCGCCAGGCACGGGCGAATCGGCGAGGACTACCAGTCCTTCTCCGCCGGGACCTCGTGGGAGGAGCTCGACGAGCTGGGCTTCAAGCTGCGGCTGTCCGAGCTCGAGCGGGGTGGGGTGAACGTCGTCGTCCAACCCGGCCAGTGGGAGTTGCCGCGCATCGACCACATCGGCCTCGCGCTCGACGAGGACGAGTTCGGCGAGGTGATCGACCGGGCGGTCGACCGGGAGCTGCGTGTCCAGGCACACGGCGGCAGGCGCACGTTCGTCTCCACGAGCGCCGGCTACCGGCTCGAGGTGCATCCGCCGCGCGAGTGGATCGACGGCATGTTCGAGCCCCCCGACGCGCTCAGGCTGACCGAGCTGCACCTGCTCGCCGACGATCCCGAGGCGAAGGCGGCCGCGCTGGCCGACCTGCTCGACTCGGGACGGGACGGGACGAACGTGGAAGTGGGTGACGCCGTCGTCCGCTTCCTCCCGGGCGGGCCGCAGGGTCGCCCGCAGCTCCACGCCGAGCTCTTCAGCTGACCGAGAGCCTTCCGCGAGAGGTCGTAGACTCGCTCTCGTGAGCGAGGACCGGACGTATGCCGCCGCCGGCGTCTCGCTCGCGACAGCCGAGGGGGTCGTCGAGCGGCTTCGCGCGGCCGTCGAGTCGACCGGCGCGCGCGGCTTCGGCGCCTTCGCGGGTCTGCACCCGCTGGACGAGCGACGGTTGCTCGCGGCGTCGACCGATTCGATCGGGACGAAGCCCGTCGTCGCCCGGCCGCGGGGCGCGCTGCGGGCCTGCGGCGCCGACATGGCGGCGCACTGCATCAACGACGTGATCACGTGCGGCGCCGACCCGCTCGTCCTGCTCGACTACGTGGCTGCGAGCCGGCTCGACCTCGAGCAGGTCGCGGAACTCGTGGAGGGCGCCGCCGAGGTCTGCCGTGAGGCCGGAGTCGCGCTGATCGGCGGCGAGACGGCAGAGCTCCCCGGCGTCTACCGCGAGGGCGAGCTCGACTTCGCCGCAACCTGCGTGGGCATCGTCGAGCGGGAGCGCCTGATCGACGGATCGGCGGTGCGCGCGGGGGACTACGTGATCGGCTTGCCGTCCGCGGGCGTGCACGCAAACGGCTTCACGCTCGTCCGCTCCGTGCTCGAGCTGGAGGACTACGACGGCCCCGACCTGCTCGCTCCGACCCGCCTGTACCTCGACGACGTCCGGCGCCTCCGGTCGACCGCCCATGCATTCGCGCATGTCACCGGCGGCGGGATCGCGGGCAACCTCGGCCGCGTGCTTCCGGAAGGCCTCCGGGCCGAGCTCGACTGGGGCGCCTGGGAGCGGCCGCCGGTGTACGAGTGGCTCGCCCGCCACGTCGAGGAGGAGGAGGCGCGCCGCGTCTTCAACCTCGGGATCGGCTATTGCGCCGTCGTGCCGGAGCCCGCAGACGAGCTCGTGATCGGCCGTGATCGTCGGCCGCGCGCGATCGGCGTGCTCGTCAGTGGGGAGGGCTCGAACCTGCAGGCCTTGCTCGACGGCGGATTGCCGGTCCGCGCGGTCGCCTCGAACCGGCCCGGCGTCCCGGCGCTCGGGCGGGCCGAGCGTGCGGGCGTGCCGACGAGTGTCTTCGAGCTCGACGCCTATCCGACCAGAGAGGCGCGCGACGCCGCCATGGCCGACTGGCTCGAAGCCGAGGACGTCGAGCTCGTCGTCTGCGCCGGCTACATGCACCTGCTCACGGCGGCCTTCCTCGACCGCTTCCCCGGCCGGATCGTGAACGTGCACCCGTCGCTCCTGCCCGCGTTCCCCGGCGCGCACGCGATCGAGGACGCGCTCACCGCCGGGGTCGAGACGACCGGCGTGACGGTGCACGTCGTCGACGAGGGGCTCGACGCCGGCCCGGTGCTCCGGCAGGAGCCGCTCCCTGTCCAGCCGCGCGAGACGCTCGCAGAGCGCATCCACGCCGTCGAGCACCGGCTCCTGCCCGAGGTGGTGAGCGAACTCGTGCGGACGGACCGATGACGCCCCTCACGTTCCTGGGGCGCCGCTCGCGCTGCGTAGGCCGGCGGAACAGTACGGAGGTACGGGCCGCTGGCTGGAGCGGCGCGAGCGGCGTCAGCCTTTCGCGGAGCCCGGCTCCGCCGGGCGGGAGCGAAAGGCGGCCAGGAGCGTGAGGCGCGCGCTGATCTCCGTGTGGGACAAGTCCGGCCTGGACGAGCTGGCGACCGGGCTCGCCGAGCTCGGCTGGGAGCTCGTCGCGAGCGGCGGCACCGCCGACCGGCTCGAGGAGCTCGGCCTCGACGTGACGCGGGTCGAGAGCCTGACCGAGTTCCCGGAGATGCTCGGCGGCCGCGTCAAGACGCTCCACCCGCGCATCCACGGCGCCATCCTCGCGCGGCGGGAGGTGGAGACCGACGTCGCCGCCCTCGCCGAGCACGGGATCGAGCCCTTCGACCTCGTCTGCGTCAACCTCTACCCGTTCGAGCAGGTCGCCCGCGAGCACGGCGTCCGCGAGGAGGAGGCCGTGGAGATGATCGACGTCGGCGGGCCGGCGCTGCTGCGGGCGGCGGCGAAGAACTTCGCCCATGTCGCGCCGGTCTGCCGGCCCGCCGACTACTCGCCGGTGCTCACGGAGCTGCGCGAGCACGGCGAGCTCTCGCTCGAGACACGGCGTAACCTCGCGGCGACCGCCTTCTCGACCTCCGCCTGCTACGAGGCGGCGATCGCGGCCTGGTTCGCGGGCCGGCAGTCCTTCCCGGACGTGCTCGTGCCCGCGTTCGAGAAGCAGTTCGACCTCGCCTACGGCGAGAACCCGCACCAACGCGCCGGCTACTACGCGGAGCGCGGGGCGCGCACGCATCTGCTCGCCCGCGCCGAGCAGCTGCACGGGCGCGCGCTCTCCTACAACAACCTGAACGACCTGAACGCGGCGCGCCTGCTGCTGCGCGAGTTCACGTTGCCGGCGTGCGTGATCGTCAAGCACGCGAACCCGTGCGGGGTCGCCGTCGGCGCGTCGATCGAGGAGGCGTACGAGCTCGCGCACGCCGCCGACCCGCTCTCCGCCTACGGCGGCGTCGTCGTGCTGAACCGGCCTGTCTCGGCCGCGCTCGGCGAACGGCTTGCGGAGCAGTTCGTCGAGGTGCTCCACGCGCCCGGCTACGACGAGGCCGCCCTGGAGTCGCTTACCCGGAAGCCCGCGACGCGGATCCTGGACGACCGCGAGCGGCGCGCTCCCGACGCGTCGGAGCGCGACTACCGGCGCGTGCTCGGCGGCCTGCTCGTCCAGGAGCGCGACTGGGACGTGGCCGACCGCGAGGGGATGGAGGTCGTCGCCGGCCAGCCGTCCGAGACAGACTGGGGTGACCTCCTCTTCGCGTGGCGCGTCTGCAAGCACGTCACCTCGAACGCGATCGTGCTCGTGCACGACCTCCAGACGATCGGGATCGGCGCCGGCCAGATGAGCCGCGTCGACGCCGTTCGGATCGCACTCGAGAAAGCGAGGAGCCACGGCCACTCGCTCGCGGGTGCCGCGCTCGCCTCCGACGCGTTCTTCCCGTTCCCGGACGGCCCGCGGCTCGCCCTCGAGGCGGGCGTGACGGCGCTGATCCAGCCCGGCGGCTCGAAGCGGGACGAGGACGTGATGCAGGCTGTCGAGAGCGCCGGCTCCGCGATGGTCTTCACGGGTCGCCGCCACTTCCGCCACTGATGGACGAGCTCGACCTGCGCATCCGCAAGGAGGTCTACGCCTCCTTCGTCCGCGAGGGACGTGCGCCGGCGCCGGCGGAGACCGCAGCGGCGCTGGGACTCGCGGCCGAGGAGGTCGAAGGCGCGTTCCGGCGCCTGCACGACGATCACGCGCTCGTCCTCCACGACGGCTCGCTGGAGATCCGGATGCTGAACCCGTTCTCCGCCGTCGAGACGCCGCACAGCGTCGAGGCTTGCGGCCGCACCTGGTTCGCGAACTGCGCCTGGGACGCGCTCGGGATCCCCGCTGCGCTGCATGCGGACGGCCGCGTCGAGTCCCGATGCCCCGACTGCGGCGAGTCGCTCGAGCTCGAGGTCCGCAACGGCGTGCTCGCGCGTGGCGCCGACCTGCTCGTCCACTTCGCCGTCCCCGCGCGCCGGTGGTGGGAGGACATCGGCTTCACCTGAAGCACGATGGTCTTCCTCCGGTCGGAGGAGCACCTGGAGCGGTGGCTGAAGGCGAACAGCATGGAGCCGGGCGCGAGCCTGACCGCCACGAAGCTGAACGAGCTCGCGCGCCGCTGGTGGTCGACGCGGCTCGAGCCAGATTGGCGCCCACGGAGACCTGAGGAGTCGCAGGCGATCCTCGACGAGCTCGGCCTGAACGGCGAGTTCTGGCGGCTCAGCTGACCGATAGGCTTGCGCGCGATGTCG
This sequence comes from uncultured Gaiellaceae bacterium, assembly GCA_963794385.1. GTDB lineage: Bacteria > Actinomycetota > Thermoleophilia > Gaiellales > Gaiellaceae > Gaiellasilicea. The sequence goes on along the minus strand of CAWCDT010000007.1, from coordinate 206,611 downwards.
CGCGAGTACCCGACCCTGCTCGACCTCGTCGGCCGGACGCCGATCGTTCGCCTCGACCGGATCGGACGTGAGGTTCAGCCGCAGCTGCTCGCCAAGCTCGAGTACCTGAACCCCGGCGGCTCGAACAAGGACCGGATCGGGATGGCGATGATCGAGGCCGCTGAGCGCGAGGGGAAGCTGCGCCCGGGTGGGACGATCGTCGAGCCGACGTCGGGCAACACGGGCGTCGGGCTCGCGATCGCGGCGGCGGCGCGCGGCTACCGCTGCATCTTCGTGATGCCGGACAAGATGAGCCAGGAGAAGATCTCGATGCTGCGCGCGTACGGCGCCGAGGTCGTGATCACGCCGACGGCGGTCGAGCACGACTCGCCGGAGAGCTACTACTCCGTCTCCGACCGGCTCGCCGAGGAGATTCCGGGCGGCTACAAGCCGGATCAGTACTCGAACATGTCGAACCCGCAGGCCCATTACGAGACGACCGGGCCCGAGATCTGGGAGCAGACCGGCGGCGAGATCGACGCCCTCGTCATATCGGTCGGCACCGGCGGCACGATCTCGGGCGCGGGCCAGTACGTGAAGGAGCGGAACCCCGACCTGCTGATCATCGGCGCCGACCCGGAGGGCTCCATCTTCACCTCCGACGAGACGCACCCGTACCTCGTCGAGGGCATCGGGAAAGACACATGGCCCGAGACGATGTCGCGCGACATCGTCGACCGTTGGGTGCGCGTGTCGGACCGCGATTCGTTCGTGACCGCGCGGCGCCTCGCCCGTGAGGAGGGGATCCTCGCCGGTGGCTCGGCGGGCACGACGATCTGGGCGGCGCTCGAGGTGGCGAAGGACTACGGGCCGGACACGCGGATCCTGACCGTCCTCCCCGACTCGGGCCGCTCCTATCTGTCGAAGTTCTTCGACGACAACTGGATGCTCCAGTACGGCTTCCTGGAGCGGCGCGTGCCCGCGCCGACGATCGACCAGGTGCTGCGCCACAAGCGCGCCGAGGAGCACGAGGTGCCCGACCTCGTCACGATCGCGTCACACGCGAAGGTCGGCGCCGCCATCGACCTGATGCAGCGCTACTCGATCTCGCAGCTCCCGGTCGTCCGCCACGAGCCGGCCGAGTCGCTCGCGGACGTCGTCGGCTCGCTGCAGGAGCGCGGGGTGCTCGACCGGGTCTTCAAGAACCCGGACGCGCTCAACGAGGACGTCGCGGCGCTGATGCAGCCGCCGCTCGCCGCGGTGGACGTCGGCGACACGCTCGACCAGGTCTTCGCCGACCTCTCCGGCCCGAGCGCCGCCGTCGTCGTCGCGGCCGCCGGCCGACCGGCCGCCATCCTCACGCGGTCCGACTTGCTGGAGTACCTCGCGCACCAGCGCTCGCAGGTGAACGGCGCCTGACGGGCTCGCGCGGCACGGACGTCTAGGCCGCTTCCCGCGCCTCCCGCGGGCGAGGTTCCGGGAGCGTTTCGGGCGCCGGCCCGCGCTCGTGGCGGACGGCGACGAAGACCGAGCCGACGATCAGCGCGGCGCCGAGGCCGACGGCGAGCGTGATCTCCTCCCCGAGCAGCAGCGCGCCGAGGGCGATCGCGACGATCGGGTTCACGTACTGGTGCGTGACGACCTTCGAGATCGGGGCATTCCGGAGCAGCCACGTGTAGGCGGTGAAGGCGACGAGCGTGCCGAAGATCCCGAGGTAGAGCCAGGCGAGGATCGATTCGAGGCTGAACCCGGCCGGATCGGCGGAGCCGAACTCACCCCGCGCAGCGCCGAGCACGAGCAGGACGACGCCGGCACTCAGCATCTCCCACGTCGACGCGACGAAGCCGTCGCGCGGGAGCGGCAGCCGGTGGCCGAAGAAGGAGCCGAGCGACCAGGAGACGCTGGCGCCGAGCATGAGCGCGAGGCCGATCGCGCTCGAGGAGCCCTCGCCGCCGGGGACGACGACCAGCGCGAGCCCCGCCAGGCCCACGAGGACCGAGAGCCGGGTCGCGAGTGCGATGCGCTCGCGCGCGAGCGTGCGGAGGAGGATCACCTGCAGCGGGACCGAGCCGGCGATCATCGCGGCCGTGCTCGAGTCGATCCGCGTCTCGGCGAGCGTGACCACGCCGACGCCCAGCGCAAGCAGCGCCGTGCCGACGACGGCCGCGGAACCGAGCTCGCGGCGGGTGACGCGGATGCTGCGACCGGTCGCGACGAGGATCAGCGCGAGCAGGACGCCCGCGAGCAGGAAGCGTGTCCCGGCGGAGAGGAAGGCGGGCAGCGTCCGCACGCTGATCTTGATCGCGAGGTACGTCGACCCCCAGACCAGATAGACGGTCCAGAGTGCGATGAGGAACTTCCAGCGAGCGGCCAAGTCATTACAAGGCAACGTCAGCCAGAGGCGTGAGATTCCTCGGCCGAGTCAGCTGGGCGTCGAGCAGAGGTACTCGGCGTAGATTCTGTCCTTCGAGTACGCGGCCTGGTCGATGCGAAAACCGGCGCGCTCGAGCATCGGCCCGAGGAGCCAAGTGAAGGTGCTGTGCTCGGTGGCCAGATGTGTTTCGAGCTCGCCGCGGGTCCAGCCCTGGGCGGCGTCCTCGGCGGCGTTGTCCAGCCACTGCGCGACGAACGACTCGGTTTCGCCCGGCTCGAACGAGAAGACGAGATCCCGCAGACGGAGTACACCACCGGGTCGCAGCAGCTCCGCGAGCCGCTGCAAGGCGAGCGCTTTCCAGAAGTCGGGTAGGTGGTGGAGGGCGTTTCGCGAGTAAACGGCGTCGGGCGGCGCTCCGGTGTGCTCGTAGCTGAGAAAGCCGGCCTCAACGCACTCCACGTTTGTGATGCCTTGCGCGGCCGTGCGCGAGCCAATCGCCGCGACCATCGCCGGCGAGACGTCAACGGCGACAACGCGCCGGCAGGCATGCGCGGCGGCGAGCGCGAACGTCCCGGTCCCCGCGCCAAAGTCGACGAGTGTGCTGTCGGCATCGACGCCGTGGCGCCTCAGCACGGCAAGGTCCTCGGCGGGGTCGAAAGCTGCCTTCCGGTCATAGCGCTCGACGTATTCGGCATCGAGATGCTCCGGGCCGGCCAGCGCGATCTCGTCGAGCGGTCGCACCGTCAGGCCGACCTGATGAAGCTCGCCTCGTGGCCGCGCGCGTTCGCCGCCACGAGCTCCTCCTCCGTGAGCGCGCCGATCCGCGCCAGCAACTCGAGCTCGTCGCGCAGGTGCGTTCGCATCATCTCGGGGCCGTCGGTCGCGATCGTGAAGGCGACGCCGTCCTCGACGAACGCGCGGAACGTCTCGCGCACGGCGTCCTCGTCCGGGAGCGCCTTCGTCAGCAGGTTCGACGTCGGGCAGATCTCCAGCACGATGGCCCGCTCCTGCAGGAGGCGCATCAGCTCGGGATGCTGCGCAGCGAGGATGCCGTGGCCGATCCGGTCGGGGCGAAGGTGCTCGACCACCTCCCCGACCTCCTCGGCACCCGTCTCGCCTTCCTCCCCGACGTGGATCGTGACGCCGAGACCCGCCGCCCGCGCGGCCTCGACCATCGGTGCGATCTGCGTGTAGTCGTAGCGTCCACCGCCCGGCCGCGGGCCCGCGATGTCGACCCCGACGACTCCGCGTGAAGCCCAGCTGATCGCCTTCTCGACGATCACCTCGTTCTGCCGGTGCGAGAACGTCCGGTCCATCATCAGGATCAGTCCGGCCCGAACCTGCGGATACTCGAGGCCGGCGATGTCGAGACCGCGGATCGCGGCGAGGATGATGTGGTCGAGGTCGCGCTCGCCGCCGCGGTTCCGCTTCATCGGGTTGAAGCGGAGCTCGAGCGTCGTGATCCCCTGGCTGCGGTAGGCGCCGCCGATCGCGCCGTGCACCGACCGCTCGACCGCGAGCGGGGAGGACTGGATCAGCTCCGTCCAGTGGTAGATCCGGTCGAGCGCGTCCAGGTTCTCGACCCCGCGCGGATCGGAGACGGTGACGAGCGCGTCGAACTCCCAGTAGTCCTTGACCGGGAGCGCGATTCCCTGCTCGTGGGCGAGCGACCAGAGGATGTCGGAGGCGACCGAGCCGCCGAGATGGGTGTGCAGCTCGGCGAGACCCTGGTCGAGCATCGTGCCCGAGCTTATCCAAGTAACAGTCTGTTACTTGGCGTCGAGGGCGCGCGCGACGAAGGCGTGCAGCGCGGGGAGGATACGCGGGTCGATCGTGTGCGGGAGCGGCGCCTCGCGATAGGCACGTCCGCGCCCGCTTCCTCGAGCGTCGCGCGCGCCTCGCGGCTGAAGTCGGCCGGGATGACGGGATCGAGCGAGCCGTGCGCGATCGCGACCGGGTAGCCCTCGAGGCCGGCGAGGTCGAGCTCGAGCCCGTCGACGCGCGGCATGAATCCCGAGAGCGCGACGATCCCGGCGGGCCGCTTGGCCGGCTCCGCGACCGAGGCCGAGCGCCCAGCTCATCACGGCGCCCTGCGAGAAGCCGCCGAGCACGAGTGCGCTCGAGCGGGACCTCCAGCGAGTCGAGCCAGGCCGAAGCGGCCTCGAAGGTGGGCCAGAAGGTGGACGGTTCCGGCGTGGGGAGGCCGCCGAGCGCGTACCAGTGCGCCCCGCCCGGCGGCAGCGAGAGCGGCCCGCGCGGAGTGACGCCGAGGAGGCGGTGCTCCGGGTCGAGGACGTCGAGAAGGGGATAGAGGTCGTGCTCGTCCGCCCCGCGGCCGTGGAGGAGGACGAGCGCGCCCTCCGGCTCGGCCGCGGTCGGGCGGACCAGAGCCTCGATCACGCTGTGCTCCACGCCTCCCGCGGGTCGGGCAGGGGCGTCAGGGCCGGCTCGATCCGCTCGCGCAGATGCTCGAACGCCGGCGGCAGCGAGAGCCGCTCGCCCAGGTGCTCCGGATCCTCGTCCGTCGCGAAGCCGGGGCCGATCGTCGCGAGCTCGAAGAGGACACCGCTGGGCTCGCGGAAGTAGATCGAGCGGAAGTAGAAGCGGTCGATCACCGGCGTCGGCCTGTAGCCGGCAGCTGCGACGTGCTGCTGCCAGGCGTCCTGGTCTTCCTGCAGCGTCGCCCAGGCGACGTGGTGCACCGTGCCGGCACCGGGCACTCCGGCTCCCTCCGGCGGCGCGTCGTAGCTGATCCAGCCGCCGCGCCGCTCGCCGCGCGCCTCCCAGGTCGCCTCGCCCGAAGATGCGAAGCCGAGCGTCTCCTCGAGCAGGCTGCGGCTGCGCTCCGGGTCAGAAGAGAACGCGCGCACGCCCTCGAAGCCCTGCAGCGCCAGCTCCGGCGCGATCTCGGGGTGCTTCGCCATGAGCGGCTCGTCATCCGTCTCGACCACGGCCAGCTCCAGCCGCATCCCCTCGAAGTCCGTGAAGGTGAGGCCAGTCTCGTGCCGCTCGACCTCGATGCCCTCGGCGCGGAGCCGCTCCTCCCAGAAGTCGAGCGCCTCGGTGCTCGCGACCCGCCAGACGATCGTATGGATCATCCCCGCGCCCGGGCGGCCGCGGCGCGCGCCCGGATACTCGAAGAAGGTGATGTCGGCGCCGGGGCTTCCTTTCTCGTCGGCGTAGAAGAGGTGGTACACGGTCGGGTCGTCCTGGTTGACGGTCTTCTTGACGAGCCGGAGGCCGAGCACACGGGTGTAGAAGTCGACGTTCCGGGGCGCGTCCCCGGTGATCAGGGTGATGTGGTGGATCCCTTCGAGCCGCATCGGGCCCTCGCTTTCCTGTTGACTCACTGCACGTGCAACTATGCCTCGCGGTCGTAGCCCGCCTCGGTGCATAGACTCACCAGGGATGAAGATCGGGATCGTCGTCCCGTTCTCGTGGTCATTCTGGGGAGCCGTCGTCGAGCACGCGGAGCTGCAGGCGGCCGCACTGCGCGACCTCGGGCACGAAGTGCGCCTACTCATGGGCAACGACCCGCCCGGGCAGTTCACACGCGCGCTCCATCCGCGCGTGGGGCGCCACGGCGACCCGCCGCCTGAGGTGATCCCGGTCGGCCGCTCCGTGATCGTCCCGGCCAACGGTTCGCTGCCGAACATCATTCTCAGCCCGCGCTCGATCTTCCGGATCCGGCGGGCGCTCGACCGGGAGCAGTTCGACCTGCTGCACCTGCACGAGCCGATGACGCCGACCCCGTGCATCGCGGCGCTGGCACTCTTCGACGGGCCGATGGTGGGCACGCACCACGCGAGCGGTGACCTCGGCTGGATGCGGCTCGCAGCCCCGGTCTGGGGCTTCCTGGAGCAGCGGCTCGACCGGCGCATCGCCGTCTCCGAGCAGGCACGCGCGTCGGCGGAGCGGTGGCTGCCCGGCGAGTACGAGATCGTGCCGAACGGCGTGCTGATCCCCGACGGCGTCGACCCGGCCGGACGCGAGCACCGCGTTGTGTTCGCCGGCCGCCACGAGCCGCGAAAGGGGCTGCAGGTCCTGCTGCGCGCGTGGCCCGACGTGCGCCGCCGCACCGGTGCGACGCTCCGGATCGCAGGTGCCGACCCGCTCGCGGTCCGGCTCCTGCTCAGCCGGCTGCGCGTGCCGGACGAAGGGATCGAGGTGCTCGGCTTCCTCAGCCAGGACGACCTGACGGCGGAGCTCGCCTCGGCGAAGGCGCTCGTCGCGCCCTCGCTCGGGGGCGAGAGCTTCGGCATGGTGCTGACGCGGGCGTTCGCCTGCGCGACCCCGGTCGTCGCCTCCGAGATCCCCGGCTACCGTGATGTGATGACGCCCGAGACAGCCGTGGCCGTTCCTGCCGGCGACGCGCAGGCGCTCGCAGCTGCGATCTCCGACCTGCTCGACGACGAGCCTCGGCGCGAGGCGCTCGGCGCCGCGGCGCGGCAACTTGCTGTCGAGCGCTACTCCTGGGCCGACATCGCCCGCCGCCTCGTCGCGATCTACGAGGCCGCGGGCGCCGGAGCGCACGCGTTGCGCGGGGAGGCTGCGTGAACGTGATACCGCGCAGCCCGTGGCTGCGAGCCGGGCTCGTGCTCCCGTTCTTCGCAGCCACCGTCGGCCTGCTCTGGTGGCGGGGCCCCGACTGGAATGTCGTCTACCACGCGTTCGACTTCGTCAACTGGGCCTGGATCGCGTTCGCGCTCGGTCTCAACCTCGTCTCGGTGCTCTTCCGGTCGCTCGCGTGGAGGCTCACGATCGACCAGGCGCTCGATCCGCCGCGGCCGCGCTTCGACCGGATCTTCTCCGCGTTCTCGATCGGACTGCTGGCGAACGCGATCCTTCCCGGCCGGATCGGTGAGCTGGCGCGTGTCGCAGTGCTGCGCCGCCATGTGGCGCAGGGCCCGGGGACGACCGGCACGCTCGTCGGAACGGTGTTCGCGCACCGGCTTTTCGATCTCTTCCCCGCCCTGATCCTCGTTGCCTACGTGATCGCGACCGCGAAGGTCCCGCACTGGGCGGTGACGAGCCTCGTGATCGTCTCCGCGCTCGGGACGCTGCTCTTCATGGCCGGGGTCGCGGGCGCGCGCCGGCGGCACCAGACGAGCCTCGACGACGCCCATCCGATGCGCCGGCTGCTGGCGATGGCCCGGCAGGGCCTCTCCGTGCTTCGCTCGCCGCTGCCCGCCCTGGGCGCGATCCTGCTCCAGTGCGCCGGCTGGTTGATGCAGCTGCTCGCCGTCTACGTCGCGATGCGGGCGTTCGACATCCACGCGCCGCTGCCGGCTGCCGCGCTCGTCCTGCTCCTGATGAACGTCGCGACGATCTTCCCGCTCTGGCCGGGAAACATCGGCCTGCTCCAGGCGGCGGTCGCGCTGCCGCTCGTCCAGTACGGCGTCGCGTACTCGACGGGCTTCGCGTACGCGCTCGTGCTCCAGGTGCTCGAGATGTCCGTCGGCGTCGGCGTCGGCCTGCTCTTCCTGGCGCGCGAGGGACTCTCGTTCGCGATGCTGCGCGAGCTGCCCGAGGAGACGGAGCGGGCCGAGGAGCCCGAGCACCGGCGACCGGTCGAGCGGCGTGCGCGCGCTGGCGTGTCCGGCTAGCCTCAAGAACGTCCTGAGCGCTGCCGCTGCCGCGGCAGCGCTAGGCGAAGGGCTCAGGCGGGCCGGTGCGTCCGCTGTCGAGTTGCCGATCGCGGACGGCGGCGAGGGGACGGCGGCAGTCTTGAGCTCGGCGCTCGGGGGTGAGTGGCGCGACGCGGACGTGCACGACGCCTTTGGGCGCCCACGCGTGGGACGCTGGCTGCTCCTGCCGGACGGCGCTGCTGTCGTCGAGTCGGCGGCGGCGATCCCGCTCGATCCGTCCCGGCTCGACCCGCTCGCCGCGTCGAGCCGCGGCTTCGGCGAGCTCGTCCGGGCGGCGCTCGACGAGCAGCCCGCGTCGCTTTTGCTCTGTCTCGGCGGCACCGCCACGATGGACGGCGGCGCCGGCTTCCTCGACGTCGTGCGGGAGCTACCGGTGCCCGCGCGCGCTGCTTGCGACGTCCGCGCCACCCTCGCGGAGGCGCCGCGCGTCTTCGGCCCGCAGAAGGGCGCCGGCCCGGCCGAGATTCTCGAGCTCGAGCGGCGCATCGCCGGGCAAGCTGGGCTTGTGTTGTTCCAACACGAGCCCTATTCCGGCGCTGCCGGCGGGCTCGGCGCCGCGCTCGCATCGCTCGGCGCGACGCTCGAGCCGGGCGCGCGGCTCGTGCTGGACGCCGTCGGCTTCGATTCGTCGGGCTACGACCTCGTCGTCACCGGCGAGGGCTGCGTCGACGCCACAACCCGGCTCGGTAAGGCGCCCGGCGAGGTCGTGCGCCGGGCCGCCGGCACCCGGTGCGTGGTCTTTGGCGGCGTCGTCGAGGAGCGTCTGCCCGGGGTGGAGACGGTCGCCCTCTCGGGCGATCCGTCGCGGGCGCGCGAGGACCTCGTCGCGCTCGGACGAGACTTAGCGTTGCAGCAGCACTAGGTCGCTAGGACGTTCTCGCGTCGGCCTCGCGCAGCCGGTGCGCGAGCTGCTGGACGAGCTTCCAGGCGATGCGGGAGTCGGTCTCGACGATCGGGCGGAACTCCCAGAACGTCATCGCGTAGGTCTTCATGTCGGTCTCGGCGATTACGGACGCCGTCCGTGCGCCCTCGTCGATCAGGGCGATCTCGCCGAAGTAGTCGCCGGGACCGAGGGTGGCTCGGTCCTCTCCGTGCACGGTCACCTTCGCCGTTCCCTCGCCGATGATGAAGAAGCCGGCGCCACCCTGGCCCTCGGACGCGATCACGTCGCCCGGTGAGTAGTCGCGCTGCTTGAAGGAGTCGGCGATGCGCTCCAGGTCCCGCCGCTCGAGCGCCGAGAAGAGCGGTACGCGGGCGAGTGTCTCGACAGAAGGCTGGGGCACGGCGACGATCCTAACCGGGCTCGCCGCGGCGGGCCAACTCCTCGATCTTGCCCTCCGCGGTCTCGAGCCTCGCCAGGCAGAGCCGCAGCAGCTCCTCGCCGCGCTCCCAGAGCCGGATCGCCTCGTCGAGGTCCGGCTGGCCGCGCTCGAGCCGCTCGACGATCTGCTCCAGCTCCTTCTGCGCCGCCTCGAAGCTCAATTGCTCGGTCACGGCCGGACGTCCTCGACCGTGGCGCCGAAGGCTCCCTCGGCCAGCTCGACGTCGACGCGTCTCCCAGGATCGAGGCCGCGCGTGCTGCGGAGCACCGCGTCGTCGGCCCGGACGATCGCGTAGCCGCGGCCGAGGGTCGCGCGTGGCGAGAGGGCAGCGAGCCGTCCACCTGCCCGCTCGAGCGCAGACCGGCGGCGCTCGACGAGGAGGGCCGGACCGCGGCGCAGCCGGTCGCGGAGGAGGGTCAGTCGTTGTGTGTCCCGCTCCAGCGCCCGGCCTGCCCCGCGCTCGAGCGCGACGCGGGTGCGCGCGACGGCCTCGCGCTCGCGCTCGATCGTCCGCCGCACGCAGCGTTCGAGCGAGCCGCCGGCGCGGATCAGCTCGGCTCGGAGCGCCTCGAGATCGGGCACGACGAGCTTCCCCGCCGCCGTCGGCGTCGAGGCCCGCACGTCTGCGGCGAGGTCACAGAGCGGTGTGTCCTGCTCGTGCCCGACCGCGGACACGACGGGGACGGGGCAGGCGGCGACGGCGCGCACCACCCGCTCGTCGCTGAATGGGAGCAGGTCGTCGAAGCTGCCGCCGCCGCGGGTGAGCACCACGACGTCCACTCCCGGCTCACGGACGACAGCCCGAAGCGCGTCGACGATCCCGTCGGCGGCGCGGGGGCCCTGCACCAGGGTCTCGGCGACGAGGATACGCGCCGGTGGGAAGCGGGTCTGGACGGTCGTGACCACGTCGCGCCGGGCGGCGGCGTCGGTCCCGGTGACGAGCGCGATCCGGCGCGGGAAGCGGGGCAGCGCGCGCTTCCGGGCCGCGTCGAAGAGGCCCTCGGCGGCCAGCGACTGCTTCAGCCGCTCGATCGCCGCAAGGTGCGCGCCCAGGCCGAAGCGCTCCAGCGAGAGCGCCCGCAGGCGGAACTCGCCCTTCGCGGCGAAGAGCTCCGGGCGGCCGAGCACGTGGATCCGCTCCCCCTCGACCAGATCGAGCCGAAGCGCATCGAACGTGCGGCGCGGCATCGACGTCGGCAGGCAGGCGCCGTCGTCGGGATCCTTCAGCGTGAAGAAGACGCTGCCCCAGCGCTCCGACCGCCGCAGCTCGGTCACCTCGCCCTCGATCCAGAGCGTGGGCAGGCGTTGCAGCCACTCGGCGACGCCGCGGTTGAAGCCCGCGACGGTGTAGACCTTCCGTTCGCCGTACAGCAGGGGCTCGACCTTCATCACGGCCGAGGGTAGATGATCGCCCTCGTGACGGAAGTCGTCCCGCCGCTCGTTCTCGCTCGCTAGAGCAGGATCTCCGTGGCGACCTTCGGATCGCAGCCCCGGCCGACGAGCTCGACCGCGGCGTGTAGGTCGGCATCGAGCGCAGCCGCGAGCTTCTCCGCCAGTGGGAGGGGGTAGCCGGCCTCGATCAAGACGTGCAGGCGCCAGGATTCGACCTTGGCCCGCTCGCTGTGCCGGTCGATCAGCTCTGTTGCATCGGTCATGGTGCGCGCTCTGTTCGTGCTCCAAGAGACGATCCCTGCCGCGTCTTGTTAGTGCGGGAACCGTCAGCTGTGGCGCACGCGCGCCACCTCGTCGACCCGGCGCGAGAGCTCGGCCAGCCGGTCCGCGAGCGCCGATCGTTCCGCTTCGGCCTCCGCGACGAAGGCTCCGAGCGTGCGGCGAAGCTCCGCGTCGGCAGCCGCGATCCGGTCCGAGAACGACGCGGCGAGCTCGTCCTGCTGGCGCTCGAAGGCCGCCTGCACCTGCCGCTGCCGCGCCTCGAGCCGCTGCTGACCGGCATCGCCGACTTGCGAGAGGCGCTCGGCGAAGACCATGTCCGCCTGACGCACGAATGTCTCGATGGCGCGATCGAGCTCGCGGGAGAGCCGGCTCGCCGCCGCTTCCCGCGCCGAGCGCATCGTCGAGTCGAACTGGACGGCAGCCGCCTCGGCGTAGCGCTCCGCCTCGCGTGCGATCACGCGCTGCAGCTGCTCGACCTGGCGACGCTCGATGTCCGCGAACGAGGCCTCGATCCGTCGTGCCGCCTCCGTCTCACCTCGCTCGATCTGCTCGGCGAGCGCCTCCTCCCGCCGCCTCAGCCGGTCGGCGATCTCCTCGATCACGCGGCGCCGCTCGCCCGTGTGTGCCTCCAGCTCCTCGAGCGCCTCGGCAACCGCCGCCTGCGCCGAGCGCTCGAGCTCCTCGCGCAGGCGCAGCACCGATGCCCGCTGCTCGTCCGAGGTCGAGACGAGCTCGGCCGCCTCGGACTCGATCCGCGCCTCGGCCTCGGCGATCTGCTGCTTCTGGCGCTGATCGAGCCGGCGGAGCTCGGCCTCCAGGTTCTGTTGCGCGCGGTCGAGGTCGTCGCTCCAGCCGCGCAGCCGCTCTTCGACGCGCCGGGTCGTGGCCACCAATGCCTCGGCGAGCTCGGCTCCGGCGGTGCGCTCCCGCTCGACGAACTCGCGGCGGCGCTCGTCGGCGATCCGGCGCTCTTCCTCGACGAGGGTCGAATGCGCGTTCGCCTGCATCTGGGCGACGCGGGACTTCAGCTCGGCCGCCGCCGCGGCAGTCTCTTCCGCGACGACCGCGTCGAGCCGTGCGCGTGCCTCCGCGACCGGATCCTCGGGGCGCTTCCCACGCCCCCGCAGGAGCGCCGCGAGCGCCAGTGCGACCGCGAGCACGGCCAGCACGAGTGCGACCCGTTCGACCACGGCCGCATCGTAGTGGCCTCTTATGCTGGCGTCGTGGGGCTGGCGGCGGAGCTCGAGCAGGTCGCGAGGAGGTCGGGCGCCGCGGCGGTGCTCGCCGCCGAGGCGCACGAGGGGGACAGGATCTTCCTCTGTGCGTTCGAGGAGGGCGACGGCGGCCGTACCTGGCTCGCCTACGAGGCCGGCGGCGAGCCCGTCTCCGACCGGCTCCGGGTGCGGGACGCAGTCTCGATCATCGCTCTGTGCGAGCTCGCCGAGGAGACCGCCGGCGGCGGCGACCTCGACGACCTGCGCGCACAGCTCGCCTCGCTGCGGATCACGGAGAGCCCACCCGGGATCGAGGAGGCGGAAGAGGCGGCGCTCGAGTTGCAGCGCGTGCTCGGCGCGCCGCCGACGCTGGCCACGCCGGCCCGGCTCGACGAGATCGGCGCGGCGACGCGCCGGCTCGAGGTCGCGCTCGGAAGCGCGTTACACGGGTCGCCCTTCGCGCTGGCGATGAAGAGCTCCGGCGACGTCGTCGAGGCGCTCTTCGGCGATGTCGAGCGCTCCTACCGGATACCGCTCAGCTAGCCTTGAGAAATGGAAGGTAGTGGCGGCTTCGGCTTCCCGTTCGGCGGCGATCCCGAGGAGCTCCTGCGCGGGATCCAGGAGTTCGCGGCGCAGCAGGCCGAGTCGGTCCAGGAGGCGCAGCGCGAGCAGTTCGCGACGCTGACGCTGAACACGGCCGTCGAGCTGACCGCCGCCGCGCTGAAGCAGGTGCAGCCGAGCGGCGGCGTCGACGAGCAGGCCGTCGCCCTCCGCGACGCGATGCGTGTGCTCTTCCCCGAGGCGGTCGCGCTCGTGAGTGCGGCCCGCCAGGGGTTCATGCGCGAGTCGCGCTAGCGGTTTAGGCTCCGGCGCCTGTGTCCCTGCTCGACCGCGTCGTCGTCACGCTGCTCCCGGCCGTTCCGAAGCGGCTCGTGCGGAAGCTGTCCTCTCGTTACATCGCCGGCGCCTCGCTCGACGACGCACGGCGGGTCGTCGCAGGCCTGAACGCGGAGGGCAAGCTGGCGACTGTGGACGTGCTCGGCGAGGAGGTCGTAAGCGCATCCGAAGCCGCGGCGATCACGACCGAATACGTCGCGGCGCTCGACCTCTTCGAGCGCGACGACCTCGACGCGAACGTCAGCGTCAAGCCGACGGGGCTCGGCTTGAAGCTCGGCTATGAGCTTTGCAAGCGCAACGTCGAAGCGGTGATTGCGGCCGCGGAGCCGACGAACCGCTTCGTGCGGATCGACATGGAGGACTCGTCTACCACGGACGACACTCTCCGGCTCTTCCGCGAGCTGCGCGACGAGGGACACCTGCGGGTAGGCCCGGTGCTCCAGGCCTCGCTCAGGCGGACGGTCTCCGACGCCGCGTCGCTCGCGGGGGCGAGCGTCCGGATCTGCAAGGGAATCTACGTCGAGCCCGAGTCGATCCAGTTCCGCGACGACGACGAGGTGCGGCTCAGCTTCGTGCAGGCGCTGGAGGCGCTGCTCGACGGCGGCTGCTACGCGGCGATCGCGACGCACGACGAGTGGCTCGTCGACCGTGCTTTGGCGATGATCGCCGAGCGAGGGCTCGAGCCGAGCCAGTACGAGTTCCAGATGCTGCTCGGCGTGCGGCCGGAGCTCGGCGAACCGCCTCGTGGCCGAGGGCCACCGCCTCCGCATCTACGTCCCGTTCGGCCGCCAGTGGTACGAGTACTCGCTCCGGCGGCTGCAGGAGAACCCCAAAGTCGCGGGCTATGTCGCCGGTGACCTGGCCCGCTCGCTCGTTCGTCGCTAGGGCGGCGGAGGCCCGGGCGGAACGTCCTCCTCGACCACCGTCTCGCGGCGGCGCGGCAGCGGCGTCGGGGCGGCGGGCCCGCCCTCGACGTAGGTGGCGCGACGGCGGAAGCCGCCCCAGCTCGACCAGAAGATGAGCGAGAGGACGAGCCCGAGGATCCCGACGATCAGGAGGATGACGCCGACCGTGTTCACGTCGATCCCCTCCGCGTCGGCCGTGACGCCCCAGGCGAGCACGGCGCCGACTGCGATCAGCAGGAGGCTGACCGAGATACCCATGCGCGTCTTGTCCCCGGCCGGAGGGTTTCTAAGCGTCGGGCTTCTCTGCGGCGAGCACGATGTGCGCGGGGACATTCGCGTCTTTGCCCGGCCACTCCTCGAGCCCGCGGAGCACGAGGCCGGCCCGGGCGACGGCGCTGACGATCTCGCCGAGCCCGGCAGAGGCGAAATAGTCGCCGCGCCAGCGACCGAACGCGTCGAGGCAGGCGGCGGCGGGGTGCTCGTCGTGGAGCAGGAGCACGCCGCCCGGCCGGAGCGCGGCCGCGACGCCGCCGGCCCACGAGTCGACGGCCCGAATGCGCGCGAGCGAGCCGTGGCCGAGGTAGACGAGGTCCCAGCGGCCGAGCAGGAGCTCGGGCGGAAGCGAATGCGCGTCGGCGTGCACCCACGGCAGCTCCGGCCGTCGCCGGCGCGCCGCCTCGATCGCGGCTGCGTCGTCGTCGACCCCGGTGACGAGCGCGCCGAGCTCCGCCAGGTCGTGCGACTCGCGCCCGGTGCCGCAGAAGAGGTGGAGGACCCGGCTTCCCTCGGCGCCCTGTAGGCGCTCCCGGATCCCCTCCGGCATCCCCGGTGACGCGAGGACGTTCTCCGACGTGCGATGCCGCTCGTCGAAGGCGCGGCGGTTCTGGTCGGTCGGCTCCATCGGCACGACGTTACGCGGTGAGCGAGAAGCCGCCGTCGACGATCAACGTCTGGCCACGGATCATCTCGGCGCCCGGCGAGCACAGGAACGTCACCGCCTCGGCGATGTCCTCCGGCCGCACGAGCCTGCCGGCCGGATTGGCGGCGCCGGCGCTGAGCATCTCCTCGCGGTTCGGGAAGTGCTCCAGCGCGCCGGTCTCGACGACGCCGCCCGAGACGGCGTTGACGCGGATCCCGCGCGGAGCCAGCTCCACGGCGAGGTAGCGGACGAGCGCCTCGAGCGCAGCCTTCGAGGTGCCGACGAGCGTGTAGTTCTCCAGAACCCGCTGTGCGCCGAGGCTCGAGATGCCGATGATCGACGCGCCGGGGAGCATCTGCGGCGCGACCACGCGCGTGAGCGCGAGCAGGGCGCGGGTGTTCGCCGTGAGCGTCCAGTCCCAGTGCTTGTCCTCGGTCTCGAGCGCGGGCCGGATCACGCCGGTAGCGGCGTTGTGGACGAGCACGTCGAGCGCTCCGAGGAGCGCCACCTGCTCGAGCACGCGGGCGGAGGAAACGTTGCCGCGGATCAACACCGGCTCGGCGCCGAGCGCTTCCAGGTCCTCCGCCGTCGCCTCGGCGGCCGCATCCGAGCGCAGGTACCCGATCGCCACCCGCGACGCTCCGAGCTCGGCGAAGCGGAGCGCGATCGCCTTCCCGATCCCGCGCGAGCCACCGGTCACGAGGACCGACGCGCCCGGAAATGTCATGACCGTCGGGGCAGTGGCTCGCTCGCGGGCGCGGAGCTCGGGATGCCCTCCCAGCCGAGCCGCTCGCGCGACTCCTTCTCGCCGTCCTCGGCCTTGGAGGAGGCGTGCCCGAGGTCGTCCAGGAGCTCCATCTTCTCCTCGCCGTAACGGCGCACGGGATGGTCGGGCGGGAGGTCCTCGATCAGCTCGCGCACGCGGGCCCGCAGCTGGTAGGCGAAGTGCGGCGTTGCCGGCCCGACGAGGGCGTCGATGTCGCGGATCGAGGGCTCGGCCATCGGGGCGCAAGCCTATCCATTGCGGTCGTGCGGATCCTGACCGCCGGCCGGTGACGCAGGCGCGAGCCGTAAGGTCGGCCGATGCGGCGACCGCGCGCTCTCGAGCTGATGCTGCTGACGACGGTGGTGCTCTGGGCGCTGAACCTGACCGTCACGCGCTACATCCTCACGCACGGGTTCGAGCCGCTCGCCTACGCGACCGCCCGATACGGCGCCGCAGGCGCGATCTTCGTCGGCATCGCGGTTGTCGCCGAGCGGTCGCTTCGAATCCGCCGAACCGACATCGCGCTCGTCGTGGCCGCAGTGCTCTGCCTCTGGCTGAACCAGCTGGCGTTCGTGTACGCGCTCGAGGGGACGAGCGCCTCGACGATCGCACTGATCCTCGGAGCGACCCCGATCTTCGCCGCCTTGATCGGGCTCCCGCTCGGGCTCGAGCGCGCCCTGCCGCGACGCTTCTGGATCGCGGCCGCGATCTCGTTCGCAGGTGTCGGCCTCGTTGCGCTCGGCTCCACGGCCGGACTGGGCGGCGACATACGTGGCACGTTGCTCGGGATCGCTACTGCGGCGACGTGGGCAGGGTACTCGGTCGCGATCGCGCCGCTGATGGAGCGGTACTCGGCGTCGCGGATCAGCGCAGTCGTGCTTCCGCTCGCCTGGATCCTGATCGCACTCGTCGGCTGGCCCCAGACGCTTGAGCAGGATTACGCGCTCGGCTGGGAGGTCTGGGTCCTGTTCGCGTTTGCGACGCTCGGCCCGCTGGTGCTCACGAACGTGCTCTGGTTCCGCTCGCTGCACCGAATCGGTCCGTCGCGGGCCACGCTCGTCGCGAACCTGCAACCGTTCGTCGCGGCGGTCTTCGCCGTCGTGCTCCTCTCCGAGCGGATGACGGCGCTTCAGGTGCTCGGTGGGGTTCTGATCGCCGCGGGAATCCTGTTCGCGCGCGGGCGTACCTCCGTACCCGCGGCGGGCGAGTAGCCGTTCTCCTCGTAACAACCGAGGAGGGTTCGAGAATGGACGCACTGCTCTGGATCGTGCTCGCCGTCGTTGTGCTGGCGGCGATTGCGTTGATCGCGTGGGCCGTCAGCCGCAAGCGGCGGACGTCGCACTTGCAGGATCGTTTCGGCTCCGAGTACGACCGGACGGTCGAGTCCACGGACGACCGCCGCGAGGCCGAACGCGAGCTCCGCGAACGCGAGCAGCGGCACGACGAGCTCGAGATCAAGCCGCTGCCGGCTGCCTCCCGCGACCGCTACGCAGACGAATGGGAGCACGTGCAGGCCCGTTTTGTCGACGACCCGGAAGGGGCGGTCGGCGACGCCGACCGGCTCGTCAAGCGGGTGATGGGCGAGCGCGGCTATCCGACTGACGACGACTTCGAGCGGCGTGCCGCAGACGTCTCGGTCGACTACCCGGACGTCGTCGAGAACTACCGCGAGGGCCACGGGCTCTGGCACCGCTACCGCTCGAGTGACGGGAACGGCGACACGGAGGATCTTCGCCAGGCGATGGTCCACTTCCGCCGGCTCTTCGTCGAACTGCTCGAACCCGAGCAGGTCGAGGAAGGGGTGCGCTGACATGGCCGACGACAATCGCCTGACGACTGCCGATCTGGTCAAGGAGGCCGACGCCGACGCGGAGGCCCGCGCCGACGACGACACGGAGCGCGAGCCGCTGTTCGCGGGCGAGGACGCCGAGAGCCTCCGCGCCCGCTGGCTTGAGGTGCAGGCGGCGTTCGTCGACGAGCCGCAGCAGGCCGTCAAGGACGCCGACAGCCTCGTCGCCGATCTGATGCAGCGGCTGGCCGAGACGTTCTCCGAGGAGCGTTCGAACCTCGAGTCGCAATGGGACTCGGGGGAGGACGCCTCGACGGAGGACCTGCGGGTCGCCCTGCAGCGCTACCGGTCGTTCTTCGACCGGCTGCTTTCCGCCTGAACGAGTCCGCGGGCGTGCCGGAGGGAGGCTCCGGCACGCCCGAAGCCGCGCCTGGGTCGCTGTAACATCCGCGCGATGGGCGAGCGCGACTTCATGCCGCTCGACGGGTGGGATCACGTCGAGCTCTGGGTGGGGAACGCGAAGCAGGCTGCGTACTGGTACGAGCACGCGCTCGGGTTCGATCGAGTCGCCTACGCCGGCCCCGAGACGGGCGTGCGCGACCGGGCCTCGTACGTCCTCCAGCAGGGCGAGATCCGGTTCGTCCTCACGAGCGGCGTCCGTGCCGACAGCGAGATCGTCCGCTTCGCCGCCGCGCACGGTGATGGCGCGAAGGACGTCGCTCTCCGGGTGCCCGATGCACGGCAGGCCTACCGCGAGGCAGTCCAACGCGGTGCGCGCGTGATTCGCGAGCCGGAGTGGGTCGAGGACGAGCACGGCCGTGTCGAGCTCGCCACGATCGCGACGTACGGCGAGAACGTGCACACCTTCGTGAACCGCGCCGAGTACACCGGCCCGTACCTCCCCGGCTATGTCTCGCTCGCTCCGAACGGGCAGCCGGGCCAGGGAGTCGGACTGATCGCGATCGACCACGTTGTCGGCAACGTCGAGCTCGGGCGCATGGACCACTGGGTCGAGTTCTACGAGCGCGTCTTCGGAATGACCAACATCGTCCACTTCGGCGACGACCAGATCCAGACCGAGTACTCGGCGCTGATGAGCAAGGTGATGGCGGACGGAAGCGGCAAGATCAAGTTCCCGATCAACGAGCCGGCGCAGGGCAAGCGCAAGAGTCAGATCGAGGAGTACCTCGAGTTCAACGGCGGGCCGGGCGTGCAGCACATCGCGCTCCAGAGCGAGGACATTGTCCGCACGATCGAGGCGCTGAAGGACCGTGGCGTCCTCTTCCTCGACACTCCCGAGGCGTACTACGAGGAAGTCGAGGGCCGCGTCGGCGAGATCGCCGAGGACTACGGCGACCTCGAACGGCTGCGCATCCTCGCCGACCGCGACGAGGACGGCTACCTGCTCCAGATCTTCACGAAGACGGCACAGGACCGGCCGACGCTCTTCTTCGAGGTGATCGAGCGGCACGGCGCGACCACCTTCGGCGAGGGCAACTTCAAGGCGCTGTTCGAGTCGATCGAGCGCGAGCAGGCCCTCCGCGGCAACCTCTAGCTCGAGCCGCTAGCTGGAGCGGACGACCCGCTCGCAGTCGGCCGCGACCCGGTCCGCGCGGTCGGCTGTGACGGTATCGCGCCCGCCGCCGCAGCGGATCGTGTCGCGGGCGCCGCCGTCGCCCGCCGCATCGATCTTGTCCCGGCCTTCGCCACCGTCGAGCAGGTCGCGGCCACCGTCTCCGACCAGGCTGTCGATGCCCGGCCCGCCGAAGAGGCGGTCGTTCACCCGGCTCGCCGCTGAGCACGTCGTTGCCCGGGCCGCCCTGCACAGTGTCGGCGCCGAAGGCGGCGTCTACCCTGTCGTGGCCCGCGCCGGCGCGGACGACGTCGTCGCCCGCGCCGGGGAAGAGCACGTCGCGCACGGCGCTCCCCGTGATCCGGTCGGCGCGATCGGTGCCGACGCGGCAGGGGTTCGTGCCGCCGGCACACGCCGGCGGGTCGAGCTCGAGCCGCCGCGCAGAGCGGTCGCCCGGCGCGACGACGTACAGGTGATCGCCGAACCCCGTCTCCAGCAGGGCGGCCAGTCGTCGGCCGTCCGGCGACGGTTCCGCGAAGGTCTGCGAGAGAGGAGTCGTTCGTCCCGTCGCGACCGAGACCGCCGCGGTCCCGTTGTCCATCCAGAGCGCCAGCCGGCCGCCCGGCAGCCACGCGACGGGTGCGGCCCCGGCAACGAACCGCACGAGCGTGCCGTCGCGTCGGACGACGTGTGCTCCGTCGGCGGTCAAGAATGCGAGCAGCGAGCCATCCGGTGACCACAGCGGGCGCGCGCCGTCGGCGACGCGGCGCTCGCCGCTCCCGTCGCTCGAGATCGTCCGGACGACATGGTCACGCTCGAACGCGATCGCCAGCCCGTCCGGCCGCCAGACCGGAGTGGTGCCCGGCCCGATCACGCGAGAGCCCGAGCCGTCGGCTCCCGCGATCGAGATCGTTTGCTTGTCGGCGGCGCCGGACGTTGTGTAGGCGAGCCGACTGCCCTCAGGCGACCAGGCCGGATTCTGATTCTGCCCTTCGAAGGTCGCAACGACCCGCCCCTCGGCGGCGTCGACGACTTCGATCCGCGGCCCCGGTCCCGGGCCGACGGAGAGTCGGGTCGCAGCGACACGGCGCCCGTCGGGCGACCAGCGCGGGCTGCGGTACCAGGCGTTCTCGTCGGCAACGAGCGAGCGCACGCCGCCGCCGTCGGCACGCACCTCGAGCAGCGGGCTGCCAGCCCGCGCAACGAGGAGCCTCGTCCCGTCGGGCGACCACGCGAGCTCGGTCGGAGGAGGGCAGCAGATACCGGCCGGAGCGCGCGAGGCGGGCACGGCGAGAACGGCGAGCAGGACGAGCGCTGTCGTAGCAATCCGCACGCTCGAATCATCTCACCGCGGCGTGCTGGACCTGAATAGCCTTCGCGGCATGACGCCGCAGCGGCGGACCGCGCTCGTCTCGATCGTGGCGGCGGCGACGCTCGTCGCGCTCAAGCTCGGCACGGGCCTCGCGAGCGGCAGCCTCGGGTTCGTCTCCGAGGCGCTCCACTCGGGCACCGACCTCGTCGCCGCGCTGCTCACGTTCTTCGCGATCGGTGTGGCGGTCCGGCCCGCGGACGATCGGCACCAGTACGGGCATGGGAAGGCCGAGCACCTCGCTGCGCTGGGTGAGGCGACCGTGCTCGCGCTCGTCAGCGTCGCCGTGGCCGGCCTCGCGGTCGCACGGCTCACGGGCGCCTCGGAGCACTCGCTCGACCCGGCCTGGTGGGTCTTCGCCGTCGCCTTCGTCGTGCTCGCGATCGACCTCTCGCGCACGGTTGTCTCCTTGCGGACGGCGCGGCGGTTCAACAGCGAGGCGCTGCGCTCGAATGCGCTTCACTTCGCCAGCGACTTCGCCGGCACTCTCGCCGTGCTCGCCGGGCTCGTCGCGGCTGCGGCAGGCTTCCCGGAGGGCGATTCGCTGGCGGCGCTCTTCGTCGCAGCGCTCGTGCTCCTGGCCGCGGGGCGTCTCATCCGGCGCAACGTGGACGTGCTCATGGACCGTGCCCCAGCCGACGCCGAGGCGGCCGCACGGGCAGCGATCGCAAGGATCGAGCCGCCCGTCTCGCTCAACCGGCTCCGCCTGCGCCAGGCGGCGGGCCGGACGTTCGCGGACGTCGTCATCTCGGTCTCCCCGGAAGCGGCGGTTGGCCAGGGCCATGCTGCCGCCGATCAGGTTGAGGCGGCGCTGGCGCGGGCGCTACCCGAGAGCGACGTCGTCGTGCACGTGGAGCCGGCCGTCGACCGCGCCGCGCTGCGCGAGCGTGCGCATGCCGCCGCGCTCACCGTCCCGAGCGTGCGCGAGATCCACAACCTCAGTCTCGTCTCGCTCGACGGCGTCACGGAGCTCTCGCTGCACCTGAAGCTGCCGGGCGGCCTGCCGCTCGACGAGGCGCACGACATCGCCGAGCAACTCGAGCGCGCGATCGTGCGCGCCGTGCCCGAGATCTCGTCGGTGCAGACCCATCTCGAGCCGCTCGCCGAAGCCGGAGCGGGGGAGGAGGTGGAGGCGGCTGAGCTGGCGGCGGCGGTCGAGCGGGCCGCGGGCGGCCCGCCGCGGGAGCTGCGGCTGCTGCGGACTGAACAGGGGGTCGTCGCGTTCGTGACGCTCGGACTCGACCCCGCGTCGACGCTCTCCGATGCGCATGCACTCGCGAGCGAGGTCGAGGAGCGTCTGCGCCGCGCGCGGCCCGACGTCGCTGACGTGATCGTCCATACAGAACCCTGACAAGTCCGCTCTTGCGGGATCGCACGACAGCGAGTAGAACGTCCGCGCTGCGTGGGGAGAGGGCAGTCTGCGGGTCGCCGGCGCGGCAACGGGGCAGGTTGGGTCGCATTGCGCGGTCCGGGCTGCCGGATCACGAACTCAGAAGGGGTCTGAGCATGAAGAGGTTCTCCATCGCGCTGGTCGCACTCGCTGCGCTCGCGCTCGCATCGATCGCCTTTGCCGATCCCGGCAGCGGCAACCGGCTCTACTGCTTCCAGGGCATCGACGAAGGGCTCCACGGCACGTGCGAGCTGACCAAGGATGGCGCAGTCATCGACACCACCGACAGTGACACCGATCCGAATAACAACTATGCGGGCGTCTACGTCGGCAACAGCAAGCTCGAGGGCCGCCTGCTCTCCGAGGTCCAGAAGCTGTCCTTCAGCTACACGGGTGGCCCTGTCGTCGGTGGCTCGCCGCGGTTCAGCATCCCGATCGACGAGGACGCCGACGGCACGACCGAGGGCTACGCGTTCGTCGACGCCGTCGGCTGCAACGACGGCTCGGGAACCGTCGACGTGATCAACGACGCGACGTGCATCGTCAGCTACGGCAGCGGAACGTACGCGAGCTGGGCGGCGTTCGTCGCGGCCAATCCGGCGTATCGGATCGCCGAGGACGCGGTCACGTTCATCATCGTCGACCAGCCCGGCGACTTTACGATCACCAACGTCGAGCTGCGTCAGAAGCCCGGCAACTAACGAGCACCTGATCTTGCTCGAGGGAAGGGCCTGCCGTGCGGCGGGCCCTTCTCCTACTCTGGCGCGGTGCGGCTCTGCATGTTCACGCCGGTCGAGGACGCGCTCGAGCGCGGCTGGCCCGGCCGCATCGTTGGCGATACCGTCGTTCAGCTCGCCGCGCAGACGCTGCAGGCCTTCTTCACCGGCGGCTCCGCCTCACGCGAGCACGCGGTGTACCCGCTCGCGGACGTGCTTCTCCGCGCGCCCGTGCTCGAGCCGCCGTCCGTCCGGATCTTCGACAGCCTCGACGCGTTCTCGTTTGCGAACCCCGCCGCGATCCGATCGCCGGGGGCGTTCGTGACGCGTCCCAGCGGCAGGCTCGACGCTTCCCTGCGGCTCGCGGCACTGATCGGATTCGACGGCGAGGTCGCAGGCTTCACCGGGTTCGCGGAGTGGCGCGCACCTGAGCTCGCGCCACCGAAGGACCGCGACTTCGCCCTGCAGCTCGGGCCGGTCGTGGAGACGGATCTGGCAGGCGGGCCTGAATGGGAGGCGGCGCGCTCACTCGCGGCCGCGAACACGCGGCTGCGGCCGGGCGACGTGCTGGCCGGGCCGGTGCTCGAGCTGCGTGAGGACATCGAGAGCGGCCCCGTCGAGCTCACCTTCGCCGGCCTCGGCCCGCTCCACGCGACTGTGGCCTAGTAGTTGGGAATGAAGCTCGAAAGGCCCTGAGAGAGAAGACGGTCCGTGTACTCGGCGCGGAACGCGCTCTTCGCACGCCCAGCCTCGTCTGAGGCCTCCACCTGAGCGGCCCAGAGCCGGTCCTCAGCGGGGTCGCCGTCGAAGCGCGCGACGATCCACTGCCGCACGAGGCGGTCGTCGGCGAGGGACACCGTGATCGAGTCGCGCAGCAGCGCCAGTGCCTTCGCAAGTGCATCCGGCACCCGCAAGGCGGCGAGTGTCGCGTGCAGGCCCTCCCGCTGGCGCACGATCATGTCGATCTCCCTGAGCGCCGTGCCGCGGTCGATTGCCGGCGGGCTCGACTGGACCTTGACGATCAGCGACCCGAGGTCGCCCTTCGTGCGCGCCGACTCGGCGAGGAGCGCGTTGAGGTTGCTCAGGACTCGGTCGAGCGACGGCGCGTCAGCCGTCGTCCGGACGGCGGCCTGAGTCTGCGCCGGCTGAGTCTGCGCCGGCTGTGCTCGCGCGGCCGCTGTTTGCGCAGGTGCCGGGGACGACGACCCGATCACGCCGGCCTGGACGAGCACGGTCGCGAGCCCGACAAACGAGCCGACGACCGTGGCGAGGCCTGCCAGCAATCCCGATGCGCCGGACCAGAACGACCCGGCAGACGACGCCGGTGCAGACGTGTCGTCGGCCGGATCCGGCTGCGGAGACGAAAGTGGCTGGGCGGTGTCCATTCGGCGCTCCACCACCGGACGAGCGGATACGGGGTCTTCTTCCCTGCGCCCCGGGGTATCCTCGGCCCATGCCCTTCTACCAGCGCCTCGGTGAGGTCCCGCGCAAGCGGCACATCCAGTTCCGCGACAACGGCGCCCTGCTCACCGAAGAGGTGATGGGCCTCGAGGGCTTCACCGGCAACGAGTCGATCCTGTACCACCTCCAGTCGCCGTGCCGGGTGCAGGAGGTCGGTGACTTCGAGCCGATCGAGCGCGACGAGTGGGTGCCGGACACGCACCAGCACCGGCTCATGCACACGAAGGACGTCGAGCCCGGCGGCGACGAGGTGTCAGGCCGCAGGCTGCTGATGTGGAACGCCGACGTGGAGATCTCGCTGTGCCGGCCGAGCGAGCAGATGGCGTACTTCTTCCGAAACGGTGAGGGCGACGAAGTGATCTTCGTCCACGAGGGCTCCGGCACGCTCGAGACGATCTTCGGCGAGCTCGCCTACACCGACGGCGACTACATTGTGATCCCGCGCGGGACGACCTACCGCTTCCGGCCGGAGGGAGAGCAGCGCTACCTGATCTTCGAGACCCCCGGCCTGATCGAGATCCCGCGCCGCTACCGGAACCAGTACGGCCAGATCCTCGAGGGGGCGCCGTACTACCACCGGGACATCCATCCGCCGTCGCAGCTGAACACGCATCGCGAGCGCGGCGAGTTCCCCGTCAAGGTGCGCGTCCGGGACGGCTACCAGACGTACCTCCTCGACTACCACCCCTTCGATGTCGTCGGGTGGGACGGCTACCTCTACCCGTGGACGTTCTCGATCCACGACTTCGAGCCGATCACCGGCCGGATCCACCAGCCGCCGCCGTCGCACCAGACCTTCGCGGGCCGGAATTTCGTGATCTGCTCGTTCTGCCCGCGCAAGCTCGACTTCGACCCGCTCGCGATCCCGATCCCGTACCACCACTCGAACCTGCAGAGCGAGGAGATGATCTATTACGTCTCCGGGAACTTCGGCTCACGGAAGGGCGTCGACGTCGGCTCGATCACGCTCCACCCGTCGGGCCTCCCGCACGGTCCGCACCCGGGGCTGGCAGAGAAGGCGATCGGGCTGCACGAGACGGGCGAGCTCGCGGTCATGTGCGACACGTTCAACCCGCTGCGGCTGACGACGCTTGCGCGCGACCTCGACGACGGCAAGTACGCGCTCTCCTGGTACGAGGCGGGCGACGAGGCTCCGTCCGACGCAGGCCTCACGTCGCATCTCTAGGTCGCGCTCCTGGCGCGTCGCTGGTGGTGCCCGGCCGGAGAGGACAGTATGAGTAATACGGACTCGGAGAGCCGGGTGCCGCCAGCGGCGCGAGCGGCCGGCGGAGCCGGGCTCCGCCCGGCGGGAGCCGGCCGCGGCCAGGGGCGCGAGAGGCTCGTCCTCGACTGGGATGGGACGGTCACCGTCCGGGACTCGCTCGTGGAGGTGATCCACGAGTTCGGCGACCCCGCGATCCTTGCCGAGCTCGAGCCGCGGGTCGGCGTCGACCTGACCCTGCACGACGAGATCGCCACGGAGTTCGCGGCGATCACGGCGCCGCTCCCCGAGGTCGTCGACTGGGTGGTGGAGCACGTGCAGGTGCGAGCCGGCCTGCGGCAAGTCGCCGCGCTCGAGCCGCTCGTGATCTCGGCCGGATTCCACGAGCTGATCGAGCCGGTCCTCGAGCGGGAGGGGGTGCCGCTCGAGGTCCTGGCCAACCGGGTCGACGCTCGACCGGAGGGCTGGCGCGTCCGCTTCCGAGACGAGGAGGCCTGCGTGACCTGCGGCGAGCCCTGCAAGCGCGGCGGTCTCGCCGGCGAGCCCTACATCTACGTCGGCGACGGGTATTCCGACCGCTGCGCCGCGCTCGCCGCCGACCGCGTCTTCGCCCGCGACGGGCTCGCCAGATACCTCGACGAGCGCCGGGTCCCGTTCGAGCCGTTCCACGACCTCCACGACGTAGCCGCCGCGCTTGCCAAGTAACAGTCTGTCACGCGCCGCCCTCGCGGCAGCCCTCCTGGCGGCGCTGCCCGCGGCCGCCGCACCGGCGCCGACCCCTGCCCCGCCGAGCGGGGCCGCGGTCGCCACGCTCGGAAAAGCTCCTACGCGCAGCTCGATCGCGTCGCAACGGGTCTACTTCGTCCTCCCCGACCGCTACGCGAACGGCGACCCCGCGAACGACCGCGGCGGCCGGACCGGGCTCCGGGCCAGCACGGGCTACGACCCCGCCGACAGCGGCTGGTTCCACGGCGGCGACTATCGCGGGCTGACCGACGACTGTGCGACGCCGACGCGCGGCCTCGCTCGGATCAAGTCGCTCGGCTTCACCGCCGTCTGGGTGACGCCGCCGGTACGGCAGAAGACCGTCCAGGCCTCGAGCGCCGCCTATCACGGCTACTGGGGCGTCGACTTCACGACCCTCGACCCGCATCTCGGCAGCGAGCGAGACTTCGCCGCCTTCGTCGACTGCGCGCACCGGCTCGGCCTGAAGGTCTACCTCGACGTGGTCGTCAACCACACCGCGGACGTGATCAGACCCACGGGTGGCTCCGCGTGGGTCGGGCCCGAAGAGAAGCCGTACCGCGACTGTCGCGGGAAGCCGTTCCTGCCGGCGCTGTACACGCTCGGACGCTTCTTCCCGTGCCTGCGCGCCGCGACGATGCCGCGCCCGCCGCTCGTCCTCGCCGGCGAGCGGACGTTGAAGCAGCCGGCCTGGCTGAACGACGTTCGCCGCTACCACAACCGCGGCGGCGTCGACTTCGACTCGTGCAGCGAGCTCTGCCTCGAGCAGGGCGACTTCGTCGGGCTCGACGACCTCTTCACCGAGCAGCCGACGGTCGTGCAGGGCCTCGCCGAGATCCACGCCGGCTGGATCCGGCGCTACCGGGTCGACGGCTTCCGCGTCGACACCGCGCGGCACGTGAACCGCGACTTCTTCACGCTCTGGGTCCCGCAGATCCGCGCCGCGGCGCGCGCTGCAGGTGTCCGCGACTTCGAGCTTTTCGGCGAGGCGTTCATCACCAGCGCGGTGGATCTCGCTCCGTTCGTCCGCGACCGCGGCCTGCCGAACGTGCTCGATTTCCCGCTCCAGGACGCGGCCGTGGGCTTCGCGTCCGGTCAGGTCGGCGCGGGCGGCCTTGCGTCGCGACTCGAGGATGACGACTACTTCCAGCTTCCGAACGGGGCGGCGCATACTCCGCCGACGTTCCTCGGCAACCACGACATGGGGCGCGGCGCGGCTCTGATCCGGACGCGAGCCGGGGTGGGCGGCGCGCCGTGGCTGCGCCGGGTCCTGCTCGGCCATGACCTGCTCTACCTGCTGCGCGGCGCGCCCGTCGTCCTCTACGGCGACGAGGTCGGCCTCGCCGGCCGGGGCGGCGACAAGGCGGCGCGGCAGGATCTCTTCCCGACCCAGGTGCGTGAGTGGCAGACCGAGGAGCGTGTCGGCGCGCCGCCGATCGGCACGCGGTCCTCCTTCGACGTTACTAATCACCCTGTGGCAGCGCGGCTTCGGGCGCTCGGCGCGCTCCGGGACGCGCACCCGGCGCTATCGACCGGCGCGAGCGTCGTGCGCCGGGCCACGGGAGGCCTCTTCGCGGTGAGCCGGATCGACACGGCAGGGCGGCGGGAGTACCTCGCCGCGTTCAACGCGGGCACGAAGCCTGCACGGGTGACGCTGCGTACGTCGACGCCGGAGTCGGCCTGGACGCCGCTCCTCGGCGGCGGGCGCCTGACGAGCACCGCCGCGGGCGACCTGACCTTCACCGTGCCCGCGCTCTCGACCGTCTTGCTCCGCGCCCAGGGCCGGATCCCGGCGGCGCGGGCGGCTGCGCCGACGGTGCAGGTCGCCGCCGACGACCTCAGCAAGCTCCTACGTGTGAGCGCGACTCCGGGCGGGGCGGGCACGGCGAGCGTCTCGTTCGCGGTCAAGCGCGCCCGGACCGGCTGGCGCCGGCTCGCCGCCGACGACTCGCCTCCGTTCCGCGCCTTCCTCGACCCGCGCGACTATGACCGCGGCGAGACGGTCCACCTCGTCGCGATCGCGCGCGGCCTCGACGGCTCGCTCGCGGTCTCGCGCGTTGTTCCGGCGGTCGGTCGCAGCTAA
Organism: uncultured Gaiellaceae bacterium; assembly: GCA_963794385.1. Classification (GTDB taxonomy): domain Bacteria; phylum Actinomycetota; class Thermoleophilia; order Gaiellales; family Gaiellaceae; genus Gaiellasilicea. Next base: position 178,566 of record CAWCDT010000007.1, on the reverse strand, counting down.
GCGGTGCCGGCTACGCCTTCGGCGCGAACGGCTCGCCGGCGCGCTCGAGCGGAAGCCCGCGCTCACGCCACTCGTCCTTGCCGCCCGCGTAGTGGCGGACGTTCGCGTAGCCGAGCGCGACGAGCCGCTCGGCGGTCTCGATCGAGCTCTCACACTCCGGGTTGGCGCAATAGACGACGATCTCGGCCTCGCGGTCCGGCAGCCGCCGCGCTGCGCGCTCCGCGACGTCGCCGGGCACGAGGTTGATCGCACCGGGCAGGTGCGAATGCGCGTATGACATCGGGGGCAACGCGTCGACGAGCACCGGGGCCTCGCTGCTCTCGAGCTTCGCCTGGAGCTCCTCGCAGCTGATTGCGGGTAATGCCATGCCGAAACGCTAGCTTGCCGCACGTGCTCGTCCCGCTGCCGCAGCCGTACGACTTCGCGCTCTCGACGGCGCGGTTCCACGTCTTCGGCGTGGACAGCGCCACGCTCTGGCGGGAGGGCGGGCTGCACCGCGTGGTCGCCGGGCGCGAGGTCCGGATCGAAGCTGCACCGGGAGGGGTGGACGTGAGCCCGCACGACGCGGCGATCGAGGCCGAGGTCCTCGCCTTGCTGGGCGGGGCCTTCGACCTCGACGGCTTCACGGCCTGGGCGGCGCGCGAGCCGACCCTCGCAGCGCTCGTCGCGGCGCTCCCCGGGTTCCGGCCGCCGATCGAGCCGAACCCGTTCGCTGCGCTCGTCATCGCGATCACGGCGCAGCAGGTCTCGCTCTTCGCGGCGGCGGCGATCCGCAGCCGCTTCGTCGAGCACTTCGGCGTGCCCGGCACGTATGCCCACGACTTCCCGGAGCGGGAGCGCGTCGCCTTGGCGAGCGAGGCCGACCTCGTGTCGCTTGGTTTCTCGCGCCGCAAGGCCGAGTACGTGATCGGGCTCGCGCGCAGCGACCTCGACCTCGACGCGCTGGCCTCTCTCCCGGACGATGAGGTCGCAGCCCGGCTCGTCGCCCTCCGCGGGCTCGGCGAGTGGACCGCCGACTGGTTCCTCGCGCGTCACCTGGCGCGCCCACATGCCTGGCCTGCCGGCGACCTGGGACTGCGCAAGGCCGTCGCGGCGTTCTATGGTGACGTCCCCGACATTCGCGCCTTCGGCGCCCGCTTCCACCCCTTTCAGAACCTGAGCGCCCACTACCTCCTCACCGGCCTCCGCCTCATGCCTGCCGGCCTCTCGCCGGCTGCGCCTCCCGGCCGGCGGAGCCGGCCTCCGGCGCAGCCTCGCGACGCTCGCGGCGCTCCAGCCGGCGGCCCGTGCTCCAGCACTGTTCCGCCGGCCTACGCACCGCGAGCGCCGCGCGAGAGACCGGCAGGCGAGCCGCCCGCATGACAATCCGCCACGGCACCGACGACGACCTCGAGACGGTCCGGCGACTGCGCGAGCTCTGGAGCGCCGAGAACCCGGAGTCGCCGCCCTGGGCCGACATCAGCTGGGACGCCAACCGGGCCGAGGTCGAGCGGGCGATCGCGGCGAACGCGCTCTTCCTCGCAGAGGAGGGTGACGAGCCGGTCGGCTACGTCACCGCCTGGCTCGAGGACCACATCGCCCGGATCGGCGACCTCTACGTCGCCGAGGCGAGTCGTAGGCACGGCACCGGCCGCGCGCTTGTCGACGCCGTCGTCGAGAACCTGCGGGCGCGGGGCGCAACCCATCTGTTCCTGACCGCGAACCTCGAGGCGCTCGACTTCTACGAGCGGCTCGGCTTCCGAGAGCAGTCGCGTACCCTCGTGCGTCCGCTCGACGTGCGCGAGGTCGGCGAGGGCCGCTCGTTCGGCTCGATCCACGTCCAGACGGACGACCTCGCCTCGGTCGAGCGGGCAGTGCGCCAATTCGTGCCGCGCTTGCCGGGCGGCTCGCGTGGAAGCCGCGTCACGGAGCCTCGCAACGGGTGGATCACCGTGTACGACGACGTCTGCGACCGCGACCCGGCGATGCTGCGACGACTGGCGACCGAGCTCTCGGACCGCATGGGCGCGGTCACGATCTCGATCGGCGTGGAGCACGACGAGGTCGTCCGGTTCGTGCTGCTCGAGACCGGGCGGGTCGTCGACGAGTACCTCTCCGTCCCCGAGCACTACGGCGCCCTTCCGCCGGGGGACGCGATCGCGCTCGCGGCGAACCCCCGCGTCGTGGCGCGGCTCACCGGAGCCGATCCCGCTGCAGTGCGCGCCGTCGCGCGGACCGCGCCCTCGCCCGACCTGCTGCCGCCGGCGCGGCAGCTGCTCGCCGAGATCGCCGCCACGATCGCGCTCGAGGGCACCGAGCACGGCTGGGAGGAGGAGCAGGAGTGATCAAGCTCTACGACGCCGCTCGCTGTCCCTACTGCGCCCGCGTCCGGATCGTGCTCGCCGAGAAGGGCGTCCCGTACGAGACGGTCGAGATCGACCTGACCGACCGGCCCGCGTGGATCTACGGCCTGAACCCGACCGGCAAGGTGCCCGTTCTGGAGGAGGACGGCTGGCTGCTCGCGGAGTCGGCCGTGATCGACGAGTACCTGAACGAGCGCTATCCCGAGCCGTCGCTCTGGCCGGACGATCCCGGCGAGCGCGCGGCCGGGCGGCTGCTCGTCTTTCGCTTCGACGACTTCTCGAGGCCGTACTACGCGCTGCGTCGAGGGGAGGAGGGCGCGCGAGAGCGGTTCGAGGCCGAGCTTGCTCGTCTGGACGAACTGCTCACGGCGATGCCGTGGCTCTCGGGGCAATCGTTCGGGCTCGCCGACGTCGCATTTCTCCCGTGGGTGTTGCGCGCGACCGAGTCGCTCGGGGTCGAGCTCGAGGCTTGGCCGGATCTGGCGCGCATGGGTCGGGCGGGCCTGCGAGCGTCCCTCGGTCGCGGCGGAGCGCGAGCTCGTCGCCGCCCTGTGACCGTCGTCTTTCTGCACGCACTGCCCCTCGACGAGCGGATGTGGCCCGAGTCGGCGGAGGCGCCGCGCCTGTACGGGCCCGGCCGCACGATGGACGAGTGGGCGGACGATGTGCTCGCCTCCTACCCTGGGCAGCTCGTCCTCGTCGGCGCCTCGATGGGCGGCTACTGCGCCCTCGCCGCCGTCCGGCGCGCGCCGGAGCGGATCGCCGGGCTCGTGCTCGCCGGCTCCCGGCCGGACGCGGACTCACCCGAGCGACGGGCGAAGCGCGCCGAGACGATCGAACTGGCACGCACGCGTGGCGCCGAAGGAATCTGGCGCTCGATGCACGAGTTGCTGTTCTCGTCGGAAACGGATCCTGCTGTCGTTGCGCTCGCGCGCAAGCTCGCGCTGGACCGGACCGAGGACGAGCTCGTCGCGGCCGTGGAGGCGATTCGCGACCGGCCCGACTCGACCGCGGCCTACCGCGGCCTCGGCGACCGCGCCCTGACGATCGTCGGCGACCAGGACCCTTACGTGGCCGTCGAGGAGGCGCGCGGCTGGGACCCGGACACCGTCGTCCTGGCCGGCTGCGGCCACCTGCCGAGCCTCGAGCGTCCCGCCGAGTTCGGCACCCTGGTCGAGGAGGCGGTCGCCCGGTGGACGTGACGAAGGAGGAGGTCGCACGCCGGCTCGGCGAGGAGGGCTTCGTCGTCCTCGACGTGCGCACGCGGCCCGAGTACACGGGCTTGGCGGCGGCGCCGTGCGATCCCCGGGCCGGGCGCATTCCGGGCGCACGCCACATCGACGTGCAGGAGCTGCTGAGCTCGACCCCGGAGCAGATCCGCGACCGCCTCGGCCCGTCCGAAGGCGTCGAGCTCGTCACGTACTGCCACTCGGGCTCACGCTCGGAGCTCGCCGCGCAGATCCTCGGCACCGTCGGGTATCGGGCCGCAAACTTCCGCGGCTCGTGGCACGAGTGGTCACGCGACGAGTCGCTGCCTGCCGCCACAGGCGACGAGGATTAGACGGTCTCGAGGAAGGCCGCGCAGAGGCCGCGGCCGAGCTCGTTCCAGGCGTCGATCCGCTCCTGCGTCGCCGCCCGCAGCGCCTCGGGGTCGGCGACGTCGTCCGGCTCCTCGGCGAGCCAGCGCTCGACCTGCTCGCCCCGCACCTCCGGATGGAACTGGACGCCCCAGGCACGGCCGAGCCTGAACGCCTGGACGCAGACGCGGCTCCGGGCCAGCTCGACGGCGCCGTCGGGGAGCGTGTGGGTGTAGTGGTGCCACTGGAACGCGTCGAAGCGCTCCGGCAGCGCGCGGCCGACCGGGTCGTCGCCGGCAGCATCGGTGCGCTCCACGGGCAGCCAGCCGACCTCGGGCTCGCCGGCGCGGAAGACCTCCGCTCCCGCCGCCCGCGCAAGCAGCTGCGAGCCGAGGCAGACGCCGAGGACGGGCGTAGCCGTTCCGAGCAGCCCTTCGAGCCAGCGGAGCTCGGGCGCGAGCCACCCGTGCCGGTGCTCCTCGTCCGGGTGCATGCCGCCCCCAAAGACGAGGACGGCGTCGGCGCCCGCGGGCGGCCTGCCGCCCAGCGGCACCTGCCACTCGGTCAGCTCGTGGCCTGCGGCCGCGACTGCGTCGGCGAAGACGCCGGGGCCGACGCTCGGTCCGTGCGTGACGGCGAGAACCCGCATCGCGCCGAGACTACCCGGCGGCCTCTTTACACTCCCGCGCATGGACGAGCGGCCGATCGGCGTCTTCGACTCGGGCGTTGGCGGCCTGACGGTGCTGCACGAGTGCCTCGTCACCCTCCCGCACGAGGATTTCGTCTACCTGGGCGACGGTGCCCGGCTCCCGTACGGCCCGCGCCCGCTCGGCGAGCTGCGCCGGTTCGCGCACGAGATCGGCTCCTTCCTGGAGCGGCAGGGCGTCAAGCTCGTCGTCGTCGCGTGCAACTCGGCGACCGCCGCTGCGCTTCCCGAGTTGCAGACGGGCCTGCGCGTCCCCGTCGTGGGCGTGATCGCGCCGGAGGCGCACGCGGCCGTGCAGGCGACGCGGAACCGCCGGATCGGGCTGCTCGCAACGCAGGCGACCGTCTCGAGCGGCCGCTACGCCGAGCTCGTCCACGCTCTCGACGCGGGCGTGGAGGTGATTCCGGTCGCCTGCCCGCGGCTCGTCCCGCTGATCGAGGCGGACGATCCGTTCTCGGAGGAGACAACGGCGGCGGTGCGCGAGTACGCCGCACCGCTGAAGGCGGCCGGCGTCGACACGGTCATCCTCGGCTGCACGCACTACCCGCTCATCCGACCGATCCTGCAGCGCGTCTTCGGCCGCGACGTCACCCTCGTCTTCTCGGCCGAGGAGACCGCGAGCGAGGTCGCCGAGACGCTCGCGCGGAAGCGGATCGAGAACGACCCCGCCCGCGAGGGCGGCTACCGCTTCCTGACCACCGGCGACGTCGACGCCTTCCGCGCGATGGGCCGCCGCTTCCTCCAGCTCCCGATCGGCGAGGTCGAGCACGTCGAGCTCGCGGCCCTCGAGGCGGCGGCATGACGCGCAATGACGGGCGGACTCGCGATGACGAGCTGCGGCCGCTCGACCTGATCCCCGACTTCGTCGAGCTGGCGCACGGCTCCGTCCTCTACTCGCAGGGCAAGACGCGCGTGCTCTGCACCGCGATGATCGAGGAGGGCGTGCCGCGGTGGCTCTACCGCTCCGGCCGCGGCTGGATGACCGCCGAGTACTCGCTTCTGCCCGCCTCCACCGGCGAGCGGGTCGCCCGAGAGGCGGCGAAGGGGAAGCAGGGCGGCCGGACGGTCGAGATCCAGCGGCTGATCGGGCGCGCGCTCCGCTCCGTCTGCGACCTCGAGGCGCTCGGCGAGCGCACGCTCTGGCTCGACTGCGACGTGATCCAGGCCGACGGCGGCACCCGCTGCGCCGCGATCTCGGGCGCGTATGTCGCCGCCCGCCGGGCGCTCGACCGCTTCGGGCTCTCGAAGACGCTGACCGGCCAGGTCGCGGCCGTGTCCGTCGGCGTCGTCGACGGACGGGCGCTGCTCGACCTCGACTACGCGGAGGACTCCAGCGCTGACACGGACATGAACGTCGTCATGACTGCGGACGGGCGGCTCGTGGAGGTGCAGGCGACGGCCGAGCGCGACCCGTTCACGCGCGACGAGCTCGACGGGCTGCTCGACGTCGCGGCCGGTGGGCTGGAGGTGATCATGGCCGCGCAGGACGAGGCCGTCGCTGCTAGCAGCGTGCCTGAGCTCTCGACAGCCGAGGCGCTGCTGCGGCTCCTCGTCGCCGCCGGGCTCGGGGGCGCGATCGGCCTCGAGCGCGAGCTCCGCGACCACGAAGCCGGCTTCAGGACGCATCTGCTCGTATCGCTCGGCGCCTGTGTCTTCACGCTCGTCTCGGCGTACGCGTGGACGGACTGGACGTTCTCGACGCCGCAGGGCATCGTCTTCGACCCGACGCGGATCGCGGCGCAGATCGTCACCGGGATCGGCTTCCTCGGCGCAGGGGCGATCATCGTGCGCGGCATCTCCGTCCGCGGCCTCACGACCGCGGCGACGCTCTGGGTCGTCGCCGGGATCGGCATGGCCTCCGGCACCGGCTACTACCCGGTCGCATTCGGCGCGGCGGTGCTCGTGCTCGTCTCGCTCGGCCCGCTCAAGCTCGTCAGCAGGTCGCTCATGTCCCGCGTACGCCCCGAGGAGGCCGAGCTCGCGATCGCGCTCGCACCCGACGGCGACGGCTCGCGTGTGCTGGCCCGGATCGAGGAGCTCGGTGGAGAGGTGGACTCGGTCGTGTTCGGCGACGAGCGGACGGTCGACATCGTGCTGCGCGCGTCGCGCCGCTCCGAGTCGGCGCGCGTTGCGGAGGGGCTCTCGAAGCTCGAGGACGTCGAGCGCGTGCAATGGCGTCCGTGAGGGCGCTGCTCGCCTCGGGCAACAGGCACAAGCTGGAGGAACTGCGGGCGGCGCTCCCGGGCTGGGAGCTGGAGCTGCTCGAGACCGACCGCGGCTATCCGCCCGAAGACGGCGAGACGTACGAAGAGAACGCGCGCGGCAAGGCGCTCGTTCGGCCGCGGCTCTTGCGGCTGACGCCGACGTGGGTGCTCGGCGAGGACTCCGGCATCGAGGTGGACGCGCTCGGCGGCGGGCCCGGGCATCGCACTCGGCCCGCTGGGCGCGAGGAGCGGCGTAGACGCGGCTGCTCGCACGAGCTCGAAGGCGTCGACGACCGCCGCGCCCGCTACGTCTGCGAGCTCGTCGCGCTCGGCGCCCGAAGGGACGGAGCGGCGCGGTACCGGGATCCTCGACGGCGCCGTCGCGACCGAGCGACGCGGCGACGAGGGGTTCGGCTACGACCCGATCTTCGTTCCCGCCGGCGAGGAGCGCACCGTCGCGGAGCTCGGCAACGCGTGGAAGCGCGCCAACTCGCACCGCGCCCGCGCGGCTGCGGCGCTCCGCGCAGCCATGTCCTGAGCGGACCGGTCCGAGGGACTGTCCCTGCGACATGTCCGTTCAGGCCAGGCCGGCGACCTCCTCCTCGTCGCGGCGCGCGTGCCACCAGTTGACCTCGGCACCGAAGACGATCACATTCGCCATCACGTAGAGCCAGACGAGCAGGAGCGCCGTGGCGCCGAGCGCCTGGACGGCGACGACCTCACGCGAGAGGCGGACGAAGAGCGGCAGCACCTGGAACGTCACCTGCAGCAGGACGGCGGCGAGCGCGGCGCCGGGCCAGACCTCGCGCAGCGACAGCGGCACGTTGGTGAGACGCTCGTACGCGAGCACGAGGAAGACGAAGACCGACAGCGTCGAGACGGTGGCCGAGAGCGTGTAGGCGACGATCCCGTTGCCGATGATGCCGGGCGCGAACCGCGTGAGCAGGTCGTAGCCGAAGGAGCCGAGGACGAGCCCTACCGCGAGCACGATGATCGAGCCGGCCATGAACAGCGTCGCCAGGAACTTGCCGTGCAGGAAGGGGCGGTTCGGCCGGCCGTACACGATGTTGAACGCGGACTCGAGCACGCTGAAGAGCGAGAGCGACGTCCAGAGCAGAAAGGACGCACCGATCACGCCCAGCGCCGCGGCGTTCTCCCTGATCTCCTGCACGACCGTGACGATGTCGTCGATCGACTGCGACGGGAAGAGGTGCTCGAGCGTGTCGACCAGGTAGCTCGACTCCTCGGCACGCCCGGTCCAGCCCAGCACGGCGAGCGCGAGGAAGATCAGCGAGACGGACGAGAGCAGGCCGAAGTAGGCGATCATCGCGGCCAGGTGCGTGCCTCGGTCGGCAAAGAACTTGGCCAGGGGTTGCGCCAGCGGTCTGCGCACTGCCGCAGTATCGTCTCGGCGATGGACGCCGTGGCCGCCCTCGCCGACCTGACCGAGATCTCGTCGCAGGTCGAGAAGGCGGTAGTGCTCGACGATTCCGGTGCGGTGCTGGCTTCGACGCAAGGCGACGCGGCACGCGGGGAGCGGCTCGCCCGCGCGGGGCTTGACCTGCTCGCCGCCGGGCAGCGGCACTTCCAGGGAGACGAGCGGAAGCTCACGCAGCTGGAGGTCGCGCTCAAGGAAGGGAGTGTCTTCGTGGTGCGCGACGGTGGTCGCAGCATCGTCGCGACGACCGGGGCAGGCCCGACGTCCGGGCTCGTCTTCTACGACCTCCGGACCTGCCTGCGGGCGCTCGACGAGCCGCCGCCGAAGCCGAAGCGAGCCCGGACGCGAAAGCCGAAGGCCGATGCGTAGGACGGTCGTGCTGGTCGCCGCCGTTGGGGGCTCGCTGCTCTACGCCGCCCGGCGCCGCCGTGGCCGCGAGCGGGTGCAGCTCCACTTCGACGACGGCTCGACGGTGACGCTCGAGCAGGGCTCGGCCGCAGCGGACGAGCTGCTGTCGCTCGCTCGCGGCGTCGTGTAGAGATGGACGAGCTTGGCACGCAGCTGCGCGAGCGTGCGCTGCTCGAGGGCGACTTCCTGCTCCGCTCCGGCAAGCGGTCGACCTGGTACCTCGACAAGTACCGCTTCGAGACGCTGCCGGAGCTGCTCGGCCCGCTGGGCGAGCGCCTGGCCGCGGCCGTCCGGGAGTTCGAGCCGGGGGCGGTCCGGCTCGCCGGCCCCGCTCTCGGCGCCGTCGCGCTCGCTGCATCGACCTCGCTCGCATCGGGGCTGCCTTTCGTGATCGTCCGCGACCGCGTCAAGGAGTACGGCACCGCGAATCGGGTCGAAGGCCCGTTCGAGCAGGGCGAGCTCGTTTGCCTGCTGGAGGACGTCGTCACCTCGGGGGGCGCGCTGGCGGAGGCCGTGGCTGCGCTCAGGGAGGAGGGCCTCGTGGTCCGGAACGCCGTCTGCGTCGTCGACCGGGAGGAGGGCGGGGCGGATGCATTGGCCCGCCTCGGCGTTCGTCTGCGGGCGCTGTACCAGGCCGGAGAGCTCCTTCCCGAAGCAAAAACCGCCGCAAACCCGCATGGTTGAGCCAAGAACCGTTGAGCCAGTCCGATGGGGCTGTTAGGGTTGCCCGCAAGTTTCCGAACGTCCCCGACTCAGGAGGAGTGGCAAGTGACCAAGCAGGAGTTCGTTGACGCGGTCGCATCGAGGGCGAATCTCTCCCGGCGCGACGCAGGCGCCGCGGTGGAAGCGGTCCTCGACACTGTGACCGACGCACTCAAGAAGCGCGATACGATCACGTTCACGGGTTTCGGCAAGTTCTCGACGAGCGAGCGCGCCGCGCGTGAGGGCGTCAACCCGCGCAACCCGAGCCAGAAGGTCCACATCCCGGCCGCCACCGTGCCGAAGTTCTCGGCCGGCAGCCAGTTGAAGGCAGCCGTCAAGGGCTCGTAGCCCGGCTGCTCCTCCGAGAGTTCAAGGGCCGCACGCGTGGGGACACCGTGCGGCCCTCTCTTGCGGCTTGCAGACGAACATATGTTCGCTTACGCTGGAGGGGTGCAGCTCTCGTTCGACGCCGCCGATCGCCTCGTCGAGCTTGTCCAGGCCCGGCACGGGCCGGTTCCGGCCGAGGACGCAGCGCGCTCTCTCTACGCGCTCCGCCACGTTCCGACCGGCCTCGCCCGCTCGCTGCTCGACGACGTCGTGCTCGGCGACGCCCGTCTCGCCTGGCGGGGTGCGAACGTCGGGCTCGCGGAGGCGCCGGGTGCGGGAATCGCCCTCGAGGCGGCGACCTACGTCGTCGTCGATCTGGAGACGACCGGTCTCTCGCCCGGCGCGTCAGCGATCTGCGAGATCGGCGCGGTCCGCGTCCGCGCGCTCGAGCTCGCGGAGCGGTTCGAGACGCTCGTCGATCCGAGACGTCCGCTGCCGGCGCCGATCGCGGCGCTGACCGGGATCGACCCAGGCGCGCTGCGCGGCGCACCTGTGGTTGAGCTCGCCGTGCGCCGCTTCCTCGAATTCACGGGCGACGCGGTGCTCGTCGCACACAACGCCCGCTTCGACGTCGGCTTCCTCGACCGCGAAGTCGAGCGGCTCACGGGCCGGCGGATCGCCGCGCCGGTCGTCGACACCGTGTGGCTCGCGCGCAGGCTGCTCGCGGGCCGCTTGCGCCGCGTCGGGCTCGCCTCGCTCGCGCACTTCTTCGGTACCGCCACGAGGCCTTGCCATCGTGCGCTTCCGGACGCCGAGGCGACCGCCGAAATCCTGCTCGCGCTCCTCGGCCTGGCCCAGGAGCGCGGTGCGACGACGGTCTCCGACCTCGTCGATCTCGCCGCGCCGCGGGCGCGCCGCCTCGCGGGAAAGCGCTTCCTCGCCGCAGGGTCGCCGCCCCGGCCCGGCGTGTACCTCTTCCGCGACCGCCACGACCAGGTGCTCTACGTCGGCAGGGCCCGGGACGTGCGCGCGCGGCTGCGCTCCTACTTCGGCACCGGCCGGCAGCGGCCGGCGGTCGAGGCGGCGCTCGGCGCGGTTGAGCGGATCGAGTGGCGCGTGCTCGGGTCGGAGCTCGAAGCCGCGCTCGAGGAGCTGCGCCTGCTCCGCGAGCTGCGGCCGCCCGCGAACGCCCGCAGCGTGAGACCCGACCGCCACGTCTACCTGCGCCGTCGCGGCTCGGCCTGGTGCGTGACCGAGGCGCCTGGGCCGTACGGGCCGCTGAAGAGCCGCCGCCTTGCCGGCGCCGCTGCGCGTGCGCTCGGCGACTGGGACGGCGAGCCCGGCGAGGCGCTTCCCGGGCTCCGCGCCAAGCTGCGGCGGCTCTCGTCCGACCTCCGCTTCGAGGACGCGGGACGGCTCCGCGACCGGATCTCCGCGCTCGAGGAGGTCGTGGGGGCGCTTGCGGAGCTCGAGCGCCTTCGGGCGCTCGAGCTCTGCCTGCTCGTGCCCGCCGCCGACGAGGGCTTCCGGCGCGCGTTCTTTGTCAGCGGTGGCCGCATCGCGGCGACCCGGACCTTGCTCGCGGGCGAAGCCGGACGGGCCGAGGTCGAGGCGGGTCTCGCCGCCTCGGCCCGGGCCCACGACTCGCTCGAGCCGGCCGACGCCGACGAGCTGCTCCTGATCGGCTCCTTCCTCCGCCGCCCGCCGCCCGAGCTGGAGGTGGTGCCGCTGGCGACGCTCCGACGCGCTGCCTAGTGCCCCCTCCGGCAATGCTCGTCCGCCTCTGGGCCGCGATCACGCGGCGCGAGACGCCGCCCGCGCCCTTGCGCAGGCACCCAGCCTGCGCCGCGGGGCGCGTGCGGCCTCTCGCTTGGTGCTTGCGACCCAGACGGTGAACAACATCACCGGACGGGGCACTACTCTTGCCGGGATGGCCTCCATCGCAACCGCGACGTTCGCCGACCGCCTCGCAGAGGCGGTCGAGCGCAAGCGCAGCCAGCTCGTCGTCGGCCTCGACCCACGGCTCGAGCAGCTGCCGGTCGAGCTGCGCGGCGAGGGCACCGGCCGCGACGCCGCCGCCTCGGCCTACGCCCGCTTTTGCTGCGGGATCGTCGACGCGGTCGCACCGTATGTCGTCGCCGTCAAGCCCCAGGTCGCGTTCTTCGAGGCGCTCGGCGCAGACGGTTTCGGCGCGCTCGAGCGCGTGTGCCGCTACGGGCGCGAGGCGGGGCTGCTCGTGCTCGTGGACGGCAAGCGCGGCGACATCGGCTCCACGGCGCGCGCGTACGCCTCGGCGTACCTCGAGCCGCACGAGGAGTCGGCGCCGCTCGCGGACGCCCTGACCGTCAACACGTACCTCGGCGGCGACTCGATCGAGCCTTTCCTCCAGGCCTGCCGGCTCCACGGCGCTGGGATCTTCTGCCTCGTGCGCACCTCGAACGCGGGCGCTGCCGACGTCCAGGAGCTGACCCTCTCTGATGGACGGCCCGTCTGGCAGCAGGTCGCCGAGCTCGTCGCGGAGTGGGGCGCCGACCTCGTCGGCGATCGCGGCCTTTCGAGCGTCGGCGCCGTCGTCGGCGCCACTGTGCCCCGGGCCGTCGCGCAAGCGCGGAAGCTCCTGCCCCGCTCGGTGCTGCTGCTGCCGGGGATCGGCGCGCAAGGAGCCACGCCGGCGGACGTCGCGCGCGCCTTCACGAGCGGCCCGGCGAGCGCCCTCGTGACCGTCTCGCGCTCCGTCATCTTCGCCTACCGCGGCGGCAACGAGGAGTGGCGGTCTGCCGCGGCCGTCGAGGCCGCGCGCCTTCGCGCCGAGGTCTGGTCCGTGTCGGGCTGGTGATGCGCGGCCAGAGCACGCTCGCGCGGTACGCCGCACCTGCTGCCTTCCTCCTCGCCGCCACGGTCGCCATCCTCCTCATCCGCTCCGCGCTCTCGACCGACGACGGGACATCGCCGCCGCCCGCGGCGACGACCGCAACGACGACGACGACCGCCCCGCAGCAGACGCCCCCGACGACCACCGGGCAGGCGACGACGACCACGCCCAGCGCGCAGTTCTATGTGATCCAGGAGGGCGACACGCTCGCGGACGTCGCCGAGGAATTCGACACCACCGTCGAGCAGCTGCTCGTGCTCAATCCGGACGTCGATCCCGTCGCGCTGACGATCGGCCAGCGCATCCGTGTCAGGTAGGGTGGCCGCCGCGTGAAGTCGGGAGCCCTCCTCCTCGCTCTCGCCGCGGCCCTTTCGCTCTCGGTCGCAGCGGCTGCCGCGCCACCGCCCGTCGTCGCGGAGGCGTACGTCGTCCAGAACTCCGGCACCGGAGAGGTGCTCGCGTCGCGTGAGGCCCGCGAGCGCCTTCCGATTGCCTCGATCACGAAGCTGATGACTGCCGTCGTCGCGCTCGAGCGCACGTCCCTGGACGAGGTGGCGACGGTGAGCGGCGGTGCCGCCCGAGTCGGCGAGTCGACGATCAACGTGCGGCCGGGTGAGCGGATCGCGATCCGCGACCTGCTTCGCGCCGCGCTCGTGCAGAGCGCCAACGACGCGGCGAACGTCGTGGCCGCCCACGTCGGGAACGGCTCCGTGGCCCGGTTCGTCGACCTCATGAACGCCCGCGCCCGCGAGCTCGGGCTCACCGACACCCACTTCGTCAATCCGGACGGCCTCGACACGCCCGGCCACGTCTCGAGCGCCCGGGACGTGACGAAGCTCGCGCGCGTCGCGATGAACAAGCCGTTCATCCGGGAGACCGTGCGGCTCGTCGACGTGACCGCCGCCGGACGCCGCCTGCACACGTGGAACGACCTCCTCACCACGTTCCCGAGGCTGATCGGCGTCAAGACGGGGCACACGAGCGGCGCCGGCTGGTCGCAGGTCGCGGCGGCCCGCAGCGGCGGCGTCACCATCTACGCGACACTGCTCGGCGGCCAGACGAGGGAAGCCCGGAACGCCGACCTGGCCGAGCTCCTCGCCTGGGGCCTCTCGCGCTACCGGACGGTGTGGGCGATCGACGGCGACCGCACCTACGCGCGCGCGCGGACGGCCTACGAGCAGCCGGACGTCCGGCTCGTCGCGGCGCAGCCGGCGTTGCGCGTGGTGCATGTGGAGCGCCCGCTCGTCGAGCGTGTCGTCGCGCCTGTGGAGGTCGAGCTGCCGGTTCGCCGCGGGCAGCGCCTCGGCGAGGTGAGGGTGCTCGACCGCGGCAAGGTAATCGCCACCTCCCCGCTCGTCGCGGCCGCTGCTGTCGAGCGCCCGGGCCGGCTCGACCGCATAGGCTTCTACGCTCGCCGCACGCTCCATCACCTCGGCGGCCTGTTCTCGTGAGGCCCGGATGATCGTCACCGTCACGCTCAACGCTGCGCTCGACCGAACGCTGACCGTGCCCCACTTCCAGCGGGGGCATCGTCACCGTGCGAGCCAGGTGCTGACCCTCGCCGGCGGCAAGGGGATCAACGTCGCGCGCGCGCTGAAGCAGCTCGAGGTGCCGGTGGTCGCCACCGGGCTCGCCGGCGGCCGGACCGGGACGCGGATCGTCGAGGAGCTGACTTCCGAGGCGATCCTCAACGACTTCGTGCGGATCGCCGAGGAGTCGCGGACGTCGACTGCCGTCGTCGACCCGACCGAGGGGTCGTACACCGAGATCAACGAGTGGGGCCCCAAGGTGGACGCGACGGAGCTCGAGACGCTGCTCGAGAAGCTCCACTACCTGTCGCGCGGCGCCGACTACGTCGTCTTCGCCGGCTCGCTACCGCGCGGCGTCGACGAGAGCTTCTACGCAGAGTCGATCCGCGACCTCAACCGTCGCGGCGTTCCCGTCGTGCTCGACACGGAGGGGGAGCCGCTGCGCGTCGGAACCGAAGCCGAGCCGTACCTCGTCTCGCCGAACCAGCGCGAGGCCGAGCACGTCGTCGGGCAGGAGCTCGAGGACGAGGAGGACTACCTGATGGCGCTCGACGCGATCGCCGAGCTCGGCGCCCGCAACGTCCACATCACGCTCGAGTCGGGGTGCTACGCGCTCTTCCGCGAGGAGCGGCAGGTGAAGCGGTACAAGGCGACGGCGCCGTTCCTCGAGGCCGTCTCGGTGGTCGGCGCCGGCGACGTGCTGCTCGCGCAGTTCATCGCGGCGCGGATCGCCGGGAAGTCTTCGGAGGACGCACTGCGGATCGCGGTCGCCGCCGGAGCGGCTGCGACGCTCGAGGTCGGGGCAGGGCGCTTCGACCCGCGCGAGGCGGGCCGCCTGCTCCCGGGCGTCGAGCTCGCCGAGCTCGCTCCGGTCGGATAACCCGTCCAGACAGGGTGTTACCCTGTCGTCCTTGGAAGGGCAGGAGCTGTCGTTCGACGAGAAGTTCGGCCGTGAGGGCCTCACCTTCGACGACGTCCTGCTCGTGCCGGCCGAGTCGTCCGTGCTGCCGAACGACGTGCGCACGGCGACGCGCCTGACTCGCACGATCGCGCTCGAGATCCCGATCGTGTCCGCGGCGATGGACACGGTCACCGAGGCGAGGCTCGCGATCGCGCTCGCCCGGGAGGGCGGGCTCGGAATCCTCCACCGGAACCTCTCGATCGCCGACCAGGTCGCCGAGGTCGACAAGGTGAAGCGCTCCGAGTCGGGGATGATCGTCGAGCCCGTCACGCTGCGGCCCGACGACTCCGTCGCGGACGCGCTCGCCCTGATGAAGCGCTACCGGATCTCGGGCGTTCCGATCACCGACGAGAGCGGCGTGCTGGTCGGGATCCTGACCAACCGCGACCTTCGGTTCGAGTCGAACACGAGCCAGCCCGTGTCGACCCTGATGACCGCGCGCGATCTCGTCACCGCGCCTGTCGGCACGACGCTCGACGAGGCGAGCCGGATCCTGCACCGGAACAAGATCGAGAAGCTGCCCGTCGTCGACGCCGACGGCCGGCTCCGCGGGCTGATCACGGTCAAGGACATCCGGAAGCGGATCGAGTTCCCGCTCGCGACGAAGGACGAGCAGGGGCGGTTGCGGGTCGGGGCGGCGGTCGGCGTCGGCACGGACGCCGCCGAGCGCGCGGCAGCGCTCGTCGATGCCGACGTCGACGTGCTCGTCGTCGACACCGCGCACGGCCACTCGGGCGCCGTCGTCGAGATGGTGCGACGGCTGAAGGCGGAATCGGACGTGCAGGTGATCGCCGGCAACATCGCGACCGCGGAGGCCGCCGAGGCGTTGATCGATGCCGGCGCCGACGCCGTCAAGGTAGGCCAAGGGCCCGGTTCGATCTGCACGACTCGGGTGGTCGCCGGCGTCGGGGTGCCGCAGATCACCGCGGTCTTCGAATGCGCCGAGGTCGCGCTCCGGCACGGCGTCCCCGTGATCGCCGACGGAGGCATGACCTCCTCTGGCGACATCGCGAAGGCGGTCGCGGCCGGCGCGGACTCGGTCATGCTCGGCTCGATGCTGGCGGGCACGGACGAGAGCCCGGGCGACGTGATCCTCGTCCAGGGTGAGCGCTTCAAGGAGTACCGCGGCATGGGCTCGCTCGGCGCGATGAAGGCACGCTCGTTCTCGAAGGACCGGTACTTCCAGGGCGACGTCGAGGACGTGGACAAGCTCGTGCCGGAAGGGATCGAGGGACGCGTCCCTTACAAGGGGCCGGTGCAGCAGATCCTCTACCAGCTCGTCGGCGGCCTCAGGCAGGCGATGGGCTACTGCGGCGCACCCACGGTCGAGGCGCTGAAGCTCGAAGCGCGCTTCGTGCGGATCACCGGTGCCGGGCTCCGGGAGAGCCATCCGCACGACGTCACGATCACGAAGGAATCGCCGAACTACCGGAGGCCCTAGCTGGCAACCGTGCATCCGCTCCCCGCGCCCGAGCCCGTCGCGGAGGAGCGGCCGGTGCTCGTGCTCGACCTCGGCGGGCAGTACTCGCAGCTGATCGCGCGCCGCGTCCGTGAAGCGCGCGTCTACTCCGAGCTCGTCTCGCATCGCCTCCGCGCCGACGAGGTGCGGGCACGGAACCCGCTGGCACTGATCCTCTCGGGCGGGCCGGCTTCCGTCTACGCGGCGGACGCTCCAAGCATCGACCCGGGCATCTACGAGCTCGGCGTCCCGACGCTCGGGATCTGCTACGGCATGCAGCTGATGGCGCTCGAGCTCGGCGGCACGGTCGAGCGGACGGGGGTGTCGGAGTTCGGCAAGACGGCGCTGGCAGCCGGGGACGGGGCGCTCTTCGCCGGGCTGCCGCCCGAGCAGACCGTCTGGATGAGCCATCGCGATTCCGTGACCGCGCCGCCCGCCGGCGCCGAGGTGGTCGCCGGCTCGCCGTCGACGCCGATCGCGGCGTTCGAGGACCGCGGGCGCGGGCTCTACGGCGTCCAGTTCCACCCCGAGGTCCGGCACACCCCTCATGGGCAGGACGTGCTCAAGAACTTCCTCTTCGGGATCGCGGATGCGCGGCCCGCCTGGACTCCCGCCGCCGTGATCGAGGAGCAGGTCGAGCGAATCCGCGCTCAGGTGGGCTCGCACCGCGTGCTCTGCGCCCTGTCCGGCGGTGTCGACTCGGCTGTCGCCGCGCTGCTCGTGCACAAGGCGGTCGGCGACCAGCTCACGTGCGTCTTCGTCGACCACGGCTTCATGCGCTCGCACGAGGCAGAGCAGGTCGTGGAGACCTTCGGCGGTCACTTCCACGTCCCGCTCGTCCACGTGCGGGCGCAGGACAGATTTCTCTCGCGGCTCGAGGGCGTCGACGAGCCGGAGCAGAAGCGGCGCTTGATCGGCGAGGAGTTCATCCGCGTCTTCGAGGAGCAGGCGCACGCGCTCGGCGACGTCCGCTTCCTCGTCCAGGGGACGCTCTACTCGGACGTGATCGAGTCCGGCGGCACCGACGGCGTCGCCGCCAAGATCAAGTCGCACCACAACGTCGGCGGCCTGCCCGCGGACATGGCGATGGAGCTCGTCGAGCCCCTCCGCCTCCTCTTCAAGGACGAGGTGCGCCGTGTCGGCGAGGAGCTCGGGATGCCCGAGCGGATGGTGTGGCGGCAGCCATTCCCGGGGCCCGGCCTCGCGATCAGGATCATCGGCGAGGTCACGCGAGAGCGGCTCGAGATCCTCCGCGCCGCCGACGCGATCCTGCAGGAGGAGGTGCGCCGCGCCGGCCTCTACCGCGACCTCTGGCAGAGCTTCGCCGTGCTGCCCGCGATCAAGTCCGTCGGCGTGCAGGGCGACGAGCGCACGTACGCCTATCCGATCGTGATCCGAGCGGTGACGTCCGAGGACGCGATGACGGCCGACTGGGCACGGCTGCCTTACGACCTGCTCGAGACGATCTCGAGCCGGATCATCAACGAGATCCCGGGCGTGAACCGCGTCGCGCTCGACATCAGCTCGAAGCCGCCGTCCACGATTGAGTGGGAGTGAGCCATTGGAGTTCAGGCGCGTCGGCGCGCTGCCGCCGTACGTCTTCGCGCACATCGCCGAGCTGACGGCGACGCTTCGCCGCGAGGGCGAGGACGTGATCGACCTCGGCTTCGGGAACCCGGACCTGCCGTCGCCCGAGCTCGCCGTCGAGAAGCTGATCGAGGCGGCGCAGAAGCCGCGCAACCACCGCTACTCCGCCTCCCGCGGGATCCCGAAGCTCCGCCTCGCCGCCGCCGACCTCTACCGGCGCCGCTTCGGCGTCGAGCTCGACCCGGAGCGCGAGGTGCTCAACACGATCGGCGCGAAGGAGGGGCTCTCGCACTTGATGTGGGTGCTGCTCCAGCCGGGCGACGCCGCGCTCGTGCCGAGCCCGAGCTATCCGATCCACGTCTACGCGCCGATCTTCGCCGGCGCCGCCGTCACCCAGGTGGCGATGGGTCCCGACGAGGACCTGTTCGGCAACCTCGCCGAGGCCTACGCCCGTGCGCGCCCGCGTCCACGCGTCGTGATCCTGTCGTTCCCACACAACCCGACGACCGCGACCGTCGAGCTGGACTTCATGCAGCGGGTGGTCGCCTTCGCCCGCGAGCGCGGCCTGCTCGTCGTCCACGACTTCGCCTACGCCGACCTCGCCTTCGACGGGCACGAGCCGCCGTCGATCCTCCAGGTCGAGGGCGCGAAGGAGTGCTGCGTCGAGCTGTACACGCTGACGAAGTCGTTCTCGATGGCCGGCTGGCGGGTCGGCTTCCTCGTCGGCAACGCCGACGTCGTCGGGGCGCTCACGCGCCTGAAGTCGTACCTCGACTACGGCACGTTCCAGCCGATCCAGATCGCGGCGATCGTGACCATGAACGAGCGGCCCGACCATCCCGTCGAGGTATGCCGCATCTACGAGTCGCGGCGCGACGCCCTCTGTACCGGGCTGGAGCGCGCGGGCTGGCGGTTTCCGAAGCCGCGGGGAACAATGTTCGTCTGGGCTCCCATCCCGGAGCCCTATCGCGAGCAGGGCTCATTGCCCTTCGCGGAGTTCCTGGCGCGGGATGCGCACGTCGCCGTGAGCCCGGGCATCGGATTCGGCCCCGACGGTGACGGCCACGTCCGCTTCGCCCTCGTCGAGAACGAGCATCGGATCGGCCAGGCCGTGCGCTCGCTGCGGCGCGTGCTCGAGCTCGAGCCTCGTCTAGCCGATCTCGAAGCCCGCCAGGCCCTCGGGCTCCTCGCTCGCGACGTCGACCCAGTCGACGCGCGCCCCGCGCGGGCCCTCGCGCGCGAAAGCCACGAGTCGCTCGACCGCGTCGCGCTCGCCCTCGAAGACCGCTTCGACGGTCCCGTCCGGCCGGTTCCGCACCCAGCCTGCGACGTTCCCGGCGAGCGCGCGTCGCCGCATCGTCTCGCGGAAGAAGACGCCCTGCACATGACCCTGGACGACGACGCGGCGGCGATGCACGCCTCCGTAGGCTAGTTCTCGATGGAGACGGGCTTCGTCGAGCGGCTCGCAGCGGCGCGGATCGGCGCGACGTTCAACCAGTACGCCGACTCGGGGCTCCTGCGCGACCGGCTCGAGGCGTACCTGGCCGCGAAGGTTGGCGCGTCGCTGCTGCTCGTCGCCGAGGCTCCCGGCTACCGGGGCACGCGTGTCTCGGGCATCCCGCTCACCTCGGAGCGGCAGCTGACGGGAACGGGCCCGGCCGAGGCGACGGCGACGATCGTCCACCGCGTGCTCGCTGAGCTCGGGATCGCGAACGACGTCCTGCTCTGGAACCTCGTTCCCACTCATCCCGGCACGAACAGCTCGAACCGACCGCCGACGCGCGGCGAGATCGAGGCAGGCGCGCCGTTCCTCGCCGAGCTCGCCTGCGCCCGCCGCGTGCTCCCGGTCGGCCGGCTCGCCCACGCCAGGCTCGGCGGCCGCTACGTGCGCCATCCGTCCCACGGCGGTGCGTCCGCCTTCCGCGCAGGTCTCCGCGCGGCGCTGGCGTAGGCTGCGGCGATGGAGCAGTTCCCGATCCGGCGCAACACGATCCTGCTCGCGGCGACGCTGACGTCGCTCTCCGGCATGGTCCAGCTCGCCGTTGCGGTCGGGACCGTGACGCTCGTGCTCGTCACCGACGTCGAGGGGATCCTCGGCCTCGGGCCGGCCATCTTCCTCACCGCCGGAGCGCTAGCCGCGCTTCCCGCCGGCCGGCTGATGGACCGCTACGGCCGGATCCCCGTGCTCGCGGGCGGCTGTCTCGCCGGGATCGGCGGCTGCCTGACGACCGCACTCGGCTGCGAGGTCGACTCGGCTTTGCTCGTGATCGCCGGCTTCGCGCTCGTCGGGGTTGCGCAGGGGACGATTCTGCTCTCGAGGGCGGCGGCGGCCGACATGTATCCGCCTGCGCGTCGCGCGCGTGGGATCTCGTACGTCCTCTTCGGCGCGCTCTTCGGCGCGGCGCTCGGCCCGCTCGTCTTCCGGCCGCTGTTCGCGGGCAAGGAGCTCGACTTGGAGGCGCTCGTGCTGCCGTGGATCGCCGCCGCCGGAATCATGGTGATCGGCCTCGTGCTCGTCCTCTGCGTCCGCCCGGACCCGCGCACGATCGCCCAGAAGCTCCACTTCGATGCCGGCGGCACCGACGAGGAGGCTGCGCCGCTCCGCGAGATCGTCCGCCGCCCTGGTGTGCTGACGGCGCTTGTCGCGGCGATCGCCAGCTTCGCCTGCATGGTCTCGGTGATGAACCTGACCGGCTACCTGGTGATCGACCACGGCCACCACCAGTCCGACGTGTTCACCGTGATCAGCCTCCACATCGTCGGCATGTACGCGCTCGTGCTCGTGATCGGCCAGATCGTGGACGCGGTCGGGCGGCGTCCGGGCCAGGTCGCGGGCCTGCTGCTGATGGGCGTTTCCACGCTTGCCCTCGCCTGGTTCGAGAGCGTTTTCTGGGTCTCCGCCTCGCTCTTCCTGCTCGGCCTCGGCTGGAACGTCTCCTACGTCGCCGCGGTGACGGAGCTCGCCGACCGCGCGCTCCCGGCCGAGCGGGGCAAGCTGATCGGGTTGACCGACCAGCTGTCGAGCTTCACCGGCGCGGCCCTCGTGCTGCTCGGCGGCGTCTTCTACAGCGAGGTCGGCGTCGAGGCGCTCGCGGTCGCCGCGACGGCTTTCGTCGTCGTTCCGGCGGCCTGGATTCTGCTACGATCCGCCGCCGGCGCACCCGATGTGCGCCCTTTGTCTGTAAAAGACAGCCTGTGAAATGAAGACCTACAGCGCAAAGCCGGGCGAGATCGCACGCGAGTGGTACGTCGTCGACGCCGACGGCAAGACCCTCGGCCGTCTCGCGACCCAGATCGCCGACACGCTGCGGGGCAAGAACAAGCCGGCCTACACGCCGCACGTCGACACCGGCGACTTCGTGATCGTCGTCAACGCCGAGAAGATCGCGGTCACCGGCCAGAAGCTCGACCAGAAGATGTATCACCGGCACTCGGGCTACCCCGGCGGGCTGCGCTCGCGGACGCTGCGCGAGCAGCTCGAGCGGCGGCCGACCGAAGTGCTGCGCAAGGCGGTCAAGGGGATGCTTCCGCGGAACCGGCTCGCGCGCCAGCAGATCACGAAGCTCAAGATCTACGCTGGGCCGACGCACCCGCACGAGGCCCAGGCCCCGAAGACGTTGGAGGTTTCGTAGTGGCAGAGCAGGCCCAGTACTTCGGCACCGGCAAGCGCAAGACGTCCGTCGCCCGCGTGATCCTTCGTCCCGGCGACGGCAAGACCTGGTTCAACGGCCGCACGCTCGAGGACTACTTCCCGCGCATGACCCACCGCGTCGCGGCACTTGCCCCGCTGAAGACGGCCGGGGTCGAGGGGACGTTCGACATCCGTGTGCGCGTCCACGGCGGTGGGCCGTCCGGCCAGGCCGGCGCGGTCCGGCACGGGATCGCCCGCGCGCTCGTCGAGGCGGACCCCGAGCTGCGCGTCGCGCTGAAGCGCGAGGGCTTCCTCACACGCGACGCCCGCCAGGTCGAGCGCAAGAAGGCCGGGCTGCACAAGGCGCGCAAGGCGCCCCAGTTCTCGAAGCGCTAGCCCGCGCCCGTGAGGCGCTATTTCGGCACCGACGGGGTACGTGGGATCGTCGGCGAGGGACTCACCGTCGAGCTCGTGGAGCGGCTCGGCAAGGCGGCGACGCTGTGGTCCGGCCGCGGCCGCGTCTTCGTCGGCCGCGACACGCGCGGCTCCGGCCCCGAGCTGGAGGAGGCATTCGCGCGCGGCGTCGTCGACGCCGGCGGGAATGCCGTGCTCGCGGGCGTGTTGCCGACACCGGCCGTCGCGCTGCTCGCACTCGACCTCGGCGTCGTCATCTCCGCCTCGCACAACCCGCCTGCATACAACGGGGTCAAGTTCTTCGACGCCGACGGCAACAAGCTGACCGATGCGTCGGAGGAGGAGATCGAGGCGCTGCTCGATGCGCCCGAGACTGGCGGCGGCACGGTCGACCGCGTAGACGTTGCGACGGACAGCTACCTCGAGCACATCGTCGAACGGTTCGGGACCGACCTGTCCGGACTCAGGATCGCGGTCGACTGTGCGAACGGGGCGTACTCCGGGATCGCACCGCAGGCCTTCGAGCAGCTCGGTGCGGAGGTCACCGCGGTCGGCAATGAGCCCGACGGCGAGAACATCAACCTGGGTTGTGGAGCAACCGACCTATCGCTTCTCTCGCGCGAAGTGCGAGAGAAGCGACTCGACCTCGGCGTCGCCTTCGACGGGGACGGCGACCGCATGCTCGCCGTGGACGCCAACGGCGAGACTGTCGACGGCGACCAGATCCTCGCCATCCTCGCCCTCCACCTCGACGTTGACGTCGTCGCGGTGACGGTGATGACGAACCTCGGCTTCCACCGGTCTGATGGAGGAGCGGGGCATTCGCGTGCTCACCACCGCCGTCGGCGACCGCTACGTGCTCGAAGCGCTGCGGCGCGAGGGGGCGATCCTGGGCGGCGAGCAGTCCGGCCACCTGATCTGCCTGCGTGACCACGTCACCGGCGACGGCCTCGCGGCGGCGCTGCTCCTCTGCGACGCGATCCGTGGGACGACTCTCGCCGAGGCGGCGAGTGTGATGCCGAAGTACGCGCAGGTGCAGGAAAACGTCCGCGTGGGCGGCGGCGACGTGCCGCAGGCTGCGCTCGCGGAGGCGGAACGCCTGAACACCGCGCTGAACGGCAAAGCGCGGGTGCTCGTGCGAGCCTCGGGGACTGAACCTTTGATTAGGGTTCTCGGAGAGGCAGAAACGGAGCAGGAGGCGCGCGATCTCTGTGGTAGGATCGCCTCCCTCGTACAGGGGGAGCTCGGCTGACCCGCGACGCAGCGGGACGGTTTTCCAGCGAAAACCGGTGCCGGGCTCTTGTGCTTTCTCGGAATCGTTGCGGTCGCGGTGAAAAGGGGGGCTTGGATGTGCGGGATCATCGGATACGTCGGGCCCAGGGAATGCAAGGAGCTGCTGCTCCACGGCCTCGAGCGGCTGGAGTACCGCGGCTACGACTCGGCCGGCATCGCACTCCGTGAGGAGAGCGGCCTCGATTACGTCCGCGCGGTAGGCAACCTGCAGAACCTGAAGGAGGCGGCCGGCCCGAACGGCTCGCACGCCACGCACGGTCTCGGCCACACCCGCTGGGCCACACACGGCGGCGTCACCGAGGCGAATGCACACCCCCTCGCCGGCTGCGACGGCTCGAAGCTCTCGATCGTCCTGAACGGAATCATCGAGAACTACCGTGAGCTGCGCGAAAGCCTCATTGCCGACGGCCATGTCTTCACCTCCGAGACGGACGCGGAGACGGTCACGCATCTGATCGAGCGGCACTACGAGGGTGATCTGGCCGAGGCGGTCCGGCGCACCTACGGGGATCTCGAAGGCCACTTCACCTTCGTCGTCATCCACCACGACCACCCGGACGTGCTCGTGGCGGCCCGCCACCAGACGCCGCTCGTGGTCGGGATCGGCGAGGGGGAGATGTTCCTCGCCTCGAACGCCGCAGCCTTCCTCCGCGAGACGCGCTGGGTCCAGTTCCCGGACGACGGCGACATCGTCGAGATCACGCCGGCGGGCGCGACGTTCACGCGGCCCGACGGGACGGCCGTCGAGCACGAGCCGCTCGAGCTCGACTGGGACGACGAGGGCGCCGAGAAGGGCGGCTACGAGACGTTCATGCTCAAGGAGATCTACGAGCAGTCGGAGGCCGTCGCCGAGACGATCGGCGACCGCGTCCGCCACGGGACGCTCGTGCTCGAGGGCCTCGGCATGACGGAGGACGAAGTGCGCGAGCTGCGCCGGATCGTGATCCTCGCCTGCGGCACCGCGTACCACGCCGGCGTTGTCGGCCGGTACGTGATCGAGGAGTGGGCGCGCGTCCCGGTCGAGCCCGACATCGCCTCCGAGTGGATTTACCGCAACCCGGTGATCGACGAGGCCACGCTCGTGATCGGAATCTCGCAGTCGGGCGAGACGCGCGACACGATCGAGGCGATGAAGCTCGCCCGCCAGAAGGGAGCGCGGACCGTCGCGATCACGAACATGATGGGCTCGCAGATCACCCGCGAGGTCGACTCGGTCCTCTACACCCGCTGCGGGCTCGAGGTCGGCGTTGCGGCTTCGAAGACCTTCACGGCGCAGGTGTCGCTGCTCTACCTCGTCGCGCTCAAGCTCGCGCAGGTGCGCCAGACGATGCCACCCGGCGAGCTCTCGTTCATCCTCGACCAGGTCTACGCGCTGCCGAAGCGGATCGATCGCTTCTTCGACGGCGATCATCCGATCGAGGAGATCGCCCAGCGCTTCTGGGACCGGCCGTTCTTCCTCTACCTCGGCCGTCACATCGGCCTGCCGGTCGCGCTCGAAGGGGCGCTGAAGCTGAAGGAGATCAGCTACATCCCGACCGAGGCGTACTCGGCCGGCGAGATGAAGCACGGGCCGATCGCCCTCCTCGACGAGGACACGCCCGTCGTTGTGGTGGCAACCGACATCCACGTCTACGACAAGCTCGTCTCGAACATCCAGGAGGTGCGTGCGCGCGGCGCCCACGTGATCGCGATCGCGACCGACGGCAACGAGGACATCCAGCACCACGCCGACGACGTCATTTACGTGCCGAAGACGCCGAAGTTCCTGCAGGCGGTACTCGCGATCATCCCGCTCCAGCTGCTCGCCTACCGGATCGCGCGGCTGCGGGGCCTCAACGTCGACCAGCCGCGCAACCTCGCGAAGACAGTCACGGTCGAATAACCCGCGTTGCGTTCTTCGCCTGCGCCTTGCTGCTCGGCGCGTGCGGCGGCTCCGACCGCGGCGGGCCCGACGTGAAGCTCGTTCGGGCGGCCGAGCGCGGCGACGCGGCGGAGGTCGCGCGGCTCTTGGAGGAAGGAGTCGACATCGACAGCCGGGATGAGACCGGTCGCACCGCAGTCACGGCGGCCTCGTATGCCGGCTCGGCGGAGACGGTGCGCGCGCTCGTCGCAGCAGGCGCCGACGTCGATCTCCAGGACGACATGCGCACGAACGCACTGCTCTCGACCGGCGAGACGGGCTATCTCGACGTGCTGCGCGAGGTGCTTCGAGCGCGTCCGGACCTACGCAGCACGAACCGCTTCGGCGGGACAGCGCTGATCCCGGCCGCCGACCGCGGACACGTGGAGATCGTGCGCGCGCTTCTGGAGACCGAAATCGACGTCGATCACGTCAACGATCTTGGCTGGACGGCGTTGCTCGAGGCGGTCATCCTCGGCGACGGCGGTCCGGCGCACCAGGAGATCGTCCGCCTGCTCGTCGAGGCCGGCGCCGACACACGTCTGGCCGACCGCGAGGGCGTGACGCCGCTCGAGCACGCGCGTCGTTCCGGCTACGACGAGATCGCCTCGATCCTGTCCGACGCCGGCGCAGGCGAGGACTGAGATGCTGTGAGCCGTGGAGGAGGCACCGCCCCACACGACGGCGCGGGTGCGGGTGACGCGCGTGCCCGGCGGGGAAGCCGGCGACGTCGTCGCCGTCGAGGAGCCGCTCGAGCTTCGGATCGGGGGCGTTCCGGTCGCCGTGACCATGCGGACGCCGGGGCACGACGAGGAGCTTGCGCTCGGGTTCGCGATCGCGGAAGGTCTGCGGCCGATCCGCGCCCGCGTGCCGGACGACTTCGCCGCCAACACGGTCGAGCTCGAGGCGCCCGACGTCGACCTCGACCGCCTGCAGCGGCACTTCTACACCTCCTCCTCGTGCGGCGTCTGCGGCAAAGGCGCGCTGGAGGCGGTGGCGGTCGAGGCGGCCACCGTCGACAGCGATCTGCACGTGCTCGCGTCGCTCGTCGCGGAGCTGCCCGAGCGGTTGCGCGAGGCGCAGGCGGCCTTCGCGGCGACCGGCGGCCTGCACGCGACGGGGCTCTTCTCCGGTGAGGGGGAGCTCCTCTGCGTGCGCGAGGACGTCGGTCGCCACAACGCGATGGACAAGGTGGTCGGGCGCGCCTTCCTCGACGGTCTGCTGCCCCTCTCCCGGTCGATCCTGTGCGTCAGCGGCCGCCTTTCGTTCGAGCTCGTCCAGAAAGCCGCAGTCGCGGGCTGCCCGATCCTCGTCGCCGTCGGCGCGCCCTCCTCGCTCGCGGTCGAGCTTGCCGCCGACCGTGGGATCACGCTCTGCGGCTTCGTCCGCGGCGGGTCGCTCAACGTCTACACGGAGCCGTGGCGGATCACCGTCTGACCGGCGTGCTCCTGGTCGGTGGCGCATCGACGAGGTTCGGGTCGCCGAAGGCGCTCGCGACGCTGCGCGGCGAGACGCTCGCCGAGCGGGCCTGGCGCATCCTCGGCGAGGCGTGCGACGAGCGGATCGCCGTCGGCAAGGGCGAGCTCGAGCTGCCGTTCGACGTCGTCGTCGAACCAGCCGAGCCGCGCGCGCCGATCGCGGGCGTGATCGCGGGTCTCCGGGCGGCCACGACTGAGACCGCCGTCGTCCTTCCGGTCGACTGCCCGCTCGTCACGGCCGAACTGCTGCGCGAGCTCGGCGCGGCGAACGCGGTCCCGCAGACAGGCCCGCTACCCGGCGCCTACTCGAAACACGACCTCCCCGAGCTCGAGCGGCGCGTCGCCTCGGGCGACTACTCGCTTCGCGGCGTCAACACTCGTGTGCTCGAGACCGACACACGACTGCTCGTGAACGTGAACACGGCCGCAGAACTGTCAGCGCTCGAAGACGACCTCACCGCTCTGGACGAGCACCGGGCCTGACGTCGTCTCGATCTCGAGCCGGCCGTCGCGAGTGATCATCTGCGCGACGCCGCCGATCCCGTCGACGACGACCCGCCGCCCACGGAGGAAGTCGCGCGCGCCGAGGTCGTCGTAGACCGCGTCGAGGCCGCCGTCGCGCCAGGCGGCATAGAAGCCGTCCAGGCGCTCCAGCATGGACGCGAGCAGCTCCTCCCGATCCCGCACGCGCCCGTCGACCGTCCGCAGCGACGCGGCCGGCACCTTCGCGTCCTCCGGTAGCTCCTCGCGCGTCTGGTTGACGTTGACGCCGATGCCGAGGACGACGACGCCCTCGCGCGCCTCCGCGAGCACGCCCGCCACCTTGCGGCGGTCGATCATGACGTCGTTCGGCCACTTGATCTGGGCCGCGAGCTCCAACGCCTGCTCCGCGGCGAGCGCCGCCGCCAGGCCGCCCACGAGGGAAAGCTGCGGTGCGTCGAGCTCCGGGGGCGGCCGGAGCAGCACCGACACGAGCACCGACGTACCGGGAACCTCGACCCAGTTCCGTCCGAGACGGCCGCGCCCGGCAGTCTGGTGGTCGGTGGTCGCGATCGCGCCCTCCGGATCGTCCGCGCCGAGCAGGAGCTGGGTCGACTCGCACTCGGCGACATGCCGCCGCGGTGAGCCGATCGCTGTATTGCTCTTCAAACCAGACGTTCGAGCCGGACCGCGGACACCTTGAACTCCGGTGTGCCGATCAAGGAGTCGCCGACGTCGTGCGTGAGCCAGTTCACCCGGGCCTCGGCGAAGTGGAGCGCCATCCAGACGAGGCCGGGGTAGAGGCGGTCGGAGAGCTGCACGCGGGCCTCGAGGTCGCCGCGCCGCGAGACGAGCCGCAGCCGGTCGCCCTCGGCAACGCCGAGCGCGGAGGCGTCCTCAGGCGCGAGCTCGACGAAGGGGTCGACCTGCTTGTCGGTGATCCCGTCCTCGCGCATCGTCATCGTCGCCGAGTTGTAGTGGTAGAGCGTCCGGCCGGTCGTGAGCACGAACGGGTACTCGGCATCCGGCTCCTCGATCGGCGGCTGGTACTCGACCGGATGGAACTTGCCCTTCCCGGACGGCCGCGACGGGTGCTCCTCGTGCAGGAACATCGTGCCGGGGTGGTCGCGGGAGGTGCAGGGCCACTGGAGCCCTTCCTGCTCGAGCCGGTCGTAGCGGATTCCCTCCCAGTTCGGACAAAGATCGGCGAGCTCGTTCCAGACCGACTCCGCATCCGGGTAGTCCGGCCAGTCGCAGCCGAGCGCGCGGGCGAGCGCGATCACGATCTCGCGGTCGCCGCGCGCGTTCCCGGGGAGCGGCACGGCGGCGCGGACGCGGTTGATCCGCCGCTCGGTGTTCGTGAACGTGCCGTCCTTCTCGGCGAAGCTCGACGCCGGGAAGACGACGTCGGCGTGGCGCGTCGAGGTCTCGTTCAGGAAGAGGTCCTGCGCGACGACGAACTCGAGCTTCGACAGCCCTTCCTCGACGTGATGTGCGTTCGGCTCGGTCTGCGCGGGGTTCTCGCCGATCAGGTAGAGCGCTTTGATCCGGCCGTCGTGGAGCCCGGACATCATCTGGTCGAGCCGGTAGCCGGCCCGCTCGGGCAGGTCGACGCCCCAGGCGGCGGCGAACTTCGCACGCACCTCCGGGTCGTCCCACGGCTGGTAACCGGGGAAGTAGTGCGGGTTCGCGCCGGAGTCGTTCAGCCCCTGGACGTTGTTCTGGCCCCGGAGCGCGTTCAGACCGGTCGACTCGTAGCCGAGATGCCCCGTCATGAGAACGAGGTTCGCGAGCGACCAGATGTTGTCGACGCCGCAGGCGTGCTCGGTGATCCCGAGCGTGTAGAAGATCGCCGCGTGCCGCTCGGTCGCGTACTCGCGCGCGGTCGCGCGGATCGCCTCGGCGGAGACGCCGGTGACGCGCTCCGCCTCCTCGGGCGTATAGCGGGCGACGACGTCCCGCACCGACTCGAAGTCCTCGCAGTGGGCCTTTATGTACGCGTCGTCCTGAAGCCCCTCCTCGAGGATCACGTGCATGAGCGCGTTCAGGAGCCACACGTCCGAGCCGGGGCGGAGCTGCAGGTGCCGCTTCGCGAGCTTCGTCAGCCAGATCGCGCGCGGGTCGGCGACGACGAGGGTCGCACCCTTCCGGACGGCCTTCTTGATCCGGAGCGCGAGCACCGGGTGCGCCTCGGTCGTGTTCGAGCCGATCACGAGCATGAAGCGGGCGTTCTCGATCTCGGGGATCGAATTGGTGGAGGCGCCTCTGCCGAACGACCTGACCAGGCCGTAGAGGGTCGGAGCGTGTCAGGTGGCCTCGCACGAGTGGACGGAGTGGGTCTCGAGCCCCGTCCGGGCGAGCTTCTGGATCAGGTAGTTCTCCTCGTTCGTCAGCCGGGCCGAGCTGAGCACCCCGACGTGCTGCGGGGAATGGCGCTCCATCACCCCCTTGAGCCCGTCGGCGGCGACCTGGAGCGCGTGCTCCCATGTCGTCTCGTGCAGCTCACCGTCCTCTCCGCGGACGAGCGGCTCGGTCAGGCGGTCCGGGTGGTGGACGAAGTTGAAGGCGAAGCGTCCCTTGACGCAGAGGTTGCCCTCGTTCGAGACGTACTCCGGCTTCGAGGTCACCTTCACGATCCGCTTCGTCTCGGGGTCGACGTTGAGGTCGAGCTGGCAGCCCACGCCGCAGAACGTGCAGGTCGTCTTCACCTGCTCGAGGGCGCGCTCCTCGACGCCCGCACCCTCGAGGAACTTCTCGTAGATCGCGCCGGTCGGGCACGTCTGCAGGCAGCCGCCGCAGAGCTCGCACTCGGTGTCGAGCCAGGAGCGGCTCCAGGTGGGGACGATCCGCGCCTCCGGCCCGCGGCCCTCGAGCGAGAGTGCCGAGCACTGCATCACTTCCTGCGTGTAGCGGACGCAGCGGTTGCAGAGGATGCAGGTGTCCGGCTCATAGCCCATCAGCCGGTTCCGGTCGGCGTACGGCTCGCGCTTGGCGTCCGGGAGAATGAACGGGGCTTCGGCGCCGAGCTCCTCGGCGAGGTCAGTGAGCTCGTTCGGTCGCCCGCCCGGGTCGGCGTTCAGGTGCTCGGAGAGCAGCATCTCGGTCAGCGTCTTGCGCAGCTGCGGCACGCTCGAGTTCGTCGAGACGACCATCCCGTCGGCGACGCGCGTCGCGCAAGCCGGCAGGGGCCGCGGCGCTCCCTCGACGCCGACGACGCACATGCGGCAACCGCCGTACGGGTCGAGCTTGTCGTCGTGGCAGAGGGTCGGGATGAAGACGCCGTTCCGCGCTGCCGCGTCGACGAGCAGCTCCCCCTCGCTCGCCGTCGCGGTGCGGCCGTCGAGCGTGAACTCGATCATGCGTCCGATCCTACGGCCTCGATCACGGCGAAGCCGCCGGCGGTCTCCACGGTTCGGGCGAGACGGATCCCCGCTTTCTCGAAGAGTGCGGCGTACTCGCCCTCCGTACGCTCTCGGCCGCCGGGCATGACGAGCATGTTCAGGTCGGAGAACTTCCCATCGGCGTCTTCGTTCGGCGGAGCGAGGATCCGTTCGATCACGAGCAGCGTCGCCGCCGGCGACATCGCGCCTCTGCACACCCGGAGGATCTCGATCGCCTGCTCGTCCTCCCAGTCGTGGACGATCGACTTGAGGATGTAGGCGTCCCCGCCCTCCGGCACCGACTCGAAGAAGCTGCCGGCGACGATGTCGACGCGATCGGCGACGGCCTCGAGCACCGTCGCGGCGCCTGTGATCACGTGCGGTTGGTCGAAGAGGACGCCTCGGGCATCCGTGTGAGCGCCCAGGATCGCGGCCAGCAGCGTGCCGTTGCCACCGCCGACGTCGACGATCGTGCCGAAACGGCCGAAGTCGTACGCGTCCAGGAGAGCGCGGTTCGAGAGCGTGGTCAGCGACCGCATCGCTCCGTCGAAGATCGCGCTCTCCTCCGGCCGGGCCGCCCGCCACTCCCAGATGTCCGTGCCGTAGAGCGCGCGGAAGGAGTTCTCGCCCGTGCGGATGCTGTGCTCGAGGTTGCCCCAGGAACGCCAGTGCTCGGCGCGGCCCACGAGCAGCGCCCACCCGTGGAGCGAGCCAGGGACGTCGGTGCGCAACGGCTCGCCCAGCGGCGTCAGCGCGAAGGCGCGCTCGCCGTCCTCCTCGAGGACGCCGATCGCCGCCAGGGTGCGCAGGAGCCGGTAGAGGGCGTCGGGGTCGGCGCCGACCTCCTCGGCGAGCGCATCGCTGCGCCTCGCGCCCGCTGCAAGGACGTCGGGGATTCCGAGCACCGCGGCGACGTGGATCGCCTGCGTGGCGCGGTAGCCCGACAGGAGCCGCAGCAGGTCGGCGCTCATGCGGAGACCGCCTCGAACAGCTCCGGCCAGTGCCGGAACGCATTCCGAACGGGAATCGGCGCCGCCTGTCCGAGCCCGCAGATCGACGTCAGCGCCATCGCCTCGAGCCACTCGTCACGCGTGTCGGGCGTCATTGTTCGCTCGCCGGCGAAGACCGCGTGGAGCGCGCGGTTCCCGATCCGACAGGGCGTGCACTTCTGGCACGACTCCTCGGCGAAGAAGCGCATCGTCTCCGCGAGCAACCGGAGCGGGGAATAGGTGCTGGGGAAGACCTGGACGGCCGCCGAGCCGACGCCGCAGCCCCACTCGGCGAGCGCCTCGCGTGTGAGCGCCGTGTCCAGCGCCGCTGGCGGCAGGATCCCGCTCGCGGCGCCGCCGGGAACGATCGCGCTCGGCTCGGTCGTCAGACCTCCCGCGTAGTCGTCGATCAGGGTGCGGACCGTGACGTCGAGCGGCGCCTCGTAGCAGCCGGGCCTCGCGACGGCGCCGGTGACGGACCAGAGCCGCACCGGCTGCCAGTCGCCGCGGAGGATCAGGGCGACGTGCGCGAGAGTCTCGACGTTGTTGATCAGCGTCGGCCGGCCGAGGTAGCCCACCTGCGCCGGAAACGGTGGGCGGAGCCTCGGCATCCCGCGCCGGCCTTCCATCGACTCGAGCATCGCCGTCTCCTCGCCGCAGATGTAGGCTCCCGCGCCGATGACGAGCTCGACGGGAAGCTCGCGGGCGGCGATCGCCTCGCGCAGGCTCGCCCGCGCGTTGGCGTACTCCTCGCGCAGGTAGATGTAGGCCTCGTCCGTCTCGCAGAAGCGCATCGCTGCGACGAGCCCTTCGAGCAGCAGCTGCGGGCGCAGCTCCATCACGTAGCGATCCTTGATCGTCCCCGGCTCGCCCTCGTCGGCGTTCACGATCACGATGCGAGGCCCGGGCTCGCGTCGGACCGCGTCCCACTTGCGCCAGGTCGGGAAGCCCGCGCCACCCATGCCGGTCAGCCCCGACGCCTCGAGCCGTTCCAGGACCTCGTCTTGCGTCAGGTCCGGCGGCTCGCGTACGTCGTCGGGCTCGAGCAGGAAGCCATTCGTGGTGTGGGTAACGCCGCCGGCGACCTCGTCGCCGTGCAGGACGACCGGGGCGAGCTCGCAGTGGCCGAGGCAGGGCACCTCGATCGCGCCGCCCGTGAGCAGTTCACGCGCGCCGGCGGAGTCGCAGACAGGTCCCGTGCAGACCCGGACAGCGTCCACCGGCACCTGCAGGAAGGAGTAGAAGGAGACGACCTCGTGGACGTCGCCCCGGCGCAGGTTCATCTGGTCGGCGAGCGCGTCGGAGAGCTCGGGCGTGAGCGGGCCGATCTCGCGGCGGATGCGGCCGAGGTTGTCCAGCAGCCGCGTCCGCTCGGGCGGGAGCTCCTCGAGCAGGCTCGCGAGCCGGAGCACGTCCACGGGGCGAGTGTACGCCCGCCGTCAGGCGACTCGCACGGCGATGCCCGGGTATTCGAGCACGAGGCCGAATTCGTCGTAGACGAGCTCGGCCCTGAAGTCGAACGTGGGTGACGCGTAGTCGTAGCGCGACTGCGAACCGACGTCGGGCAACCTGGCATAGCTCTGCTCCAGCCGCTCGACCTCCAGGCCCGGCGCCCGGACGTAGGCGGCGGGAGCGTCGGCGCGCTGCCCCACCTCGAGCCCGAGGCGGTGTACCGGGAAGGCGTTGGTGAACGCGGATGCCTCGAGATCGACGTCCAGGCAGCCGTCGATATGCGGCGCGGGCCTGCCGTCGATCCGCCACCTGCCGTTTCCGTCAACTTCGAGCCCCACCTCGCGTGTCCCCAGCTCCGACAGGCCGACGATGTGAGCCGAGCGCGTGCGCCAGCTCGGGTCGACCGTGATGGCGTAGCGGATACCCCAGGCCACGCCGTCCTCGACCGCAGTCGAGTGGCCCTCGAGGGAGTAGCCGTCCTGCTCCTTGCGCAGAAAGACGACCTCGAACCCGACGCGAGCGTCCAGATGACGCCACGCGGCGCTTGCCGGCACGTCCACCAACCCAGAGCCGACCCTAGTCACCGGGCGCGCGCCGGAGCTTCTTCGTCTGCGAGCGCCGCTTCTTCGCTTCCAGCCGGCGCTCGCGGGAGGCCCGTGTCGGCTTCGTCGGGACGCGGCGCCGCTCCACCTTCAGCGCCTCGCGCAGCTGCTCGACGAGCCGCTCAACGGCGAGCTCGCGGTTGCGCGACTGGCTCCGTTCGTCCTGCGCCACAGCGCGAAGCGTTCTGCCCGCCTTCGCGAGCACGCGCTGTCTCTGGCGCTCCGTCAGCGCCGTGGTGGCCTCGACGTCCAGGACCGCCTCGACGCGCGTCTCGGCCGTGTTTGCGTGCTGGCCGCCGGGTCCGCTCGAGCGCGAGAAGCGGAGCTCCACCTCCGCGAGCGGGAGCACGACCGAGCGCGTCACCCGAATAGACTCCTCCGGCATGGCCGCCATTCTGCTCGACGTCGACGGCGTCCTCCATGTCTCCGGCGAGCCAATCCCGGGCGCGGTCGAGGCGGTGGCGCGGCTGCGTGTGGACGGACACCGGCTCCGCTTCGTCACCAACAACTCGACGCGCTCGCGAGCCGCGCTCGCGGAGGAGCTCCGCGCAATGGGGTTCGGGCTCGACGACGACGAGCTCCAAACGACGCCGATCGCAGCGGCGCAGCAGCTGGGCGGTCGTCGTGTCTATGCGCTTGTCATGTCCGCGATCGTGCCGGATCTGGCCGAGATCGATCTCGTCGGCGAGAGCGCCGACGCCGTCCTCCTCGGCGGCTGCGACGAGACCCCGGAGACGAATCAGGTCTTCAGCCACATGAACCTCGCGCGCGCCTTCACTGAGATCCAGGCCGGCGCCGACCTCTTCTGCCTGCACAAGAACCCGTGGTGGCAGACGGCGCGCGGGCCGATGCTCGACGGCGGCGCGTTCGTGGCCGCGCTCGAGTACGCGACGGGGGTCGAGGCGACGGTCGTCGGCAAGCCAAGCGCCGCGAGCTTCGCTGCAGCCCTCGCCGCGCTCGACGCCGAGCCCGAGCTGACCTGGATCGTGACCGACGATCTCGAACAGGACGTCCGGGGGGCGCAGCTCTTCGGCATGAAGACGCTGCTCCTCCGCACAGGGAAGTTCCGCCCGGAGACGCTCGAGCGCTCCTCGACGATCCCGGACGCGGTGCTCAGCTCGATCGGGCAGGTTCCCGACTGGATCAACCGCTCGCTGTGACTCGGGTCGGGGTCGACCTGATCGAGATCGAGCGCGTGCGCCGCTCGCTCGACCGCTACGCGGGCTTTCGCGACCGCTGCTTCACGCCCGCCGAGCAGGCGTACTGCGACTCGCGCAAGAACCCGGCCGAGAGCTATGCGGGCCGTTTCGCCGGCAAGGAGGCCGTCGGCAAGGCGCTCGGGTTCGGCGTCGCGCGCGCGTTCGCCTGGAAAGAGATCGAGATCGCCGGGCGCCCGAAGCCGTCGGTGCGGCTCTCCGGGCGCGTGGCGGCCTGGGCGGAGAGGGTCGGAGCGGGTGCGATCGACCTCTCGATGACGCACTCGCGCGAGCTTGCCTCCGCAGTGGCCGTCGTCACGCGATGCTCTGATCCGCTCTACACCGCGGCCGAGATGAAGGCCGCCGAGGAGGGGCACGACGTCGAGGTGCTGATGGAGCGCGCCGGAGCGGCCGTCGCCCGCGAGGTGCTGCAGCGCTACACCGACGCGCGCCGGATCGCCGTCGTCTGTGGAGGCGGCGCGAACGGAGGCGACGGCCGGATCGCGGCGCGGATCCTGCGCGAGGAGGGCCGGGACGCGGTCGAGACGACCGCCGTCGAGCAGGCTGACGTGATCGTCGACGCGCTCTTCGGGACGGGCTTCCGCGGCGAGCCGCGCGAGGAAGCGGCGGCCACGATCGAGCGGATCAACGCTGCGGCCGCGCCCGTGGTCTCGGTCGACGTGCCGTCGGGCGTAGATGCGTCCACGGGCGAGGTGGCCGGAGCGGCGGTGCGCGCCGAGCTCACCGTCACGTTCCACGGCTTGAAGGCGGGGCTCGCGATCGCGCCCGGGCTCTTCCACGCCGGCGAGATCGCCGTCGCCGACATCGGGCTCGAGCCGGCGCCGACCGAGCTGCGGCTCGTGACCCGCGAGATCCTCTCGCTCGTCCCCCGGAAGCGGCCCGAGGACAACAAGTACAGCGCGGGAGCGGTGCTCGTCGCCGGCGGCGCGCCCGGTCTCACGGGAGCGGTCTGCCTGGCCGCGGCCGCCGCCTTCCGTGCCGACGCAGGCTACGTCGCCGTCGCGGTGCCGGAGGCATCGCTGCCCGTCGTCGAGACAAGGCTGCTCGAACCGGTGAAGGTGACCTGGGCCGGCGCGTTCGACGTCGCCGGCAAGGCGCGCGCCCTCGCGATCGGCCCCGGACTCGGCCGGACGTCCGAGGCGAAGCGGCTGCGCGACGAGCTGCTCGCCCTCGGCGACCACGCGCTCGTGCTGGACGCGGACGGCCTGCACGAGCTCGAGCCGGGTGACTGGGGCGCGCGCGCGGTGCTCACTCCGCATGCGGGCGAGCTGGCGCGCCTCCTCGGCGAGGACTCGGCGTGGGTGAACGCGCACCGTCTCGAGGCGGCCAGGCGCGGGGCGGACCGATTCGGCGCCGTCTGCCTGCTCAAGGGCGCGGACACGATCGTCGCCGCGCCGGGGGAAGCGACGCTCGTGTGCGTCACCGACGCGCCCGGGCTCGCGACCGCGGGCACGGGCGACGTGCTCACCGGGATCGTGGCCGCGTTCCTTGCGAAGGGCGTCGAGCCGCGGTTTGCGGCGGCCGCCGCCGCGACCGCGCACGGGCTCGCCGCCCGTGGCTTCGGCCGCCAGGTCGGCTTGACCGCAGGAGACATCGTCTCCGCGATCCCCGCCGCCCTCAGCTGAGCTGATGGCCCGCTCCGAGCTCACGCTCGACCTCGGTGCGATTCGCCACAACGCTCGGACGCTCCTCCGCGCGCTCGACGGGGCCGAGCTGTGGGCCGTCGTGAAGGCGGACGGCTACGGCCACGGCGCGGTAGACGTCGGTCGCGCCGCGCTCGAGGCGGGAGCGACCGCGCTCTGCGTCGCGACCATCCCCGAAGGCCTTGCGCTGAGGCGGGCGCTCGGCGACGCGCGGATCCTCGTGATGGGTCCGGCGGCGAGCGGCGAGGTCGCCGCGGCACGTGAGGCGGGGCTCGAGCTCGTCGTCTCGGAGGGCCCGGTGCCGGAGGGCGTGCGTGTCCACCTGAAGCTCGACACCGGCATGGGCCGCTGGGGCCTCGCGGAGCTGCCGGCGCCCGGGCGCGACGTCGTGGGGCTGATGAGCCACTTCGCGTCCGCCGACGTCGACGCCGCCTTCACAGACGAGCAGTTGCAGCGCTTTCTCGCCGCGACGGAGCCGCATGCCCACCTGACCCGTCACATCGCGAACAGCGCCGCGGCCCTTCGCGTCCCGGCCGCCCGTCTCGACGCGGCGCGCTGCGGAATCGCCCTCTACGGCATCTCGCCCTTCGGCACCGATCCGGCCGAGGACGGGCTCGAGCCGGCCCTGCGCTGGGGGTCGCACCTCGCGCAGGTGCGACAGCTGCAGGCCGGCGAGTCGACGGGATACGGACGCCGCTTCGTCGCCGACCGGCCTACCTGGATCGGTCTCGTTCCCGTCGGCTACGCAGACGGCTTCCGGCGCGACCTGACGCGGGACAGAGGTGCGCGTCGCCGGCGAGCTGCGACGCGTGGTCGGCACGATCTCGATGGACGCGTTCGCGGTCGAGCTCGACCGCGAGCTCCCGTTGGGGACGCCGGTGACGCTGCTCGGCGACGGCGTCCTCGCTGAAGCGCACGCACGCGTCGCGGGCACGATCGGCTACGAGATCGCGACCGGCATCCGCCGCGACACCGACCGCGCGCAGCGTTCGGTCGTCGACGGCTAGGAGGCCTACGGGCGTCGATAGCCCGAGCGCGCGACAAGTCGCGCCACGATGCCGGGGAAGAGCGTCTGCGCGATCGCGAAGACCCGGTACCACCGCGGCACGAAGAGCTCTCGCTTGCCGGACTCGACCGCGTCGACGAGCCGCTTCGCGACGAGCTCCGGGCCGACCACGGCACGACGGAAGAAGCGGCTCCGGAGCGCAGTCCGCTGCGGGAAGCCCTCCGTCTCGACGAAGCCCGGGAGGATCGTGTGCACGCGGACGCCGCGCGGCCCGAGCAGGCCGGCGAGCGAGCGAGAGAACGCGAGCTGAGCGTGCTTTGACGCCGCGTACGGGCCTGCCGGCGCGAACGAGACCGTACCGGCGACCGAGACGACGTTGACGACGTGCGCACCCGGCTGCAGGCCCGGCTCGAGGGCGCGGACACACCAGACGCCCCCGAGGTAGTTCGTCCGCAGGACGGTCTCGATCCGCTCCGGCTCGAGCGTGAGGAAGTCGGCTCGTCCGGCGATGCCCGCATTGTTGACGAGCAGTTCGATCCGCGGGTGGCGCTCGAGGATCGCAGCGGCGGTCCGGTCCACCTCGTTGCGGTCGGACACGTCGCAGAGCTCGAACTCGCCGCCGAGCTCGGCCGCGAGCGGCTCGAGTCGCTCCTGCCGACGGGCGACGAGCACGCAATGCCAGCCCCGCCGGGTCAGCTCTCGCGCCGTCGCCTCCCCGATACCGCTCGAGGCGCCGGTGACGACCGCTACTTGCACACGCGTACGACGCGCTGCGCCTCGGCCTTGCGCCCCCGCACGTCAGTGACGATCGCGCGCAGCGTGTGCTTTCCCTTCGCTGCCGCCCCTCTGCGCCACGTCGCCGTGAAGAGGCCCTCCGCGCCGCGCCGGTCGGTCGCCAGCAGCTTCCGGCCCAGGTAGTAGCGGACCGAGCGGATCCGCGCCGTCGAACCGGCGAGCGCGACGAGCGGCGTGCGCGCGGTCGCGCACTCGTTCCGCTCCGGCCCGAGCCAGGTCACGGTCGGGCGGTTGACGACCCGGATCCGACCCGAGGCAAACGCCGTGTTCGGGAGCAGCTCGTCGCCGACCGAGTCGACGTTCTTCGCCTCCTGGAAGTCGGCGGCCGATGCGGACAGCGTCCGCCTGCCGAGGCGCAGCCGCGGCGCCTCGCCCGGCAGCGGGAAGAGCGCGACTCCGGTTCCCGGGTCGTACGCGGCTGCTCCCACGAGCGCCTGGCCGTAGCCGATCGTGAGCGAGTACGGGTCGACGCCCGAGCCGAGGTCGAGCACGCGCAGCGCCAGCGTCGGTCGTCCCGCCGAGACGCGCGAGGTGATCAGGCCGAGCTGGGGCGGCTGCACGTCGTCGATCCAGGCATTGAGCACATAGGAGCCGCCGAGCCGCCGGCCGGTGAACTCGTCGCGGCCCGAGTCGACTGCGACGTAGTACGCCTTCGTGCGCGGGAAGATCGCCGCCGCGGCGCCGATGTCGAGCGGGTAGTCGATCGTCAGGTTGTTGACGTTGACGGGCGTGCCGGCGTATCCCTGCACGTCGTTCTCGTCCTGCGAGCCGAGCAGCCACGGATGCACGAGCGAGCCCGCCGAGGAGGCGATGATCGCGGCGCCCACGTTGACGGCGGGCTCGTCGATCCGGATCCGGTAGAGCTTCTCGGCTCCGTCCTCGTTCACCGGGGCGCCGAAGTAGCTCGGAGCTGGTCCGAACGCGGCCGCCGGGTAGCGGTACGCCGCCGCGCGCGAGATGCCGCGGCGCGTGTCGCCGGTCTGCAGCTGCCGGAGCGGGAGGACGGGAACCGACTCGAGCCCGGGCCGCGTGACGAGCATCGCGTACGGCACCTTCCGGACGACCTCGCCCCGGCGGAGGACGAGGAACCCGTACGCCTCCCCTGCCGCGGCGTCGGCGGCCGCGCGAGCGGTGATGGGCACCTGGACGTCGCCGCCGGGCGCCACCGTGATCGCGCCCGGGACGACGACCTCCACGCCGCTCGACTGCACCTGCGGGCGCACCTCGACCGACCAGGTCCCGGCGCCGTCGCCGGCGTCGGAGACGGCCAGCAGAAGCGACTTCGAAACGCCGCGTCGGTTCACGTTCAGGTCCGAGAACGAGAGCGAGACCGGGTCGGTGAAGAGCTTGGGATCGTTCGCCGCGACGACGTCCGCGTTGCCGGAGCCGGCGGTCAGTACCGGAGCCTCGACGGTGCGGGCCGTGTCTGCCCAGGCCGGCGCGGCCGTCGAGACGAGCGCGGACTTCACCTGGCGCGACGTCCAGCCCGGATGGCGCTGCAGCAGCAGCGCGACCGCGCCGGCGATGTGCGGCGCGGACATGCTCGTC
Source organism: uncultured Gaiellaceae bacterium (assembly GCA_963794385.1). GTDB lineage: Bacteria > Actinomycetota > Thermoleophilia > Gaiellales > Gaiellaceae > Gaiellasilicea. Next base: position 138,626 of record CAWCDT010000007.1, on the reverse strand, counting down.
CCGTCGAAGACCGCGAACGGCCCGCCCGCACTCCTGAGGGTCGCGGAGAGAATCTGGCCGCCGGGTGCGCCGACGTCCGGCTTGAGCAGGTGGCCGAAGGCGGTCAGGCCGCCGGACGAGAAGCTGGTGACGACGCCGCCGCGGCCGGTCGCGAGCTCCTGCGGGCTGCGCCCGATCCGCACCGTCGTGCGACCTTCGCGCTCGGCGAGGTACGCCTGGAGGGCGGCGCCGTCGAGGTCGGCGATCATGCCGCCGGGGACGGCCAGCGAGACCGGGATCCCGTTCGCCTCGCCGGGACGGTTGTCGACGACCACGATCCCGACGGCGCCGGCCGCGCGCACGCGCGCCGCCTTCAGCGCGAACGTGCAGGTGCCGCGCCAGACGAGCGCGATCGCTCCCCTCAACGAGCGCGCGGGCAGCGGCGAGCGCCCGCCGTCGAGGTTGCCCGGCGGCCCGCAGAGGTTGCGGGGAACCGGCGTGCCGTTCCTGCCCATGATCGTGCCTACGTCGACGAGCGGCCGGTCCACCCTCGACCATGCGCGGGGGATCGCCCGCCCGGCGGTGCGGACGAACGGGATGCGGGTCAGCTGCTCGGGTGCGCCGGGCGCCGTGACGGCGAGCGCGGGCGCGTAGACGTGTGTGTTCGAGAGGGCGGCGACCGAGATCGCCTCGGGCGCCGTGCCGGGCGAGCCCGCCGAGCCGAGACCGTAGTCGTCGCGGTCGTTGCCGGCCGAGATGACGGGGACGACACCGGCCGCGGCAACGTTCCGGACCGCCTCGACGAGCGCGTCACTCGCAGGGTCGGTCTGCGGACCGCCGCCGGAGAAGTTGATCACGTCCATCCCGTCGCGGACGGCCGCCTCGAACGCGGCCACGATCTCGGGTGTGTTGCCGACGTGACCGATCGGGCTTGGCACGTTGAAGACCCGGTAGTTGCCGATATGCGCGCGTGGTGCGACGCCGGAGAGGTCGGTCGTCCTCGGATGGTCGTCGCCGTTCGGGGCGGTCGTCCCCGAGTTGCCCGCCGCGATGCCTGCGACGTGCGTCCCGTGGAAGGACGCCTGCCGGTCGACCGCGAGCCTGCTGCGCTTGTCGGCGCCGGCCCCGACGAAGGCGCGTGCCACGATGACCTTCGGCGTCGTCCACGTCCTGCCGCCCTTGGGGAAGCCGCGCGGATAACGAAAGCCGTTCGGCCTGAAGAATCGGTTCGCCGGGTCGACGCCATCGTCGACGATCGCGATCTTCATCCCCTCGCCGGTGCCGCCTCCTGCAGCCATCAACGCGCCGGCGCCGACGAGGCCGGGGCTGCGGTTGAGCGCGAGGGTGTAGCGGTAGCTCGGATAGAGCTTGCGCGCGAAGCCGAGCTTGGCCGCCCGTGCGAGCTCCGTCGCCGGCAGCTCGACGGCCATGCCGTTCAGGAGGATCGTGAAGTTGCGCCGGACGGCGGCTTCCGGGATCGCGCGCTTCAGCGTCACCGTGGCCGCGCGCTGCGCGCGCTGGAGCTTCGCGACGTAGACGCGCGCCGCCTGGCTCGTGGTGCTCAGCCGCCGCGCCGAGCTGCGGCCGGCGAGCGTGCGCGAGTAGGCGGCGAGCGGCGGGTCAGCCAGCGTGAGGATGACCTCGATTCGTCCCCGCCGATGCTCGTCCGGCACGGTGATCGTCCCGGCGCGGACCCGCGGCAGCTCCAGCTCCCCCTGACGCCGCTCGATCGGCTGGAAGGCCGCAGACGCGCTCGCCGCGGCGATGAGCGCCACGCCGACCGCGACGGCTGCGACAAGGCGGCGCACGACGAGGGGGACAGTAGCGGAGCCCGGACTGACTTAGACTCGCCGGATGGCCAGGTTCGACGGCAAGCGCGCGCTCGTCCTCGGCGTCGCGAACAAGCGCTCGATCGCGTGGGCGATCGCGAAGCGGCTCGCCGACGAGGGTGCCGAGCTCGCCTTTACGTTCCAGGGTGAGCGGATCGAGGGCAACGTGCGCGAGCTGGCCGCGACCGTCGACGCGAAGCTCGTGACGCCGTGCGACGTGCGCGCGGACGAGGACGTCGATCGGGTCTTCGGCGAGGTCGCCGAAGCCTGGGACGGCGCGCTCGACCTGCTCGTGCACTCGGTGGCGTTCGCGGCGGCGGAGGACCTCGAGGGCCGCTTCACCGACACCCCTCGCGACCGCTTCTGGATGGCCGTCGACATCAGCGCCTACTCGCTCGTCGCGACGGCGCGCGCGGCCGAGCCGCTGATGGCGGCCGCCGGCGGCGGCTCGATCGTGACGATGACCTACCTCGGCGGCGAGCGGGCAGTGCCGCACTACAACGTGATGGGCGTCGCCAAGGCGACGCTCGACGCATCGGTGAAGTACCTCGCCTGGGACCTCGGGTGAGAAGGAGATCCGGGTCAACGCCGTCTCGGCCGGCCCGGTGCGGACGCTCGCCGCGCGCTCGATCGCCGGCTTCACGGAGATGGAGTCGATGTTCGTCGAGCGAGCGCCGCTCCGTCGCCACATCGATTCCGGCGACGTCGGCGCCGCGGCGGCCTACCTCCTGTCCGACGACGCGCGGAACGTGACCGGGACGACGCTCTACGTCGACGCCGGCTACCACGCTATGGGGATGTGAGGCGGCGCGGGACGCCGTCGCGGTACTCGACCAGGACGCTGACGCCGAGCTCGCGCGCTTGAGCGGGCAGCCGGCGCGCGGTGACGAACGCCGCCGGCGGCGCCGAGGTCGCGTACCCGAGCGGCCGCTCGCGCGGCGCCTGCATCGCGTAGTAGAGGTAGACGCTCCCGGCGTACGCGTCCGGCGGAAGCACGGGCAGCTCGAGCAACCTCCCCGGCGGCGCGCTCTCGACCTGCGCGTAGACCGCGTTGTCCTCGTCTGCATTCAGGGGGTCGTACAGGGGCACCCAGAGGTCGGCGGCGACGAGCACGATCGCTGCCGCGACCACGCCGTGCGGCCGCAGGAAGCCTTGTGTTTCAGAAACACAAAGCCATCCCACGGCCACGGCCGCGAGCGCGGCGAGGCAGAGGCACGCGATCGGCAGCAGCCGCTCCGGCACGCGGGTCGCGTGCAGTGGAGACCACTCCCAGAGCCATTCGTAGCCCGGCAGGTTCGCACCGAGTGCGAGGAGGCAGGGGATGACCGCACCGAGTCCGAGCACCACGGCGAGGGGGCGGGGAGAGGGGATTGTGTTTCTGAAACACAAGACTCCGAGGCCGGCGACGGCGGCGAGCGGGAGCAGCCAGCCGAGGTAGACGAAGCGCTCGAAGTCGCCCGGGTCGCGCGAGAGGAAGTCGCCGAGCGCCGCCGAGTAGCGCTCGACCTCGGAGAAGGGGCGCTCGACGGTGTCGCGCAGGGTCAGCGCCCAGACCGCGAGGCCTCCCACCATGCCTGTCCCGGCGGCGACGAGCCCTGCACGCGCCCGCCCCCGTGCGAGCGCGTACGCGAGCACGAACGGAATCGCGCCGAGCGCCAGATGCACCTGCCCGGAGAGCGGGATCGAGGCGAGCGCCGCGGCTGCGAGCCACGTCGTCCGACGCTCGACCGCGTAGAGCGCGAGCGGCAGGAGCATCGAGATCGGCCCGAGCAGGTGCCCGGTCGACTGCGCAACGCGGTAGGGCGCGAGCGCGAACGCGAGCCCCCCGACGAGCGCAGCGCCGAGCGGCAGGCCGAGTGCGCGCAGCCAGAGCGCCGTGAACCCCCCTGCGCCGACGTAGGTCAGGAGCACGAACAGGTTCCAGCCGGCGACGGTTCCGAAGACCGCCTCGAGCGGCCCGAAGACGATCGCGAATGGCCAGCCGGCCGCGTTGACGCGGGGCTCCACCTCGGGCTGGAAGCTGTAGGGGTCGAGCCACGGGGCGGCGCCGCGCGCGAGCTGGTGCCCGGGAAGCCAGAGGTGGTAGACGGTCTGCAGGTGGTCGCCCGGGGTGACGCGTCCCTCCCGTGCGACGCCGTACCCGAGGAAGCGGTCCGTCTCGAAGACGGCCGGCGCGGTCGCGAGCAGGCCGGCGCCGAGGTAGAGGGCTGCCGCTAGCCCCGCAACGCCTGCGCGGCCGCGAGCGGCGCGTCGAAGTCCGGCACCTCCGAATCCTCGTAGCGCCACGATCCGAGCACCGTACCGTCCTCGCCGACGAGGAACGCGCTGCGCCGCGGGACACCGTCCATCCACCGCCAGACGCGGGCGGCGCCGAACCGCTTCGCCAGCGCGCCGTTCCAGTCCGAGAGCAGCGGAAGGTCGACGTCGAGAACGTCCTTCCAGGCGCGGTGCGACCAGTGCGAGTCGCGCGAGACGCCGAAAACGCGCACGCCGGCCCGCTCGAACTCCGGCCTCCTGTCACGCAGGAGGCGCAGCTCCTGGGATCAGGTAGGCGACCAGTCGAAGAGGTAGAAGACAAGGAGCACGGGCCCGTCCTCGAGCAGCTCCTCGAGCTCGGCTTCCTCGCCGGTGTCGTGCCAGAACACGGCCCGAGACTACGGAACGAGCCGGAGCACCGCGTTCGCGTACCGGCGCGCGGCTGCGTCGCTCAGGTCGCCCGCTGGGAGCTCGACGACGAAGGAGAGCTGGCCGATCCCGTTCTGCCAGCGCGACGCGGTTCCCGGCGGCCACACGAGCGACCGGTATGGGACGCCCGCGAGCTCCGCGTACCGCAGCGCGATCGCCCGGCTCGGCCCCCAGGCACGCACGAGCGCTTGCGGCTGATGGAACCACAGCGTCATGTCGGGCTCGAGCCGCCGGATCAGCTCCTGCGCGATCCTCGTCTCCCGCTGAGTCGCGCCCAGGAAGTCCCGGTTCAGGTCGACTCCGCGTGCGTTCTGCCGGCGACGCTGGGCGAGCCCGTCGGGATTCAGGTTCGGGACGACCCAGAGGTCGAGGGCGGTCGGACGGGTCAGGTCGAGCAGCCTCTGCGTCACCGCCATGCCGGCGCACTCGTCGCCGTGGATGCAGCCGACGACGAGGATCCGGGCGGGTGCGCGCGGATTCCCGATCCGAAATGCGCGGATCGGCCGCCCCTCGTGCGACCGGCCGAGCAGTCGCGAGGAGCGCCGGTTCGCCGAGGCGCGGCCGAACGCCGTCAGCCGGACGCTCTCGAGCAGCCCGACCGCCTGCTCGCGCAGCCGCTCGGAGTCGCGCTCGAGCCGGACGAACGCCTGGAAGACGTGCCCGCCCGAGCGGAAGACGACGGTCCGCGCCCGCCCGAACCCCTCGAAGCGCGCCTCCGGCCCGAGCTCCAGCAACCGGCCCTCGCGCCGCGCGTGCCGGTGTCGCATCGCCCCGTAGTCGAGGAGGCGGATGCGAACACCCTGCGCCGAAGCGACCGTGGAGCCGTCGTTCGCGCCGGCCCGCGCGCTCCAGGAGCGCGGCAGGTCGAGCTCGTGGCCGGAGACGGGGTTCTCCCAGCGCCGGACCGGCTCGAGCGGGAGACGAACGTGGAGGTGGTTGTCGTGGAACGGGAGCTCCTGCACGACCGGTGCGGGACCGCGCAAGCCGACCCGCGGCCCGACGAAGACGCGACGAGCGCCGGCGTCGACGAACCGGTCGACGAGGTCCTGGGCCAGCGCCCCGTCGACCTGGGCGACCCGGCGGGGCTCGAGCTCGCGCCTGTCTCTGCGTGGGTAGTAGATGTCGACGTCCAGGCCGATCTGGTGCGAGACGTGGCCGCGCCCGCCGAAGCGAGGGCCGAAGTCGCCGCCACCGGGACGGCTGAGGTCGCCGATCCCAACGCGCGGCGCACCGGGATGCGCGGCCGCGTACCCGTCGAGCACCCCCAGCACGAACCGGATCAGCCGGTCGCTTCCGGCCCGACGCCACTCCCGGTTGGGCGACTGCTTCCGGACCGGGTCCCAAGTGAAAAACGACGACCCCTCGGCGGGGAGCCTGACGCCCCGGACGAGCCGCCCGTCCCAGTAGACGCCGAGCGACTCCGAGCTGCGCCATTCGATCGCCGCCTCGTCGTGCCCCGGCGACTCCGCGCCGCTCGCCGCGCCCGAGGCCGGCGAGCGCGAGCGCAGCCAGGATTAGGGCGCGCAGCACCACCCCTCGATCGTAGGGAATGAGCGCGAGCGGAACTGCGCCGAGACGTCCGAGACCGCGCGGATCTGTTGCTTCCCCTCGGTGCGGAAGAAGACGAGCTGGTCGGCCTCGGGCCAGCCGGCGACGGCCCAGGTTCCGTCGGGCGAACGCACGGGCTCGGTCAGCTCAGCGTCGATCGTCCTCAGCTCGATCCGCGTCGGTCCGATCGGCGGCTCGAGCGCCTCCGGCGCATCTCCGTCGACGATCGCGCCGGTGTCCGCGTCGACAATCCGAACGGACCCGTCGCGGCGCGCATAAGCGAGGCGGTGCCCGGGGCCCGGCAGCCACACCGGGGCAGACGTGGCTGCTGATGCATCGAGCCGCCGATCGCCGCGGCCGTCGCCGGCGACGACGCGCAGCTCGCCGCCCGAGAGGTAGGCGATCCGGGTGTCGGTCCGGGTGCCGCCCCAGCGCGGGAAAGCGACATCCTCTCGGGCCAGCGACCAGCGGACCTCGCCGTCCGGCTCGAGCGCGACCAGCTCGTTCGCCCTCGTCGCGACCACGAACCTGCCGAACGGGGACCAGGAAGCTGCGTCATACGGACCGAGCAGCCGCTTCGAGCCGTCCTGGTCGACCACCCAGGCACCGGAGTCGGCGATGACGAGCAGCCGGCCGGGCGCCGGCAGGGAGAACAGCGCCGGCTCGGACTCCACGCCGATGAACCCGCGGACGTCGTCCAGCACCGCGCGCCCCGGCGGGCTGAGCAGGCCGGCCAGCACCGCGAGAGCGACCGCCAGCGCCGCGCCCGGCCACCACGACCTCATCTGCGGTGCCGGCGCGCGCTCGGCGAACGCAGCTTGCACCACAGTCCAAGCGCGCTCGCGCGCCTCGTGCTCGTTGGGCAGATCGAGTTGATCGAGCTGCGTCCTCACTCACACCGCCTCCTTCAGCGAGTCGAGGCCGCGCCGCAGGCGCGAGTTAACGGTGCCGCGCGGCAGGCCGAGCAGCTCGGCGATCTCGCCGGGCGTATAGCCGAGCAGATGTCGGAGGACGATCACGGCCCGGTGGTCGGGTGGAAGCGCCGCGAGTGCGGCGAGCAGCGTTCCGTCGAGAGGAGCGTCGGCCGCGCGGCGCGGCCACGCTCTCGGCCAGCTCCGCCTCCGCGCGCAGCTGCCGCGCCCGCACCCAGTCGATTGCACGGTTGACGACGATCCGGTGCAGCCACGGCCCGAACGGCCGGCGCCGGTCGAAGCGGTCGAGATTGCGCACCGCAGCGAGGAACGATTCCTGCGCGATGTCCTCGGCCGCGGCGGCGTCGTGCACGACGAGGTAGGCGGCTCGGTACGCCCTTGGCCAGTGCAGCCGGAAGAGCGCCTCGATCCCCGAGGCGGCCCCTCGCTGCGCCGCGCGCACGGCGGCGCGCTCGTCGCGGCCGGCGGCCATCCACCGACTGTACGGCCGCGCTGCGGCGGGAGGTCCGTAGCGACCACGTTCTCAGTACGACCGGAACGCCCTACGAGGTCCGTGGACCCCCAGCGGGCCGACAGGCGTACAGGGAGTGACATCCGCGAAGGAGGAGACCATGAAGCGCCTCGCCGTCCTGCTCGTTCTCGCCCTCGTCTCGCTCCTGGCCGCCTGCGGCGGGACGGCGGACGAGTCGGCGCCGAAGACGCCGAAGACGACGGCGCTCTTCCTCGCCCGCAGCGCCGGCCCGACCGGCCCGTTGACCGGCTACGACGCGGTCAACCTCGGCCGCCGCTTCCAGCTCCCCGGCGGCATCCGCGCCGCCGACGGGGCCTCCTACTTCGCGGTGCGCGGCGACGACCTCCTTCGCTTCGACCCACTCACCGGCCGCAGGACGCGCTCCTATCCGCTGAACGGCGAGTGGCGTCTCGCGGGCGTGTCGGCGACCGGCGCGTGGGTCGCGCTCGCCCGCCCGGGGACGAAGATCCTCATCCTCGACGCGAAGCGTGGCACCATCACTCACCGGCTCTCGCTCCGCGGCCACTTCACGGTTGAGACGGTCTCGGCCGGGGGCGACTTCCTCTTCCTCCAGCAGAACTTCGTCGACGGCTCGTACGCCGTGCGCGGCTACGACCTGGCCGCGGGGCAGATGCTGCCGGGCTCGCTTGCGACAAAGGGCGAGACGCTGCTGATGCAGGGTCGCGCCGCACAGACGGTCGCCTCGCCGGATGGGCGCTGGCTGTTGACGCTCTACGTGAACACGAAGTCGAACACCGCCTTCGTGCACGCGCTCAATCTGATCGACCGGATCCCGCTCTGCATCGACATGCCGCCCTGCAAGAAGTGCAGCACCGAGGACCTGACCCGGTGGGCGCTTGCGCTCGGGCCGGACGGGCGCACACTCTTCGCGGCGAACCCCGCTGCGGGCCGCGTCGCCGAAATCCACCTGCCGAGCGCGCGGGTGATCGTCCAGTCACGTTTCAAGCCGATCCGTGGGACGGGGAGCCACTCGGTGGTGTCGCCGGACGGCTCGCAGTTCCTCTTCACGAACGGCGAGACGGTCTGGTCGTACGACACCCACCGCGGCTGGGCCCAGGAGCTCTACCGGCGTCAGGAGATTGCCGACCTCGGCTTCAGCACGGACGGCAAGCTCTTCGCGGCCCGGAAGGACGCGCCGCCGCTGGCGCTCGAACTCTAGGAGGCTGTCGCGGGCACGGCTTCGGTCGCCTTCGCGATCTCCTCGACCACCTCGACGATGTCGCGGTTGGCGTTGAAGACGCGCAGCTGGCGGTCGGCGCCGCTGCCGCGCGCCAGTATCTCGCCGATCCCCTCGAGCTCGCGCTCCGAGCCGAGCTCGCGCGCGTGCGGCTCGATCGCTCTAACTGTGCGCCTGATCAACTGCGCGACCGGCACGCGGTTGCGTGCTCCGGTGTCGAGGTCCATCACCGGCGCCTCGAGCCCGTAGCGGGCCGCGAGCCACTTGTTCTCGGTCGTGAGAATGCGGTGGTAGGAGGGGATCGGCTCACCGCGGTCGTACTGCTCGGAGAGGAGCTTCACGAGCGCCTGGCAATAGGCGGCGAGCGCGACCGCGTCCTCGACGTGAGTGACTGCGTCGCAGATCCGGATCTCGACCGTTCCGAGGCGCGGATGCAGGCGGATGTCCCACCAGATGTGCGTGTAGTCGGCGATGCAGCCCGTCCGCTCGAGCTGGCCGACCACATCGGCGTAGTCGGCGTAGTCGCGGAAGCGGGGCGGGGGGCCCGAGCGCGGGAAGGCAGCGAAGACCATCTGCCGGCTCGAGGAGAGACCGGTCGGCTCGCCGCGCCAGAAAGGCGATGAAGCGGACAGGGCGAGTAGTGGGGCGAGCTGGGGGAGGAGGCCGTTGACGACCTGGATCGCCTTCTCGGGGTCGTCGACCGCGACGTGCACGTGCATCCCGAAGATCAGCTCGCGCCGCGCGACGTACTGGAGCTGGTCGACCAGGTTCCGGTAGCGGTCGCGGGCGGTGATCCGCTGCCGCTCGAAGAGGCTGAACGGGTGCGTTCCGGCCGAGCCGACGCGCAGGCCCTTCTCGCGTCCCACCTCGCTCACGTAGGCGCGCAGCTTCAAGAGCTCGCGCTGGACGTCTCCGGCGGTGCGGCAGACCGGGGTCGCGATCTCCAGCACCGACTGCATCAGCTCGGCGTTGATGCGGGGCTCGAGCTCGTGGCCCGAGATCGCTTGCAGCACGGTGTCGATGTGCTGGACGAGATCGAACGTCTCGCCGTCGAGGAGCATGTACTCCTCCTCGACGCCGAGCGTGTAGGGATCGGAGCTGCCGAAGGCATGCTCGAGGACGCTGCCTCCCGGCTCGGCGCCCTTGCCGGTGATCGTGTGGGGATAGATCTGCTTCACGGCTGCGGGAGGACCGCCTCGGCCTCGATCTCGATCCGCCAGCGCGGGTCGAGCAGCGCCTTGACCACGACGGCAGTCGACGCGGGACGGATCTCCGAGAAGACCTCGCCGTGCGCCCGGGCGAACGCCTCGTAGTCGGCCGCGTCGGTCAGGTAGGTGCGGGTGCGGACGACGTCGGCGAAGCCCGCTCCTGCCTCGGCGAGCGCGCCGCCGATGATCTCGAGGCAGAGTCGCGCCTGCTCGTAGGCGTCGTCGGGCGGTTCGCCTTCGCGAGGAATCGGCGCCGTGCCCGACACGTGCACCTCGCCGCCGGCGACGACCGCCCGCGAATACCCCACGACGGGCTCATAGGGCGAGTGGCCCGGAATGAGGCGGCGCTCCACGCGCCTAGTATCCACCGCCGTGGACGCCCTTCGCCAAATCGACGACTGGGGCGCGCCGCACGCCGCGGCGGCCGTCGTCCTGCCTGGCCGCGTCGTCGCGGAGCACGGTCCCGTCGAGCACGTCTTCCGCTGGGCCTCCGTCACGAAGCTCGCGACGGCGCTCGCAGCCCTCGTCGCGATCGAGGAGGGCATCGTCGATCTCGACGATCCGGCTGGGCCGGAGGGCTCGACCGTTCGCCATTTGCTCGCACACGCGAGTGGCCTGCCATTCGAGGAGGGTCCTCCGATCGCGAGGCCCGGGCAGCGGCGCATCTACTCGAACCAGGGCTTCGAGGTGCTCGCCGCCTATGTCGCCGCACGCGCCGAGATGCCGTTCGAGCGTTATCTGGCCGAGGCGGTCTTCGACCCGCTCGGGATGGGAGCCGAGCTGCGTGGGTCGCCCGCCGGGGACGTGCACGGCACGCTCCGCGATGCAGCCGGCCTCGCGCGCGAGCTCTTGGCCCCGGTGCTCGTGGCGCCAGAGACGCTGGCCGAGGCGACGTCGGTCGTCTTTCCCGGCCTCGCCGGCGTTCTGCCGGGGATCGGTCGCTTCGATCCGCTCGACTGGGGTCTCGGCTTCGAGCTCAAGGACGCGAAGGCGAACCACTGGACGGGGACGCTCGCGTCTCAGCGCACCTTCGGCCACTTCGGCGGCACGGGGACGTTTCTCTGGGTCGACCCAGACCGACAGCTCGCCCTCGTCGTGCTCACCGATCGCGAGTTCGCCGAGTGGGCGCTAACAGCCTGGCCGGCCCTTTCGGACGCGATCCTCAGCGCAGGAAGTCCAGCAGCAGCCGGTTGACCTCGTCCGGCCGCTCGAGGCTCGGCAGGTGGCCGGCGCCGGCGATTGTCGCGAGCTGCGCCCCGGGAATCTCCGCCGCGAGCTTCCGGGCGATCGCCTGGATGTCGTCGGCGTCCTCGGTGCCGACGATAACGAGCGTCCGCGCGCCCACGTCGGCGAGACGCTCCGCCGCACGTGGTTCCGGCCACGACGCCTGCACGTCGTCCTCGTGCGGCAGCTGCAGCTCGTACGTGCGGACCGTCATCGCCTCGGTCAACTCCCGCACGGCCGGGTCGGCGTCCTCTGCCAGCCACATCCGGGCCTGCTGGGCAGCGGCGTCGGCCAGGTCGCCACGCTCGAGCGCCGCTTCCTCCTCCGCGAACCCGGCCTGCGCGGAATCGGACCACTCCCAGCCGCGGATGCTCGAGCCGACGAGCACCAACCGCTCGACGAGCTCCGGCCGCGCGACGGCGAGCTCGAGCTCGACGAGGCCGCCGAACGAAGCCCCGACGACCGCCGTCGGACCGTCGATCAGGGCCGCGACGTGCTCGACGTAGTCGATCGTCCCGGGCTCGAGCGGCGTCTCGCCGTAGCCGGGGAGATCGGGCGCCGCGACGCTGTGGCCGGCGGCCTCGAGCGCCTCGACCTGCGGCGCCCACATGCGGCTGTCGGCGATGCCTGCGTGCAGGAGGAGGACGTTCACTCGTCGGTGCGCACCTCATCGGCAAACAGTGGGCGGAGCAGCTCGTCGAAGGTCGCTTTGTCGCAGCTCGCGACGACAGCGGGTGTGACCGCTCGCACGGAGGCCGTACGAGGGATCCCCATCGCAAGGGCGACTTCGCCGAACGAGTCGCCGGGGCGGAGCAAGCGGCGGTCACCCAGCCCTTCCTGGCTCACGTTGAGCATCCCGGAGAGGACGACGTAGAAGCGGTCACCCGGCTCGCCTTCGCGCACCACCGCGGCGCCGGGCTCGACCTCCTCGCGCTCGAGCCGGCTCGCGAGGACTGCCAGCTGCTCCCCTGGGAGGCCGGAGAGGAGCTCGATGCGGGAGAGCTCGTGCACCGTGGCGGGGACGTGCCTGGGGACTCGACGGCGGTACCGTAGACCCGATGGGGCTCCTCGACGGCTGGCGTCATTGTCCGCGCTGCTCCGGGGCTCTCGACCGGCACGAGCTCAAGGTCACGTGCACGCAGTGCGGCTATGCGGTCTGGGCGAACCCGGTCCCGGGTGCGCAGGCGCTCGTCGAGCGCGACGGGCGCGTGCTGCTCGGCCGCAGGCGGGACGACCCGGGCGAGGGGCTGTGGGACATCCCCGGCGGGTTCGTCGAGGAACCGGAGCATCCGCTCGACGCCCTCCGCCGCGAGCTCCGCGAGGAGACCGGCCTTGAGATCGAGCCGACCGAGTTCTTCGGCATCTGGATGCAGCCGTACGACGACCGCAACGTGATGTCGCTCACCTGGCTCGCCACGCCCGCCGGCGGCGAGGAGAGGGCCGGTGACGACCTCGTCGAGCTGCGCTGGTTCGGCCCCGGCGAGCTGCCCGGCCCGGACGAGCTCGCCTTCGAGAGCTACGTGCCGATCCTGTCACTCTGGCGCGCGAGGCACGAGCACACGTAGCGCCCTCGGCTCGATCGTGAAGCGAAGCGGCGTGTCGAGCTCCACGGGCTCGCCGTCGATCGCCGCCCGGACACTGGGAAGCGGCGAGCCGATCTCGAGCGCGGTCGCGGTGCGCTCGTCCCAGGTGATCCGTCGGAAACCGTGCGGGACGTACAGATGGAGGAGCCCCTCGTCGAGCCGTTCGCGCTCCCCGAGCGAGAGGAGCTCGAGGCTGTAGTGGTTGTTGGCGACGAGGACGAGCCGCGCCCGTACGGCCTCCCCGTCGATGGTGAACAGCCGGCGGCGGCGATCCTGCAGCGTGAGGGCGAGCGCGCGCACGCGTGCGAGCGCGTTGCGTCGCCGCCGGTGGTGCTCGCGCCGGTGCACCAGCCGCGCATAGAGGCCGAGGGAGACGTTGTTGAGGAAGAGCCGTTCACCGACGCGGCCGACGTCGATCCGCCGCTCCGCCCCGTCGAAGGCCGCGAGCGCGTCGATCGGGTCGTCGCGGTCGAGGCCCAGGTCACGCGCGAAGTGGTTGCGGGTCCCGAAGGGGACGCAAACGAACGGAACGTCACGCTCGATCGCCACGGCCGCGACCGCTGCGAGCGAACCGTCGCCGCCGGCCATCCCGATCACGTCGGCGCTCGCGTGCCGAGCCAGGTCGACCAAGTCGTCTCCCTCGCCCAGCACGCGCGGCTCGATCCCGCGCTCGCGCGCGGCCGCGACGAGCCCCTCCGCGCTCGGAGCGTCTGCGCCGGAGCGCGGGTTGACGATCAGAAACCGTTGCATCAGTGAGGTCCAGCGGGCCGGAAAAATAGGCCGTTCGGCCCATGTACCCGCCGAGTCGAACGCCGATCATCCGGAGATGAGCGAGCGCGGCCTGCACAGTATCGGCGACGATCTCTCCGACAGCTGGCTGGAGGACTGGGTGGCGGTCGGCCTCGCGGAGATCGAGGCGCTGCTCGCCAAGCACGCCGCCTTCCTCGGCTTCCTCGAAGCGGCCGAAGACTAAAGACCGCCCCGCGTTTGCCGTCCTGCCCGGGCGGAAACGCTCGGCCAGGTGAAGCTCGACGCGCTCTACCGCGGCCTGCCCGGCCACCCGGTGCACCCGCCGCTCACCGACGCGACGATCGGGATCTACACGTTCGCGACGCTCGCTGCTTGCCTCGACGTGCTCGACATCGCGGAGAACGCGGCCGCTCCCGGCTGGGCGCTCGCCCTCGTCGTCGGCCTCGTCGTCACCGTCCCGACGGCGCTCACGGGCCTCGCCGACTGGCTCGCGATCGAGAGCGGGACGCCGCTCAAACGCACCGCCACCTCACACCTGATCGCAATGGTGTCGGCGACGGTCTTCTTCCTGCTTGCCGCGATCCTCGGTTACTCGGACGGGATCGACGGCAGGGTCGAGACGGGCCCGTTCCTGCTCACGCTCGTCGGCTACGGCCTGCTCGCGCTGGGCGGCTGGCTGGGCGGCGCGATTGTCTTCGTGCACGGCATGCGTGTGCTGAACCTGGTCGAGGAACCGGCGAGCCGCGCGGCGTCGCCGGTCCCTCACCCGGAAAAAGAGGCTGCGGAGGAGTAGCTACTCGGCTGCGAGGCCGAGGCTTCGCTCCAGCGCGCCCTTCGGCTGCGCGCCGATCGCGACTTCGGACGGCTCGCCGTCCCGGAAGAGGATCATCGTCGGAATCGAAGCGATGCCGTAGCGCTCGGCCAGGGCACGCTCCTCGTCGATGTTGACCTTCACGAGCTTCACCTCGCCGGCGCGCTCCTCGACGATCCGGTCGAGCACGGGCGCGACGGCGTGGCACGGGCCGCACCACTCGGCCCAGAAGTCCACGATCACCGGCGTGTCGCTCTCGAGCACCTCGTGCGTGAACGTGTCTTCCTTGACTGCAGTTGCCATGTTCTGGTGGTTCCTTTCGCTGGGGGAGAGAGACGGATACCCGCTCTCTACTGCTTGAAAACGACAGACCGCCGAAGACTGTTCCCTAGAATCGACCGCATGTTCGCACCACTGCCGGACAAGCCCGATCACCCCGCGCTCGAGCTCGAGATCCTCGACTTCTGGGAGCGCGAGGGCACATTCGAGCAGCTGCGGGAGCAGAACCGGGGCGGCCCGAAATTCAGCTTCGTCGACGGGCCGGTGACGGCGAACAGGATGGTGCTCGGCGTCCACACTGCCTGGGGGCGGACGCTGAAGGACGTCTTCCAGCGCTACAAGGCACTGCGCGGGCACGAGCAGCGGTACCAGAACGGCTTCGACTGTCAGGGGCTCTGGATCGAGGTCGGGGTCGAGCGGCAGCTCGGCCTCAACTCGAAGCGCGAGATCGAGGAGTTCGGGCTCGCGGAGTTCGCCCGCCGCTGCCGCGAGGTCGTCGTCCAGTCCTCGAAAGCGCTGACCGAGGGCTCGATCCGGCTCGGCCAGTGGATGGACTGGGGCAAGGACTATTTCACGTTCAGCGACACGAACATCGAGTACGTCTGGCGGATGTTGAAGCGGGTGCACGAGCAGGGCTGGCTCTACCTGGGCCACCGCTCGACCGAGTGGTGCCCGCGGTGCGGCACCTCGCTCTCGCAGCACGAGCTCTCGCAGGCCGGCGTCTACCAGGACCGCGCCGACCCGTCCCTCTTCGTGCGCCTGCCCCTCATCGACCGCGGGCGCGAGGCGCTCGTCGTCTGGACGACGACGCCGTGGACGCTGCCGGCGAACGTCGCCGCCGCTGTGAAGCCTGACGCGGAGTACGGGCGGCGCGACAACGGCGACTGGGTCGCGGTCGGCCGCTACCCGGACGAGTCGTTCGTCGAGCGGAAGCCTGGCGTCGACCTCGTCGGCTGGCGCTACCGCGGCCCCTTCGACGAGCTCGGGCCGGGCGGCGGGGTCGAGCATCGCGTGATCCCGTGGGACGAGGTCACGCTCGACCAGGGCACCGGCGTCGTCCACATCGCGCCGGGATGCGGCGGCGAGGACTTCGAGCTCTCGAAGGAGCATGGGCTCGCCGTGCTGACGCCGGTCGACGAGGCCGGTCGCTTCTACGACGACTACGGCTGGCTGCACGGGCTCTCGACGGTCGAGGCGGCTGACCAGCTGATCGGCAACCTCGCTGAGCGCAGCCTCCTCGTCGAGGCCGGGTTGTACGAGCACGCCTACCCGCACTGCTGGCGCTGCGACACGCCGCTGATCTTCCGGCTCTCCGACGACTGGTTCATCTCGGTCGAGGAGCTACGGCCGCAGCTGCTCGAGGCGAACCAGGACGTCGAGTGGACGCCCGCGTACATGGGCAAGCGCATGGACGACTGGCTCCGCAACATGGGCGACTGGAACATCTCGCGGCGGCGCTACTACGGACTGCCGCTGCCGTTCTACCCCTGCGGCTGCGGGCACCTGAACGTGATCGGGTCGAGGGCGGAGCTCGAGGAGCGTGCGCTCGGCGGCCTCGACCAGCTCGAGGAGCTGCGCCGCCCCTGGATCGACGAGGTGCCGATCGGCTGCGAGCGGTGCGGTGAGGAGGTGCGGCGGATCCCCGAGGTCGGCGACGTCTGGCTCGACGCCGGCATCGTCCCGTTCTCCACGCTCGGCTGGGAGAGCCCGGAGTGGGTCGAGCAGGGCTATGCGACCGGGGCCGCCAAGGGACTGACGAAGGCCGACTTGCCGGACCACGCCTACTGGGAGCAGTGGTTCCCCGCCGACTGGGTCTCGGAGATGCGCGAGCAGATCCGGCTCTGGTTCTACTCGCAGCACTTCATGTCCGTCGTGCTGACCGGCCGCGCGCCGTACAAGCGGGTGCTCGGCTACGAGAAGATGCTCGACGAGACCGGCCGCGAGATGCACAGCTCGTGGGGGAACACGATCGATGCCCCGGACGCGTTCGCGCGCATGGGTGCCGACGTGATGCGCTGGCAGTTTTGCGCGCAGCCGCCCGACCGGAACCTGCTCTTCGGCTTCGGGCCAGGGCAGGAGATCAAGCGCAGGCTGCTGACGCTCTGGAACTCGATCCGCTTCCTCGTCGACTACGGCCGGATCGAGGAGTTCACGCCGGACTGGGGCGCGCTCGGCGCCGTCGGCGAGCGGCCGCTCGATCGCTGGCTCGCGGCGCGGACGGCGCAGCTCATCGCGGAGGCGACGGCCGCTTACGAGGCGTTCCTGACCGTGAACGTGATCCGCGCCTTCGACGAGTTCGTCGACGACGTCTCCAACTGGTACATCCGCCGCTCGCGCCGCCGCTTCTGGGACGGGGACGCCGACGCGTTACAGGCGCTCTGGGTCGCGCTCGTGCAAGGGCTGCGCGTGGTGGCGCCGGTAATGCCGTTCCTAACGGAGCACCTCTGGCAGGCGCTCGTGCGCGGGGCGAAGGGCGAGTCGCCGTCGTCCATCCATCTCGCGGGCTGGCCCGAGGCGGGCGAGCTCGACGAGCCTCTGCTGGCGGAGATCGCCGAGGTGCGCCGCGTGGTCGGCCTGGGCCACCAGGCGCGGGCCGCCTCCCAGCGCAAGCTGCGGCAGCCGCTCCGGCGGCTCGTGGTCGAGGGCGCCCCGCTTGCGGAGTCGCACGCCGACGAGCTGCGCGAGGAGCTCCGGGTCAAGGAGCTCGAGTTCGGCCACGTCGACGCCACCGAGCTGCGCGTGAAGCCGCATCTGCCTGTCCTGGGACCGAAGCTCGGGAAGGAGCTCGGCGCCGTGCGCGCGGCGCTGGCCGCGGGCGAGTTCGAGCAGCTCGACGGCGGAGGCTTCCGCGTCCTCGGCCACGAGCTCGCAGCCGACGAGGTGCTCGTCGAGCGCTCCGGCAAGGAGGGTTGGGCGGTCGCGTCCGACGAGGGCGTGACGGTCGCCCTCGACACGGTCCTCGACGCCGACCTCGAGCTCGAGGGCCGCGTCTACGACCTGATCCACACGCTCAACACGATGCGGAAGGAGCAGGGGCTCGAGCTGACCGATCGCATCAGCGTGCGCCTGCCGCAGGCGGACGCCGACCTCGTCGAGCGTCACGCCGACTGGATCAAGGCCGAGGTGCTCGCCGTCTCGCTCGAGACGGACGGCGTCGAGGCGCCGCAGATCGCCAAGGCCTAGCGCTGGCTCTCGGCGAGCGCGAGCTCGCGACGGAGCTCGACCGGCAGCCGGAAGGTGACGTCCTCGTCGACCATCCGGAACGGCTCGATCTGCTCGACGCCCCGCGCCCGGAACCAGTCGCAGACGCGGCTGACGAGCTTCTCGGGCGCGGACGCGCCCGACGTGACGCCGACCGTGGCCACGCCCTCGAGCCACGTCTCGTCGATCTCGGTCTCGTCGTCGATCAGGTGGGCGTCTACGCCGGCAGCCCGGGCGACGTCGACGAGCCGGTTCGAGTTGGAGGAGTTGTGTGAGCCGATCACGAGCAGGAGATCGACCTCGGGCAGCATCTCCTTGACCGCCCACTGCCGGTTGGAGGTCGCGTAGCAGATGTCCTCCTTCTTCGGCGCGTGGATCGCGGGGAACCGCCGGCGCAGGACGGTGATGATCTCCGCCGTCTCGTCGACGGAGAGCGTTGTCTGCGTGATGTAGGCGACCTTCGCGTCCGCGGAGAGCTGCAGGGCCTCCGCCTCCGAGACGTCCTGCACGAGCACCGTCGCCTCCGGGGCCTCGCCCATCGTGCCGACGACCTCTTCGTGGCCGGCGTGGCCGATCAGGAGAACGGTGTAGCCGGCCGCGGCGTAGCGGCGCGCCTGGACGTGCACCTTGGTCACGAGCGGACAGGTGGCGTCGATCACGTTGTGGCCGAGCGCGGTCGACGCAACGTTTACCGACGGGGCAACGCCGTGCGCGGAGTACACGATCGTCGCTCCCTCCGGCGCCTCTGCCTCCGTGTCGACGAAGATCGCGCCGCGGGCTTCGAGATCGCGGACGACGTGGATGTTGTGGACGATCTGCTTGCGCACGTAGACGGGCGGCCCGTAGTGCTCGAGCGCCAGCTCGACCGTCTCGACGGCGCGTTCGACCCCGGCGCAGTAGCCGCGGGGCGACGCGAGCAGGACCCGTTCGACCATCGCGGGGATCGTAGCCCGCCAGAACCTGCGGCAATGAGCCCGCGGCAGCGAAAGCTGCCGCCTTCAGGGATCTTCGCGCGAGCGGGATCCGCTTCCGCGGATCCCGCTCTTGCGCAAAAAACAGCTTGGAAGAGGCCCTGCCGCATCGGGGGGTCGTCGCGACAGGGCCCCTTGTCCAATGCTCCCCGCGCAACGCGGGTCGCATCGCCCAGTTCGGCCACGCTATCCCGCTCTCGGTCGAGTTCCAATAGGCCGGACGGCCCATCTTTCAAACTGGGGTGCCTGGATCTATCATCCGAGGTCGCGCATTGAACGCTGAGACTCAGGCGGTGCTGTTCAACGCGGTGCCTTTGCTCCTTCTCGCGGCGCTCTATCTCACCGTGGGCGCCGCGCTCGCTCCCGTTCTCTGGCGGGAACGACACCGCACGAACGAGATCGGCTTCGCAACGGCGCTCGTCTTCCCGTGCGTCGGACTCGCTGCAGCGGTCGTGGGCATCGACACCCTCGTTGCCCGCGAGCCGCTGGGCGGGAACGTATTCGTCGCTCTGGCCGGGATCCTCGTGGCCGCCTTGCCGGGCGTCTCGATCCTGCGCAGCTGGGACGACCGCGCCCTGCTCGTGACCGGCGCGCGGCGCGCCCGCGAGGCAGAGGAGCGCTCGTTGCTGCGCGACCGTGAGCTCGCAGGCGTCGACCGGCTCTCGCACCGGCTGCTCGACGCTGAGGACCAGGCCGAGATCGCCCGCGCGCTCCTGGCCGAGCTCGTCGGCCTCTTCCAGCTCGACCTGGCGCAGCTCGCGCTCGTCGAGGACGAGGGCCGCACCGCGCGCATCGTTGCCACGCACGACAGCGGCGACCAGACCGACCGCATGCTCGGCGAGGTGATCGCGCTCGAGCACGAGGCGTCCGGGGCCGGCACGGTTGTGCGGGAGGGGGCCGGCTTCGCGGTGTTCGACGCCGAGACGTCACCGCTCGTGAACAAGCGCTTGAACGAGATCGCGCAGGCGAAGAGCTGCGCTTTCGTCCCGGTGCGGGCGCGCGACGAGGTCGTCGGCGTCGTGTTCGCCGCGATGCGTGAGCGCCGCCTCTTCGAACAGGGCGAGCTCGCGCTCATGCAGACGCTCGCGGCGGAGGCGGGACTCGCCCTCGAGCGCACCCGAACCGCGCGGGCGCTCGCCGACGCCCTCGAACGCGAGCGCCTGATCGCCCGCATCTCGCTCGCACTCCGATCGCGGCGGGACCTCGACGAGCTTCTCCAAGTCACGGTCGAGGAGACCGCGAGGGCGGCGAACGTCGATCGCTGCTTCATCCGCCTCGGAGAGCCGGAGGAGGCGATGCCGATCTTCGCCGAGTGGGACGCGCCCGGCGTGCCGCGGCTCGACGATCCCAGCGGCCTGCCCGTCTCGAACCTGGCTGCGCGCGAGCGCCGAACGATCGCCGTGGGGGACGTGCTCGACGCGCCGGAGCTGAACGATCCTGCGCTCGGACACGTGCACGAGCTGACGAGCCGCGATACCCGGGGGGCGCTCGCAACCCCGATCGTCGCGTTCCAGCGCGTCATCGGGGTGCTGGGCCTGCACCGCACCGAGCCCACCGAGTGGCTGGAGTCCGAGATCACGCTCGCAGAGGCGGTCGCCCACGAGGCGGCGACCGCCATCGACACCCGGCGCCTGCTTCGGGAGAGCGACCGCAGGCTGGCCGAGCAGCGCGCGCTGCTCAAGGCCGGACAGGCGTTGACGAGCGATCTGCGCGTGGAGGTCGTCATCGACCGCCTCGTCCAGGAGCTCCGCGCGCTCGTGGATGCCGACGCAGCCGATTGCTGGACGTTCACGCCGGACGGACGTGAGCTTGTCTGTCGCGCTGTGGTGGGGCTGCCCGAGTCAGGGGTTGGGCGGCGAATCTCCCTCGAGGGAACGATCGGCGAGGCGATCGCATCGGGCCAGCCGGTGCTCCGCCGTGACTTCGCCGCGACCGAGCAGCCGCCGCCGGCCGCCACGTACGCGGCCTTCGAGCAGGTCATCGAGGCGCCGATTCTGTCGTTCGGCGAGACACTCGGCGTCCTCGGGGTCTGCTCCCGGGAGCCGGGGCGGTTCGACGAGTCCGCCCTGCGCTTGATCGAGGCGTTCGCCGCCCTCGCCTCCGTCGCCTTGCGCAATGCGGAAG
The DNA here is from genome assembly GCA_963794385.1 of uncultured Gaiellaceae bacterium. Lineage (GTDB taxonomy): Bacteria > Actinomycetota > Thermoleophilia > Gaiellales > Gaiellaceae > Gaiellasilicea. The sequence goes on along the minus strand of CAWCDT010000007.1, from coordinate 117,793 downwards.
CGTACGAGGACAGCACGCGGCAGGCGCAGGTCGAGCGCGGCTTCTACCGGATCGCGTCCGTGCTCAGCGAGCCCCTCTCGGCCGAGGCGACCCTTGACGCCGTCGCCCAGGCTGCGGCGGAGGCCCTCGGGGCCGACTCGGCCGCGGTCCTGCGGAGCCACGAAGGAGAGCTCCGGCTTGCCGGCGGTCACGGACTCGGGCCGGACCTCACCGGCTTTCTCGCCGCCGAGGCCGACACGCTGGCCGCGGCCGCCCGCGCCGGGAAGCTGCTCGCGTCGCCTCGCCTCGACGGGGACGGCCGCTTCGACGGGGGGCTGGCCCGCGCGGCCGAGCGAGCCGACCGGCGGGCCCTGCTTGCGATCCCCCTCGTCCAGTCGGATCGAGAGGAGCTCGGGCTCGCGCTCGTCTTCTTCCGCGAGGAGACAGCGTTCGACGACGATCAGCTCGAGCTCGCAGCACAGGTGGCGGGCGCCGCACAGGGCGCGCTCGAGCGAAGCGAGCTGTACGAACGGGAGCGGCATGCTCGCTCGGTGGCGCAGCGCCTCGCGCGCGCCGGCCGCGAGCTCGCGGGCGAGCTCGATCCCGACAGCGTCCTCGAGCTTGGAGTCCGTACGGCGATCGGCCTCCTCCAGGCAGACGCAGCGTCCGTCCGGTTGCTGGAGGGCGACGAGGTCGTCGTCCGCGTAACCGCGGGCGACCACGATCCGGGCTCGATCGGAGCCCGCACGGCCTCGACCGCATGGCTGGTCGGGGACATCGTCCAGACGCGGTCTGCGCGCGCGATTGCCGACGTGCGCGACGATCCGCGCAGCCGCGATGCTGATCCGATGCTGACCGCTGGGCACGCCGCGTACCTCGGCGTGCCGATGATCGGTCAGGACGGCTCGGTGCTCGGGATCCTCGCTGTCTACGACCGCGATCCCCGCCGGTGGCGCGAGGAGGAGCAGGAAGCGCTGTACGCGCTCGCTGCTACGACCGCGAGCGCAAGCGCGAACGCCGAGCTGTACCAGGGCGTGAGCCACGAGCAGCAGCGGAGCGAGGCGATCCTCGCCAACGTCGCCGACGGGATCGTCGCGGTCGACCGGGAAGGCAGGGTTGTGCTCTGGAACCCGGCTGCCGAGCGCGTGACCGGGGTGCCGCAACAGGACGCGCTCGGGCGGGCGCCCGAACAGGCGCTCGGTCGGCCGCTCGAGGCCGAGGACGGCTCCGTCGGGGGCACGCGCCTCGTGAGCATCAGGCGTGGGGACGACGAAGTCTGGCTGTCGCTCAGCGAGGCGGTGATGACCGATCCGGCCGGAGGGGTCGCCGGTCGGATCTACGCCTTCCGCGACATCTCGGCCGAGCGCAGCGTCGAGCAGATGAAGTCCGACTTCGTCTCGACCGTCTCTCACGAGCTTCGCTCGCCGCTCACCTCGATCTACGGCTTCGCCGAGACGCTGCTGCGCGACGACATCGCGTTCGGCGAGGAAGAGCGCGCGACCTTCCTGCGCTACATCTCCTCCGAGTCCGCGCGGCTGACCGCGATCGTCGACCGCCTTCTCTCGGTCGCTCAGCTCGAGACGGGTGCGATCGTTGTGCACCTCGCCGAGACCGACGTCGGGGCGGTCGTCAACGATGCGGTCCGGTCGGTCGAGACGAAGGACGGTCGGGCCGGACATCGCTTCGTCGTCGCGCTCGACGACGAGCCGCTCGCCGCCGAGGCCGATCGGGACAAGCTCGGCCAGGTGCTCGCCCACCTGCTCGACAACGCAGTCCGTTACTCGCCGGCCGGAGGGACGGTTACCGTCGCAGCCCGCCGCCGCGACGACGCGGTGGAGGTCAGCGTCGAGGACGAGGGAGTCGGCATCCCGCCCGCGGAGCAGGAAAGGATCTTCCGCAAGTTCCATCGTGTCGACGCTTCGGCGGCCGGCGCCGTCGGCGCCGGCGCGACCGGTCTCGGCCTCTTCCTGGCGGAGGGGCTCGTCACCGCCATGGGGGGGACGATTCGGGTCGACTCCGAGGAAGGGCGCGGCGCGACCTTCGTGCTGGAGCTGCGCGCGGCGGAGCGTGAGACATGACAGCCGCGGGTAAGGGATGCTTCCGGAGATGACGAAAGTGTTGGTAATCGACGACGAGGCGCCGATCCGGCTGCTCTGCCGGGTGAATCTCGAGGCGGAGGGGATGTCGGTGCTCGAGGCGAATGACGGGCCGTCCGGTCTCGAGCAGGTGGTCGCGGAGCGGCCAGACGTGATCCTGCTCGACGTGATGATGCCGGGGCTCGACGGCTGGGCCGTCGCCGAGGTCCTGCTCGACGGCGAGGAGACTGCGGATATCCCGATCATCTTCCTGACCGCGCGCGCCGAGTTCCGCGACCGCGCCCGAGGCCTCGACATCGGCGGGGTCGACTACATCACGAAGCCGTTCAACCCCGTCGAGCTTGCTCCGCTCGTGCGCGGCGTCCTGCACCGACTCGAGCGCGGCGAGAGAGACGAGCTCCGGCGCGAGAAGCTCACCGAGCTCCGCGCCCTGATGGCGGAGAGCTAGACCGCGAAGTCTGCGGTGACGACGGTTGCGCCGTCGTGACCGAGGAAGGTGCCGACGCGGGCGCCGATTCCGATTCGGTCCCACCCGGGCCGAAGCAGGTTGGCACGGTGACCCGGGCTCTCGAGCCACGAACGCACGATGCTCCGCGCGTTCGCGTACGAGCCGGTGCCCCAGGCGAGGTTCTCGCCGAAGGCAGAGCCACGCGCGCCGAAGTGGGCCAGGCGCGCCGCGAACGATCCGTGCGTGAACACGTTCTCCCGCAGCAGCGCGGTCGAGTGTGCTCGCGCCGCCCGAACGAGTGTGGGATCGACGCGGAGCGGCCGCAGGTCGTGGTCCGCCCGCACCTCGTTGACCGCCGCGAGCAGCGAGCGCTCGCTCCCGCTCAGCGTCGACGCGGTGGCCGCGGGCGCGAGTGCGAGCACCATCGCAACGGCGCTCAGGACGATCCGGATCAGGCTCGAGGACAGCATTCTTGCCATGAGGTGATCGGGCTTCGGCGCGGGCGGCTCGATTCCCCGAATGGGGGAGGCTAGATGATCGGCATCTAGCGCGCCGTCTGGGCAAGCAGGATCCCGGCGAGGACGATCGCGCCACCGACGAGCTGGGCCGCGCCGAACGACTCGCCGAGCCACAGAAAGGCGACCGCGCTCGCCGCGACGGGCTCGAGCATCGCCACGATGCCGACACTCGTCGCCGAGATGTGGCGGAGCGCCGTGGCGACGAGGAGGAACGTCACCATCGTTCCCGCGAGGACGATGTAGAAGAGGAGGAGCCAGACGGGGAGCGCGAACCGCTCGAGGTGGCCGAGCAGAGAGACCCGGTCGTCGAGACGGCCCGCCGGGAACCGCCACAGCGGCTGCGCGACCGCCCAGAAAAGCGCGGCGAAGAGAAAGCCGAAACACGTGAGCGACGCGGGGTCTCGCCACCTCACCGCGTGCTCCGCCATCAGCACGTAGACCGCGTAGGCGACCGCCGCGAGGAGTGCCGCCGCGACGCCGAGCCCGTCGAGAGTAAGGCCGCTCCACACCTCCATGACGAGTGCGAGGCCGGCGAGTGCGAGCACGAGCGCAGCCCAGATTCGGCGGCGGATCCGCTCCTTGAAGACGGCCCACGCCCAGAGCGCGATCAGGATCGGGGCCAGGTACTCGATCAGGAGCGCGACCCCGATCGGAAGCCGCTCGATCGAGACGAAGTAGAGCCACTGCACCATGGCGACACCGGCCACGCCCCAGACGGCGACGTAGGGCAGTTCGCGGCGGGTCAGCCGCAAGCTCGCGGGACGCGTGAGGGCGAGGACGAGCGCGAAGCCGAGGCACGCGCCGGTCGCACGGAACTGGGTCAGCTCGAGCGGAGAGACGCCGGATTGAAGGACGACCTTCGAGACGGTGCCGTTCAACGCGAAGAGGAGGGCCGCCGAGATGACCATCGCGTAACCGACCGCCGGACGCCGCTCGCCTCCTGCCGCGCCCGGGATGTAGGCGACGTCGGCCACGCGGCGACGCTACCAGCGTCGAAATCGGGGCGGCCGGATTCGAACCGGCGACTTCTTGCTCCCAAAGCAAGCGCGCTACCAGGCTGCGCCACGCCCCGCTCGTCTGAGTGTAGAGGCGGATGAGGCCGGCGGTGTCCCTGCGTGCCCGGTCTAGGCCTTGCGGCGGTCGGTGCCTGTGCGGCGCTCGCTGCCGGAGCGACGCTCCTCGCCGATCGCAGGCGCGCCGAGGCGCTCGCGGCGGTCCTGGCCCGAGCGCCGGTCTGAGCCGCTTCGGCGGTCCGGCCCGTCGGTCGGCTCCGAAGGCGTCTTCTTGCCGAAGAGGGAATCGAAGAAGCGGCGGACCGCGTTCATGGTCTCGCATTCGGCTTCAGGCCGCGGCGTCCTGCTCCTGGAAGAAGCGGGCGACGAAGAAGGCGAAGGCGGCGAAGAAGACGACCGCCTCGGTCAGCGACATCGTCACTCCGGCGATCTGCTGGTCGAGCAGCGGGTCGAGCCCCCAGAGCTCGGGAGCCTCGACGTAGAAGTCGTAAATCGCCTCCGGTACGAGGGCCAGCATCAGCCCGATCGGGCTTGCGAGCGCGAACGCGGCAAAGAGATAGGCGGCCTTCGCGCCGGCCGAGAGCCGGCCGTGGACGACCGGCCACCAGAGCAGGACGCCGGTGATGAAGTAGAGCGCGTGCTCGAGATGGAGCAGGGAGTGCGGATGCCGGAGGGCGGCGTCGTAGATCCACGGCAGGTGCCACACGGCGTAGTTCACGACCCAGAGCGCCAGCGCGAAGAGGGCAGGCACGTGCGGCGCGCGTGCGGCCAGGGCCGGCGGGATCCCGAGCGCGAAGAGGAGCGGCGCCCACTCCGCGAGCACCACGTTCTGGACCAGGTGCACGGACAGGAGGTAGTTCATCGCGATCGTCTCGATCGGCGTCACCGTGACGGCGAGCACGAGCGCCATCGCGCCGGCAAAGCAGGCGATCCGCCAGCGGGGCGCCGGGAAGCGGCGCAGTGCCCAGACGTAGCCGGCCGTGAGCGCAGGAACGACGATGAGGGCCTCGAGGTTCCACGACCATGCGTAGGGATCCACTGCGGCTACGCTACGTCACCTCTGCGGGTGTAGCTCAATGGTAGAGCCCTAGCCTTCCAAGCTAGTTACGCGGGTTCGATTCCCGCCACCCGCTCTGGAACGGAAGCGAACGAGCCTGGAGGACGAGCGCGACATGTACGCGGCGCTGACGAGGACGCAGGGATCGAACGAGGAGCCGATCGAGGTCGCCACGATGGTCGGCGAGGAGATGTACCGCTGGCTCCGCGACATCGACGGTTTCAAGGGGCTCCTGGTCCTCACGAATGTCGAGGCCCGCACGACGAACGTCGTGGCGCTCTGGGAGAGCCGGGAAGTCGCGGAGCGCCATCGCCTCGCACGCGAGCAGCTCAGGGATCGCGTGACGGCGGCCGTCGACGTCGAGGTGCTCGCTGCGGAGCCGTACGACGTCGCCTTCGCAGCGCTCCCCGAGGTGCGGCCGACCGTCTGACGCGCAACTGCACGGCCCGATGCTTCGCTACGCGCTCGCACGCCTTGTCTGGACGATTCCCGTCGTCCTCATCGCCGTCACGCTCACGTTCTTCCTCGTCCGCTCGATCGGCGGCGACCCGTTCCGCCACGGGCCGCTCGTCGGCCTGACCGCACAGGGAGGCTGGCAGAAGTACGGCGACTACCAGCCGCAGTCGATCCGCGACAACATGCGCCGCCGCTACGGGCTCGATCTCCCCTGGTACGAGCAGTACGGCAACTACCTCGTCGGCGTGGCGACGCTCAACCTCGGCCCGTCCCTCTCGTACCGCAACCGGACGGTCGAGGAGATCATCGCCGAGCAGGGCCCGGTGACGCTCGAGCTCGCGTTGCTCGCCCTGGGGCTCGCGTTCGCGTTGGGTATCCCGATCGGCCTGCTGAGCGCCCTGCACGCGCGCTCCCCGGTCGCGTCCGTCGAGCGCATCTCCTCGTCGCTCGCGCTCTCGCTGCCCGCGTTCTTCGTCGGCACGATCCTGATCTACCTCTTCGCCGTGCAGGCCGACCTCGTTCCCACGACCGGCTGGGACAGCTGGAGCGCGAAGATCCTGCCGGTCGTGACGCTCAGTCTCGTCCCGCTCGCCTACTGCGTGCGGCTGACGCGCGCTGCGGTGCTCGAGACGCTCACGCACGACTACGTCCGCACGGCTCGGTCGAAGGGGCTGCGCCGCGGCCGGCTGCTCGGCGTGCACGTGCTGCGCAACTCGCTCGTCCCCGTGCTGAGCGCGGTCGGCCCGCTCCTCGGGGCGATGATGACGACGCTCTTCGTCGTCGAGGTCGTGTTCGCGGTCCCCGGGCTCGCCCGGCACTACGTCTCGGCGACGACGGCGAGCGACTATCCGCTCCTGCTGGGGATGACCGTCGTGCTCACGCTCTTCGTGATCACCGCGAACCTGCTCGTCGACCTCGCTCTGGCCGCGCTCGATCCGCGCCGGCGGGAGTAGGCTCCGCTCCCGCGCGCCGGGAGCGCTCTTCGAAGCGCCGTCCGTGCGGCTCCGTACCCTCTCGCCGATGGTTGAGGAGCGCCTCGTCCGCTTCCGCCCACGCGCGATCCTCATCGTGCTCGGGATCATCCTCGCCGGCATCGTCATGATCGAGGTCGTCCAGGCGGCGCGCGACGTGCTGATCTGGATCTTCGTCGCCATCTTCCTCGCGCTCGCGCTCAACCCTGGCGTCGAGTGGCTTCAGGCACACGGTGTGCGCCGGCGCGGTGTCGCGGCGGCAATGGTCTTCATCGGCGCGATCCTGGGGATCGCCGCCCTCGGCGCGACCATCATCCCGACGCTCGTGGCGCAGGTGAACGACTTCGTCGAGGCGGTCCCCGAGTACGCCGAGGACCTGACACAGGGTCGGGGGCCGCTCGGCTTCCTCGAGCGCGAGTACCAGATCACGGAGCGTGTGCGCGAGGCGATCGAGGAGGCCGGCGCTTCCGGGGTCCTCGGCATCTCCGGCACGGCGCTCGCGGTCACGAAGGGCGTCGTCACGGCCGTGATCGCGACCCTGACGATCGCGTTCCTGACGCTGTTCATGCTGCTCGAAGGGCCGGCGTGGATCGAGCGGCTCTACAGCCTGCTGCCCGAGGAGCAGCAGCCGCGCTGGCGTGCGGTCGGCGAGGAGATCTACCGCACGATCGGCGGCTACGTGACCGGCAATCTCGCGATCAGCCTGATCGCCGGCGTGGTGTCGACGGCCGTGCTGCTCGCCGTCGGCGTCCCGTTCGCGGTCGCGCTCGGGCTGCTTGTGGCGATCCTCGACCTGATTCCTCTCGCGGGCGCGACGATCGCGGCGATCATCGTGACGACGGTCGCGTTCCTCGACTCGCCGACCTCCGGGATCATCGTGCTGATCTTCTTCGTGCTCTACCAGCAGCTCGAGAACCACGTTCTCCAGCCGGTCGTCTACGGCCGCACGGTGCAGCTCTCGCCGCTCGCCGTCCTGATCGCGGTGCTGATCGGCGCCGAGCTCGCCGGCGTCATCGGCGCGCTGGCGGCGATCCCCGTGGCCGGCACGATCCAGGTCGTGCTCCGCGACTGGCTGAACCACCGCCGCGGCCGGCTGGTCGAGCGGCCGCCGCCGGGAACGACGACGCCCGCGACCTGACATACCCTGTCCGCGGGCGCCCGTAGCTCAGTGGACAGAGCGACGGACTTCTAATCCGTTGGTCGCAGGTTCGAATCCTGCCGGGCGCATGCCACGGAGGGCTGAGATGCAGATTGTTGGGATCGTCAGCGCGGGTGCGATGGGGAGCGCGGTCGGAGCGGCCTATCAAGCGGCCGGCAGCCGCGTCGTCGCGACCGTCGCCGGCCGGAGCGCACGGACAGCTGTGCTCGCCGAACGGGCCGGCCTGGAGCTCCTGCCGGACCTCGACGCGGTCGTGGCGGCAGCAGATCTCGTGCTCTCGATCGTGCCGCCGGACCAGGCCGGGTCGACCGCGGCCGCAGTCGCGGACGCTGCCGGGCGCACGGCCGCCCGCCCGCTCGTGGCCGACTGGAACGCCGTGTCGCCGGCGAGCGTCCGGGCGATCGGCGAGACCCTCGAGGCGGCGGGGCTCGAGCTCGTCGACGGGTCGATCTCGGGCGGCCCGCCGCGCGAGGGCTCCCGGACCCGCGTCTACGTCTCGGGCGGCCGCGGCGAGGAGCTGGCCGCCAAAGTGCCCTCGCGCCTCGACATCAGGGTCGTGGGACAGGAGATCGGTCTCGCCTCCGCCGTGAAAATGTGCACGGCGTCGATGTACAAGGGCTCGACTGCCTTGCTCGCACACGCCCTCTTGACTGCGCACGCACACGGCGTCCTCGCGGAGGTGGTCGACGACCTCGGCGATGCGTTCCCGCAGCAGATCCCGCGCGCCGCGCGGCAGCTCGCCGTCTCAGCGTCGAAGGCGGAGCGGTTCGTGGGCGAGATGCACGAGATCGCGGCGACGCAGGCGAGCGCCGGCCTCACGCCGGCGCTCTTCGAGGCGATGGCCGAGGTGTACGCCGCGTTTGCCGGAACGCCGCTCGGGGCCGAAGCGCCGGAGGCGATCGCCACGGAGCCCGACCTCAAGGAGGTACTCGAACGGCTCACGCGTCCTGCGGCTGATGCGGGCGAGAGGAGTTGAACCTCCAAGGGCCGAAGCCCACCGGGACCTAAACCCGGCGCGTCTGCCAGTTCCGCCACGCCCGCGGACGCTCTCAGGATAGAGCTAGACGGGCGCGTCGAGCGCGGCCCGCAGGCGCTCCGCGCCGCCCCCCGTCTCCAGGGCCTGCGTCATCGCGATCCGGCCCGCCTCGATGGCCCGGTCGAGCGCCGACCACTCGCGGAGCCCGATCGACTGCACCTCCGGCGTCGCGAGCAGCAGCGCCAGCTCCCGGTTGCGCTCGGCGCGCTCGGCGGAGGCGAGCACGGTGGCGCGGGCGAGCGTCTCCGTGATCGTCGGGATCCTGGGCTCGGCGCTCTCCGCTCCTTCCAGCCGGCGGATCACGTCGACCGCGACGACGGGCCCCTCGCCCGACTCGGCCATGTGGTCGACGGGCAGGTTGTTGAGCACGCCCCCGTCGACCAGCAGCGTGCTGCCGAGCCGGACCGGCGGCACGAGGCCGGGAATCGACATGCTCGCTCCCACCGCCTCGAGCAGCGGACCTCGGCGGTGCACGACGACCCTGCTCGCGACGAGATCTGCGCTGACGGTGAAGAGTGGCCGCTCGAGCTCCTCGACCAGCCGCTCTCCGAAGACGCGCTCGAGCATCGCCGCCGCCTTCCGCGAACGGATCAGCGCCACGCGCGGGAACGTGTAGTCGTTGAAAGGCGAGCGGCGCACGAGCTCCTGCGTGCAGCACGTCCGCATCTCGACCGCGTCGCGGCCCGTGGCCGCCAAACCTGCGACGAACGCACCCATGCTGCAGCCGCCGATGCGGTCGAAGGCGAAGCCGGCGTCGGCGAGCACGGCCAGCGCGCCGATGTGCGCGAAGCCGCGCGCTCCGCCGCCGGAGAGCACGACGCCGAGCGATCGCTGTGTCAGACGCCTGGCCAGGCGCTCCACCGCGGGCCCCGCGGCGGCTCCGGCCGGGACGATGTGGTGGGCGCGCGGGCGGGCCCGGTCCAGCCAGCGCCCGACTGCGTCGCCGGTGATGTCGACCAGGACGAGCTCGCAGCCGGCGAGCTCGTCGACCGGCCGCGTAGGCGGCTCGCCGGCCACGACGGCGAGCAGGCGGTCGCACTGGCGGCGGCAGAACTCGTGCCACTCGGTTCGGGCGCCCTCCACGAGCAGCACGTGCCCGTGACGTTCCTCGGCCTGCTCGAGCGCGGCCGCAAAGTCGTCGGGCTCGACACCCTCGCCGTCGAGCGTCGCGACCGTGCCCCACGCGGACAGCGCCCGCTCCAGCTCGCGCACGAGCGGACGGACATCGCTCGCGCCGAGGGTCGTGACCGTGAACACGGACGGCCGCACTTCCGCGTGGTCGAAGCCGCCGCTCGCCTGCAGCTGCCGTGCCAGCTCGCGCGCCACGGAGAGCGCGAAGCCTCCGTCTCCCTCCACGAGCTGGACGAAGCACTCCGCGTCGATCTCGAGCAGGCGCGAGTCGCGGAGCGCGCGCACGGACGCCGAGCGTGCCGAGCCCGTCAGGAGCCCGAGCTCGCCGAGCGCCGCGCCCGCGCCGACCTCGCGCAGCAGACGGCCGTCGTCCGCGACGACCTGCAGGCGGCCGGAAAGGACGACGAAGAGCCGGTCGGCGGGATCACCGGCCCGGAACAGCCAAGTCCTGCGCCGCGACTCGGATCTCGCGGCCGGTTCTGCGCAGCTGCGCGACCGCCTGCGCGGACGCACCTCGGAGGAGCGGCGCCTCGCCGAGCGCGTCGCGCGTTGCGGCCACGGACATCCGTCGAGTCTACGATGGCCCCGGGAGGAATTGAACCTCCGCACGCAGGTTCGAAGCCTGCCGCTCTGTCCACTGAGCTACGGGGCCGTTCGCGAGCCAGTATGCCCCACGACTCCCCGCTATCCTGTCCAAGGCGCGGTGGCGGTAGCTCAGTTGGTAGAGCCCCGGGTTGTGGTCCCGGTGGTCGCGGGTTCGAGTCCCGTTCGCCACCTGGTTTTCCGTCGCAAGCCTGGGCATCCGCGGGAGCGGATGCCCAGGCGCGCAAGTCCCTGAAGGCGACGCCTATCGGCGTCGCACCAGCTGTCACCCAACTGGGCCTACGAGTTGCCGAATGCGCTCGGTTGCGCGGGTGAGGCCCGCCTCGTCGAAGAGGTGCGGGATGCAGTTGCCGATCTCGTGCGCCGGGCCGTCGAGCGAGTCCGAGCCCGCCGCCGCGTTGATCGCGTAGCGGACCGGGATCTCGTGGCAGACGACGAGGATCCTCCGCTCCGGTCTGGCGAGGAGGCGCTCGAATCCGGCGGCGTAGCGCCGCGCTGCGTCGTCGAGGCTCTCGCCGCCCGGAAAGGCGTCCGCCCGCTTGTGCTCCATCTTCCAGGCACGGTAGTCGTCGATCGTCTTGCCCTCGAGCTCGCCGACGTCGATGTCGTCGAGGAGTGGCTCGACCTCGGTCGGGACAGCGCGGCCCTCGACGGCGATCCTGGCCGTTGCCCGTGTCCGTCCGAAGCGCGTGTGCACGCACAGGTCGAGCTCGAGCCCGGCGAGCTGGAGCGCCAGCCCGGCCGCCTCCGCTTCGCCCTGTGCGGTCAATCCGACCGGGACGTCGGGATCGCCGTTCACCCGGCGCGTTTCGTTCAGCTCCGACTGGCCGTGTCGAACGAGGACGAAGAGACGCACGGAGCTAGCCTACGCAGGCGTGAACGTTCTCTTCATCTGCATCGGCAACGCGGGCCGCTCGCAGATGGCGCACGCCTTCCTCGAGCGGGCCGGGGGGCACGCGGTCAGGTCTGCGGGCAGCCGCGCGGAGGCGCACCTGCATCCGGAGGTCGTCGAGGCGATGGGCGAGATCGGTTACGACCTCACCGCACGCGTGCCGCGTCAGCTCGAGCCGGACGCGGACGCCGAGTGGGCGGACGTGGTCGTGACCATGGGCTGCGGGGACGTGTGCCCGGTGCTTCCCGGCAAGACTTACGTCGACTGGGGTCTCGAGGACCCGGCCGGGCAGCCGGTCGAGCGCGTCCGTGAGCTCCGCGACGAGATCGAGCGTCGGGTCTCCGACCTCGTACGCGAGCTCGACTCGGGCCGCGCGACCTCTGCTTGAATGACCCAATGGAGACGCAGCTCGAGGAGCTCGGCGGCGACACAGTCCGCTTGACGGTGGACGTGCCCGCACACGACGTCCACCACGCAGTCGAGCACGCGACCTCCGACCTCGCCGCCTCGGTCAAGATCCCCGGCTTCCGGGCCGGCAAGGTGCCGAGGCCGGTGCTCGTGCAGCGGCTCGGCCGGGAGCGGATCTACTCCGAGGCCGTCGACAGCCATATCTCGGGCTGGTTCTGGAGCGCCGCGGCACGCGCCCGCATTCGTCCTGTCGCACAGCCGCAGTACGAGTTCGAGCTACCGACGGACGACGACGCCGATTGGCGCTTCCAGGCGACCGTGCCGGTGCAACCCAAGGTCGACGTCGTCGACTGGCAGACGCTCGAGGTCGGCCGTCCGGACGCGGAGGTGCCCGAGGAGCTCGTGGCGCAGGAGCTGGAGGCGTTGCGCGACTCGGTCGCGGAGCTCGTCCCCGCCGACGATCGCCCCGCGCGAGAGGGCGACACGCTCGTTGTCGACATCGTCTCGTCCGAGGGCGAAGCCCAGCGGGATACGGTCGTCGAGCTCGGCTCGGGCCGGCTCGTCGAAGAGGTCGAGACCGCGCTGATCGGCGCGTCGACAGGGGAGACGAAGAGCGTCACGTACGAGCTCGCGGACGAGTCGACGGCGTCGGTCGAGATCCACGTCAAGGAGATCAAGGGGAAGGTGCTGCCGTCGCTCGACGACGAGCTCGCCCGCTCGGCGAGTGAGTTCGACACGATCGCCGAGCTGCGCACCGAGATCGAGAATCGTCTCCGCGAGCACATCGAAGCCGAGATCGAGAACGTCTTTCGGGCGAATGCCGTCGACGCACTTGTGACTGCGTCGAAGGTCAGGCCGGCCGGGCCCCTCGTCGAGTCGCGAACGCGCGAGCTCCTGACCGGCTTCGTCCGCTCGCTCGAGCGGCGCAACATCGCGCTCGAGACTTACCTGCAGCTGACGGGCCGTACGGCCGAGGAGCTGACCGCGGCGATGGGGTTGGAGGCGTCGCTGTCGGTTGCCCGCGAGCTCACGCTCGAGGCAGTCGCGGACAAGCTCGGGATCGAGGTCTCCGACGAGGAGGTCAAGAAGCTCGTGCGCGAGCAGGCCGAGGCATCGGGTGACGATCCGGAGCAGGTCATCGACAATCTCTGGCAGCACGGCCGCCAGGAGGACCTCCGCGAAGACTTGCGCCTCCGCGCCGCGCTCGACCGTGTCGCCGCCGAGGTGAAGCCCATTCCGCTCGAGCAGGCGGAGGCTCGCGAGGCGATCTGGACCCCCGACAAGGAAACACCCGAGACCGAGACGAAGTTGTGGACCCCCGGTAGCAAGGAGCCTGCATGAGCCCGTTGATCCCGATGGTGATCGAGCAGACGTCGCGCGGCGAGCGTTCGTTCGACATCTACTCCCGCTTGCTGAACGAGCGGATCATCTTCCTCGGAACCCCGGTCGACGACCAGATCGCGAACCTGATCGTGGCGCAGCTCCTGCACCTCGAGTCGGAAGATCCGGACAAGGACATCTCCCTCTACATCAACTCTCCGGGTGGCTCCGTCTACGCGGGCCTCGCCATCTACGACACGATGCAATTCGTCAAGCCGGACATCCAGACGATCTGCGTCGGCATCGCGATGAGCATGGGCGCACTGCTGCTCGGCGGCGGGGCGGCAGGGAAGCGGATGGCTCTGCCGAACGCAAAGATCCTCATCCACCAGGTGTCGGGCGGCTTCCAGGGGCAGGCGACCGACATCGAGATCGCCGCCCGCGAGACGATCGCACTCAAGCGAAGGCTCGAGGAGATCATCAGCCATCACAGCGGGCAGGACATCGACAAGGTTTCGAAGGACATGGAGCGCGACTACTTCCTCACCGCGCAAGAAGCGAACGAATACGGAATCATCGACCGCGTGATCGAACACCGCTGATCCTGACCTAGCCGTTTAAGCGAATCCGAGGTACAAGGAGACATGGCCCGCGCATCCGAAGGCAACGAACAGCTCCTCTGTAGCTTCTGCGGAAAGAGCCAGCGCCAAGTCAAGAAGCTGATCGCGGGCCCGGGTGTTTACATCTGCGACGAGTGCATCGATCTCTGCAACGAGATCATCGACGAGGAGCTGACGACCCCGACCCAGCTCGATCTCGACAATCTCCCGCGGCCGCTCGACATCTATTCGGTGTTGAACGACTACGTCGTCTCGCAGGAGGAAGCGAAGCGGACACTCGCGGTCGCCGTCTACAACCACTACAAACGCGTGCGTATGGGGCAGGAGGACGGCGACGTCGAGCTCCAGAAGTCGAACATCCTCCTCCTAGGCCCGACCGGCTGCGGCAAGACGCTGCTGGCGCAGACGCTGGCCCGGATCCTGAACGTGCCGTTCGCAATCGCCGACGCGACCGCATTGACCGAGGCCGGCTACGTCGGCGAGGACGTCGAGAACATCCTCCTGAAGTTGATCCAGGCCGCCGACTTCGACATCAAGAAGGCCGAGACGGGGATCATCTACATCGACGAGGTCGACAAGATCGCGCGCAAGGCGGACAACCCGTCGATCACGCGCGACGTCTCGGGCGAGGGCGTGCAGCAGGCGCTCCTCAAGATCCTCGAGGGGACGGTGGCCTCGGTGCCGCCGCAGGGCGGGCGCAAGCACCCGCATCAGGAGTTCCTCTCGATCGACACGACGAATATCCTCTTCATCTGCGGCGGCGCGTTCGCCGGGCTCGACAAGATCATCGGCCGGCGGATCGGCAAGAACTCGGTCGGTTTCGGAGCGGACGTCCGTTCTCGCCACTCCGAGGAGAGCGCCGAGCTTCTGTCCGACGTGATGCCCGAAGACCTGCTCAGCTTCGGGCTCATCCCCGAGTTCATCGGCCGTCTGCCCGTCATCTCCGCCGTCCATCAGCTGCGCCGCGAGGATCTCGTCCAGATCCTGACCGAGCCCAAGAACGCGCTCACGCGCCAGTATCAGCGCTTTTTCGGCTACGACTCGATCGAGCTCGAGTTCCGCGAGGACGCGCTCTGGGAGATCGCCGACAAGGCGCTCGCCCGCGAGACCGGCGCGCGCGGCCTCCGTTCGATCATCGAGAACGCGCTCCTCGACGTGATGTTCGAGCTGCCGTCGCGCAAGGACGTCTCCAAGTGCGTGATCACGAAGGAGACGATCTCGAAGGGTCTGAAGCCGACGCTGGTCACGAGCGCAGACGGCATCGACGAGGCGCCCGCGTTCGCCGAAGAGTCGGCTTAGGCGCAACAGACGCTCGGTCAGAGGCGCCCCGGCGGGCGTCGCCCGGATACGGCCGCGTCAGGTCGTCGCCAGAGCCCGACGCTGAACTCGAGCCCGGACAGGCGGGGGCGCGTGTGCGTGCGGTACGTGCCGTCGATCGCGCGCCTGACGAGCTCTGCCAGCGATAGGCCGGTGCGCTCCGATTCGCTGAGCAGGAACGCGTGCTGACGATCGGTCAAGGTCACATGTGTCTTCCTGCTCACGGGCAGGTGTATACCTGGCCCACTTTCCGACTTACTGGCAAATCGGCAACGTCTGTGAAACGGCTTTTCGGCAGCAGCGGGTAGGGTCGGCTCGTGGCCGAGGTGCACGATCTGGATCCGCACGCGCTCGCAGCCCGGGGGCTCGAGCTGTCCGGCATGGAGTACATCCAGGCGATCTTCGCCGGCGAGCTTCCGCAGCCGCCGATCGCGACGCTGATGGGCTTCCACGGAGTGGCGGCCGAGCCGGGCCGCGCCGTCTTCGAGATGGAGCCGGGGCCGCAGCACTACAACCCGATCGGCTCGGTTCACGGCGGCATCGCGCTGACGCTTCTCGACTCGGCGATGGGTTGTGCGGTGCACACCACTCTCGAACGGGGCGACCGGTACACGACGCTCGAGGTGAAGACGAACTTCGTCCGGCCGATCACCTCCGACACGGGCGTCATCCGCTGCGAAGGAATCGTGCTCCACAAGGGCGCTCGAGTCGCGACGGCCGAGGGCAGAATCACCGATAGCGCGGACAAGCTGCTCGCGCACGGCACCACGACCTGCCTGATCTTCCGGTGACGCGGCGGTGAGTTTCACGACCCGGCCCGAGCTGCGCGGCACGTTCGGCATGGTCGCGTCGACGCACTGGCTCGCGTCGGCGGCGGGGATGGCGGTGCTCGAGCGCGGGGGCAATGCCTTCGACGCGGCTGTCGCAACCGGTTTCACGCTCCAGGTCGTCGAGCCGCATCTGAACGGCCCGGGTGGTGAGGTCCCGGCGCTCCTATGGCCGGTCTCACACGGTGAGCCGGTCACGCTTTGCGGTCAAGGGGTGGCGCCGGCGGCCGCCACGATCGAACGCTACAAGGAGCTCGGGCACGAGCTCGTCCCTGGGACGGGTGTGCTCGCCGCCTGCGTGCCCGGAGCGTTCGGGGGCTGGCTGCTCCTGCTCGAGCAGTTCGGCACGCTCAGGCTCGAGGACGTGCTCTCGTTCGCGGTCGGCTACGCGGAGCACGGGTTTCCGATCGTCGCCGGCATCCGGGCGACGATCGACCGAACCGAGGAGCTGCTCTACGGCTGGCCGGGCTCCCGCGACCTGTACCTCCCTGCACCCGAGGTCGGGCAACTCTTCCGTAACCCGGCGCTCGCGGCGACCTACCGGCGCATCCTTGACGAGTCACTTGGCGGATCGCGAGAGGAAGAAATAGAGAAAGCCCGTCGTGCGTGGTACGAGGGGTTCGTCGCCGTGGAGATCGACCGTTTCGTAGCCGCCGAGGGCGGCCTCCTCGAAGGCGGCGACATGGCCGCGTGGCGTGCGTCTCTCGAGCCGGTCGCCAAGCTCGAGTACGGCGGCCTGACCGTGTGCAAGACGCTTCCCTGGGGAGCGGGACCGGTCGGCCTACAGCAGCTCGCGCTGCTCGACGGCTTCGACCTGGCCGAGCTCTCGCCTGCCGAGCTCGTCCACCTCGTGACCGAGTGCGCGAAGCTCGCCTTCGCCGACCGCGACGCGCTCTACGGCGACGCCGAGGTGCCACTCGAGACGCTGCTCTCGAAGGAGTACAACGACGAGCGCCGCACCCTCATCACAGACGACGCGTCCGACGACTACCAGCCCGGGCTGGGACAGCTGCCGACGGTCGTCGGCGCTGCCCTGATGCCGGGCGCGGGGGAGCCGACGCGCGGCGACACCGTCCACCTCGACGTCGTTGACCGTTGGGGCAACATGGTCTCGGCCACGCCGAGCGGCGGCTGGCTGCAGAGCTCGCCGGTGATCCCGTCGCTGGGTTGGCCGCTCGGTACCCGTGCGCAGATGTTCTGGCTCGAGGAGGGGCTGCCGTCCTCGCTGAGGCCGGGCGCCCGGCCGCGGACGACCCTCTCACCCGGGCTCGCGCTCCGAGACGGACAGCCGTACCTCGCGTGGGGCACGCCCGGGGGCGACCAGCAGGAGCAATGGGCGTTGCACGCGTTCCTGCGCCACGTCGACCTCGGCCTGAATCTGCAGGAGGCGATCGACGCGCCGGAGTTCCACACAGACCACCTGATCTCGTCCTTCTATCCGCGCGGCTTCGCGCGACGCTCCGTCACGGTCGAGGAGCGGCTCGGCGAGGACGCAATCGCGGATCTCCGCCGCCGCGGGCACGAGGTCGAGGTGTCGGGACCATGGACGCTCGGCCGCGTGAGCGCCGTCGCACGCGAGGAGGACGGGCTCCTGAGGGCAGGGGCGAACGCGCGCGGGATGCAGGGCTACGCCGTCGGCAGGTAGGGCGCGACGTCG
Source organism: uncultured Gaiellaceae bacterium (assembly GCA_963794385.1). Lineage (GTDB taxonomy): Bacteria > Actinomycetota > Thermoleophilia > Gaiellales > Gaiellaceae > Gaiellasilicea. The sequence continues at coordinate 100,285 of CAWCDT010000007.1, read as the reverse complement.
CCCTCGAGCACGATCACGGTCATCCCGTCCTCACTGCCGGACTCGTGCTCTTCGCCTGCCTCCCAGAACGCGGCCTCGAGCGGACCGATCGCGACGCGCCTGCGATCCGGCCCGGTGACCCAGCCCGAGCCCGCGACGACGCAGTAGAGCTGCGGGACGGTCGCCTCGTGGAAGCCGACGACCCCGCCGGCCGGGACGTGGAAGCACGCCGCCTTGACGGCGCCGTCCGGAACGGTCAGCGGACTGAGTGTGAAATCACTGCCGAAGGCATCCACGCGCCATCCGTCGCCGCGCCCAAAGCTGAGCGTCTGCACGCTACGCGCTTTCGCGCAGCGGAGCCTCGTCGCGCACGGCGCGCATGTCGCGCGCAGCCACCGGCTCACCGCACTCGGGGCACGCGAGACGAGGCATCACCGCCGCACCGCAGCTCTTGTGCGTCAGCACCATCGCGCTCCCACCGCTGTGCTTCGCTCCCCAGTCCATGATCGTCAGGAGGACGGGGTAGAGGTCGAGGCCTCTGTCCGTCAAGCGGTACTCGAAGCGCTCCGGGCGCTCCTGGTAGAGCTCTTTCCTGAGGATTCCCTGTAGCACGAGCGTGTTCAGCCGGTCGCTGAGGATGTTCCGCGCGATCCCGGTGTTCCGCTGAATCTGCTCGAAGCGGCGCACCCCGAGGAATGCCTCGCGCAGCACGAGCAGAGTCCAGCGCTCGCCGATGACGGCCAGGGTGTTCCCCACGGCGCAGTTCTCGCGCGTCCAGTCGTGCCCGTGCATCAGGGCATAGTTGCATTTTGCAACCCACTCGTCTAGAGTCAGTTTCGAAAAGCAACGGACAGGAGTGAGCGATGATGCGCACGCGCACGATCACCTGGAACGACCCCGCGGACGCTGCCGCTATGTCGCATGGCCTGAGCGGCCTCGAGATCCTCCACCGCATCGCCTCCGGCCTCATCCCCGCGCCGCCGGCGGCTGCGCTCGTCGGCTTCGAGCCGACGTACGTCATGCCCGGACGGGTCGCGTTCGCCTACGAGCCGCGGGAGGAGCACTACAACATGCTCGGCGCCGTCCACGGCGGCATCCTCACGACCGTGCTCGACACGGTGATGGGCTGCGCCGTTCAATCCAAGCTCGAGCCCGGGATCGCGCCGGTGACGATCGAGCTGAAGACGAGCTTCGTCCATCCGGTCACGCTCGCGTCGGGCGTGCTCCGCGCCGAAGGAGGCGTCGTGCATCCCGGGTCCCGGGTCGCGACGGCCGAGGCGAGGCTCGAAGGCGAGGACGGCACGCTCTACGCGCACGCCTCCTCGACCTGGCTCATCCTCGACCTCGCCACGAAGGAGAAACAGGAGGCACTGGCGGCGTAGCCCGCTCCTACAATGCGGCGATGGAGCCGCTGTACACACCGGCTGGCGTCGAAGAGCGCTGGCAGCGCACCTGGGAGGAGGAGGGCCTCTACCGCGCGGGCGCGGGCAAGCGCCGCGACGAGACCTTCGTCATCTGCGTGCCGCCGCCGAACGTGACGGGCGCGCTGCACATGGGCCACGCGCTCAACGGCACGCTCCAGGACGTCCTCATACGCTGGCACCGGATGCGGGGCTACGACACCCTCTGGCAGCCGGGCTACGACCACGCCGGCATCTCGACCCAGAACGTGGTGGAGAAGCAGCTCATCCGAGAGGGGACGTCGCGCAAGGAGCTCGGACGCGACGCGTTCGTCGAGCGCGTCTGGCGGCACCTGGAGGAGACCGGACGGACGATCATGGGTCAGTTCCGACGGCTGGGGGCCTCGCTCGACTACGAGCGCGAGCGCTTCACGATGGACGACGCCTACATCGAGGCGGTAATGCGCTTCTTCACCCACCTCTGGGACCGCGGCTGGCTCTACCGGGCGAACCGGATCGTCAACTGGTGCCCGCACCACGAGACCGCGATCTCGGACCTCGAGGTGGTGCACGAGGAGGTCGATGACGCGCTCACCTACGCCGTCTACCCGTTCGTGGACGGAGAGGGTGGGATCACGGTGGCGACAGCGCGGCCGGCAACGATGCTCGCCGACGTGGCGGTCGCGGTCCATCCGGACGACGACCGCTACCGGGACGCGGTCGGCAAGGAGGTCCTGGTCCCCTACGTCGACCGGCGCGTGCCAGTGATCGCCGATGCGCGGGTCGATCCCGAGTTCGGCACCGGCGCGCTCAAGGTCACGCCGGGGCACGACCCCACCGACTTCGAGATCGGCGTCGACGCCGGGCTGCCGACGGTCACCGTGATCGGCCCGGACGGGCGCATGAACGAGCAGGCGGCCGATCTGGCCGGGCTCTCGCAGGCGGAGGCAGACGAGCGCGTGCTCGCCTGGCTGAAGGACCACGGCCGGCTCGAGAAGCGCGTGAGCTACCGGCACGCGGTCGGCACGTGCGAGCGCTGCCACACCCGGATCGAGCCGTTGGTCTCGCTCCAGTGGTGGTGCGCGATGGAGGAGCCGCGAAAGCCGGCCCTGCGCGCGCTGCAGGAGCGCCGCGTCCGCTATCACCCCGAGTCACAGCACCAGTTCGCGATCCGCTCGCTCGAGGAGATTCCCGACTGGAACATCTCGCGCCAACTCTGGTGGGGGCACCAGCTGCCGATCTGGTACTGCCCGGACGGGCACGTCACCTGCGCATGGCCGCCGCCGAACGCGTGCGTCGAGTGCGGCTCGACCGAGCTCGAGCGCGACCCGGACGTGCTCGACACCTGGTTCTCGTCAGCGCTCTGGCCCTTCGCGACGCTCGGCTGGCCGGAGCAGACACCCGCGCTCGAGCGCTACTACCCGGGCGACGTCAACTCGACCGCGCGCGAGATCATCCGGCTCTGGGAGAACCGGATGATCTGGACGGGCCTGGAGCTGATGGGCGAGGTTCCGTTCACCGACGTGATCATCCACTCGACCGTGCTCGCGTCCGACGGGCGACGGATGTCCAAGAGCCTCGGCACGGGCATCGACCCGCTCGACTTGATCGCTCGTCACGGCGCGGACGCGACGCGGTACGGCCTGCTCAAGATGTCCTCGACCCAGGACGTCCGCTTCGCCGAGGGCGCGCTCGAGGAGGGCCGGAAGCTCGCGAACAAGCTCTGGAACGTCGCGCGCCTGCTGCTCGCCCACAAGGTCGAGCCCGACGCCCGCCCACGCGAGCTCGAGGAGCGGTGGATCCTCGCGCGCATCGACACCACGCGGGCCGAGCTCGAGCACGCCTGGGCACGCTTCGAGTTCGCGCCGTCCGTCCAGGCGCTCTACCGCCTCACGTTCGACGACTTCTGCGACTGGTACGCGGAGTCGATCAAGCCACGCCTGCGCGCCGGAGACGACGATGCCGCCGCGACCGCGCTCGCTGCGCTCGAGCGGCTGCTGACGCTCCTGCACCCCGTGCTGCCGCATGTGACGGAGGAGATCTGGTCGCAGTTCCACGAGACGCGCCTGATCGTCACGCCCTGGCCCGCCGCAGACACCGCGTACGAGGCCGACCTGAACGCGCTCGTGCGCGTCCAGGAAGCGGCCGCGACCTTCCGTCGCAGCGGCGTGCTGGTCGAGCTCGACGGAGACGCGAAGCGGATCTTCGAGGCGGTCGTTCGCCCCGAGCGTGCCAAGGTGAACGGGAACGCCGACGCCGAGATCGAGCGCCTGCGCAAGGAGGTCGAGCGCGGGGAGCGGATGCTCGCCAACGAGAAGTTCGTCGCGAACGCGAAGCCCGAGGTGGTCGAGGCGGAGCGCGACAAGCTCGCCCGCTACCGGCGTGAGCTCGATGCACTCACCGGCTGAGACGCAGCACACAACCTGGATCGCGAGCCTCAGTCCCTGGCCGAAGGAGTTCGGACTCGGGCGGATGCGGACGCTCCTCGCCGCCCTCGGCGACCCGCAGCTCGCCTTCCCCGCCGTGCACGTCGTCGGGACGAACGGCAAGTCGACGGCGACGCGGACGATCGAGGCGCTGCTCCTCGCCGAGGGGCTCTCGGTCGGCGCCACCGTGTCGCCGCACGTCCGTTCGTGGGCCGAGCGGATCACGGTCGACGGTGCCGAAGCCGACTTCGAGGCGGCCGTCGAGCGCGTCAGGCCGGAGGCGGAGGCGCAGGGCGCGACGCAGTTCGAGACGATCTGCGCCGCCGCTTTCACCGAGTTCGCGGTGCGCGAGATCGACGTCGCGGTCGTCGAGGCGGGCCTCGGCGGCCGGTTCGACGCGACGAATGTGCTCCGGTCACACGTCGTCCTCCTCACCAACGTCGGCCTCGATCACACCGACGTGCTCGGCGAGACCCGCGGGGAGATCGCGGCCGAGAAGCTCGCGGTCGTGCAGGAAGGAACGGTCGCCGTCCTCCCGGACGAGGAGTTCGTCCACCTCGCCGGGCCGAACGTCGTGTTCGGCGGCGCGCGCGAGGCGGCGGAGGCCTTCCTGGGTCGACCGGTCGAGCACGACGTCGACGTCGTGCTTCCCGGCCGCCTCGAGCGGCGCCTCGATGACGTCTTCGACGGCGCCCACAACCCCGACGGCGCCGCCTGGCTCGCGGCCCGGCTCGAACGCGACGACTACACGCTCGTCGTCTCGATCCTGCGTGACAAGGACGCCGACGCGATGCTCGCGTCGCTCGCCCGCGCGGGGCGGCGTCTCATCGCTACGTCGTCGTCCAACACGCGCGCGCTCCCGGCTGCGGAGCTCGCAACGCTGGCGCGGCGGCACTTTGCCGAGGTGGAGGTCGTCGCGCCTCCCGACGTGGCGCTCGCCCGGGCGCAGGAGCACGGCCCGGTGCTCGTGACCGGCTCGCTGTACCTTCTCGCGGATCTCGAGGCGATGGCGAGGAACGACGCCTAACATGACGAAGATGCGCGAGCGCCTCACCGTGCTCGCGTTTGCGCTCGCGGTCGTCGGCTTCATCGTCGGCTCCGCGTTCGCGATTGGGTATCTCGTGGGAAAGTTGCTCTTGTGACCCTCGCTGCCGCAGCCACCACCAGCGACGACCTCCTCGGAGGAGTCGACGACTTCTTCGACTCGGGCGCCTGGATGGTGGTCCGAAACCTGTCGGTCTTCTTCGTCGTCGTCTTCTGGCTCGCGACCGCCTACTGGGTCTACAAGGACGCACGCCGTCGGATCGAGGATCCCTGGCTCGTCGCCATGGCCCTCGTCCTCGGGCTCGTGCCGCCGTTCATCGGGCCGATCATCTATCTCTTCTTCCGTCCGCCGGAGTACCTCGAGGACGTGCGCGAGCGGGAGCTCGAGATCCGGGCGATGGAGGACCGGCTCGCCAAGGGCGACCTGCACTGCCCCGTCTGCCGTGCCGCCGTCGAGGGGTCGTTCCTCGTTTGCCCGGTTTGCACGACCCGCCTCAAGCAGGCGTGCGTCAAGTGCAACGCGCCGCTCGAGGCGCTCTGGCAGATCTGCCCGCATTGCGCCACGCCGATCTCGACGCCGAGCCTGCCCGGGATCGACGACACGCTCACCGACACGTGGACCGCGCCGCGGCGGGCTCCGCGCCGCAAACGCGCCGCCGGCGAGGAGTAGTACCCGTGGCCGTGGAGCGGACCCTGATCCTGATCAAGCCCGACGCGACCGAGCGCGCGCTCGCCGGCGAGATCCTCGCCCGCATCGAGCGGCGCGGCTTCACCGTCGTCGGCGGCAAGCTGCTGCGTGTCGACGAGGAGCTCGGCAAGGAGCACTACGCCGAGCACACAGAGAAGCCGTTCTTCGGGGAGCTCGTCGACTTCATCACCTCCGCCCCGACCTGGGCCCTCGTCGTCGAGGGCGAGGGCGCGATCGAGACGATGCGGAAGACGATCGGCGCCACGAATCCCGCGGACGCCGCGCCCGGGTCGATCCGCGGCGACTACGCCACCTCGATGCCAGGGAACCTCATCCACGGCTCCGATTCGTCCGAGTCGGCTCAGCGCGAGATCTCGCTCTGGTTCGCCGACCATGAGCTCGTCTGACGGCCTGACGCCGCACGCGCGGCGGAACCGTGAGTTCTGGGACCGCGAGAGCAACGCGTACCAGGAGCGGAACGCCGCCTTCATCGCGGCGGGCGCCGCCTGGGGCCTGTGGCAGATTCCCGAACGGGAGCTGAACGTCCTCGGCGACGTCGCCGGCCTCGACGTGCTCGAGCTCGGGTGCGGCGCCGCGGAGTGGTCGCGTGCGCTGCTGCGCGCCGGCGCCCGGCCGGTCGGGCTCGACAACTCCGCGTCCCGGCTCGAGCACGCCCGGGCCGCCAACGCGGAGGCGGGTGTCGACTTCCCGCTCCTGCACGCGAGCGCGGAGGCGGTTCCGTTCGACGACGCGTCGTTCGACGTCGTCATGTGCGACTGGGGCGCGATGACCTTCGCCGACCCGTACCTCACCGTGCCGGAAGCCGCCCGGCTGCTGCGGCCCGGCGGCGTGCTCGCGTTCAGCGGCGCTTCGCCGCTCTCGTGGCTCGCCTGGGACGAGGAGGCCGACACGTATATCGACCGCCTGGTCGGGCCGTACTTCGGGATGCGGCGGCACGAGACGCCGGAGGGCTCGGTCGAGTTCAACCTCCCGATCGGCGAGTGGATCCGACTCTTCGGCGAGCACGGTCTCACGGTCGAGCGGCTGATCGAGGTCCAGCCGCCCCAGGAGGCCGAGTCGACGTATCGCACGGCCGAGGAGACCGCCTGGGCCCGCAGCTGGCCGATGGAGCAGATCTGGAAGGTGCGCAAGGCGTGAGCGCCCCGCCGGTCGTGCCGCTGCTGCTCGCCTCGACGAGCCCGCAGCGGCGTGCGATCCTCGAGCAGCTGGGGCTGCCGTTCGACGTCGTCGCGCCCGACTACGTCGAGCACGATCCTCCGGACGCCGCCGCCGCCGACCTCGTGCGCGAGCACGCGCGCGGGAAGGCGCGCTCGGTCGCGGCGCGGGCGGACAGCCGGCCAGTGGTGGGCGTCGACACCGCGGTCTCGCTCGGCGGGCGGATCTACGGCAAGCCCGCGAATGCGGCGGAAGCCGAGCGGATGCTCGAGGAGCTCGCCGGCGAGACGCACGTCGTCGTCTCGGGCCTCTGCCTGCTCGCGCCCGGCTGGGAGCTCCTCGAGCACGAGGAGACGCGCGTCACCTTCCGCGAGCTGACGCCGCGCGAGCTCGCCCGTCACCTCGCACACGGGGAATGGGAGGGGCGCGCAGGCGGCTACGCGATCCAGGGCCGCGGCGCCGCGCTCGTCGAGCGGGTCGAGGGCGACTACCTGAACGTGGTCGGGCTTCCCGCCGCGCTGCTCGTCCGCATGCTGCGCGAGCGCTTTCCCGGGGCCTACGGATTCGGGTAGGCGCCGACCTCAGGCTAGACTCCCTTCCTCCTGATGGCCTTCTTTCGCTCACTGAGCGGCTTCGGCGGCCGCGACATGGCCGTGGACCTGGGCACGGCGAACACGCTCGTGTACGTCCGCGGCCGCGGCATCGTGCTCAGCGAGCCCTCCGTCGTCGCGATCGACCAGCGCTCCGGCGAGGTGCACGCCGTCGGCGTCGAGGCGAAGCGCATGCTGGGCCGCACGCCCGGGACGATCGCCGCGATCCGCCCCCTCAAGGACGGCGTCATCGCCGACTTCGACGTCACCGAGCAGATGCTCCGGCACTTCATCCAGAAGGTGCACCAGCACCGGTTCGCGCACCCGCGCGTCGTGGTGTGTGTCCCGTCCGGCGTCACCGGAGTCGAGAAGCGCGCCGTCGAGGAGGCGACGCTCTCTGCCGGCGCGCGCCAGGCGTACCTGATCGAGGAGCCGATGGCGGCCGCGATCGGAGCCGGCCTGCCGGTCGCTGAGCCCACCGGGAACATGATCGTTGATGTCGGCGGCGGCACGACCGAGGTCGCGGTGATCTCGCTCGGCGGGATCGTCGTCTCGCAGAGCCTCCGGGTCGGCGGCGACGAGATGGACGACGCGATCGTCAACCACATCAAGAAGGAGTACAAGCTGCTCGTCGGCCAGCAGACGGCCGAGGAGATCAAGCTCGAGGTCGGCTCCGCCTTCCGGATGCGGGAGGAGGTGCAGGCCGAGGTCCGCGGCCGCGACATGCTCACGGGCCTGCCGAAGACCGTGATCCTCTCGTCCGAGGAGGTCCGGCACGCACTCGAGGAGCCCGTCGCCCAGATCATCGATGCGATCCGCTCCACGCTCGACAAGACGCCGCCCGAGCTCGCCGCGGACATCATGGACCGGGGGATCGTGCTCGCGGGCGGCGGCGCTCTCCTGCACGGGCTCGACGAGCGGCTCCGTCACGAGACCCAGATGCCGGTCCACCTGGCCGAGAGCCCGCTCACGTGCGTTGCGGTCGGCTCCGGGCGCAGCCTCGAGGAGTTCGAGGCGATCCACCGCTCTGCACGCGCGCGCAACAAACGCAACGGTCGCCGCTACTAAGCGCTTTCCGGCACGAACGGCGGCCTGAGCGGTCGCTAGACTTGAGCGCTCGTGTCACGAAACCGCACCGCAAGACCGGCGGTGCTGGGCCTTTCCGTCCGGCGTCCTGCCCCTCCGCGACCGCTTTCCTCCCGCAGCAGCAGCGCCCTTCGGCGGCGCATCGTGCTCGGGGTGCTGGTCGTGCTTTCGCTCGCCCTGATCACGATCTCGTTCCGGGAGCAGGAGAGCGGGCCACTGCACGACGCCCAGGGTGCGGTCGCGAGCGTGCTCCAGCCGCTCGAGGTGGCCGTCGAGCGGGTCGTCCGCCCCTTCCGCGACGCCTACGGCTGGACGAAGAGCCTCTTCGACGCGCGCGAGGAGAATGAGCGGCTGCGCGCCGAGAACGAGCAGCTGCGGCAGGAGGTGATCCAGAACGAGTCGGCGCTGCAGCGCAACGTCGTCCTCGAGGACCTGCTCGACTACAAGCGCTCGCCCTCGTTCCCGGCGGACTTCGAAGGCGTCGCCGCGGAGGTGATCGCCCGTCCCTCGAGCGCCTTCGAGCAGACGATCGTCGTCTCGGCCGGGTCGGACGACGGCGTCCGGGTCGACGCCCCGGTCGTCACCGCCGCCGGCCTCGTCGGCACTGTCACGAGCGTCACCGGCGGCGCCGCACGCGTCCGGCTGCTGACAGACGAGGCGAGCGCGGTGTCCGCGCTCGACCTGCGCACGAGCGCCTCCGGAATCGTTCGTCACGGCCAGTCGGGCGACTCGCTCGTCCTCGACCGCGTCTCGAAGAAAGAGGTCGTCCAGGTCGGCGACGAGATCATCACGGCCGGCTGGCGCTCGGGCCGGCTCTCCTCGCGCTACCCGAAGGGGATCCCGATCGGCCGCGTCACCTTCGTCGGCCAGCTCAACACCGATCTCTGGCAGCAGGTGCTGATCGTCTCCGACGTCGACTTCTCGGCCCTCGACTCGGTGCTCGTGCTCGTCGCGCGCGGGCCTGCGCCGGAGACCTACCCTTCCAGCAATGCACGCCCGCTTCTGGCCCGCGAGCACACGGCGCGAGCCACCGCCCCTGCGCAGGCACCAGCCTGCGCCGCGGACGTGCGGCCTCTCGCTTGGTGCTCGCGACCCAGAAGCTGACAGCATCACTGGAAGGGGCCTGACCGTGGACAACGCCGCCGTCGCAGCGATCGTCTTCGTCGCCGCCCTGCTCCAGGTGACGCTCTTCTCCTCCCTCGACGTTCTCGGCGGCACCGCGAACGTTCTCTTGCTCGCGCTGCTCGCGCTCGCGCTGCTTCGCGGCGCGGTCGTCGGCGCGCTGGCCGGCTTCTTCGGCGGCATCCTCGTCGACGTGATGACGCTCGACACCCTCGGCGTGACCTCGCTGCTGTACGCGCTGGCGGGGTACTGGGTCGGCCGCTACGGGGAGACGACGGGCCGCGACCGCGCCCACGCGCCGCTGCTCGCCGTGCTCGTCATCACGCTCGCGATCGCGGTCGCCGGCTTCGGCCTCCACTTCCTGCTCGGCGAGGAGGTCTCCGCCCGGCGCGCGCTCTACGAGACGCTGCTGCCGAGCCTCGCGTTGAACCTGTTGCTGGGCGCACCGGTGTACGCGCTCTGCCGCGCCGTGCTGCGCCGTGCGACCCCGTCCGAGCGTGTTGCGGAGGTGCGGCTCCTTGGCTAGCTCGTTTCAGGAGCGCCGGTCACCGTCGCGGCGCTTCCTGCCGCCCGACCCGCGCGTGGCCGAGCCCTACCGCTTCACGCCGCAGCTCGCCCTCCGGGTCGGCGTGCTGGCGGCACTCGCACTCGCGATCTTCGCGATCCTCTTCCTCCGCCTCTGGGCGCTGCAGGTGCTCGCAGGCGACCGCTACCTGGATGCGGCCCAGGACAACCAGCTCCGCACGGTCCCGGTCGAGGCGGCGCGGGGCTCGATCGTCGACCGCACCGGCACGACGATCGTCTCGAACGTTCCGGGCACTGCCGTCCAAATCTGGACGGCGGACCTGCCCGAGGAAGGCCGCTACGCGATGTTCAAGCGGCTCTCGAAGATCCTGCGCGTGCCGCTGCCGCGGTTGACGAAGGCGCTCGAGGAGAGCAAGGACGACCCCCTGACGCCGATCCTCGTCAAGACCGCCGTCCACGAGGACCAGGTGGCGACGCTGCTCGAGCACGGGTCCGAGTTCCCGGGCGTCGAGATCGTCGGCACCTATCTCCGCGGCTACGAGCACCGGGCGCTCGGCGCACAGGTGCTCGGCTACGTGGGCGAGATCTCGCAGGAGGAGCTGGACCGGCTCGAGCAGGACGGCTACCGCGCCGGCGAGAAGATCGGCAAGTCGGGCGTCGAGGCGGCGTTCGACCGCTACCTACGCGGCCACGCGGGCGCCGCCCAGCTCCGGGTCGACTCACTCGGCCGGCCGCAGGGTGCGTTCGAGCTGCGGCGGCCGGCACAGCCCGGGAACACCGTCCGCCTGACACTCGACATCGGCCTTCAGCGCGCGGCCGAGCGCGCGTTGCGCGAGGGCATCAAGCTCGCCGTCGCGCAGGACGAATGGAACGCGAACGGCGGCGCAATCGTGGCGCTCGACCCGCGCGACGGCGCCGTGCTCGCGATGGCGTCGAACCCGACCTACAAGCCGTCCGTCTACGTCGGTCGCGTCGACCCGAAGAAGCTCGAGCCGCTCATGGTCGAAAGGGTCGCGAAGGAGCGCAACTACCCCGGCATCAACCGTGCGATCGCGGGCGTCTACCCGCCCGGGTCGACGTTCAAGCCGCTGACGGCTCTGGCCGCGATCTCCGACGGGCTGCTCTCGCCCTACGAGTACATCCAGTGCACGCCGTACGCGGAGTACGGCCTCGACAAGCACCGCTTCGAGAACTGGAACCCGTACACGAACATGGCGATGTCGCTGCCGACGGCGCTCGCCCAGTCGTGCGACACCTACTTCTACGACGTCGGCAACCGCTACTACACCCGCGGCGAGACGCAGCGCGAGTACTGGACGCGGATGCAGGGCTGGGCGCGGAAGTTCGGCTTCGGCCAGCAGCCCGGCCTGGACATCGGCGGCGGGGCGACGGGTCTCCTGCCGACGCCGGCGTGGCGCAAGAAGACCTACAAGGGGGTCGACCGTGCGTGGAACCCGGGCGACCTGATCCAGATGGCGATCGGCCAGAAGGACATCACGGTGACGCCACTCCAGATGGCGCGCTTCTACGCGGCGATCGCGAACGGCGGCAAGCTCGTGACGCCCTATCTCGTCTCCGCGATCGAGCAGCCGCGCGGCGACGGCTCGCCGCCGGTGGCGCTCTCCACGTTCCCGCCGCGGCCGCCGCGGCCCGTAGAGGTCGATCCGCTCGCCCTGTCGGTCGTCCGTGACGGTCTCTACGCGGCCACGCACGACGGCTACGGCACCTCGTCGGGCGTGTTCGGGAGCTTCCCGGTTCCGGTTGCCGGCAAGACCGGGACGGCCGAGAAGGTCGTCCAACTGCCCGGCTATGCGCCCGGCCATCTCGAGGACCAGGCGTGGTGGTGCGGCTGGGGCCCGTTCAACGGCAACGAGTACGTGACATCCTCGGGCCAGAAGCGTGCGCCGATCGTCGTCTGCGCGGTGATCGAGAACGGCGGTCACGGCGGTGCCGTGGCGGCGCCGACGGCGCTGAAGGTGTTCGAGCACTGGTTCGGGGAGAAGGCAGGCGTCCAGGGTGTGGTGGCGAGCGACTGATGCTGGACTCGGCCGCCACACGCACGCTCCCTCGCACGCACGTCGACGTGCTCGGCTACGTGCGTCGGCTCGACTGGGTACTGATCGGCGCAGTCGGCGCGCTCGTCGCGTACGGCCTCTGGGCGGTTGCCGGCATCACCCGCCACGACGTCGAGGGCGACGAGAACTTCTACGTCGTACGCCAGGCGATCGCCGCGGGCCTCGGCTTCGCCGGCTTCCTCGTCGCGCTCGCGATCGACCCGGACCGCTATCGCCGCGCTCAGGCGTGGCTCTACGGCGTCACCATCCTCGGGATGCTGCTCGTGTATCCGCTCGCCGAAACTACGCGCGGATCGAAGCGCTGGATCGAGCTCGGCCCCTTCCAGTTCCAGCCGTCGGAGTTCGGCAAGCTCCTGTTCGTGCTCGCGCTCGCGGGCTTCCTGGCCGACCGGGCGCGCCGTCTGAGCGACCCCAGGATCGTGCTCCAGGCGGTCGGTCTCGCCCTCGTGCCGATCCTGCTCGTGTTCAAGCAGCCCGATCTCGGCACCGCGCTGGTCTACTCCGCCGCGTTCGGCGCGTGCCTCCTGATCGCCGGCGTCCGCTGGGCGCATCTCGCCGCGCTCGCGTCCGTGGCCGCGCTCGTGGTCGCGAGCGTCGTCTGGTTCCTGCCCGGGGCGGGCATCGAGGTGCTCGAGCCGTACCAGACCGCGCGCCTCACCGGCTTCACGAACCCGGACAGCGATCCGGCCGGCGCGACCTACAACGTCAACCAGTCGATCACGGCGGTGGGGTCCGGCGGCCTGAGCGGCCGCGGCGTCGACGGGGCGACGCAGACGCGACTCGACTACCTCCCGGAGCACGCGACCGACTTCGTCTTCGCCTCGCTCGCCGAGCAGCGCGGCTTCGTCGGCGCGGCCCTGCTGCTCAGCCTGTACCTGCTCGTCGTCTGGCGCGGGCTGCGCGTGATCACGGTCTCGCGGGACGCGTTCGGCGCCATCGTCGCGGGCGGGATCGTGGTCGGGTTCCTGTTCCAGGTGTTCGTCAACGTCGGCATGACGATGGGCATCGCACCGGTAACGGGGATTCCCCTGCCGTTCGTCACCGTCGGCGGCTCGTCGATGGTGGCAAACCTGACGGCGATCGGCGTCCTGCAGGCGATCCACGCCCGCGGGCACGTCGGCCGTCGGAGGGCGGGTCGATGATCTCTGATGCACGGCTCCGCTCAGCGGTTCCTGGCGCGCCGCTCGCGGTGCGCAGGCCGGTGGAACAGTGCTGGAGCACGGGCCTCCGGCCGGAGCGCCGCGAGCGACGCGAGGCTGCGCCGGAGGCCGGCTCCGCCGGCCGGGAGGCGCAGCCGGCCAGGGGCCGCTGATGGCGAAGCTGAACCCGCTCGGCGTTTGGGGGGTCTTCAGGGAGTTGCGGTCGGCCGCCGAGGACACGCGGCCGCTCGTCGTCAGCGGGCCGCTCGCCGAGCAGCTCGCGAAGGAGCTCGGCCACGGTGGCGCGCCGGGGGCCGTTCGCGTCGGCGGCAGCGTCGAGGACGCCGGGGTGCTCGTGCGCGTGCTCGCCGGTCCTCCGGGTGAGGAGGACGAGCGCGAGCTTCGGGCCGCCAACCTGGCCGGGGTTCCCGTCGTGGCGGTACAGACCGGCACGGAGACGTTCGACGTCCCCTATGTGCTCGCCACCGATGTCGTCATGTGCCCGCCGGGCGCCGGCTTTCCGGCCGACGAGATCGCCAGCGTGATCGCCCGTCGGCTCCGTGACGACGCGATCGGGCTCGCGGCCCGGCTGCCGGTGCTGCGCCGGCCCGTGTGCGAAGCCCTGATCGAGCGCCTCTCGCGGCAGAACGGGGTCATCGGCGTCGTGGTCTTCATCCCGGGCGCCGACTTCCCGGTCCTGACGTTGAACCAGATCCGGCTCGTGCTCCGGCTCGCCGCAGCGCACGGCGTTCAGCTCGACGAGAGCCGGCTTCCCGAGGTGCTGGCGACGATCGGCGCGGGGCTCGGTTTCCGGACGATCGCAAGGCAGATTCTCGGCTCCGTGCCGTTCGCGGGCTGGGCGGTGAAGGGCGGGATCGCCTACATCGGCACGAGAGCGCTCGGCGAGGCGGCGATGCGCTACTTCGCGCAGATCTCCCCGCAAACGAAGCCAAGCTAGAGCGTCCGAGTGAGAGCCCGCGGCCGCGAAAGCGGCTCCGTCCGGCCTTGGTCCTAACGTTCGCCTCACGACTACTGGCACAGCGAGAGGAGGCGGGGATGGCTGTTTCCGAGCACGCCGAGGAATTGCTGCAGATCGAAGAGGCCGACGCCTGGTTCGAATACCTCGAGTCGACCCGCGCGCAGAGCAAGAGCCGCTACGCCGAGGTCGAGCCGTGGGCCTGGGCGCGCCTCTCCCAGCGGCTCCGCGCCGTCCGCGCGCGCCGCGCCCGGCTGCGCCCCGCTGCGGCGTAGCCGCGTCAATCGATCCGGCCTGGCCTGCTGATAGCCTGTGGTCAGGCTATGCCTACGTCTTTCACATCCCGCAGCGCGCGACCGGCCGCTTCCGCGGCCGAGTCTTTGCGCGCGCCCCTCACCCTAGGAGAATCATTTGGCACCCTGGTTTCGCTGGAAGCGCAAGAAGGAGACCGAGCAGGAGGCGCCGCAGCAGGACGCTGCGCAGCAGCCCGCTCCGGTAGACCAGCCCGAACGGGCTGAGCAGACGACCGCCACGGCCGAGGCCGAGGCGACAACAGAGGCGGCGAAGAAGCGCCGCCGTGGCAGCCGCGGCGGGCGCGGACGCAAGAAGCCCGGCGCGGCCGTGACCGCCGAGAAGTCGGACGACCGGCCCGAGCAGAAGCCTCAGCCCGCGAAACGTCCTGCGACGCGTGAGCGCACGGCGCCCGAGCGCAGCCAGCGTCAGGAGCGCCGCGCCAACCAGCGTCGCCGCGTGCCGCAGAAGCGGGCGCCGCTGCCGAAGGCGAAGCGGGAGCTCCTGATCTCGGTCGACGTCGGCGAGCAGCGTGTCGCCATCCTCGAGGACGACCGCGTCGCCGAGGTCTATCTCGAGCGTCCCGAGCGCCGCTCGATCGCCGGCAACATCTATCTCGGCACGGTCGACAACGTGCTGCCCGGCATGGAGGCCGCGTTCGTCGAGATCGGCCTCGAGAAGAACGGCTTCCTCTACGTCGACGAGATCGTCGTGCCCGAGCTCGAGGGCAAGCGGCACGGCAAGAAGATCACCGACCTGATCGCCCGCGGCCAGCAGATCATGGTGCAGGCGGTCAAGGACCCGATGAAGACCAAGGGCGCGCGCCTCACGACCGAGATCTCGCTCCCCGGCCGCTTCCTGGTCTTCGTGCCGCAGGGCGAGGGCCTCGGCGTCTCGCGCCGGCTCGACGACGCCGAGCGGACGCGTCTGAAGGAGATCATCAAGGGTCTCGACCCCAAGGAGGGCGGGATCATCGTCCGCACGGCCGCCGAGGGCGCGTCCGCCGAGGACATCGAGCGCGACCTCGTCTTCCTGCAGCGGCTCTGGAAGACGATCCAGACGAAGGCGAAGAACGCCAAGGCGCCCGCGCTCGTCTACCAGGAGGCTGAGCTGCCGCTCCGGATCGTCCGCGACCTCTTCGCGGGCGACTTCGAGAGCGCGCTGATCGACCACGAGCGCACCTACAAGCGCATCGTCGGCTACCTGAAGAAGACGTCGCCGCACATGCTCGAGCGCGTCCACCGCTACAAGGAGAAGACGCCGCTCTTCGAGGGGACGGGAGTCGACGCCGAGATCCGCTCGACGCTGAACCGGCGGGTCGACCTGCCCTCCGGCGGCTACCTGATCTTCGACTACGCCGAGGCGTTCACCGTCGTCGACGTGAACACCGGCCGCTTCGTCGGATCCCGCTCGAAGAGCTCGCCCGGCCGGCTCGAGGACACGATCACGAAGAACAACCTCGAGGCGGTGAAGGAGGTCGTGCGCCAGCTGCGGTTGCGCGACATCGGCGGGATCATCGTCATCGACTTCATCGACATGGCGAATCCGAAGAACCGGGCGACCGTCGAGGAGGCGCTGCGCACCGAGCTCGAGCGCGACCGGACGAAGACCTACGTCGTCGAGATCTCGCCGCTCGGCCTCGTCGAGATGACGCGCCAGAACGTCACCGACGGGCCGCGCGAGATCCTGACCAAGAAGTGCCCGACCTGCGCCGGCGACGGGATCGTCTCTCGGAGGCGTCGGCCGCGCTCGAGGTCGAGCGGCGGCTGCGCACGCTCGCGGCGGGCTCGCGGGCCCAGGCGTTCCGGGTCGAGGTGAGCCCCAAGACCGCTTCGCTTCTGCTCGGCGCGGGCGGCAGGCGACTCGCCGAGATCGAGGCGGCGTCACGGAAGCGCTTCTTCCTCGTCCCCAAAGAGGGCGTCCACGCCGACCATGTCGCGGTGCTCGCCGAGGGCAAGCTCGCCGACCTGCAGCCCGAGGCGCCCGTCGCCGAGGGCGCCGAGGTCCAGCTGAAGCTCGTCGAGGTCGACAAGCACGACTCCGGCTCAGCCGTCGGCAAGCTCGACGGGCTCGACGTCGTCGTCGGCGGCGCCGCGAAGCTCGTGGGCAAGAAGGCGAAGGTCCGCGTCGAGCGCATCCTCGACGGAGTCGCGTATGCGACCGCGCTGAGCGGTGTCGCGGCTCCGTCGGAGCCGATCACGTTCGAGAGCGAGGCCGAGAAGCCGACGCGGGCGCCGAGCCGGGCAAAGAAGGCGGCCGAGGTCGAGGTCGAGGCCGAGGCCGAGGTGGACGCCGAGGAGCCGACCGTCGAAGAGCCCGAGGTCGCCGAGCCGGACGTGGGCGAGGCCGAGCCGGAGGAGGCGGTCGAAGTCGAGGCCGACGCGGACGGGGCGGCACCAGCCAAGAAGAAGACGCGCCGTGGCTCCCGCGGTGGGCGCGGCCGCAAGAAGAAGCCAGCCGCAGCAGCTGCCACGGACGGCGCGTCCGAGGCGGACGACGAGCCTGCGGACGCGGCCGCAGCTCCGCGCATCCACGTCCCCGACCTCGAGCTGGGCGGCGAGAAGCCGAAGCCTGCGAAGCGGCGCTCGAGCGCTCCGAAGCCGGCGGCCGCCGAGGGCGACGGCGAGGCGGCCGAAGAGGTCGTCGAGGCGGTCGCGAGGTCGCGGCGAGCCGACCGCGCCGACGGCGGCGGCACCCGCGAAGAAGAAGACGCGTCGCGGCTCGCGGGGCGGACGCGGCCGGAAGAAGCCCGCCGCAGCCGCGGCGGCGGGAACCGGTGCCGCCGCGGACGCGGAACCGGAGACGGCGGTCGCGACCGCTGAGCCGGCCGCGGAGCCCGTTACGAACGGCGGCGAGCCGGCCTCGGACGAGTACGTGCCGATGTCCGAGTGGCTCGACGACCTCGACGCCTAGTCGCTACAATCCGACGGCTCGCGGGCGTCAGCCCGCGTTTCCTGCGCTTATGAGCACCTACGCGATCATCTCCGTCGGCGGAAAGCAGTACCGCGTCCGTGAGGGCGAGAAGCTGCTCGTGGACCGGCTCGCGCACGGCGAGGGCAAGACCTTCCAGCCGACCGTGCTCCTGATCGGGGGCGACGGCAACACCGAGCTCTCGCCGTCCGCGACGGTGACGGCGCGCGTTGTGGCCGACGTGCGCGGCGAGAAGATCCGGATCGGCAAGTACAAGCCGAAGAGCGGCTACCGCAAGCACACCGGCTTCCGCGCCAGCCTCTCGCAGATCGAGATCGAGTCGATCGGCACCGCCAAGAAGGCCGCGAAGAAGGAGCCCGAAGCTGCGAAGGCGGAGACGCCGGCGGCCGAGGCGCCGGCAGCCGACGACCGCGTCAAGGGCATGCCCGCGGGCTACGAGGACTTGACGGTCGCGGCGATCAAGGAGCAGTCTTCGGACTGGAATCGCCCGATGCTCGAGGCCGCGCTCGAATACGAGCAGGCGCACGGCAAGCGGAAGGGCGCGATCGCGGCGATCGAGCACGCGCTCGCGGAGAAGGAGGAGAGCTAGATGGCACACAAGAAGGGCCTCGGTTCCTCCCGGAACGGCCGCGACTCGAATGCGAAGCGGCTTGGCGTGAAGATCTTCGCCGGCCAGAAGGTCAAGTCCGGCATGATCATCGTCCGCCAGCGCGGCACCCGGTTCCGGCCGGGCCCCGGCACGGACATCGGCCGCGACGACACGATCTTCGCCGTCCGCGAGGGCACGGTCGAGTTCCGCACGAGCGGCGAGAAGCGCTTCATCTCGGTCGCCGAGACCGAGCCGGCCGAAGCCAAGTAACAGACTGTTACTAAGCTGGTCGTGTGTTCGCCGACCACGCGCGCATCCACGTCCTTTCCGGCCGCGGCGGCGACGGCGGCCTCTCCTTCCGGCGCGAGAAGCACGTGCCGAAAGGCGGGCCCGACGGCGGCGACGGCGGCCGCGGCGGCGACGTCGCGCTCGTCGCAGACGCGCGACTGCGCGATCTCTCCGGCTTCCGCGCCCGCCGCTGGTTCCAGGCGGGTCGCGGCGAGCCGGGCCGAGGAGCGCGCAAGCACGGCGCGGACGGCGCCGGGATCGAGCTCGGCGTGCCGGTCGGGACGCAGGCGTACGGCGCCGAGGGTGAGCTGATCGCCGACCTGGCGCGGCCCGGCGCCCGCGTCGTGCTCGCGCGCGGCGGCAGCGGAGGCCGCGGCAATGCCCGCTTCGCCACGCCGACGCGCCAGACGCCGCGGTTCGCGGAGGTCGGGGAGCCGGCGGCGGAGGCCGACGTCGAGCTGCGGCTGAAGCTGCTCGCGGACGCGGCGATGGCCGGCCTGCCGAACGCTGGCAAGTCCTCGCTCCTGCGCCGGCTCTCGAACGCGAAGCCGAAGGTCGCCGACTACCCATTCACGACCCTGGCGCCGGTGCTCGGCACCGTCGAGTCGCCGGACGGCGCCCAGCTGACCGTCGCCGACGTGCCCGGCCTGATCGAGGGTGCGAGCGAAGGGGTCGGCCTCGGGCACGAGTTCCTCGCCCATCTCGAACGGGCGCGGCTCCTCCTGCACGTGATCGACGCCTCGGCAGAGGACGTCGTCGAGCGGTTCCGCACCATCGACCGCGAGCTGGCGCTGTACGGCGCGGGCCTCGACGAGCGACCGCAGGCGGTCGTCCTGAACAAGATCGACCTCCTGCCGGAGCCGCCGGCCTTCCCGCTCGAGGACGACCGCGTCGTCGGCGTCTTCCCGGTCTCGTGCGCGACGGGGGCCGGCATCGACGACCTGAAGCTCGCCCTCTTCCGGCTCTGCCCCGCCGCGCCGGAGCCGCAGGAGGACGACGAGGCCGAGCTGCCTGAGTTCCTCGAGTACCGACCGCGGCCGCCGGCCCGGCGCGCGTACCGCCTCTACCGCACGGACCGGGGCTTCCGGATCGTCGGCGAGGCGCCGCAGGGCGAGCAGCTCGAGGCGGTCCTCAAGGCGGCGGGCGCCCGCCAGGGCCAGGAGATCGAGATCGGCGACGAGACGCTCGAGTGGCAGTAGTCGGAATCCTGGGCGGTCGGTTCGACCCGCCGCACGTCGGCCATCTCGCGCTCGCGACGCGGGCGGTCGAGCACTTCGGGATCGACGACCTGCACGTCACCGTCGTCGCCGACGCGGCCCACAAGCGCGCGGAGGCGCCGATCGAGCACCGGCTCGCAATGGCGCGGCTTACGTTCGCGCCGCTGCACGCGGTGGTCGAGGTCGAGGAGCATCGCTTCACTGTCGATGCCCTCGAGGCGCGCGGGTACGAGGATCCGATCTTCCTGATCGGCGCCGACCAGCTGGCCGACTTCCCGACCTGGAAGGAGCCCGACCGCGTGCTCGAGCTCGCGCGCCTCGGCGTCGCGGCCCGGCCCGGCTACGCGCCGCCCTTCGAGAGCTCGGACCGGATCGACGTCTTCGAGCTGGAGCCGCACGACGTCTCCTCGACGGCGATCCGCGAGCGCGTGCGGCGGGGCGAGCCGGTCGACGGGCTCGTCGTCCCCGCGGTCGCCGATTACATCGCCGAGCAGGGGCTTTATCTCGGCGGTTCGCGGGTATGCTGAAAGCTCTGAATTCCCTCGACCAAGCACGCCGGATCGCCGCTCTCGCGGGCGAGAAGCTGGCAGAAGACGTCGTCATCCTCGACATGAGGCCCGTGTGCGTCTACACGGACTTCTTCGTGCTCGCGACCGGACGCAACGCGCGTCAGACGAAGGCGATCTTCGACGACGTGCACGCGCAGCTGAAGAAGGAGGCGAAGCTGCTGCCGCGCGCGGTCGACGGTGCGGCCGAGGCGGAGTGGATCATCGCGGACTACCTCGACGTCGTCCTGCACATCTTCACGCCGGAGACGCGTGCGTTCTATCGCCTCGAGGACCTCTGGGGCGACGTGCCCGCGGTCGGGCTGGAGGCGGCGACCGCCTAGTCTCCGTCCGGCACACGAACTAGTGTTCGTGTGTGCTGACGACGACCAGAAGGGATCCATGCCGAAGCGGCGATTGCGCTGCGGCGATCAGAGGACTCGGCGTCTAAAGCCCTCGCGACGGCCCGTATGACCTCGTCTTCGACACCGGGCGAGCTGTTCGCGTGCAGTGCAAGTGGGCCGTGCGCCGTGGCGACGTTGTCGCCATCGACTGCCGGTCGTGCCGTCGGGCCGAGGGTTCGTCCGGGGCATACAGGCCGAAGAGATCGACTCGTCATCGGGTACTGGCGGAGCTGATCGGTGCTACGCCTCTCACCGGCCTTCGAGGGCACCGCGGTTCAGCTCCGGCTGCCCCACGCGAACAATCAGGCATCGGGATCAGTGGGCCGCGACCACGAATTCGAGCGGCTAGACTGGGCGCTCTGGGGCCATAGCTCAGCTGGGAGAGCGTCGCGCTGGCAGCGCGAAGGTCACGGGTTCGAGCCCGGCTGGCTCCATCACTCCGCTACGGCGCCTAGGCCGAGCCGCCGGCAGGGTGAACGAGACGCGGGCGCCGCCGCCGGGCCTGTTCTCGGCCCAGATCCGGCCGCCGTGCGCCTCGACGAGACCGCGCGCGATCGCGAGCCCGAGGCCGGCGCCGCGGGCCGACCGGGCCGGGTCGCCGCGCCAGAACCGCTCGAACATCCGGCGCACCGATTCGGGCGAGAGCCCGTCGCCGGTGTCCTCGACGGTCACGCGCACCTCGTCCGCCTGTGGCTCGACGAGCACCGCCACCGACCCGTCCGACGGGGTGTGCCGGAGCGCGTTCGCGAGCAGGTTGTGCAGGACGCGCTCCACCTTCTCCGGCGCGCAGCGTGCGGTCACGCCGTCGCCGACGCGCGCCTCGAGCGTCACGTGGCGCGAGCGCGCCTCGGCCTCGACGCCGCGCAGGCAGGCGTGAACGACGCCGCTGAGCTCGGCGTCGCGCAGCTCGAGCGTCAGCGCGCCGCTGTCGATCCGAGCCAGCTCGAACAGGTCGTCCGTGAGCGCCGCCAGCGCTTCGACCTGCTCCCGGAGCGCGGGCACGTACTCGTGCGGCTCCGCGAGCCCGTCCTCGACCGCCTCGAGCATGGCCTGCATGTTGGCGAGCGGCGTCCGGAGGTCGTGACTCGCCCAGGCGACGAGCTCCCGGCGCGCGTCGAACAGCTGCTCGAGGTTCGCCGCCATCTCGTTGAAGGAGCCGGCGAGGGCACGCAGCTCGGCCGGGCCGGACTCGTCCGCGCGCGCGGCGAGGTCGCCCCGCGAGAGCCTGGACGAGGCGCCTGCGAGCCGGGCGACGGCCGAGGCGATCGGGCGTCCGACCACGAGCGCCGCGGCCACGGCTGCCGAGGCGGACGCGGCCGCGACGGCGAGGATCGTCAGGTCGTGGCCGGAATCGAACATCACGACGCCCGACAGGACGACTGCGGCGAGCGGGAGCAGCACAGCGACGAGCGCCAGACCGGTCAGCTGGAGCCGCACGGTCGGCAGCCGCCTCAGCCCGGCAGCGGCGAGGAGCCCGGCGGCGAGCGTCGCGGCCGCGACGAGGAGCGCGAACTCGATCATGCGACGAACCGGTAGCCGACGCCCCACACGGTCTGGAGGTAGCGCGGGTGTGACGGGCGCTCCTCGATCTTTTCCCGCAGCCGCCGCACGTGCACGGTGACGGTGCCCGTGTCGAGTGCCGCCTCGTATCCCCACACCCGGCTCATCAGCTGGTCGCGGGAAAAGACCCTGCGCGGATGGCTAGCGAGGAACCAGAGCAGGTCGAACTCCTTCGCTGTCAGCCGCAGCTCCTCGCCGTCGCGGCGCACCTCCCGGGTGCCCGCGTCGAGCTCGAGCCCGCTGAACTGGAGGCGGGCGCCGGACTCTGCAGCAGGAGCTCGACCGCCGCAGCACGGTGCGGACGCGGGCGGCGAGCTCGCGAGGTGAGAACGGCTTCGTCACGTAGTCGTCGGCGCCGAGCTCGAGCCCGACGATGCGGTCGGCTTCCTCGCCGCGGGCGGTGAGGAGGATGACCGGGAGCTCCGAGCGCGAGCGGATCCAGCGACAGAGCTCGAGCCCGTCCGTGCCGGGCAGCATCACGTCGAGGACGACGAGATCGGGCTCGCTGCGCTCGAGCAGGGCGCGGGCGTCGTCCCCGTCGCCCGCCTCGAGCGTCGTATGGCCCTCGCGCTCGAGGTACTTGACCACGACCTCGCGCACGATCGGCTCGTCGTCGACGACCAGGATGCGCGCCATCTCGCCCATTCTGGCCGTCGACTCTTACGAGAAGCTGAATTCGCGGCCGTCAGCCGACGGCGACGGTGGGGCAGTTGGAGATGAACGGCGCCGCCTTCAGGCCGCCGAGGCTCGGGTTCGCGGGCCCCATGCCGCCGCTCGTCAGCTGTCCGGCCCTCACCTCGGCCGCCACCTGTGCCGCGGACGTGAGCCGTCTCGGCGTCGCCGACTCGCTCCAGACCGCGGGATGGACGTCCCAGATCGGGCTGTAGTCCCGGCTCCCTGGCAGGGACTGCGTGATGTTGAGCGGGCTGCCCTCCCCGAGCACGGCCGACTGGAGGCCCTGGCGCTGCGGGTTCGACTTCCCGCGCGGCCCGTTCACGATCGGGATGATCGCGGAGCGGGCCGACCGCGCCGAGTTCGAGCCGGCGCCCGGAGCGGCGTCGAGGTTCTTCGCCAGCGTGCTTCCCTCGAGTGCGGCGACGACGTCGACCGAGGCGTCGGTGCGCAGGTAGTGCACCATCTGACCGGCGAAGAAGCCGTTGAGCAGCTTCAGCGTCACACGTCGCCTGGCCGTGTCGATCGCCGTCACCGAGTCGCTGCGTCCGCTTGCGTTGGCGACGTGGGTGGCGTTGAGGACGGTGCCGTTGCCGGTGGTGACGAGCGGGCTGTACCGGGCGTCGCCGATCGCTCCGGGCTTGACCGACGTGGGCGGGAAGCCCTCGTCGCCCGGGACGACAACCGTCTTCGGACGGAAGTTCACCGTGCCGGCGAAGGCGAGCGTCGAGCCTTGCAGCCGCGCGGTCTGAACGGCTTTCGTTCCGAGCGCGTTCGCGAGCCGCGGCGACCAGGTGACCCCGCGCGTGCGGGCGTCGGCCCGGTTCGACGACTCGGTCACGACGTACCAGACGTCCCGGCCGCTCGCGCTGCCCTTGAAGAGCGGCAGGGTGACCGTGCCGGCCTTCGCGTTCAGCGCGACGGCGCTCTTCAGTAGCAGCCGCGGCGCATCCTGCTTCGACTCCGCGGCGCCTGCGGCGAGCGCGGCGAGCACGGCGGCGCCCGCGAGCGAGATTGCGATTCTCATCGCTGACTCCTCTCGGTGTGGAGCCTCGAGTTCTACGACCGCGAGCTTGCGCCGGTCTTACGCGCGCCTGAAGAGAGTGCGAAATGTGAGAGGCTCGCGGCATGAACCGGCAGGTCGTACTCGCCGCGCGCCCGGAGGGCTTTCCGAAGGACTCTGACTTCGAGCTCGTCGAGTCGCCGGTTCCCGAACCCAGGCCCGGCGAGGTCCTCGTCCACGCGCAGTGGCTCTCGGTCGACCCGTACATGCGGGGGCGGATGAGCACGGCGCGCTCCTATGCGAAGGCGACCGAGCTCGGTGAGCCGATGACCGGCCAGGTCGTGGGCGAGGTGACGGCGAGCCACGACTCCCGCTTCGCCCCCGGCGACACCGTCGTCGGCCAGCTCGGCTGGCAGGACTACGCGGTCGCGCGTGGCGGCGTGCTGCGCAAGCTCGACCCGAGTCTCGCGCCGCCGCAGACGGCGCTGCATGTTCTCGGCACAACCGGTCTCACCGCCTACTTCGGCCTCCTCGACGTCGGCAAGCCGAAGCCGGGCGATACCGTTGTCGTCTCGGGGGCGGCCGGCGGCGTCGGTCAAATCGTCGGCCAGCTGGCGCGGATCGCCGGCTGTCGCACCGTCGTCGGCCTCGCCGGCTCGGCGGACAAGGTCGCGGACCTCACCCAGCTGTACGGCTACGACGTCGGGATCGACTACAAGCAGGAGGACGTGAATGCAGCGCTCAAGGAGGCGTGCCCTGACGGCGTCGACGTCTACTTCGACAACGTCGGCGGCGCCATCTCCGAGACGGTCTTCCGCCGGCTCGCGCTCGGCGCCCGCGTGCCGATCTGCGGCCAGATCTCCCAGTACAACCTCGCCGAGCCGGAGCTCGCGCCCCGCAACCTCGGCTTCCTGATCGTCTTCCGCGCCCGCCTCGAGGGCTTCCTGGTCAGCGACTACGTGCACCGGTTCCCCGAGGGCCTGCGCCGGCTGGGCGGCTGGCTCGCCGAGGGAAAGCTGCGCTACCGCGAGGACGTGACCGAAGGCCTGGAGAACGCGCCCGCCGCCTTCATGGGGATGCTCCGCGGCGAGAACCGCGGCAAGGCGCTCGTCAAGATGCGCTAGCGAGGATCTGTTTCAGCATCAGAGCGTTTGCAGGCGCCTGCGCGACCTCGCCCGCGGTCGGGTCGCCCGCGACCTCGTCCGGCTCGAGCCCGTCGAGCCCGGTCGCCGGCATCTGCGAGCGCCCGTTGTTGTTGAACATCGCGAACACCGACTCCGAGTCCGCGGCGAGCTCCCGCAACGCCGGAGCCCACTCCCGCAGCTCCTCCGTCGAGTAGAGATAGTCGAACCGCTCGGCTGCGCTGCCGGTCCGCTTGTTCCAGGTGGCGGCGTTCCGGCCGTGGAAGCGGATGTATGCCGTGTCGCTCGTCCGCGCGACCACGGTCGGAACGAGATTCTTCGCGTCCGTCTTCGGCGCGTCGACAATCACGTACGTGAGCCCGCGTGCTTCGAGGAAGGCGAGAGTCTCGGCCCGGTTCTCCTCCTCGAGCCAGCTCCGATGGCGGAACTCGACGAGCACCTCGTCCCCGGCCAGCTGGTCGGCCGCCCACTCGAGGTAGTCGAGCGAGAGCGGCTTGTAGACGACGTAGGGCGGGAACTGGAGCAGGACGCCGCCGAGCTTGCCTCGCTCCCGGAGCGGCTCGAGCGCCCGCGAGAAGCGGCGGAAGACCTCGGCGCGGAGCTCGCGAGGCGGCCGGTCGACGCGCCCACGCTCGTCCACCGGCATCACGTCGCGCAGGTCTTCCGGGAGCGCATCGAGCTTGACGGGATGGCGCGTCATCAGCCCGAACGCCTTCACGTGCATCGTGAAGCCGTCCGGCACCCGCTCGGCCCAGTTTGCGACGAGCTCGGCGTCCGGCAGGCGGTAGTACGTGTTGTTCGCCTCGACGGTGTCGAAGCGCTCGGCGTAGTGCCGGAGCCGCGCCTCGCCGGAGCGCACGCGTTTCGGGTACCAGACCTTCGTCAGCGTCTCGTCCGCCCACGAGCACGTGCCGATGCGGATCGTCCCGGTCATTGCCGTGATCGTACGGATGGCCGGTGGGCCGGGGGAGCACCCCGGCCCACCGGTGCGACGGTGGTGCGGCTAGATCGCGCGGAGCGTGAACGTGCGCCTGAGCACGAGGCCGCCGCCGCTGAAGACGTTCGCCTCGACGCGGGCCGTATACGTCTTCCCCTTCACGGGGCGGAAGCCGGTCAGAGCGATCCGTGCGGTCGTGTCGCGCGCGAACGGCGCAGCAGGCTGCGCGTTGGCGACGAGCTTGCTGCGCTCGAAGATGCGGACGTTGAAACCGACCCGCTCGCCAGGCCTCGTGCCGGTGGCGTAGGCGCGGAGCGGCACCGTGATGCTCGGGTTCCGGGCTCCGCCCCGGACGTTGACGACCGCGTTGCGAGCGTCGAGCGCACGGGCCGCCCGCGTGAAGCGGCTCAGAGCCGGCTTCGGGGCACCCGACCTCGCGCGGAGGCCGCTCTGCCACTGGCTCGTCGGATGGTCGCGGAAGACGAACCAGATGAACATGTCCGTGCGCGGGTCCTTCCGCGCCAGTGCGAGCGCCTGGGCGGCGTACGCGGCCTGCTGGGCGCGCGTGATGCCGTTCGGCTGGCCGTCCTGCCTCACCTCGTGCCCATACTCCGTGATCCAGATCCGGACGTTCTTGCGCTTGAACCACTTGTCGAGCGACTGCTCGAAGCGCGGGAACGCCGAGAGGGTGACGTTCGGCCACTTCACCTTCTGCGTCGGCTTCATGCGCACCGGCACGGGATACGGGTGCTGCGCCCACGCGTCGAACTTCAGCCGCGGGTTTGCGGCGGCGACGAGCTGCGCGAAGCGGCCGGGCGAGTGGGTCGCCGACTTGCCCTTCAGCACCCTGTCGCGGCCGGCCGACGACGTGCTCCCGACGGCGACCTTCGCAGTCCGGTTGCCCGCCTTGATCCCGGAGTAGGCGGCCGCAGCGAGCCTCGCGTAGTTGCGCGGCCCGACCGACCGGCCCTTCGAATCGAACTGCGGCGCCAGGAAGAGCTGCAGGTTCGACTCGTTCCAGACCGAGTAGAAGCGCACGTACGGATAGCCCGCGAAGCGGCCCGAATAGCGCGACGCGACCGCGCGCGAGAAAGCGGTCAGGTCGCTCATCCGCCTGGGGCAGGAAGTTCGGCGTCTTGCCGCCGTTCGCCCACTTGGGCGTGCCCCAGATCGTGATCAGAACCTCCATGTCACGGTCCTGCGCGTTGCGCACGAACTCGTCGAGGTCGGCGAAGCGATACGCGGGGTCGAACGGGTTGGCGGCGTTCCGAGGCCGCCGTGGGGCGACGTTCGCCCAGGTCACGAGCGTGCGCACGATGGTTGCGTTCGTGGAGCGCGCCTGGTCGAGCATGCCGGCGCGCCGCGCCTCGTAGCGGAAGTTGGGATCGTCGTGGAAGCCGACGTGCATGCGTGGGGCGGCGGTCGCGAGCGCCGGGACGAGCAGCGCTCCGATGGCCGCGAGGACGAAGAGCTGGACGACTCGTTTCACGGGCATTCTCCTTTGCAAATAGGAACCGCGGGACCCTAGCGAGCGTGTGTGAGCACGGTGTTAGTGTCGATCAGCACCAGCTCGCGGACCGGCGCGGTTATGCGGCTGTGCGCAGCGCCTCGATCTCGCGGGAGACCGCCAGCCGCTCCAGCGCGGTCGCCTCGATCTGGCGGACGCGCTCGCGGGTGATCCCGAGACGACGGCCGATCTCCTCGAGCGACCGCGGTTCCTCTCTGCCGAGGCCGTAGCGGAGGGTCAGCACCTCCTGCTCGCGCTCCGGCAGGTTCCCGAGGGCGCGGTGGAGCGTCGACTCGGTGAGGCTGACCTCGACCTCCTCCTCGACGCCGCCCGTCGCGACGCCGACGAGGTCGCCGATCGACGCGTCGTTGTCCTCTCCGACCGGCTTGTCGAGGCTCGTCACGGCGCGCGCCGCCTCCCGGACCTCGCGCAGGTGCTTGAGCGAGATCTTCGACGCGTTCGAGATCTCCTCGTCCGTCGGCGGCCGCCCCAGCTTCGCGGTCAGGTCCCGTTCAGCGCGGCCGATTTTCTGCTCGCGGTCGGCAATGTGGACCGGGATCCGGATCGTCCGCGACTTGTTCGCGACGCCGCGCTGTACCGCCTGGCGGATCCACCAGGTCGCGTACGTGGAGAACTTGAAGCCGCGGCGCCAGTCGAACTTCTCGACGGCGCGAATGAGGCCGATCACGCCCTCCTGGATCAAGTCGAGCAGCGAGAGGCCGTGGCCCTGGTAGCGCTTCGCGATCGAGACGACGAGACGCAGGTTCGAGTTGATCATGCGGTTCTTCGCGTCTTCGTCGCCGCGCTCGATCTTCTTTGCGAGCTCGACCTCCTCTGCCGCCGTCAGGAGCGGGTAGCGGCCGGCCTCGTTGAGGAAGAGCTGCAGCGAGTCGGTCGTCGCGGCCGCGAGGTCGCCGTTCACGTATGTCGCATCCCGTGTGGCCTGCTTCCCGCAGTCGTCGGAGAGCGTGATGCCGCGCTCCTCGACCTCCGCGTAGAGCGCCTCCAGCTCGTCCTCACCGAGTTCCAGGTCCTGCACCGCGGCGCTGAACTCGGACAGGTCGAGACAGCCAGCCTCCTCACCGGCGTCGAGCAGCGGCGCAAGGGCTTCGTGACTCATCGCTGGCCATTCTTGTTCCCGCCGTGACGCGAGGCTAACCCCTGTCCGAAATGGACATCTGGCGCTGCACGGGGCCTCCTGCGATCGTGACGAAGATGGCACGAAGCCGTCACCCCTCCGTTCGAGGTGCCTCCCTAGCGTGGAAAGCGTCGTCGATCAGGAGGTCGAAGTGCTCGGCACTCGAAAAGGATGGTTCGTCGCGGCGCTGGCGGCGGTGTCGGTCGTGCTCGGTGCGCTCGCGGGCACCGCATCGGCGCACGCGCTGCAGAACGTGGGCACCGTCTACGACAACGGCAGCCAGTGCGTCCGCAACCACACGTTTCAGGATCACTCGTTCAACGCCGTCATCGTCACCTCGCTCACGGACCACAGCTTCTGGTTCTTCCCGCCTCAGAACTGCACGTATTCGAACCCGAAGCCGGACGGGTACCTGGCGGCGATGTGGCAGTCGTACAAGTGGAGCTTCAACGCGAACGCCTGGCTTGTCTGCGGGTCGCAGGGCTACGACTACGGCGGCGGAGAGTCGCTCCACGTCGGGCGGGGCACGACCGGCTGCGGCGCGGGCTGGTACGGCGTGATGGGCGGCACCTACGTCTACAACGACGGCTGGCGGGGCGGCTGGCTTTGGACGGGTTACGAATGGCTGACGTACTAGGAAGGAGATTGCGATGAAGAAGGTCGTCTTCATCCCGCTGGCGGCCGCCGCGGTCGGGGTCGTGCTCGGCGTCGGCCACGCCTACTCGAACGATCCGGTTGCACCGCGCCTGGCGGCCCCGGATCCGTTGGCGGAGGAAACGCTCGTCGCCGGGCCCGACGGCGAAGCGCTGAAGTGCAACGGCAAGCTGGTGAAGGTGAAGGTCAACAAAATCCCGTCGCTCACGCCCGACGAGGTGAAGGCGGCGCGGAAGCAGGGCAAGCTCGACGATCAGGGCGTCAAGGTCGCCCGATGCGAGACCAAGGGCGGGAAGGAGACCGGCAAGGTCAAGTGGGTCAGCGAGACCCGCTGATCTCTGCGCCGATCGTCGCTTCCCCCCTCGCGCTCCCGATCCGCTCCCGGCGCAAGGCTGCTCCGGAGGCCGGCTCCCCCGGCCGGAGGAGCAGCCGGCCCGGGGGCGATCGGGCGATGGCATAGACTGTGCGCCGTGCTCTGGGAGCTCGTCTTCATGCTGATCGTGCTGAAGATTCCCGTCGTCTACCTGTGCGCCGTCGTCTGGTGGGCGATTCGGGCGGAGCCCCCGCCGCTCGAAGGCGCGCTCCGACCCGCGAGGCTCGAACCGACGCCGCCGGAGTGCGACTGGCGTGCCCGGCGCTCCCGCCTTCTGCGCCGTGGGCCGCTTCCACGTGGCGGCCGTCCGGTCCCGGGTGGGAGCCGCCGCGTCGCGCTCGCCGCCCGGGCGAGAGCGGCGGCTTGAACGTCGACGCCGGCGCGAGCGGGCGCCGCTGGACCACGGCGGACACTGTGGCGGGGTTCCTCGCCACGGTGTCGATCTTCGCAAGCGCGCTCGGCGTCATCTGGCGGCCGCTCCGGCTGGTGCCGTTCGCGGTCATTCTCGCCCTGGTCGCAGCGCGCATGTCCGCCCGGCAGCAGCATCTCGCCGGCGTCGCGGTCGCGTTTGCCGTCGTCTGCTGGACGGTCGGGATGACGATCGCCGTCGTGACCGAAAACCCGCTCTACTAGCAGGTTGCTACAACACTCGCTGTGAGCACCCACGACGTCGACGGGCTGAACGCCGGTTACGCCCGGCTCGTGCTCGAGGAGTACCTCGAGAACCCCGATGCCGTCCCGGCCGAGTGGCGGGAGCTGTTCGAGAGCGGGGGCAGCGAGCTCGTCGCGACCCATCCCGGCCTGCTGCGCCTCCTGGAGACGCTCGGAGGCAACGGCGCTCCGGGGCTCGAAGCCGCCGCGGCCCAGGCGCCGTCCGCGGCTGCCACCGAGCCTGCCCAGGCAACCGCGCACGCAGTACCGGCGGCGGCGCCGGCCGAGGTGGACGCGAGGCTGCTCGAAGCCGTCTCGGCCGCCGCGGCAATCGTCAAGGCACACCGCACGCACGGGCACCTCGCGGCGCGGCTCGACCCGCTCGGGTCGGAGCCGCTCGGCGACCCCGCGCTCGACGAGCTGCGGCTGGACACGCCGCTGACCCCGGAGCTCCAGGCGCGCATCCCGGCGAAGCTGCTGCGCGTCCACGTTCCCGGCGAGACGCTGCGCGAGGTGCTCCCGGCGCTGCGCGAGGTCTACTGCGGGACGATCGCATACGAGATCGAGCACATCTCCGACCACGCCGAGCGCGTGTGGCTGCGCCAGGCGATCGAGTCCAATCGCTACCGCGTGCCAATGAGCCGCGAGGAGCGGCTCAAGCTGCTCGAGAGCGTCTCGCGCGCGGAAGGGTTCGAGCAGTACCTGCGCCGGGCGTTCCTTGGCCAGAAGCAGTTCTCGCTCGAGGGCCTCGACGTGATGGTGCCCATGCTCGACGAGGCCATCGACCTCGCCGCCGAGGCCGGCGCGCACGAGATCGTGATCGGGATGGCCCATCGCGGCCGCCTGAACGTGCTCGCGCACACGGTCGGCCGCTCCTACGAGTCGCTGCTGCGTGAGTTCGAGGGCGAGCGGACGATCGACGCCGTCGTCGTCACGGAGGAAGGCGGCACCGGCGATGTCAAGTACCACCTGACCGCGACCGGCACTCGAAGGACGGCCGCAGGCGAGGTCAGCGTCACGATCGCGCCGAATCCCAGCCACCTCGAGGCGGTGGATCCGGTGATCGAGGGCTGGACGCGCGGCGAGCAGACGTCGCGCTCGCCCGGCGCGGGGGTGCACGACCCCACCGTGGCGCTCGCGATCCTGATCCACGGCGACGCCTCGTTCGCTGGCCAGGGAGTCGTTGCGGAGACGCTGAACCTGTCCAACCTCCACGGCTACACGACCGGCGGCACGCTCCACCTGATCTCGAACAACCAGATCGGCTTCACGACCGACCCGAACGAGGGCCGATCGACGCGCTACTCGAGCGACCTCGCGAAGGGGTTCGACATCCCGATCATCCACGTCAACGCAGACGACCCGGAGGCGGCGATCTCGGCGATTCGCCTCGCGCTGGCCTTCCGGCAGGAGTTTGGGCACGACATCGTCGTCGACCTGATCGGGTACCGCCGCTTCGGACACAACGAGCAGGACGAGGCGGCCTACACGCAGCCGCTGATGGTGCAGCAGATCGCGGAGCAGCCGACCGTGCGGGAGCTCTACGCCGCGCGGCTGGTGGAGGAGGGCGTCATCGCCGCCGAGGAGGCCGAGGCGCTCTTCACGACTGTGCGAACCGAGCTGAAGGCGGCGCACGAGCGGCTCAAGGAGTCAATCGCGGCGCCGCGGCGACCGAGGGAGGGCCGGATTCCGGCCGACACGGGCGTTGCCGTCGAGACGGCAGTGGCAGTCGACCGGCTGGAGGCGTTGAACGAGCAGCTGCTCCAGGTGCCCGAGGACTTCGAGCAGAACGAGAAGCTCCAGAAGCAGCTCGAGCGGCGGCGGGAGCGGATGCGCGAGGGCGGCATCGACTGGGGTCAGGCGGAGGCGCTCGCCTTCGCGTCCCTACTGACGGAGGGCATCCCGATCCGGCTGTCTGGCCAGGACACGGAGCGGGGCACGTTCTCGCATCGCCACGCCGTCCTGCACGACCAGCGCACGGGGGAGACGTACGCGCCGCTCCAGCATCTGCCCGAGGCCGGCGCGTCGTTCGAGATCTACAACTCTCCGCTCTCCGAGTACGCCTGCCTCGGTTTCGAGTACGGCTACGCGGCTGCGGCGCCCGACGCGCTCGTGCTCTGGGAAGCCCAGTACGGCGACTTCGTCAACGGCGCCCAGATCGTGATCGACCAGTTCCTCGTCGCCGGCCTCTCGAAGTGGGGCCGGACCTCTCGTCTGACGCTGCTCCTGCCGCACGGCTACGAGGGCAACGGGCCGGAGCACTCGAGCGCGAAGCTCGAGCGGTTCCTGCAGCTCGCCGCGCAGGAGAACATCCGGGTCGCGAACTGCACGACCGCAGCCCAGTACTTCCACCTCCTGCGCCGCCAGGCGCTCGACGCGACCGCACGGCCGCTCGTCGTCATGACGCCGAAGGGCCTGCTGCGGCTGAAGCAGGCCGCGTCGACGCTCGCCGAGCTTTCCGAGGGCAGGTTCGAGCCGATCCTCGACGACCCGCGGGCGGATCACGGCGCGGTGACGAGGCTGGTGCTCTGCTCGGGGAAGCTCTACTACGACATCGACGGGCACGAGGCCCGTGCCGCTGCGAGCTCGGTCGCGGTCGCGCGGCTGGAGCAGCTGTATCCGTTCCCGGTCGAGGCCGCGGCCGCGCTGACCGCCTCCTATCCCAATCTCGAGCAGCTCGTCTGGGCCCAGGAGGAGCCGCAGAACATGGGGGCGTGGCGGACGATCCGCCACCGGCTCGAGGCTGCCGCCCCCGACGACCTCGAGATGCACTACGTCGGTCGTCCATGGCGCGCCAGCCCAAGCGAGGGCTATCCGACGGCGCACAACGTCGAGCAGGACCGGATCGTGCGCGCGGCTCTGGCTGCCCTCGCTCTCTAGCGCGGTCGGCGGCGGGCGGCGAGGATGGCCGCGGCGGCCTTGGGGCCGTGCGTCCGCGCGGCATCGAGAACGCGTCTGCGCTGGGACGGGGGAAGCCGGCGCCACAGCTCGAAGGCCGTGATCGCGATGCCGATCGGGGTGGGACGGCGGAGCATGACGCCCATGTTCCCATACCGACGCGTTCGTACGCCCCGAGCATCGGACCTCATGTCGGGGTGCCGTTCTTCCGATAGGTGTCCCAAGGGACGCGGAGAGCGGGGAAGACAGGGCATGCTGGGGAGCTTCAAGTTCAAGCTGGTCGGCACGTTTCTGGCGCTGTCGGTGCTGCCGCTCGCCGCTGCCTTCTGGGGCTTCAGCGAGGTTGCCGAGCGGAGCGTCGACGTCGAGCGCGGACGGCCGCCTGGAGGCGGGGCTCGTCGCGGCGCTCGCCGCTTTCGAGCAGGAGCGGGACGACGCCGAGCGTGCCGCCGAGCGGTTGGGGCGGGACCGAGCGTTCCAGCTCGCGGTCGCCCGACGCGATCGGGCCGCAATCACCCCCCTGCTGCCGCGCACGCCTGCGCTCAGAGTCGAGCTGCCCGGCGGGGTGACGATCGGCCGCGTGCCGCGCCTGGCCGTCGAGACAACCGTGTCCCTCGTCGGCCCGCGTGAACGCACCGCAACGATCATCGCCGCCGTCCCGCTGACGGATGCGCTCGCGCGCGCCCTCCGCTCCCGCTCGGGTCTGGCGGCGCCGGACGAGCTGGTCATCCTCGGAGTTGACGGATCGATAGAAGCGTCATCCGTGGCGGCTGCACGCGGCGCGGTCGAGCTCGTGCCCGGGCGTGTTCACCAGTCGACCATCTCTGGAACCCGCTACCGGGTTCTCGGCATCACACTTCCGGCATCGAGTGGGCTCCAGCTCGCCGCGCTCACGCCGATTTCCGCGATCACGTCCGAGACAGCGAGAGCTGATCGGCCGGCTCCTCGTCGGCCTCGTCGGCTTGCTGCTCCTGATCGCGACCGCCGCGTACATCGCCGGCCGGTCGATCACAGGCTCCCTCGGCCGCCTCGCGGAGGCCGCGAACTCGATCGCGGCGGGGCGCCTGCGCGAGCGCGTGCCCGTCAAGGGGCGGGACGAGTTCGCCGAGCTCGGCCGGGCGTTCAACACGATGGCCTCGCAGCTCGAGGCGCGAATGGTTGATCTCGAGGAGGAGCGCCGCCGCCTCCGTGAGGCAAACGCCCGTTTCGGCGACGCCCTCGCCGCGACGCTCGACCCGGAGCAGTTGCGCCGCGTGATCGTCGAGACCGCCGTCGAGGCCACCCATGCCGAAGGTGGCGTCGTGACCGCCGAGGACGGCTCGGTCGTCGAGACCGGTGACGTGCGCACGGGCGCCGAGCGGCTCGAGTTCGATCTCACGACCGGCCGCATGAGCTTCGGCCGCCTCACGCTCTTTGGTGACGCCTTCGACGACGACCAACGCGTGATCGCCGGCGCGCTCGCGGCGCAAGCCGTCGTGGCGCTCGAGAACGCACGGCTGCACCGCATCGTCGAGCAGCAGGCGCTCGTCGACGGGCTGACGGGTCTCGCGAACCGGCGGCAGGCCGATGCCATGCTGGCGAGCGAGCTCGCACGGGCCGAGCGGCTGGGCGGGCCTGTGGGCCTGATCCTGGCCGACCTCGACGACTTCAAGGCCGTCAACGACCTGCACGGGCACCCGACGGGCGACACCGTCCTGCGCGACTTCGCGCAGACGCTGCTGGAGTCGGTCCGCGAGATCGACACGGCCGCCCGCTGGGGCGGAGAGGAGTTCGCCGTCGTCCTGCCCGGAACCGACCTCGAGGGCGCGGCCCATCTCGCCGAGCGTGTGCGCCGTGCGCTCGCCCGGCGCGAGATCGTCTCCGCCGACGGCGTGCCCGTGCCCGTGACCGCAAGCTTCGGTGTCACGGCGTCGGGGCTCTCGACAACGATGTCGGAGCTGGTCGACGAGGCCGACGAGGCGCTGTACCGGGCCAAGCGTGCCGGCAAGAATCGCGTGTACGCCGGGACGGAAGAGGTTTCGCGACTCTAGTTACAAACTTCCCCTAAGCGGGGAAGGATTCTCCGTCTGCTGCGCTACAATCTCGCGTTTGCACGACCGACCCTGTCCCCGACTTCGGAGGCCCCCTGTTGCCGGTTGAAACTCCTTCGCTGTTCGCACGAGTAATCCAGGATCACCTCGAGCTGAAGCGGCGCAATGCCGAGCTCGAGCAGAACATGCCGATCGACGGCTATCGCCACGACGATCCGTTCAACAACCACCCCCTGTTCAAGACCGAGGAGCAGGCCCGCCTCGAGGAGACGATGGACGGCGACGAGCCGGCCATCTCGATCGAGACGGCCATGCTGGCCTGGCCCGGTGAGGAGTCCGTCGAGGACTACGCCACGCAGACCGCGAACGAGGACAGCGGTCTGTGGAGCAAGTCCCGCGACTTCGACTGGGGCGACTGACGCGCCTGAGGCGTCAGCTCGCTGACTGAAGCACCTCTGCGACGGCCCTGAGGTCGTCCACGAAGAGCGCCCGCTCGCGCCGGCGCGAATCCTCGTCCGGCGCGCGCAGGATCGACGACGGGTGGACCGTCGCCAGCGCGGCCGGGGCGAGCTCGGTCTCGAGCAGCCGGCCACGGTCACGCGTCACCCGGACCTCACGCCCCAGGAGTGCCTGCGCCGCAGTCGCGCCGAGGCAGACGAGAACCTCCGGCCGCACGACGGCCAGCTCCCCGTCCAGCCACGGCCGGCAGGCCGCGATCTCGCTCCAGTCGGTTGCGCCGCTTTCCGCGCGGCCACTTGAAGTGCTTGACCACGTTGGTGAGGTAGCCGCGTCGATGCCGGAGCGCGCAGCGACAGGCGTCTCGCCGGGCCACGAAAGCGGCCGCAGTCCTCGCGCGGTCTGGGCCTGCCGACGGCAGGCGTGCACTCGCGCGCTCGGAGGTCCTGCCGACGACGCGCTGCCGGGCGACCCTTATGCCGCCGGCAGGGTGTCGGCGACGAAGGTGTGCGCCAGGCGGCGGAACGGGCCCGCCTGCGCCATCAGCTCGCGCTCGGTGCCGCGCTGCACGATCCGGCCGTGCTCGAGCACCAGGATCTCGTCCGCGCGCCGGACCGTGGCGAGGCGGTGCGCGATGATGATCGACGTCCGGCCGGCGAGCAGGCGGTCGAAGGCCCGCTCGATCACGATCTCAGTCGGCCGGTCGATGTTCGACGTGGCCTCGTCGAGGATGAGGATGCGCGGGTCGGCGAGCAGCGCCCGGGCGATCGAGATCAGCTGCCGCTCGCCGGCGGAGAGGCCGGCGCCGCCCTCGCGCACGACGTGCTCGAGACCGTGGTCGAGCCGGGCGGCGACGCGGTCGACGCCGACGGCGGCGGCCGTCGCGCGCACTTCCTCGTCGGAGGCGTCCGGCTTCCCGAAGCGGATGTTGTCCGCGATCGTGCCGCTGAACAGGAACGGATCCTGGAGGACGACGCCGAGCTGGCGCCGGTAGCCGACGAGCTCGACGTCGCGCAGGTCGGTGCCGTCGACGCGCACGGCACCCTCGTCCGGGTCGTAGAAGCGCGCGATCAGCTTCGCGGTCGTCGACTTGCCGCCGCCTGACTCCCCGACGAGCGCGATGCAGCCGCCGGCGGGCACCGAGAGCTCGATCCCGTGCAGCACCGGCTCGGCGCCGTAGGCGAAGGTGACCCGGTCGAGCTCGAGGCGGCCGTCGATCCGCCCGATTCGCTCCGCACCGGGCTTGTCGGCGACGTCGATCTCGGCGTCGAGCACGGAGCTGATCTTGTCCATCGCGGCGCTGGCGGCCTGCACCTGCCCATAGAGCTCCGACAGCTCCTGGAGCGGCTGGAAGACGAGCGCGAGCAGCCCGACCGCCGCGATCAGAGTCCCGACCTCGAGCGAGCCGGCGTCGATGAGCATGGCGCCCGCGAAGAGGACGGACACGGTCGCGATCGCCCCGAGCAGCTCGATCGCTGGGAAGAAGACGGAGTAGATCTTCTGGACGCGGACATTGGCGAGCCGGTTGTCCTCGTTCAGGCCGTCGAACTCGGCCTGGAAGGCCCGCTCGCGGTTGAACGCCTGGATCACGGCCATGCCGGCCACGGACTCGGCGAGCTGCGCCGTCACGATCGCGATCCGGGTTCGCACCTCGGACGCGGCGACGTGGGAGACGCGGTGGAACCAGCGCGTGAGCAGGATCCCTGGCGGGACCACGCACAGCGCGACGAGGCCGAGCCGCCAGTCGAGCAGGAAGAGCCCCGCGATCGCGGCCACGAACGTGAGTGAATTGACGACGAGCGTGGTCACGCCCTGGTTGAGGACGTCGGAGAGCGCGTCGACGTCGCTCGTCAGGCGCGAGATGATCCAGCCCGCCTTCTGCTGCGAGAAATAGCGGAGCGAGAGCGAGGTCAGATGCTGGAAGAGGTCGCGGCGCAGCTCGAGCACGATCCGCTGGCCGATGCTCGCGAGCCCGCGCCAGGCGATCGTCCCCAGGGCCCACGCGGCGGCGTTGACCAAGACGTAGCCGATCACGGCGATCGTCAGCCGACGCTCGTCGCGCGGCCTGGATGCCGTTGTCGATCGCGTCCTCGACCAGATGCCAGCCGACGACGGGCGCTGCGGCCGAGAGCGACGCGACGAGCACGATCCCCGCCAGCTGGCCCTTGCGTTCGAGCGCGTAGGGAAGCAGCCGCGAGAGGCCGGTGTGCCGGTGCCTAGGCGGCAACGGACTCGTCTCCGAAGAGCGCTGTGAAGAGGCCGCCGGCGGCGAGCAGCGCCGCCGGCCGGCCCTGCTCGGCGACACGGCCGTCCTCGAGCACCACCGCGCGGTCGGAGACGCCGATCGTGGAGAGGCGCTGGGTCGCGACGAGCACGGTGCGGCCGGCGACGGCCGGGCGGAGGTTCTCGACCAGCAGGCGCTCGGTCTCGGTGTCGACCGCGGACATCGGGTCGTCGAGGACGAGCACGCGGGAACCGGCGAGGAGGGCACGGGCGAGCGCAACGCGCTGCCGCTGCCCGCCCGAGAGGTTGACGCCGCGCTCGCCGATCAGCGTGTCGTAGCCGTCGGGGAGGTCGTCGACGAACGTCGAGACGCCGGCGGCCTCGCATGCGGCGAGCACGTCCTCCCAGGAGGCGTCGGGCCGGGCCGAGAGGAGGTTCTCGCGCAGCAGCACGGAGAAGAGCACGGGCTTCTGGGTCACGATCGCGACGGCGGCGCGGAGCTCCGCCACGCGCACGTCGCGCGTGTCGACGCCGCCGACGAGTACCCGGCCCGCGGTCGGGTCGTAGAAGCGCGGCAGCAGGTTGAGCAGCGTCGTCTTGCCCGAGCCGGTCGGGCCGCAGACGGCGACGATCTCTCCCGGCTCGATCGTGAGGTCGACGCCGCGCAGCACCTCGGAGCCCGTGCCGTAGGAGAAGTGGACGTCCTCGAAGCCGACGGGGAGCGGGCCTTGAGGCAGGCAGCGCGGCTCGGCGGGCTCGGGCAGCGGCCGGATCCCCTCGAGCCAGGCGAAGCTGCGTCCCGCCGAGGCGACTGCACGCTGGCCGAGGTTGATGATCCAGCCGAGCGCCTCGAGCGGCCACACAAGCTGCAGAAGCAGCGTGACGAAGAGCATGAACTCGCCGATCGTGAGCTCGCCCGCGATCACCTCGCGTCCGCCGAGGAGGAGCACGGCCGCGATCCCGAGCGTCGGCAGGAAGAGCAGGCCGGGGAGGTAGTGCGCCTCGACGCTGGCTTGCCGCATCGTCTCGTGCCTTACCGCCTCGGCTCGGCCGAGGAAGCGGGTGCGGACGTCCTCCTCGCGGCCGAACGCCTGCACCATCTCGATCCCCACGACCGCCTCGTCGGTCGCCTCGGTCAGATGGCCCTTCTTCGCCTGGACGAGCCGTGAGATCGGGAAGAGCCGGTGCGCGAACCAGTAGGTGAGGATCGCGATCGCCGGCATCGCGAGCGCCGAGAAGAACGCCAGCCGCGCGTTGACGCTCACGAGCACGATCGCCGCGGCGACGATCATCATCGCGCTCTGGACGCCCTGGACGACGCCCCAGCCGATGAAGTAGCGGACCGGGTAGATGTCGTTCGTCGCCCGCGAGATCACCTCGCCGGTCGCGTGCCGGTCGAAGAACCCACGCGGGTAGGTGAGATAGGCGTGGTAGAGCATTCCGCGGAGGCGCGCCTCGACTGCGATCCCGACGCGGGCGGTTGCGAACCGGCGCGAGAAGTTGACGGCGAACCGCAGCACCGCGAGCACGAGGATCGCGCCGAGGTACGGCAGCAGCAAGTGGTCGTCGTCCCCGACGACCGCGTCGTCGACCACCCGCGAGATCAGGATCGGGATCGTGATCGAGAGCGCCGTGAACGCCAGTGCAAAGACGAGCCCGATTCCGACCAGGCGTCGCTGCTCCCACCAGAGGGGGACGAGCCGAAGCAGGGTCGGGCGCAGCCCGAGATCCGGGGGATCGACGTGCTCCACAGGAGCCTCGAAGCTACCAGCGCCGGCCCTCGATCCCGCTCGGGAATTGGGCTTAGGACCCCGCGACATCATCTGCGACCACGTCGAGATGTCAGAGTGACTTGACAAGACATCACAGTGATGTCATAGTGCCGCCATGGAGATGGCACCGTACGTCCACGCGCTTCAGGAGGACCTCGCAGCCGCAGCGGCATTGGCCGGCGATCAGGCCGCCCAGGAAGCGGGCCGAAGGCTCGCGCAGGCGATCGAGCCCGCGCTCCAGCTGAGACTGCTCGACCTACTCGGCGAGATCGCATTGGCGCTGAACGGGCAGGTTCCGGGGCGCATCGAAGTCAGGCTCGCGGGCCGCGAGCCCGAGCTCGTCTACGTCGAGGAGGAGGAGGCCGGGCCGGCCCCGACTCAGGGCGACGACGCGCTCACGGCGCGGATCACGCTGCGCCTCCCGGACGCCCTCAAGGCGCGGATCGAGGTCGCGGCTTCGGGGGAGGGCCTTTCCGTCAACTCGTGGAGCATCCACGCGCTCGCGCGCGGCCTCGAGACCCGTTCCGTCCGAGCGGGCCGGCGCCTGTCCGGCTACGCAGAAAGCTGAAAGGAGCCCAGATGTCTCGCTTGCATCCCATTCCCTACGGCACCGGCATCATCCTCGTCCCCGACTGGATCAACCCCGTCCGCGACGAGCGCGTGGTGAAGCCCGCGCGTCGCAAGGGCGTCCGCCGTGGATAGCCGCCGCGAAACCTTCGCCACCGGCCGCGCCCGCCTGAAGGTGCGCAACCCGTCCGGCGACATCCGGGTCGAGACCGCGGACACGGACGAGACCACCGTCGAGCTGACCGCGCTCAACGACTCGGATGCCACCCGGCAGGCGATCGCGAATGCGAGTCTCCGTGCCCGCGGCGGCGAGGTCGAGGTCGAGATCGAAGGGCGCAGCTGGTCGATCTCGATCGGCAACTGGGGCATCACGTCGCCGAAAGTGAGCATCCGGATCACGTGCCCGCACGGCACCGACCTCGACGCCGAGACGGCTTCGGCCGACGTCAAGACCCACGGCTCGCTCGGCGACGCACGTGTGCGCACGGCCTCCGGTGACCTGACCCTCGACCAGATCGGCGGCTCGCTCGAGCTGAAGACCGCGAGCGGTGACGTCCGCGTCGACCGGGTCGAGGGCCGGGCGGTAGTGAATACCGTCTCCGGTGACGTCAATGTCCAGGAGGCGCTCGCCGGGCTCACCGTCACGTCGGTCTCGGGGGACGTCGTGACCGAGGAGGTGTCGGGCGACTTGACCGTCTCCACGGTCTCCGGCGACCAGATCGCCCGCGCGGCCGGGCCCGGTGAGATTGCGCTCAAGGCTGTCTCGGGCGATGTACTCGTGGCGATCCGTCGCGGGCTCCGCGTCCGGCTCGACGTCAACTCCGTCAGCGGCACGATCGGCTCCGAGCTCGACGTGAGCGACGCGCCGGCGCGCACCGACGGGCCGGAGACCGCCCTCCGCGTGCGCACCGTCAGCGGCGACGTGAAGATCAGCCGCGCGGCCCAAGCCTTCGCGTAGCCGTGCGGCGTCCCGGGGGTCTCTGGCGGCACCGAGACTTCCTCGCGTTCTGGGGCTCGGAGACGATCAGCCAGGTCGGCTCGCAGGTCACGTTCCTGGCGCTGCCGCTCGTCGCGATCCTCGTGCTCGAGGAGAGCACGTTCCGTGTGGCCGCGCTCACGACGGTCGGGTTCGTACCCTTCCTGCTCTTCACGCTGCCGGCCGGCGTCTGGGTCGACCGGATGCGGCGGCGTCCGATCCTGATCGGCGGCGACCTCGTGCGCGCCCTCGCACTCGCGACGATCCCGATCGCGTACTGGCTCGACGTCCTGACGATCTGGCAGCTCTACGCGGTCGGCTTCGTGCACGGCATCGGGACGGTCTTCTTCGACCTCGCCTACCAGTCGTACCTCCCTTCCCTCGTCGGCCGGAGCCAGGTCGTCGAGGGCAACTCGAAGCTCGAGCTCAGCCGCGCCGCCGCGAACATCGGCGGTCCCGGCCTGGCCGGCGGCCTCGTCGCCGCGGTCACCGCGCCGGTTGCGATCCTGGTCGACGCCGTCAGCTTCCTCGTCTCAGCCGTGCTGCTCGGTGTGATCCGGACGCACGAGGAGGTCCCTGCCCGCGAAGAGCGCCGGTCGATGCGGGCCGAGCTGCTCGAAGGACTGCGGTACGTCTTCACCCACCCGTACCAGCGCGGCATGGTCGCCGCCGTCGCGCTCTCGAACTTCTTCTCCAACGTCGTCTACTCGATCCTGCTCGTCTACGCGGTGCGGGAGCTCGGCCTCTCCGCCGGCACGATCGGGATCGTGCTGTCGGTCGGGAGCCTCGGCGCGCTCGCCGCCGCGCTCACGGCGGGGCGGATCGGCCACCGGCTAGGCGTCGGCAGGACGATCGTGTTGGCCGCGCTGCTCTTCTCGCCCGGATCGCTCCTGATCGCGCTTGCCCCGCAAGACCTTGCGATTCCCTTCATCACGGCGAGCGTGATGATCATCGGTTTCGGCGGCATCCTCTTCAACGTCACCGGGATCAGCCTGATTCAGGCGATCACGCCCGACCGGATGCTCGGCCGCGCGAACGCCTCACGACGGTTCGTCGTCTGGGGTGTCATCCCGTTCGGCGGGCTCGTCGGGGGCGCCCTCGGTTCCGCGATCGGCCTGCGCGAGACGATGCTGATCGGAGCGCTCGGCGGCCTGCTCGCGGTCGTGCCGATCCTGCTCTCACCGGTTCGATCGGTCGGCCGGATGTCCGAGCTCGAGGATCAGGCGTCGCTGTCGATCGCCTCCGCGAGTAGCGCACAGGCGTAGCACCGCCACGCCAGGTCCGGCTGCGCCCGCAGCCGTGCAAGCCCGTCGCTCACCGCCGCCAACTCCTCCCCCGCGGCGGTGAGCCGGGCGAGTGCGTCCTCGAGCTGGTCGCGAGCGACGGGGTCTATCCAGGTCGTCCGCGACGGACGTCACCGCGCGGCCGTCGAGCTCGAGCTCCCGGTGCGGGTCGCCTCCCGCCGCGAGCAGCAGCTCGGCGCGCCGCAGCGTGGCGCGGCGCTCGTCCTCGTCGTGCTCGACCTCCCGCCCGGCAAGCCACGCCAGGCCAAGTAACAGACTGTTACTTGGCGCCGCTTCGAGCACCTCCAGGGCCTCGCGCATGCGGGAGAGCCTACGCCGGTGCCTTGCAACAGACTGTTACAAGGCACCGGTCGGCTCGATCACGGGATGTAGGCCAGGTCCTCCCAGGGCGGGACGGAAAGCGGGGTCTCGAAGAGCGGGCCCGCGCCGTCGGGGTCGACGACCGTCGTCCCGCCCGACGCGAAGAACTGCGCGATCTGGTCCTGCGCGGCGAGCGCGACGGCCGCCACCGCGGGCGAGGGCGCCAGGCCCGGCACGCGGGTCAGGAACGTGTGCGGGTTCTTCGGGAAGGTCGGGTCGGCCGCGAAGGCGAGGTCGTTGCGGAACGCGGTCGTCCGGTCCTGCAGGCCGCCCGCGCGGATGATCGCCGACGTGGTCGGATTCGGCACCGTCTGGTCGCCCCGCGCGTACTGCAGGATGATCGACTTCGCCGGCACGCCGTCCAAGGGACTGGCGCGAAGGTGCGGCGCGTAGGCGACCGGGTTGCCGGCCTGGGTCACCCATTCGGATCGCTCGAGCGCCTGCTGGATCAAACTCGCGCCCGGCACCGTGTCGACGAGCGGCGGCTGGTTTCGCAGCGGCATGTTCTCGGCGAACGCGAACAGGCCAGGCAAGTTCACGAGCGACGGTGTGCGGCCGGCCAGGCTGAGCCAGGTCAGAGGCCGGAACACCGGGCTCAGGCGGGCGATCTCGACGATCGCGCCGCCGGGGACGTTCGGGACGCCCGTGAGCACGTTCGGCTCGACGGCGAGGAACTTCGTCCCGTAGATGCCGCCGAACGACTGGCCGAAGTACGAGATCCGGGCCGGGTCGAGGTCGCGCGTCCCGTTGCCGTCCACGTCCATTCCGACCTCGATCTCGCGCACCAGCTGCATCAGGTCGATCACGGTCTGGCGCAGGCCGTCGCGGTTCGAGACGATGCCCTGCGGCGCCGTCGCGTTGACGCCCTCGGTCGAGTCGATCGCCGTGTTGCCGTCCTGGTCGATGCCGCGCCCTCCCGCCGGGAGGACGACCGGCGCGCCGGACGCCCGGTTGACGATCAGCGTGCCGAGCTCGCCGCCGCCGTGACCGACGACGTTGATCGCAATCAGTCGCGATACCGCGCCGCGCCAGGGATGAGGCGACGATGAACGGGCTCGCGTTCTTGTTGTCGCCGAACCCGTGCCCGAAGATCGCGACGGGCCAGCCGCCCGCGGGCGCGGTCCCGGCCGGCAGGAACAGGTTGAAGTGGATCCGGTTCGTCCCCTGCACCGCCGGGACGCCGGTGCGCGTGCCGGTCGCCGGGATCACCTTCGCGGCGGTCTCGTAGTCCGGCGAGTCGTACGCGCCGAAGGCGACGGTGCCGATGCTGCCCGGGAAGAGCGAGAGGAACGGCGTCCCCACCGGCGCGGGCGTGAAGCTCGGGGCGGTCCCGGTCTGGCGGTTGAAGAGGATCGACGTCACGTCCGCGAGCGGAAAAACGGTGCGGACGCCACCCGGGCCGAGCAGGAAGCTCGCCGGCGCCGGGCTCGC
Source organism: uncultured Gaiellaceae bacterium (assembly GCA_963794385.1). Classification (GTDB taxonomy): domain Bacteria; phylum Actinomycetota; class Thermoleophilia; order Gaiellales; family Gaiellaceae; genus Gaiellasilicea. The sequence goes on along the minus strand of CAWCDT010000007.1, from coordinate 56,140 downwards.
GGCTCCGAGCTGGCGGCGCACCTGCTCGAGCACCGGCGTCGCGCTCTGGGTCGTGAAGACGCTCGCGACCGCGACGTCGGACAGGCGCAGCCTTCCGGGCAGCCCGCGCACGAGAGCGGACATGGCGCCGTGCAGGCTCGGGCGGAAGAAGGCCGAGCGGATCGGCTGTCCCGACGCGTCCCGGATACCGGTCGTGACGACGAGGATGTACAGCGTGTGCTGGCGGAGCAGCTCGTCCGACTCGACGTGGAGCGTGTTCGCCGCGACCTCCCACGTGATCTGGTTGATGCCGGTCACCTTTAAGTCAGGCACGCGGACGAGGAAGACGTTCGAGCTCGAGACGCTCGCCGGATCGATCGGCCCGGTGAACGGGATCGAGATCCGCGGCTGCAGGTTGAAGCCGTCGAGCGTGTTGAGCACGTCGATGTCCGCGCAGTCCGACGGGCGGACGGCGCAGTCCGGCTTCGGCAGGTCGACGCGGAGGCCGGTCCTCTGCGAGAAGTCGAAGTCGGTCCAGCGGTTGCTCGGGAACGGGGCGCCCTCTGGGCTCGACAGGTCGAAGCGGGGCGAGACCCCGGCGGCGTGTGCGAGCGATGGGAACCCGAGGAAGACGAGGAACGTGAGCAGCACAGCACGGTGCAGCGACATGTGACTCCCCCTTTAGGTCGGCAAGGCTGCGCGACGCTAGCAAAGGGGCCGACGCTCAGCCGACGGCTGCGGTCGCGCGCGAGCGCTCGAACCAGTCCGACCAGCCGCCCTCGAAGGAGCGCGCCTCGCCGTCGCCGACCTCGACGATCCGGTCGACGATGCGGTCGAGGAAGTAGCGGTCGTGGGAGATCACGCAGACGGTGCCGGCGAACTCCTCGAGCGCCGCCTCGAGCGCCTCGACCGAGTCGATGTCGAGGTGGTTCGTCGGCTCGTCGAGCACGAGCAGGTTCGGCCGCTGCAGCATCAGGAGGAGCAGCTGCAGCCGCGTGCGCTCGCCGCCCGAGAGGAGTCGGTTCGCCCGGCGAACCTGCTCGTAGGGGAACAGGAACTTCATCAGGAGCGAGACCGCCTCGCCCTCCGAGCAGGGGTGCGCCAGGCGCACCGTGTCCAGCGGGCTCGCGTCCGGGTCGAGCGTCTCCTGGTCCTGGGCGAGGTAGCCGACCCGGATCGACGGCCCGACCCAGACCTCCCCCTCGGTCGGCTCGAGCTCGCCGACGACCGTCTTCAGGAGCACGCTCTTGCCGGCGCCGTTCGCGCCGACGAAGCCGACCCGCTCGCCGTGCATGACCGTCAGCTCGACGTCGGCCAGCACGACGTCCTCGTCGAAGCTGACACCGACGTGCCGAAGCTCGAAGACCCGTTGCCCGCCGCGCTCGTGCGGGTGCAGCCGGAGCGCGATCCTGCGCCGCTCGAGCACCGGCCGCTCCACCTTCTCCATCCGGTCGATCTGCCGCTGCTTGTTGCGCGCCTGCTTGATGTGGCGCTCGTCGACGACGCGGTGCGCCCAGTCCTTGAAGCGGCGGATCGCCGCCTCCAGCCGCTCGATCTCCTTCTGCTGCGTCACGTACTGCTGGCGCTGCCGCTCGAGCTCGAGCTCGCGGGCGAGCGTGTACGCGGAGTAGTTGCCCGGCCACATCCGGATCCGGCCGCGGTCGAGCTCGGCGATCTGGCTGACCGTCTCGTCGAGCAGGTAGCGGTCGTGCGAGACCGCAACGGCGGCGCCGTCGAAGGTCGCGAGCAGGCGCTCGAGCAGCGCGCGGCCGACCGCGTCGAGGTGCGCCTCCGGCTCGTCGAGCAGGAGCACGTCGGGATCGCGGGCGAGGCAGGCGGCGAGCGCGATCAGCTTCCGCTGGCCGCCCGAGAGCGCGCTCGTCGGCAGCGACAGGTCGGCCTCCTCGAGGCCGAGGTCGAGCAGCATCGCCCGGGCGCGGCCCTCGATGCTCGGCCCGCCGGCGGCTTCCCAGCGCCGGACGAGCTCCTCCTGGCGCTGGAGCACGCGCGCCATCTTGTCGAGGTCGGCCGCCAGCTCGGGCGAGGCGAGTTGCGCGGCGACCCGGTGCAGCTCGTGGTCGAGCTCGTCGAGATCGGGGCGCGCGGCGAGGACGGTCTCGAGCGGCGTCCGCTCGTCGCCGAGCGGGTGCTGCGGCAGGAACGAGACGACGAGCCCGCGCCTGCGCACCGACGTCCCCGCGTCCGGCTCCTCGAGCCCGGCGATCAGGCGGAGCATGGTCGACTTGCCCGAGCCGTTGGCGCCGATCACTCCCACGCGGGCGCGCGGCTCGATCGCGAAGTCGAGCCCGTCGAGCACCGTTCGGCTGCCGTACGACTTGCGCACGGCGTTCAGGCTGACGAGGGCCACGTCAGCCTCCGCTGACGACAGAGACGACGTACTCGTCCCGGCCGTGGCGAAGCGCGTCGGCGAGCCGCTCGTCCCCGGAGATGCCCGTCCGCGCGGACAGCACCTCGTAGAGCCGCTCGTCGCTCATGCCCGCGCCGCGGGCCGCGAGGACGAGCCGCTTCATCACGGGCAGCGGCTTCCCGTCCGGCGCGAACTGCCACGCCGGATAGAGGTAGTCCTGGCCGCCGGGCCTGCGGACGCCGAGGAGCTCGCCGGCGCGCCGCATCGCGTCGAGCCGGTGCGTGCCGACGCCGAGCCGCGTGGAGAGCCACGAGCCCGAGAGCGACTCCTCCTGGAGTCTCCCGTTCACGACTCGAATCATGCCGTGGCGAGGCGCTCGCGTCGACGTCCGCCGCCGAGGGCCCAGCGAAGGCCCTGGACAGTCCAGCCGCCGACGGCGAGGAGAAGCAGCCCGAAGGCGAGGAGGCAGATGAGGACGACGCGTTTCATGTCTAGAACGTACGCGTCCACGCGGCCGGAAACGTCGGCCGCGGCGCCGATCCGGCGTCATCCTCACGGCGGATCTTCGGCTCGCCCGTGTGGAGGATGGGACGGATTCGCCAGGATCTCTCCATGACCGCGCGACTCGAAGCGATCGTCGACCAGCTGGGCCTCCGGCCCGACCACCGCGTGCTCGAGATCGGCTGCGGCCACGGCGTGGCCGCGACGCTCGTCTGCGAGCGGCTCGAGGAGGGCCGCCTGACCGCGATCGACCGCTCCGCGAAGATGATCGAGGCGGCCGCGGCGCGCAACGCCCGCTTCGTCGAGGCGGGGAAGGCGGAGTTCCTGGTCGCGAGCCTGGAGGACGCCGATCTCGGCGCCCGCCGCTTCGACCTGATCTTCGCCGTCCGCGTCGGGCTCTTCCACCGCGAGCCCGATCGCGCAAACGCGCTCGCCGAGCGCTGGCTCGCGCCCGGCGGCCGCATCCTGACGTTCTTCGATCCGCCGCCGTGAGCACGCCTCGCGCCGGGACGCCTGATCCCCTAGGGTCGAGCCAGCGCGTGGACGGACCGCAGCCGTATCCAGTCCGCATCGAGGGACAGCTGGACACCGGCCTGAGCCGCTGGCTCTGGCTCGTGAAGTGGATCCTCGCGATCCCGCACTACATCGTGCTTGCGTTCCTCTGGCTGACGCTGCTCGTGCTGACGATCGTCGCGTTCTTCGCGATCCTCTTCACCGGCCGCTACCCGCGAGGCATCTTCGACTTCAACGTCGGCGTTCTCCGCTGGACGTGGCGGGTCGCGTTCTACTCCTACGGCGCGCTGGGCACCGATCGCTATCCGCCGTTCACGCTCGACGACGTGCCCGACTACCCGGCGCGGCTGGAGGTCGCGTACCCGGAGCAGCTCTCCCGCGGCCTCGTGCTGGTGAAGTGGTGGCTCCTCGCCATACCGCAGTACATCGTCACGGGAATCTTCCTGGGAGGCGGCAGCTACGCGGCGGCCCAGGTCGACGACTGGTTCTGGGGCATCGGCTTCGAAACCGGGCTGATCGGCATCCTCGTGCTCTTCGCCGGTGTGGCGCTGCTCTTCACCACGCGGTACCCGGGCGGGCTCTTCGACTTCGTTGTCGGGCTCGACCGGTGGGTCGCGCGCGTCGCCGCATACGTGCTGCTCATGCGCGACGAGTACCCGCCGTTCCGGCTCGACCAGGGAGGGACCGAGGAGGGGCTCGCGGAGCCGACCTTCGCGGTCGCGGAGGCGCCCATACCCGTCGCCGGCGAGCCGGCTGCGCCGGCCGAGCCTCCTGCCCGCCGAGGCTGGACCGTCGGACGAATCGTGCTCGTGGTCGTCGGCACCATCGCGGGCCTGTTCGCGCTCGGGCTCCTCGTCGGCGGCTGCGCGCTCGTCGCCGTCGACCAGACGCAACGAGACGACGACGGGTTCCTCATGTCACCGACGCAGGACTTCTCGACACCGACGTACGCGATCGTGTCCGAGAGCGCCGACCTCGACGCCGAAGGAGCCGAGTGGGCGCTCGACACGTTCCTCGGCACGGTCCGGATTCGCAGCGAGAGCGACCGCCCGGTGTTCGTCGGGATCGGGCCGGCCGACGAGGTCACGCGGTACCTCGGAGGCGTCGAGCGCGACGTGGTCGACGACCTCGACTCGAGCGGTGACCCGGAGTACTCGCGACGTCCGGGCGACGCGCCAACGGGCCAGCCGGGCGACGAGACGTTCTGGGTCGCGTCGACGGCGGGTACCGGCGAGCAGACGCTCGAATGGGAGCCGGAGGACGGGGACTGGCGGGCGGTCGTGATGAACGAGGACGCGTCGCGCGGGGTCTCCGCGGAGCATGAGCATCGGCGCCGAGCTGGACTCGATCCTCTGGATCGGCATCGGACTGCTCGTTGCCGGCGCCCTCTTCGCCGCAGCGCTCCGCGCTCGCAATCACGGCGGCCGCGCGCAGCGGACGGTCAAGAGCGTCGACAATATCCTGACGGTCTTGACCGCGCCGACCAAAGGCCCGCAATCTGATAATCTGATCTCAATGAGACGGCTAAGCGCGACGGAAGCGGCACGCCGCTTTTCTGAGCTGCTCGACGCGGTCGAGCGTCGCGGCGAGACGTTCGTGGTAGTCCGGCGCGGCCGCGCAGTCGCGTCCATCGGCCCGACCTCTGGCGCGGACGGACGGGCGGTTAAGGCGATCCTCCGCGAGCATGGCCCCGACTCGGCGTGGGAGTCGGAGCTTCGTGCACTCCGCAAGTCGCTGACTCCCGAGGAGCGCGACTGGAACGGCTGATTCTCGACACGAGCGTGCTCGTCGCGGCCGAGCGCGTCGGCAGCACACTCGATGCCGTCGTCGCCGACGAGGACGACGTTGCGATCGCGGCGATCACCGCAGCGGAGCTCCTCGTGGGGGTGGAGCTCGCGTCGAAGGAGCGTCGCGAGGCGCGCCGGGAGTTCGTGGAACGCATCCTCCGGAGCGTCCCGGTCGAGGCTTACGACCTCGCCGTGGCGCGCGCACACGCGTCCCTGCTCGCCTACACACGCGGGGCAGGCGTGCCGCGTGGCGCGCACGATTTGATCATTGCTGCGACGGCAGTCGCGAGCGATCGCACCGTCGTCAGCGCGGACGCTTCAGCGTTCGACGGGCTGCCAGGGCTCCGATCGCGCCTGGTCTTGTGATGCGCCCTGAACGGTGAGATCCTGAGCCCGCAGCTCATGAGCTTCGACCTCGTACGAGCAGCTCTGCGCGGCGCATCGGTGGGAGGTGCCGGCGCGCTACAACATCGCCTCCGACGTCTGCGACAAGCACCCTCGCGACAAGCTCGCGATGGTGTGGGAGAGCTTCGACGGCTCCTACCGCGAGCTGGCGTGGGGAGAGCTCCAGGACCTCGCGAACCAGGCGGCGCACCTGCTCCGCGACCTGGGGGTCGAGCGCGGCGACCGCGTTGCGGTCGTGCTGCCGCCGACGCCGGAGACCGCGGCGATCTTCTTCGGCGTCTGGAAGCTGGGCGCGATCCTGCTCTCGATGTCGGTGCTCTACGGCGACGACTCGATTCGCCATCGCCTCTCGGACTCGGGCGCGAAGCTGGTGGTCACGGATGCGGACAACGCGCCGCGGTTCGCCGACTCGGGTGTACCGATGCTCGTCCTGGAGGCCGACACGCTTCGCGGGCGCCTCGACCGAGCCCGTTCCCGGCGACACCTCGGCCGAGGATCCCGCGCAGCTCTACTACACGTCGGGAACGACCGGGCTCGCGAAGGGCATCGTGCATGCCCACCGCTACATCCTCGGCCACGAGGAGTTCGTCTACAGCCACGAGGTCGCCGACGGCGAGCGGTTCCACGGCATGGGCGAATGGGCGTGGGCGGCGGGGATCGCGCCGCTGCTGGGCCCGTGGCGGCTCGGCGCGGTGCAGTGCGTGTACCGGCGCGAGGCCGGCTTCGATCCGCACAAGCAGCTCGACTTCCTCAGCCGCCACGAGGTGACGAACGTCTTCACGACGCCGACGGCGATGCGGGCGATGATGGCGATCGAGGATGCCGGGACGCGGTATCCGCAGAAGTTCCGGCGCGTCTGCTCGGCAGGCGAGCCGCTGAACCCGGAGGCGATTCGCTGGTTCCGGGAGCAGTACGGCGTGACCGTGCTCGACTACTACGGGCTGACGGAGTCGTATCCGCTCGTCGGGAACTACCCGTTCATGGAGGTCCGCGAGGGCTCGATGGGCAAGCCGATGCCCGGCTGGGACGTCCAGATCCTGGACGAGGACGAGCGGCCTGTCGCCCAGGGCGAGCGCGGTGAGATCTGCCTGCGCGCCCGCACGAACCCGCACTACCCGCTCGGCTACTGGAACCGGCCCGACGACAGCGAGGAGGTGTTCGGCGGCGAGTGGTTCCACACGAAGGACGCCGCGAGCCAGGACGAGGACGGGTACGTCTGGTACGAGGGGCGCGCCGACGACGTGATCATCGCCGCCGGCTACCGCGTCGGCCCGTTCGAGGTCGAGTCCGTCTGTCTCGAGCACCCGGCGGTGCGCGAGGCGGCGGCCGTGGCCTCGCCCGACGAGCTGCGCGGCAACGTGGTCAAGGCGTTCATCGTGCTCGCGGCCGACCACGAGCCGTCCGAGGAGCTCGCCGACGAGCTCAAGGCGTTCGTCCGCGAGCGGCTCTCCGCGTACGCCTATCCGCGGCGGATCGAGTTCGTCGCCGACCTGCCCAAGACGCTGACCGGGAAGATCCGGCGCATCGAGCTCCGCCAGCTGGAGCTCGAACGAGCCGGCGCCTTGCGCGGCTGAAGCCGATACCCGCCCGGATGTAGCGGCCTCGTAACCAGATGATGGACGAGGCCGTTGTATGGCGAAATGCGGACGCTTGCGGCGCTGATGCTCTCGATGACGCTGCTGACCACAGCGCTTCTTCTCCACGCGGTGGCGATGAATGGTCAGCGTCCTGGTAGTGATCCCGGTTCGCTAGCTGACCGTGCCCAGGTCGATCACAGCCGACAGCTTGTCGTCACGCGAGGCCGCTGAGCATGGAGTCGCTGCTCGCGCTCCTGCTGGTGCTGATGGTCCCCGGACTGCTCACCTTCCTTCCCAGCCGGTCGAAGCGGGGCTAGGCCCGGTCTGGATGAGCACCGAACCGGACCTGAACGTGCCGGGGAAGCCCCTGGAAACGTGGATCGACCGGCCCGATGGGGCCTCGGCCCTCTATCCGGTCCCGCAGACGAAGTGGGATAACTGCGAGCACCTGATGCGCGAGCTCAATGGCCGACAACCAACCGACGCGGAGCTGGCTCAGTGGCGACTGACGCGGCGTGAGTACGAACACTTCCTCGACCGCCGGTCGACGGCGCTACCGCAGGACGACCTGGACGGCGATCGCGACGGCCAGGCCAAGCGCTAGCAGCCAGAGAACGTAGGTTGCGCTTGGTCTCTGGCGTCGCCGCCGGCGTCCTGGCTCGAGTATCGGCATGAGAGTGGTGAACCGCACCCGGATGGACGGGTCGCGGCGAGCCGCCCGTCGCGCGCCCCCGGTCCACCCGGTGCAGTCCGATACAGCAACGTTGGCGGGGTGCCTTTGGATGCGGGCAGCGAGCTAGCCCGCCACCGAGGCGGAGTCGCGGGGCAACCCTGGGCGGTGCAGCGTGACCCCGCGCCCAACGGCCTGGGCGCGCTCCCGAACGGAGAAGGTCCTCTCGCGTCGACCCCGCGACTCACCGAGGACCTTCTCACTTCGATCGTTGTCTGTTCTCGCGCTGCCCGCACACGGCTACCTCTTCGCGGCTGCCTTCGGCTTGCGCGTGGCTCGGCGCGGCTTGCTCGTCGCCGACCCGTCACCGTTTGCGACTTCACCCGACGGGCTCTTCGACAGGCCCGCCTGCTTGCGGAGTTTCTCGGCAATCGCCGCGATCTCCTCGGGGGCATAGTCGGGAGCGAAGACGGCGGGCTGCGAGGGGAGGTCGTAGGCGGGCACGCCTTCCGGCGCCTCGTCGACGACTTCCAGTTCCTCCCCCGTCTCGGGATGCGGCCCCTTGAACACGGCCGCGAGCTCGAGATAATCGCTGGGGGAGAAGCGGTAGAGCTTCAGGTGCTCGCCGCGCTTGATGTGCGGTTTGCACTCCGGGATCTTTTCCGTCGGGATCCGCGGAGCCGGGAACATCTTCATCAGGTTGGCTCCGGTGAGAAGCTCGACCGCGCGTGCATATGCGACCTGGTGGACGCCGCCACGCACGAGCAGGAAGCCCGTGAGCGCCCGCGCCGCCGGATGCTCGACCATCTCGTAGACCTTCAGCTTCCCGTTCCTGGCGCCCGTCTCGAGGAAGAAGTTGTGGGTCAGGTCTTCGATGAGGTCTCCGGAGGAGAACACGTAGTCGCCGTTCCAGGGCCGGCCCTGTGAGTTCTGCGGCAGCGCACCCTGGCCGCCGACCAGGAAGTGATGTGGGTTGCCCACGTCCTTGAGGCCCTTGAGCGGACTGCCCGGCCCGCGGCCGTTGGACGTCGTTGTGGGCGTGGCGCCGGTGAGCATCGTGTTGATCGTCTTGGCGACCAACTCGACGTGGCCGAACTCCTCGGCCGCGATGTTCGCGACCAGGTCGTAGAACGGCCGAGCGCCCTGCTTGTTGCGGAAGTTGAACGACTGAAAGGTGTAGTTCAGGAACGTCGACATCTCGCCGAACTTTCCACCCAGGAGCTCCTGGACGGCGGCGGCCCCTGCCGGATCCGGGTCGGACGGCGGCGGAGCTTGGTCTGAATTCGATCAATGCGGCGAATCATGGAGAGAGATCCCTTTCGTTTGAGGTTGAAAAGCGGCGTGCCTCTAGCTCACGGGCATCGTGAGAACGCTCGTTGCCCTGCGCCCCAGTGAGGTCAAGATGCTCACGGGATCGTCGGGCGTGCGATTGCGGAATCAGCCGTGCTCGTGCTCAGGGTTGGACATCCACAACCTCCTCGGTAGTCCTTGCGGTTAAGCGATCGCGGGACGCGCGAACGGAGGGAGAACGGGCTTGCGCGGCAACATCAACGTGCGCGAATACGTCGTTCTCGACCCCGTCGGTCGACCCCAGCAACCGACCCTCGGCACCATGGTTCCCGTCCGCGGCCGACCTAAACGATGGAGCGTCTGCAGCGGCGGATTACATCGCGTGGTTTCGGATGAAACCGGGCGGGTGAACCGCCGGTGGCGATGGCACAATCAGAACAGCGGCGACTATGCTCTGGCGTCGGTCGCTCGAGCGATGTTCGCGGGCAGGCCCGGACTCTTCCGGACGATCCAGTATTCGACGTGCTTGGAGACGACCTGTTCCGTCGTGTCGTCCTCGTGTCCCGGCCGGAGAACGAACATGGTCGAGTCCTTGCGGACCCGGGCGTACTCCTCCTGCGCGATCACGACGTGTTCGCGACAAGCCTTGGACCCACACTCGCAAAGGATGGTCATCCACATCCGCTCGAGCGGTCGGGACAACTCGTTGACGCTCCGGGTGTTGCCCTCATTCTCACCGATGCGACGCTTTCGCTCGTTCGACATGGCCCGCTCATCACCGGCTCCGAGCCGCTCGAAACCAAGAGGTCGACGCGTGCCGTTTGGCCCTCGGCGCCGGAGCGCCTCCTCGGCGATGAGAGCAAGTGCCGCATCGTCGCCGCGACGCGTGGCGGGCCCACCTAGACGCGAGGCGATCCGCCGAGACCTGGGTCGATCGCCTCGAGAACGTCGAGAGCCTCGCGCCGCGAGCTGACGCCGAGCCGGCGGCGAGCGTTCCTGACGTGTGTTCGCACTGTGTGCGGCGAGAGCACGAGCAGCTCAGCGATCTGAGCGGTTCCCAGACCTTCGCCATAGAGGCGGAGGATCGCGGCCTCGCGCGGTCGTAATCCCCTCGCCGGGTGCCCGGCCTCCTCTTCGGCTGCGCTCAGCCGAGCCATCTGGAGGGAGCGGTTGTGGAGGAAGTCGGGGCTCCGCTCGACTGCCTCGAGGGCGTTGCCGAGTCTCGCTGCGGCCGCGTCGAGGAGCGCCAGGTCACCATCGGACAGTCGCCGCTTGGTGCGCGCGCCGATCGTCAGAGTGCCGATCCCGACGTCCCGGGCAGTGAGCCAACGGATTTCGACCGAGTGGAGCCCGAGCGATCCGAGCTGCGAGAGCCGACCGACTTCCATCATCGTCTCGGGTCGCTCTGCGGGGATCGGCTCGAGCGCGAGGCGCCTGATCTCAGCCGGGCGTAGGCCGCTGGCGGCGACGAGATGGAGCTTGGCGTCTGCGTCGAGCAGTCGGATCGTCGCCACGTCGATCGGAAGCGCAGGGACGAGGGCATCGGTGACCTGCTGAAGCGAGATGACGAGGTTGCCGCCGGGAACCGCCGCGATCGTCTGGCGCAGAGTCTGCTGGCGCGCTTCGCGTTCGGCGAGTAGGCGTCGCGCGCGAACCTGGTCGGTGAGGTCGACGGCGAGCGTGACCACGACGGGCCCCCAGCGGTCGGTGTGGACGCGGTGGAGGGTGGCGCTCCACCAGCATGCCTCGCGCTCGGGGGACTCGTGACGGAGCTCAGCCACGTGCTGCGGCGTGCCCGTGGCAGCCACTTCCTCGATCAGTGACTCGAGCTCCGGGCCGACGTGCGGTTCGTCGTCGTCCTTGGGAAACTCGAGCAGGCGGTCGGGCGGCCCGTCGCGATCGAAGCCGGGGAGCGGCGGGTTGGCGTGCAAGACCTCGAGCGTGCCGACGTCGTTGACGAGCAGCCCGACCGGCAGGTGCGTATGGAGGTCCGCCAGCAGGAGGAGGTCGGCGGCGCGGGCCGTACCGCTCGCCCGGCTACCGGTGGTGCTGCTCGAGTTCTTGCGTCGGGGCGAACGGTTCGCCAAGGAGAATCCCTTCCGAGCTGATTCTGAACTCGCGGATCTGCGGCTCGTGCCGGCTCGCGCGGGTCTTGAGGACGGTGAGGGCGCGCCGAACGGCTGCTGCCTCTCGGATGTATTGGAGCAGGACGACGTTGTCGGAGAGGTGGGAGACCCCGAACTCGGAGAGGCGCCTGACCTCGAACAGATCGGCCAGCTCCGAGGTCATGAACAGGCTCACGCCCTGGCGCGAGAAGCGCTGAAGGAGCGAGTACATGTACTCGCGGAACCTGGCCTCGTCCGGCGCAGCGTGCTGGAGATCCGTGAGGGAGTCGATGAGAACGCGACGCGCGCCGCTTCGCTCTACCGCCTCGAGCAGGTCGTAGACCCACTGGTCGATGTAGATGTCAACCGGCGAGCGGTACATCAGCTCGACGCCCTCCTCGTCGAGCGACCAGCCGAACCCCGCGACGATCCGCGCGAGCTGGGTCGGGTGCTCCTGGAGCGTCGCCAGGACGCCCGGCTCGCCCTGGCGGATGCCGTTGAAGATGAAGTGCAGGCCCATCAGCGTCTTGCCGCAGCCCGAGGGGCCGATGCAGAGCGTGGAGGCGCCTGGCCAGTAGCCGTCGGCGAGCATCTCGTCGAGGGCGGGAATCCCGGACGATCGTCGGGGGCCGTCGAGCCGGTAACCGGTGACATCGACCGGATCGGCGAGCCGCGGGAAGACGTCGATCCCGTCAGAGGAGAGGCGGTAGCCGTGCCGGCCGGAAGCGAAGTCGCTTCCGCGGAGCTTCAGGACGCGAAGGGAGCGCGTCTCGCGCTCGGCTACCCGCGAAGTTGAGAGGCAGATGATCGCGTCGGCGACCGCGAACTCGGGCGCCACCCCGATCTCGTCTTCGCCGTACTCGCCGAGCCAGAACGACGAGGTGGGGAAGGCGGAGAGACGGCCGGCCAGGTCATGGAGGAAACGGCGATACTCGGCCCCTTCGGCATATGCCGAGAGCGCTCGGAAGCTGTCGATGACCATCACCCCCGGGCGGCGCTCCTTGATCAGCTCACTCACCTGCTCGAGGACACCGGCGACGCCGCGCTCGTTCAGCACCACGCCGAGGTCCTCGTAAAAGACGGTGTGGCCGATCGCTTCCGGATCGAAGAAGCTGAGCGTCTGGCCGTAGTGGAGGACCTTGTCGAATGGCTCGGACACCGTGGTGAGGTAGAGGGCGGGCCGCTCGGGCGTGGCGTTCGTGAATACGAATTGTTGGGCGAGAATCGTCTTGCCGGTTCCCGGCAGGCCGATCAGCATGTTGATCGCGTCCGCGGGCAACCCGCCGCGGAGAACCCCGTCGAGGCGCGGATGGCCGCTCGAAAGCCGCTCACTCACCGTTGCGTCGCCCCTTGCAGGAAGGCGCTCTTTCCGAGTAGGTCCTTCACGGTCGAGACGAGCCGGAGCGGGTCCAGCGGTTTTTGGAGAAAGGCGTCGGCCCCGGCCGCGAACGCCTGGTCGCGCGCGTCGAGCGTCGAGATCGCCAGGCAGGCGGCGACTCCGGCTTCCTTCAGACGTCTGCACAACTCGGCGCCGGTTCCCCCGGAGATGAGCAGTTCGATCACGGCGAGCTGCGGCAAGCGTTGCTCGAACACGCGTGCGGCGTCGTCGGCACCGAGGGCGAGAACGACTTCGTAGCCCTCCGTCTGGAGGAAGAACTCCGCGAACTCCGCGGCGTAGGGATCACGCTCGGCAAGCAGGATCAGCAGGCGCGGCGCCGGCTCTCCCTCATCAAGGGAGCGGAGCTCGCCTCCGCGCTCGAGCTCCTCGCCGAGCAGGCGGTGCGCCTCGGCCGGCTGCAGCCCCCCGTCGAGCCGGTCCTTGACGAAGCGCAGGTGCTCCACCTGGGCCCGCGTGTAGAGCCGGTGGCCGCCGTCGCTCCGCTCGGGCCGCACCAGCCCATAGCGATCCTCCCAGTTGCGGACGGTCGCGGCCGGGATGCCGAGCATCCGCTCCACCGCGCCGATGCTGTAGATGGGAAGATCGCTCTGCGGCAAGCCACGAGCAGCTTACCTCGTCACTGTTCTGGTTGTTGGATATTTGAACGCCCCTAACCATCGCAGATACCTCATCAGATACCCCACCACGCGTGAATACTTCGTCAATACCTCGGGTACATCGATCACATCATGAGGAGTGTGTGCAGCGAGAGAAAGCAGGCCGGGGCCGTGACGATGGACGGGGGGTCGCCCGGCGGAGGTCAGACGGCGGTGCCGCCGATCGGCGCCGCCGGGCACGTCCCAGATTTCACGCTCGCTCTCGATCGGCGCGGCGGAACAGCGGTTCTCACCCTCACGGGCGAGCTCGACCTCTACCGCGCGCCCGAGATCGAAGACGCGCTGGCGGAGGCGGCCGGACGCGAGCCGGACGCCCGCAGCGAGGAAGCACACCGCCTTACCGTCGACCTCCGCTCGGTGACGTTCATCGACTCGACGATGCTTGGGCTGCTACTCGCCGCAAGCCGGCGGCACAAGGCGCGAGGAGCCGAGCTAAACGTCCTCGTCGGTCCGCAGACGCCGATGACCGCGTTCGAGGTGACAGGCGTCGACCGCATCCTCGCTATCAGCCGGGACGACGAGGGCCCAAACGCACGACGGGCGTAGACACGACAGGAAGATGCCGCCGTTCGTTTCTCGCGGCTTTCATCTCATCCACACGGCGACCGACCTGCAACGGACAACAGCGGTCACCGGTGTAACTCACAACAGAAGAGGGAGGGGTCATGGCGAAAGCCAAGGAAGAGGCGGGGCAGCAGGAGGGACTCGCTGGTCAAGCCTCGGCGCGCGTGCAGGACGCCAGTTCTGCTGCGCAGGAAAAGGCGTCGGAGTTGCGCGAGGAGGGTTCGGCGCGGCTGCGCGATCAATTCGACCAGCGCTCCAGCCAGGCGGGCCATCAGATGCGCTCGCTGGCCGAGGCGCTTCGGCGCAGCGGCGACGAGCTCGGCAGCGAGGGCAATGGCGGCATGCCGCAGCTGACCGGGAAGACGGCCGACCGGATCGAGCAGCTGGGCCGTTATCTGGAGCAGAAGCGCGGTGACGAGGTGATGCGGGACGTCGAGACGTTTGCGCGGCGACGGCCGTGGATGCTCGCCGGCGTCGGCATGTTGGCGGGCATGGCGGCGGCGCGCTTCATGAAGGCCTCGTCGGAGGAGCGCTACGGCGACTACCGGCGGATGAGCCCGCAGTGGTCGAACGGGACGCAGGTGCCGGCCTCGCCCGCTACCGGATCGTACGGACAGGCCGAGCTCCAGAGCGACCCGTACGCCGGCGCGAGGTAGGCGGCGATGGCGACGCCGAACGAAACGCAGAACGAGGGGCTGCGTGACCGGCCGATTGGTGAGGTCGCGAAGGAACTGACCAGCGACCTCTCGCTGCTCGTTCGCCAGGAGATCGAGCTGGCGAAAGCGGAAATGGCAGAGAAAGGACGGACGGCGGCGCCGGGGCTCGGCATGTTCGGCGGCGCCGGCATCGTCGCGCTGTGCGCCGCGGGTGCTTTGACGGCGTTCCTGGTGCTGGTCTTCTCGCTCTTCCTGCCCGAGTGGGCGGCAGCGCTGATTGTCGGCGCCGCGCTGGCCGCGGTCGCATACGTGCTTGTGAGGCAAGGCAAAGAGCGGGTCGCCGCTGTTGGCAACCCGCTTCCCGAACAGACCATCGAGACGGTGAAGGAGGACGTGGAATGGGCCAAGACACGAGCGACATCCGCGAGGAAATAGAACGGACGCGGGAGCGGGTCGGCGACGAGGTCGACGCACTCAGCTACAAGACCGATGTCGGCGCGCGCGTCGGCGACTACGTGGACGACAAGAAGGAAGCAGTGAAGTCGACGTTCACCGGAGCCAAGGACACGGTCGGTGGTGTCGTGCCGGACCGGCGGGCGATCAAGCGTGGCGCAACCCACGTGCGGCACACCGCCGAGAGCAACCCACTCGGGCTCGCGGTCGGCGGACTCGCCGTCGGCTTCCTCGTCGGGACGCTGCTACCGCAGACACGGGTCGAGAACGAGCAGATGGGCGAGGCGTCCGACCGCCTGATCGATGCCGCCAAGGACACGGCCGGTGAGGCCGTCGACCGGGGCAAGCAAGTCGCCCAGGAGGCGGTGGGGGCGGCCGTCGACACCGCCAAGGAGTCGGGCCGTGAGCAGGGGCAGGAGCTGACGTCGGCCCTGCAGGAGCGGGCACAAGAGGAATCACCAACGAGCGCCGCGTAAAGCCGGCGACCTGAAAGAGGGGGACTACGAATGGCAGCAGTGGAAACAGCTGAGCGGAGCCGCACGAGTGCACTGTCCAGCGTGACCCGTCGAACGTCCGACGAGACGAAGCATTCGCTCAAGACGACCGAGTTCTGGGCGATGGCCGGCGTCATCCTGGCGATTCTGATCGCCTCGGCGGTCTCCGACTCGCTCGGCGACGTTCGCGCCTGGACGCTGGTCGCTGCAGTCGCGATCGGCTACATGATCAGTCGCGGGCTGGCGAAGTCGGGCACCAAGTACACCGGTGAAGAGCCGCTCAACCAGAGCAACCGCTAGGCCGGGGTGCTCAGTCGGTGCCCGGGGCGTATACCCGCCCCGGGCACCCGACGTCGATTACAACGAAGCCGTGAGGAGGGTCCATGCCGAAAGTCGAAGACTCGATCGATGTTCAGGTTCCCGTCCAGCAGGTGTACAACCAGTGGACGCAGTTCGAGGAGTTCCCGAGTTTCATGGAGGGAATTCAGTCAGTCCAGCAACTCGACGACACGCATGTCCAGTGGGTCGCAGAGATCGGTGGCGTGCGCCGTCAGTGGACGACGAAGATCACCGAGCAGCGGCCGGACGAAAAGATCGCCTGGGAGACGATCGAGGGCGAGGTCAAGAACGACGGCGTCGTCACGTTCGAGCAGGTCAGCGATGTTCAGACGCGCGTCAACCTTCAGATGGACGTCGAGGGGGAGTCGACCGGGGAGAACATCGCAGGCGATCTGCTCGGGATCGTCAAGAGTCAGGTGCACGGTGATCTTGAGCGGTTCAAGCAGCTGATCGAGGACCGCAATCAGGAAACCGGTGCCTGGCGCGGCGAGGTCGAAGACGGCGAGACCAAGTAGAGCGAGTCCAGCCCTCACGCACTGGAGGCCGCGGAGGGGTACGGACTAGGCGGACGGCACCGACGACACGAGGAGTATCGATGACCACAGAAATGAGCGATTCACGCGAACTGTTCCTCCACGAGCTCGGCGACGTGCTCTACGCCGAGCAGATGCTCGTGAAGACGCTGCCGAAGCTGGCGGAGGAGGCGGCGGACGAGGAGCTGGCGCTCGGTTTCGAAGAGCACCTCGAGGAGACGCGACAGCACGTGAAGAATGTCGAGCATGCTTTCGAGAAGCTCGGCGAGAAGCCGAGGGCCGAGAAGTGCCCGGGAATCGACGGGATCAAGAAGGAGCACGACGACTTCGTCGCCAAGGAGTCGCCCTCGCAGGACGTGCTCGACTCGTTCCTGACGGGCGCCGGCGCGCGCACCGAGCATTACGAGATCGCCGCCTACGAAGGTCTGGTCACGATGGCCGACGCGATGGGTGAGACCGAGGTCGTGCAGCTGCTGACCGAGAACCTCGAGCAAGAGAAGGCCGCCCTCGAGAAGCTGCAGACGATCGGGAAGCGGCTGGCAAAGGAAGGCGCCAAGCAGCAGGTCCGCGCTTGATCCTGCGCTGTCCGGTCGGCGACGGGGCCGCTTCAGCGGCTCTGTCGCCGACTTCCACTCCCGAGAAGGGACGGTTCATGGCTAGACGGGTACTCGTTGTCAGCACCGTCGAGCACGGTGAGGACGTTTTGCACGCCCACGTAGGAGCAGCCGACGAGATCAAGGTCGTCGTGCCAGTGGTCCGGCAGGGAGCCCTCGACTGGCTCGCCAACGACCAGAAGGCGTTCGGCCATGCTGAGAGGGTTGCCGAGCGCACTGCCCAGGAGCTTCCCGGCGAGACCGTCGAGGCGGTCGCCGGAGAGGCCGACGTGGGTCTAGCGGTGCGCGACGCGCTCGCGACGTTCCCGGCCGACGAGATCGTCGTCGCGGTCCGCCCGAGTGACGAGGAGGGGCTTGTCGAGTCGCTCGCGACGGACAGTGCCCCGCAGCGATCGGTCGAGGGAGTGCCCGTCAGCTACGTCGTGATCCCCGACTAGGAACACCGGCGTTTCCCTGGGCCCGGGCGTGGAGAGATAACGAGTCCTCATGCTGTCACTGCTCCTCCTCGTCCTCCTCCTCGTGCTCGAACTGGGCATGGTCAGCTGCATGGCCGTCTTCGGGATGAACCGCGATAGTCACCACCGGCTCAGCTGCGGGCCCGCGAACCGAATCAACTTCATTCGCCAAGGCTGACGTGAGTCCGTACCGGCGTGGTGAACCGTCCCGGATGGACGAGTCGCTGCGAGACCCCTGGGTTGGCCGCGAAACCCCGTTCGCGCGCCCTCGTCCACCCGGTTCAGTCCGATACAGCAACGTGGGTGGCATGCCTTTAGATGCGGCCAGCGATTACGACGCTCTTCCTAATCGGCGCAGCTAGCGTGACCCACACCCAGCTGTCTGGGCGCGCTCCCGAACGGAGAGGCCACTCGCGTCGACCCCGCGACTACCGAGGAACCTACGAGGTAGTCGCGGAGCGCGGCAACTCACCGAACAGTGTGAACTCCGGAGCGCCGCGAGGGCTGTCTCAGGCTCCGGCCGCCGCCAGCTCGCTCCTGGCCTTCTCGACGTCCATGCCGTGGAGCCGCAGCAGGTTCTCGCCGAGGATCTTTCGCTTCCCCTCGTCGGTGAGCTGGGGGTACCCGTACCCGTCGCACAGATCCTGCGGGATCTCGAACTCCGCGAAGGCCTTGAGCGCCCATTGCGGATGCCAGATCGGCGCCTCGCTCCCGTAGATGATCCGGTCCTCGCCGCACCAGAAGAGGAGCTTGCCCAGCACCTCGGCGAACTGACGCGGAGCGCGGACGACGAAGTTCACGGTCGCCGCGAGCGAGGCGTGCAGGTTGGGGAAGCGGATCAGCTGCCAGCAGACCTCGTCGAGGAACGGCAGGCCGACGTGGTAGATGACGAAGTTGATGTCGGGGAAGTTCTCGGCCGCCCCGTCCATGTCCCAGGTCGTCGTGTGCTCGATGTGCTGCGGGCCGAGCGGGACGCCCTTGTGGACGCCGATCAGGTTGACGCCGAGCTCCTGCGCCTTCTCGAAGATCGGGAAGGCGATCTTCGGGTCGTCCATCCGCCAGGGGAAGTGCTGGCCGTAGTCGTAGCGGACGTTGTAGAGCTTGAACGCGCGCGCGCCGAACTCCTCGACCTGGCGCTCCATCAGCTCGAGCGCCTTCCTGCCCTCGAGCGGGTTGATCGTGCCCCAGAAGACGGTCTTGTCGGGGCGCAGCCGCGCGAGCTCGGCGCAGCGCTCCCACGGCGAGAGGCCGTCCTTGAACATGTCGGTGAGTGGGAGCGGCATCGCGATCAGCATGTCCGTGTCCGACTCCTCGAAGACCATCCGGTCGATCTCCTCCGGCGTCCACTCGCGCAGGAACTCCTCCGCGGACATGACGGGCTCGCCGGGCGGGGTGAGCGCCTGGTGGAACGCGTAGAGGTGGTTGTCGAACATCTCCCCGGCCTTGCCGAGCGCGTTGTCCTTGTCGAAGTTGAAGACATGGGCGACGCAGTCGAACACGAACGCGTCGTTGATCATCGCGACCTCCCTTTCGTAGCGGCCGGCTGCACGTGCGCCGCGACGTACTCCTCCCGGTCCGTGACGGCGGCCGGGTCGGGCAGGAAACGCAGCTTCGTCCTGGCCTCGGGCGACAGCCGCTCGGAGCCCCAGCCCTTCTCCCAGAGGATCTCGACGGAGGCGCCGGCGACGTCCGGCAGCGTCTCCACCCGCTCGCGGACCGCAGTCAGGAGCTCGACGGCGAACGGGCACCAGCCCGAGGTGAGGACGAGCTCCAGGCGCGCCTCGCCACCGTCGAAGTTGACCGAGTCGATCAGCCCCATGTCGACGACCGAGATGCCCTGCTCGCGGCAGCAGGGGTCGTACACCGACCGCAGCGCCTCGATGACGGCGGCGGAGACGTCGGCCTCGTCGGCCCGGGCCCGGCCCATGCGCGCGACTCTAACGCGTACGGCAGTTACAGGATCTGCTTCACGCGCTGCGCCGGAGGCGCACCAGCTCCACGCCCCGGACGACCGCCGTCGCCGCGAGTGCGACGCTCGCGAGGACCACGAGCACGAGTCCGTAGCTCGCAGTCGCCCCGAGGACGGCGCGGGCGTCGAGCCAGTTCTCGGCGGCCGTCCAGCCCATGACGACGGCGGCACCGAGCACGCCGGCCACCCCGAACCACGAGCCTCGGACCAGCGGGCGAGTCCAGCCGAGCGCGAAGGCGGCGACGATGAGGACGAGCCAGCCGTTGTTCGGTCCCTGCGTCCCGTTGAGCGTCACCGGCCCGTCGTCAGTCCACGTCGAGAAGACGCCGATCACCGCCGCGGCGATTGCCGCCCACGCTACGAGTCGCGTCCGGGACGCTGCTGCCCCGCGTGTAGCGTCCTCGGGCAATGAGCCGCGATGCTAACTAAAGCGGCGCGCCGCAAGGGTCTTGCGATCGCGGCGCTCGTCGCGGCGGTCGCGTTCGTCGGCGTCTACAGGCAGGTGCTCGGGGTCACGCAACGACCGAGCTGGCCGCCGCCCTCCGATGCAGTGACGGCGGCGGGGGCGGAGGCCGCGACAAGGGCGTTTGCCGCACGTGACGGGACGCGTCCCCACGATGCGGCTCTCGACTTCGCCTGGTCGACGGCGGCGACGATCGAGCCGCTGGTCGAGGGCGCGACCTTCTTCCCCCGAATTTTCGCGGACGTCGAGGCCGCGCGCTCGTCGGTGCACATCCTGATGTTCGGCTGGCGGGAGGGCGACGTCGGCATGCGCATGGCCGCACTGCTGGAGCGGAAGCTGGCGGAGGACGTCGAGGTGCGCGTGATCGTCGACGCCTACGGCTCGAGGCCCTACAAGGAGGCGCGAGAGATGTTTACGCGGCTCGTAGATGCGGGCGCGCAGATCGTCGTCAACGACGTGTTCCCGCTCGACCGGGACGGCCTCTATCCCGACGACCAGCAGATCGACTGGCGTCAGGACGAGGTCGGTCGCGCCGACCACCGCAAGCTGTACGTGATCGACGGCGCGGTCGCGTGGACCGGCGGCGCGGGCATCGAGGACCATTTCGAGAACGGGGGCTTCCACGACGTGATGGTGCGTGTCACCGGCGACGTCGTGCGACAGGCGCAGGCGGCGTTCCTGACGAGCTTCGATGGCCACGGCGGTCCGCTGCCGGCCGATCTGTCGCCGTACTTTCCCGAGCCGACAGACCCCGGCTCGACGCCGATCGCGCTCGCACAAGTGATCCCGGGCGGCTTCGTCGCCGCTTCGCAGGCGATCCGGGAGCAGATCGACGGTGCGCGCGAGCGCCTCGACGTGATGAACCCGTACCTCACGGACCGCGACATGCTCGAGCGGATCCTCGCGGCCGCGCGGCGCGGGGTGAACGTGCGCGTCGTCGTCTCCGAGACGTCGAACAACGCCCAGGCGACGGCCGCCCTCAGGCACCGCTACGCCGACCTGATCGCCGCGGGTGTCGAGATCTGGGAGCTCCCCGGCACGGTCGTGCACGCCAAGGTCGTGGTCGCCGACGACGTCGTCAGCTTCGGCACCCTCAATCTCGACGCGTGGGCGCTCTACCGCAACTCGGAGATCACGATGATCGCCAGGAGCCCCGAGGCGGCAGCACTGCTCGAGGAGCGGCTCTTCGGGCCCGACATCGCGCGCTCGAACCCCGGCGAGCCACCCTCCGGGACCCGTGAGCGCGTCGAGAGCTGGCTGTGGGACAAGCTCGCGTCCTTTCTCTGATGTCGCTGCGCTGCGTTGGCAGCTGCGATTGAATCCGTCAGGCTGGCACCGGGAGGACCGATGAGCACAGGGCAAGCGAACGTTGCAGAGCAAGCGACCGGCGAAGACGCCCCGGCCGGCGCTGTCTCCGCGCGAGACGCCGTTGCCTGGCACACCCTCACGGCGGAGGAGGCGTGCGCGCAGCTCGGCGTCGATCCCGCGTCCGGACTGGACGCGACGGAGGTCGAGCGGCGGCGGGCGCAGTTCGGGCCGAACAGGCTCGCGGAGGCGAAGAAGGAGCCCGGCTGGCAGGCGTTCCTGCGCCAGTACCGCGACCTGATGCAGCTTGTCCTCCTCGGCGCCGCGATCGTCAGCATGGTCGCCCTACAGGAGTTTTCCACCGGCCTCGTCATCATCGGCCTGACCGTGCTGAACGCGGTGCTGGGCCTGAACCAGGAGGGCAAGGCGGCCGAGAGCGTCGCCGCGCTCCAGAAGATGCTCATCATCAGAGCCCATGTCCGTCGCGGCGGCCGGCTGGTCGACGTCCCGGCTGAGGAGCTCGTCCCGGGAGACATCGCCGTCTTCGAGGCGGGCGACAAGATCCCGGCGGACGGTCGCCTGCTGGTGGCGGCGACGCTGGAGATCGAGGAGGCCGCGCTGACGGGTGAGAGCACGCCTGTCCTGAAAGCCGTCGCCCCGGTGACGGGTGACGATGTGCCGCTCGGAGACCGGGTCGACGTGGCGTACATGAACTCGACCGTGACCCGGGGTCGAGGCGAGATGGTGGTCACGACGACGGGGATGGCGACCGAGGTCGGCCGGATCTCGGGGATGCTCAGCGAGCTTCAGCAGGAGAAGACGCCGCTCACGCGCCAGCTCGACCAGCTGACCGTCCTGCTGACGATCATGGCGGCGGCCGCGCTGGCGCTGGTCGTCATCCTCGGCCTGATTCGCGGCGACGACTTCGACGAGCTCTTCATCATTGGAATCAGCCTGGCGGTGGCGGCGATCCCGACGGGGCTTCCCGCGGTCGTCACGACCGTGCTCTCGCTGGGGACGCAGGCGCTCGCGGCCAAGGGGGCGATCGTGAAGCGGCTGCGCTCGGTGGAGACGCTCGGCTCGACGTCGGCGATCTGCTCGGACAAGACCGGCACGCTGACCCTCAACCAGATGACCGCGCGCCAGCTCGTGGTGGTCGGCCGGCGCTACTCGATCGAAGGCGAGGGGTATTCCACCGAGGGAAAGATCCTTCGCGTCGCCGGCGAGACCGACACGTCACTCGAGCCGTTCTTCCTGCCGATGGCGCTCGCGAACGACGCCGCGGTGCGCGAGGGCGAGATCGTGGGCGACCCGACGGAGGCGGCGCTCGTCGTCCTGGCGGCGAAGGGTGGGATCGACGTCGACGAGACGCGCCGCCTCTATCCGCGCGTGGGCGAGGTGCCGTTCGACTCCGACTACAAGCTGATGGCGACCTTCCACGAGATGGAGGACGACGGCCGGAAGGTCGTGCGCTGTTTCGTCAAGGGTGCGCCGGACGTTCTGCTCGCGCGCTCGTCGCAGATCCGCGGCGCGGAGGGCTCGAACGTTCCCGCGGAGGACGCCCGCGACCGCGTTCTCGCCGAGAACGATCGTCTCGCCGGTGAAGGGCTACGCGTGCTCGCCGTCGCCTCCCGCGACATCGATCCGGCCGAGTTCGACGCGGACGGCACGCTGCTCGAGGAGGTCCAGGGCCTGACGTTGCTGGCGCTCGTCGCGATCGTCGATCCTCCGCGCAAGGAAGCGAAGGACGCGATCGCCCGCTGCAAGGAGGCGGGGATCCGCGCCCGCATGATCACCGGCGACCACGCGACGACGGCGGCCGCCATCGCGGCCCAGCTGGGAATCGAAGGTCGCGCACTCACCGGCACCGAGTTCGCAGCGCTCTCCGACGCCGAGCTCGACGAGCAGGTCGACGAGATCGGCGTGGTCGCACGGGTCGCGCCGGAGGACAAGGTGCGTCTCGTCGACGTGCTCAAGCGCAAGGGCAACGTCGTCTCGATGACCGGCGACGGCGTCAACGACGCACCGGCGCTCAAGCGCTCGGACATCGGCGTCGCGATGGGGATCACCGGCACCGAGGTGACGAAGGAAGCGGCCGACATGATCCTCACCGACGACAACTTCACGACGATCGTCGCGGCGGTCGAGGGCGGTCGCGGCATCTACGACAACCTGATGAAGTACGTGCGCGTCCAGCTCGTGATGCTCGGCGGCTTCATCCTCACCTTCGTCGGCGCCGGCATCTTCGACATCGCGGCAGGCGCGCCGCTCACGCCGTTGCAGATCCTCTGGATCAACTTCGCCGTCGACGTGCTGCTGGCGATCGGGCTCGGCTTCGACGCGGCCGTTCCGGGGCTGATGCGGCGCGCGCCCAGGGACGCGAGCGCGCCGATCGTCTCTCGTAGCCTCGGGATCCGACTCGGCGTCGTGAGCGTGATCATGGCGGGTCTCGCCCTCGGCGTGGTCGCCTGGGGCGAGGAGCGCTACGACCTCGTCGTCGCCACGACGATGGGTCTGACGACGCTCTCGCTCCTGCACATCGTCGCCGCCCTCGAGGCACGCGAGCCGACTGGATCGATCTTCAGCGGCTACACGATCGCGAACCGGCGGTTCGTGCAGCTGATCGGGGCAGCGGCGGCGCTCACCTTCCTCGTCACCGAGCTCCAGCCCCTGCAGCGGATCTTCGACACCGTCCCGCTGACGAGCTCGCAGTGGGGAATGTGCCTGCTCGCTGCGATCGTCTTCCTCGCGTTCGTCGAGCTCGGAAAGCTGGCCGACCGTCGAGCGGGACAGAGTCAACCGGCTCCGGTGACTGTCGAGACGTAGGGCCAGGTGAGCGTGGATCCGGCCGAAAGCCCGGGCGGCACTCCCCGTCAGGGCATCTTTCTGGCAGCGGCCATGTTCGTGTTCGTGATCGACACGTCGTTCATGAACGTCTCGATCTCGGCCGTCGTTCAAGACCTCGACACGACGGTGAGCGGCGTTCAGGCAGCCGTTGCGATCGAAGCGCTCGTGTCCGCCGCCTTCATCCTCATCAGCAGCAAGATCGGTGACCTCTTCGGCCGGAAGCGAGCCTTCGTGGTGGGCATGGTCTTCTATGCGGTCGGTGCCCTTGCGATGGTGTTCGCGCAAGGCCTGGCGGCGATCATCGTCTTCTGGGCGGTGCTGGGAGGGCTGGGAGCGTCCCTCTACCTACCCGCGATGCAGTCGCTGATCCACGGCAATTTCGAAGGCAAGGCGCGGGCAAGGGTCTTCGCCCTCGTCGGGGCGTCGGGCGCGATAGCCGCCGCGATCGGCCCCTTGGTCGGCGGCTTCGTCACGACGCTGCTTTCATGGCGCGTGGGCTTCCTGCTCGAGGCGCTCATCATCGCCGCGGTGCTCATCGCGAGTAGGGGGATCCGGGACGTGCCCTATACCGGTGATCGGTCCGTCGACGGCGTCGGCGCGTTCCTCTCCGTGATCGGCATGGGCGGGCTCGTCGTCGGGGTCCTCGTCTGGCAGGAGGGCGGCGAGTCCGTCGCGGCGCTGCTCGCGATCGGAGTCGCGGCGATGGCGGGCCTCGTGTACTGGCTCGTCCGCCGCAAGCGCGCCGGGAGGCCCACCCTGCTGGATCCGACGCTGTTCGCGTCCAAGCTCTTCCGCTTCGGCGTCTCCCAGATCTTCCTCCAGCAGGTCGCTCTCGGTGGACTGCTGATCGTGCTCCCCATCTACCTGCAGCTCGTCTGGGGCTACAACGCGCTCGAGGCGGGAGTGACGCTCGCACCGCTGTCACTCACGATGTTCGGTGTGGCCCTGCTCGCGGGCAAGCGAACGGGCAGACGCCGGGCCAGCAGCGTGATCGGAGCCGGGTTCGTGCTGCTCGCCGCATCGACGGCGATCCTCATCCCCGTCGTCCCGAGGGCCGACTCCGGCTGGCACTTGGTGATCCCGTTGATGCTCGCCGGGGCGGGACTCGGCCTGCTCGCGTCACAGCTCAACAACTACGCGTTGTCCCCGATCGCGGAGGAGCGCGTCGGCGAGGCTGCAGGCGTCACCTCGGCAACGGGATCGTTTGGCCTCTCGTTCGGCCTTGCGTTCTCGGGCGCGATCATGCTGGCCACGCTGTCGATCGCTTTCACGAACATGGCGGAAGCCAGCAACGTCCTGCCCACGGCCGATCAACAGCGTGTCGCCGAGGTGCTGGAAGAGGACGCCCAGGTGATGAGCGACGCACAGCTCGAGGAGCTCCTGGCCGGCCAGCCCGAAGACATTCAGGACGAGATCCTCAGCATCAACACGGACGCCCGGGACCTTGCGCTTCAAGTCGCGCTGCTCGTCGCACTCCTCGCGGCGCTCGTCGGCATCGTCAACGGATTTCGCATGCTGCGTCTCCCCGATCCTGCGCCCTCGGCCGCCGAAGCCGAAGCCATGGTGCTCGGCTGAGCCGGGCCCATATTCGCGACGCAGGACTCACGAATCTAGCGACCGCCGCCTCCAGATCGCGAACCCGATCGCGAGAGCCGCCGCCAGAGCGACGCCCAGGATCCAACCCCACGGCGTGCCGTCCGTGGCTGATCTCGGCTCCGCCGCGACGGCCGTCGTCGCTGCCGCCTCGGTGACGGTGACCGCCTCGGTGATGGTGACCGGCTGGGTGACGGTGACCGGCTGGGTGACGGTGACGGGCTCGGTCACGGTGACCGTAGGCGCCGGTGTGATGACCGTCGTGGTCGTGGGTTCGGGAGCGGTCGTCGTGATCTCGCTTGTCGTGATCTCGGTCGTGGTCTCGGGGGTCGTTGCGGGCGAGGTCTCTGTCCGCGCCGGAACCGTCGGCGCCGCGGTCCGGGCGGGCCCAGTCGGGACCACGGTCTCGGCCGGCCGCGTGGCAGTCACGGTCGGCCTCGTGCCCGTCAGCGCGCTTCCCTCTCCGCCTCCGCAGCCTCCCAGCACGAAGCCCGCGATCGCCAAGAGCGGCCCGATGATTGCAGCGTTTCTCACGACGGCGATTCTCGCGCCGCCGCTCCACGCGGGTCGAGCTGACTGAAGCGACCGGGCAGGATCACGGCGGAGACGATGAGGCCGTACGAGATCGAGGTGGCGGTGACGAAGGTGTCGAAGGCGGCCGTGACCCCGCTGACCGTCTGATTGGTGAGCAGCTGCAGCACGCTGTCGAAACCGGCGCTGCCCGGGACGAGCATCAGCACGCCGGGGACGATGAAGACGAGCGGCGAGCGGCGGAGCCAGGCGGCGACGAGGCCGCCCGCGAGGCCGACCGCGAGCGTCGCGAAGAACACGCCGGCAGCTGCACCGACGAGCTCGGCGCCGGCAGCGTTTGCGGCGAGCGCAAGGACGGTCGCGGCGCACATCATCCAGGCGTCGCGAGCCTGAGCTCGCAGGACCAGCGTGAACGCGAGCCCGGCCGCAACCGCCCCGAGGAGGTGCGTTCCCGCGAATGCAGTGTTCGGAGTGATCGCCTCCGATGCGCCGAACCAGCTCGCTGCGATCGAGCGCCCGATCTGGACGCCGAAGACGAGGCCGAGCAGCTGGACGAGGGCGTTCGCTGTGTTCGCCACGCCCGACTGGAGGTGCTCGCTCGACAACTCGCGCATGCCGATCGTGAGCCTCATGCCGGGCAGGAAGGTCACGAGCGCGGCGAGCGTCACGAGGTCAGGCGATACGTCCAGGCCGAGTTGCGGGAGCGTCGCGGCCGCGAAGCTGGCGGCGATCGCCGCGACTGGAGCCGCCATCGGCTCGGTGCGTGCCGTGCGCGTTGCGGGGAGCGCGATCGCGCCCACGAGTAGGCCGACTACGGCCGCACCGATCGCTTCTCGCCAGCCGCCGCCGAGCACCGGCGTCAGGGCGGCGCCGGCGATCGAATAGGCGGCGAGCAGAACCGGCCAGGGGCGTTCCAGCGGGTGCGACTTGATGTCGGAAAGCGCCGCTAGCGCCGCGCTCGCGTCGAGCCGTCCGGCGAGCACGTCCTGCACGAGGTCGTCCAGACGGGCGATCGCGTCCAGGTCGACCGCGGTTGGACGCACGCGAAGCGTGAACGTGCGCTGGTGCGGCAGTGCTCCAAGCGAGACCTCGACGATCGTCGGCGTCGCGGAGATCTGGACACCCTCCAGCGCAAGCGCCCGAGCGAGAGCGACAACCCGGTCCTCGAGGTCGGCTGTCGGGTAGCCGGCCTCGTGGCCGACCCGGGTGAACCGGATCAGGAACTCGACGGCCGAGTCCGAAGGCGATGGAGGAGGCGGCTCCGCTCCGGCTGCATCGACGTCCGCCACGCGCAAATCTTCTCAGGGCATCCGAGGTGTCGCACAAGGAACGGGCACTCGAAACCTAGGTGATCCTGAGCGCGTCGTGTATGAAGGCGAACACATGATTGTGGTTCCGAACGACGGCGTCCAGGAACACGCCGAGCGCCTCCTCACCGGCCCGGTGCCTCGAGGAGCGCTCGCGCTCGGGTTCTCCGAGAGTCGTGCGTCGTCGGTGGAAACCCTCGTCGAGGGCCGATCCTTCTACCCGCGGATGCTCGAGGACATCGCGTCGGCTTCTTCGTCCGTTCACATCAACCAGTTCGGCTTCCGGCCGGGCCTCGCGGGAGACGCCTTCGCCGAGGCGCTGATCGCGAAGGCCGCCGAGGGCGTTCCCGTGAGGCTCGTTGTCGATCGCCAAGGCTCCGACCCCGAGCGAAGCAGCCGCGTCTTCTACGACCGTCTCACGGGCGCCGGCGTTCAGGTCTGCGTCGTGCGGGCGACGAAGCCCCGCTCTCGTGCGGGTCAGCTCGGAGCCGGCGGTGCAATGCACTGGAACCTGGGCGGCCTCGGCCATATCGATCACCGCAAGTTCACCGTCGTCGACGGGCGCATCGGCTGGGTCGGTGGCGCCGGAATCGAGGACCACTTCCAGGACGGCCGCTTCCACGACCTGTTCCTGCGCGTTACCGGCCCCGTGGTCAACCAGCTCCAGCTCGTCTTTCTCGCCAGCCTCCGCTGGCTCGGCGGTGAGGTCCCTGTCGCCGAGATCGAGACGCTCTTCCCGTCGCTCGAGGCGGGCGCGGAATCAGTCCCCGCGGTCGTCCTGCACAACGCTCCCGGTCGCTACCGCCCGATCACGGATGCGATCGCCGGCGTGCTCGAGAACGCTCGCGAGACGCTCGACGTCGTCAACCCCTACGTCACCGATCGCGGGATGATCCGACGAATCGAGCAGGCGGCCCGACGTGGCGTTCGCGTCCGTCTCTTCGTGCCTGCGAATGCGAACAACTGGGCCTGCGCGGCAGCGCAGCAGTTCCACCACGGAGCGCTCCTGGACGCCGGTGTTCGTATCCTCGAGTACCCGGCCATGCTTCATGCGAAGGCGTTCGTGCGCGACGGTGAGGAGCTGCTTGCCGGAACGTGCAACCTCGAGGCCTGGAGCCTGAAGCGCTTCTTCGAGATCGACCTCCAGGTCTGGTCGAAGCCAGCCGCGTCCCAGTTCGACGAGCGGTTCTCCGTGCCGGCGGAGGCAGTATCGTCTCCCGGCCGCAGGCTCACCGGGACGCAGGAGAGAGCCAAGGCCACGGTCTTCGCGGCCCTCTCGCCTTTTCTCTGAGCCGCGACTCACGTTCACTTGCCGTTTGCCTCGTGTCAGGTGCGAATGAGATGATCGGCACGGCGTGGCGACCGAGACATCAGTGCTCAGGGAACTCGAGCCTCGCTCGTTCTGGGAGCACTTCGAGCAGCTGACGAAGATCGCGCGCCCGTCGCGTCAAGAGGAGCCGGTGATCGACCACGTTCGCGCAGTGGGCCGACCAGCACGGCTTCGAGGTTCAGCAGGACGCCGGGCGGAACCTCGTGATCCGGGTTCCGGCCACGCCTGGGCGCGAGAACGCCCCCGTTGTGACACTCCAGGGGCACCTGGACATGGTGTGCGAGCGCGACGCGTCGAGCCCGAACGACCCGGCCGAGGGAAGGATCGAGCTCGTCATCGACGGCGAGTGGCTGAACGCGGCCGGGACGACGCTCGGCGCCGACGACGGGGTCGCGATCGCGGCCATGATGGCGCTGGTCGAGGACGAGTCGCTGCCCCACGGGCCGCTCGAGCTGCTGATGACGGTGGCCGAGGAGGTTGGGCTGGAGGGCGCGAACGCCCTCGACCCGGCGCTCGTCACCGGCTCGATCCTCGTCAATCTCGACAGCGAGGAGGACGGCCGCCTCACGGTTGGGTGCGCCGGCAGCACCGATACGTGGATCCGGGTCGACTCCCCCCGCGAGCAGCCCGCCGACGATGCGGTGACGATCTCCGTCACGGTGAGCGGTGGTCAAGGCGGCCACTCCGGGACGGGCATCGCCCTCGGACGGTCGAATGCGATCAAGGTTCTCGGACGGGCTCTTCGAGAGGCGCTGACGACGGTGCCCTTCCGGCTGGTCTCCCTGTCGGGTGGCAAGAGCCGCAACGCGATCCCGCGCGACGCGACCGCGATCTGCGCCGTCGCAGCCGACCGCGAACAGGACTTTCGGACTGCCGTCGCCGGTGCGGCGGAGACCATCCGAGATGCGTTTGCGAAGACCGACCCTGGCGTCTCGATCGCAGTTGAAGCCGGCGACGCCTCCGCCGACCCGTGGACCGACGCGGGCACGGCCACGCTGCTCGATGCCGTCGCCTTAGTGCCGACCGGCCCGCTCGCGCTGAGCCCCGACTTCGACGATCTCGTCGAGACCAGTACCTCGCTCGGAGAGGCGATCACGGAGGGCGACCAGCTGACGCTTCACAGCCTCTCGCGCTCGTCGAACGACTCTGCACTGCCTGAGGTGATCGCGGCCCTCGATGCCGTCGCCCGCCTCGCAGGGGGCTCGCTCGAGGTAAAGCACAACTACGGCGGCTGGCGGCCGAATCTCGATTCCCCCGCGCTCGCCGCCGCGCAGTCCGTCTACGAGCGCCTCTTCGGGGAGCCGCCGATCGTGACCGCCGTGCACGCCGGGCTCGAGACGGCGGTGATCGGGACCAAGGTGCCCGGCCTGGACATGCTCTCGTTCGGGCCGCAGATCGAGTTTCCGCACTCACCGGACGAAAGGGTCAGCGTCCCCACCGTCGAACGCTTCTGGAAACTGCTGGTCGCCGTCGTCGACGAGTTGTCGGCCCCGGGGAGGTAAGGCATGCGCAGTCCTGTCATCTGGCTCGTCATCGCCGGCGGTGTCGTGGCCGTGATCCTTGCAGCCGCCGCCATCGGCGGTCGCGACGAGAGCGGCGAGACCGTCCCTGCGGGCGAGTGGGCGCAGAACGTGTGCGGCGCCGTCGGCGTCTGGCGCGGCGAGCTCGAGGCGATCGTGGAGGACGTCCGGACACCGAACGCATCGAGCACGGCCGGCGGCGAGGAGCCGCAGTCGGAGACGCCGCAAGGGCGGACGGGCTTCGTTCGCAAGGGCCTCGAGCGCGCAATACAGGCGACCGAGACGATGGTCGAGGGGATCGACAACGCGGGTGTGCCGGACACGGACCAGGGTGAGGAGGCGGCAGAGGACGTCTCCACATGGGCCGAGCGCGCTCTCGACGACCTCGAGGAGGCGGAGGACTCGCTCGACGAGGAGGCGGAGACGATCGAGGAGTCGATCGAGCAATTCGGGGACGCGACAGGCGCAATCGGGTCCGCGCTCGTCGGCGGCGTCCAGACGATCACCGATGTCGCGGAGCTCGATCCCGCGCTCGGACTGGCGCTCAATCAGTCGAGCACGTGTGAGCAGCTGCGAGAGGAGGCCGGCCGATGAGCACCACGGACTGGGTTCTGATCGCGATCCAGGGCCTCGTCGTCATCGGCTTCATCGCTCTCGGCGTGCGCTCGGGCGGAATCGGCCTGGGGCTCTGGGGCGGCGTCGGCACGCTCGTCCTCGTCTTCCTGTTCGGGCTCGACCCCGGCGAGCCGCCGATCAGCGCGATCCTGATCATCATCGCCGTCATCTCGGCCGCGGCGGCGATGCAGGCCGCAGGCGGGGTCGACTACATGGTCCAGATCGCGAGCAAGGCCCTGCGCGCGAGGCCGAAGGCGCTCAACTTCGTCGCGCCTTACGTGTCGTACTTGCTCACGATCCTCACCGGTACCGGCAACACGTTCTTCTCGATCATCCCGGTGATCAACGAGGTCGCGTACTCGAACAAGATCAGGCCCGAGCGGCCGCTCGCCGCGTCGACGGTCGCCTCCGCCGCCGGCATCACCTCGAGCCCGGTCGCGGCGGCGATGGCGACGATGTTGCCGCTGGTCGAGGTGTTCAACTACGACCTGATCGACGTGCTGCTGATCACGGTTCCGGCGAGCATCGTCGGCATCTTCGCGATGTCGCTCGTGATGACCGGATACGGGAAGGAACTGGACACCGACCCGGAGTTCCAGCGCCGCCTGGCCGCCGGGGAGATACAGCCTCCCGCACCGCCGGCCGAGATCGTGCTGCTGCCGTTCGCCAAGCGCAGCGTCGCGATCTTCCTCACCGGCGTCCTCGCGATCTGCGTGTTCGGCTTCGTCGAGGACATCCGGCCGACAGTCGCTGCCGAGGGCGGCGGCGTCGAGCCGATGTCCGTCACGCCGCTGATCCAGATGATCATGCTGAGTGCTGCGGCGCTGATCCTGGTGTTCGCACACGTGAAGGCCAGCGATATCCCCGGCACACCGATCTTCAAGTCGGGCATGGTCGCGATGATCGCCCTGTTCGGCATCGCCTGGATGGCGGACACGTTCATCGCCAACAACGAGGACGCGATCGTCGAGGCTCTCGGCAGCCTGGCCGAGAACTGGCCGTTCATGATCGCGGTCGCCATCTTCGGCGTCGCCGCGCTGACGACGAGCCAATCGGCGGCCACCCGTACGATGGTTCCGCTCGGCCTCGCGCTCGGGATCGGGGCCGGCTACATGATCGCGATGTGGACGGCGGTGATGGGCGTGCTGTTCCTCCCGGCGAACGGAACGCAGATCGCCGCCGCCGAGTCCGACGAGACCGGCACCACGACGCTCGGCAAGCGGGTCGTCGACCACTCCTTCCAGGTGCCGCTGCAGATCTGCTGGGTCGTGACGGCGCTCGTCGGCATCCTGATCGTCTGGCTCTTCTTCGGTGACCAGACGCCGGCGCCGCCCGCGCCCACGACGACGACAGTCCCGTAGCATGAGCGTCCGCGGCGCCGCCTTCCTGGGCATCGGCGCCATGGTCGGCGCCGGCATCTTCGCGCTGCTCGGCGAGGCCGGCGCGGTTGCGGGATCCGCGGTCTGGCTCTCGTTCCTCCTGGCCGGGATCGTGTCCGCCCTGCTCGGCTACACGGTGGTCAAGCTCGGCGTGCGATTTCCGTCATCCGGCGGCTTGATCGCCTACCTGATCGAGGGCTTCGGCAACGGTCGCCTCGTCGGCATCGCCTCCTGGCTCGGCTACTTCGCCGCGATCGTGATCGTTTGCTCGATGGTCGCCGTCTCGTTCGGGAGCTACGCAACCTCGCTGTTCGTCGGCGACGGCGCGGGGGCGGGCTGGGACAACGTCTTCACCTCGCTGATCGTCGTCGCGATGGCGGCGATCAACATGGTCGGCTCACGGATCGTCGACCGCGCCCAGTCGCTGATCGTCGTCGTCCTGCTCGCCGTCTTCGCCGTCTTCATCGCGGTGACCCTGGTGGAGATCGACTTCGATCTGCTCGCGTTCAGCGGCTACCCACCGGTCGAGGACATCATCGCCAGCGTCGCCCTCACCTTCTTCGCATACCTCGGCTTCAGCGTCATCACCTTCGCCGTCGGGGACTTGCGCGACCCCGAGCGCGAGCTGCCACGAGCGATGTACCTCGCGCTCGGCGTGACGACTGTGCTCTACGTCCTGATCTCGCTCGGCGTCTTCGGCACGCTCACAGTCCCGGAGGTGATCGGCTACGGCGAGACGGCGATCGCCGAGGCCGCCCGGCCGTCCCTCGGCGACGCGGGGTTCACGATGATGGCGATCGCCGCCCTCCTCGCGACCGCGTCGTCCGTGAACGCGACCCTCTACGCGTCGGGCGGATTGACCACGATGCTTGCGCAGGTCGGGCAGTTTCCGCCGTTCTTTGGACGTGGCTCGCGCCTCGGCCCTCATGCAGGGCTCTTGATCACGGCGGGAATCGTCCTCGTCGTCTCCAACCTCGTCGACCTCTCGGCGATCGCGTCGGTGGGCAGCGCGTGCTCGCTGATCATCTTCCTCCTCGTCGGCATCGCCGGCTATCGGCGACGCGCGGACACCGGCTCCATCGGCGCGATCGTGCTCACGGCGATCGCGGCGACGGCCGTCGTCCTGGCCTTCTTCGCCGTCGACACCATTCGCAACGCACCGCAGACGTTCACCGCGATCGTCGCGATCGCCGCGCTCGCCGTGGTACTCGATCTCGTCTGGAAGCGGGCGAGGAACCGAGGCTCGGACGCATCGCCGGACCTTGGCACGGCGGCAGGCGGTTGAGCCGGCGCGGCGAAAGGGACAGTCCTGAATCCAAGGAGGGAGCGATATGAGTCAGTACAAGCTGCTGCGGACCTGGGCCGCGGCCATCATGATCGTCGGCGCGCTCGGGGTCGGCCTCGTCGCCTTCGGGACGATCGCCTGGGCGATCGAGGCCGACGGCTTCTGGGCGACGCTCGGCGTCATCTTGATCGGCGCACCGCTGGCGCTCTTCCTGGCGACGTGGCCGTTTGCCCTCAGCCAGATGATGCGGGCAGTCGCCGACGTCGGGGATGCCGTCACGACTCCGACGGTCTCCACCTTCTAGAGC
Organism: uncultured Gaiellaceae bacterium; assembly: GCA_963794385.1. Taxonomy (GTDB): domain Bacteria; phylum Actinomycetota; class Thermoleophilia; order Gaiellales; family Gaiellaceae; genus Gaiellasilicea. The sequence goes on along the minus strand of CAWCDT010000007.1, from coordinate 22,331 downwards.
TGCAGGGTCGCGTGCGGTAGCGCGCGAGAAGCATGGCCTCCGAGTCACAGACGCCCGAGCTCACCGGTGGGGCGGCTTCCGCCGCCAGTGTCGTGCTGCTCACGCTCGCGGCCGGGCAGTTCCTGATGACGCTGGACAGCTCGGTGATGAACGTCTCGATCGCGACGGTCGCGAAGGACGTGGGGACGACCGTGACCGGGATCCAGGGGGCGATCACGGCCTACACGCTCGTGATGGCGATGCTCATGATCACCGGCGCCAAGGTGGGTGCGATCATCGGCCGCAAGCGCGCCTTCACGATCGGCTGCGTGATCTACGGCTGTGGCTCGTTCACGACCGCGATCGCCCCGAACCTGCCCGTCCTGCTGTTCGGCTGGTCGTTCCTGGAGGGGGTCGGCGCGGCGCTCATCCTGCCCGCGATCGTCGCTCTGGTCGCGGGGAACTTCCCGGCCGAGCGGCGGCCCGCCGCGTACGGGCTCGTGGCGGCGGCAGGGGCCGTCGCGGTTGCCGTCGGGCCGCTGATCGGCGGTTTCTTCACCACCTACTTCTCCTGGCGTTGGGTCTTTGCAGGGGAAGTCCTGGTCGTCCTCGTGATCCTTGTCTTGGCCCGGCGGATCGCGGATGCGCCGGCCGAGGAGCGACCGCAGCTCGACGTTGTCGGAGCGGTCCTGTCCGCGCTCGGGCTGGGGCTGCTCGTCTTCGGCGTGCTGCGCTCGGGCGAGTGGGGCTGGATCCAGCCGAAGCCGGACGCCCCGTCATGGGCGGGCCTGTCGCCGACGGTATGGCTGGTGCTGGGCGGGCTGTTCGTGATCTGGGTCTTCTTCCGCTGGCAGGCCCGCCGGGAGTCGCGGGGCCAGGAGCCGCTCATCCGCGCGGCGATGCTGCGCAACAAGCAGCTGACGGGCGGCCTGACGATGTTCTTCTTCCAGTTCCTCGTGCAGGCGGGGTTCTTCTTCGTCGTGCCGCTCTTCCTCTCGGTCGCCCTCGGCCTGTCCGCGATCGAGACCGGCGTGCGGCTGCTGCCGCTCTCGGCGACGCTGCTCGCCGCCGCGATCGGCATCCCGCGCTTCCTCCCGAGCATCTCGCCGCGTCTGGTCGTCCGCGTCGGCCTGCTCTCGCTGCTCGCCGGCACGGTCGTCCTGCTCGGCGCGCTCGACGCCGACGCCGGGGCGGAGATCGTCTTCGTGCCGATGCTCCTGGTCGGGCTCGGGATCGGCGCGCTCGCCTCGCAACTCGGCGCGGTCACCGTCTCGGCGGTACCGGACGACGAGAGCCCCGAGGTCGGCGGGATCCAGAACACGGCGACGAACCTCGGCGCCTCGCTCGGCACCGCGCTGGCCGGCTCGCTCCTGATCGCCACGCTGACGTCGGCGTTCCTGACGAACGTCCTGCAGGACCCCGCGATCCCGGCGAGCGCGAAGGAGCAGGCGCAGGTCGAGCTCGCGAGCGGCGTGCCGTTCGTCTCGGACGCGGACCTCGAGGCCGCCCTCGACGAGGCGGACGTTCCCCCGGCGACCACCGACGCAGCGCTCGATGCGTACGGCGAGGCCCGCCTCGCCGGCCTCCGCTCCGCGCTCGCGATCCTCGCCGTCCTCGCGATCCTCGCTCTGTTTCTGGCTCAGGCCATCCCGCAGAAACAACCGGGTGCTGCAGAGAGGAAGGAGTAGCGATGTGCCGCTGGCTCGCGTATTCCGGATCGCCGATCCGGCTGGAGGAGCTGCTCGTCAAGAGGGACCGCTCGCTGATCGACCAGAGCCTGCACTCCAGGGAGGGTGCGACGACGACGAACGGCGACGGCTTCGGCGTCGGCTGGTACGACGGCGAGACACCGAGGCTCTATCGCAGCATCCACCCCGCGTGGAACGACCGCAACCTGCGCGAGCTTGCTGCCGGGATCTCCTCCCCGCTTTTCTTTTCGCACATCCGCGCGGCAACGGGGACGGCGATTCAGGAGACGAACACGCACCCGTTCCGCCACGGGCGCTGGCTCTGGATGCACAACGGCCTCATCCGCGAGTTCGCGCGCATGAGGCGCGAGCTCGTGCTCGCGGTCGACGACTCTCTGTTCGCCTCGATCGAGGGAACGACAGACTCGGAGGCGATGTTCTACCTGGCGCTCACCTTCGGGCTGGAGGACGACCCGATCGCTGCAGTGGAGAGGATGGTCGGCTTCGTCGAGGAGACCGGGCGCAGGCACGGCGTCGAACAGCCGATTCAGATGACGGTTGCGACGACCGATGGTCGGACCATCTGGGCATTCCGCTACTCGAGCGAAGGCGCCTCGCGCTCGCTCTACTTCAGCACCCGCATGGACACGCTCAGGGCGCTCTACCCGGAGCTCGAGGAGCTCGGCGCGCTCTCCGACGAGACGAGAGTGGTGGTCTCCGAGCCGCTCGGCGACCTTCCCGGCGCCTGGAACGAGGCCCCCGAGTCACATGTCGGGATCATCCAGCCGGGCGACGACGAGCTCCGACCGTTTACCCCACGGCGATAGCGGGGCGGAGCACGATCACTTCGACTGGCTCTACCCGGCCACGGATCTCCACGGTGCGTCGCTCGAGGCTATCCGCGTCGGCGCCCGCGGCCGCTGCGGCTGCCGTGCTGACGATCACCTCGCCCGCGCGCGCCGCCGATGCGAGCCGCGCGGTCGTGTTGACAACGTCGCCGAGCGCCGTGAAGTCCTCGATCGTGCCGCCCGTCCCGGTCCCTCCGACGAATGCTTCGCCCGTGTGGACGGCGGTTCCCACCGGAATCGGCCCCGATGGCGCGGCGTCGGCGCGTGCCGCCCGCTCGGCCAGGTCGACCGCGGCTGCTACGGCCGCTGCAGCGTGGTTCGGCCCGCTGATCCCACCGAAGAAGAGCGAGACGACCTCGTCGCCCACGATCTTGTCGACGAGGCCGTCGTGAGCAACGATCGCTTCCGTGGACAGTCGGTAGAAGTGGTCGAGGAAGGCGTGGAACTCCGTCGGGCGCAGGCGCTCCCCCAGCGCCGTCGAGCCGCGGATATCTGAGAACAGCAGCGTGACGGGTATCTCGACCCCGCTCATGCCGCGCTTGCGAAGCTGGGTTAGGCACTTCATGCACAGGCCCGGATTGCCGGGCGAGCGCCTGAACCCCGCGAGCCCCAGGATGACGCTGCCGACTCCGGCGAACGGCGCCGCGCACAGCTTGCAGCGCGGAGGGGACGGGAGCCGTCGGAACGCTCGCCGGCGACGTACTAGGTCGGCGCTCTCCCCGGTCAGGGCGGAGCGCACCTCCTCGAGGGTCATCGCCTTCGTATCGGCCATGCGCCCAATCTACGCCGGGATCGAACAGCGGTCGAGGAATCGCGCGGGACGAGCGGGCATGCAGGAGGAAGTTGCATCCCGGTTCGTGGTACGGGCCCAAGGCCCGTACCACGAAGTCGGGCTCAGAAGCCGTAGGTCTTCCGGCGGCGGTAGAGAGCAGCCGCCCCGAGCACGACTGCCGACGCGCCGAGGGCGAAGAACCCCGTCTCGTACACGAGCTCGCGCCGCTCCCAGCGCCGCTCGTACGCCTTGAGGTCGAAGTCCTGACAGCGCGCCGGACGGCCGTGCGCGCAGAACCACGCCTCGACCTGGGCTGCGCCTTCGACCTGCTGTTTGTGCCGATGGTCGAGCGTTGCGCCGACTGCCACGACCACTGCTGCGAGCAGGCACACGATGGCAACGAGGCGGAGCACAGCAACACCGTACGACGGGCCGGCTCGAGAGTCGAACTCGCCGCGGCGCGACCACCTGCGAGAATCCGCGCGTCCAAGAGGTAGGTGCATATGGAAGCGTCCGTCGTCCCGCCGTCAGGCAACACCGGCCCCCTCGGCAGTCCACGAGGCATCGGCTTCGGGATCCTGCTGTACATCGTCACCCTCGGCTTTTACAGCCTGTACTGGGTCTACAAGACGGCCGAGGAGATGAAGCAGCACACCGGCGATGGCCTGGGCGGCGTGCTGGGGCTCGTCATCTGGATCCTCCTCGGCCCTGTGATGGCGTTCGTCATCCCGTCGGAGATCGGGAACATGTATCGCAAGGACGGTCAGCAGCCCCCGATGACCGGCTGGACCGGACTCTGGCTCTTCCCCGGCGCTGTCCTAATCGTGCCCGCGATCGTCTGGTTCGTGAAGGTCCAGGGTGCGCTCAACCGCTACTGGGAGGGGAAGGCGGGAACCGCCTAGAACATCCCAGTCAATGGAGCCGGTGTTACACCGCGGCGACTGCAGGGCCGGCCACTTGGGGGCGTTGGCCGGCCCCTGCAGCAACGATCGCAAGCCCTACCTCAGCAGAGCTCCGTCACCCCGTTGCTCGCCTCCGAGGTGTTGCCCGCCTGGTCGACTGCTTTCACGGTGAACGTGTTCGCTCCGCTGTCCGTGGCGTAGACGAAGTCCTGGTCGACGCCGGCTGAGACGGCAAGCGGGCTGAGAACGCCGTTGACGTAGATCTCGTACTCGATCAAGTGCTGAGGATCGGTGTCGTCAGTCGACTGGGTCCAACCGACAAAGAACCCGGGGCAGCCGTTACTGCCGACGATGCGCACGTTGGTCGGCACGGAGGGCGGCCTCACGTCGCTCGTCGCCTCGGTCGTCAGTGTGACCGTATTGCTCATCGTCGTGTTGCCGTTGAAGTCGTTCGCCTCGACGGCGAACGTGTACGTCGTCGGCCGGCGTGAGGTGCCGCAGGACGACGATGCGCTCGCCGTGCCAGTTCACATGCGCGGTGGCCGGGACGCCGTTCACGAAGACGCGGTACCCGAGCGTCCACCAGGTGATGTCGTCCGTCGACCGCGTCCATTCGAGCCGGACCTGGGAGGGGCCTCGCACGATCCCGGTGAGCACCGGGGCCGTGGGTGGCGTCGTGTCCCGTGGCGTGGTCACGGTCACGGTGTTGCTGGGCGCCGACCGATTGAGCGCCTTGTCGTAGGCCGCGACGTAGAAGTTATAGGTCCGGCCGGGGCTCAGCCAGTCGATCGTGTACGTCGCCTGCCCCTGTGGCACGGTGAAGCCCTGGCCGTCCTTGTAGACGACGTAGGTGACGCTCCCCGAGTTGTCCGTGGACGCATTCCAGGCGAGCGTGACGCTCGTCCGGCCCACGCTCGTCGCACGCAGATTCGTCGGCGTCGTTGGCGGCGTTTTGTCTCCGGTCGTCGGCGGCGGCTTTTTTCCGGCGGCGACCGGGTCGGCGACCCCCAGCGCGAGAACAAGCGCGAGCGCAGCGCCTGCCGCACGGCGCAGTACGACCTTCTTCGCGGTCATGTGCTTCCTCCCCGAGACGTGCCCTGGCGGGCGGGCGGGCGGTCTGTGCACTCCTAACTAGGCGTGAACCGCGCGAACGGATTTGCGCGCTTCCTTAACAGTCGATCCGCACCACAACGCGGCAGATGGTCGAACCGCTGACCTCTGCGAAGCCGGAGCGGCGGCCCTACGCCTGTGAGGATTCCGCTGTGGCCGGTCGGGGAAAGGCCGATTTGTGAGGCGTCGAGGCGCCTGCTGTCTTGCCGCTGTGGCGGCGGCCGCCACGATCATCGCTGTCGCGCCGGCTGCCGAAGCGGTTCCTGTTCGCGCGGCGACGGTGGGAGACGCGGCGCCGAGAGGCGACACTGTGTGGGAGGAGTGGTGGCGGCTGCACGGGATCGAGCCGCGGACCGGCCGCTACTTCATCATCGAGATCCAGACGCGCGGCGTGCCTGAGCTTCGCATGTCCCTTCTCGACCCTGTGCCGTTGCACGGGCGCAAGCGGCGCCGATCAGTTGGTCGAGCGCGGCAATGGCACGCTGCTTGACGTCGCGTCGCTAACCCGCACCGCGGAGGGGTGGTCGATGGTGGTGAACCACCGGCGTGGGAAGGCGCAACTGACGATCAGGGGGAGACCCGGGGTGACGGCGGGGCCGTGGCGCCTCGGGAGTCAGCCGGTGGGCGATACCGATCCGGGGCGATGGGAGCGTGGCTCGGTGACCTGGTCCGCTCTCGTTCCCGCAGGCCGGGTCGACGGCCGGGTTGGCTGGGACGATGTCCACTACGACGTGGCCGGTTGGCATGCCTACCTGGATCACACCTGGGGTCGGTTCAGGAATGTCGACTCGGCCTGGGATCACTGGGACCGGGCGGTCTCGCACCGCGGTCCCGGCGAGAGTTGGCTTCTCCAGGGGCTCGAGCCGCGACCGGGAGGCAAGGTGGTCGACCCACGACCCAACGACAGGCTCTGGCGCGGCATCCTCGTTCATGTCACCCCGCGCGGCATCACGAGCTGCCGGCCGAACATCCGCCGTAGCGGCTGGGACTACGTGCCGGCCGGAGCGACAAACCCGAGCAACGTCCGCGCGACCTGCAACGGACGGACGATCACGTTCCGCCGCTGGAACGCCGCCTTTCGCCAGCTCATGCTCCACGACCGGAGCGGATTCATCGAGCACCGAATCAACTTCATCCGACGCGGCTGAAGTCGGTGTAAGCGGTACCACGAAGGCCCGCATGTGCGGACCTTCGTCGTTCGTCTCGTGGAGCGTGCCCTACCGAGCCAGGCCAAAGAGGTTGCGCGAGAGACTCGGTGGTCGAGTCTCTCGCGCGGTGAAGCGAGCCCGGGCAGGCCCCGCCTGCCGCAGGGGTGTACCGTTGCCGGGCCGTGACCGGCTCGGGCACCGGACTCGCATGGCCCACGGTACGTGCGGGCGGCGGGGCCGTACATGACACGATCGGGTCATTCCCGACGGCGTTGTGTCCGACAACCAGCGAAGAAACGAAAGGCCCGCATTTGCGGGCCTTTCTCGTGTGGAGCGTGCCGGGATCGAACCGGCGACCTCCGCCTTGCAAAGGCGGCGCTCTCCCAGCTGAGCTAACGCCCCACGCGGGACTTCAGTGTAGAGGCTCGTCGGGCGCGCGGCCGCCACGCAGGCCGCGCTCCTCGAGGGCGCGCAGGCCGGCGCTGAAGGTCTTCGGCGCCGCCTTGCGCGGACTGCCGTCCTGCTCGAGGCGGCGGATCCGGACTTCGAGCGCCTCGAGCTCCGCTGTGCGCGGCGGCAGCGACGTGCCGAACGCCCGCTCGCGAGCGGCGAGGGCCGCCTCCTGCTCGGAGAGCGCGTCGCTCCGGGCGGCGAGCTCGGCTCGCGTGCGGGCGAAGGCCTGCTCCGCCTCGTGCAGCTCCGCCAGCTTGGCCTCGATCCGCTCCAGCTCGTCGGCGTCCACAGTAGGGACGGCGTTCTCGTCCGTCTCCTCCTCGTGCTCCGCTGCGGCTGCCTCGCGTTCCTCGAGGGCGGTCCGCCGGGCCTCCAGCTCGGCGTCGCGCGCGTCCAGCTCGGTGAGTCGCGCCTCCAGCTCCGTTGCCCGTCCATCGAGCTCGGCGGCTCGGGCGTCGAGCGACTGCTCGCGGGCGACGAGCTCGGCCGCGAACTTCTCCAGCTCGGCGTCCGGCGTCGGGGCCGGCGGAACGGCAGGCGCGACCGCCGGCGGCTCGTCGCGGCCGTCGAGCGCCGCCTCCCGGGCTGCCACAGCGGCCTCCCTGGCCTCCACCTCGGCTCGGCGGACGTCGAGCATGGCGCGCGCTTCCTTCGCCTCGGCGAGCTTCAGGCGGACGGCTTCGAGGCGCGCGCCGCGTCCGCGCTCGAGCTTCTGCTCGCGCCTCTCGACTCGTTCGGTCGCCTCGGCCAGCTCGCGCTCGTGCCGCTGCACCGCGGCGACCCGCTCGGCGAGCGTCCGCTTCAGCACGGCCAGCTCCTGGGCCGCCTCGGCGCGCTGGCGGCGCAGAGCTTCGCGCTCCGACTCGAGGTCGGAGGCGTCGCTCTTGTCGAACAACCCCTTCAGGCCCATCCTGCGGCCGATGGTAGCTGGCTAAGCGGCGCGCTCCAGGCGCTCTTCCTGGCGGGCGCGGCGCACGATGTCCTCGCGCTCGCCGAAGCGGATGCGCGCCCGCTCGGCACGGTGCCGATCCCAGAGGGCCACCAGCTGCTCGTCGATCAACTTGATCTCGTCCACGATCGCCTGCTGCCGGCCGTGCGAGAGGGCCTGCCACAGTTCCCCGCGCGCGTCGCTCAGGCGCTCGATCTCGGCATGAATCTCGGAAATCGTGTTCATGCCAGTTGAAACGAGCGCCGCGCCGCTGAGTATTCCAGCGGCCCCGCGCCTCAACAGAATCACAACATAGGTCGTTGACCGGAGCGGAAGAGACGCCTACTCGTAGCCGAGCCCGGAGATCTGGTCCTCGTCCATGCCGAAGTAGTGCGCGAGCTCGTGGAGGACGGTGACCCGAATCTCCTCCTCGAGCTCGGCCGGGTCATCGAAGTCCTCGACGAGCGGACGCCGGTAGATCGAGATCTTCGCGGGCATGTACTCCGGCCAGTCGAAGAGGCCGTAGAGATCGGGCTCGTCCGGGTTCTCCTCCTCGATCACCACGGCCACGTTCTCGAGCCCCTTCGCCAGGTGCGGCGGCAGCAGGTCGAGCGCGTTCTGCACGTGCTCTTCGAAGCTCGCCATCGTCAGTGTGTCGGAGCAAGTGGGCGGCGTTTCTGGGCGAGCTTCACGGCGAGCGCGCCGAAGACGAAACCGCCGATGTGGGCGAAGAAAGCGACGCCGCCGCCCTCCTGCGGCGTCGCGAGCGACGTGCTCCCCTCGAGGAGCTGGAAGCCGAACCAGATTCCAAGGAAGAAGATCGCCGGGACCTCGCGCAGGAAGAAGAAGATCACCGTCAGCACCTTGGCATGCGGCAGCAGCACGATGTAGCCGCCGAGCACGGCAGAGACCGCGCCGCTTGCGCCCACGTTCGGGATCGCCGCCTCGGCGTCGCCGCCGAAGGCGAGCGTGACGAACGTCTGCGTCGCCGTCGCCGCGAAGCCGCCGACGAGGTAGAAGAGGAGGTAGCGCACGTGCCCGAGCGCGTCCTCGACGTTGTTGCCGAAGATCCAGAGGAAGAGCATGTTCCCGAGCAGGTGCGCCCAGCTCCCGTGCATGAACATCGACGTGAGCGCGGTGAGGAGCCAGCCCTGCCCGATCGTCGGGCACGAGCCGTCGACCTCGCAGGGGTGGTAGGCAAGCTCGTCGACCGAGCCCTCCAGGTCGGGCAGCTGGTAGAGCACCCAGACGAGGACGTTGATCGCGATCAGCGTGACCGTGACGACCGGGAAGTGGCGCGTCGGCACGTTGTCGCGCAGCGGCAGCACGGCGCGATCCTACGGCGCACGCACGGCCTCTTCGAGGGCGGCGGTCGCGACACGCAGAAACGGGCCGCCGCAGCCCGCGGTTCCTCACCCAGTAGAGTCGTCCGCGTGGGCAGCTTCCCGGACGGCCTGAATGAGCAAGTGGGGCACGAGTTCGCGGCGTCGCAGCAGTACGTCGCGATCGCGGTCCACTACGACTCCCAGACCCTGCCGCGGCTCGCCGCGCACTTCTACCGGCAGGCGGTCGAGGAGCGCAACCACGCGATGATGATCGTCCAGTACCTGCTCGATGCAGACGAGACGGTCGCGGTCCCCGGCGTCGAGGCGCCGCAGACCGAGTTCGCCGACGTCGTCGAGCCCGTCCGCCTGGCGCTCGAGCAAGAGAAGCGGGTGACCGAGCAGATCAAGAACCTCGCCCAGCTCGCCCGGTCGGAGGGCGACCTCGTCGGCGAGCAGTTCCTGCACTGGTTCCTGCAGGAGCAGCGCGAGGAGGTGTCCTCGATGGCCGCGCTCCTCACCGTCGTCGAGCGGTCGCAGGACAACGTCATGCTGATCGAGGACTACCTCGCGCGCGAGGCAGGCGGCGAGTCCGAGCTCGAAGCCGGCGTTCCGCCCGCGGCGGGCGGTGCGCTCTAGGCCGGTGCCGGGATACCGTCGCGGACCTGCTCCGCGACCGCTTCCAGCTCGACCGCGGCGCCCGTTACGTCCTTCAGGAGCTCGTCGGCGGTCGGCTTCTGCCCGAGCGCCCAGAGGTCGGTCAGGAGCGATCCGGCCGCGCGCTTGCGGAACCAGTCGGTGCCGAACTCCTCGCGCATGAAGGTCGTCATCTGCGCCGAGAAGGCCCAGGCGCGTAGGTAGGAGACCACGTAGTAGCCGGGGTCGATGTCGGCGAGATAGTCCGTCGGGGACGGCTCCACCTTGAGCGCGTCTCCGAGCAGCTCGACGTAGCGGGATTGCAGCTGGGTGACGTCCGGCGCGGCGTGGAATTCGAGCTCGTAGAGCAGCTTCGCGCAGTAACGGCGGACGAAGAAGAAGAGCTGTACGGCGCCCTCGGCCGCGAACGTCTCCGGCCGCGGAAAGTCGAGCAGGTGTGTGAGCCACGCGCGGTCGTCGATGAGGTGGTCGAATAGCATCGCCCAGCCCTCGGTGACGGCGTTGTCGCCCAGCCGCTTCTCCTCCACTCGCAGATCGGGGCTCGTGAAGGCGAAGTGCTCTGTGTGCCCCGCCTCGTGGAAGAGGGCGTACCAGTCGTCGGGGCCGCCCTGCGGCTGGATCACGAGCATCACCTTGCCCGGAATCTCGATGGGAGCACAGAACGCACGCGGGGTCTTCGTCGGCCGCTCCTCGATGTCGAGGTGGACGTTCTCCTGCGCATCGAGGTCGATCCCGAGGGTCGCCAGCGTGCCGCGGAGGGCCGGCACCATCCGGTCGGCGGGGAACGCCTCGTCCCAGTCCGAGCCGCGGAAGAGGCGGCGCACGTCGTAGCGCTCGGCGTCCGCGAGCCCGACGCCGACGCGTTCGCGCAGCAGGCGGTCCATCGACTCCTCGTACAGCAGCTCGGTCGAGGCGAGGAAGGCGCGGCACTGCGCCGCGAGCCCCTCGAGGTCGAACTGCAAGCGGTCGCGGTAGAGCTCGAAGTACGTGGGCGCGCCCAGCTCGGGAACCGCGAGCTGTGTCGCCCGGACGGCCTGGAGGTGGAGCGGGTTCAGGTGCTCCTCGGTCAGCTCGTTGCGCGCCTGCTCGAGCCGCGCGCGCGTCGCTCGGTCGGCGGTGTTCGCGATCGTCGGTGGCAGCATCCGGTAGCCGACCTTGCCGCCGTCGTGCGGGGTCTCGAGCGTCGCCTCGAGGTCGGCGATCCGCTCGGCCTGCTCGCGGGTCAGCTCGCCGAGGTAGCTCTCGCACCCGAAGCGGAAGAGCTCCCGGTTCTCGCGGCCGCGGACGGCGTCGCCGAGCCGTTTCACGGTGCCCAGCTCGATCAGGTCGGCGTGACGCTCGTAGATCGGCCGCAGCTCGAGCTCAGCCTTGAGCCCGGCGTAGTGGAGGTAGTACTCCTCGTCGAGCTCGGCGAGGAAGCGATCGGCGCCGGCGCGGTAGCCGTCCAGCTCGTTGTCGGAGAACGCCCCCTCGCCCATCGGTCGATTCTGACCGATGTGGGGAGGGGGTGTGGGGGAACCGGGAGGTTCCCCCACCCAAAGTGAAAGAAGGGGGCTCGTGGGGGAAACATGGTTTCCCCCACGGGAGCAAGCCGCAGGCTTGCGACGCGGCCTAGGATACGCGCCGTGCGGGAGTTCAGGGTCCGGACGGAGCGCCACAGCCAGCTCCTCGACATCACGGCGCAGGTGCAGGAGGCGCTGGGGGAGGTCGACGGCGCCGCAGCGGTGCTCGTGTACGTGCCGCACACGACCGCGGGCGTGACGATCAACGAGCACGCCGACCCGGCCGTGGCGCGCGACTTCGAGGCCGCGCTCGAGCGGATCGTCTCGGAGGACTGGCCCTGGCAGCACGTCGAGGAGGGGGAGGAGAACGCACCGACCCACATCCGCGCAGCGTTCATGGGCTCGGACGTGCTCGTGCCGGTCCGGGACGGCCGGCTCGCGCTCGGCACCTGGCAGGGGATCTTCCTCTGCGAGTTCGACGGGCCGAGGGAACGCTCCGTCTACGTGACGACATTGTCTTGATCGAGGTTTCGCACCTGACGAAGCGGTACGGCAAGGTCCTCGCCGTCGATGACCTCTCGTTCCGGGCCGAGGCCGGGCGGGTTACGGGGTTCCTCGGGCCGAACGGCGCCGGCAAGACGACGACGCTGCGCTCGCTCGTCGCGCTCCTCCACGTCACGAGCGGCGACGTGCGCATCCTCGGCAAGCACTACCCGGAGCTCGACGATCCGACGCGGACGGTCGGCGCGATCCTCGAGGCGAACGCCTTCCATCCCGGCCGTACGGGCCGTAACCACCTGCGCACCATCGCGGCAGCGGGGGGGATCGACGAAGCCCGCATCGACGAGATGCTCGAACTCGTCGATCTCACCGCCGCCCGGAACCGGCGCGCGAAGGGCTATTCACTCGGGATGAAGCAGCGGCTCTCGCTCGCTGGCGCGCTCCTCGGCGACCCACAGGTGCTGATCCTCGACGAGCCCGCGAACGGGCTCGACCCGCAGGGGATCCGTTGGCTGCGCGACCTGCTGCGCTCGCTCGCCGCGGGCGGCCGGACCGTACTCGTCTCGAGCCACGTGCTCACCGAGATGGCCCAGCTCGCGGACGACGTGATCATCATCGCAAAGGGGAAGCTCATCCGGCAGGCGCCCATGGGCGACGTGCTCGCGGGCGGCGTCCGGGGGACGCGTGTGCGCTCGCCGCAAGCGGACCAGCTCGCTGCTGCGCTCCGCCGCGAAGGCATCGAGGCGACCGCGACGAGCGACGGCGCCCTCGCCGTCGACGCAGTGGCCGCGCGCATCGGCGAGGTCGCGGCTGCCAACGGGATCGTGCTGCACGAGCTCGTCGCCGAGTCAGGCTCGCTCGAGGACATCTTCCTCGAGTTGACCGAGGGAGCGAGCACTCCCGCGTGAGGCTGCTCGGCTCCGAGCTCGTCAAGCTGCGCACGATTCGGACGTCGTGGGTGCTCCTGCTTGCGTCCGTACTGCTGTGCGGGATCGCGGCCGCAGGGTTCGTCGGCTCGGGCGCGGTCGACAGCGACGAGCTGGACCGGGCGCTCTCGCTCGGACAGGCCGCGAGCTTCGGGAACACGTTCACGGCCGTCATCGGGATCCTGATCGTCACGAGCGAGTACCGGCACGGAACGATCATGACGACGTTCCTCGCCGCCCCGCAACGCGTGCGTGTGCTCGCGGCGAAGCTGAGCGCAGCCGCGATCGCCGGGCTCGCCTTCGCCGTCGCCGCCCTGCTCGTGACGGCGCTCGTCGCGCTGCCCTGGCTGTCCGCCCGCGGCGACTCGCTGCCGCTCGACGGCCAGGCGCTCGAGGCCGTCGGCCGGGTCGTGGTTGCGTTCGTGCTCACGGCAGTCGTCGCGGCGGCGGTCGGCGCGATCGTGCAGAGCCAGGTTGGCGCCCTCGTCGGCTGGTTCGTCTGGATCCTCGTCGTCGAGTCGCTCATCACCGTGCTCTCGGGGCTTCTGTTCACCGAGGTCGGTGAGCCGGATCCGATCTCGAAGTTCCTCCCGGGCTCCTCACTCGGGGGGATCGTGGGGGGCGAGGGAAGTGAGTTCGTGCTTCCTGCCGGCTGGTCGATCCTGCTCGCGCTGAGCTACGCCGCGCTGCTGTCCGTGGCCGGGGCCGTGTCGATGACGCGCCGGGATCCGTAGCGACTACCCTCCGGGCCATGGCCGCACCCGTGCGGAAGGACGAGGAGGTCGAGCTCCAGGTCGACTCGCTGGCCTACGGCGGCAACGGCGTCGCGCGGCTGAACGGCTTTGTCGTCTTCGTCCGCCGCGGCCTGCCCGGTGACCGTGTGCGTGCGCGCGTGACGAAGGTGAAGCGCGGGTTCGCGGAGGCGCTCGCGACCGAGGTGCTCGAGCCCTCGCCGCACCGGGTCGACGCGCCCTGCGCGCACTACCCGGCCTGCGGGGGCTGCCGCTTCCAGGACCTCGACTACGCGATCCAGGTCGCGGCGAAGGAAGAGCAGGTGCGCGACGCCTTCAAGCGGATCGGCGGGATCGCCGAGCCGCCGCTCGAGCCGATCCTGCCTGCCGAATCGCCGTTCTTCTACCGGAACAAGCTCGAGTACTCGTTCACGCAGACGCCGTCCGGTCCAGCGCTCGGCTTCCACAAGGCGGGCCGGTGGGACGAGGTGCTCGAGGTCGAGCGCTGCTGGCTCACGACCGACCTCGGCAATGCGATCCGGAACGCCGTCCGCGACTGGGCGCGCGAGGAGAACCTCGTCGCCTACGACCAGACCGAGCAGACCGGCTACCTCCGGCACCTCGTCGTCCGGGAAGGCCGCAACACCGAGCAGGCGCTCGTCCTGCTCGTCACGGCGCCCGGGGAGAAGTTCGAGCGCGGCTACCTCGTCGAGGTGTTGACGCGGTTCCCCGAGGTTCGCTCGATCCACTGGGCAGTGAACGACACCCCCGCCGAGGTGACGAACCTGCCGACGACGCTGCTCTGGGGGGACGACGCGATCGAGGAGGAGCTGCTCGGGCTGCGCTTCCGCATCCGCCCGAACGCCTTCCTGCAGACGAACACGGCGATGGCGGAGCGGCTCTACGCGCTCGCGATCGAGTACGCGGCACTGACCGGGACCGAGACGGTCTACGACCTCTACTGCGGGACGGGCACGATCGGGCTCTCGCTGGCGCGCGACGCGCTCTCGGTGTGGGGGGTCGAGATCTCGGAGGAGTCGGTCGCGTGCGCGCTCGAGAACCTGGAGCTGAACAAGATCGGGAACGCCGCCTTCTTCGCCGGCAACGTCGGCCAGTCGCTCGAGGAGCTCGCCGAGCGCGCCGGCCCGCCTGACGTGGTGGTCGTCGACCCGCCGCGTGCGGGGCTCGCGGGCAAGGCGCTGCGGCGCACCGGCGCGCTCGGCGCAGGCAGGCTCGTCTACGTCTCCTGCAACCCGACCACGCTCGCCTCGGACGTGAAGGTGCTTCGCGCCGACTACGGCTACGAGCTGGAGCGCGCGCAGCCGGTCGACATGTTCCCGCACACCCCGCACGTCGAGACGGTCGCCTTGCTGACGCGCACGACCGAGTGACGCCGGCTAGTACGACTCGCGATCCCATAGTCAGTTCGCAGGACGGAAAACGGCTGCGCTAACGCCAGATCGCGCCCAGGCGGTCGCCGTGCTCCGGCGGGAACGGGGACGCCTCGCCGCGCACGTACCGAGCCGCGGTCCATGCCCCCACGGCGGCGTCGAGGAGATCGACCTCCGGTACGCCCGGCACCGCGCCGGGCAGCCTGATCCCCGCCGCTTCGAGCAAGGCGCGACGCCGGCCGAGCCCGTCCGCCGTGTGCTTTGACTCCGGCAGCGCCCCGCCGGCGAGCTGGCAGAAGGAGACCTCCGGGTGCATCTCGATCACGCGCTCGTCCACGTCCGCCAGCGCGTGCACTTCGAGGATCTTCTTTCCGAGCGCGAAGGCCTGCTGCGAGATCCCCTTGCCGGTGATCGTCCGTGCGATCTCGTTCGCCTCCGAGAACGTCCGTGCGTCGAGCGCGGCCCGCGGCGGTGTCGGGAAGACGCTGCTCGCGCGCGCCCCCACGAAGGCCCGCGCGCCTGCGTCGGCCGAGCGCGCGCCGAGCCCGGGAGGGTCGATCGGGATGTCGACCGCGATCACGCGCGCCTGCAGCGAGAGCACCTCGGCGAAGCTCGAATGCGTCGTGACCTGAACGTCCCCGCTCGGATCGAGCGAGACCGCGACCCAGCCCTTGCGGTAGCCGTCGACGCCCGCGACGAGCACCGGCGTCTCCACGGCGGGGACGACTCGGGTGGTCGGCGGCGTCGCCGGCGCGACGCGCGGCTCAGTCTCGCTGCGGAACCCGAG
Organism: uncultured Gaiellaceae bacterium; assembly: GCA_963794385.1. Classification (GTDB taxonomy): domain Bacteria; phylum Actinomycetota; class Thermoleophilia; order Gaiellales; family Gaiellaceae; genus Gaiellasilicea. Next base: position 6,686 of record CAWCDT010000007.1, on the reverse strand, counting down.
CTGGACGAGCCGAGCAAGCGCCACGTTCATCGCCTCGGGGCTCTCGAGCTCGACATGCGCAACCGTTCGTCCGGCCGCATCCTTGATCCGCAGCGCCCCTGCTTTGCGGCCGTCGGCCTCCTCGTGGAACTCGAGCGACAGCTCGAGCCGGGCTTCGGTCAGCGCCCGGCCGACCGCTGCGTCGAGATCGTCCATTAGATGGTTGATCGGTGGTTGGCGTGCTTGCGGGGGCGATCCAGACCAAGCCGGGGGCCGCACTCGGACGCAGCCAAGGCTGGTTGCCTTGGCAAGGCCGAGGGTGGTTCCCGGCGCCGTGTCTGGGTCGTCATCCGCGAGTGCGGTAACTGCCGATCAGCCATCTTCTAGGTCGCTTCCCTGGTAGGGCGCAACTCACGCCAGAGCAGGTCGAGATTCGGGAGCAGAAAGCCGACGCAGATTGCGGGGAGGGCGGGGAGGCCGGCGACGTCCGTCGTCGCCGTGAGCACCAGCGTCGCTCCGAGCAGGGCCGTCATCGCCAGCCAGGTCCAGCCGACTCGAAGACCGAAGCGCTGTGCGGCGGCGAGGAACAGCGAGAAGAAGAGGATGTCCGGCGGGCCGAGGTTGGCCGTGCCGTCCTCGCCCGGAACGCGGAAGGCGATCGAGACGTCCTCGAACAGGCTCGGGCGCTCCTCGACGACGTACTCGGTCGGCCCGCGCCAGACCGAGATCGCGTCGACCCACGGGATGATGACCGCGATGAGCACGGCCCAGGCGACCGTCTCGAAGTAGGAGAGAAACCAGAAGCCGAGCAGGATCAACGCGAAGAGCTTCGCCAGATTGAAGAGCACGTCGAGCTCGGCGATGCGGAGCAGCACGGCGAGGACGCCGAGCGCAAGCGCGACGAGCAGGAGGCCGCGGTGGAACGCGAGGGGGAGCAGGACCCAGACGAGCGCGAGCGTGCCTGGGAAGATGATGAGGGCGAGAAAGAGCACGTCCGGCCAGAGCCCGGCGTCCCAGAGGTGGCCGGCGCCGGCGGTGTAGACGGCTAGGGCCGCGGTCAGGCCGACGAGCGCGAGGCCCCGCGGAACGCCGAGACCTAGTAGGGCGGGAGCTCCGCGTACCACGAGCCGACCGCCTTGAAGGCGTTCCAGAAGGCGGTCTTGGCCGGCGCTTCGTCGAGGGCCGTGTCGATGTCGGGGACGACGAGCGCCTGCACCGTCCCCGTGAAGCGCTGCAGGCCCTCGCCGACCGGGTCGATGGGATCGGAGAGCGGAAACGAGAGCGCGTTCAGGAACTCGACCGTCCGCTCGCCCATGAGCACGAGCAGCTTCGGCTGGACGATGTGCAGCTCGCGTGTGAGCCACGGCTTCCCTTCCTCCGGATCCTGGCCGGCGAACTTGAGGCAGTTCGTCCCGTACACCGCCATCGGGTCGACGTGCAGGCGCTGGAGCGACTTCAGGAGCGCCTGGCCCGACCTGCCGAAGAAGGCCACCCCTTCCTGCGTCTCCGACGGCTTCGGCTCGTACTTGAGCAGGAAGACGTCCGCGAGCGGATGGCCGGAGCCGAGCACCGGCACGTACGTCTCGTCCCCCGCGCGGCCGATCTCGTCGCCGAGATCGTTGATCTCGGCGATCGCCTTCTTCAGATAGCGCTCATAGATCTCGTCGGTAGGGGCGGCACTCACGCGCGCCCCTCGCCGGCCCAGGCTCCCGCCCGGCAGAGCCGGGCTCCGCCTGCGCCTGACGCCGCTCGCAGCACCCGGCTCTCCGGGGCCGTACTACGCGTACTGTCCCCTCCGGCCGGGCACTGCGAGCGACGTCCGAGGAACGCGCGAGCGTTCGTGGTTGACAGGGCGTGGCTCACGGGTCCTGTCTCGGTTCTCTCCTAGCGCACCTTTTCCTTGACCTGGGCCACCCACTTGAGGCTCTGCAGGTAGGCAAGCGACTTCGGCCGGCGCAGCACCTCCGCCGTCCGCAGCGAGAGCAGGAACTCCTCCGGCCCGTCGAAGGCCCGCAGCCGCAGCGCGCCGGTGCCGACACCCTGGAGCACGTGCGCGTCGGAGCCGGCGCCGGCCGGGAGCCCGTACTTGCGAGCGAAGCGGACCGCCTCGTCGTTGTAGCCGTCGAAGAGAAGGCGTGCGTTGTACACCTCCAGCACGTCGATCTCGTGCAGATGGCGGTGCAGCGTCGCCGGGAACGGGATCGCGTGCATGCGGTCGAAAGGGTGGGGGAGATAAACCACGCCGCCCTGCTCGCGGATCGCGGCGACGGTGTCGGCGAAGGTCATCCCGCGCGGGATCTCCTCGTGCAGGAAGAGACCAATCACCTCGCCCTGGTCGTCTGTCTTCACCTCCTCGCCCGCGATCACGATCAGCTCGCGACTCTGCGCCTTCTCGACCGCCTCGAGCGCTCCCCCGAAGACGTTGTGGTCCGTGACCGCGATCGCACCGAGCCCCTCCGCCTCGGCATGCTCGAGCAGCTCGTCGACCTCGATCGAGCAGTCGTGCGACCACGACGTGTGCATGTGCAGGTCGGCGAGGATCCAGGGCCGATCCGCGAGCGGCTCGGCTTCCTGGCGCCGCACGCGCCTGCGGCCGCCGAGGGTCCGGTAGAGCTCGCTGAGCTCGCCCGCCACGACGGCGAAGCTCTGGCCCTCCGCGGCAGCTCGTCCCTCCACGCCGCGGCGGTCGCGCAGCGGCTTGTCCTCGGCGAGCCGCGCGATGGCGGCGGCGGCGAGCTCGGGCTGCTCGAGGACGCCCGGAGGGTCGGCAAGCGCTGCTCCAGCGGCGGCGGCCTCGAGGCGGAGCCGCGCGGAGCCCGTCGGGGCAGGGGCGACGATCGCGGCCTCGGCGAGCACAGTGGCGCGCGCCGAAGGCGTGCGGCCGGAGCGAACGTGCACGCGGTCGCGCAGCGCGTGCGGAATCCCGGGACGCGTGGAGAGCGGCTTCGTCCGCAGCAGCACCGCCTCCCAGTCGGGCAGCTCCCGCAGCGAGCGGAGCGCGGCGCGGGCGACGGGGAGCGACCCGGAGTGGAGCTCGATCACGACCAGCCGACGCTTCGCGGCGGGCGCACAGAGCTCGGTGTCGACTCCCGGCGAGACGACCCGGTAGTCACCGGGAAAGCGCACGGCGGCTGCGTCGGCCATCGCAGGAGAGGTCGCGAGCAGCGCGTCGATGCGGGCCAGCAGCTTCTCCCGCAGCGCCCGCCGCGGCGGATAGCCAAGCCGCTCGGGCGAGAAGAACGTCGCGACGCCGAGTGCCTGCGAGTCGCGGAGCGCGAGGTAGGAGATGCTCGGCAAGCCCGGCTCGAACCCGTGCACGACGTCGAACCGGCCCTGGCGGAGCGCGAGGTGGAGATTCGCACGAACGCCGACCGGGACACCGAGGCTCGAGCGGCGCGAGACCTGGAGAGCCGCCCCGATCGCGATCACCTCCGCGTCGTCGCCGCGGGCGAGCGCCCGTTGCCCCGCGACGAGGTCGGCGGTGCGGCTCGACGGCGCGAGCACGGTGACCGCGTGCCCGAGCTGGCGCAGCTCGTTTGCGATCCCTCCGACGTGCTCGTTCACGTCGTGTGGCTGCGACCACGAAAAGGGGGTGACGAGGCAGATCCTCATGCCACCGGCCGCCTTTCGCTCCCGCCCGGCAGAGCCGGGCTCCGCGAAAGGCTGACGCCGCTCGCGCCGCTCCAACCGGCGGGCCGTACCTCCGTACTGTCCCACCGGCCTACGCGGCGCGAGCGACGCCCCGGAGGCATGAGCAAGCTCACCAGGCGAGTCTAGTTAGAGTCGTCCGATGAAGATCCGCGCCGCCGTCCTGGAGGAGTTCGGAGCCCCGCTCGAGGTCCAGGAGCTGGACCTCGCCGAGCCCGAGGCGGGGGAAGTGCTGGTGCGGCTCGTGGCCTGCGGCGTCTGCCACACCGATCTCTTCACCGCCTCCGGCGCCGACCCGTCCGGCTATGCGCCGACCGTGCTCGGCCACGAGGGTGCCGGCGTCGTCGAGCGCGTCGGCGAAGGCGTCACGTCGCTGGCCGAGGGAGACCACGTCGTCACGCTCTTCTCGCCGCAGTGCCGGGAGTGCGTCCACTGCCGCTCGACGCGGACGAACCTCTGTCTCGCGATCCGGGAGGAGCAGGGCAAGGGCCACCTGCCCGACGGGACGACGCGGCTTTCGCGCGACGGCGAGCCGATTCGCCACTTCATGGGCACCTCGACGTTCGCGGAGTACACCGTCATGCCCGAGATCGCGCTCGCGCGCGTCAGCCCGGAGGCGCCGCTCGAAGGCGCTGCGCTGTTCGCCTGCGGGCTCTCGACCGGCCTCGGGGCGGCCATGAAGACCGCCGCGGTCGAGCCCGGCTCGACCTGCGCCGTCTTCGGCGCCGGGATGGTCGGCCTCGGGGCGGTGGCCGGCTGCCGGCTCCAGGGGGCCGAGCGGATCATCTGCGTCGACCTCTCGGAGGAGCGGCTCGAGCTCGCGAAGGGCCAGGGCGCGACAGAGACGATGCTCGGCGGGCCCGACGCCGTCGAGCGGATCGTCGAGGCGACCGGCGGCTTCGGCGCCGACTACACCTTCGAGGCGACGGGGAACGTCGCGGTCATGCGCCAGGCGGTCGAGGCGGCGCGGATGGGCTGGGGCCTCTGCACCGTCGCGGGGGTCGCCGGCAAGGGGGAGACGCTCGACGTCGTCCCGCGCTTCCTGATCACCGGACGGCGGATCGCCGGCTCCTCGTTCGGCGGGATCAAGGGCCGCGACGAGGTGCCGCAGCTCGTCGAGCGCTGGCTCGCCGGGGAGCTCGACGTCGATCCGTTCCTCTCTCACCGGCTCACGCTCGACGAGGTCAACCGCGGCTTCGAGCTGATGGAAGCCCAGGACGGCATCCGCAGCGTCATCGCCTTCTCCTGACGCGGCACGCGGCGTCGTTATCTAGCATCGCCGCAACGTCTCGCGAGAGGAGGAGCGATGTGCTTGCCAGGCACCATCGAGACGGTTCGCGCGCGGGTCGAAGAGGAAGGCCTGCCGAAGCTCGACCGCAGGACAGCGCTGCTCGGGGCCGCGGGTGCGGCGGTCGCCGCCGCATTCCCCGGCCACGCGCTCGCCGACGACGACGACGACCGGCGGACGGACCGCCTACAGGATCTGACCCATGAGTTCCGGGAAGGCTTCCCGGGCTTCCTCGGCGCTCCGAGCGCCCTCGACCGCCAGACGGCCGTAACGATCCCCGCGAACGGGTTCTACGGCCAGATCTGGACCCTGTGGGAGCACAACTGCACCCATCTGGACGTGCCGGCCCACTTCGTCACGGGCGGGCGGTTCTCCCCCCAGATGTCGCTCGACGAGCTCATCCGCCCGCTCGTCGTGATCGACATTTCCGACCGCGCGGCGGCCAACCCGGACACGGAGGTGACGCGCGACGATCTGCGTACGTTCGAGCGGCGCCGCGGCCGCATCCGGCGCGGCGCTGTCGTCGCGATGAACTCCGGCTGGGCTGCGCGCTCCACCAGTGTCGCGGCTTATCGGAACGTCGGCGCGGATGGACTGCAGCACTTCCCGGGCTTCTCCAAGGCGGCTGTCGAGTGGCTGCTGGAGGAGCGGGACATCGCCGGCATCGGCGTCGACACGCTCAGCCTCGACCCGGGCCGTTCGCAGACGTTCGACGCACACGTCACGCTGCTCGGCGCCGACCGTTACGGCATCGAGAACCTCGCCAACCTCGACCGCGTGCCGCCGCGCGGCGCCACTGTCACCGTCGGCCTGATCCCCTGGGAGCAGGGCTCGGGCGGCCCCGCCCGAATCTTCGCCAGCTGGTGAGAACGCTCGTCGGGCGCCGGCGCGGCCGGCGCCCGACGACGTTTCAGAGCTCGAACAGCATCTCGTGCTGGCGCCACGCCTGCGTTCCGCCCAGCGAGGCGATCGCGGCGTTGAACGGATCGCCGCTCGGCCCGTTCATCCAGTGGAGTGAGGTCGCTTGGTCGGGGAGCGCGAGAAGCAGGTCGCGCGCGTCGTCGTCGCTTTCCGCGACACCCTGCAGCAGCGAGACCCGCTCACCGGTGCGGCGGAAAAGCGCGGCGCCACCCTTGCTCTCGAGCGCCTCGACGTCCTCCAGGTTCGCGACCGTCTCGTCCGCGCGCTGCCACGGCTCGCGCCACGTGCGCTCCGCGCGGATGCGCGCCTGGGCGCGAGCGGCCGGGACCGCGGACGCCTTGTGTTTCTGAAACACAAGCTCCCCCAGAGTCCATCCCTCGAGGTCGCGCACCGTCCGGAAGCCGAGCTTCTCGTAGAGCCGGATCGCCGGCTCGTTCTGGACGAGCACCTCCAGCCAGACCTCCCGCAGGCCGAGCCGCGCCGCCTCCTCGAGGACGCCGCGCGTGAGCGCTTTGCCGACGCCCGTGCCGCGGTGCGGAGTGGTGACCCCGATGCCGGCGATCCAGCCGCGGTCACCCCGGACCGCGAGCTTGCAGATGCCGGCCGGCTCGCCGTCGACGAGTGCGACGCGCGACGCGTCCAGGTGGTCGTCCCACGTCGTCGACATGAAGCGGAAGGCCGCCTCGTCGAGCGCGAACGGCGTGAAGTAGCCCTCGTAGGCGGCGTTGAAGATCTCCGCCAGCTCGGCGTAGCTCCACCGCGACGCGGGCTCGAGCGCGACGGATCCCATCGCGCCCGAGCCTAGCGCCGAACTAGACGGCGGCAGAGGTCTTCGTCTTCTTCAGCGCGT
>CAWCDT010000006.1:0-168999 GCA_963794385.1 uncultured Gaiellaceae bacterium | reverse complement strand
GCGGCGCTTCTGTTCCGAGGCTTCGCGCTCGCGGCGCTGCCGAAGCTCCTCTTCCTTCCGAGCGATGTAAGCCCGTGCCTGACGAACGCGTTCGTCCTGCCCGGTGAAGTCAGTCTTCTTCCTCTTCGCCATCGTTCTCCTCCAGCAGTGTGGCGATTCGCTTCGTGTTCACTGCGATGTCCGCGAGCAAGCCGAGAGCGATGTTCACGGCCTCCTCGTCCATGACGAAAGCGTGCAGGACGGCGTTCGCTGCCGCAAGGTGTCCATCTCGGTCAACAGCAGGTGAAGGCGCCGGGAGGAACCGGACCCTCTTCCGGCTCGGGCAGTTCTGCGGCCGCGAGCGCGGCTCCGTGCAGGATGTCGCGCTCGCTCGCCCTGATCCCTTCGAGGCCGTAGAAGGCGAGCACCTCGGTGAGGATCGCGCCGCCGGCGACGATCACGGGCGCCCGGCCGGGCTCGACGATCCGCGCGCGTTCCTCGAGCGTGAGCGCGGCGAGCCGGGCCGTTTGCTCCTCTGCGGCTGCCGCAGACAGCACGTGGCCGTGGGTCCGCTCCGGGTCGTGCCCCGCGAGCCCGAGGTCGAGCGCCGCGATCGTCGTCACGGTTCCTGCGACACCCACGGCTCCGGCCGGCTCGGCCCGCGGCAAGAGCCGCCGCACGTACTCCCGGATCGCGCCGACGTCCTCACCGAAGCGCTCGGTCATCCGGACGCAGCCGACGTCGAGGCTCGTGCGAGCCTCGCCGCCGACGACCTGAAGCTCCGTCGAGCCGCCCCCGATGTCGACGACGAGCGTCCCGGGCTCGACCGCCCCAATCCCGCGCAGCGTCAGCTCGGCCTCCTCCTCACCGCTGAGCAGCCTGGTCGTGAAGCCGTAGCTCCACTCGATCTCTCCGAGGAAGGCCTCGCCGTTTTCGGCGTCCCGGAGCGCACTCGTGCCGATGCAGAGGGTGCGCGTCGCTCCGAGCGACTCCAGCTCGCGCCGGTAGTCGGAAAGCACGTTGCGCACCCGTGCGATCGGCAGCGGCAGCAGCCGCCGCCGCTCATCGACCGCCTCACCGAGCCGCGTGATCACGAGGCGGCGCACGACCTCCTCGACCGCGCCGTTCACGTCTGCGACGAGCAGCCGAGTCGAATTCGTCCCCAGGTCGACTGCCGCGACCCTCACTTGCGCACGGCCGCCCTGGCGCGGCGGGCCGGCCCGACGGCCTCGTCGAGGGCAGTCGTGAGCACGTTCAGCTCCGCCTGCGACTTTCGCAGGCGAGCGAGCGAGTCCGCAAGACGTGTCTCGCGCTCGTCGAAGAGCGAGAGGCGACGCTCGATCTCGGCGGTCGTGGCCTCGATCCGGGCGAGCGCCGTGCCGGTGCGGCGGCCCAGCTGCTTGAAGGCGCGGAAGGTCTCGAGCCCCCGCAGCGCGACGTACACGGCCGAGGCAATCACGAGGGCCGCCGAAACGGCGAGGGAAAGCCAGAAGAGGGTCACCGCGGCGATGCTAGCAACGCCGCATTTCCTCGAAACCTTCGCTACAATGGGCGTCGCGACGCGGGGTGGAGCAGTCAGGTAGCTCGCCGGGCTCATAACCCGGAGGTCGCAGGTTCAAATCCTGCCCCCGCTATCGAAAAGCCCCGCTAATCACGGGGCTTTTTTCTCGTTCCTGGCCGTCGAATGTCGGGATTTGCTACCCGTTTTGCTACCCCGCGGCCCCGAACATGCGGGCCTCGGCCTTCTCCGCGGCGCCGGGGAAGAGCGCCTGGGCGGCGTGGATGTAGCGGTCGGTGATGGTGCTCTGGCTGTGGCCGGCCTTCGCCTGAACGTATGCGTGCGGGTTGCCGGCGGCGGCTTCGTGCGTCAACGCGGTGTGACGGAGGTCGTGCCAGGGCCGGAACGGCTTCGTGATCCCGGCCGCCTTCAATCGCGGGCCGCATGTAGTCCCGTGAGAGCTTCGTCGGGTCGACCGGAGTCCCGAGCGCCGGGTGCCCGAACACTCGTGACTCGTCAGACCTGTATCGGCTGGCCTTCCAGACCTCGTCGAGGACGGTGGCGGTGCGTGGCCCGATCTCCATCGTGCGTCGCGAGGTGCGGCTCTTCGGCGTCACGACCCTTCCACGCACGATTGTCTCGCGGACGTGGAGGCGGCGGTCAAGCAGCTCCACGTCGCGCCAGCGGAGCCCGATGATCTCGCCGCGGCGCATCGCGGTGCCGAGCGCGAACTCGACGACGTGGCGGGCGAGACACCACCACTCCGCCTCGCCGTTTGCCTCGAGTTCGAGGCTATCCTCGCCGGCAGCCACGAACTGTCCAGCTACATCAGCGGTAGCAACGTCTGGTGTGCCTGGCGTGGCGACCACGTCGTCGTGCACGTCACGCTCCGCAATCGCTCCGTCGAGCGGCTCGAGGCGACGATCAAGCCGCGCTACTTTCTGCGCGGCGGTGGCGAGCACGGGGTCGAGCTTCTTCGGCGCCCAGGACTTCGACATCAATGCGCGCTCGGCGCGCAGCCTGTTGATCGACGCGGGCACCCCCGAGGACGTCAGCGGCCGCCCGGCGATCCGCAAGTGCGCCCCGCTGCTCTACCTGCTCGACTGATGGCCCGCGTGGCTCTGCTGATGACACTCGCCGCCGGCGCGCTGGTGCTCGCGGTCGGCGCCTGGACGGTGCAGGGCCTGCGCTGGATGGCCGGTCTTGTCCGCTGAACGCCGGGGCATGCTGGCCGTGACCCGCGACCGAGACCCTGGACATCGTCATCTACTGAACGCTCTAGCCGAAGATCGCCTCGCCGAGCTCGCGCCCGGTGGTGGTTGCGACGAGCTCCCCGTCCCGGTCCTCGGCGAACCGCTCTCGACAAGCTACTGGTCGACGCTCGGACTCTGAGCTGCTGCTCGTCGGCGGGTGCTTGCCGCCGCGCTTGGCGTTCGCGTGACTGCTGATGCCGGAAGGCGCGGCAGACGGCGCGGGCCTCGGTCGAAGCTGACGTCCTGGCGGCCGCGGAGACGGCACGCCACGACCGCGCTCGGAGCGGTGAGACGGGCCACCGAGAAGCTCCCGTCCACGACTCGAATCATGCCGTGGCGAGGCGCTCGCGTCGACGTCCGCCTCCGAGGGCCCAGCGAAGGCCTTGCACGGTCCAGCCGCCGACGGCGAGGAGCAGCAGCCCGAAGGCGAGGAGGCAGATGAGGACGACGCGTTTCATGTCCAGAAGGCATCGACTTCCTCACTTCGCCCGCGAGGACACGATTGGGTCTATTCATGGAGGAGCAGTACGAGGAGGCGTTGACCCAGTTGGGTCATCGCGGGCGGGTGAGAGAAGTCGATGCTTCCTTGGATGGCAGGCACCGTCGGGAACGACGGCACGCACCATCGGATTCTCGCCGCGATGCACATGACGCTCTGCAGCATCGCGAAGCCCAGTCGACCGACTGGGCCTCACGCAACGGACGCGGTGTCCCTTTGGGGCCCGTACATCGACACCAGGAGGACCGAATGATCCGTAAGACCATCGCGCTTGGACTGATCGCCACGGCGGTCGGGATCGGCGCCGTAGCATCGGCACCGGAGGCTGAGGCGACCGCGAATAAGACGCTCCGCGTGCCCAACGTCGTGGGTATGAACCACCAGTACGCGCAGGACACGATGCAGGCGCGGGGCTTCTACTCCCTGCGCGAGGTGGACGCCACCGGCCGGGGTCGCATGCTGCTCTGGGACCGCAACTGGAAGGTTGTCCGGCAGAGCCCGCGGGCCGGGACCCTCGTGAGCGAGTTGGCGACCATCACGCTCAGTTCGGTCAAGTACGGCGAGCGGCCGTAGCCGCCCCGGACGGACCCCCACTAGCTAGGCGTTCTTCACTATCAACCGCGAGGGCACGCTCGATCCGGTCGGCGAGCGTGTCATGCCGGGGAATAGACCCGATTGGGTCCTCGCCGGCGAGGAGAGGGACGTCGATGCTTCCAGGGATGGCGGCGATCAGGTTCGCTGCCCGATAAGTCAACCCAGACGCTGCCCACATCCGGTGGGCGGCGGAACCACCACACAAAAGGAGAACCAATATGCGTTACCTGCCCAAGTGGCGGAAGATGACCTGGGTGTTCCTGGTCTTCAACGCCCTCATGCTCCTCTGGATCACGGTCGGCATCAGCGACCGCCCCTCCGAAGACTGCGCCACCGACCCGTCCGTCATCGACGGCACCCTGTCGCTCAGCGCCTGCCAGACCGCCTCCGACGTCGGCACCGGCATCGGTGTCGCCCTCGTCGGGGGGCTCTGGTTCCTCGGCTTCATCGTCCTTAGCCTCGTCTGGCTCATGAGCCGGCCGCGGCGGCAGGAAGTCATCATCGTGAACCAGGCGCCTCAGTCATAAGGGGCTCCTACGTCGCCGCCGCGATCACCGCGTGCCCCGCGATCGTCGCGCTGGCGGCTGCGCAAGTCGCGAACCGCGGCCGCTGCACGTGGACACTCGTCAGCGAAGCGACCGGCACCGGCATAGAGAGGAGCCCTCGGGCTCCTCTCTATCAGAGGCCGCCTGAGCGACGAGTTGGAACGAGCAGGAGTTGGACGGGCCGCGGCCGCAAGCTCGGCGGGATACGTGGACTCGAGCCGCCGACCGCGGCGGCGATGCTCAGTACCACATCGATCCGTCCGCCCGCTACGAGCTGGCCGAGCGGATCGGGGACGCGGTCAACGAGCTGCTCTGAATGTCAGATCCCGTCGCCTCAATTCCTTGCCAGACACCGGAATGCGTGAGCCGCTATCGCCTGGACGTTCGAGCAGAGCGTCCGCGACTACACGCTCGCCGCGCAAAGCTGAAGAGGAGACCGGTGACGGCCCGCCTCAAGCGAGCCGCCACGCGATCAGGGGCCGGGTGGCGAGGCGAACGCCTAGGACGCTTCCCACAACCCGTCCTCTCCCTTCAGGCGTTGCACCTGGAGGGAGGAACCTTCTTTGCTTCAACGTGCGTAGCCAGCCATTGGGCGATCTGCGTGAGGTTGTAAGTACCAGTCTCAAAGCTCCCATCCGCGGGCCTCGTCGCGATTGAGGCGGCTAGTGGGCGGCCATTGTCCAGCCTGACGATTCCCATTTGCCGCACGAGGTAGCCGCCGCTCGGGTCGGGACCCCACCCACCCTTGAATTGCGCCTCAACGCCGAGCGATCCCAGCCCCCAGCGCTGACCCGGGACGACCTGTTGCATCAGCGAAAGGACAGATTCCGAGTCGGGCAGGCACGGCAGGCTGGCGATGAAACGTTGCTGCGCAGCGAGCGACCATCGCGTCTGGCCGAACGACGTGAAGCCCGGACGAAGGACTTGGGTCTCGATTCGCGTAGTTGCGTCGCCGGCCTTTGCCAAGACTGCGCGCACGGCCGCCGCTGCAGTGCGCGGAGGACCCAGGCTGCTCCATAAAGCCTCCGCCGCGGCGTTGTCCGAAGCGGTTAAGGCGCGTCGAAGCAGCGATTGCTCGGAACCCGTCGGGTGACGCTCGGGTCGGCTCTCGATCGCCATAGCGATGGGTACTTTGATCGTCGACCATGCGACCCCGTCTCGGAGCGTGCCGGCCTCGAGGATGGGTTGTCCAAACCCAACTGCTGAGACAGCGAGTCCGCTTGCTCCGCCAAGAGTCCGTTCTAGTTCCCGGAAGCTCGCGCGGTCAGCCGCGGTGAGAAATTCTGTCTGCGCAGGCTCGACCCGCTTCGGAGGTGTCCCGGCCGTTGGCGCGGTCCTCGACGCCACGGAGCCGTCCTGCGCGACCGAACGGACCTCCGCTCGTCGAGTCGACTCTTCCGAAGTTCGGCTGGACGTGGCATCGCGGTTAAGGGCATTGGCCGCTACGTAGCCGCAGACCGCCAGAAGTCCGAGCGCCCCAAGCAGGCCAGCGACTCGTCTTCTGCGCCTTCGCCTTCGCTGCTCCTCTCGGCGCCGAACGGGGCGGGCGTCAGCCACCGGCTTGTGCTTCGTACGATCTCACTCGGCTGCTCGCTTTCTTGGCTCGGACAGCGTTACGATCAGGCCAATGAGCGCCCTCCGCCGGATCGGAGAGAGGGTTGTGCTCGTTGCTGCCGCCAGTCTCGTCAGCTTCATGCTCACTGCGTGTGGTGGCTCAAAGAGTGCGGCCGACAATGCCAGCGTGGAGTTGCAGGTTATCGCGCCGGCAGACGGGAGCACCGTTCGCGCCGATCGAGTGGCAGTGAGAGGCACCGTCTCGCCGGAAGACGCCACGGTTCAAATCCAAGGAAGGTCGGTGCAGGTTGGGAACGGTGTCTTCGCCGGATCGGTGCCACTGCACCGCGGCGCCAATACGGTCGATGTCGTCGCGAGCGCTGCCGGGTCTGCGCCGGCCACGGCGACGATCACGGTCAATCGACCCGGCCCTCGCCCAGCCCGGCCGAAGGCCAAACGAATACGAGCAAAAGGGGCGCCCCCACTCTCCGGCGCTACGAACTGCGGCAATGGACTCACGGCCGGCGCTCATACCTCGTGCCCATTCGCCGAAAATGTCCGCGCCGCTTACGAGTCCTCGGGTAGCGGCATCCTCGACGTCTACAGCCCAACGACCGGCCAGACCTATCGCATGTACTGCACTAGCGGTTCGCCGCACGTCTGTACGGGTGGCAACGGGGCATCGGTCTATTTCCCGAGTGGCGCATCGGCCGCAAGCTACGGTCTCAGCCGGTGCGCCGGCGACCTCGTCGTCGGACCGAACACGTCCTGCGCCTTTGCCTCGAACGTGCAAGCCGAGTACTACTCGAGTGGCCCCGGTTGGATCTCCGTTTACAGCCCAGTAACAGACCGGACCTACCAGATGTATTGCACTGCGAGCTCGCCACACACTTGCACGGGCGGCAATAACGCCGCGGTCTACTTTCCGTAGTCGGGATCGATCAATCCTAGGAGGGCATGCTCGCCCTTGAAGGCCGACGGCAGCCCTGCGCCGATCCGGTTGCGTCTATCGGGGCCGGAACCCGGAGCGCTAGTCATCCCCACCCGGGTGAAGGCGTAAGGGGGCGAGGTTCTCCGCAGGCACCGCATTGCGTTAGCGATGGGCGAGCTTTCGGGGCCCAGCGAGTACAGGGAGTCGGAAGCTTCGTGGTCCCGATCAATGGGGACACGTATGGCGGTTCGTTCGTGAGCGTAAGCGCGAGTCCGGACTTCACTTGGTCGTACGCGAATCCGGGTCAAGCGAAGGGCTCGGGCACGCACCTCGGCGAATGGCTCGGAATCCCCGCCACGGGCCGCCGCTTCGAGCGCGTCGACGAGATCTACGTCTTTCAGGTTGTGAACGGCAAGCTCGCCGGCGCGCTCGGGGTCGAAGACAACCTTGCGCGTATGAAGCAGCTCGGAATCGGCGTCACCGGTCCGACCGGGCAGGCGACCGATCCAATGGAGTAGGACGCGGACTGGGCCGCTATTCGTCGGCCCTGAGCGGTCCGACGAGGTAGTGCTGGAGGGTCGGCGCGATGTAGTCGATCACGTCCGCGGCCGGCAGGGACGCGAGCGGCTCCACGCGCACGACGTGACGTGCCAGCGCCAGCCCGACGACCTGTGAGCCGACGAGAACGGCGCGGGTCTCTGGCTCGTCGTCGGTCACGGCCGCGACGAGCCGGCCGACGTCGCGCGTCACGGTCTCCCGGACGAGAGCCGCGGCGTCGGGATGCGAGGAGGCGGAACGGATTCGACCGAGGACGACCGAGCGCGAGCGCGGATTCTCGAGCATCCCCACGATGACCTCCGCAAGGCGGCGACCGATCGTCGCCGTCGGTCCGTCCGCCAGGCTCGCGATCGCCGCGGCGACCGTGGGCGGCAGGGCCATGACCTCTCGGAAGAGCGCGTCCTTCGAGCCGTAGAACCGCACGACGAGCGCAGCGTCGACGCCTGCCTCGCCCGCGATCCCGCGCAGCGTCGCGCGGTCGTAGCCGAGCTCGGCGAACTGGCGGCGCGCCGCCTCGGCAATCTCCTCGCGGGTCGTGGTCGGCCCCGGTCGCCGTCCACTTCGCTTCGCTGAACGTTCACTTGACATCGTCGCGTCAGAAGTCTACACTCGTTGATATCAACATACGGTGACTTTATCACAGGAGGCTCGCGATGCACCGCAAGACGCTTTTCCAAGACGAACGAAAACGACGAGGCGCAGTGCTGCGAGTCATGTGCCTTGCGTTGATGATGGTCGTCGGTGCCGTCGCGAGCCTGAACGTGGCGCTGCCCGAGATCGCGCGGAGTACCGGCGCCTCGCAGACGCAGCTGCAGTGGATCGTGGCCGCGTACGCCCTCGCCTTTGCAGCGCTGCTTCTTCCCGCCGGTGCGATCGGTGATCGGATCGGCCGCAAGCCGGTCCTGGCTGCGGGCCTTGCCCTCTTCGGTCTCTCCTCGCTGGCGGCGATCTTCCTGAACGGCCCCGGCGAGCTGATCGCGCTCCGCGGCGCGATGGGGGTCGGCGCGGCGATGATCATGCCGGTGACGCTGTCGGTGATCACCACCATCTTCCCGCCCGAGGAACGCGGCAAGGCCGTCGGGACGTGGGTCGGGGTCGCCGCAGGCGGCGGCGTACTTGGCTTGCTCGCCTCCGGCGTCATGCTCGAGTGGCTTCCCTGGCAGTCGATCTTCGTCTTCAACGTCGTCCTCGCAGCCGTCGCGCTCCTCGGCACGCTCGCGATCGTGCCGGCCACGCGCGAAGCGCGGCCGCCCCGGCTCGACCTCGTCGGCTCGCTCCTCTCGGCCGCGGGCCTCGGAGCGCTCGTCTTCGGCGTCATCGAGGGCCCCGAACGCGGCTGGGGCGAGCCCACGACCGTCCTCTCGCTGGCGTTTGGTGCCGTCTCAGCCGTGGCGTTCGTGCTCTGGGAGCTGCGCCGCCGCGAGCCGATGCTCGATCCGCGGCACTTCGCCCGGCGCGGCTTCGCCGCCGGAACCCTCTCCGTGACCGTCCAGTTCTTCGCGGCCTTCGGCTTCCTCTTCCTGGCGCTCCCGTACCTCCAGCTCGTGATGGGCTATTCGCCGCTTGCAGGCGGCCGGCGCGCTCGTGCCGATGGCTCTCGTCGTCATCCCGCTGTCGCGCGTCGCTCCCGCGATCGCGGCGCGGTTCGGCGTTCGTGTCGCCGGTGCGACCGGCCTGTCGCTGATGGCGCTCGGCTTCATCGTGCTCGCGACGCTCGAGGTCGGCTCGTCCTACGCGCACTTCCTTGCCGGGCTCCTGCCCTTCGGCGCCGGCATGGCCCTCGCTGGGGCACCCGCGACGACGGCGATCGTGGCGTCTCTGCCGCGGAGCAAGCAGGGTGTCGCCTCGGCCGTCAACGACGTCTCCCGTGAGCTCGGCGGTGCGCTGGGCATCGCGGTCCTGGGAAGCCTGATGAACGGCGTCTACCGCGCCGAGATGGCCGACTCGACCGGAAGCCTCCCCGCCGGGGTCGGCGAGAAGGCGCGAGGGTCGCTCGCTGCCGCACAGCAGATCGGCGAGCAGCTGGGGCCGCAGGGCCACCAGCTCATGCTGCACGCCCAGGCGGCTTTCCTCCACGGCTTCACGCGCGGTCTCATCGGCGGCGCCGCGGTCCTGCTCCTCGGCGCCCTCTTCGTTGCGGTCCGGGCCCCCGGACGTGCCGAGTCCCGGTCGAATGCGACCGGGAAGCCGATCGGAGCTGCGGCTGCAGAGAGCGCCTGAGCGACACCGCCGCCTCACTCCCGACGCGAAAGGCCCCGGCTGGGGCCTTTCGCGCTACGACTCGGCCTGCGTGCCGCGGCTTTCGGCCGCGCGGACCCGCTGGGCCAGTGATTCCAACAGAGGCCACACCACCTCGGGGTGGCTCTCGATCAGAGGGCGAAAGCTCCACACGGGCAGCTGATAGCCACGCACTTCGGTGTCCGCCTTCACGGTCGCGCTCCGCGCGGATCTGTCGATCAGCGCCATCTCGCCGAAGGCGTCGCCGGGGCCGAGCCGGCCGACCTCCTGGCCATGGACGGTCACCGTGACATCCCCCGTTTCGATGACGATCATCGTCCGACCGGCCTCTCCCTCCTCGGCGATCGTCTCCCCGGCGGCGTACGTCCGCTGCATGAACTCAGAGGCCAGGTGCTCGAGAAAGCGGTCGTCTGCCTCCGCAAAGAGCGGGACACCGCGGATCAGCTCGAGACTCGGTTTCGCCACGGACGGATCCTAGATGGTTGATCGGTAATTGGCGTGCATGCGGGGGCGATCCAGACCAAGCCGTGGGCCGCACTCGGACGCAGCCAAGGCTGGTTGCCTTGGCAAGGCCGAGGGTGGTTCACGGCGCCGCGTCTGGGTCGTCATCCGCAAGTGCGGTAATTGCCGATCAGCCATCTAGCCCCTGCAGCGGCGGCGGACTCCGACACCTGAGCCCGAGAGCCGCGATCACGTGCGCTCCCCGTGAGCGGTGCGCGCGAACGCAGGAAGCTGGAGCTTGCGCCGGTACGCGCCCGGAGTCACGCCCGTGACGCGCTTGAACAGGCGGCGGAAAGAGGCGGGATCCTCGTACCCGACTGCGTAGCTGATCGAGTCGACGGGCTCGGATGTCCGTTCGAGCCGGCGTTTCGCCTCTTCGACGCGAACGCGCTGGACGTAGGCGATCGGCGCGTAGCCGGTCGCGCGCGCGAAGCGGCGCTTGAACGTCCGCTCGGGCAAGCCGGACCGCTCGACCAGTTCGGTGACCGGCGTGGCGACCGCGTAGCCCGTGCGCAGCCACTCCTGCGCTGCGAGCACGATTGCGTCGCCGTGATCGGTCGGGGCGTCGAACGGCACGTACGGCGCCTGGCCGTCCGTGTGCCACTGCAGGACCATGAACTTCGCCAGCGCCTGCGCCGCCGTCGGGCCGACGTGGCGCGCGACGAGATAGAGCGCCAGGTCGTGCCAGGACGCGGACGCGCCGGCGCTTACGAGCTCCTCGCGCTCGCCCGTCGCGACGAGCGTCTCTTCGAGGCGAAGCCGGACGTCGGGAAAGTTGTCCCGGAACGTCCGGGCGTATGCCGGATGGATCGTGGCCTCCCGGCCGGAGAGCAGGCCGGTTTCGGCGATGAGCAAGACGCCGGAGCAGGCCGAGCAGACGAGCGCGCCCTCCCCGTGCACGCGCTGTAGCCAGGCGACGAGATCGGGGTAGCGGCCGCGAACCCACGTCCCCTCGGCGACGAGCAACGAGGGGACGATCGCGATGTCCGTCTTGTCCGCGTCCTCCACCGACCGGTGCACGGACAAGGGGAGCCCGCTTGCGGTCGGGGAGGAGCCCTCGGAGGAGCCGACGAGCTCGACCGTGAACGGTGCCGTCTGGGGCACCGAGTCGTCGAAGGTGCCGAGCAACGGGAAGACCGAGAGCGTGTCGAACAAGCCGGTGACGCCACCGATAGTCACGTCCGGCAGGACGAGCAGCGAGACCCGCAGGGGCTCGCGACGGTTGCGTCGGGCCTCCTCTGGCACCTCTGGACCTATTTTGACCTGACTCACACTTCCGCTCGCGTGACCCGGCCGCGATCGTGATCTGGACGATTCATAACCAGGACACGGAGGTCGAAAATGGCAGTCGCAGCGAGAACGACAGAAGCGTTCCTCGAGGTTGCCCTCACTGATCTGGCCGCCTGCTACGGCGGCGTCATGGTCAGCACCGGGCACAGGCTCGGCCTGTACCGCGAGCTGGCCGGTCAGGGCCCGGTGAGCTCGTACGAGCTGGCAGTCCGGACGGGCTGCGAGGAGCGCTACGTGCGCGAGTGGCTCAACTCGCAGGTCGCCGGCGGCTACATCGTCTACCACGAGGAGTCGGAGACGTACGAGTTGCCGACCGAGTACGTGCCGGTGCTCGCGGACGAGGAGAGCCCGGCGTTCCTGGCGTCCACGTTCGAGATCCCGGCCTCGCTGTGGTTCGACCAGGAGCGGCTGCTCGACGCCTTCCGCACGGGGGACGGCATCTCCTGGGGCGACCACGACGAGCGGCTCTACTGCGGCGTGTCCATCTTCTACCGGAACGCGTATCGGGCGTCGCTTGTCCCGGAGTGGCTTCCGTCGCTCGACGGCGTCGTCGAGAAGCTGGAGCGGGGCGCGCGAGTGGCCGACGTCGGCTGCGGCTACGGGCACTCGACCGTGCTGATGGCCTCGGCGTTCGAGCACTCTCGCTTCGTCGGCTTCGACACGCACGAGGAGTCGCTCGACGCCGCCCGCGCCAATGCCCAGGAGGCGGGAGTCTCGGAGCGGGTCGACTTCCAGCGAGGGGATGCCGCGTCCTACGCCGGCTCGGACTACGACCTGATCTGCTTCTTCGACTGCCTCCATGACCTGGGCGACCCCGTCGGGGCGGCACGGCGTGCGTACGAGGCGCTCGCCGACGACGGGACGCTGCTGGTCGTCGAGCCGTTCGCCGGGGATTCGGTTCCGGACAACCTCGGGCCGGTGGCGCGTCTGTACTACTCGGGCTCGACGGCGATCTGTGTTCCGCACTCGCGGTCGGAGAACGTCGGGCTCGCGCTTGGAGCCCAGGCCGGGCCGACCCGCCTGATTGACGTCTTCCGCGAGGCGGGGTTCAGCTCGATCCGGATCGCCTACCAGACGCCGTTCAACATCGTCCTCGAGGTGCGCCGCTGAGAGCGCTAGCCGCGACCGTTGAAGTACCGGTCGACGAGACCGGCGAACGTCCCCTGATCCCATGCACAGGGAACCACCAGGGGAACCCGAAGACGTCGGCTTCGGCGCGGCGCTCGTTGGAGCAAGCCTGGGATCCTGCGGCAGGGGAGACGGCAACCGCCAGCGTGACGGCGAGCGAACCTTATCTCGGGACGGTCCGCCGCGATCAGTCGAAGCCGAAGATCGGCGGGAGGACGACCACGACCGCGGCGGCCCAGAGAGCAAAGACCGGCAGATAGGCGGTCTGCCAGCGCTCGAGCCGGTGCAGCGTGCTGCGTCGGGTAAGGAATCGCGTCGAGAGCCAGGCGGCTCCCGCGAGGTTCACGAGCAGGACGAGATTGAGGCCGAGCGCGGCCGTCCTGTTCGGCGTGAACCCGAGGTCGCCGATCCGAGCGATCATCGCGCCGAGCACCATCAGGTCGAGCACGAGCGCGCTGACGACGGCGACCAGCTGGATCCGGTCCATCCAGTCCGGTGACGTGGACGGGTCTCGCGCGGACATCCCGTACAGGACGAGCGCGAGAACGACCACCAGCAGGGCGTCGAAGACGCTGACGAGGTCGCGGTCGAACGCATCGCCGAACCCGGTCGCGGCATAGACGACGACGGCGCCGGCCAGCATCACCGCGAACAGCGGCGTGAAGAGCATCGTCAGCACCGGCGCCATGTTCTCCACGACCCGTTGCTTCGACTCGACGAGCCACGCGGCCACGATCACGGCACCCGCCGCTCCCGAGGGCAGCACCCACTCGGCGATCCGATCGATGTCGACCCCCGTGGGCTCGAGGATCGCGGCGGTCAACCCCATGAGCACACCGCCCCCGAGCGCGATCAGCACGTAGTAGATGAACCACTCGCCGGTGAAGCGGACGAAATCCATGCGCCGCTCGTGCGACCGGAGCGTGCCGCCCATGTACGGGTAGGCGACCGCGAACCACAGGACGACGGGGAGATGGGCTGCGACGAGGATCTCGGTGTCGGAGTCCGTGCCCCAGGGGTAGAGGTTGACCACGAGCGCAGCGAGGACGAACGGCACCGCCGCCAGCACCCAGTGCCTGGTGTCGAGCTGCCGTCGGTGGGCGAAGTACCCGGCGAGGAAAGGCAAGACGAACAGACCGACGTTCCGCACGAACCAGCTCGGCTCCTCGTGCGGCACGTCTGCAGCGAGGCGAGCGACCTGAATCGTCACGGCCGCCGCGACGGCGAAGACGAGCGTCTCGATCCAGCCGCTGGACGAGAGCGCCGACTCGTCCTCATCTGGTGAGAGGAGCTGCTTCCAGAGGCGGCCGCTGTGCTCGCGTGCGAACTCCCGGGACAGGCCGTCGACGTCCCCCAGCCGCTTCACGGCGATCAGGAACCCCTCGTCGGCGGTGAGGCCTGCCGCGCTCAGCTCGGCGATCTGGTGACGAAGATGATCCTCCAGCTCATCGACGTCGCGGCCGTTGACGCCCGGCGCGTTGGCGACGTAGGCCCGCCACTCTGCGATCTGTGACTCCAGGCTCTCCGTCACTCACGCCTCGCCGAGAGAGGTCAGCAGCACGCCGGAGCCCGGCCAGACGTCGTTCAGCGCACGGGTGACCGCGACCCATTGCCGGTGCTGCTCCGCGAGCGCCGTTCGTCCGTGGTCGGTGATCATGTAGTACTGGCGGCGACGCCCTTCCGGCGGCGTTCGCCACTCCGTCGTCACGTACCCGAGCCGGCGGAGGCGATGGAGCAGCGGGTAGAGCATCCCGTCGGTCCACTCGAACTCGCCCCCGGAGAGTGCACGCACCCGCTTCAGGATGGCGTAGCCGTAGCTCTCACCCTCGACCAGGATTGCGAGTACGAGCGGCGTCGCCGAGGCGGCGACCAGGTCCTTGTCAATGCGCATGGGTCTCCACGGCTCGAAGTGTTATGCATAGAAGCACAAGGTGCATGGAAGCGCAAGGTATTCGGCGCGGACGCGGCCGAATTTCGGATGATGCGGGAGTGCCGGATCCACCGAGCGCGGCGTCGGCGCCGCTTGACGATGCCACTGTCGCGCGCGTCCGCGCGAGCTTCGCCCGCCAGGGCGCGATGGCGACTCTCGGCGCCGAGCTCACCGACGTCGCCGCGGGTCGCGTCGCGATTGCGGTGCCGATCGAGCCGCGCCTCTCGCAGCAGGATGGCTTCCTCCACGCCGGGATCGTCGTCGCCGCGCTCGACAGTGCCTGTGGCTACGCGGCGCTGACCCTGATGCCGGATGACGCGGAGGTGCTGACCGTCGAGCTGAAAGTCAACCTGCTGGCGCCGGCCGGAGGCCACAGCCTCGTTGCCGAGGGCGAGGTCGTCCGCGCCGGGCGCACGCTGACCGTCTGCCGCGGCGAAGCGCACGCCGAGCAAGGGGCCGAGCGCGTGCACGTGGCGACGATGCTGGCGACGATGGTGCGTCGGCGCACCGGATGAATTAGCTAGACACTCACGACGCGGTCGTACTCGGCGATCATCCGAGCGAGCTCCGGTGGCGTGAGCCAGCGCGCGCTCAGCCACTCCAGGTCTGCGTCGGTCGCCCCACGGGCGACGGCACACCCCTTTCAGACGTAGACGGGGACCTGGTTGTCGAGGAGCTTCTGCAGGAGCTCTTTCGCCGGTGGGATGCCGACCCCCTCGACCCGCTCTGCCTTCTCGCGCGAGACGAGCTCCGTGCCGTCGCCCACAAGCGCGACCGCGCACTCCTGCGCTTGATCGACGGAGCCGTTGGCTGCGATGTGGAGCGGTAACGACGCCCTGGTCGGGTCGGCTGCCCCAGCGCTTGCGAGATAGAGGATCTTCACGGGGTGAGCCTATGACCCTGCGCGGGACTGTGCAACACAAGGCCACTGGGCGGGGATAATCGTGGGTCTCTAGTGGCCGACCCGATCCTGGACCGCGACGCCGTGCCGGAGTCGCTGCGTCTCGTGGCCGAAGAGGCGACGAGGTATCTGGCGCAGCTGGACGGCGCTCCGGTGCGTCCGCCCGGGCCGCGCGAGCCCGGCGAGCACCTTGCCGGCGCGCTGCCCGACCGATGGGGCAGGCTCGCTGGCGACCCTTCGTGCACTGATCGACGCTGCCTCGGAGGGAGCCACCCGCTCGGCCGGCCCTCGGTTCTTCCACTTCGTAATGGGCGGCGGGACGCCCGCGGCGCTCGCCGCCGACTGGTTGACGAGCGCACTCGACCAGATCGCCTTCAACTGGGTTAGCTCGCCGTTCGCTATGAGGCTCGAGCAGATCTCGCTCGACTGGCTCAAGGAGCTGTTCGGGCTCCCCGCTCCGTGGAGCGGCGTCTTCACCAGCGGCGCGACGATGGCCAACTTCACCGGCCTCGCGGCCGCGCGCCGCTGGTGGGGCGGGCAGCACGGTGTTGACGTCGAGGAGGCAGGCCTAGCCGGATTGCCGCCGGTTCCCGTTCTCGGGAGCGGCTGGGTGCACATCAGCGCGATCAAGGCGCTCGCGATGCTGGGAGTCGGGCGTGGGCAGGTGCGAACATTCGCCGCGGATGCGACCGGCCGCCTCGACATCACCGCGCTGGAGGAAGCACTGCGCGGGCTCGGCGGCTCTCCCGCGATCCTGGTCGCGACCGCCGGCGACGTCAACTCGGGCGGGTTCGATCCGATTGCCGAGATGGCGGATCTCGCCGAGGAATACGGCGCGTGGCTCCACGTCGACGGTGCGTTCGGCCTCTTCGCCGCGCTCTCGCCAGCCTCGCGCGAGCTCGTGCGCGGCGTCGAGCGGGCTCACTCAGTCGCCGTCGACGGGCACAAGTGGCTCAACGTCCCCTACGACAGCGCGGCGGCCTTCGTCCACGATCCGCGGCTGCACCGCGACGCCTTCGCTGCGTCGGCGGCGTACCTCGGCAGCGACGAGTCCGACCGTCCCGTCTTCAGCAGCCTCTCGCCCGAAATGTCCCGGCGGGCCCGTGCTCTGGCCGTCTGGGCGACGCTCCGAGCCTACGGGCGCGACGGCTATCAGGCGATGATCGAGCGTCACATGGAGCTCGCCCACCGTCTGGCCGACCAGGTCGATGCCGCCCCCGAGCTGGAGCGGCTGGCCGACGTCGATCTCAATGTTGTTTGCTTCCGGTACCGCCGGGCGGGGCGGTCCGAGGACGAGCTAAACGACTTGAATCGCCGGCTCGGGCAAGCTGTGCTCGATGAGGGGCGCGTCTACTTCGGGACGACCGTCTACGCGGGCAAGGTTGCCTTCCGTCCCGCGATCGTGAACTGGCGTACGGGGCCGGCGGACGTGGACGTGGTCGTTCCGACAGTGCTCGAGCTCGGTGCGGCGCTGCACTAGCTCATGCGAGCTGTCCTCCTCACGCTGCTGGCATCTCTCGCGATGCTCACCGGATGCGGGGGCGAGGAGTCGGACGAGTCGGCCGTGCGTCCCCCGGTCGAGCGGATGGCGCAAGACATCGCACGGTCGGGAGCCCGGAGTGTGATCGCCTTCGTCTCGGACGAGGGCAAGGAGCACGTCGCCACAGCGGGTACCGACCGTCCGGCGGCCGCGCAGCGCTTTCGCGTGGGGAGCGTCACGAAGACGTTCACGGCGACGATCGTGCTTCAGCTCGTGGAGGAGGGTGCCCTCGAACTCGGCGACGCGCTTGCCGACCACCTGCCGGGCGCAGTTCCGAAGGGCGACGAGATGACGATCCGCCAACTCATGGGCCACCGCTCCGGCCTCGCAAACATCACGGAGTACCCCGCGTGGTTGGAGCGGGCGAGCCGGTCGTCGTCGAGCCGGCCGATCGACACGCTGCGTTTCGCCGCCAGGCAACCGCTGATCTTCCCGCCAGGGAGCGACTGGGGATACTCGAACACGAATTACATCGCGCTCGGCCTCGTGATCGAGAACGTGACCGGGCACTCGTACGGACAGGAGCTCGAGGAGCGCATCCTGCAGCCGCTCGAGCTCGACGAGACCGAGCTGCCGACCACGCGGCGCGTCACCGATCTCGACGACGACGGTGAGAACCCGAAGGTTCCGTGGGCCGCCGGCGCCATCGTCTCCAACGCCGAGGATCTTTCCCGCTTCTACTCGGCCCTGCTCTCCGGGGAACTTCTGTCCCGCGAGTCTCTTGCGACGATGAAGCAGACCGCCGGTGCCGAACCGGGCGCCGCTGCCGGGCTCGGGATCTTCGGGGTCGACACGCCATGCGGCCGCTTCTGGGGTCACGACGGCGGCATCCTCGACTATGCGACGCTCGTCAGCGCGAGCGAGGACGGCGACCGCGTTGCCGTCCTCTCGGTCCGCGATGGAGCGCCTTCGGGCCCACCGCCGGACCTGAGTGAGCTGCTCTGCGACGTCGGCCCCGGCGAGTAGCGCGCGAGATGGGTAGGTCCACCGATGCGCGTGACAGCGGGCCGTCGCATACTCGTCGCGTGTCCGAGATCCGCGTCAACGGTGTGACCCTCTACTACGAGGAGCACGGGGCCGGGGAGCCGATTCTGTGCATCCACGGGACCGGGAGCTCGTCCGTGCTCTGGCGGGACGCGGCTGCCGAGCTGGGGAAGCGGGGGCGCGCGATCGTCTACGACCGCCGCGGATTCTCGCGCAGCGAGCGCCCCGAGCCGTTCGTCACGGACGTGCACCGGCAAACCGACGACGCCGCGGCGCTGATCGATGCGCTCGCAGCGGCGCCGGCAATCGTCATCGGCCGCAGCCATGGCGGCGAGATCGCGGTCGACCTCGCGCTGCGCTACCCGGACCGTGTCCGTGCGCTGGCGCTGCTGGAGGGTGGCGGGCTGTTGCTGAGCGAGGCATTCAGGCGCTGGCTCGCTGGCTTTCACGAGCGGATCTTCGCCGCGGCCGACGCCGACGCGAGCAGCGTCGGCGAGACGATGCTGCGCGGCGTCCTCGGTGATGAAGGCTGGGAAGCGACGCCCGAACCCGTGCGGCAGGTCTTCACCGCCAACGGCCCGGCGATCGTGGCCGAAGAGCGCGGCGGCCTCCTGGACGTGAGCGCGGAGCAGCTCGCCACGATCGACAGGCCGACCTTGCTTGTCGGCGCGAAGGACTCCTCACCGGAGTTCGCGGAGGTGACGAACCTGATGGCGGCCGCGATGCCCTCGGCCCGGGTCGAGTGGGTCGAAGGCGGGCACCTGATCAACCCCGCGCACCCCGTCGTGCTGGACTTCGTCGACGACGTGCTCGACCCGGACGAGCAGCGCTCAGCTTTCGGGCGACGAGGCGAACAGGTCGAGGCCGAGCCTCTGGGATA
The DNA here is from genome assembly GCA_963794385.1 of uncultured Gaiellaceae bacterium. Taxonomy (GTDB): domain Bacteria; phylum Actinomycetota; class Thermoleophilia; order Gaiellales; family Gaiellaceae; genus Gaiellasilicea. The sequence continues at coordinate 150,196 of CAWCDT010000006.1, read as the reverse complement.
GGAACCTCGCGACGAGCTGGCCCTTGACGCTGTTGCCCGCCTCGTCGAGCAGCGGGGCGAAGGTCCCCAAGCCGCCCTTGCCGGGCGACACGGTGACGATCCCGCCGCCGATCCCGCTCTTGCCCGGCAGCCCGATGTCGTAGAGCCAGTCGCCGGAGGTCTCGTACAGTCCGGCGGTCGCCATCACCGCGAGCGTGTAGCGGCAGGTCTCCTCGTCGACGACGCGGTCGCCGGTGAGTGGGTTCACGCCGCCGTCGGCGAGGGTGGCGCCCATCACCGCGAGATCGCGGGCGCTCACCGCAAGCGAGCTCTGCCGCGTGTACCGGTCGACCGCGTCGGCCGGCTCGCAGTAGATCCGGTCGTAGCTCTGCAGCAGCCGGGCGATGCTCTGGTTGCGGTGGTTGGTCTCAGACGCGGATTGGTACACCTCGTCGTCCACGGAGAGGGCCCGGCCTGCGAAGCGGGAGAGCCCTTCCTCGACGAACCGCCACCTGGCGTCCGCGGTCGCTCCCGGGACGAGGCTCGTCGTGGCGATGGCGCCCGCATTCACCATCGGGTTCGTCCGCCCATCCGAGCCGTGCTCCACCGCCGCCAGCGAGTTGAACGGCAGACCGGTGGCGTTGGCGCCGATCTTCCGGCGGGTCTCGTCCGGGCCGAGCGACTGGCAGACCAGCGCGAATACGAACGGCTTCGCCACGCTCATGATCGAGAACTCGGCTTCCGCGTCGCCCGCCGCGCACTCGTCACCGCTCGTTGCGACCACGCAGATGCCGAAGAGCTCGCGCGGGACGCGCGCGAGTGCCGGATACACGCTGGAGACCTCGCCCCGATCGTCGGACCTGTAGCGCTCGTGCGCCTCGTCCACGAGTGTGCGGACCAGCTCGACCCGGGGGAGTCGTCCGGTGGAGACGAAGACGTCCAGGTTTTCAGCTCCGCTGCAGGAACGTCAACGCGGTCACCACACGGCGGGACGCGGGCGCGGGCTGATCCTGGCTGGAATACGGGCGGTTGAGGAGATGCCCACGGTGGACGAGGGTAGTCGAGCCGCCGCCGTCCAGGTTGATGGCACTGTCGACGCCTAGCTCGACCATGATCTCGGCGAGCTCGCGCATCGACAGCCCGCCGTCGACGTTCGACCGGCGCCCGTCGCAGGCGACCGCGACGAGCCACTCCTCCGAGACGCCGAGCGCCGCGCGCGGGTACCGGCCCTCGGTGATGTCCGAGTCGAACTGGCCGGCGCCGGCCGAGAAGCCCTTGGGATCGCGCAGGAAGAAGCCCCCGACGACGCCTTCGTCGACACCGTTCCGCCGGCACCAGACGTCGAGATGCTCGGGCTTGGGGAAGTACACGACCCGAGCCCGCGTCGACCGGGCCGGATACCGCACCGCGTAGACGGTCGTCACCTCTCCGCCCGGAAGCGGCTGCCGCCACAGGCGGTACTCGATCCCGTCCCAGGACGTCAGACGTGGACCGGATAGCCGGGCCCGAACGGGATCCCGAGCAGGTACCAGACGATGAAGAAGAGCGTCCAGACGACGAGGGTCACGAGCGTGTACGGCAGCATCAGCGAGATCACCGTCCCGAGGCCGGCGTCGCGCTTGTACCGCTGCGCGACGACCACGATGAACGGCAGGTACACCATCAGCGGCGTGATCACGTTCATCGGCGAGTCCGCGACCCGATAGGCGGCGAGCACCGTCTGCGGCGCGACGTCGAGCCGCAGGAAGAGCGGGATGAAGATGGGCGCGAAGATCGCCCACTTCGGGACGACGCCCGGGATGATGATGTCGAGCAGCGCGATCACGAGGATGAACAGGATCAGCAGCCAGATCGCGCCGATGTCGGCACGCTCGAGCAGGTCGGCCATCGAGGCCGCAAGCACGGTCGGGATGTTGCTGAAGTTGAAGTAGGCGATGAACTGGCTGATCAGCAGCAACATGAAGATCAGGCCGGCGAGGGACGCGAACGTCTCCGTGATCGCGTTGATCACGTCGACGGCCGTGTCGACCGTCCTGGCGCCGACGCCGTAGCAGATGCCGGCGACGAGGAAGATCGACCGTGATGATGAAGATCAGGCTGTCCATGAACGGCGAGTCGCCGATGACGGCGTCGGTCTCCGGATGGCGCAGCGGCGCGCCCGGGATCACCGTCAGCAGCACGACGGCTGCGACCGAGACGAGCACGCCGTAGAGCGAGAAGCGGAGCCCTCGCGGCTCGTCGCCGACCAGGACCGCATCGTCGGGCGTCGTGATGTGGGGCTCGTCCGCGCCCGCAGCCTCCTCGGGGTGGTATGCGCCCAGCCGGGGCTCGATCAGGCGCTCCGTGACGACCGTGACGACGAGGGCGATGAAGAACGACGACACGATCGAGAACCAGAGATTCGCGGTGACGGTGAGCGGCTCGGTCCCGGGAACGAGCCCGAGCGCCTCGTTCGTGATCTCGGTGACGAGGCTGTCGATCGGCGTGATCAGGACGTTGACGGCGAAGACGGCGCTGACGCCTGCGTAGGCCGCCGCCAGGCCGGCCAAGGGATGCCGGCCGAGGCTGAGGAACGCCGCGGCTCCGAGGGGTATCAGGATCAGATAGCCGGCGTCGCTCGCGACGCTCGAGAGCACGCCGAGGAAGACGATGATGAACGCGATCGCGCGGGCCGGCGCGACGCTCACGAGCTTGCGGATCAGGGCGGCCATCAGGCCCGCCTTCTCCGCGACGCCGACGCCGATCATGGCGACGAAGATCACTGCGACGACGCTGAAGTTGGCGAAGTTCTGCACGAACGACGTGAAGATGAACCGGATCCCGTCGATGGAGATGAGACTCTCGATCGCGGTCGTCTCCTCGCGGATCACGACCTCGACGTCCTCGTAGGAATCCGGCGGAACCTCCGCCTCGGGCTACCTGCGACCCCGGCAGCTCGGCCTCCTCGACCTCGACCGGCGGCGTCTCGGCGACCTCGTAGGTGACGCTGACGTCGAAGAGGCTCAGGATCCAGGAGAGGACGATCACGAAGACGCAGAGGCCCGCGAAGATGATCGCCGGGTGGGGCACCTTGTTCCCGACCGTCTCGATGCGGTCGAGCATCCTGTCGGTAAAGGTGCGCTTCTGGCCCGGGTCCGGGGCGACGCTCACGAGGAGCCCCCGACTCGTGTCGCGTATTCGCGGAAGAACTCCGCTTCGGCGAGCACGGCCTTCTCGAACTCGTCCAGGAGGACGCGCTCGTTGGGCGCGTGGATGTTGGCGAAGCCGTCGGTGGTACCGAGGAGCAGGATCTCGGCGTCGGGAACCGCCTCACTGAGGGCGCTCACGAGCGGGATAGATCCGCCGGTCGCGACCACCTCAGCCGGCTTCCCCCAGGCGGTCTCGAGGGCGGCCCGTGCCGCCTCGTAGGCGGGGCCCGAGGTCTTCGCGAAGAAGCCCTTGCCGGTCTCGGCCGCCTCGACCTCGAGCGGGATCCCGAACGGTCGCAGCCCCTCGAGATGCTCGATCAGGATCGCCTGCGCCTCTTCGGGGTCCTGCTCCGGGTGGATGCGCAGGTTGAGCTTGGCGCGCGCGTACGGCACGACCGCGTTCAATGCCTGCGCGACCGGCTGCGCGTCGACGCCGGTGACCGTGATCGCCGGCCCCGACCAGAGCCGCTCGCCCAGGCCGCCGGTGCCGACGAAGGGCAGACCGGGCTCCACCTCGGCCAGCTCGCGGAACTCGTCCTCGCTGTACGAGGCGCCGGTCCACTCCTCGCGGCGCAGGCCCGGCACCGCGACGTCGCCTCGCTCGTCGTGGAGCGAGGCGAGGGCGTGTAGTAACGCGACGAGCGCGTCGGGAGCCGCGCCGCCGAACTGGCCGCTGTGCTTCGGCCCGGCGAGCGTCCTCACGCCGACGATCACGCCCGCCGTGCCGCGAAGGCCGATCGTGAGGGTCGGGTGGCCGGGCCGGAGGCTGCCCATGTCCCCGATCACCATCGCGTCGGCGGCGAACAGCTCGGGCCGCGACGGGGGGTAGGTGGTTAGCGCGCTGCCGATCTCCTCCTGGCCCTCGACCACGAGCTTGATCCCGACCGGGGGCCGGCCGTCCCAGGCACGGAGCGCGCCGACGTGCATGACGATGTTCGACTTCGAGTCGGCAGCGCCGCGCCCGTAGATCGCGCCGTCACGCTCGGTCGCCTCGAACGGCGGCGACTCCCACTTCGACTCGTCGCCGGCCGGGACGACGTCGTAGTGCCCGTACAGGAGTACCGTCGGCGCACCCTCCGGAGCCGGGATCTCGCCGATGATCACCGGGGCGGTGTCCGGCAGCTCGAGCGAGTCGAGCTGCTCGACTCCCGCGTCGCGCAGCAGGCCGACGATCGCGTCGCGCGTCTCGAGGAGTGCGGGCCGCGTCTGCTCGGGGTAGTCGGAGGCCGAGACCGACGGAATCGCGACGAGCCGGCTCAGCTCCTCTTTCAGCTCCGGCATCAACTGATGAACTCGCTCGGCGAGTGGTGTGGCGGCGGCAGAGCTCACAGCGGGGGGTCGGGGACGCTCGCTCCTCGAGCGGTTGTCGGGCGGCCGATCATCGCAGGCCGGTCGCTTCCGTGTTCATATAACGGTTGCGCAGCCTCGAGATTCGTCGAGGACGGGGGCTAGGCAGGTCGAATTCGCCGTCGTATGCTGCGTCGGATGACATCGTGACGTGCGGCAAGCCGAGTGGTGCGGCCCGCTCGAGAATCGCGCTCGCCTCGCGGCTCGTGCTCTTCGGCCTGCTCGCGATCGTCGTGCACGGGGCTTCCGCGACGGCCGCGAAGGTCCCCGACGGCGGTCTCGTCCGGGTCCTCCTCCACGGCCCCGACGTCGGTTCGCTCGATCCGGCGCTCGCCTACGACGCCTCCTGGTATCTGCTGGACACGACGTGTGCGCGCCTGCTGACCTCCGCCGGCGGTTCTCACGGAGGCTCCGGGCTCATGCCCGAGGTTGCCGCCGGCTACCCGCGCAGCTCAGCCGGACGGCAAGACGCTGACGTTCACGCTTCGCAGCGGCTTCCGCTTCAGCGACGGAGCGCCCGTTCGCGCGAGCGCCTTCGCCCGGGCGATCAACCGCATGCTCGCGCCCTCGATGAAGTCGCCGTGGGCGAAGTACCTCCGCGACATCGTCGGCGCCGAGCGGGTCCTGTCGGGCCGGTCCGAGGCCGCGACGGGTGTTGTCGCGTCGGGGAACCGACTCGTGATCCGGCTGACACGGCCGGTGCCGGACTTCGCAGCTCGCACGACGTTCATCTGTGCCGTGCCGCCGGCGCTGCCGGTCGACCCCGAGGGGATGGCCGAGTTCCACGCGGCCGGGCCCTACTACGTGGCGGAGTACCGCGCCGGCGAGCGAATCGTGATCCGCCGCAACCGTTTCTACGGCGGCGACCGCCCGCATCACGTCGACGGCTTCGACGTCGACCTGCGCGCGAGCTCGCAGGAGGAGGTGCTCGACCGGATCGAGCGCGGGGACGCGGACTGGGGCTGGGCGCTGTCTCCGGTCTATCTCGATCCCGCGCGGCGGCTGGCGGCGAAGTACGGCGTGAACAAGGCGCAGTTCTTCCTCCAGCCAGGGCCGGTCTTCCGCGGCTACGCGTTCAACACGTCGCGCCCTCTGTTCCGGGACAACCCCAGGCTGCGGCAGGCGGTGAACTTCGCCATCGACCGCTCTGCCTTCCAGCGCGTGGCCGGCGGCCGGTTCTCGAGCCGGCTCACCGATCAATACCTGCCGCCGGGAATGCCGGGGTTCCGAGACGCCCGCATCTACCCGCTCGACGGTCCCGACCTCCGCCGGGCCGGGCGCTTGCGCGCGGACACACGCGGGACGGCAAGGTCCTCCTCTACACGATCGACCTGCCGCATCACCTCGCGTTCGCGCAGCACATCAAGCAGAGCCTGGCGAAGATCGGACTGGAGGTCCGGATCAAGGGCATCCCGCGAAATGCGTACTTTGACGGCGGGCTGATGGCCCGAGGCCCTTACGATCTCGGCTTCGCGACCTGGTTGGCCGACTACGACGATCCGTACGCCGTCCTCAACGTGCAGCTCGAAGGGCAGTTCATCGGCGAGTGGAACTGGGCGCGCTTTGCCTCGCCGGTGTACGACCGCCTCCTTCGCGGTGCGGCCCGCCTGCAGGGCCCGGACCGTTATCGCGCCTACGGCGAGCTCGACGTGCGGCTCGCCCGCGACGCGGCGCCGATGGTCGCGATCGACTTCTTGAACGACCCCGTCCTCGTCTCGAAGCGTCTCGGCTGTGTCAGGGCGTCGTTCGACCTGGCCGCCGTCTGCCTCAAGTAGCGGTCACGGGGCCTGCACCGCGACCCAGACGAGACCGCCCGCGACGGCGATGCCGGCCGGGGCGCTGTCCAGGTCGATCGTCCGCACGACCTCGTTCGTAGCCGGGTCGATCCGGGAGACGGTGCCGTCGCCGGAGTTCGCCACCCAGACGGCCCCGGCGCCGACCGCGACGGCTGCGGGCTCGTCGCCGACGCGGATCGGGAAGCGCGAGCTCGTGCCCGGATCGATGCGCTCGACCGAGTCGTCGCCCCGGTTCGCGACCCAGAGCGCTCCCGCGCCGAACGCCAACGCGGCAGGTCGTCTGCCCACGGTGATCGTGCGGACCGGCCCCTCCTGGAACGTGCTCGGATCGAATCGCTCGACGTTGGAATCCGCCGAGTTGGCGACCCAGACCGCTCTGCCGTCGGCGACGACGGCGGTGGGGATGGCGCCCGCGAGCCCCGACCCGGACCGGCGCACGGCGACAGGGTCGACCCTGGCGAGCGTCGAGTTGCCGTAGACCGCCCAGACGTGGCCGGAGCCGATCGAGACGCCTCCGCCGGATGAGGAGCCCGGCCGCGACGTGACGGCGATCGTTCGCGTCACCCGGCCGAACTGCGGGTCGACGCGGGACAGCTCTCCCCGCAGGCCGTGCACGACCCACACAGCTCCCGCGCCGGCGGCGATCGCCGTCGGCGTGCGGTTGCCGAGCGAGACCACGCCCGCGGGCGCGCGCCTGCCGACGTCGATTCGGGTCAGGGTCCGGTCCCCGAGATTCCCGACCCAGACCGAGCGTGCGTCGGCTGCAACGGGCCCGGGACGGATGCCGACCGGGACGGCGGCCACGATCGTGTTCGACGCGGGATCGATGACGCCGACGTAGTTCGGCGGTACCCCGGCCAGGCCGCCGGCCGAGTCGCGCGCGGCCAGGAACGCGGCACCGGCCACCGCGACGAGCGCGACTGCGGCCGCGGCGAGCGCGAGCGGCAGCCGGCGGCGCGCGCCCGCTGCCGGGACGGGAGCCGCCACAGGCCCGAGCGACTCGTCCTGGTTGAGGATCTTGCGCTCCAGCTCCCGAAGTGCCGGGCCGGGCTCGATCCCGAGCTGCTCGTCGAGCGTGCGGCGCGTGCGCTGGTACGCATCGAGCGCCTCGGCCTGGCGGCCGGAGCGGTAGAGCGCGAGCATCAGCAGCCCGCACAGGCTCTCCCGCAGCGGGTGCTGCTGCACGAGTGGCTCGAGCTCGGTCGCCGCGGCCGCGTGACGGCCGAGCGCGAGCTGCGTTTCCGCACGTGCCTCGTTTGCATCGAGGCGCAGCTCCTCGAGGCGCGCGATCTCGGCCTGGGCGAATCGCTCGTAGCTGACCTGCGAGAGCGGTGAGCCGCGCCAGAGGGAGAGGGCCTCGTCGAGCGTCTCGAGGTCGCCGCTCTCGATCGCCTGCTCGAGTCGCTCGCTGTCGAGCTCACCAGGGTCGACGCGCAGCCGGTAGCCGGGCGGTTGCGTCACGAGCCGGTCGCCGAGCTCCTTCCTGAGCACGGAGACCGCATTGCGAACGATCTTGGGCGCGGTCGGCGGCGGCGCCTCGTCCCAGAGCTCGTCGACCAGGCGGTCGACCGAGACGGCCTCGTTGGCATGGATCAGGAGGAGCGCGACCAGTGCGAGCTGCCTGCCGCTCCCGAGGCGGAGGCTGCGACCGTCGTCGACGACCTCGAGCGGGCCGAGAACCCGGAACTCCATGAGCGACCGTATAACACCTGTAGAGGCGGGATTGGACGCCCGTTGGCGCGGTCGTGGACGATCCGTGGCGGCCACTCCGCAGTGTCGGCTCCGACAGGAACCCTCCAGAAAGGAGCCGGCAATGAGCAAGGCGTACAACATCGTGGCGGTTCTCGCGCTCGCGGCGACGATGGCCGCGGCCGCGCAGGCCAAGGAGCCCACGGCGATCCAGCGGCTCGTCGCGCAGGAGCAGGCGAAGGGACTCGACGTGGAGCAGACAGCGCCCACGGCGGTGCACAGCGTGATCGCCCAGGAGCGGGGCCGGCGCTTGGACGCGCGGCTCTTCGGGCACGTCGGCACCGCGCCGATCCAGGTCGTGGGGCCGCCCGACGGGTTCGACTTCCGCGACGCGGGTATCGGAGGCGCCGTGGGGCTCGCAATCGCCCTGCTTGCCGCGGCCGCGGTCGCCCTTCGCCCGGGCGGCCGGCGTCGTGAGGTCGAGGCAGCGCCCGCCGGTCGCTGAGACGCAGTCGCTGGTCGGGTCAGGCCGCACCGAGCTCGGGCGGCCTGACCCGAGAACATATAGCCATCTGGTAATATGAATGTCGATGACGGCGTACGCAGCGTTGGCCGAGCCCTCGCGGCGGCAGATCCTCGATCTCCTGCGCGGCGGCGAGCGGTCCGTGTCCGACCTCGTGGCGCGAATGCGGCTGAGTCAGCCCGGCGTCTCCAAGCACCTGCGCGTGCTGCGGGAGGCCGGCCTCGTCGACGTCAGGCCGGAGGGGAAGCGCCGCTGGTACCGCCTGCGGGCACAGCCGCTCGCCGAGGTGGACGAGTGGCTCGCTCCCTACCGCGAGCACTGGTCCGGCCGCCTCGACGCGCTCGAACGACACCTGGAGGAGAGCCCATGACGCTGACCGGAAGCCTCGAGACCATCGACGGCCGCCCGGCGCTTCGCTTCGAGCGCCGGCTCGGCCATCCTGTGGAGCGTGTCTGGCGGGCGATCACCGACCCCGACGAGCTGGCGCGCTGGTTCGTCGCCCCTGTCGAGTGGACGCCCGCGCCGGGCGAGCGCTTCGAGAGCATGGAGCAGACCGGCGAGATCACCGAGCTCGAGGCCCCGCACCGGATCGCGTACGAGTGGGGCGGCGAGCAGTTCCGCTTCGAGCTGCAGCCGGACGGCGACGGCTGCCTGCTCGTCTTCACGCACGTCTTCGACGACCGCGCGCTCGGAGCGCAGCACGCCGCGGGCTGGGAGGTCTACCTTGGCCGGCTCGACGCCCACCTGGAAGGCCGGTTCGTCTCGGAAGAGGACGTGCACGCGGCCTTTCCGGAGGTGCACGAGCGGTACGCCGAGCGCTTCGGGCTCGACCCCGAGGTCGGGCGCCAAGCGTTCGCGAAAATGCAGGCGCAGCAGAGCTAGGGAACGACGGGGGTCGGTGGCGCCTGGCCGCGCTCGACTGCGAGCAGGTTGTCGACGACGAGCCGCGTCATCGCTTCCCGCGTCTGTCGGGTGGCGCTGCCGAGGTGCGGCGTGAGCACGACGTTCGGCAGTTCGAGCAGCTCCACCGGCACGTGCGGCTCGTCCACGAAGACGTCGAGGCCGGCCCGGATGCGGCCGGAGACGAGCTCGCGGACGAGGGCCAGTTGGTCGACGATCTCGCCGCGCGCGGTGTTGACGAGACAGGCGCCGTCCCGGAGCAGCGCCAGGCGCCGAGCGTCGACGAGGCCGCGGGTCTCCGCGGTCAGCGGGACGTGGAGGGTAACGATGTCGGCTTCCGCGAGGAGCGCGTCGAGTCGCGGAACTCGGCCAGATCGGTGTCGACGCGGTGCCGCTGCGTATAGAGGACGCGGAGGTCGAAGCCGCGCGCGCGTCTCGCGACGGCCGCCCCGATCCGGCCGAGGCCGACGATCCCGAGCGTCGAGCCCGAGACGTCCTCGGCGAGTTTCCCTTCCGACCACGAGCCAGACCAGCCGCCCGAGCGCACGAGCCGGTCGCCCTCGAGGAGCTCCCTCCGGACCGCGAGGATGAGCGCGAACGCAAGGTCGGCCGTCGCCTCGTCGAGCACGCCCGGAGTGTTCGTCACGACGATCCCGCGTTCGAGACAGGCCTCGGCGCCGACACGGTCGTAGCCGACGCCGAAGTTCGCCACGACGCGGAGGCGCGGCAGAAGCTCGAGTGGCACCGGCTCGTTCGCGACGACGAGGCCTTCGACTTCGGGGCGCGGCCCGTGGAGCTCGGCGAGCGGGCGGACCTCGACGTCCTCGAGCTCGTCGAAGGCGGGGCCCGGGTACCGGCGCGTGGCGAGGACCTTCATCGCGCGCCGCGGTCCAGCTCGGCGACGAGCCGCTTCGGCGCGACGATCCGGTAGCTCTCCTCGACCCAGTCGCGAAGCAGGTCGAGCGTGACGCCGTCGGCGTCGAGCGGGAGGGTCACCCACCCCGAGCGACCCAGCCCGTAGCCGGTCTTCTCCGCTCCCTCGACCGACAGCGCGTGCGCGTGGGACTCGTCGAGCTTGACCGTCATCCGCTTCGAGCCGTCCGGTCCGAGGAAGACGAACACCTTCCGATTCACTTTCGCGACGCACTCGCCCCAGGGGAAGTCCTCCGTGGCACCGGGAAGCGAGAGGGCGAACGCCCGAACCTGGGCGCGGCGAGCGGCAATGGCGACGCCACGATAGAACGGCGCGGCGTTCTAGCGGTGCAGCGGCAGCGCGCTGACCGCACGGCCGATCGCGCGCCCTTGCGCGACGCCGTTGACGATCGCGGCGCGGAAGTGGATCCCGCCGTAGAGGCGGGAGATTGCAGCCTCGTCCGCAGCATCGAGGAACGACCCGAAGCTGCGTGGCGCAAAGCCGCGGTTGTCGTGCGTGCGGTCGATAAAGGCGTAGCCGTCGCCGAACAGGTCCGTGAGCACCTGGAACGCAGCTCCGGACTGGACCGAGTGCCCCGACGGATACTCGGGGAAGGGCGGCGTCACGAGGGGCGGCAGCCAGCTCGGGTCGACGAGGCGCTGGATGTAGGTCACCGGCCGGAGCAGGTTGTAGACGAACTTCTGGTGCCAGCATGCGACGAAGGCGTCCGAGACGGCCATCCCGACTCTCGCGTACGCCTCGGCGGCACGGGCGAGGCTCGCCTCCTCGCGTCTGAGCACCTGCGTCGTGATCGAGATCGAGTGCCCGGGAGGTGTCGCGGTCACGACGGGGTCGTCGGACCAGAAGCGGGCGATCGCGTCCTGCTCGGGCGTGCGCTCGTTGACGGTCGTGTAGACCTCGAGCGCCTCCGTCCGGAAAGCCGAGCCCGGCTGCTCCGAGTACGGGGGGTGGTCGCCGGGCGGGAGCGCCGTGCCCTCGGCGATCGCGAAGCAGCGGTTGCGACCCCAGAACGGCTGCAGCGCGGACTGGAACGCCGGCGGTGTCGGCACCCAGAGGCCGCGGCCAGCCGGCGGGGCGTAGGGCGGGAAGTTCGTCAGGTAGCCCTCATGCCCGCCGTCCGTTCTCGACCACTCGAAGACCGCGGCGGCGACCTCGCGGCCGCGGTCGACCGAGCGCTTGAACACCCCTCGTGGGAGCTCGCCGCGTCGTGCGTCCTCGAACGACCGCTCGAGGTCGGTGACGGCCGCAATGCTCGCCGCCGGGGCCGTGGGGAACAGGCTGCGCAGGATCGACGCGAGCGACGCGTTGGCCACGGTCGCCCAGTCGTACGCTGCTTCTTCCCCTGTGCCGGAAACGCTTTCGGGGCGCCCGGCAGGCGGGCGAGCGACCGGTAGCCGGGCATGCCGGGGACGACCGACTCGTACAACGTCATACCGGCGTAGGCGAACGCGCGTGACGCCACAGGTGGGCTGTAACCGGGCGTCGTCCGCACGAGGTCGAGCGCCCGGTCGAACCACACCGTCGGCACGGTCGAGTCGACACGGTCCGCCGTCGGGAAGCGTCTTCCGGCGAGTGCTGTGGGAACCGGGCTCCAGAGGGCTGCGCCGGCGACCACCGCGCCTGCGCGCCGGAGGAACTCGTGACGGGCCATGGTGTTCATTGGGCTCTCGACACAGGATTCGCTCGGGTGCGTAGGATTGGTTCACCGGATGGCCGAAGTCGAAACGAACCGTCACACGACACGCAGCTCCGGGGAGATCGAGCAGCAGCTTGAGGAGCACCGGGTCGAGCTGACGGGCTACTGCTATCGCATGCTCGGCTCGAGCTTCGAGGCCGAGGACGCGGTCCAGGAGACGATGGTGCGCGCCTGGCGGGCGTACGACCGCTTCGAGGGGCGCGCTGCGTTGCGGTCGTGGCTCTACCGGATCGCGACCAACGTCTGCCTGGACATGCTGAACGGCCGCCAGCGGCGCGCGCGACCGATGGACCTCGGGCCGGCGCGCGAGCCGGTCGAGGCGAGCCTCCACACGCTGCCCGAGGTCACCTGGATCGAGCCGGTGCCGGACGGCCGGGTGGTGCCGGAGGGCGATCCGGCCGAGGTCGCCGCCGCCCGCGAGACGATCAAGCTCGCGTTCGTTGCGGCCCTGCAGCACCTGCCGCCCCGGCAGCGGGCTGTGCTGATCCTGTGCGAGGTGCTGCGCTGGAAGGCGGCCGAGGTGGCCGCGCTGCTCGAGACGAGCGTGGCGTCGGTCAACAGCGCGCTGCAGCGGGCGCGCGCGACGCTCGAGGCGAGCAACGTCAACCCGGCCGACACGAGGTCCTCGCTGGACGAGGTGGACCAGGAGCTGCTCGCCCGCTACGTCGACGCGTTCCAGCGCTACGACATGGACGCCCTCACGGCGCTGATCCATGAGGATGCGACGCAGTCGATGCCGCCGTTCGACATGTGGCTGCAGCGGCCGCGACGACATTCTCCACTGGTGGGTCGGGCCCGGCGCCGCGTGCCGCGGCTCGCGGGTGATCCCGACGGTGGCCGCGAACGGCGCGCCGGCGTTCGGGCAGTACAAGCCGAGCGAGAGTGGCGACGGCTTCGAGCCGTGGGCGCTCCAGGTGCTCGAGCTCTCAGAAGGGCGGATCGTCGAGTTCACGTTCTTCCTCGACACCGAGACGGTGTTCCCGCGCTTCGGCCTGCCGCTCCGGCTCGACGGGTAGCACGCCCGCCAGGCCCATGAACGCGAGCAGGCGCCGCAGCTCGGGCGACGCGTGCGTCAGCCGAACCTGTTGACCGGCCCGTCGCGCGACGAGCTGGAAGCGCGCGAGCGCGTCGACGGTCGCGGCGTCGGGGTCGGTGATAGCACCGACGTCGCAGACGATCGGGCTCGGCTCGGCAGGGGACAGCAGCAGGACTCCTCTCTCGGTCCACTGGTTTAGACGGGAGAGCAGCGGAAAACTCATCGCGGTTGGACCGATGAGTTCCGCGGCAGCCCTCGGTCCAACTCCTCGACTGCAATGCATGAGGAGGCTCTGAAATGACCTTGGAAGGCCGCAACCGCTGGCTCGCACTGCTCGTCCTCTGCCTGGGCGACCTGATGATCGTGCTCGACGTCACAATCGTCGGCGTCGCGCTGCCGTCGATCCAGGAGGATCTCGGGTTCAGCGAGACGTCGCTCGCGTGGGTTGTCAACGCGTACCTGCTGACGTTCGGCGGCTTTCTGCTCCTCGGCGGCCGTCTCGGTGACCTCTTCGGCCACCGGCGGCTCTTCCTGGCCGGGATCGCGCTCTTCACCCTCGCCTCGGTCGGCTGCGGTCTCGCCGATTCGCAGGAGCTTCTGATCGCGGCGAGAGCCGTTCAGGGTCTCGGCGGCGCGGTCGTCTCCGCCGTCGCGCTCTCGCTGATGATGACCATCTTCACGGAGCCGAAGGAGCGGGCCAAGGCGATGGGGATCTTCGGATTCGTCGCCTCCGGCGGAGGCAGCATCGGCGTGCTCCTCGGCGGGATCATCACCGATGCGCTCACCTGGAACTGGATCTTCCTCGTCAACGTCCCCGTCGGCATCCTCGTCATCCTGCTCACACTGAGGCTGGTTCCGGCCGCGCGCATCGCCTCCGCTTCGGGACGCATCGACGTCGCGGGTGCCGTCACGGTGACCGCCTCGCTGATGCTGGCCGTCTACGCGATCGTGAATGGAAACCAGGAAGGCTGGACCTCCGCGAGAACGCTCGGCTTCCTCGGCGCAGCCGCGGTGCTGCTGGGCGCCTTCCTCGTGATCGAGTCGCGCGTGGGCTCGCCGCTGATGCCGCTCGGCCTCTTCCGGCTCCGCAACGTCGCGGTGGCGAACGTGGTCGGCGTGCTCTGGGCAGGCGCCATGTTCGCGTGGTTCTTCCTCTCGGCGCTCTATCTGCAGCTCGTCCTCGGCTACAGCCCGCTCCAGGTGGGCCTCGCCTTCCTGCCGGGCAACCTCGTCATGGGAGCCCTCTCGGTCGGCCTCTCCGCGAAGCTCGTGCTCCGCTTCGGGATCAGGCCGCCGCTCGGCGTCGGGCTGTCGCTGGCCGCCGTCGGGCTTCTGCTCTTCGCGCGGGCGCCCGTCGACGGGAACTTCGTCGTCGACGTGCTCCCGCCCATGATCCTGCTCGGGCTCGGCGCCGGCATGGCCTTCAACCCGGTGCTGCTGGCGGCCATGAGCGACGTCGAGCAGAGCGAGGCCGGCCTCGCCTCGGGCGTCGTCAACACCTCGTTCATGATGGGCGGGGCGCTCGGCCTCGCCGTCCTCGCGAGCCTCGCCGCCTCGCGGACGGAGACGCTGAGCGCGGCCGGCGACGGACCGCTCGTCGCGCTGACCGGCGGCTATCACGCGGCGTTCCTCGTCGGCGCGCTCTTCGCCGCCGCAGCCGCGGCGATCGGCGTCGCGTTGCTGAGGCCGGCCGCAGCGACGGCACATGAGGAGTACGAGATTGCCGCCGAGGCCGAAGCCGCTTAGCCAAACTGGAGAGGAGACGTGATGTTCAAGGACACGAAAGCGTTCTCGACCTTCTCGGTCGACGACGTGCCTCGCGCAAAGCAGTTCTACGCCGAGACGCTCGGCGTGGACGTCACCGACGAGATGGGCGGCCTCGCCCTCCATCTCGGCGGGGGCCACGAAGTGTTCGTCTATCCGAAGCCGAATCACGAGCCCGCGACCCACACGGTGCTCAACTTCGCCGTCGACGACGTCGACGGCGCGGTCGACCGGCTCACGGCGGCGGGCGTCACGTTCGAGCGCTACGAGGGGATGGAGCTCGACGAGAAGGGCATCTACCGCGGTGAGGGACCGACGATCGCGTGGTTCAAGGATCCAGCCGGCAACACGCTCTCCGTGATCGAGGCGCAGACCTGACCGAGCTCGCGATCAGGCTGCGCGGCGTCGTCAAGCGCTACGGCGAGATCACCGCCGTCGACGGGCTCGACCTCGACGTGCCGGAGGGCACGTGCGTCGGCCTGCTCGGCCCGAACGGGGCCGGCAAGTCGACGACGATGCGGCTGCTGACCGGGCAGGCGATCGCCGACGAGGGCGAGCTCGAGCTGCTCGGGTTCACGCTGCCCGACGAGTCGAAGCAGGCACGGGCGCAGCTGGGCGTCTCGCCGCAGCTCGACAACCTCGACGTGACGCTCACCGTCGAGCAGAACCTGCTCGTCTTCGCGCACCTGTACCGGATCGGCCGCGGCGAGCGCCGCGACGCGATCGAGCGTGCGCTCCGGATGGCCAAGCTGGTCGACCGGCGCGACTCGCGTGTCGACAAGCTCTCCGGCGGCATGCGGCGGCGGTTGCTGATCGCACGGGCGCTGGTGCACCGGCCGCGCCTCGTGCTGCTCGACGAGCCCACCGTCGGGCTCGATCCGCAGGTGCGCCAGGAGCTCTGGGCGCTGATCGACGCGCTGCGAAGCGAGGGCACGACCATCCTCATGTCGACGCACTACATCGAGGAGGCGCAGCGGCTCGCCGACTCGGTCCTGATCATGTCGCACGGCAAAGCCGTCGCCGCGGGCTCGCCGGCGGCGCTCGTGTCCGAGCACGCCGGCGAGGAAGCGCTCGAGGTCTACGGGCCGCCGACGCGGCTCGCAGAGGTCGAGGCGGAGGCCGGCGCAGCAGGGCTCCGCACCCGGCGGACCGGCACGAGCGTGTCGATTCTCGGAGTCGACGGGGCGAGCGCCAACGGTTTCGAGGGCGAGCGGCGGCCCGCGAACCTCGAGGACGTGTTCGTCCTGCTGACCGGAGAGGAGATCGGCTGATGGCTGTCACGACCGGCACCGCGTCCGCGCCGGCTCGGGCGGCTCGAGCGGCCCGCTCTGACCGGCGTGCTCGTGCGCGAGATCGTCAACTACTCCTCGTACTGGCGCTCGTCCACGTTCTCGTCGACGGTGGAGCCGACGATCTATCTGCTCGCGTTCGGCTTCGGGTTCGGCTCGCTCATCGGCACGATCGGCGGCTACGAGTACGTCGAGTTCGTCGGCACGGGGACGGTCGCGACGGCGGTTCTTTTCTCGAGCGCCTTCCCGGCCATGTTCGGCACCTTCGTCAAGTACCAGTTCCAGCGCACCTACGACGCGATCCTGGCGGCACCGGTCGACACGGAGGAGCTCGTCAGCGCGGAGGCGATCTGGATCGCGACGCGTGCAGGCGTCTACGGCTGCGTGCCGCTGCTCGTCGCGATCGTCTTCGGTCTCGATCCCGCCTGGGGCATGCTCGCCGTGCCGTTCATCGGCTGGATCTCCGGCTTCGGCTGGGCGGGCTTCGGGATCGCGGTCGCCGGATTCTCCAAGAGCTTCGAGAACTTCAACTACGTCGTCAGCGCCGTGCTGACGCCGCTCTTCCTCGTCGCGGGGACGTTCTTCCCGATCGAGACCCTGCCCGAATGGGCGCAGGTCCTCGCGAAGCTCAACCCGCTGTACCACTGCGTCCAGCTCGTCCGTCACGCCGCCTTCGGCTGGGAGGGCTGGAGCGACGTCGCCAGCCTCGCGTTCCTCGTCGCCTTCGGCCTGATCATGTGGCGCGTCGCGATCACCGCGATGACGCGGAAGCTGATCGACTGACGCGTCCGCGACCCGACGTGTTGTGCATCGCCGGGCCTGCTGGCAAGCTCGGGGCATGAGCAACGCGAGCAAGGGGCGCAACGTCAGCCTCGGACTCCTGGTAACCGGGGCGCGCGCGGGAGCGACGGCGGGCCGCGTCGTCGTCTTCCCGCTACGCGTGGTCGCGCGCGCCCCGCTGATCGGCACCGTCCTGCGGCGCACGGGCAGCGGGCTCGAGGAGGAGGGCCGCGAGGCGGAGGCCCGCGCCCGGCGGCGGCTCGAGTCGGGCGCGGAAGAGACGCTCGACCAGGTCTTCGCCGGGACGCTCCCCGAGGCTGCCGTCCGTTCTGCCGCCGAGCACCAGCTCGCGCAGCGGCTCGCGGCCGAGATCGTGGCGCGGCCCGAGTTCGAGCGGGCATTCACAGCCGCACTCGAGCACCAGATGACGGAGCGGCTGCTGACCGAGGCGATCGACAGTCGCCTTGCCGACCACGTCGTCCAGAGCCCCGAGTTCCAGCGTACGGTCGAGCAGGTCGCGGGGAGCCCGGGCGTTCGGGCGGCGCTGACGCGGCAGAGCGCGACGCTCGCCGAGGAACTGGTCGGCGGCGTCCGCAGCCACGCCGAGACGACGGACGACAAGCTCGTTCTGCGACGGGGCGCTCGCTCTGAGACGGCCGAGCCGGGACCGTACGCCGGGGTTGCGACTCGGGGAATCGCGTTCGGGGTCGACCTGCTCTTGACGCTCGTCATCTTCCTGACGGGAGCGGGGCTTGCCAACCTCGCGATAGCGCTCGTGGGTGAGCTGCGCCCACAGTGGCTGGCGGCGGCGCTCCTCGGCTGCTGGTGGACGATCGTGAGCGGCGTCTATTTCGTGCTCTGCTGGTCGGCGGCGGGTCAGACCCCGGGCATGCGGCTGATGCGCCTCCGAGTCGTGCGTCCGGACGGCCGGCCTCCCTCCGCGGCACGGTCCGTGGTGCGCCTCGTCGGCCTGCTGCTCGCGATCGTGCCCTTCTTCGCGGGCTTCCTGCCGATGTTGTTCGACAGCCGGAGACGCGGCTTGCAGGACTTCCTCGCCGGCACGAGCGTCGTCTACGCCGAGCGCGAGCATCTGGCGGCGGCGCCCGAGCTCGCAAGGGCGGCGCCGACGCTCACCTCGGGCTGAGCATGACGCTCGCGCGTCTCGCGGTCCTCTGGGCGGTCAACGTGGCGGCCCTCTGGCTTGCCGACGAGCTCTGGGACGGCGTGGTCATCGACGGCTGGGCCGGGCTCCTGATCGGCGCCGCGGTGATCGGCGTCGCCAACGCGGTCGTGAAGCCCGTGCTGGCGCTGCTGACGCTACCCCTGATCATCCTGACGCTCGGCCTCTTCCTGCTCCTGATCAACATCGCGATCGTCGCGCTCGCGGAGTGGATCGCACCGGACTTCACCGTCGACGGCTTCTGGTCGTACGTCGGCGTCGTCTTCGTGGTCTGGCTCGCGAACTGGGCCGCGAGCGCGTTCGAGCGTCGCGCGGCCCCGGCGCTGTAGCTCCGCGGCCAGGTCGATCGCCGGGCCGGCGGCGCTTCGCTCAGCGTTCGCGATAGACGATGCGGCCGCGCGTCGGGTCGTACGGCGAGAGCTCGACCTTGACGTTGTCGCCGGGGCTCATGCGGATCCGGTAGCGCCGCATCTTGCCCGAGGTGTAGCCGATCGCCTCGTGGCCGTTCGGGAACGCGATCCGGAACTTGCCGCCCCCGTACGCCTCCAGGATCTCGCCCTCGAGCTCGACCTTCTCTTCCTTGACGCCCATGCTGCCTCCTTCCGCATCGCCACGATGCATCGGTCCGTGGTCGGGAACGCAGGGGGTCCTCTTGGGCACCCGCCTTCGCAGGCGGCATCACAGAGAAGGGCACGAAAGCGAACAGCCCCGGCGCCGACAGGGTACAGGTGGCTGCTCCCGGCGTTGACATCTGGAAGAAACCGGCGCCCGCGGGCGTCCCGTGGCCATGGAGGCGATGGGGGGCGCGACGAGCAAGTCGCGCGCACGCCGGGTGTGGGTCGTCGGGTTGGCGGCGGCGGGGGTCACCGCCGCCGGCTTGGCGTTCGCTCTCGTGCTCGCCGACACCGAGCAGTACGCGGGGGTAGGAGCCGCGCCCACGCTGTCCGGTGGGACACCGACGGTCGGTGCGCCGCCCGCGCCACCGCCGTCGGCAGGTGGCGCCGGAAGCGGAGAGGTCAACGGCTTCGAGATCGACCGTGTCATCGAAGGGTTGCCGACGGTGAACGCCGCCTTCAACGCGCCCTCGACGCTCCGCCTCGAGGAGCCGGCGGTGATCCAGCTGCTCCTCTCGGGGAGACGCTCCATCCGTCGGCTCCAGGAGGAGATCACAGCGCTCGGCCGGCGCGAGGGCGCCCGGATCAAGGCGTCCGACGAGATGGAGGCCAACCTCGCTGGAACCGGCTTCAAGATCGAGGCGATCACGCCGGCCGCGCAATCGGTGAGCGGCGCCGGCGTCACCGAGTGGAAGTGGGAGGTCGAGCCGACGAAGACCGGAACCCGGCGGCTGCACCTGAGCCTCTCCGCGATCCTCGACCTCGAGGGCAAGGAGTCCCTCTACACCGTGCGGACGTTCGAGCGGACGCTCGAGGTCCAGGTGCCGCTCCGCGAGCGGCTGAGCGGGTTCGTCGGCCGGAACTGGCAGTGGCTGTGGACGGCGCTGCTGCTGCCGGTCGGGGGCTGGATGCTCAGCCGGCGACGGAGGACGGGCTCCGTCTAACGGTTGTGGTTCACGACCTCGACGTTGTTGCCGTCGGGGTCGAGCACGAAGGCGCCGTAGTAGCCCTCGTGGTAGATCGGCCGTTCGCCGGGAGCGCCGTTGTCGCGGTAACCGGCGGCCGTCGCCTCGCGGTGGAACCGGTCCACGGTCTCGTTGTCGTCCGCGGCGAACGCGATGTGCACGTTCTCGGACGGCGCCTCGCCGCCGACGACGGAGAAGGAGCCGCTGACGCACGCGAACTGCGTCCGCCCGGGATTCTCGCTGCCGACGCGGAATCCGGCTGCGGGCCCGACCGTCTCGTAGAAGCGCGTCGACGCCTCGAGGTCGGTCACGCGAACCCAGAGGTGATCGACGCTCCCTCGGTTCTGGACCGAGCCGTGGTGCACGGCCTCGGCACTGTTGCCGTCCGGATCGAGCAGGAAGGCGCCGTAGTAGTCCTCGCTGTACTGCGGGCGCGGCCCCGGCGCGCCGTCGTCCGTGAATCCCGCCGCGATGCCGACCCGCCAGAACTCGTCCACGTGCGCCCGCGACGGCGCAGCGAAGCCGATGTGCAGCCGCCGCGTCGGCGGGTCCCCTGCGTCCGCCTGTGCGAGCGAGAAGTCGTTCCACTCCGTGAAGTCGTCGTCCCTGTGCGTCTGCTCGATTCCGAGCGTGCGCAACACGGTTTCGTAGAACTGCTCCGACGTAGAACGGTCTGAAGCCCTGATCGTGACGTGGTCGAACACGGCTCGACCATACCCCGCAGGACGAGAGACGCGGAGCCCGGCCGGAGCCGGGCCCCACGCTGTCAGAGGTCGTTCGACGTGCCTTCCTCGAACGGGCAGTCGTGGTCGCCGCCGGACTTGCCGGCGTACCCACTCTGGTCGTTCGAGGATTGGGCCGGAGCCGCCGGGGCCTTGGCCGGCTTCGCAGCCGAGCTCGAGCCGCCGGCGAGCGCCATGGTCGCCCACACCGCGGCCAGCAGGAGGACTCCTGCAAGCGCGACGAGGAGCGGTGCCCGACGTGTCGTGCGTGCCTCTTCCATGGGCCTCCTTCCGTTCGGGTGCCCACCCGTAGTCAACCACGACCCGGTCAAAGGCGAGTCAAAGACCCGCGTTCCGCGCTCGGCGTACCGTGATATGAACTCTGCCGTGAGCGAAGCCGTCGATCTGGGCCGCCTGCGCGAGATCCCGCTGTTCGCCGGCCTCGAGGACGACGCGCTCGCCCGGGTCGCCGCGCTCGTCGCCGAGCTCGATTGCCCGGCGGGAACGGTGCTCGCCCAGGCGGACGACGCCGGCTCCGGGATGTACGTCGTCGAGGAGGGCACAGTTGTCGTCGAGGCGCGGGGTGGGTTCCGGGCCGAGCTCGGCCCGGGCGAGTTCGTCGGCGAGTTGACTCTGCTGGTCCCCGACGCGCATCGGGTCGCGCACGTGCGCGCGCTGACAGACGTCAGGTGCCTCGCGATCGGCCGGCAGGAGTTCGCGGAGCTGCTCGAGCAAGAGCCGCGCATCGCCGTGGCGATGCTGCCGATGCTCGCGCGCCGCTTGTTGGGCGCGATGCAGCTCGTCCGCTAGATGGTTGATCGGTAGTTGGCGTGCTTGCGGGGGCGATCCAGACCAAGCTGTGGGCCGCACTCGGACGCAGCCAAGGCTGGTTGCCTTGGCAAGGCCGAGGGTGGTTCACGGCGCCGCGTCTGGGTCGTCATCCGCAAGTGCGGTAATTGCCGATCAGCCATCTAGGCCGCCCGCGGGCGAGCCCTCGAGGCACTCGTCAGTTCAGCGAGGGGTCCGGCGGCATCAGCGAGAGGAGGGCGTACGGACCGCCCTGGCGGCGCAGGACCGCGCTCCAGAGCCCGTCCGGATCGTCGCTGAAGAGGTCGTCCGGCTCGGCCGGCAGGACGAGCCACGACTCCTCCTCCAGCTCCGCCTCGAGCTGGCCCGCGCTCCACCCCGCGTAGCCGACGAAGACCCGCCCGCGTACGACCGGGACGTCTGGCTCCTGGACGAAGCCGACGGTGTCGAAGAGGAGCTCCGAGGCATCGTCGGGGTCGTCGAGCTCGGCGACAGCGAGCACCGACTCGAGCGCGACGGGCCCGCCGACGTAGACCGGTTCGGCGTCGCCCGCGAGCGTGGCGAGCTCCGGGAGCGCTGCGCCGACGGGCGTGTCGGTCGGCCGGTTGAGGACGAGGCCCATCGCGCCCTCGTCGCCGTGCTCGGCGACGAGGACGACCGTGCGGTGGAAATTGGGGTCGCGCAGGATCGGCGCCGCCACCAGCAGCTGCCCGCGCAGCGACTCGCTCATGCCGGAAACCTAAACAGTGTCGAGCGCGGCCCGCAGGCTCCCGACGTAGCTGCGGAGCGCAGCCGGGCCGTCTTCGGCGACCTCGAGCGCGCGCGAGCCGACTACGATCCCGTCCGTCAGCTCGGCTGCCGCGCGGGCGTCGTCGGCGCTCGAGATGCCGAAGCCGGCGTAGAGCGGCACGCCCGGCGCGGCCGCGCGGGCGCGGGTCGCGAGGCCGGCGAGTGCGGCAGAGAGGCCGGAGCGCGCTCCGGTGGTGCCGGTGAGCGTCACGAGGTAGAGCCAGCCGTCCGTCTCGCCCGCCGCGAGCCGGATCCGCTCGTCCGTCGACGTGGGTGCGACGAGCTGGACGCGGCGTAGCTCGGGCTTCTCCCCAGCCGGGAGGTCGGCGACGATCATGGTCGTGGCGCCGGCCGCTCGGGCGTCCGCCGCGAAGCGCTCCCAGCCGTAGGCCTCGAGCAGCGCGGAGTAGGTCATCGGCACGAGCGGCACGTCGACGCGGGCCCGCACGCTCGCGAGGCAGTCGAGGCAGGCCTGCGTGCGCATCCCCTTCGCGAGCGCCCGCTCCGCGGCCCGGCGGATCACGGGGCCGTCTGCGAGCGGATCGGAGAAGGGAAAGCCGAGCTCGACGAAATCCGCGCCGCCCTCCACCGCCGCCTCGGCCAGCTCGGGCGTGTCCGGGTCGGACATGAGGTAGATCGCGAGTGTCTTGCTCACGGCTTGCGGAGGACCGCGAGGATGTGCTGTCCGCACGAGACCGCGCCTGGCTCCGAGGCGAGCTGCCGCTCCACGTGGACGATGAACTCCTGCAGCTCGGGCTCGGGCGGGTAGAGCGCCGGAAAGAGGCCGGCCGCCGATACCGCGACGACCTCGCCGTGCCGAGACAGGAGCGCATCGAGCTCGTCCGAGCGGAAGAGCTTCATGGGCAGGTGCCCGTAACCCTCGCCTTGCGGCAGGATGCCGGTGCGCAGGATCGCGTCGTTCGGCTCGGGACCGTCGCGGCGCACGAGGTCGAGGAGTTGCGGCGCGAAGTGAACGACCGCGCCGACCAGTGACATCACCGAGACGAGAACGTGCCCGCCCGGCCGGACGACGCGGACGAGCTCGACGACCCCGAGCTCGGCGCGGTCGAGCACGTAGCTGAGGGGTCCGCCGAAGCAGACGGCCGCGTCGAAGCTCGCGTCGTCGAAGCGCGAGAGGTCGGTCACGTCGGCGAGCACGCGCTCGACGACCCCGTGCTCGAGCCCCGCTTCCGCGACCTTCTCCTGGTTCAGCTCGAGCTGCTTCGGTGACAGATCGGCGACGACGACCTCGGCGCCGAGCCGTGCCAGCTCGATCGTGAAGCGGCCTGGCCCGGCGCCGAGGTCGAGCACACGGTCGCCGGGCGCGACGAAGCGCCGCAGGTGGTCGAGGTGGACGTCGAGGCTTTGCGGCGGGGTTCGGCCGTCGGCGAACCGAAGCCACTCCCGCTCGCCGAGCTCGTCGAAGAACGCCGCCGTGTGCGCCGGCTCGTAGTCGTCCTTCATCGCGCGAGCACCTCGGCGAGGTCCTTGTCGCCGCGGCCGGAGAGGCAGACGACGACGAGCTCCGCGTCGAGCTCGTCGACGCGCGCGAGCGCGTGCGCAGGCTCGAGCGCGGGGATTATCCCCTCGGTTCGGGTCAGCCGGCGGAATGCGTCGAGTGCCTCCTCGTCGGTGGCGCCGACGTAGCGCGCGCGGCCGGAGTCGCGCAGGTAGGCATGTTCGGGCCCGACGCCCGGGTAGTCGAGGCCGGCGGAGATCGAGTGCGCGTCCGAGATCTGACCGTCCTCGTCCGCGAGCACCGAGGAGCGCGAGCCGTGGAGGACCGCCGCGCGACCGGTGCCGAGGCTCGCGGCCCCGGCCGCCTCGACGCCGATCAGCTCGACCTCGGCGTCGTCGATGAAGCCGGCGAACATGCCGATCGCGTTCGAGCCGCCGCCGACGCACGCGATCACGGCCTCAGGCAACCGGCCCTCGGCCTCGAGCACCTGGCGTCGCGTCTCGCGACCGATCACCGCCTGCAGCTCCCGCACGATCGCCGGATACGGCGCCGGGCCGACGCAGGAGCCGATCAGGTAGTGCGTGGTCTCGACGTTGGTGATCCAGTCGCGGATCGCCTCGCTCGTCGCCTCCTTCAGCGTCCTCGTGCCGAACTCGACGGGACGCACCTCGGCGCCGAGCAGGCCCATGCGCTCGACGTTCGGCTTCTGACGACGCATGTCCTCGCTGCCCATGTAGACGACGCACTCGAGCCCGAACCGGGCACACACGGTCGCCGTCGCGACTCCGTGCTGTCCCGCGCCCGTCTCGGCGACGATCCGCCGCTTGCCGAGGCGCCGCGCCAGCACGGCCTGGCCGAGCGCGTTGTTCAGCTTGTGCGCGCCCGTGTGCAGGAGGTCCTCCCGCTTCAGGTAGAGCCGCTTGTCGGGGGCGAAGCGCTCGGCCCTGCTGAGCGGCGTCGGCCGACCGGCGTAGGTCGCTCCCAGCTCGTCGAGCTCCGCGCGATAGGTCTCGTCCGCGAGCGCGTCCTCCCAGGCGGCCGTCAGCTCGTCGAGGCCCGGGATCAGCGTCTCGGGCACGTATCGGCCGCCGTAAGGCCCGTACGTCTCAAGCATTTCGGGCCGCCTCGACGTAGGCGCGCACTTTGGCCGCGTCCTTGATCCCCGGTGCGGACTCGAGCCTCGAGCTCGCGTCGACGGCCCACGGGCGCACTTTTTCGATCGCCGCGGCGACGTTGTCAGCCGCGAGCTTGCCGGCGAGCACGACCCGGCCCGGTTCGGCCGCGGCGCGGTCCCAGTGGCCGGGGTCGTCCTCCTGCCAGGGAAGGTCGAGCACGCGGGCCACCTGCTCGCCCTCGCGCAGGAGCACGCCGTCACGTCCACGGACGGCACCGTCGGCGCGCTCGTGCACCTGGTCGAGGGCCGCGTCTGTCGCACCCGCCTCGCCGACCCAGACCGCGACGGCGAGCAGCTCGTCCGGAACGGGCAGGACGCTCTCGGCAGCACGCGGGCTCTCCGGCGCGAGGACGAAGCCGGCCAGGTCGGCGCCCACTTCCGCCGCGACGGCGACGTCCTCCTCGCGCGTCAGGCCGCACACCTTCACGAGCGGCCGCGCGAGCAGCTCGCGCAGCTTTCCGGCCGGGTCGGGCGCCTGCATCAGCGCCGAGCCGACGAGGATCGCATCGGCGCCGGCGAGCTCGGCGGCGGCGCCCTGCGCCCGCGTGTGGATCCCGCTCTCGGCGACGACGACGGGGGCGTGTGGGAGGTCAGTGCTGTCCGCAACGAGGGCGAGCTGAGTGCTGCGGTCGATCGCGAAGGTGGCGAGGTCACGGGCGTTGATGCCGATCACCGGCGCTGCGAGCGCCGCTGCCCGCGCCAGCTCCTCGGCGTCGTGCGCCTCGACGAGCGCGTCGAGGCCGAGCTCCTCCGCGACGCCCATCAGCCTGCGCATCTGCCCGTCGTCGAGGTCGCGGAGCAGGAGGAGGACCGCGTCGGCGCCCGCGTCCTTCGCCGTCCGCAGGTGCTCGTCGGTGGAGAAGAAGCCCTTCGCCAGGAGGGGCGCTTCCGTCGCGGCCCGCGCGGCTCGGAGGTCGTCCCAGTCGCCGCCGAAGCGCTCGTCGACGAGGACCGAGACGGCCGCCGCGCCCGCGCGCGCGTACGCCGCCGCGATCGGGCCGGGCTGGGCATCGGGGCGGATGTCGCCGAGGGACGGCGACCGGCGCTTGATCTCGGCGATCGCTCCGAGTCCCGGGGCAGCGAGGGCGTCCCTAAACCGCATTGCTGAACCTCGCCAGCTCGTCCAGCCGGGCTGCCGCCGCACCTGTGTCCACCGCTCGCCGGGCGAGCACGAGCCCCTCCCGCAGGTCCTCGGCATGGCCGGCAGCTGCGACCGCGCCCGCCGCGTTGAGGAGGATCGCGTCGCGGCGCGCGCCGGGGGCTCCGGCGAAGACCTCGCGGATCGCCGCGGCGTTCTCGGCCGGCGAGCCGCCGCGGAGCTCGTCCGGGTCGCCGCGTTCGATCCCGAGCTCGACCGGGTCGATCACCCGCTCACGCACCTCGCCGTTCACGACCTCGCAGACGTCGTTCGGCCCGGCCGGGGAGAGCTCGTCGATCCCATGCGCGCCGTGCACGACGAAGGCGCGGCTGGCCCCGAGCTGGGCCAGCACGTCCGCGATCGTACGGACGAGTGGCCGTGAATAGACGCCGATCACCTGGGCGCGTGCGCCCGCCGGGTTGGTGAGCGGGCCGAGCACGTTGAACACGGTACGTGTGGCGAGCTCGCGCCGCGCCGGGGCGGCGTGGCGCATCGCGGGATGGTGCGCCGGCGCGAACATGAAGCCGAAGCCCAGCTCGTCGATCGACCGCGCGATCCGCTCGGGCGGCTGCTCGAGCTCGAAGCCGAGCGCTTCCAGGACGTCCGCGGAGCCGCAGGCGGAGGAGACGGCGCGGTTGCCGTGCTTCGCCACGCCTGCGCCTGCCGCCGCCGCCACGATCGCGGCGGCGGTCGAGATGTTGATCGTGTGCGCGCCGTCGCCGCCCGTTCCCGCCGTGTCGACGAGGTCGGTTCGGTCCGGCTGGACCGGGAGGACGTGCTCCCGCATCGCCTCGGCACAGCCGGCGATCTCGTCGGCCGTCTCCCCCTTGAGACGCAGCGCGACGAGGAAGCCGCCGATCTGGGCCTGGGTCGCCTCGCCCCGCATGATCTCGGCCATCACCTCCCGGGCTCGGTCGCGGCCGAGATCGCGGCCGTCGAGGAGGTCGCCGAGCGCCGCCTGGATCACGAGCCCTCGAGGAAGTTGCGGCCGAGCTCGGGGCCGAGCGGCGTGAGCACGCTCTCGGGGTGGAACTGGACGCCCTCGATCGGCAGCTCGCGGTGCCGCACGCCCATCACCTCCCCGTCGGCGGTGCGGGCGGTCACGTCGAGCTCGTCGGGGACACGGACCGCGGCGAGCGAGTGGTAGCGGCCGGCCTCGATCGTCGCCGGGAGCCCGGCGAAGACTCCCTTCCCGTCGTGCTCGACCTGCGACGACTTCCCGTGCAGGAGCGCCCGGGCCTGGCCGACCTCGCCGCCGAACGCCTCCACGATCGCCTGATGGCCGAGGCAGACGCCCAGGGTCGGCACGCGCGGGCCGAGCCGCCGGATCAGCTCCACCGAGACGCCCGCGTCGGCGGGGCGGCCGGGACCGGGGGAGACGACGAGGTGGGACGGCGCGAGGGCCTCGGCCTCCTCGACGGTGATCGCGTCGTTCCGGTACACGGTGACCTCGGCCCCGAGCTCCTGGAAGAGGTGCACGAGGTTGTAGGTGAAGCTGTCGTAGTTGTCGAGCATCAGCAGCATCAGGGGCCTCTCTCCGCCAGGTCGATCGCGGCCTCGAGCGCGGCGAGCTTGGCGAGGCACTCGCGGTGCTCGGCGGCCGGATCCGAGTCTGCCACGATCCCCGCTCCGGCCTGCAGCCGCGCGACGCCGTCCTGGAGGGCGATCGTGCGGATTGCGATGCACGTGTCCATGGTCGGAGCCGCGTCCGGCCCGGCGGGAAGGACGTAACCGACCGCGCCCGCGTACGAGCCGCGGCGGTAGCCCTCGAGCTCGGAGACGATCTGCATCGCGCGCACCTTCGGCGCACCCGAGACGGTGCCGGCGGGAAAGCACCGGCGCAGCAGCTCGAACGGCGTCACGTCCTGGCGCAGCGCGCCGGTCACCTCGGAGACGAGGTGGGTGACGTGCGAGAAGCGCTCGGGCTCGAGGAAGCGCGCGACGCGGACAGTGCCCGGCTCGCATGCGCGCGAGAGGTCGTTCCGGCCGAGGTCGACGAGCATCACGTGCTCGGCCCGGTCCTTCTCGGAGGCGAGCAGGCGCTCCGCGTCGCCGGCGCCCGGCTCGGTCGTGCCGGCGATCGGGTTCAGGCTCGCCGTGCCGTCCTCGCACTTGACGAGCGTCTCCGGTGACGAGCCGATCAGCGCGAGCGAGCCGAGCTCGAGCAGGAAGAGGTACGGCGACGGATTGACGCGGCGCAGCGCCCGGTAGAGCTCGACCGCAGAGGCGGACGTCGGCCGCTCGGCCCGCTGTGAGAGGACGACCTGGTACGCGTCGCCGGCGCGAATGAGCTCCTTGATCCGGCGCACGCCGTCCTCGTAGACCGCCTGCGCGGGGAAGCGGCGAACCGCGCCGCCGGGCGACGCCTTGTGTTTCTGAAACACAAGGTCGGCTTCGAGCGCGGCGCGGATCGCGTTCGGATCGCCGGCGAGCACTTCGGCCGTGCCGCTGCCGTGGTCGAAGCGGACGAGCGTCTCGGCGACGACGAACCGGCTCTCCGGCACGTCGGGGCCCTCTGCGGGGAGCGGAACACTTGGCTCGAGCCGCGCGACGTGGTCGTACGCGAGGTAGCCGACCACGGGCGCGTCGAGCCGCTCCGCCTCCTCGAACGTGACGAGCCGCGAGCCCGCGCCGACGAACGAGTGCCGCCCCAGGCGACCCTGCTCGACCGACTCGAGCAGGAAGCTCGCTCCGGCGCCCTCGCGCAGGCGGAGGTAGGCGCCGAGCGGCGTGAGCAGGTCGGTTGGGATGTGCACGGCGGGCACCGCCATAGACTGCCCGCACGATGGCCGTCCCGGAGCTGCTCGACCACCTGCTGCGCGCGCACGGTCCCTCCGGTCACGAGCACCTGGCCTTCGACGTCGTCCGTCGAGCCGTCGGGGACGTCGCCGAGATCGAGACCGACTCGGTCGGCAACCTCGTCGCGCGCCGGCGCGAGGCGGACGGGCCGCTGCTCGCCCTGTTCGCCCACCTCGACGTGATCGGGCTCGCGGTCTCGCACATTCCCGACGACGCGCTGCTCGCGGTGCATCGGCTCGGCAGCATGCGCGCCAACGTCGCGTACGGGCAGCGTGTCGAGATCCGGACGAAGAGCGGCCCCGTTCCGGGCGTGATCGCGCGCAGGGTGAAGGACGACGAGAAGGTGGCGTGGGACCAGCTCTACGTCGATATCGGCGCCCGCGACGGGGACGAGGCCCGCGCGCTCGTCTCCCCCGGCGACCCGATGGTCATCGTCGGCGAGCCTGTCGAGCTCGCTAGCGGCAGGATCGCGTCCAGGAGCCTCGACAACCGCGCGAGCGTCTACGTCGCGCTCGAGACGATTCGCCGGCTCGAGGGAGTCGACGTCGCGCTCGTCGCCTCCGCGCAAGAGGAGCTCGGCCACTTCGGCGCCCGTACCGCCACATACGCTCTGAGACCGGACGTCGTGATCGCGCTCGACGTCACCTACGCCACGGACGTTCCGGCGGACAATCCGAACACGGGCGGTCACCACAAGCTCGGCGGAGGGCCTGCCATCTTCCGCGGGCCCCTGGTCAACCCGACGATCTTCGACCTCCTCGTCGGCGCGGCCGAGACCGAAGGAATCGCGCACACGATCGAGACGGGACCGGACTCCTACACGGATGCAGACGACACGTACATCTCGCGAGGAGGAGTTCCGACCGGGCTCGTCTCGATCCCGCTCCGCAACATGCACTCGCCGGTCGAGATCGTGGAGCTGAGGGACATCGAGGCGTGCGTGCGGCTGTTGGTCGCGTTCGCACGGAAGCTCGAGCCCGGCGCGTCGTACTCCCGCTAGATTCAAGGCATGTCCCGCTCGGTCATCGTCTCCGCGGTGCGGACGCCGTTCGGCAAGCTCGGCGGCGGTCTCGCCGGCTACCCGGCGACCGAGCTCGGCTCGCTCGTGATCAAGGCTGCGCTGGAGCGGATCGGCCTCGAGCCCGACGAGCCCGAGTACACGATCATGGGTCAGGTGCTCCAGGCGGGCGCCGGCCAGGCGCCGGCCCGCCAGGCTGCGATCGGCGCCGGCCTTCCGAAGGAGACGCCCGCCGACACGATCAACAAGGTCTGCGCGTCCTCGATCCGGGCCGTTCAGATCGCCGACGCGATGATCCGCGCCGGCGAGTGTGACGTGATCGTGACGGGTGGGATGGAGTCGATGTCGAACGCGCCCTACCTCCTCAAGAAGGCGCGCTTCGGCTACCGGCTCGGACACGGCGAGCTGATCGACTCGATGATCTTCGACGGGCTCACCGACGCGTACGACCAGATGCACATGGTCCAGCACAACTCGATGGTCTCCCGCGAGCTCGGGATCAGCCGTGAGGAGCAGGACGCGTGGGCGCTCCGCTCGCACCAGCGCGCCGCGGCGGCGCAGGACGAGGGCCGCTACGACGCCGAGCTGGTCCCGGTCGGGGACGTCACCGCCGACGAAGGCATCCGGCGGGACACGACGATGGACTCGCTCTCACAGCTGAAGCCCGTTTTCGACCCCGAGGGGACGACCACGGCCGGCAACGCGCCCGGCGTCAACGACGGCGCGTCGTGCGTGCTCGTGACGTCGGAGGAGCTCGCGCGCCGGCGCGGGCTCGAGGTGCTGGCAACGATCGTCTCGCAGGGATCCGTCGCGGACGACTTCGCGTATCTCGTGCGGACGCCGGCGAACGCGGCCGCGATTGCGTTCGACAAGGCCGGGAAGACGATCGAGGACGTCAAGCGAGTCGAGATCAACGAGGCCTTCTCGTCGGTCGCGCTCAACTCGACCCGCATGCTCGGCGCCGACGAGGAGATCGTGAACGTGAACGGCGGCGCCGTGGCGCTCGGGCACCCCATCGGGGCCTCCGGCGGCCGCATCGTCGGGACGATGGTGCACGAGCTCCGCCGCAACGGGGGTGGCCTCGGCCTGGCGGCGATCTGTTCCGGCGGGGGCCAGGGCGACGCGCTCCTGATCGAGGTCTGAGCCCGCCGAGCCTGCCCGCAAGCGACAACGTCCGTGGTGGACCGGTCCGGGGACTGTCCCCGGACACGTCCCGGCAGGACGCGTCCGCGGTCAACAATTCACCAACTCTTTTTCCACAGGGCGGCGGGCGCGCGTGCGCGTGACCTGCGTCGCGCTCGCTGCGGCCGCTGTGGGGCTGCTCGCCTCCGCCGCCGGCGCGCTCGCGTGCACGTGTGCTCCGGTCGACCTCGAGCGAGACCTGCCCCGGGCGGACGGCGCCTTCGTTGGCACGGTGCTCGAGCGGCGTGAGTCCGGCGTCGAGGTCACGCTCCTCTTCCGCGTCGAGCAGATCTACAAGGGCGACATCGTGAACCGCGTCGAGGTCGTGACTCCGCGCGACAGCGCCGCCTGCGGGCTCGCAGCCCAGGTCGGAGAGCGGGTGGGGCTCCTACTCGAGCTGGACGGCGCCCGTTGGCGCTCGGGTCTCTGCTCGCAGGTCGAGCCGGCGGCGTTTCTCGAGCTGACCGACGTCGAGGACCGGACGCTGCCGCCGCTCAACTGGGGCGGGATCGTCGTCGGCGCGCTCGTCCTCCTCGCCGGAGCGTTCTTCCTCGTGCGGCGGGTGCGTCGCCCCCGTTAGCCTGCCGCGCGATGGAGTTCGAGCATGTCCTCGTCGCGGGTGCGGGTCAGATGGGCGGCGGCATCGCCCAGGTCGTGGCCGCGTCCGGCCGCCGCGTCTCGCTCTACGACGCCGCGCCCGGCGCGACCGAGCGCGGGCTCGCGGCGATGCGGAAGAGCCTGGAGAAGCTGGCCGAGAAGGGAGGCGCCGATCCGGACGAGGTGCTCGCGCGCGTCGCGGCGGTCGACGACCTCGTCGCCGCCGACCTCCTGCTCGAGGCCGTGGTCGAGGACGCGTCCGTCAAGGAGGATCTCTTCCGTCGCGCCGACGAGCTGCTGCCCGACAGCGCGGTGCTCGCGTCGAACACCTCCTCGATCCCGATCACCTCCCTCGCAGCAGTGACGAAGCGGCCCGAGCAGGTGATCGGGATGCACTTCTTCAACCCGGTTCCCGTGCTGAAGCTCGTCGAGGTGATCCGGGCGGCGCAGACCTCGGACGAGACGGCCGCCGCGATCACGAAGCTCGCCGAGGAGCTGGGCAAGGTGCCGGCGCAGGCGAACGACTTCCCCGGCTTCGTCTCGAACCGCATCCTGATGCCGTTCATCAACGAAGCGGCTTACGCGCTGATGGAAGGCGTGGCCGAGCCCGAGGCGATCGACACGATCGCGAAGCTCGGCTTCGCGCATCCGATGGGGCCGCTCGCGCTGGCCGACCTGATCGGCCTCGACACGTGCGTGGCGATCATGGAGGTGCTGCACGAAGGGCTCGGGAACCCGAAGTACGCTCCCTGTCCCCTCCTGCGCCAGTATGTTCAGGCGGGTCGGCTCGGCCGCAAGACGGGGCGGGGCTTCTACACCTACTGAGGTGACTCCCTGAAAGGGGGTTGTGTTCCCCTCACTCGAACCGCCTATCCTGAAAACGATGCGCCTGCTGCTGGTCGACGACGATTCGGGTTTCCGCACACTTCTGCGGACGACGTTCGAGGACGTCGCCGTCGACGTCGACGAGGCGGGCGACGCGGCCGAGGCCGAGCGGCGGATCGCGGAGTCGACGCCGGACGTGATGGTGCTCGACGTCGGCATGCCTGGGATGGACGGGCTCGCCTTCTGCCGCGAGCTGAAGTCGGACGCACGCACGAGCTCGATCAGGATCGTGCTCCTGACCGGGATGGAGGACGTCGAGGAAGTGGCGGGCGCGGTCGGCGCAGACGCGTTGCTGCTGAAGCCGTTCCGCCCGCTCGAGCTGCTCAGCGTCGTCGAGCGGCTCGCGGGAGCCGATGTCGGCGTGCCGATGCGGCGGTCGAACGGCCGGCCCGACGAGGAACAGCTCGTCCTCTATGCACGCGATCTCCGCCACCTGGTCGAGCTCGAGCGCGGCCAGCGTGTTTTGCTGGAGAGCGCGTACCGCGAGACCGTCTCGGCGCTCGCGACCGCCCTCGGCACGAAGGACACGGGCACGCGACAGCACTCGCAGCGCGTCCAGCGCTATGCGCTCGAGCTCGCCGCTGCGATCGACCCGCAGCTCGCCGCCGACCCGGGGCTCGAGTACGGCTTCCTCCTCCACGACATCGGCAAGATGGGCGTGCCCGACCAGATCCTGCTCAAGCCGGGCCCGCTCAGCGAGTCCGAGTGGCATGTGATGCGGGCCCACACGGTCCTCGGCGCCCAGATGATCGGCGGCGTCGCCTTCCTCCAGGGAGCTGGGGTCGCCGTCGTGCGCTCGCACCACGAGCGCTGGGATGGCAGCGGCTATCCCGACCACTTCAGGGGCGAGGAGATCCCGATCGGGGCCCGAATCTTCGCCGTTGCCGACGCGCTCGATGCGCTCACGAACCACCGTCCCTATCGCGACGCCCAGAACTGGCGCGCCTCGCGCCGGGAGATCGTCGCCCAGTCCGGGAAGCAGTTCGACCCGGACGTGGTCGACGCGTTCCGCGATCGCGAGCACGTTCTGCACGAGATCCGTCGGGAGTTTCTCGCCGCCGCGTAACACCCACCATCTAGACTCGCGCGCGATGGACTTCTCGCTCACGGACGACCAGCGGGAGATCCAGGCGCTGGCGCGGGAGGTTGCGCAGGCCGAGATCGAGCCCAACGCGGCAGCCTGGGACCGGGAGCACCACTTCCCGGCCGAGCTCTACGTGAAGCTCGCCGAGCTCGGCCTGATGGGCGTCTGCGTTCCGGAGGAGTACGGCGGCGTAGGCGCCGACTTCCTCTCCTACATCCTCGTGCTCGAGGAGCTCTCGCGTGCGGACGCGGGCGTCGGCGTGACGGTCGCCGTGCACACGAGCGCATGCACGCTCCCGATCCTCGCCTTCGGCACCGACGAGCAGCGGAGCCGCTTCGTGCCTCCGCTCGCGCACGGGGAGAAGATCGGCGCGTTCGCGCTCACCGAGGCGGGCTCCGGCTCGGACGCCGGGGCGCTGCGAACGACGGCCGTTCCGGACGGGGACGGCTGGCGCATCTCCGGATCGAAGCAGTTCATCACGACCGGCGAGCAGGCCGGCACGTTTGTCTTCTTCGCCCGGACCGATCCCGACATCGAGGGGGCACGCGGAGTCTCTGCGTTCATCCTCGACCGCGCGCACGTCGAGGTGACACGCGAGGAGGAGAAGCTCGGCCTCAACTCCTCCTCGACTGCCGAGCTGCGCGTCGAGACCCAGGTCGACGCCGATCGCCTGCTGCACGAGGAGCGCAGGGGCTTCACGGTCGCGATGGCGACGCTGGACGGCGGCCGGATCGGGATCGCCGCGCAGGCTCTCGGGATCGCGCAGGCCGCGTACGACGTCGCGCGCGACTACGCGAAGGAGCGGCGGGCGTTCGGCAAGCGGATCGCGGAGCACCAGGCGATCCAGTGGAAGCTCGCTGACATGTCGACCGAGATCGACGCCGCCAGGCTGCTCGTCTACAAGGCCGCGTGGCTGAAGGAGCGCGGTGAGCCGCACACCGAGGCTGGCGCGAAGGCCAAGCTCTACGCCTCCGAGATGGCGCGCCGCCAGACCGGGGAGGCGATCCAGATCCTCGGCGGCTACGGCTACACGAAGGAGTTCCCGGTCGAGCGCTACTACCGCGACGCGAAGGTCACGGAGATCTACGAGGGGACGAGCGAGATCCAGCGGCTCGTGATCGCGCGCAACATCCTCGAGCTGCAGCGCGAGCCGGCCCTGAAGCAATGAGAGCGCGCGACGAGCCGGTCCGGCTGACGAGGATCTACACCCGCGGCGGCGACACCGGCGAGACGTCGCTCGGCGACGGCTCCCGTGTCTCGAAGCTCGACTGCCGGATCGGTGCGTTCGGCACCGTCGACGAGCTCAATGCAGCGCTCGGCGTCGTGCTCGCCGGTGAGCTTCCGGCCGCGCTGCGCGAGCCGCTGACGCGGGTCCAGAACGAGCTCTTCGACGTCGGCGCCGACCTCTCCGTCCCCTGGGGGGTCACCGACCGGCTGCGTGTCGAGCAGGCGATGATCGACGGGCTCGAGGAGCTCTGCGACGACTTCAACGCCGACCTGCCCGAGCTGCGCAGCTTCGTCCTGCCGGGCGGCACGGAGACGGCCGCCAGGCTGCACATCGCCCGCACGATTTGCCGCCGCGCCGAACGCGAGGTGCTGCTCGGCGCCCGCGACGTCGAGCTGAACCCGCTCGTCCTCGCCTATCTGAACCGGCTCTCCGACCTGCTCTTCATCCTCGCCCGCACCGCGAACGCCCTGGCTGGCGCCGACGAGCCCCTGTGGAAGCCTGGGAGCTCGCAGCCGCGTTCGTAGGCTCGTTCGTCGCCGGGTACGTGGGCTCGATGCTCGGGCTCGTGCTCGGGACGCTCCGGCTCCCGCTGATCGTCGCGTTGACGGGAAGCCCGGTCGCCGCTGCGGGGACGAATATCGCCATCTCCGCGGCCTCGGCGGGCGCGGGGGCTGCCGGGCACCTTCGTGCGGGGCGCGTCGACTGGCGCATCGTTGCGTGGATGGCGCCGCCGTCCATCGCGGGCGCGATCCTCGGCGCGCTCGTCGCCGGCGACGTCTCCGAGCGGCTGCTCTACGCGGCGATCGCGGCCGTGCTGCTCTGGAGCGGCATCGACCTGGCTCTGCGGCCGGTACGCGCGCGCGCTCGTGAGCGGTTGCGGCTCTGGCCGGCCGCCACCTCCGGGTTCGGGATCGGCGTGCTCGGCGGTGCGGTCGGCGTCATCCTCGGCACCTTGCGGATGCCGGCGCTCGTGCGCGGCGTCGGGATGGACGTCCGCCGCGCCGCCGGCACGAACCTCGTCGTCGGCTTCCTGCTCGGCGTCGCGGGCTTTGCGACGCACGCGGCCGCCCTCCGCGTCGACTGGGACGTGCTGGCTGCGGGTCTTGCCGGCGCGCTCCCCGGCGGCTGGCTCGGGGCTCAGGCGACCGGGAAGGTCGACGAGAACCGGCTCCGGCTGGCGCTCGGCGCGGTGCTCGTCGTCGTCGGCGTCGCCTTCGCCGCGCAGGCGCTCCTGTAGCGCGCTCGCCTATCATCGGCGCATGGCGACGACCGAGGACCGCGGCTCTCTGAGCGGCACGCAGGCGTGGCGGGAGGAGCTCTACGCCCGCCAGCCGGAGCGTCAGGGAGAGCTCTTCACGACCATCTCGGGGCTCGAGAACGAACCGCTTGGCGACACCGGACACGGTCGAGATCGACTACGACCGCGACCTCGGCTACCCGGGCGTCTTTCCGTTCACGCGCGGCGTCTATCCGTCGATGTACCGCGGCAAGCTCTGGACGATGCGGCAGTTCGCGGGCTTCGGCACCGCCGAGGAGACCAACGAGCGCTTCCGCTACCTGCTCGACCACGGCCAGACCGGGCTCTCGACCGCCTTCGACATGCCGACGCTGATGGGCTACGACTCGGACCACGCCCGCTCGCTCGGCGAGGTCGGCCGCGAAGGGGTTGCGATCGACTCGCTCGAGGACATGCAGACGCTCTTCCGCGGCATCCCGCTCGGCGACGTCAGCACGTCGATGACGATCAACTCGCCGGCGGCGATCCTGCTCGCGTTCTACATCGCGGTCGGCGAGGAGCAGGGCGTGCCGGCGGCGGAGCTGCGCGGGACGATCCAGACGGACATCCTCAAGGAGTACATCGCGCAGAAGGAGTACATCTTCCCGCCGGAGCCCTCGATGCGGCTCGTCACGGACATGGTCGAGTACTGCGCGCGCGAGCTGCCGAAGTGGCATCCGATCTCGATCTCCGGCTACCACATCCGCGAGGCGGGCTCGACCGCGGCGCAGGAGCTCGCGTTCACGCTCGCGGACGGCTTCACCTACGTCGAGTGGGCGGTCGCGCGCGGCCTCGACGTCGACGATTTCGCGCCCCGGCTCAGCTTCTTCTTCAACGCGCACCTCGACTTCTTCGAGGAGATCGCCAAGTACCGGGCGGCGCGGCGGATCTGGGCGCGAGAGCTGCGCGACCGCTTCGGCGCGCGCAACCCGCGCTCGTGGCTGATGCGCTTCCACTCGCAGACCGCCGGTGTCTCGCTGACGGCGCAGCAGCCGGAGGTGAACATCGTCCGGACCGCGATCGAGGCCCTCGCGGCGGTGCTGGGCGGGACGCAGTCGCTGCACACGAACTCGTTCGACGAGGCGCTGGCGCTGCCGACCGAGGACGCCGTGCGCATTGCCCTGCGCACGCAGCAGGTGATCGCCCACGAAACGGGCGTTGTGAACGCGATCGACCCGCTCGGCGGCTCCTACCACGTCGAAGAGCTGACGAACCGGATCGAGGCGCAGGCGTACGACTACTTCGAGCGGATCGAGAAGCTGGGCGGAATGGTTGAGGCGATCAAACAGAACTTCCCGCAACGAGAGATAGCAGACGCGGCATTTCGCTATCAGGAGGAGGTGGAGCGCGGCGAGCGCGTCGTCGTCGGCGTCAACCGGTACCAGCTGGAGGACGAGGCGCCGCTGGAGATCCTCAAGATCGACGCCGCGCTCGAAACGAAGCAGATCGAGCGCGTGAAGGCGCTGAAGGGCCGCCGCGACTCGGCGGTCGTACAGTCGCGCCTCGGCGCGCTGAAGGAGGCGGCCGCACGCGACGACGTCAATCTGATGCCCGTGATCCTGGACGCCGCACGCGACTACGTCACGATGGGCGAGATGTGCGACGCCTGGCGCGAGATCTGGGGTACCTGGCGCGAAACCCCAGTGTTCTAGAACTCGAGCTCGAGCCCGTCGTAGGCGAGCTCGACGCCTTCGTGGGCCGGGCGCTCGTCGGGGCGGTGGGTAAGCAGGATCCGCTTCACGTTGCCGTTGGCGGCCGCGGCCTCGGCCTCTTCCGGCGTTAGATGTCCGCGCCGCGGCCCGTCGAGCACCGCGCTCTCGAGCGTCGCCTCGCAGAGGAGAAGATCGGCTCCGTGAGCGAGCTCGCTCGAGCTCCGGGCACGGCCCGCTGTCACCGGAGTAGGCGAGCACCCGGTCGCCCTCGACCCGGAAGCCGTGCGTCTTCATGTCGTAGTGCAGCAGCGGAAAGGCCGTCACCTGAAGGCCCGCAGCGGTGAACGGAACGCGCGACTCGTACTCGGCGACTTCGAAGGCACGCTCGAACATGTCCTCGCTGCCGAGCCGAGCCAGCGATCGGCCTCAGCTCCTCGCGCGCTCCCGGGCGGGAGCCAGAGGGAGACGCGCGGCCAGGCCGCACCCGGGCCGTAGAGGCTGCCCCAGACCCAGGGGATGAGATCGCCCCAGTGGTCGAGGTGGAGGTGGGTGATCGCGATCGCGTCGATGCTCGGCCAGGGCTCGCGCTGACGCAGTTTCGCCAGCACGCCAGGCCCGCAGTCGAGCAGCAACTTGCCGTCGACGAGGTAGCCCGAACAGGCCCCGCCGGGGTTGGGCCAGGCGGGCGACGAGCCGATGACTGTGAGGCGCACCGCCGTATACTGCCGACGCCATGGCCCGGAAGATCAGAGTGGTGATCGCGAAGCCCGGCCTGGACGGTCACGACCGCGGCGCGAAGATCATCGCCCGAGCCCTCCGTGACGCGGGCATGGAGGTGATCTACACCGGCCTCCATCAGACGCCGGAGCAGATCGTGGAGACGGCGATCCAGGAGGACGCAGACGCTGTCGGCATCTCGATCCTGTCCGGCGCGCACATGACGCTCGTGCCGCGGATCCTCGAGGGACTGAAGGAAAACGGCGTCGACGACGTGCTCGTCGTCGTCGGCGGCACGATTCCCGGGGAGGACGCGGAGGAGCTGCGCGGGAAGGGCGTCGCCGCGGTGTTCACGCCCGGCGCACCGACGAGCGAGATCGTCGACTTCTTGCGCGAGAAGATTCCGGCCTAGTTCGGGCCTTTGACGACGACGCGTGCGGCGGCGAGCACGCGGTTCGCGCCGGACTGGGCCGCGAAGGTCACCTTCGCCGGCGCGGTCCAGACGGTCACCGGCAGGCCCTTCGTCAAGAGCTCGAGCGCCGGGAAGGGGGCGAGCCCGGTCGGATCGCCCACCACCTCGAGAGTGGCGGTCTCGGGCACGGAGACGGCGAC
This sequence comes from uncultured Gaiellaceae bacterium, assembly GCA_963794385.1. GTDB lineage: Bacteria > Actinomycetota > Thermoleophilia > Gaiellales > Gaiellaceae > Gaiellasilicea. Next base: position 111,377 of record CAWCDT010000006.1, on the reverse strand, counting down.
CTGCTGGCCGTCGTGCTTGATCTTGCGGCCGCCGGGCCAGGAGCGCACCTGGTCGAGCGTGAGTGCCAGGTCCTGGGCTCCGGCGCTGACGACCTTGCCGGTGAGCGCGAGCGTGAACCTCGTCCCGGCCTGAGCGGCGAAGAGGAGCCGACGGGCCTTGCGCAGGTACGGGTACGGGCTGACCGCGGCCCCGTCGTCGGGGTGGACCTCGAAGTGGAGGTGCGGATGGATCCCGTCGGCGTCGCCGGAGTCGCCGACGAAGGCGATCGGCTGGCCGGCCGCGACCTTTGCGCCGGTCTTCAGCCCGGGGACGTACGCAACGCCGGGGACGCACGAGCCTTGGTTGTCATTGTCCTTCGTGAGGTCGTTGTTGAGGTGGACGTAGAGGTACGTCGTCCCGCTCGCGCCGTACAGGTAGAGCATGCAGCCCGCGCGCGAGGACGTCGTCCAGAACTTGACCGTGCCGGTCTCCGCAGCGAGGGCGAGCGCCCGCCACGGCGCCACGATGTCGTTGGCCTCGTGGGTGCCCTGGCCGCGCGGGTCGCCGAAGTCGTCCTCGTACGTGGCCTCGCCGAGCACCGGGAAAACGAGACGCGGTACCTCCGCGGACGCGGACGTGGCCACGCCTCCAGCCAGCGCGAGTGCGAGCGCAAGGAGAATGAGTGCTCGGGCTGTCGTCCGGGTCGCAGTCATCGGGGGCCGGGTCGCGCTCGAAGCGCCGGAGCGTAGCAGGTTCCTGGGCGCGGATCCCCATCGGCACATTCGCGGCCCATCGTTAGAGTCCCGCCCGTGAAGTTCCCGTGAAGATCGCCGTCTGCGTGAAGGAAGTGCCCGACGCGACCGCCCACAAGCGGATCGATCCCGGCACGAAACGGCTCGACCGGTCCGGCGAAGGTGCGCTGAACGCCTTCGACACGAACGCGGTCGAGGAGGCGCTCCGGCTCAGGGACGCGACCGGCGAGGGCGAGGTGGTCGTCGTCTCGATGGGCCCGGAGCGCGCGCTCAACTCGCTGCGCAAGGCGCTTGCCATGGGCGCCGACCGTGCCGTCCTCGTCGCGGACGAGGGCGCCGCCGGCGCCGATCTCGTCGCCACCAGCCTCACGCTCGCCAAGGCGCTCGAGCAGGAGCAGCCGGACCTCATCCTCTTCGGCCAGCAGTCGTCCGACTCCGACGGCGCGGTGCTCTGGGCGGCCGTCGCCGAGCGGCTGCGCCGTCCGGTCATCTCCCAGGTCGCCGAGCTGACGCTCGAGGGCGACTCACTCACCGGCAAGCGGCAGACCGAGTTCGGCTACGACGTGATCCGCGCACCGCTGCCGGCGGTCGTCGCAGTCGCGGACTCGATCAATGAGCCGCGCTACCCCTCGCTGAAGGGGATCATGGGCGCGAAGTCGAAGCCGCAGGAGACGGTCTCGCTCGCCGACCTCGGCCTCGAAGCAGGCAGCGCGGGCGAGCAGGGCTCGCGCACGCAGGTGCTCGCCCTCTCCGAGCCGCCGCCGCGCGGGGACACGCGCAAGATCGAGGACGACGGCAGCGCGGCCGAGCAGATCGTCGCCTTCCTGGCGGAGAAGCGGCTTCTGTGAGCGCCCTCGTCTTCCTCGAGCACCACGACGGGGAGCTGCAGAAGGGCTCGCTCGCGGTCCTCTCCAAGGCCGCGTCGCTGGGGGCCGGCGACGTGGCAGGTGTGATCGTCGGCTCGGGCGTGGACGGGCTCGCCGAACAGGCGGCAAAGCACGGCGCCGCCACCGTCTACGTCGCCGACGACGCCAAGCTCGAGGCGCCTCTCCCGCAGCCGCGGGTGGACGCGATCGCGCAGCTCGTCGAGCAGCACGGCCTCGAGACCGTCCTCTTCGCGCAGTCGATCCTCGCCGCTGACATCGCGTCGGGACTGGCCGCACGGCTCGAGGCGGGCCTGAACTGGCAGCTCACCGATCTCGCGAGCGCCGACGGCGGCCTCGTCGGCAAGCAGTCCGCGCTCGGAGACTCGGTCGTCGTGGACGTTGGCTGGACGTCCACTCCCCGCATCGGGCTCTTTCGCGCCGGAGCCCTCGACCCCAGCGAGCAGCCTGCGGCCGGCGCCGTGGAGCCTTTCGAGGTCGAGCTGCACGAGCACTCGCTGGCCGCCGAGATGGTCGAGCGGGCACACGCCGAAGAGAGCGGGCCGTCGATCGAGGACGCCAACGTGATCGTCGCCGGCGGCCGCGGCCTCGGCGAGCCGGAGAAGTTCGCGCTCGTCGAGGAGCTCGCGAAGGCGCTCGGCGGCGCCGTCGCCGCGACGCGCGCCGTGGTCGACGCCGGTTGGTATCCCTACGCGGCCCAGGTCGGCCAGACGGGCAAGTCGGTCTCGCCGACGCTCTACGTCGCCTGCGGCATCTCGGGGGCGATCCAGCACAAGGTCGGGATGCAGAGCTCGAAGACGATCGTCGCGATCAACAAGGACCCGAACGCCCCGATCTTCGAGTTCGCCGACCTCGGCGTCGTCGGCGACCTGCACCAGATCGTCCCGAAGCTGACCGAGCTCGTCCGCGCGCGCAAGGGCGCATGAACCGCGTCAGGCCGGCCGACTACCCGCCGCCGTTCGCGCCCTCGGAAGCGATCGCGCCGCCGACCGACCCGGTCGACGAGCGGATCGAGGTCGGCGTCCTCATCGTCGGCGCCGGCCCTGCCGGCCTCGCCTGCGCGATCCGGCTCGGACAGCTGCTCGAGGAGTCCCCCGAGACGGCGGCCCGCCTCGGCGACGTGCCGGTCGCGGTGGTCGAGAAGGGGAAGGGCCCGGGCTCGCACCTCCTCTCCGGCGCCGTCGTGAACCCGCGCGCGCTGCGCCGCCTCTTCCGCGGCCGGCTGACGATGGACGACGTGCCGAGCTACGGCGAGGTCCACGGCGAGGCGGTCTACCTGCTGACGAAGGGCACCGCGCTCCGGGTCCCGCCGCCGCCGACGATGCGCAACCACGGCAACTGGATCGTCTCCGTCTCGCAGCTCGGTCGCTTCCTCGCCGAGCAGGCCGAGGCGGGCGGCGCCGCCGTGCTGCCGGAGACCGACGCGCAGAAGCTGCTCGTCGCCGACGGCCGCGTCCAGGGCATCCGCACCGGCGACAAGGGGCTCGGCCGCGACGGCAGCCCGCTCGCAAACTACGAGCCAGGGTCCGACATCGTCGCGAGGCTGACGGTGCTCGCGGAAGGCACACAGGGTCACCTCACCGGAGGCGCGATCTCACGCTTCGGGCTCGAGGGTGCGCAGCCGCAGATCTGGGCACTCGGCGTCAAGGAGGTCTGGAAGGTCCCGAAGCCGCTCGAGCACATCGTCCACACGATGGGCTGGCCGCTCCGCAAGAGCGCCAAGTACGGCGAGTTCGGGGGCTCGTTCATCTACCCGATGGGGCCGGAGCTGGTCTCGCTCGGCTTCGTGGCGGGGCTCGAGTACCGCGATGTGGAGTTCTCCGTCCACGACGTGCTGCAGGAGTTCAAGACGCACCGGCTCGTCCGCAAGATGCTTGAGGGCGGCGAGCGGGTCGCCTGGGGTGCGAAGACGATCACCGAAGGCGGCTTCCACGCGCTCCCCAGAGCGCTTCAGCGCTCCCGGGCTGCTCCTCGTCGGGGAAGGCGCGGGCCTCGTGAACGTCCCGACTCTGAAGGGGATCCACTACGCGATCGAGTCGGGGATCATGGCCGCGGAGGCCGCCTTCCGCTCACTCCAGCCGGGCGAGTCACCGGCGCGGGTCGGCGCGCTCGACTCGTACGACGAGGAGCTGCGGGCCAGCTACGTGCTGGAGGACCTGCGCGAGGTGCGGAACATGCGGCAGGTCTTCGACAAAGGCTTCTACGTCGGCGGCGCGCTCGCGAGCGCGATGACGGTGACGAAGGGGCACCTGCCGCCGAAGGACTATTCGAGCGAGCCGAACGCGGCGCGCACCCTGATCCGGGCCGGCCGCGCGAAGAGCTACCCCGCACCGGACGGGAAGCTCACCTTCGACAAGCTCTCCTCGGTCTTCCTCTCGGGGAACCGGACCCGGGACGATCAGCCGAGCCACATCCGGATCCAGCGCCGCGTGCCGCTCGAGCTGGCGCGGATGTGGGAGCACATGTGCCCCGCCCAGGTCTACGAGGTGGGCGCCGCAGACGGCGACGACACCGTGCAGGTCGAGGTGAACCCCTCGAACTGCGTCCAGTGCGGCGCGATCACCGCCAAGGGCGGCCGGCTCACTCCGCCAGAAGGCGGGTCGGGGCCCGAGTACACGATCACCTAATTTTGCGCAAAGACGCGCGATCCGCGGAAGCGGATCACGCGTCGCGCGAAGATCCCTAAAGGCGTCCGCTTCGCGGCCGCAAACCAGCGACAGTCCTACCTGGCAGCTCGCGCGCGCCACGCCGCTGCGAGCTCGATTCGCTCCTCGACGGACGGATGGCTGTCGAAGAGCAGGTACGACCAGGCCGGCGGGTCGGGGTCGTTCAGAGACTCGACGGTGAAGCTCTCGAAGAGATCCCTGCGCGGCGTCGGGGGCGCGGGTCGTCTCGAGCGCCATCCAGTCCGCCTCCTCCTCCATGTGGCGCGAGATGAAGTTGTAGACAGGCGTCGAGAGGAGGCCGAGGACCACCACGACGAGCAGGGAGAGGGGCACCGCCGCGGGATTTGCCATGCCGCCGCGGCGACGCGTCGCCACCGCGATCAACCAGGCGCCGGGAAGTGCGAAGAGCGCGTACCACCCGATCGCCTCCGGGATATGGCGGCGCGAGTGGTGGCCGAGCTCGTGTGCGAGGACGACACGCACCTGGTCGTCGCTGAAGGCGGGGTTGTCCAGGAGCGTGTTCCAGAAGACGATCCGCTTCGTCGGGCCGAAGCCGACCGCGTAGGCGTTGGGCGCGCTCGTGAAGTCGGTCACGTCCTCCACCTCGATCCGGATCGGCTCGATCCCCTGCTGGCTCGCGTAGGTACGGGCGTCGGCGGCGAGCTCCCGGTCCTCGAGCGGGTCGGTCACCGAGAAGTACGGCATCACGAACGCGAAGAGCGCGGCCAGGCCGATGAAGACGGGCGCGGCCGCAAGCCACCAATGGCGCGGGAACGGCCCTGCCAGGGCCATCACGACCACCAGCGCGAAGGAGACGAAGAGGAACTCGGCGCCGAGCCCGATCCAGTTCGCGAACAGCGTCTCGATGTAGCCGCTATCCGTCTGGTCGTACCGGCGGTCCCACCAGACCTCGGCGAGTCGGAACGGCACTTGCGAGAGCCACACGAGTGCGAGCCCGATCATGCCGAGCATCATCCCGGTGCCGATCCGGCCGGCGGCCGACTCGCGGGCGAAGCGGAATCCCCACTTCGCATACGCGAGCAGCACCGCGATCAGCACGATCTGCGAGACAACGAACTCGACCCGGAAGAACGTCTCGTAGCGCTCCGCCTCGCGGATCGTGTCGCGGTCGATCAGTTGTTCGACGTCGAGCTCCGGCCGGTCAAGCCCGTCCGGGACGCGGCTCTCCCACAGGGCGTACGCGCACGCGGCCCAGACCGCGAGGAGGACGAGCGCTGCGAGGAGCGCGAGCGCGCGACGCCGGGTCAGGCGAAGCCCTCGACGAGCACCGGCTCCGGCTCCGGCTCGGGCGGCGGCCGCAGGGCTGGGCCGGCGTACGGGTAACCGTCGGTGACGACGAACCAGTACGCATTCGTCTGAGCGTGGTAGCGGATCGCCACTGCGCCGAGGTTCCGCAGTCCAGTCGGCATCCGGCCGGTCGCGAGCGACGCGAACCAGCCGAGGAAGCCGACCACCGCGAGTGCGCCGGCGAGCGCGCTCGCGACGAAGAGCGCCGGGATGACGAGGAACGTGCGGAAGAGCGTGATCCAGCGGTTCTGGCGCTCGGCCGAGGCGATCTCGATGTCGACTGGGTAGCCCGGCGCGCCGGTGAAGCCGGGGAAGGGATTCGCGACGAGCGTCAGGAACGCGGTCACGTGGGCCCCGTAGCGGACGTAGGCCGAGAGAAAGCGGTGGAGCGGCTCCGCCGAGCGGCCGCGAACGAGCGCGATGAGGCCGTTTGCGATCGCGGCGAGGAATGCCGCAATCGTCCACAGGGCCAGCCAGACGAGATGCGGGAGCGCCAGCAGCAGCCGGAAGAACACCGTCAGGCGCGAGCGGCGGCCGTCGTCGTCGAGCACGAGCCGGACCGGATGCGGGCCGACGCCCCAGGTGGGTCCGATCGCCTCCGGATCGGCGTTCGGGTAGCGGTCGGTGAGCAGCAGGCCGTACGCGGACGCCCGTGCCCCGTAGCCGAGGCCGTAGGCGGCGAGGTCGCGCAGGCCGTGCGCCATCCGGCCGCGTGCGAGCGCCACGAACCAGCCGAGGAACGCACACGTCGCGGCCACACCGACGAAGGTGCCGGTCCAGTACGCCTCGCCGGAGTCCTGGCCCGCCTGCGCACCACCACCACCGCCGCCTGTCGCGCTCCAGCCGAGCACGGCGGCGAGGAGCAGTGCGGGGAGCGCGAGGAAGAAGCGGAACAGGATCGTCCAGCGCGCCTGCGGGTTGCGCTCCGGGAGCTCGACGTCGACCGGGTAGCCGGGCTCGCCCGTGAAGCCCGGGTACGGGTTCGCCGCGAGCGTCACGTAGGCGCCGACGTGCGTGGCGTAGCGCACGTACGCGGTGAAGAAGCGGTGCAGCCCTTCCGGCAGGCGCCCCGTGAACAGCGCCGCGAACCAGCCCACGATCGCAGCGAAGAAGACGGCAACCGACCAGAGGAGGAGCCAGATGAAGTGGGGGATCGCCAGGAGCAGCCGAAAAAAGACGGTCAGGCGCGAGCGCCGCAGGTCGTCCGTCACTGTGAGCCGAACGGGATGGTCGTCCATGCGCCGGAGTCTACGATCCCGGAATGTCGGTGACCCGCGACGACGTGCTCGCCGCCGCGGAACGCATCCGCGGCCGCGTCCACCGGACACCGACGTTCAGCTCGCGGACCCTCGGCGAAAGCGTCTGGTTGAAGGCTGAGCTCTTCCAGAAGACGGGCTCATTCAAGCCGCGCGGCGTCTTGAACAAGCTCGCCTCGCTGTCCGCAGAGGAACGAACGCGCGGCGTGATCGGGATCTCGGCGGGAAACCACGCGCAGGCGCTCGCCTGGGGAGCTGCGGCCGAAGGGCTCGAGTGCCTCGTCGTCATGTGGCAGGGCGCGAGCGAGGCGAAGATCGCGGCGACTCGAGGCTACGGCGCGGCGGTCGACCTCGAGGCCTCCGACCCCGCTTCGGCGTTCGCGCGGCTCGAGACGCTCACAGCCGAGACGGGTCGCGCGCTCGTGCATCCGTTCGAGGACCCGCTCGTCCTCGCCGGGCAGGGGACGGTCGCGCTCGAGCTGCTCGAGGATGCTCCGGAGGTCGAGACGCTCGTCGTCCCGGTCGGCGGCGGCGGCTTGGTCGCCGGGATCGCCGCCGCGGCCCCTGACCGGCGCGTGCTCGCCGTCGAACCGGACCGCTCCACGGCGATGCACGACGCTCTCGCGGCCGGCCACCCCGTTCCTGTCACGCCCAACTCGATCGCGGACGGGCTCTCGGCGCCGTTCGCCGGAGCGAACGCGCTGGCCGTGCTGCAGGCGCATGACGTCGAGAGCGTGCTCGTCTCGGAGGAGGAGATCCGGGAGGGGTTCCGGTTCCTCTACGAGCGGGCCAAGCTGGCATGCGAACCGGCCGCCGCAGTGGGGGTGGCGGCGGTGCTTGCAGGGAAAGTCCGAGGCGGGGCAATCGGCGTTGTTGTCTCTGGAGGCAACGTAGACCCCAAAACTGCCTCTGCTATCCTGGCCCGGCGATGAAGACTGGAATCCATCCCGAGTACATGTCGACGCACGTTCGCTGCTCGTGCGGCAACGAGTTCGAGACCCGCTCGACGCAGGCGGAGATCCACGTCGACGTCTGCTCGGCCTGCCACCCGTTCTACACGGGCAAGCAGAAGCTGATGGACTCGGGCGGTCGGGTCGAGCGCTTCCAGCGTCGGCTGGAGAAGGCCGGCGGCGCGCGCCGCGGCTAGCCACTCGCGTTGAGCAACAACATCGGAGGGCAGGCCGTCCTCGAGGGCGTGATGATGCGCAGCCCGTCGAAGTGGGCCGTCGCCGTCCGCAAGCCCGACGGCGAGATCGCCGAGGTCGTCCAGGACATCACGTCGCCGATGGCGCGGCGCCCCATTTTCCGGCTGCCGGTCATCCGGGGCGTGATCGCGCTTGGCGAGTCGCTCGCAATCGGCTTCCGCGCCCTCGCAATCTCCGCGAACTATGCCGCGCAGGATCCGGAGGCAACCGACGGCGAAGTGAAGACGGAAATCACCCGGGGCCAGCTGCTCTTCTCGTTCGCGATCGCGATCGGCTTCGCGCTGATGCTCTTCAAGGTGACGCCCGCGTTGCTCACGAGCTGGCTTCCGATCGACACGACCGGCTCGTTCGTCGTGATCGAGGGCGTCATCCGCGTGTGCATCTTCCTCGCCTACCTGCTCCTGATCTCGCTCCTGCCCGACCTGCGCCGCGTCTTCCAGTACCACGCGGCCGAGCACAAGGCGATCAACGCCTTCGAGGCGGGGGAGGAGCTCACGCCGGAGCGCGTGCAGAAGTTCAGTTTGATCCACCCGCGTTGCGGAACCGCATTTTTGCTCTGGGTGATGGTGATCGGTATCTTCGTCTTCGCCTTCGTCGGCCAGCCGTCGTGGTACTGGCTGATCCTGAGCCGGATCCTGCTCCTGCCGCTGATCGCCGGGATCGCCTACGAGCTGATCCGCTTCGCGGGTCGTCACCAGGACAACGCGATCCTGATGGCGCTGCTCGCACCCGGGCTGTGGCTCCAGCGGCTGACGACCCGAGAGCCGTCGCTCGACCAGATCGAGGTCTCGATCCGCGCGCTCCAGGAGGTGCTCCGCCGCGAAGGCGGGATCACCCAGGAGGAGCGCAAGGTCGAGGTCATGGCGTAATGGCCGAGCGCCGGGCAGAGGTGACCTGGAGCGGCGACCTGATGTCCGGCTCCGGGACGATCGACGAGGTCGGTTCCGGGGCGTTCGGGCCGCTCGAGGTGAGCTGGCCAGCACGCACGGAGGACACCTCCGGCGGCAAGACGAGCCCCGAGGAGTTGATCGCGGCCGCGCATGCTTCCTGCTTCTCGATGGCGCTCGCACACGGGCTCGCCCAGGCAGGGAGCGCGCCTGAGCGACTGTCGACGTCGGCGGCGGTCACGTTCGTGCCCGGGACCGGTATCACCTCGATTGCGCTCGCGGTGCGCGGCCGCGTGCCGGGGCTCGACGCAGACGGCTTCCGCGAAGCGGCCGAGGCGGCCAAGGAGGGCTGCCCCGTGTCGAAGGCGCTCGCGGCCGTCCCCGAGATCACGCTCGAAGCCTCGCTCGAGGAGTAGCGGCTCCAGCTCCACGGCCAGGCTGCGGGGCGCTCGCACAGTCGCGCCCGCACCGGGTTGGCGAGCACGTACGCGCAGGTTGCGCGGAGATGCTCGTCGTCACGTACTTGCCAGAGTGCGAAGCGGTCGCCCCAGAGATGGCCACTCCGACCGTATTTCTCGTTGAACTCCTGCGCGTAGACGCCGTTGACGCGGTGGAGCGCTCGCGAGAGGAGGTCGCGGACGCACTCGACGACGAAGTGGTAGTGATTCGGCATCAGGCAGAGCGCGTGGACGTGAAGGGCGTGCTCCTCGACTGCCCGCCAGAGCTGTGTGAGGAAGCGCCGCCCGTCTCCGACGTCCCGGAACACGGCCTGCCGCGCGACGCCGCGCGTCGTCACGTGCCAGACGCCGTAGGCGGGAAAGGTCGAGCGCGGTAGACGGGTCATCCCGACACGGTAGGGCCGCGCGATCGCCCGACCCTCGTTGTGGACAAATCGGCACAGAATTGTTGCGCGCGGACACGCCGCAGCGGGACACGTCCGGGGACAGTCCCCGGACGTGTACGCGACGGCCACGGCATTTCGGGGCATGGCAGACGCGGGTCGCGGCGAACGTCCCGCGGCGTCGCTCCACTACCCTACGAGCGTGGCGGCCACGATCGAGAACCTCGTCGACGACCTCGAGCGCTCCTACACCGAAGTGCAGGAGCGGATGGCCAACCCTGCCGTCTACAACGACCGCAGGGAGGCGGCCCAGGTCGGCCGGCGCCTGAAGGAGCTGGAGACGCCGTACCGCCTCGCGCAGGAGTGGCGCGAGGCACGCGACGACGTCGTCGCGGCCCGGGATGACCCGGATCTCCGCGAGCTCGTCGCCGAGTCGGAGCAGCGGCTGGCCGAGGTCGAGGAGGAGCTGAAGCTCGCGCTTGTCGAGCGGGATCCCGCCGACCAGCGGGACGTGATCGTCGAGATCCGCCAGGGCGTTGGAGGCGACGAGGCCGCGATCTGGGCCGGCGACGTGCTCCGGATGCTCACCCGCTACGCCGAGAGCCGGGGCTTCAAGACGGAGCTCCTCACCGCGAACGAGAGCGAAACGGGGGGATTCAAGGAGGTCGTCTTCGCCGTCAAGGGCGACGGCGCGTACTCAGTCTTCAAGTACGAGGGCGGCACGCACCGCGTCCAGCGCGTGCCCGAGACAGAGTCGCAGGGCCGCATCCACACGTCGACCGCAACCGTCGCCGTCATGCCGGAGGTCGAGGAGATCGACGTTGGCCTGGACGAGAACGACCTCAAGATCGACGTCTACCGCTCGACCGGCCCGGGGGGCCAGAGCGTGAACACGACCGATTCGGCCGTACGGATCACGCACCTGCCGACCGGGATCGTCGTGGCGATGCAGGACGAGAAATCGCAGCTCCAGAACAAGGCGAAGGCGCTGCGCGTCCTCCGCGCACGCCTCTACGAGGCGGAGCGGGAGCGCCAGCAGGCCGAGCTGTCCGCGGCGCGGAAGTCCCAGATCGGCTCCGGCGAGCGCGCCGAGAAGATCCGGACGTACAACTATCCGGACAGCCGGGTCACCGACCATCGCGTCAAGGTGACGTTGAACCTGGAGAAGGTGCTCCCGGGCGGGCTGGGCGACTTCACCGAGGCGCTCCAGGCCGAGGACCGGCGGCGCGCGCTCGAGGGATGACGGTCGGCGAGGTGCTCCGGGCGGCGACGGAGCAGCTCGGAGGGACGTCGGAGACCGCACGGCTCGACGCGGAGCTCCTGCTCGCGCACACGCTCGGCCGGCAGCGGATCGAGCTCTACACCGACCTCGAACGGCCCCTGAACGGCGACGAGCTGGACGAGTACCGCGCGCTCGTCGCTCGCCGGGCGTCTCGTGAGCCGGTCGCCTACATCCTCGGCGAATGGGGCTTTCGACGGCTCACGCTTGCCTGCGACCGGCGGGCGTTGATTCCACGGCCCGAGACTGAGATCGTGGTCGAGCGGGCGCTTGCGCACATTCGCGGCATCGAGACTCCGCGTGTCCTCGACGTCGGCACCGGGACGGGTGCGATCGCCCTCGCAATCGCGGACGAACATCCAGGGGCGAGGGTGACCGCGATCGACGTCTCGGCCGACGCGCTCGCGCTCGCGCGTGAGAACGTGGCCCGGACCGGCATCGCGGTCGAGCTGCGGGAGCACGACCTGCGCGAGGGCTTGCCCGACGGACCGTTCGACCTCGTCGTCTCGAACCCGCCGTACGTCGAGCCCGAGGACCTGCCCACTCTGATGCCGGACGTCCGTGAGTACGAGCCGCACGTCGCGCTCGTGGGCAGCGGCGCCACCGACGCGGTTGCGCGGGCGGCGCTCGACGTGCTTCGGCCAGGCGGCCGGCTCGTCGTCGAGGTTGGCGACGGTCAGGCGACCGCAACGGCCGCGCTGCTGGGAGGGCTCGGCTATTCGGACGTCGGCACGAGCCCCGACCTGACTGGGCGTGAGCGTGTGGTCGAGGGACGCCGTGACTGACGTCGAGGCCGCCGCCGCGGCGATCCGCGCCGGCCGGCTCGCGATCGTGCCGACGGACACGGTCTACGGCCTCGCGACAACCCCGTACTCCGAGGAGCCCGTGCGGCGGCTCTACCGGGCGAAGGGACGCGACGAGCTCCAGCCGACCGCGCTCGTCGCGGCCGACCTCGAGGTGCTGCTCGAGTGCGTGCCGGAGCTGGAGGGTCGAGCGGCGAGGATCGCGCGGGCGCTGCTGCCGGGCCCGTACACGCTCGTCCTCGAGAATCCTGCCCGTCGCTTCGGCTGGCTGAACGGCGCGAGCCCGGGCACGATCGGCGTCCGGGTCCCGGACGTCGACGGGGTCGCGAAGGCGCTGCTCGACAGCGTGGGCGCCGTCGCCGCGACGAGCGCGAACCTGCCCGGCGGGCCTGACCCGAGGAGGCTCGAGGAGGTGCCCGAGCAGATCCGTAACGCCGCGGTCGAGCTGGACGGCGGCGAGCTGCCCGGCACCGCGTCCACGGTGATCGACCTCACGGGCGCCGAGCCGCGCGTGCTCCGTGAGGGCGCCGCGCCGTCCGACGAGGCGCTCCGGACCATCGCCTCGGCAAGGCCGAGGGTGGCTCCCGGCGCCGTGTCTGGGTCGTCATCCGCAGGTGCGGTAGTTGCCTTGATCATCTAGCATCCTCGGCGATGGTCGTATCACCGCTCTCGCTCGACCGACTCCGCGCAGCGGGGCTCGCGGAAACCGATCCCGAGATCGCCGACCTGCTCGGACGCGAGCTCGAGCGGCAGCGGGGCCAGATCGAGCTGATCGCATCGGAGAACTTCACGTGGCCGAGCGTGCTCGAGGCGGTCGGCTCCGTGCCGACGAACAAGTACGCCGAGGGCTACCCCGGGCGCCGCTACTACGGCGGCTGCGAGGTCGTGGACGAGATCGAGCAGCTCGCGATCGACCGCGCGAAGGAGCTCTTCGGCGCCGAGCACGCGAACGTGCAGCCACATGCCGGCGCCCAGGCGAACATGGCCGCGTACTTCGCGCTGCTCCAGCCGGGCGACACGATCCTCGCGCTCCGGCTCGACCACGGTGGCCATCTCACGCACGGCCTCAAGGTCAACTTCTCCGGCCGCCTCTACACGATTGCCAGCTACGGCGTCTCGCGCGAGACCGACATCGTCGACTACGACGAGGTGCTCGCGCTCGCCAAGGAGCACCGGCCGAAGCTGATCATCTGCGGAGGGTCGGCATATCCCCGCACCGTTGACGCGGCCGAGTTCCGCAAGATCGCGGACGAGGTCGGCGCGTACCTCATGTGCGACATGGCGCACTTCTCGGGCCTGGTCGCGGCCGGCCTACACCCGAACCCGACCGAGCACTGCGACATCGTCACCTCGACCACCCACAAGACGCTGGCCGGGCCGCGCGCCGGCTTCGTCCTCTGTCGCGAGGAGCATGCGCAGGCCGTCGACCGGGCGGTGTTCCCCGGGATGCAGGGCGGCCCCCTCCTGCACGCGATCGCGGCCAAGGCGGCGTGCTTCCGGATCGCCGCGTCCGACGCGTTCCGCTCCTACCAGGAGCAGGTGCGCGCGAACGCCGACGCGCTTTCGGACGAGCTGGTCGCGAACGGTCTGGACGTGCTCACGGGCGGCACCGACACGCACCTGCTCCAGCTCGACCTGCGCCGAACGGACTGGACGGGCAAGGACGCCGAGGAGCGGTTGGACGAGGTCAGGCTGACCGTGAACCGGAACACGGTGCCGTTCGACGAGCGGCCCCCGACCGTGGCCTCGGGCGTCCGCATCGGCACGCCCGCCGCGACGATGCGCGGCTTCGACGAGGAGGACTTCAGGGAGGTCGGCCGGATCATCGCCGGCGCTCTGCAACATGGAACAGCAGGCGAGGGCGACGTGAACGAGCTCGCCGGCCGCGCCGAAGCACTCTGCGCCAAGCGGCCCCTCTACTCGGGCTTCCGCGGCTACCCCGCTTACGCATGAGCACCGTCACCGGAAAGCTCACGCATGTCGAGCATCCGCTGGTCCAGCACAAGCTCTCCTACCTGCGCGATCAGGAGACGCCGACCGTCCACTTCCGCAAGCTCGTGAACGAGGTGACGTTGCTGCTCACCTACGAGGCGACGAAGGACTTTCCCACCGAGCCGGTCGAGATCGAGACGCCGCTGGAACCGATGCAGGCGCAGCGGATCTCGGGGAAGAAGGTCGCGGTCTGCCCGGTCCTGCGGGCCGGGATCGGCATGCTCGAGGGCGTGCTCTCGCTCATCTCGAGCGCGCGCGTTGGCTTCATCGGCCTCTACCGCGACGAGGAGACACTGGAGCCGGTCGAGTACTACGTGAAGCTGCCGGAGGATCTGGACGAGCGCGACGCGCTCGTGCTCGATCCGATGCTCGCGACCGGGAACTCGAGCGCCGCCGCCATCGCCTCGGTCAAGGCGGCGGGCGCGCGCTCGGTGACGCTCGTCTGCCTCGTCGCCGCCCCCACCGGGATCGAGCGGGTGCACGAGGAGCACCCTGACGTCCACATCGTCTGTGCGGCGATCGATCGCGAGTTGAACGAGAAGGGGTTCATCGTGCCGGGCCTGGGCGACGCAGGCGACCGGCTCTACGGAACGAAGTAGGAGCGGGATGGACGCGCTTCGGGAGAATCCCGAGGTCCTCTACGGCGCAGTGGTCGCGATGCTGATCGTGATCCTGCTCACGCCTGCGGTCGGTGGGATGGCGCGGCTCCTCGGCGTCGTCGACCGGCCCGAGGCGCGGCGCCTGAATCGGAACCCGATCCCACGCCTCGGCGGGCTCGCGATCTTCTTCGGCATCTTCGTGCCGGCGCTCGCGTTCCTCGAGCTCGGGCGGGAGACGCGGGGCGTCCTGCTCGGGGCGGCGGTAGCGACGGTCGTCGGCGCCGTCGACGACTTCCGCGGGCTGGACCCTGTCTGGAAGCTCGCGGGCCAGATCGTCGCGGCCGCGATCCCACCCTTCTTCGGCGTCTGGATCGACCACTTCACGTTCCCGTTCCTCGGCCCGGTCGACCTGCCCGCGGCGGTCGGCGTGCCGCTGACGATGGCGTGGATCGTCGCCGTGATGAACATGGTGAACTTCCTCGACGGCATGGACGGGCTCGCCGCCGGTGTCTGCGGGATTGCCGGAGCAACCTTCGCCGTGCTCGCGCTCTCGCTCGAGAAGATCGATCCCGCGATCCTGTCCGCGATCGTCGCGGGTGCGTGCATCGGCTTCCTGCGCCACAACTTCTTCCCGGCCCGGATCTTCATGGGCGACTCGGGCGCCCTCGTGCTCGGCTTCCTCCTCGCGGCGCTCTCGGTGCAGGGGCTCTTGAAGACGGCGTCCACCGTCGTCCTGCTCCTGCCGCTGCTCGTGCTGGCGGTGCCGATCATCGACACGTCCTTCGTCGTCGCGCGCAGGCTCAAGCACGGGCAACCGCTGGCGGCGCCGGACCAGGCGCACCTGCACTTCCGCTTCCTCAGACGCGGCTTCTCGCAGCGGCGTGCCGCCGTGACGATGTGGGCGTGGTGCGCCGCGCTGGCGGGGGCGGCGCTCGCGACGCGGTTCATCCCGTTCCGCGAGGGAGGCGAGTGGCACCTCTGGGAGACGGTCGGCGTAGCCGGGATCGCGCTCGGCGCGCTCGCCTTCTCCGTCTACGTCGTCTACCTGCTCGAGATCGTCAAGCTGAACTCGCGGGCGCCGCGCCGCTCGCTCGACCGCACCGGGGAGCGCCGCTCGGCTTAGATGTTTGCCGGTCAATCATCTAGGCGCGTTCGAGGAATCCCACAAGCGCCTCGTTGAAGCCGGGCGCGCGCTGGGCGGCGTGACCGGCGCCGGGGACGACGACCCGCTCGGCGGGAAGCTCACGCTCCAGCGAGTTGCAGATCGCGTCGAAGGCCGGGTGGTGGCCGCCCCAGACGACGAGCTTCGGAAACGGGAGCGCCCGCAGCTCGTCGAGCGGGATCTCCGCCTCCCACGGTCCGCGCTCGGCCATCAGGATCCGCGCGCCCCGCTCGACGTCGGGCGGGAGCGGGGAGGGCGGCTGCCATGCCGATCCGACCGCGCGGAGAAAGGCGCGCAGGAATGCCTCGGGATCGCGCGGCCCGGTCGTCCAGAGGTCGATCGCTCCGGCCGCGAACGCGTCGGCCGCCGGATCGCCGGCCGCGGCGCGCGTCGCCGGCGGCTCGATCACCGTCAGCGAGCGAAGCCTCGGATACCGTGCCGCCGCGAGCAGGCAGACGACGGCTCCATAGGAATGGCCGCAGAGATGGTCACCGGGCCGGAGCCGCTCGACGAGCCAGTCCGCGTCGATGTCGAAGTCGACCCGCTCGACGGGCGGTCCGGGCGGAAACCCGGGGCGGTCCAGCACCTCGAGCTCGTAGCGCTCGCCCAGCGGGAGTTGCGCGCCCCATGTCGCCGCTCCGTTGCCGACGGAGCCGTGAACGAGCACGAGCCGCTCCATCTTCGCATCGTACAAAGTCGGCCGTTTTTCCCCACTGTAGGCGGTTTTTGGTTGTCACAAGCTGCTGCTATGCTCGCCCCGCACATGGAGCCGCAGCCGACCCCGAAGCTCAGCCTCGCCGGCGCGGGCTCCGTCCTGATCGGGGCGACACTCGCCGTGATCGCCGTCGCCATCTTCGTCGGCTGGCTCTTCGGATCGGCCGCGTGGGGCTTCCTCGTCGGCACGATTCTCGGCATCCCGTTCGGGGTGTTTATGACGTACAAGCGCTACGGGCACGCTCTCTGATGGCAGGCGTCTTCGCCACGCCGCGGCCGCTGCCGAGCCAGACGCTGCCGCTCGTTGCCGGCGCCGCCGTGATCGCGCTCGCGCTGCCCGTCTTCCTCGCCGCGGGCTGGGACCTGCGCGGTTGGGTGATCGGCGCGACGCTCTGGGCCGGCTCCCGTGGCCTCGCCTCGTTACTGACGCACCTGCGCAGAGGCATGGGTAACCTCGCCGGCTCTAGCGTGGTCGGCTTCGGAATGACCTTTCGCGCGCTCGCGGTGATGGTTGTGGTCGTCGCGCTCGCGGCAACGGACGCGCGGCTCGCGCTCGCGGCCACGCTCCTGTACGCGCTCGCGTACACACTCGAGCTCGCCGTCGCGCTCGCCCTCTACTTCTCAGGGGAGCCCGCGTGAAGCGGGTTGGCGCCCTCGCGCTGACCCTCTGGCTCATCCTGCCGCAGGTCGCGCTCGCGTCCACGACCGAGAACGGCGAGGAGGAGTTCAATCCCGAGCACGACTTCGAGGTCGGCGAGTGGATCCCGATCCACATCGGGCCGCTCGACCTCTCCATCAACAAGGCGGTCGCGTACCTGATCCTCGGCACCATCCTCACCATCGCGCTGGGGATCTTCCTGATGCGTGCACGCATCGGCGCGAGGAACGAGGTCGGCCGGCGCCAGGCAGTGGGCGAGATGGTCTACGAGATCGCGCAGTCGCAGGTCGCCGAGCAGGGCCTGCCGTACAAGGCGATGGGGCGCTGGTTCCCGTACGTCGCCAGCCTGATGCTCTTCATCTGGGTGATCAACATGCTCGGCTTCATCCCGCTGCCGCTCTCGAACGAGACGTTCGACCTCTTCGGCGTCGAGCTGCCGACGCTTGCGATCTACGCGGCGACGTCGTCGATCAGCGTCACGCTCGCGCTCGCGCTGATGACCTTCGTTCTTCACGCACGTCGAGGGCATCCGCTACAACGGCCCGGTCAAGTACTTCAAGAGCTGGATCCCGGACGTCCCCAAGGGCCTGTACCCGTTGATCGTGCCGCTCGAGATCCTCGGCCAGTTCATGCGCCTGATCAGCCTCTCGGTCCGTCTCTACGCGAACATGCTCGCCGGCCACATGCTGATCCTGACCTTCATCGGCCTGATCTTCGTGATCGGCAACCTGGCGATCGCAGTGGTTGCGGTCCCGGCCGCCGCCGCTTTCTATCTGTTCGAGGTCGTGATCGTGGTCTCGATCCAGGCCTTCATCTTCGCTGCGCTCTCTGCCATCTACATCGGTTCGGCGATCGAGCCGGAGCATTAAGGAGGAGTACGTGTTCAATCTGCTTGCTCAGGAAGCCGCGAGCAACACCGACGCCGGCAAGGCGATCGCGCTGGCGCTCGGTATCGGCCTCGGCTCGCTCGGGGCCGGCATCGGAATCGGCAACATCTTCGGCTCGATGATCCAGGCCGTGGCGCGCCAGCCCGAGCTGCGCGGCGAGCTCACGGGCATCCAGTGGCTCGGCTTCGCGCTCACCGAGGCCGTCGTCTTCTACGGCCTGATCGGCGGCCTGCTCGCCTACGTGCTGGTCTAGAGATGCTGCTCGCAGCCTCACCCCTGATCGAGGTCGTCCCGGGCCTGATGATCTGGACGCTCGTCTGCTTCGCGATCAC
Source organism: uncultured Gaiellaceae bacterium (assembly GCA_963794385.1). Classification (GTDB taxonomy): domain Bacteria; phylum Actinomycetota; class Thermoleophilia; order Gaiellales; family Gaiellaceae; genus Gaiellasilicea. The sequence goes on along the minus strand of CAWCDT010000006.1, from coordinate 93,172 downwards.
GTTCTTCGTGCTCAGGAAGTTCGCGTTCGGCCCGATCCAGAAGACGATCGACGAGCGTCGTGACCGAATCCGCTCGTCGGTCGAGGAGGCCGAGCGCGCACGCGCCGAGGCGCGCAGGCTCCTGGAGGAGCACAAGCAGCTCATCGGCCGGGCGAAGAGCGAGGCGGGGGAGATCCTCGCCGAGGCTCGCAAGGTGGCGGATGCGCAGCGCGAGCGCGTCCGCGAGGAGGCTGAGGCCGACCGGCAGCGCCGCCTCGAGGACACGCGCAAGCAGATCGAGGCCGAGACCGTCCGCGCGCTCGAGCAGATCCGCGCCGAGGTCGCCGAGCTCGCCCTCGCCGCGACGACGAAGGTGACGGGCAAGGTGCTCGATCGCGACGACCATCGCAGGCTGATCGACGAGGCGATCGGCGAGCTCGACTTCTCCGCCCTGGAGCGTGAGCGCGTCTAGTGGCCGTCGCCCACCGGATGTACGCGCGGTCGCTCTTCGGGGCCGCCAAGGACGCGGGCAAGCTGGACGTCGTCCACACGGAGCTCGGCGACTTCGCCGCCGCGATCGCCGACGTGCCGGAGCTGCGGCGCGTGCTCGCCAATCCCGAGCTCGACCCGCAGCAGAAGGCGGCCGTGCTCGGCGAGATCCTGGGCGACGCGGACGAGCTCGTCCGCAACTTCGTCCTGCTCGTCTCCGAAAAGGGCCGTGCGAGTGAGATCGAAGAGATCCAGCGCGAGCTCGACGCGCTCGTCGCCGCCGAGCAGCGCCGGCTCACGGTCGAGCTCACTACCGCCTACGAGCTGTCCGACGAGGAGGCCGCCTCGATCCTGAAGAGGATCGAGCAGTCCTCCGGCCGCGGCGTCGAGGCGACTCGCAAGGTCGACCCGAATTTGATCGGCGGCATCGTCCTCCAGGCCGGCTCGCTGCGCGTCGACGCGAGCGTGCGCGGCCGCCTGAACCGTCTTCGCCAAGAACTCGCGACAAGGAGCTGAACTTGAAGCTGCGTCCAGAAGAGATCACCTCGATCCTCAAATCCAGGATCGAGCAGTACGACGTCCAGACCGACCTCTCCGAGGTGGGCACGGTGCTCCAGGTGGGCGACGGCATCGCCCGCGTCCACGGGCTCGAGAACTGCGTCTCGCTCGAGCGGCTCGAGTTCGAGCACGGCGTGGTCGGGATCGCCTTCAACCTCGAGGAGGACAACGTCGGCGTCGCGCTCTTCGGCGAGTGGCAGGAGGTGAAGGAGGGCGAGCCGGTCAAGCGGACCGGCGAGGTCGTGAGCGTCCCCGTCGGCGAGGGGCTGCTCGGCCGTGTCGTCGACCCGCTCGGCGACCCTGTCGACGGCGCCGGCCCGGTCGAGTCGAGCGAGCGGCGCCCGCTCGAGTTCAAGGCCCCGGGTGTCGTGGAGCGCCAGCCGGTGAAGGAGCCGCTCCAGACCGGCGTCAAGGCGATCGACTCGATGACGAACGTCGGCCGCGGCCAGCGCGAGCTGATCATCGGCGACCGCGGCACCGGGAAGACCGCCGTCGCGATCGACGCGATCATCAACCAGCGCGACACGGACGTGATCTGCATCTACGTCGCGATCGGCCAGAAGGGCTCGACGGTCGCACAGGTCTACGAGCGCCTGAAGGAAGAGGGCGCGATGGACTACACGATCATCGTCACGGCTGCCGCGCACGAGGCCGCGCCGATCAAGTGGATGGCCCCTTTCGCCGGCGCGGCGATTGCCGAGCACTTCCTCTACAACGGCAAGCACGCCCTGGTCGTCTACGACGACCTCTCCAAGCACGCGGACGCCTACCGGCAGCTCTCGCTGCTGCTCCGCCGGCCGCCGGGTCGCGAGGCCTATCCGGGCGACGTCTTCTATCTCCACTCGCGGCTGCTCGAGCGAGCGTGCAAGCTGAACGACGACCTGGGCGGCGGCTCGCTGACGGCACTGCCGATCGTCGAGACGCAGGCCGGCGACATCGCCGGCTACATCCCGACGAACGTGATCTCGATCACCGACGGGCAGATCTTCCTCGAGGCCGACCTCTTCTTCTCCGGGATCAGGCCGGCGATCAACGTCGGCACCTCGGTCTCGCGGGTGGGCGGCTCGGCGCAGACGAAGGCGATGCGGAAGGTCGCCGGCCGGCTGCGGCTGGAGCTCGCCCAGTACCGCGAGCTCGAGGCGTTCTCCCAGTTCGGGTCGGAGCTCGATCAGGCAACGCAGGACACACTCGCCCGCGGCGAGCGGATGGTGGCGACGTTGAATCAGCCGCAGTACAAGCCGTGGCCGCACGCGGAGCAGGTCGTCGCGCTCTATGCCGGCATCAACGGCTTCCTCGACACGATCCCGACTGCGCAGGTGCCGCGCTTCCAGGACGAGCTGCGCGAGTTCCTGCGCTCGGACGGAACGGTCTACGCCTCGATCGAGGAGACGAAGGACCTGACCGACGAGACGACCGCGACGCTGGACGAGCGGCTGAAGCACTTCGTGCACAACTTCAACGTCGAGGAAGAGGCGGGGCTCGTCGCCTAATGGCCTCGGTCCAGGACCTGAAGCGGCGCGTCCGCTCCGTCAAGAACACGCGCAAGATCACGAAGGCGATGGAGCTCGTCGCCTCGGCCCGCCTGCGCCGCGCGCAGTCGCGGATCGAGGCGATGCGGCCGTACGCCGAGACGATGCGCGAGCTGATCGCGGGCGTCGGCCGTGCGAGCGCGTCCGTGCGCGGGCTGCCGCTCCTGCAGCAGCGCGACGAGGAGAAGACGGTCGCGGTGATCGCCCTGACGGGCGACCGCGGGCTCGCGGGCCCGTTCAACGCCCAGATCATCCGGCGCTCGTTCGCCCTCGAGCGCCAGCTGCGTGGGGAGGGGAAGCAGGTCCGCTTCGTCGCCGTCGGCAAGAAGGGCCGCTCGACGTTCGCGTTCCGGCGCTACGAGACTGCCGCCGAGTACGTCGGCTTCACCGACCGGCCGGCCTACGCCGACGCGCAGGCGATCGCGCACCGCGTCGGCGAGCTCTACATCGAGGGCGAGATCGACCGGGCGGTGCTCGTCTACAACGCCTACGTCTCGCCGCTCGTCCAGACGGTGACCGAGCAGGACCTGCTGCCGATCTCGGCCGACATCCTCGAGACCGACGAGGAGGAGCGCCGCGACGACGCGCTGCGCGGCGACTTCATCTTCGAGCCCGAGCCGGAGGAGATCCTGGCCCGGCTGCTGCCGGTCTACCTCGAGACGCAGGTGTACCGCGCGCTGCTCGAGTCGGCGGCGTCGGAGCAAGGCGCGAGGATGACCGCGATGCGGAACGCGTCGAAGAACGCGGGCGAGCTGATCGACTCGCTGACGCTGCAGATGAACCGCGCCCGCCAGGCCGAGATCACGCAGGAGATCCTGGAAGTCGTCGCCGGCGCGGAAGCGCTGACCTAGTCGACGCTGACCGAGCCCGCGCTGTTGTGGCCGGAGCCGGGCTTTGCCCGGCGGGAGGCCGCGAGCGTTGGCGGTGCGCTGCGGCAAGGAGGGTCACGGGGAACCATGGTTCACCGTGCCGTACTAACAATCGCAGGTCGCGAACGTCCAAGTTCGCGTGACCGGTCGAACGGACTCGATCGGCGAACGCTCCTAATCGGGGAGGAAAATGAATGCGTAAGCGCACGTTCTGGCTCCTGCTCGGCGCGCTTGCGCGCCGTCATGAGCATTACCGCGTCGAGTGCCTTTGCGGCCGTCGACGCGAAGCCGCAGGCGGCTGCCGCCGCCGGCGGAACGGTGATCTTCGGCGCGGATCAGGAGCCGAGGACGCTGAACACGTTCACCGTCGAGGGCAACGCTGCCGTGGGGCAGCCTGCGTCGTGCAGCCCGGTCATCTCGGCTCCGTCTATCAAGTACAACAACAAGGGCGTGCTCATCCAATCGACCTGCTCGAGAGCGCCACGCTCAACAGCAAGTCGCCGCAGGTGGTCACGTACAAGCTCAAGGCGGCCGCGAAGTGGAGCTGACGGCAAGCCCGTCTCCGCCGACGACATCATCTTCACGTACCAACGATCATGAACCCGAACGACACGATCAGCCTCGCGCGTCGGGCTACGAGGACATCGGCCGCATCCAGAAGGTGGACGCGAAGACGGTCCGCGTCACCTTCAAGAAGCCGTACGCGCCTACAAGGTCGCTGTGGGGCAAGCTCCTGCCCGTCGCACCCAGGGGCGGCGTCGCCGGTCAGAACTTCGACCAAGCGTGGCGCAACGGACCTCCGATCGCGAACGGCCCGTTCCGGCTTCGCCAGCTGGAGCCGCGGCACGCAGATGGTGGTCACAGCGCAACCCGAACTACTGGGGCAAGCGCTGCGCATCTGAACTCAGATCGTGTTCCGCTTCATCCCGGACACGAACACGCAGTTCCAGGCGATGCGCGGCGGCGAGGTCAACATCATCCACCCGCAGCCGCAGCACGCAGATCGCCGACATCAAGAAGCAGAGCAACATCAACGTGCAGACAGGCCAGCCAGTTCTCGTGGGAGCACGTCGACTTCCAGCTCGGCGCCGGCGGTCATCCGGCCCTCAAGAAGAAGTTCGTCCGCGAGGCGATCGTGACCGGCATCAACCGCGCCCAGATCCGCCAGGTTGCCTACAAGGAGATCGCTCCGAACCTGCCCGCGCTGAACAACGTCGATCTACAAGAACTTCCAGTCCGAGTACGTAGGCGCACAAGTACCAGCCGTACGGCTTCAGCCAGAAGAAGGCGATCGAGCTGCTTCGCTCCAACGGCTGCACCGGCGGCCCGGCGACCCCGTCGGCCCGGAACAACGACATCTACTCGTGCCCGGGCGTCGGCAAGCTGTCGTTCGACTTCTACTCGACGGCCGGCAACCAGCAGCGCGAGCTGGCGTTCCAGATCATGCAGGGCAGCTGAAGAGCGTCGGCATCGAGCTGAACGTCCAGGTTCAGCTTACCGCGCTGACGGTGACCCTGCCGACGAGGAACTGGGACATCATGCTCTTCGCGTGGGTCGGCAGCCCGGACCCGGCGGTTCACGGTCAACATCCATCGCTGCGGTGGGACCAGAACCACCAGAACTACTGCAGCCGGCCCGCGTCGCGCCTGCTCCTCAAGAGCAACGAGGAGCTCGACCCGCAGGCGAAGCGCACCGCGCTCCTGAACGAGGCCGACGCGCTGATGGCGTCGCACGTCGTGACGCTGCCGCTCTACGCACGGCCGGCCTTCCTGATCCACGACAAGAAGCTCAAGGGTGCCCCTGCTCAACCCGACGCAACACGGCCCGACGTGGAACTCCGCCAGGACTGGGCGTTCGCCGGGTAGGCCAGGACCGCGATAGCGTCCGCCGTCAACGACCATGGGACGCACAGATCAGACACGCAGCACGCAGGAGCCCGCCCCCACCAGGGGGCGGGCTCCGGTTCCATCAAGCGGCTTCAGTTCGACCGAAGGAAGCGAGCGCACCGTGACCACTTACATCCTTCGCCGGCTGCTCTACAGCATCCCCGTCCTCTTCGCCGCCAGCTTCCTCGTCTTCGCGATGGTCTCCGCCACCGGCGACCCGCTCGGAACGCTGAGGATGACGCCGAACATCTCGCAGCAGACGCTCGACCAGATCACCGAGAAGCAAGCATCTCGACGAGCCGATCCCCGTCCGCTACTTCTACTGGCTCGAGGAGGCCGTGACCGAGAAGTTCGGCTCGACCATCATCGGCGAGCGGCGGATCTGGGACGACCTCGGCCGCGTGCTCACGAACACCCTGCAGCTCGTGATCGCCGCCGAGCTGATCGCGATCATCCTCGCGGTCTTCATCGGCGTGTACTCCGCCGTGCGCCAGTACTCCCTCTTCGACTACGGCGCAACCACCTTCAGCTTCCTCGGGCTCTCGACGCCGGTCTTCTGGCTCGCGCTCATGCTGCAGGTGCTCGTCGTGAACATCTTCCTCACCTACGACATACGCATCTTCTACGTCTCCAACCTGAGCTCGCCCGACCCGGACAACTTCCTGCTCGACCGCGCCCAGCACCTGGCGCTGCCGGTGATCGTGCTCGCGGTCGCGAGCATCGCGCAGTACAGCCGCTTCATGCGCGCCTCGATGCTCGAGGTGATCAACTCCGACTACGTGCGCACGGCGCGGGCGAAGGGGCTGCCGGAGCGCACCGTGATCATGAAGCACGCGTTCCGGAACGCGCTCGATCCCGCTCACGACGGTGATCGCGCTCAACTTCGGCGGCCTTCTCGGCGGTGTCATCATCACCGAGACGATCTTCTCCCTGGACGGGATGGGCCTCTACTTCATCAAGGCGCTGAACGACGCCGACCCGTATCCGATCATGGCGTGGCTTGCGATCACGTCGATCGCGATCGTGCTCTTCAACCTGATCGCCGACGTCGCCTACGGCTACCTCGATCCGCGCGTCCGCTATGAGTGAGCGCAGCTCGCAGCCGCCGCACATCGAGCAGTCAGCCGGCCAGCCTGGTCTTCCCGGGCGACCCGCTGCCCGCGGTGGCGGCCGCGGACGATGTCCATCTCGCCTACGAGAGCGGCCTCGAGCTGAAGGCGCGCAGCCAGTGGGGCTACGCGTCTGCGGCGCTTCCTGCGGCACCGTCTGGCGATGGGTAGCCTCGTCGTGCTCCTCTTCCTCGGCGTCGTCGCGATCTTCGCCGACTTCTTCGCGCCGTACCCGTTCGACGAGCCGGACTTCCTCAACGTCACCGATTCCGCCGACGACGCGAGGGGAAGCACTACTTCGGCACCGACTTCCTCGGCCGCGACACGTTCAGCCGCGTCATCTACGGGCTGCGGACCTCGCTCTGGGTGGCGCTCGTCGTCTCGCTGCTCGCGACGGTGATCGGGACGACGGTCGGCGCCATCGCCGGCTACTTCGGCGGCTGGGTCGACAACGCGCCTGATGCGGTTCACCGACCTCGTCCTGACCCTTCCCGGGCCTCGCCGTGCTGCTGACGATCTCCGTCTACGTGGGCGAGGGCGAGCCGGTGCGCGTCGCCGTCATCCTCGCGCTCCTCTTCTGGACGGGGTTCGCGCGCATCGTCCGCGGCACGTTCCTGTCGCTGCGGGAGAAGGAGTTCGTCGAGGCGGCGAAGGCCTCCGGCGCGGGCGACTGGCGGATCATCGTCCGTCACATGCTCCCGAACGCGGTCGGGCCGATCATCGTGAACGCGACGCTGATCGTCGCCGCGGCGATCCTCACCGAGGCCGGCCTCTCGTTCCTCGGCTTCGGCGTCCAGCCGCCGAACCCGGCGCTCGGCGTCCTCATCGACGAGGGCCAGAGCGCGAGGGCCTCAAGTACTGGTGGCTCGTCACGTTCCCCGGCCTCGTGATCGTCCTGATCGCGCTCTGCATCAACTTCATCGGCGACGGCCTGCGCGACGCGCTCGATCCCACCCAGAGGCGGGTCCGTGCCTGAGCCCGTCCTGTCCGTCAAGGATCTCGTCGTCGAGTTCTCGACCGAGGACGGGATCGTGCACGCCGTCAACGGCGTGACCTACGACGTCTTCCCGGGCGAGGTGCTGGGTGTCGTGGGTGAGTCCGGCTCGGGCAAGAGCGTCAGCGTGATGTCACTGCTCGGGCTGATCCCGCAGCCCCCGGGGCGGATCACGAGCGGAGAGGCCGTCTTCGACGGGCGCAACCTGCTGAAGATGCCCACGAAGCAGCTGCGCCAGTTGCGCGGCGACGACGTCGCAATGATCTTCCAGGACCCGATGACGTCGCTGAACCCGGTGCTCAGAATCGGCGACCAGCTCTCGGAGGCGATCTCGGCGCACCGGCCGCAGCTGAAGGGCGACCAGGTGAAGAAGCGGGTGATCGAGCTGCTCGAGCTCGTCGGCGTCCCGAACCCGGCGACCCGCTACACGCAGTACCCGCACGAGTTCTCGGGCGGGATGCGGCAGCGCGCGATGATCGCGATGGCGATCGCGAACGAGCCGAAGCTCCTGATCGCCGACGAGCCCACGACGGCGCTCGACGTCACCATCCAGGCGCAGGTGATCGAGGTGCTCAAGGCGGCGCAGCAGGAAACGCACGCCGCCACGATCCTGATCACGCACGACCTCGGCCTCGTCGCCGAGCTCTGCGACCGCGTGATCGTGATGTACGCCGGCCGCATCGTCGAGATGGGCGACATCTACACGATCTTCGCCAACCCGCGGCACCCGTACACGATCGGACTGATGCAAAGCCTGCCGCGGCTTGCCGCCGAGAGCGACATGCTGCGCCCGATCAGCGGCCAGCCGCCGAGCCTGCTCAACATGCCGCCCGGGTGCGCGTTCCATCCGCGCTGCTTCCTCTCGCAGGGCCGCGGGCGCTGCCGGACGGACGTACCCGACCTGCGTCGCATCGACGAGCGCGAGCACCTGACGCGTTGCCATTTCGCAGAGGAGCTGCACGGCCACGGCGCCGCCACGACGGCGGCCGGCGTCGGGGAGGGGATTGCGTGAGCGAGGTCATCGAACAGATCCACGAGCGCCGCGCGGAGGGCGACGAGATCCTCCGCGTCGAGGGCCTCGTCAAGTACTTCCCGATCCGCGGCGGCCTCCTGAAGCGCCAGGTCGGCCAGGTGCACGCGGTCGACGGCGTCGACCTCAGCGTGCGCGCAGGCGAGACGCTCGGGGTCGTCGGCGAGTCCGGCTGCGGCAAGACGACGCTCGGCCGGACGATCATGAAGCTGACGGAGCCGACGGCCGGCAAGATCTTCTTCAACGGGCGCGACGTCACCGGCTTCTCGCGCCGCCAGATGCGCGAGGTGCGGAGGGAGATGCAGATCGTCTTCCAGGATCCCTACGCGTCGCTCAACCCACGCATGACCGTGCGCGAGATCGTCGCCGAGCCGCTGCGCATCAACGGGCTGTACAGGCGCGGGCGGCAGGGCGCGGATCGAGGAGCTGCTGCGCACGGTCGGCCTCTCGCCGGAGCACGGCAACCGCTTCCCGCACGAGTTCTCGGGCGGGCAGCGGCAGCGGATCGGCATCGCACGCTCGCTCGCCCTGAATCCGCAGCTGCTCGTCCTCGACGAGCCCGTGTCGGCGCTCGACGTCTCGATCCGCGCCCAGGTGATCAACCTGCTCGAGTCGCTCCAGCACGATTTCGGCCTGACGTACGTCTTCGTCGCGCACGATCTCTCGGTCGTCAGGCATGTCTCGGACCGCGTCGCGGTCATGTACCTGGGCAAGATCGTCGAGATCGGGACGCGGGAGCAGATCTACGAGCGCCCGACGCATCCCTACCCGCAGGCGCTCCTGTCGGCCGTGCCGATCGACGACCCGACCGAGCGCGGCCAGCGGCAGCGGATCATCCTGCGGGGAGACGTGCCGAGCCCGGCGAACCCGCCCTCCGGCTGCCGTTTCCGCACCCGTTGCTGGAAGGCGCAGGAGATCTGCGCGGTCGAGGAGCCCGCGCTGATCGACCGCGGCCACGGCCACCTGAGCGCCTGCCACTTCGCCGAGCCGTTGCCGTGCTCAAGACCGGACGCCTCGACGAACGGTGCGAAGCCGGTCCCGGCGGCCGGGTTGCCGCAGGTCTAGCCGAGCCCGAGGCTTCTAGTTCCCGCCGCCCCGCCGGAGCGGCAGGACGTCGATTCCGTCGGCGCGCAGGTCGTCGAGCGCGGCCTGGACCGTGTCCCAGGTCTCGAAGATGAGCGTCTCCACCTGGACCCGGCCTCCCTCCGGTCGAGCCGCTCTGGACGAGCTCGATCGAGTTCGCGGCGGCGTCCATCTCCTTCGACATGGCGGTGAGCGCCACGGCGAGGCGGCCGCGCTCTTCCGTCAGGTCCTCCGGCGCCTCCGTGGCCGCGATCGTGCGTGGAGGCGGTCCGCGAGCCTGTCGCCGTTCCTCCGCAGCCGCACGATCAGATCGTCCATCGACGACGGCCGCTTGATGTACGCGAGCGCGCCGTCGGCCGTGTTGCGCGCCTCGACGACCTGCTGCTCGAACGCGTCCTTCGGTCTCGTCGCCGCCACAGCCGGCGGCGCCGAGAGCGACGAAGCAGCGAAGGCGATTGCGCCGACGCGCAGACGGGTAGAGACGAGCCGCACGGCCCCCAGGGTAGCAACGGAGAATGCGCGGTTTTCTGGCTAACTTTGGCCGCGCAGGAACGTCAGAGGAGACATGAGCCGGTTCGCCGCCGATGAGTGTGACCATGCCCGCGTCTGGGCCGCGCTTGCGCCCGACGGGGAGCTTTCGGAGCTCGAGCGGCGCTCGCTCCGGTCGCACCTTCTTACGTGCGAAGCCTGCTCCCGGTTTGCGACGGAGGTCGAGGCGACGACTCTGCTGCTGCGCAGCGACGAGCTCGCCCGTCCGTCCGTGCTCACTCCCGTACCGCGCATCGTGCGGCGCCGCCAGGCGCTCCTGGCGCGTACCCGTCCGGTTGCCGCTGCTGCCGCTGTCGCCCTGATGGCGCTCGGCGTGGCGTCTCGCGCGCCGCTCCAGGTCGACGACGGCGACTCCGGCCTCCGCACGACCACGCCGGCGGTCGCCGAGCAGCACGAGCTCCAGTCGCTGCGCGTGCTGCGCCAGGGCGCCATCCTCGCAGCGGATCAGGCTCGGCTCGACCCGATGGCGCTGCCGATGGCGAGCCAGCCGACGTAGGCGCGGCCGGCTTCCCTAGAGCTCCGGCGGCAGAGACCGTCGGGTAGACTGGCGCCCGCCTCGGGCGGCGGATCGACGCGCCGCCCTTCTTCCACGAGCGAGACCTCCCGACCCGGGAGACGGAGACCAGGAGACACATGTCCGAGAACGCGCAAGGATCGGCTGCCGGCAAGGTCGTCGAGATCAAGGGTGTCGTCATCGACGCCGTCTTCCCCGAGCAGCTGCCAGCGATCTACAGCGCGCTCGCGATCGAGGTCCCGACCGCCGACGGCGGCGGCCGGACGCTGATCGCGGAGGTCCAGCAGCATCTCGGCGACGACCGCGTCCGCGCGGTCGCGATGGACTCGACCGATGGGCTCGCGCGCGGCACCGACGTGGTCGACACGGGCGCGCCGATCTCGGTACCCGTCGGCGATGCGACGCTCGGCCGGATCTGGAACGTGATCGGCGAGCCGGTCGACAACAAGGAGGCGGCCGGGGCCGACGTCGAGCGCTGGTCGATCCACCGCGACCCGCCCGCGTTCCGCGACCTCTCGCCGACCATCGAGATCTTCGAGACCGGCCTCAAGGTGGTCGACCTGATCGCCCCCTACGTGAAGGGCGGCAAGATCGGCCTCTTCGGCGGCGCCGGCACCGGGAAGACGGTCCTGATCCAGGAACTGATCCACAACGTCGCCCAGCAGCACGGCGGCGTCTCGGTCTTCGCCGGCGTCGGGGAGCGCACCCGCGAGGGGAACGACCTCTTCCTCGAGATGACCGAGTCCGAGGTGATCGACAAGGTCGCGCTCGTCTACGGGCAGATGAACGAGCCGCCGGGCGCGCGCCTCCGCGTCGGCCTCTCGGGCCTGACGATGGCGGAGTACTTCCGCGACCAGGGCCAGGACACGCTGCTCTTCATCGACAACATCTTCCGCTTCGTCCAGGCGGGCTCGGAGGTGTCGGCGCTCCTGGGCCGGATGCCGAGCGCCGTCGGCTACCAGCCGACCCTCGCCACCGAGATGGGCCAGCTGCAGGAGCGGATCACCTCGACCCGGACCGGCTCGGTCACCTCGGTGCAGGCGATCTACGTCCCCGCCGACGACCTCACCGACCCGGCGCCCGCGAACACCTTCGCGCACCTGGACGCGACGACGGTGCTCTCGCGCGCGATCGTCGAGAAGGGGATCTACCCCGCCGTCGACCCGCTCGACTCGACCTCCCGCGCGCTCCAGCCGGGAATCGTCTCCGACGAGCACTACCACGTCGCGACGCAGGTGCAGCAGGTGCTCCAGCGCTACAAGGACCTGCAGGACATCATCGCCATCCTCGGCATGGACGAGCTGACGGACGAGGACAAGCTCGTCGTCTCGCGCGCCCGCAAGGTCGAGCGCTTCCTCTCGCAGCCGAACTTCGTCGCCGAGCAGTTCACCGGCACCCCCGGCGAGTACGTCAAGCTGGAGGACACGATCAAGGGCTTCCGCGAGATCATCGAGGGCAAGCACGACGAGCTGCCCGAGGCGGCCTTCTACATGGTCGGCACGATCGAGGGCGCGGTCGCGAAGGCCGAGAAGACCGCGGCCGCGGCATAGTGGCGGCCTGATGGCGGAGATCCACCCGAAGTTCGACCTCGCGCTCGTCACCCCGGAGGGCGACGCCTTCCGGGGCGAGGTGGAGATGCTCGTCGTCCCCGGCGCGGCCGGGGAGATCGGCGTGCTCGCGCGGCACGCGCCGCTCGTCGCGACGCTCAAGGCCGGCTCGACACGCGTCTACCTCGACCGGGCGAACGAGGACGTGCTGGAGTTCGCGACCGGCCCGGGCTTCTTCAAGGTCGAGCTCGACAACGCGATCGCGCTCGTCGACGACGCCGTGAACGTGAAGGAGATCGACGACGCACGCGCGCAGGAGCAGCTCGAGGAGGCGAAGGCGGAGCTCGCGCGCGTCGAGGCGGGCGAGTCGAACGCCGACCGCTGGCAGCTCGAGCAGCGGATCAAGCACGCCGAAAACCAGCTGACCGTTTCCGGACGTACGTAGAGGCATGCGGGCGACCGTTGCCGAGAAGCGGGAGGTCGCGAAGGGAACGCTGCTCGTCCTCTTCGCCGTCGACGGCTACCCGGACTACCGCCCCGGAAGCTACTTCTGGGTCGAGCTCCCGAACCGCGGGCACGACGACGAGAAGGGGCTGCGCCGCCACATCTCGCTCGTCACCTCGCCCACGGAGGAGGGTGTCGTCGGCCTGGCGACGCGGCTCCGTGACTCGGCGTTCAAACAGACGCTTTCCGAGCTCGAGGTCGGCGACGAGGTCGCGGTCGAGGAGCCGAAGGGCTCGTTCCTGCTGCCCGAGGACACGGGCGTCGAGTACGTGTTCGTCGCGGGCGGGATCGGGATCACCGTCTTCCGCTCGATGCTGCGCTACATCGCCGACGAGGGCCTCCCGTACCGGATCACGCTCGTCTTCTCGAACCGCGACAGCGAGTCGGCGGCGTTCCTGGACGAGCTCGAGGAGCTGGAGCGGCGGATCGACGGCCTGCGCGTCGTCCTTGTCATGACCGACGAGGAGGAATGGGATGGCGAGCGGCGCCGTCTCGATGCGGATGTGCTCGGGGAGCTCGTCGGCGGGCTCGAGGGCAAGCAGTTCCTCGTCGCCGGCCCGCCCGAGATGGCCCAGGCGGTCGCGGACTCCCTGCTGGGCGCCGGCCTGCCTGAAGAGCGCGTCCTCGCCGACAAGTTCTCGGGTTACTAGACCAGCCCTGGACCAGCCCCCCAACGCCTCCGCTGTGCGCTAGCCTTGAGCGCACCCGGAGAGCTTTGAACGGCAGCTTGGCGACCGGGTCACCAAACGCCTAAAGAGCCGGCGGGGATTGCGATCCGCCCTCTTTCGGCAACCGTGGAGGGCAAGTGAGCGCAGAGTCCAAACTGAGAGCGTTGCTGCAGGAGCGGATCGCCGTGCTCGACGGTGCCTGGGGGACGATGATCCAGCTCGCCGGGCTCGAGGACGCCGACTACCGCGGCGAGCGCTTCGCCGACCACCCGCGCGACGTCGCCGGCGATCCCGACCTGCTCAACCTCACGCGCCCCGACGTCGTCCTCGACATCCACCGTCGCTACCTCGCCGCCGGCGCGGACATCACGACGACGAACACCTTCACCGCGACCTCGATCGGCCAGGCCGACTACGGGCTCGAGGACGCCGTCTACGACCTGAACGTCGCGGGTGCACGGCTGGCACGGCAGGCGGCGGACGAGGTCGGGGACCGTTTCGTCGCCGGCTCGCTCGGGCCGCTGAACGTGACGCTCTCGCTCTCGCCGAAGGTGGACGACCCGGCCTTCCGCGCCGTCACCTTCGACCAGGTCGTCGAGGCGTACGCGGAGCAGATCCGCGGCCTCCGCGAGGGCGGCGTCGACCTGCTCCTGGTCGAGACGATCTTCGACACCCTGAACGCGAAGGCCGCGATCGCCGCCGCCCGCGACGTCGCGCCCGAGCTGCCGCTCTGGATCTCGGTGACGATCGTCGACCTCTCGGGCCGCACGCTCTCGGGCCAGACGATCGAGGCGTTCTGGGCCGCGGTCGAGCACGCGAAGCCGCTGATCGTCGGCGTCAACTGCTCGCTCGGCGCGAAGGAGATGCGGCCGCACGTCGCGGCGCTGAGCCAGGTGGCGGACATCTTCACGAGCTGCCACCCGAACGCGGGCCTCCCGAACGCCTTCGGCGGCTACGACGAGCGGCCCCACGACACGGCCGGGCTGCTGCGCTCGTTCGCCGAGGACGGCCTCGTCAACGTCGTCGGCGGCTGCTGCGGGACGACGCCCGGACCACACGCGGGAGATCGCCGACGGCGTCCGGGGGCTCGCGCCGCGGACGGTCCCGGAACGACCCGGCAGGCCGCGCTTCAGCGGGCTCGAGCCGTTCGAGCTCGGGCCGGACACCGGCTTCGTCATGGTCGGCGAGCGGACGAACCTCACCGGCTCGGCCCGCTTCCGCCGCCTCATCGAGGCCGGCGACTTCCAGGGCGCCGTCGACGTCGCGCTCGAGCAGGTTCGCGGCGGCGCCAACTTCCTCGACGTGAACATGGACGCCGACCTCCTCGACGGGGAGCAGGCGATGACGACGTTCCTGAACCTGCTCGCGACGGAGCCGGAGGTGGCGCGGATCCCGATCATGGTCGACAGCTCGCGCTTCGCCGTCCTCGAGGCGGGACTGAAGTGCGTGCAGGGCAAGGGGATCGTCAACTCGATCAGCCTCAAGGAGGGCGAGGACGCGTTCCTCGAGCACGCGCGCACGGTCCGCCGCTACGGCGCGGGCGTCGTCGTGATGGCCTTCGACGAGCTGGGGCAGGCGGACACGGTCGAGCGGAAGGTCGAGATCTGCGGCCGCGCCTACGACCTGCTCACCGGCGACGGCTGGGCGCCGGAGGACATCGTCTTCGACCCGAACGTGCTCGCCGTCGCGACCGGGATCGAGGAGCACAACGCGTTCGCGAAGGCGTTCATCGAGTCGCTGCCGCTGATCAAGGCGCGCTGTCCCGGCTCGCGGACGAGCGGCGGCATCTCGAACCTCTCCTTCGCGTTCCGCGGCAACGACGTCGTCCGCGAGGCGATGCACTCCGCCTTCCTCTACGACGCGATCCGTGCCGGCCTCGACATGGGCATCGTCAATGCGGGCCAGCTCGTCGTCTACGAGGACATCCCGGCCGACCTGCTCGAGCACGTCGAGGACGTCATCTACGACCGCAGGCCGGATGCGACCGACCGGCTCGTCACGTTCGCCGCGACGGTCCAGGGCGAGGCGACGAAGCGCGAGCTCGATCTCTCCTGGCGCGAGGCGCCCGTCGGGAAGCGGCTCGAGCACGCGCTCGTGCACGGCATCGTGGACTACATCGAGGCGGACACGGAGGAGGCGCGCGCCGCGGCCGAGCGCCCGCTCGACGTGATCGAGGGCCCGCTGATGGACGGGATGAAGGTCGTCGGCGACCTCTTCGGCTCGGGCCGGATGTTCCTGCCGCAGGTGGTGAAGAGCGCGCGAGCGATGAAGCGCGCGGTCGCCTACCTCGAGCCGTACATGGAGGAGGAGAAAGAGCGGACCGGGAGCAACGGCCGCGCTCAGGGGAAGGTCGTGCTCGCGACGGTCAAGGGCGACGTGCACGACATCGGCAAGAACATCGTCGGCGTCGTCCTCGGCTGCAACAACTACCAGGTCGTCGACCTCGGCGTCATGGTCCCGGGCGACACGATCCTCGACACCGCTGTCGCCGAGGGCGCCGACGCCGTCGGCCTCTCCGGGCTGATCACGCCATCGCTCGACGAGATGGTGCAGGTGGCCAAGGAGATGGAGCGGCGCGGGCTCGAGCTGCCGCTCCTGATCGGCGGCGCCACCACGTCGCGCCAGCACACGGCGGTGCGGATCGCCCCCGCGTACGGGCGCGAGACGGTGCACGTGCTCGACGCCTCCCGCGTCGTCGGTGTCGTCTCCGACCTACTTGACCCCGGTCGTCGCCGTACGCTCGATGCGGCGAACCGGGAGGAGCAGCAGCGGCTGCGCGAGCTCCACGCCGAGAAGGAGCGGCGGCCGCTGCTCCCGCTCGGGGCCGCGCGCGCGAACCGCGAGCCGCTCGCCTACGACGACCTTCCTGCTCCCGAGTTCACGGGCGTGCGCACGGTCGAGCCCTCGCTGGCGGAGCTGCGGCCGTTCATCGACTGGCAGTTCTTCTTCCACGCCTGGGAACTGAAGGGCAAGTTCCCGGCGATCCTCGAGCAGCCGGCGGCGCGTGAGCTCTACGACGACGCGACCGGCCTGCTCGACGAGATCGTCCGCGACGCGGCGCTCCGCGCCCGCGGCCGGTACGGCTTCTGGCCCGCTCACGCCGAGGGAGACGACGTCGTGCTCGAGGAGGGAGTGCGTTTTCCGATGTTGCGCCAGCAGGCCGAGTGGGGCGACTCGCGGCCGAACCGCTGTCTCGCGGACTACGTCGCGGCCGCGGGCGACCACGTCGGCGCGTTCGGGGTCGGGATCCACGGCGCTGACGAGCTCGCCGCCGGCTACGCGGCGGAGCACGACGACTACCGGGCGATCATGGTCAAGGCGCTCGCCGACCGATTCGCAGAGGCCTGCGCGGAGTGGCTGCACCTGCAGGCGCGGCGAAGCTGGTACGAGCCGGACGCGAATCCGACGAGCGAGGAGCTGATCGCGGAGCGCTACCGCGGCATCCGGCCGGCGTTCGGCTATCCGGCCTGCCCGGACCACTCGGAGAAGCGGACGCTGTTTTCGCTGCTCGGCGCCGAGGAGGCCGGGCTGGCCTTGACGGAGAGCTTCGCGATGACGCCGGCTTCGGCCGTCAGCGGCCTCTACTTCGGCCACCCGCAGGCGAAGTACTTCGCAGTGGGGCGCGTCCAGCGCGACCAGGTGGAGGACTACGCCGCTCGGAAGGGTGTCCCGGTGGAGGAAGCGGAGCGCTGGCTCCGGCCGAATCTCGCGTATGACCCAACCGGGTGATGGCGCGGCCGGGAGCGGGCCACTACAAGTCAGTCGTGGCTCTTCGTCTCGCCGTTCTCCTCGCCGGTTGCCTGGCGCTGCCGGCGCTCGCGCTCGCGGCGGGCACGGATCCGGTCAAGCGGATCGATCCGGCCGACCAGCGTAAGGCAGCGTCGGTCATCCTCCAGCGCGCCGACCTCGGTGCCGGCTGGCAGAAGGCCTCTGTCAGCTCCGATGACGTGGCAGACGTCGCTTGTCCCGGTTTCAACCCCGACCTGTCCAAGCTGACGGTAACGGGCGAGGCGAAGACGACCTACAAGAAGGCTGTGGGGATCCAGTCCGTCTACTCGGGAGCGTCGGTGTACGAGACGAGGGCGGATGCGCTCGCGTTGCGGTCGCACACCGTCAAGCCCGGCCTGGCGCGGTGCCTCGCCCACACCTTGAAGCAGGGCATGGACGAGGAGAACGGCACGGTCACGATCGTGAGCCAGGGCCGAATCGCTTTCCCGAAGGTCGCGCCGCGCACGGCGGCGTTCCGCGTCGTCGCGTCGGTCTCGGTCAGACAGGCCGGCCAGACCGTGACCTTGCCGTTCACGCTGCACTGGGTGGGGCTCGGGCGCGGTCGAGCCGAGACCGCGTTCTTCGCACTCGGAGTGGGCAAGGGGCTCCCGATGGAGAACCTGCGCGCGTACGCGAAGCTGCTCGCGGGCAAGCTGGCGGCCGCGAAGCTCTGATCGCAGTCCAGGCGGCTTGGTAGCGTCCCGCGTCGGATGAGCCCGCGCGGAAACTGGACGCTCGACGAGCTCTCGGCCGGCGTCCGAGCAGGCGACCGGCGTGCGCTGGCGCGCGCCATCACGCTGGTCGAGAACCGCGACCCGCTCTCGTACGAGCTCGTACGCGAGCTCTACCCCGAGACCGGCTCCGCGTTCGTCGTCGGCGTCACCGGCCCGCCGGGCGTCGGCAAGTCGTCCTTGATCAGCGCACTCGTACAGCACGTTCGGGCCCAGGAGCGCACCGTGGGCGTGATCTCCGTCGACCCCTCGAGCCCGTTCACGCACGGGGCGCTGCTGGGCGACCGGATCAGGCTCGCAGACCACTTCCTCGACCCCGACGTCTTCATCCGCTCGATGGGGACACGAGGGCATCTCGGCGGGCTCGCCGAGGCGACGCTCCAGGCCGCGCTCCTGCTCGACGCGGCGGCGAAGGAGCTCGTCCTGCTCGAGACGGTCGGAGCAGGGCAGAGCGAGGTCGAGGTGATCGGGATCGCCGACACCGTCCTGCTCGTGCTCATGCCCGGCTCGGGCGACTCCGTGCAGGCTCTGAAGGCCGGGATCATGGAGATCCCTGACGTGATCGCGATCAACAAGATGGACCATCCGGCGGCGAAGACGATGCTGAACGAGGTGCGGTCGATCCTCTCGCTCGACCGCGAACGCGCGTGGCGGCCGCCGATCGTGCTGACCGAGGCGATTCGCGGCGAGAACGTGCCCGAGCTGTGGTCGAAGATCGAGGAGCACCGCTCCTTCCTCGAGTCGGAGGGGCTGCTCGAGGAGCGCCGGCGGCGGAACCTCGCCGGCGAGGTGTTTGCGGCGGCGACGAGCCGCGCAAAGCTCCATCTGCAGGCGGAGGTCGCCGAGAAGCCCGAGCTGCGCCGGTTGCTCGACGAGGTGCAGGAGCGGAAGCTCGATCCCCTCTCCGCGGTGCGTGAGATCCTGGAGCAGGTGTACGGAATTGAAGACTCGAACGACGCCGACACTCACTGACATCGAGACCGCGCGCGCCCGGATCGACGGGATCGCGCGCGTCACGCCCGTCTTCTCCTCCGAGACCCTGTCCCGACTCTCGGGCCGAGCGGTGCACCTGAAGGCCGAGAACATCCAGCGCACCGGCGCGTTCAAGATCCGCGGCGCCGTGAACGTGATCGCCTCCCTCACTCCGGAGGAGCGCGCGGCGGGTGTCGTCGCCGCCAGCGCGGGAAACCACGGCCAGGCGGTCGCATGGGCGGCCCGCGAGGCCGGGATCGCCGCGACCGTCTTCATGCCGCAGGACTCGCCGATGGCGAAGGTCGACGCGACCCGAAACTACGGCGCCCGGGTCGAGCTGGAGGGCGCCGGCTTCGACGAGTCGCTCCAGGCGGCCGAGGCGTTCGTCACGTCGAGCGGCGCCACGTTCATCCACGCCTTCGAGGACGAGCGCGTGATCGCGGGCCAGGGAACGATCGGACTGGAGCTCGCGGAGCAGCTCGCCGGGCTCGGCACCCTGGTCGTCCCGATCGGCGGGGGAGGTCTCGCGTCCGGGATCGCGATCGCGCTACGGGCGCTCCGGCCCGACGTGCGCCTCGTGGGAGTGCAGGCGGAAGCGGTCTCCCCGTTTGCCGGCGGCGAGGTCCACGGCTACACGATCGCGGAGGGGATCGCGGTCAAGCAGCCGGGTGCCCTGACCACCGCGATCCTGAACGAGCTGCTCGACGACGTGGTCACGGTCACGGACGAGCAGATCAGTCACGCCATCGTGCTCCTGCTCGAGCGTACGAAGCTGCTCGTAGAAGGCGCGGGTGCGGCTCCGGTCGCTGCAGTGCTCGCCGGGAAGGCAGGCGGAGAGGACCAGGTGTGCGCGCTCCTTTCCGGCGGCAACATCGACGCGACGCTGCTGATCCAGGTAATGCGGCACGGGCTGACACACGCGGGCCGCTACCTGGTCGTGCGTACCCGGCTCGAGGACCGCCCCGGCGAGCTGATCAAGCTGCTCCAGCTCGTGGCCGAGGAGCGCGCCAACGTGGTCTCGGTCGAGCACCACCGCGAGGGGATGGAGCTCCCGATCGGCCAGACCGAGGTGGAGCTGACGGTCGCCATGCGCGACGAGGCCCACTGCGACGAGCTTCGAGCCATGCTCGCCCAGCGCGGTTACCCCGCCGAACGCCTCAGCTAGTCGAACCGCCGCCTTGTGTTTCAGAAACACAAGGCACGCTTTCGGCACGGATTCGTGTTTCTTCCGTGGGCTCCTCTCGGGCACCGTGGAGAGGTGAACTCCGCCGTGCCGTACCGGGCCCGGCAAAGAGTGCGCGATCTCGCCGTCGCGCTCGATCGGGACGACGAACCGGTCGCGGCTACCTGGCGACGCGTCGGTGATTCCGCTGCAAAGCTCGGGCCTTCCGCGCCCGAGCTACCCGCACATCCGCCGCGTCGTGCTCGCGGAGCGGCGACGACGCCGCGAGGTCGCCGAGGTGCTGCTCGAGACCGCGAACACCTTCGCGGCTGGACGCGTGCCCGGGTTCGACTACACCCTCGGACGTCTGCGCGACGCCGGCGTGGTCGAGTGAGGCGGAGCCTTGTGTTTCAGAAACACAAGGCGTGGGGTCACGACCCGCAGCGGCGGAACTCGACGGTCGAGCCGCCGCGGGCCGACCAGGCCGTGACGCCGCCGTCGAGCACGGGCCGAGCGGCGATGCCGTTCGCGGCCAGGATCGAGGCCGCGACGCCCGCCCGCGCGCCGCTCTCGCAGATGGTGACGACCGGGCGGTCGGTGGGCACGTCGGCGCCTGAGATGCCCAGGAGCCGGTACGGGATGTTGCGGCTGCCGGCGATGTAGCCGCCGTCCCGCTCGTCGCGCTCGCGCACGTCGATCACCTCGGCGCCCTGCGCGAGAAGGCGTTCGAGCTCGTCGAGGTCGACCGGGTCGATCCGCTCGGGACCGGCCCCGAGGACGTAGCCCTCCAGCTCGAGGAAGCCGATCGAGCGGAGCCCACGCACGGCCCGCTCGGCCTCGGCGGGGCTCGCGGCCTGGACGACGATCCGGTCGGCGGGGTCGAGCACGAAGCCCGACTTGGTCGCGAACGACGTTCCCGAGACCGGCACGTTCAGCGCTCCGGGTACGTGACCTTCGAGGAAGTCGACGAGGGGGCGCACGTCGAGGATCGTCGCGCCGGCGGGCGCGGCTGCGAGCTCGCCGACCTCGGCCGGGGCGCCGACGAAGGGGCCGCGGTTGAGCTCGACGAGAAGGCCCATGTTCGGCGGCTTCGGTGCGGACGTCGCAGCAGACTCGGCGACGAACTCGAGCTCGTTCTCGATCCGCAGGGACCGGTTGAAGCGCCGCTCGAAGCCCAGCGTCGTCGAGGCCTTCGAGCTCATGCTCTTGCCGCACAGGGAGCCGGCGACGTGGCCGGGGAACACCTCGACCCCGTCGGGGAGCTCGAGCAGCCGGCGCAACGAGTGGAACAGCCCCTCGGCGCCCTCCTTCGCGCCGACCGCGAGGTCGGGTCGCGCGACGTCCCCGACGAAGAGCGAGTCGCCGGTGAGGAGGAGCCACGGCTCCTCGGCGCGGCTGCGGTCGATGACGGCGAGACAGGTGTGCTCGGGCCGGTGCCCCGGCGTGTGGATCGCGCGCAGGACGACGTCGCCGAGCTCGATCTCCGAGCTGTCCTCGAGGGCGTCATGCGGATACTTGGCCTCGGCGGCCGCGTGGATGGAGACAGGGACGCCGTGGTCGAGCGCGAGCCGGCCGTGGCCGGAAAGGTGGTCGGCATGCGTGTGCGTCTCGACCACGCGGACGATCTCGATGTCGCGCCGCGAGGCGGCCTCCAGGACCGGCTCGATCGCGTACGGAGGGTCGACGACGGCGGCGACGGCCGCATCCTCGTCACCCACCAGGTACGACGCGCAGCCGAGGTCGTCGTTCACGAACTGCTCGAACAGCACGAAACGTGACGCTATCAGGCTTTCCGGCGTGCGAACAACAGTGCTGCAGCCGCCAGGCCGACCGCGAAGAGCGTGCCGACGGCGGCAGCGCCCCATGGGAACGCATCGTCCGACGGCCGCCGCGGGCACGACCGTGATCGCGTCCTCGACCTCGACCGACTCGCCGTCCGCGTACACGGCGCGCAGGACGAGTGGCAACACGCCGGGCTCGGTCTCGGCGTCTGTACGCACCCGCGCGGTCCACCGTGTCTCAGACGCAACGACGCCCTGGAGCCGGGTGGAGAGGGTCTCGAGCCCCGGCCCCTCGACTTCGAGCCGTTCCGGCGGCGCCCCCGGCCGCAGCTCGGGCAGCTCGATCCGCAGCTCCGCGATCGCACCCGGCTCGACGAGGCGCGGCTGCACGTCGACGTGGGATAACGCAGGCTTAACGGGCGACAGAGCGACCACCGTCGCTATCGTGGCGACGCAGGCAAGACGTAAAGGACGCCGATTCACAGGTTTGGGATGGGTATACCTGGAAAAAACCCACTCGGCGTCCTCACGCCCCCTTGCATCAATGCACACCAACGGAAGGAAAGCCCACATGAGGACGAAGAACCTCTGGCTGTTGCTGGCGCTGCTCGTCTCGAGCTTCGCGCTGCTCGCAGCCGGTTGCGGCGGCGACGACGACGAAGCTGGGTCGGAAACCGGTGCGGCCACAGAAGGTGCGGCCGAGGCTGCCGAGCAGGTCATCACGGTCAACTGGATCGGCGAGCCGCCATCGCTCGACCCGGGTCTGGCCAGCGACACGACGTCGGCCAACATTCTGCTCAATATCATGGATCCGCTCGTCAGGCTCGACGAGGATCTGAATCCCGTCGGGAGCGCCGCTGAGAGCTTCGAGACGAGCGAGGACGGCAAGACCGTCACGTTCACGCTCCGCGATGACCTCAAGTGGACGAACGGGGATCCCGTCACCGCCGAGGACTTCGAGTACTCGTGGAAGCGGACGGTCTCGCCCGAGCTCGGCGCCGACTACGCGTACCAGTTCTACGGCATCGTCGGGGCGCAGGAGTACAACGGCTGCGACCCGGAGAAGGACGAGTGCGCTGCGCTCGCCGACGGGATGGGTGTCAACGCCGTTGACGAGAAGACCCTCGAGGTCAAGCTGACGACGCCGCAGCCCTGGTTCATCCAGCAGGTGGCGCACCACTCGTTCCTCGCTGTCAACAAGAAGGCCGTCGACGAGTTCGGCGACCGCTGGACCGAGGCGGCCAACATCGTCACGAACGGCCCGTTCAAGCTCGAGCGCTGGGAGCACAACTCGGCGATCGACATGGTCAAGGACGACACGTGGCGCGACGCCGACAGCGTCAAGCTCACCCGCGTAAACGGCCGCATGATCACCGACGGCATCACCGCCGTGCAGGCCTTCGAGGCCGGCGAGGTCGACTTCCTCAACGGCGGCCTGCCGCCGGACGAGATGTCGCGGCTCAAGGAGACACCGGAGTACGAGCAGTATCCGGCGCTCGGCACCTACTACTACGGCGTCAACGTGAAGAACATCCCCGACGTGAACCAGCGCAAGGCGATGGCACTGGCGATTCCGCAGCAGTCGATCATCGACAACGTCGCGCAGGCCGACCAGCTCCCGGCGAACGGCTTCACGCCTCAGGGCATGCCCGGCTTCGACGTGATCAACCCAGACTCGCCGTGGACGTCCGCCGAGGGTGACCTGGAGCAGGCGAAGGAGCTCATGAACGACGTCGCCAGCCCCAAGCAGAACATCACCCTCTACATCAACGACGCCCCGGGTCACCGTGAGATCGCGGTCGCCATTCAGGCGGCCTGGAAGGAGCTCGGGATCACGAGCACGATCAAGCAGCAGGAGTTCCAGCAGTACCTGGAGTTCCTGGGGCCGCCGCCGAACAGCGACGTCGACGTCTACCGGCTCGGCTGGATCGGCGACTTCGTCGACGCGATCAACTTCCTCGAGCTGTGGACATGCGAGTCGGGCAACAACTCGACCAACTTCTGCAACGAGGAGTACGACGCGAAGATCGAGGAGGCCCGCAACACGCCGGACAACGACGCTCGCTACGCGCTTTACGCCGAGGCGGAGGAGATCCTCTTCGGCGAGAACGGCGAATTGCCGGTCCTGCCGATCTACTTCTACACGTACCCAACGCTCGAGCGGCAGAGCATCAAGGACTCAATCGCGGTCAACCTGCTCGACCAGATCGACTTCACCAAAGTCGTCGTCACCGAGTAGCAACGCGTGGTTCGACGCGAACAGCGGACGGGGCTCGAGCGAGCCCCGTCCGCGTGTTCGTGAAATCCCGACCAGGGTAGTAGGGTCACACCGTGCTCAAGTTCATCGTCAGGCGGCTTTTCTGGACGATCCCGGTGATGCTGGTCGTGATCTTCCTGACGTTCATGATGATGCGGCAGATCGGGGGCAACCCCTTCCGCCAGAGCGAGCGCGCCGTGCCACCGGCCGTTCAGGCGAATCTGGAGCGGAAATTCAACGTCAACAAGCCCTGGTGGCAGCAGTACCTGTACTACGTCAAGGGCGTGGCGACCTTCGACCTCGGGCCCTCGCTGGTCGTGCGCGGCCGCACCGTGAACGACATCGTGAAGACCCACTTCCCGAAGTCGATCGAGCTCGGGCTCTATGCGTTCATCTTCGCGATCGTCGTCGGAGTGCCGTTGGGGGTGATAGCGGCACTGAAGCACAACACGGTGATCGACTACTCGGCGATGTTCTTCTCGAACATCTTCCACGCGATCCCGAGTTTCCTGGTCGCAACACTCCTGATCTATTTCATCGCACTCGAGGCGAACCTGTTACCGACGAGCGGCTGGACGACCTGGGAGCACAAGATCCTGCCCTCGATCGCGCTCGGGTTCGCCCCGATGGCACTGTTCGCGCGGCTGGTGCGGGGGACGATGCTGGAGACGCTGCAGCAGGACTACGTGCGCACGGCGAGGGCGAAGGGGCTGCGCTACCGGCGCGTCGTCGGCCTGCACGTGCTCCGTAACTCGCTCATCCCCGTGATCACGGCCGCCGGCCCGCTGCTCGGCTTCATCATCACCGGCTCGTTCGTGATCGAGCTGATCTTCAACATCCCCGGAATCGGCCAGTACTACGTCACCGCCGTCAACGCCCGCGACTATTCCGTCGTAATGGGCCTGACCGTGCTGCTCTCGGTGATCATCATCTTCGCGAACCTGATTGTCGACATCCTCTACGGCATCCTCGACCCGCGGACCCGGGACGCGCGCACCTGAGCACATGACCGTCACCGACGCCCGCGACGAGCTCACGATCGAGCCCAACCTGGCTCCGTCGGGCGCGCCGATCCGGCAATCGAATCTCTGGAAAGACGCGTGGCGACGCTACATCCGCAACAAGGGGGCCGTGGTCGCCGGCGCGCTCTTCGTGTCTATCCTCCTCTTCTGCCTGATCTGGCCCGTGGTCTCTCCCTACGACGGCAACGAGGTGAACTTCGCGGAGGCGAAGCAGGGCCCGAGCCTGGAGCACCCGTTGGGCACGGACAAGTTCGGGCGCGACCTCCTGACGCGCGCCGCCGAGGGCGGCCGGGTCTCGATCCTGATCGCCTTCGGCGCGACGTTCGCGATCCTCTTCATCGGCGTCGTCTACGGGTCGATCTCCGGCTTCGTCGGCGGCCGACTCGACAACGCGATGATGCGCTTCCTCGACGCGCTCTACGGCCTCCCGTACCTGCCCTTCGCGATCATTACGCTCGCAATCATCGGGACGACCAACAAGTGGACGATGATGATCGCGCTCTCGATCGCGAGCTGGTTCACGACGGCCCGCATCATGCGCGGCCAGGTGCTGACGCTGAAAGAGAACGACTACGTGCGCGCTGCGAAGGCCGTCGGCGCGCGCTGGTACCGGATCCTCGGGCGCCACCTGCTCCCGAACACGCTCGGCGTGCTGATCATCGCGATCTTCCTCGAGCTGCCCGCCGTGATCCTCGGCGAGGCGTTCCTGTCCTTCATCGGACTCGGGATCAGCCCGCCCGACGCCTCCTGGGGCTCGATGGCGCAGGAGGGCCGCACGACCTACCGAACGCACCCGATCGAGATCGTCGTCCCGTCGATCGCGATCGCCTCGCTCGTCATCTGCGCGAACTTCATCGCCGACGGTCTGCGCGACGCGCTCGATCCGAGAACGAAGGAGACGTAGCCTCGAGATGGCGCTGCTCGAAGTCGACGACCTCCGTACACACTTCTTCACCCGCGAGGGCGTCGTGCGGGCGGTCGACGGCGTCAGCTTCTCGCTCGAGAAGGGAAAGACGCTCGGGATCGTGGGCGAGTCGGGCTGCGGCAAGTCGGTGACGGCGCTCTCGATCATGGGACTGATCCCGAAGCCGCCGGCCAAGATCGTCTCCGGCTCGGTGCTCTACGAGGGCCGGGAGCTGGTGACGCTCTCGGAGAAGAAGCTCGAGGACGTGCGCGGCCGCGAGATCGCGATGATCTTCCAGGACCCGATGACCTCGCTCAACCCGACCCTGACGATCGGGACGCAGATCACCGAGACGATCCGCCGTCATTACGGCGTGCCGCAGAAGGAGGCGAACAAGAAGGCGGTCGAGCTGCTCGAGGAGGTGCGGATCCCGCGCGCGGCCGACCGGCTCAATGACTACCCGCATCGTTTCTCGGGCGGTATGCGCCAGCGCGTCATGATCGCAATCGCGCTCTCCTGCGACCCGAAGCTGTTGATCGCCGACGAGCCGACGACCGCGCTCGACGTGACCGTCCAGGCTTCGGTGCTCGACCTGCTCGACGACCTTCGCCACGAGCACGACATGGCGATGATCATCATCACGCACGACATGGGCGTTGTCGCCGAGGCCGCCGACGACATCATCGTCATGTACGCCGGCCAGGTCGTGGAGCACGCGACGACGCTCGACCTGTTCGACAACCCGGAGCACCCGTATACGGAGGCGCTCCTCGGCGCGCTGCCGCAGATCGAGGGCGAGGGGATCCGCCAGGGCCGCCTGACGGCGATTCCCGGCCGCCCGCCCGACCTGATCGACCCGCCCGCGGCGTGCCGCTTCGGGCCGCGCTGTCCGTACGCGGGCGGCGACTCGTGCACCGAGGAGGCGCCCGAGCTGCGCGAGCTCCGGCCGGGCCACTGGGTCCGCTCGGCCCATCCCGCCTCCGAGCGCGCTGCGAAGCCCGAGCGCGAGAAAGCGCCCGCATGAGCTCGAACAACAAGCTCCTCGTAGTCGAGGACCTGCACAAGCACTTCCCGATCCGGGAAGGGCTGCTGATCGAGCGCAAGGTGGGGGAGGTGAAGGCGGTCGACGGCGTCAGCTTCGACATCGCCGAGGGCGAGACGCTGGGTCTCGTCGGCGAGTCGGGCTCGGGCAAGTCGACCACCGGCTACTGCGTCCTGCAGCTCCTGAAGCCCACCTCCGGCTCGGTCCGCTTCGAGGGGACCGAGCTGACGAAGCTCGGCCGCGAGGACCTGCGCCGCATGCGGCGTGAGATGCAGATCGTCTTCCAGGACCCGTACTCCTCGCTCGACCCGCGCATGACTGTCGGCGACATCGTCGCTGAGCCGCTGATCGTCCACGGGATCGGCTCGCGCCGCGACCGCGCCCCGCGCGTCCGCGAGCTGCTCGACGTGGTCGGCTTCAATCCGGGCTTCACGAACCGCTACCCGCACGAGTTCTCGGGCGGTCAGCGCCAGCGCATCGGCATCGCCCGCGCGCTCGCCCTCTCGCCCAAGCTGATCGTCTGCGACGAGCCGGTGTCCGCGCTCGACGTTTCGATCCAGGCGCAGATCCTCAACCTGCTCAAGGACCTGCAGCGCGACTTCGGCCTCACCTACCTCTTCATCGCGCACGACCTCGCCGTCGTGCGCTCGATGAGCGACCGGATCGCCGTCATGAACAAGGGAGAGCTGGTCGAGCTCGGCCCCGCCGAGGAGGTCTACACAAACCCGCAGGACGACTACACGAAGGCGCTCCTCTCGGCGGTGCCGGTCCCGGACCCGCGGGCGATGAAGGAGCGGAAGGCCGCACGCCGCAAGCTGCGGCACGCGCTCGCCGAGGGCGTCTAGGCCCTCGAGCTCGGCCTACAGGCCGAGCTGCTTCGCGATCACCATTCGCTGCACGTCGTTCGTGCCCTCGCCGATCTCGAGGACCTTCTGGTCGCGATAGAGGCGCGAGATCGCGTACTCGTCCATGAAGCCGTAGCCGCCGTGGATCTGGAGGGCCCAGTTCGCGGCGCGGTTGGAGAGCTCGCCGGTGTAGAGCTTCGCCATCGCCGCCTCCCGCGCGAACGGGCGGCCCTGATCCTTCAGCCACGCGGCCCGGAGCACCAGCCCGCGGCCAGCCTCGATCTCGGTCGCCATGTCCGCGAGTCTGAACCGCACCGCCTGGAAGCTCGAGATCGGCTTGCCGAACTGCTCCCGCTCTTTCGCGTATGCAGCGGCCAGGTCGTAGGCGCCCTGCGCGAGGCCCACGCCCATCGCGGCGACCGAGATCCGGCCGCCGTCGAGGATCTCGAGGAACTGCTGGAAGCCGGCGCCGCGCGGCCCGAGCAGGTTGCCCTCGGGGACGGCCGCGTCGCGAAAGGAGAGCTCGCGGGTGTCGGACGAGCGCCAGCCGAGCTTCTTCATCGGCGCCGAGACCTCGTAGCCGGCCGTCCCGTTCGTGACGACGATGTTCGAGATCTCGTCCTCGCCGGTGCGCGCGGTCAGCGTCACACCCCACGTGACGTCGGTACCGGCGTTCGTGATGAACATCTTCGAGCCGTTGATGACCCACGTGCCGTCGCGCAGCTCGGCGGTCGTCCGCGTGTTGCCGGCGTCCGAGCCCGCCCCGGGCTCGGTCAACCCGAACGCGGCCAGCCTGCGGCCGGAGGCGAGGTCGGGCAGCCATTCGCGCTTCTGCTCCTCCGAGCCGAAGAGGAAGATCGGCATCGTCCCGAGCGAGGTGTGTGCCGCGACCGTGATCGCGACGGATGAGTCGATCCGCGTCAGCTCCTCGATCGCCAGCGCGTACGAGACCGTGTCGCCGCCTGCACCGCCGTACTCCTCCGGGATCGCCAGGCCCATCAGCCCGAGCTCGCCGAGCTCTGCCACGATCTCATACGGGAAGCGCGACTCGCGGTCGAGCTCCTCGGCGACCGGAGCGACGCGCTCGCGCGCGAACTCACGTACGGTGTCGCGCACGAGCTGCTGCTCCTGGGTCAGGTCGAGGTCCATGCGCCGCGCGCCGATGCTACCGGGTAGATTCGGCTGTCCACCGACCAAGGAGCAAATCGAGATGGCCGACAGCGTCAAGGAGTTCTTCGACAGCCTTGCCGGCAGGGCGGACCCGGAGAAGCTCGCCGGGATGAACAACTCGTACCTCTTCGACATCGAGGGCGCCGGCCAGTGGCACGTCGCGGTCGCGGACGGGGCCGTCAACGTCACCGAGGGCGGCGGCGAGGCCGACACGACGATCTCGACGTCCGAAGAGACCATGCTGGCGGTCGTGAAAGGCGAGCAGAACCCCACGACGGCGTACATGACGGGGAAGCTCAAGATCAAGGGCGACATGGGCGCTGCGATGAAGCTGCAAAAGCTGTTCTAGCCTTAGAGAACCTCTCTAGATCTTCGTCGCGTCGACGTTCGCGGGCCGCGCGAGCTGCGTCGGCCCTCGACGACGGCTGGACGGTTGAGCTGGCGGGCGGGGTGCTGGCTGCCCTGACGGCGGCAATCCTCGCTCGCTCGAGGCAGCCTTCGCCTCAGGCCGCTCAGAGCGAGGCTTAGTCCGACTCGAGCTCGACGAGGAGGGCGCCGCCGGCGACACGCGCGCCCTCCTCGACGTGCACGGCCTTCACCGTCGCGTCGTAGGGGGCGACGAGCGGCGTCTCCATCTTCATCGCCTCGAGCACGAGCAGCGGCCGGCGTGCCTCGACCCGGTCGCCGGGAGCGACGTCGACACGGATCACCGTCCCCGGCATCGGCGCCGTGACGGCGGTTTCGCCGCCGCCGGCGGCGTGGTCGTGCGATGAGCTGTCGACGTCCGGCGCGGGGGCCGGAGCCGCGGCGGGCAGGTTGAGCCGCCAGCCGCCGCGCCAGACGCCGTCGGAGAGGCGCAGCGGCGCCTCGGAGAGAGGCGGATGCTCGGTCAGGAAGGCCGTCGTCGCCTCGCCCGCGCGGATGACGGGGTGCGCGACGAGCCAGCGCAGGAATGGCAGGTTCGTCGTGATCCCTCCGACCTCGGTCTCGTCGAGCGCATCGGCGAGCCGCGCGAGCGCCTCGGCCCTGGTCGGCCCGTGGGCGACGAGCTTCGCGATCATCGGGTCGTACGCGGTGCCGACCTCGTCGCCCTCCGCAACGCCGGCGTCGACGCGGATCCCGTTCGGGAGAAGCAGCCGCTCGACCGTGCCCGCCTGGGGGAGGAACGTGCGCGGATCCTCGGCGTAGAGCCGCGCCTCGACCGCGTGACCTTGTAACAGACTGTTACTTGGCTCGAGCCGCTCGCCCTCGGCGACACGAATCTGATCCCGAATCAAATCGCGGCCGGTGACGAGCTCCGTGACCGGGTGCTCCACCTGGATCCGAGCGTTGAGCTCGAGGAAGAAGAAGTCCCGCCCGTCGAGCATGAACTCGGCCGTGCCGGCGCTCACGTAGCCGATCGCCTTCGCGAACGCGACCGCCGCCTCGCTCATCGCCGCGCGCAGCTCGGGGTCGAGCGCGGGCGAGGGCGATTCCTCGAGCACCTTCTGGTGCCGGCGCTGCACCGAGCAGTCGCGCTCGCCGAGCGCGACCACGGTTCCGTGCGTGTCGGCGAGCAACTGGATCTCGACGTGGCGCGGACGCTCGACGTAGCGCTCGCAGAAGACCGTCCCGTCGCCGAACGCCGACTCGGCTTCTCGTGTTGCCGCTGCGAGCGCCTCCTCGAGCTCGTCCGGCCGCCGGACGACGCGCATGCCGCGCCCGCCGCCCCCGGCGGCCGCCTTGACGAGGAGAGGGAAGCCGATCTCCGCGGGCTCTCCGCTGGGCACGACCGGGACGCCCGCCTCGGCCGCGATCCGCTTCGCGGCGAGCTTGTCGCCGCCCTGCCGGAGCGCCTCGGGCGGCGGTCCGACCCACGTCAAGCCGGCGGCCTCGACCGCCTCGGCAAAGTCCGCGCTCTCCGCGAGGAAGCCGTAGCCGGGATGGATCGCGTCGGCGCCCGTCTCCCGCGCCGCCCTGATGTGCTCCTCCGAGTGGAGGTAGCCGGCGATGTCGACGGTCTCGTCGGCCGAGCGGGCGTGCAGCGCGCCGCGGTCGTCGGGGGCTGCCACGGCGACGGTCGCGATCCCGAGCTCACGACAGGTGCGGAAGACGCGCAGCGCGATCTCGCCGCGGTTCGCCACCAGGAGCTTCCGGATCGCCATCGGGTGGGATCGTATTGCGGTTGGTACCCTGAGCCGCCTGATGCGGCGGTTCGTGCTCCTGCTCGCGTTCTGCTTCTGCGTGCCGGCTCCCGCCGCTGCAGGAACGTTGTTCGTGATCGACGGCCGCGGCTGGGGTCACGGCGTCGGGATGAGCCAGTACGGCGCGCGCGGCTACGCCGAGGCAGGCTGGGGCTACGAGCGGATCCTGAAGCACTACTACCGCGGCACCGAGCTGCGCGCCGTCCCGGCGCGACCGGTGCGAGTCCTGCTCGCGGCCGACCGCACGGCCGTTCGGATCCGCTCCACCAAGCCGTTCCGCGTCGTCGACGCCCGCGGCAAGGCCCGCGTGCTGAAGCCCGGCGTGCAGAACCTCGTCGCCGGGAAGCTCCGCAAGCTGAAGCCGCCGCTCCGGTACGAGCCCGGCGCGGCGCCGCTGCAGCTCGACGGCGAGGCGTATCGCGGCGCCCTCGTCGTCCACCGCCGCGCCGCGAAGCTCACCGTCGTCAACAAGCTCCCGCTCGACCG
This sequence comes from uncultured Gaiellaceae bacterium, assembly GCA_963794385.1. GTDB lineage: Bacteria > Actinomycetota > Thermoleophilia > Gaiellales > Gaiellaceae > Gaiellasilicea. The sequence continues at coordinate 61,541 of CAWCDT010000006.1, read as the reverse complement.
CTACCTGCGCGGCGTCGTGCCGTGGGAGATGCCGGACGACTGGCACCCGGAGGCGCTGCGGGCCCAGTCGGTCGTCGCCCGCTCGTACGCACTGGCGACCCTCAAGCCGGGCAAGCTCTTCGACCTCTACGCGGATACGCGCAGCCAGGTGTACGGCGGCATTCGCGCGGAGGAGGACTCCACGAACCGCGCCATCGGCTCCACCGCCGGGCAGGTCGTCTCCTGGCAGGGACGCGTGGCGACGACCTTCTACCACTCGACCTCGGGAGGCAGGACGGTCTCGAACGTGGAGGCCTGGCCGCGCGCGAGCCCGGTGCCGTACCTCGTCTCCGTCGCCGACCCGCTCGACCGGGATTCGAAGCATCACGCGTGGGGGCCGTTCGAACTGACGCCGGCCGAGGTTGGGAACCGGCTTGGCCTCTCCGGCGTGCGTGACGTCGTCGTGACCCGCGGGCCCGCCGGCCGGGCGACGGAGGTGGCGATCAAGCGCCCTGGCGATGTGCGGCGCATGTCCTCGACCGACTTTCGCCGCGCGCTCGAGCTCCGTTCGACCTGGTTCACGATCCGCGTGCTCCACCTCGAGCAGGTCGGCCAAGCGCTCGCTCGCAAGCGCCAACAGGACGGTCGTGCTGCGCGGCTTCGCCAGGGGTCTACGCAAGGTGCGGCTCGAGCGGCAGGTGAACGGCGGGACGTGGACGCCGGTGCGACGGGTGCGTCCGCGGCCGGACGGTTGGTTCAGGGTGACCGTGAAAGCAGGCCGAACGGCGAGCTACCGGCTCGCGAATCACGTCGCGTCCGGCGCGGCTGTAACCGTAAAAGCGCCTTAAGAGCTTCTAACAAGGACATCATGGACGCCGTCTACGGTGGGTCGATGCGCTACGTGCTCACTCTCGCGGCCGCGCTTGCGGCCTTCCTGGCGCTCTCCGCGCCCGCCGATGCGTCCCGGTTCGTTCGCTACGGCCTCCAGGACGACGCCTGGATCGCCTATGGGCCCGGAACGCTCGACGAACGGCTCAACAAGCTCGACAAGATGGGCGTCAAGCTCGTCCGCTACACGCTGAACTGGCACGAGATCGAGGCCCGCAAGGGCCGTTACCGCTGGGATCACGCCGATGCGATCCTGCGTGGACTGAACGAGCGCGGGATGGTGCCGGTAGTGACGATCTGGGGCACGCCGCGCTGGGCGAACGGCGGCCGCTCGCCGAACTGGGTGCCGCGCTCGAAGTGGTCGTTCGCCGGCTTCGCACGGCGCGCCGCCGACCGTTATCCGTTCGTCCGGAACTGGCTGATCTGGAACGAGCCGAACCAGCGCCGCTGGCTCCGCCCGACCTCGCCGAAGGTCTATACACAGACGCTGCTGAACCCGGCCTATGCAGCGATCCACCGGGCGACGCGCGGTGCGAAGGTGGCCGGCGGTGTCACCGCGCCGCGCGGCGCGTACAGGGGCATCTCTCCGGTCGACTTCATCCGCGGCATCGACCGCGGCCCGCGCGCGGCTCGACGCGTACGCGCACAATCCGTACCCGCTCCATCGGCTCGAGACGCCCACCGAAGGCGGCTGCGGCCACTGCGAGACGATCACGATGGCGACGATCGACCGCCTGCTCCGCGAGGTTCGCAAGGCGTTCGGTCAGAAGCGGATCTGGCTGACCGAGTACGGCTATCAGACGAACCCGCCGGATCCTCTCCTCGGTGTCTCCCGCGCGCGGCAGGCCCGGCACATCGGCGAGGCGGCCCTCCGCGCCTATCAGACCCCGTATGTCGACATGCTGATCCAGTACCTCTACCGAGACGAGCCGAACCTCGCGCGCTGGCAGAGCGGCCTCGTCACTGCCGCCGGGGCGCCGAAGCTCTCGCTCCAGTCGGCGATCCTCCCGTTCGCGCAGCTGTCGCGCAATGGCCTGCGCACGGTGGTCTGGGGCCAGATCCGGCCCGAGGAAGGGCGCGAGCGCTACATCCTGCAGCAGTACCGGGACGGCGGCTGGCGCTCGATCGGCGGCCTGCGTACGACCAGCCCGCGTGGCTTCCTGCAGCGGACGGTCTGGGCCGGAAAGGGCACCCGGCTCCGGCTCTGGTATCCGTTCGACGCGATCGCGAGCCCGCCCCTGATCGTCCGTTAGTCCTCGACCCAGCTCGGGCTACGGCGCTCGAGAAAGGCGCGCAGGCCCTCCTGGCCCTCGGCGCTCGTGCGGCGCTCGGCGATCCGGCGCGCGGTCTCGGGGCCGTCGGGGCGGTCGAGGACGAGCTTCTTCGCGTGCCGCGCCGCCCGGGGCCCGGCGCTCGCGAGCTCGGCGAGCACCTGTTCGACTGCGGCGTCGAGGTCGGGCGCGACCTCGTGCACGAGCCCGATCCGGAGGGCGGTCGCAGCGTCGAAGCGCTCGCCCGTGACGAAGTACCTTCGCGCCGCGCTCGGCCCGACCTTCGCCAGCGCGAACGGCGAGATCACGGCCGGGATGATCCCGAGCTTCACCTCCGAGAAGGCGAAGACGGCCCGCTCGTCCGCGATGGCGATGTCCGAGCACGCCACCAGCCCGGCGCCGCCTCCGAGCGCGTGCCCCTGGACGCGGGCCACGACCGGCGCCGGACAGCGGTCGATCGCCTCGAGCATCGCGCGCAGGGCGTTCGCGTCTGCGACGTTCGCGTCGAAGTCGAGGTCGACCGAGGCCCGCATCCACTCGACGTCCGCGCCGGCGCAGAAGCTCGGGCCGTCGCCTGCGAGCAGGACCGCACGGGCTTTTCCGACGTCGACGAACGCCTCGGCGAGCTCGGCGATCAGGGCGGCGTCGAAGGCGTTGCGGGTCTCGGGCCGCGCGAGCGTGATCCGGAGCACGTTGCCGTCCCGTTCGATCCGGAGCGCCCCCATCGCGGCTGAGTCTAAAGTCGGGCCATGCTGCGCGGAGCGCTTGCAGCGGCGGTGACGCCGCTCGACGGCGAGCGGCTCGACGAAGCCGCGTTCGAGCCCTACGTCGAGTTCCTCGTCCAGGGAGGGCTCAACGGCCTGCTCGCGCTCGGAACGACCGGCGAGGGCCTGCTTTTCGCCCGCGAGGAGCGGCAGCGGGCGCTCGAGCTCTATGTCTCGGCCGCCGCGGGCCGTGTCCAGGTCGCGGCGCACTGCGGGGCGCAGACGACGGCCGACACGATCGCGCTCGCCGCGCACGCCGCAGAGGCCGGTGCGACCGCGGTTGCCGTGATCGGGCCGCCTTACTTCCAGCTCGACGAGCGCGCCCTGCTCGAGCACTTCGCCGCCGCGGCCGCCGCATGCGCGCCCTTGCCGTTCTACGTCTATGAGTTCGAGCGTGCGAGCGGCTACGCCGTCCCGCTGGAGGTGCTGCATGAGTTGCGCGAGCGCGCGCCGAACCTGGCCGGGTTGAAGGTCTCCGACGCGCCGTTCGACCGCGTTGCGCCCTATCTGATCGAAGGGCTCGATGTCTTCGTCGGGGCCGAGGCGCTGCTCTTCGCCGGGCTCGAGGCCGGCGCTGCGGGTGCGGTCTCAGGGCTTGCGGCCGTGTTTCCGGACCGCGTCGCCGCGGTCGTGCGCGAGCCGACCGAGGCGGGTGCGATTGCGCTCGGGGAGCTGCGCGCGGCAGTCGAGCGCTTCCCGCGGCACGCCGCTTTCAAGTTCCTGCTCGGGCTGCGCGGCGTGCCGGTGCGGGAGGACGTGCGGCGGCCGTTGCGGGCGCTGAGCGACGGCGAACGGCAGGAGCTGCGCGGATGGCACGAGTCGTCGTAGCCGGCGCGGGGGCGATCGGCGCCTCGATCGCCTACCACCTCGCCCTCAGGGGTGCAGGCGACGTCGTGCTCGCGGACGTGGGCGAGATCGCGGGCGGCGCGACCGGCAAGGCGATGGGCGGCGTCCGACAGCAGTTCACGACCGAAGCGGAGGTGCGGCTCGCCCAGGCGAGTGTGCGGCTCTTCCGGGAGCTCGGGCCGCCCCTGTTCGAGCAGGTCGGCTACCTGTTCCTGGCGACGACGGAGGCGGGCCTCGCCGAGCTGGAGGAGCGGCGCCGCGTCCAGGCCTCGTTCGGCGTCCCGGTCGAGCGGGTCGACCCCGCATACGTCGACGGGCTCCGGGTCGACGACGTGCTCGGCGCGAGCATCTGCCGCGAGGACGGGATCGCCGACCCCGCGGGCGTCACCCGCGAGCTCGTGCGGCGAGCGGCGAGCCTCGGCGTCGAGGTGCTCGAGCAGACGGACGCACTGTCGCTCGAGGCGGAGACGCTCGTCGTTGCATGCGGCGCCCAGTCCGCCGGCGTCGCCGCGGCGCGCGGGGTGGAGCTGCCGGTCCGCCCGCTCGTTCGCCAGCTCGTGGACGTCGGAGCGGTGGACGGGCTGCCCAGCCGACCTGCCGATGACGATCGAGGAGACCGGCTTCCACTTCCGCCGCGTCGGCGCGGACGGCCTGCGGCTCGCGATGCCCGAGCCGGAGCTGCGCTGGGACGGCCCGGCGGAGGTGCGCGAGGACCTCGTCGACGAGTGGCGTGACCGACTCGCCTTCCGCTACCCGCCCGCTGCGGAGGCGCCCCTCCGGCGCTCCTGGGCGGGTTTCTACGACATGACGTTCGACGCGCATCCAATCCTCGGCCCTGTCGCCGACGGCGTCTACGCCGCCTGTGGCTTCTCCGGACACGGCTTCATGCAGGCGCCCGCGGTCGGCGACGCCGTCGCGGCGGAGCTGCTCGGCGAATCGCCGCCGTTCGACCTCGCGCCCTACCGGCTCGACCGCTTCGAGGCCGGCGCGGTGTTCCCGGAGACGCTCGTCCTCTAGCCCAGGAGGGCGACGACCAGGACTGCGATCGCCGCGACGGCTGCGAGACCGATGACGACGGCGTTGGCGACGAGCGCCGCCGCGATCACGCGGCTCTGGCCGCCTCGTGTTGCGGTCTCGGGAGCGTCGGCCGCCTGGCCGGTCGCCCCGTCGTCGTCCGTTCCAATCCCGACCGTTCGCGAGAGCGCGCTCGTGATGAACTGATTCAGGCTCGTTCCCTCGCGTTCGGCGGCGCGGGCGAGCTCGGCGTGAAGCGTGCGCGGCATCCGCAGCAGCAGGCGGCCACTCGGAGCCTTGACGCGCTCGTCGGACTTCTCGGTGGTCACGGAGGATGAGGCGGCGTGGGTGCTCACAACTGCTGATTGTACGGGCTTGAAACCATCCGCACAACGATCGTAACGTGATATCGCGGGCGGTGCATCCCAGCTAGGAAGCGGGATTCGGGGCCTGCGACGCTGTCAAGTCTGGCCGATCTCCGTCCTGAGCTTTCCGAGTGACTGTTGGAGCAGGCGGGAGACGTGGACCTGTGAGAGGCCGAGCTCGGCGGCGATCCGGCGCTGGCTGAGCCCGGCGAAATAGCGGAGGCCGACGATGCGGCGTTCACGTCTAGCAAGCGAGCGGAGGCCTCGTTCGATCAGCACCCGCTCCTCACCGAGCTCGAGTCGGCGTTCCGCGGCCGTGTCCCGGGCCGACTCGGCCTCGAGGTCGAGCGGAACAGACCGCACGGGGCCGTCCTCACGCCGGGCACGCGGCACGCGCAGCGGCTGCGTGCTGTCGCGCAGGTGGCGTCTGATCTCGCCGACGATCGTCGGAACCGCATAGGCCGTCAGCGATGAGCCCCGGGAGGGGTCATAGCGGTCGACGGCCTTGATCAGGCCGACTGCGCCGATCTGGACGAGATCCTCGAGCTGCTCGCCGTGCCGCACGAACCGTCTGGCGAGCATGCGGACGAGCGGTAGGTGTTGTTCGATCAGCTTTCGGCGCGCATCGACGTCCCCACGTTCGAACCACGCTGTCAAGAGCCGCTCTGCTTCCTTTGGCACCCCCGCCTCCGTCTGTTGGTCGCGCCCTCGATGCGAGACTACTTCATTCGAGTGAATATTCAAAGCAACTTGGCCGGTCCGAAACGATTTTATAACAAAACAAAGAAAGAAATGGATCATCAACGAAAGGGGTGGGTATTCACCAAGCGTGGGGGCAGTTCCGTCGCGCGTGCTGCAGCGCCGTTTGGCCGTCTTTCTGGCGGTGCTCGGCGCGGCAGCTGCGTGCGCGCCTCAGGCAGTCGCAGACGATCGCCCGGTCGCGGTACCCGCGGCCGCAGCCGACGCTCTGGCGCTCGCCGAGGCCGTTCTGACGCCGACGCCCGCCCCCGCCGAGACGGAAGAAACGGCTTCAACAAGCCAGGAAGACGTGGGGGAGGCCGCGCCGGAGGGCGCGGAGCCGACCCTTCCCGACGTCGATGAGGTCGTCGCCGAGCTGACAGAGCCACTGACGGGTCCGGACGCGCAGGCGCCTGCTCCTGAGGCGCATCCCGCCCCGGCCACGCCCGCCGAATCCCCTGCTGTCAGCCCAGAAGCGCCTGCAGCAGCCCCGGAAGCACCGGCGCCCGCCCCCGAAGCGCCTGTTCAAGCCTCCCAGGAGCCTGCAAACCCCGTTCCGACCTCGATTCCGGCCCCCGTGGCCGAGGCGGTCAGCGCGGTCGCGCAGCAGGTGCAGCCCCTCAACGTCAACATCTCGCTCCGCTTCGAGAGCCCGGGTGACAACGGCCCCGTGAACCAGCTGAACGCCGCGGTTGCGGGCGTCGTGGCCGAGTTCTCGCAAGCCCCTGAGTCCGAGACGCAGTATCAGCCGACGGAATCGCAGTATCACGCCCCGCCGGAGCCGACCGCGACCACGCCGGCGCCGGAAGCTCCACCTGCTCCTGGAAACCAGGCCCCGCCTACCTCGGCGCCCGCCGAGCAGTGGGACTGGAACTGGCAGTGGAGCTGTGGCGATGCGATACCACCTGAGATTGCGATCCCCGGCAATTCGTTACTCCCGATCTGGAACTGGAACTGGGAGTGGAATTGCGGAGGCAATCCGGAGCCCGGTGGAAATAGCGAAACGCAATTGCCGGATCAGTATCACGCGGCTGCGACGCAGTATCAGCCGATCAACATCAACATTTCGATTCGGGTGTTGAGCCCGGGCAACGACGGGCCGGTGACGCAGGTCAACATCGCGCAAACCAATGTCGCGGTCACCGTGCATGCGTCCTCGCCGGTGATTCCGACGCCGGTCGTGCCGGCCCCGGTCACCGCCCCTCCCTCATCCGGCGGGACCGCGCCGGCCGGTACCGCGCCGACCGCCGCTTCCGCACCGGCCCAGAGCTCTTCGCCGGCGGGCGGGCTTGGCGATGTCGCCACGGAGCCGGGCGTGCTGCCGGTCGCGATCGCGGTCGACCTCGAGTGCTGCGTTGCGCCCGCGACTGCCCCGGGGCGCCCGGCCGTCGACGACGGCGGTGTCCGCCACCCGGAGATCGCCGGCATGCTGGGCACGGCGGACGACGACTCCGGTCGTGGCCCCATGCGCGGTGATACCGCCGGCGCTAGCACCGGTACCGCGCAGGTTGCACCTGTTTCCGCCGAGGCGATCGCGTCGTTGGCGCCCCCGCAGCCGGCAGTCGAGGCGGCGAAGCGCGCCAAGGCGCAGGAGGAGCTCAAGGGCGCCCCGCACAAGGCCGCGCCGAAGGACGAGCGCGCCGATGCGCTCGGCCAGGCCGGCGTCAGCCCGCTGGCGGCGCCGGACAAGAGCTCGAAGCTTTTCTTCCTTTACCTGATTCCGTTCGCCATGGCACTCGTCGATGCCGCTCGACGGGTCCTGGGCGAGCAGAGCCCCACGGCCGCTGATCCCGGCCGTCCACCGACCCGACCCGGCTAGCGACCCCTTCTTCACCCGACTTTGGAGCGGACTTCGTCCGTCCGCTCGTTTTTCGCAACGTTCGGAAGGAGAAGGGATTGATGAAACGGATACTCGCGGTAGTTGCCGCGGCCGCCGGGCTCCTCGTGAGCACCGGTTACGCTGCGGCGGCTACAGCGCCGGGTGACCCTGCCGCTCAGGCGGCCGGCCAGGACGCCGCAAGCGGCCAGGCCGCGGGAGCGCTCTCGGGCGCGACCCAGAGTCAACCGGCGAACCGCAACATCTCCGTTCGCGTCCTGAGTCCAGGCGACAATGGTGACGTCACGCAGTCCAATACCGTCAGCTCCAACGCGACGGCGGCGAATGCGAACCTCACCAGCCAGGACGCAGACCAGACGCAGAGCGGCTCGTGCGGTTGCGAGGGTGGCACGCAGGCGATCGGTCAGGAGGCTGACAACGATCAGTCCGCGAAAGCCCTTTCCCTCGCATCTCAGTACGGCGCGAGCAATACGAACATCCCCGTCCGGGTACTGAGCCCGGGCGACAACGGCTCCGTCTCGCAGACGAACAGCGTCGATTCCGACGCGACCGCCGCGAACCTGAACGCCACGGGCCAGGACGCCGACCAGGAGGCCGGCGGCTCGGGCACGCAGGCGATCGGGCAGGAAGCGGACAGCGAGCAGGATGCCTTTGCAGCATCGAAGGCCGAGCAGGCCGGCGCGAAGAACACGAATATCTCCGTTCGTGTTCTGAGCCCCGGGGACGACGGCTCGGTCGACCAGTCGAACAGCGTCGACTCGTCTGCGACGGCGGCGAACCTGAACCTGACCAAGCAGGACGCGGATCAGGATCAGGGCGGCTCCGGCGGCGTCCAGGCGATCGGCCAGGAGGCGGACTCGGATCAGAAGGCGGCTGCACTGTCACTCGCCAGCCAGAAGGGCGCGAGCAACACCAACATCCCGGTGCGCGTTCTCAGCAAGGGCGACAACGGTGACGTAGAGCAGTCGAACAGCGTCGACTCGTCGGCCACCGCCGCGAACCTGAACGCGTTGAAGCAGGACGCGGATCAGGATCAGGGCGGCAAGGGCAAGGACGACAAGTGCTGTGAGTCCGGTGGCATCCAGGCGATCGGCCAGGAAGCCAAGAACGATCAGGACGCAGTTGCTGCGTCGGCAGCGTTCCAGAAGGGTGCGAGCAACACCAACACCCCGGTGCGCGTCGGCAGCAAGGGTGACGACGGTGACGTGGATCAGACGAACAGCGTCGACTCCGATGCAACTGCGCTCAACGTGAACCTGACCAAGCAGGACGCCGATCAGGAGCAGGGTGGCGGCAAGGATCACTGCTGCCCGTCTGACGGCATCCAGGCGATCGGCCAGGAGGCGAAGTCGGACCAGGACGCCACGGCGGTGTCCCTTGCAGCTCAGGAGTTCGGCAGCAAGAACCACAAGCGCGACTGTGGTTGCGACTCCGGTGGCAACGTCAACACGCCTGTGCGTGTCGACAGCAAGGGCGACGGCGGCGACGTCGATCAGTCCAACTCCGTCGACTCCGACGCGACCGCTGCGAACCTGAACGCGCTGAAGCAGGACGCGGATCAGGATCAGGGCGGCTCCGGCGGGATCCAGGCGATCGGTCAGGAAGCGAAGAACGACCAGGACGCCTTCGCCCTGTCACTCGCCGCGCAGAAGGGTGCGAGCAACACGAACACCCCGGTGAGCGTCGACAGCAAGGGCGACGGCGGCGACGTCGACCAGTCCAACAGCGTCGACTCCGACGCGACCGCTGCCAACCTGAACCTGACCAAGCAGGATGCGGATCAGGATCAGGGCGGCAAGGGCAAGGATTGCGGCTGCCACTCGGACGGCATCCAGGCCATCGGCCAGGAAGCCAAGAGTGATCAGGACGCAACTGCCCTTTCGGCCGCGCTGCAGTCCGGGGCGTCGAACAAGAACACCCCGGTGCGCGTCGACAGCAAGGGTGACGACGGCAAGGTCGACCAGTCGAACAGCGTCGATTCCGATGCGACCGCGCTGAACATCAACCTGACCAAGCAGGACGCCGATCAGGACCAGTCGGGCTCCGGCGGGATCCAGGCGATCGGTCAGGAAGCAAAGTCGGATCAGGACGCGACCGCGGCCTCACTCGCAGCGCAGAAGGGTGCGAGCAACACGAACACCCCGGTGCGTGTGGACAGCAAGGGTGACGGCGGCAAGGTCGACCAGTCGAACAGCGTCGATTCCGATGCGACCGCGCTGAACCTGAACGCGCTCAAGCAGGACGCGGATCAGGATCAGGGTGGGAAGGACGACAAGTGCGGCTGCTCGGGCGACGGCATCCAGGCGATCGGCCAGGAAGCCAAGAACGAGCAGGACGCAACCGCCCTGTCGGCCGCGCTGCAGTCCGGGGCGTCGAACAAGAACACCCCGGTGCGCGTCGACAGCAAGGGTGACGACGGTGACGTCGATCAGTCGAACAGCGTCGAGTCGGATGCAACGGCGCTGAACGTCAACCTGACCAAGCAGGACGCCGACCAGGATCAGGGCAGCGGGCACGGCAAGGATCACTGCTGCTCCTCCGGCGGCATCCAGGCGATCGGCCAGGAGGCGAAGTCGGACCAGGACGCCACGGCGGTGTCCCTTGCAGCTCAGGAGTTCGGCCACAAGAAGGACAAGTGTGGTTGTGACTCCGGCGGCAACGTCAACACGCCTGTGCGTGTTGACAGCAAGGGTGACGGCGGCGACGTCGATCAGTCCAACTCCGTCGACTCGTCGGCGACGGCTGCGAACCTGAACGCGCTGAAGCAGGATGCGGATCAGGATCAGTCCGGCTCCGGCGGGATCCAGGCGATCGGTCAGGAAGCCGACGAACGACCAGGACGCCTTCGGCCCTGTCGCTCGCGGCGCAGAAGGGTGCGAGCAACACGAACACCCCGGTGCGTGTCGACAGCAAGGGCGACGACGGTGACGTCGATCAGTCCAACAAGGTCGAGTCCGATGCGACCGCTGCCAACCTGAACCTGACCAAGCAGGATGCGGATCAGGATCAGGGCGGCAAGGGCAAGGACTGTGGCTGCCACTCGGACGGCATCCAGGCCATCGGCCAGGAAGCCAAGAGTGAGCAGGACGCGGTTGCCCTGTCGGCCGCGCTGCAGTTCGGGGCGTCGAACAAGAACACCCCGGTGCGTGTCGACAGCAAGGGCGACGGCGGTGACGTCGATCAGTCCAACTACGTCGACTCGTCGGCGACGGCGGCGAACCTGAACGCGCTCAAGCAGGATGCGGATCAGGATCAGTCCGGCTCCGGCGGGATCCAGGCCATCGGTCAGGAAGCGCGACTCGACCAGGACGCGTTCGCGGCCTCACTCGCAGCGCAGCTGGGTGCGAGCAACACCAACACCCCGGTGCGTGTGGACAGCAAGGGTGACGGCGGCGACGTCGACCAGTCGAACAAGGTCGACTCCGACGCCACGGCGTTGAACGCCAATCTGACCAAGCAGGACGCCGACCAGGACCAGCACGGTGGCAAGGACTGCCACTGCAAGGACGGGATCGGCATCCAGGCGATCGGCCAGGAAGCAAAGAACGATCAGGACGCAGCCGCTCTGTCGTTCGCGCTCCAGGCCGGGGCGAGCAACAAGAACACCCCGGTCCGCGTGGACAGCAAGGGCGACGGCGGTGACGTCGACCAGACGAACAGCGTCGACTCGGATGCGACGGCCGCGAACCTGAACGCGCTCGAGCAGGATGCGGATCAGGATCAGTCGGGCACCGGCGGGATCGCCATCCAGGCGATCGGCCAGTCGGCGAAGAACGAGCAGGGGGCGCTTGCCCTGTCCGCCGCGCTGCAGTTCGGCGCGTCGAACAGCAACACCCCCGTGGCCGTCGACAGCAAGGGTGACGGCGGCGACGTCGATCAGTCCAACAGCGTCGAGTCGGATGCAACGGCGCTGAACATCAACCTGACGAAGCAGGATGCGGATCAGGATCAGGGCAGCAAGCGCGACAAGGAATGCGGCTGCCATGACGCGATCGGCATCCAGGCGATCGGCCAGGAGTCGAAGTCGGAGCAGGGCGCACTCGCCGCCTCGTTGGCCATCCAGGCCTTCGGGAAGGACAAGTGCGGCTGCCCCTCGGGCGGCAACAGCAACACGCCCGTGGGCGTCGACAGCAAGAGCGACGGCGGCGACGTCGACCAGTCCAACAGCGTCAGCTCGTCAGCTCTGGCACTGAACCTGAACGCGCTCTTCCAGGACGCGGATCAGGATCAGTCCAGCGGCGGCGGGATCCAGGCGACCGGCCAGTCGGCGAAGAACAGCCAGTTCGCGCTCGGCCTGTCGGCGGCGCTGCAGTTCGGCGCCAGGAACGCGAATAGGAGGTAGTCAGCACCTATGAGACAGGCGTTGCTCCGCAGGCCGGCTTCGAGCCGGCCCGCGGGGCCACGGCGCCCCTCATTGACACGAATTCGAAAGCGCAGTAGCTTCGAGATTGAGCCCGGAAAATTGAGTGGGGGGACGATTGGCACGACGTGGGGTGAAATCGCTGCTGCGGCGGTTGCGGGCTCCGGCCGGAGCCGTGCTCCTGCTTTGCCTCGTGCTCGCCGCGCCGGCGACCGCGGCGGCCCCGGCTCCCGACCCGCCGCCCCTCGCAGTCGCTCCGGAGGCGCCGCAGCCGGAGCCCGCCGACGCCCGCGCCGAAGCCCACGCCGGCGCCGGTCGTCCGCCAGACGCCGGTCGTCCAGCAGCCGGCCCGGGTGGAGGTCACGCCCGCGCCGGTCGTGACCCGGAGGGTCGCAACGCCGATCGTGATCGAGGAGGAGCCGGCGAGGCCGGCCGTCACACCGGCCAAGAAGAAGCCGGTTGCGAAGAAGGCCGCGCCCGTGAGGGCGAAGCCGAAGCCCAAGCCGAAGCCGGCCGTGTTCGTCGCGCGCCCGCACGACCGCGGGCCGGTGCCCCTGGCCGCGCTGATCCCGACGGCCGAGGAGCTCGACCGCGGGCTGCTCGTGCTCGCGGGCTTTGGCCTCGCGTTCGTGGCCCTCGGAGGCGGGATCGTCCTCCTGGCCGCGCGGCGCGAGCTCGGGGAGTTCGTCCGATGAGGCTTCTGGTCGGGGTTCTGACCGCCTGCGCGTTCTTCGTGCTGGCGCCGGTCGCGAGCGCTCACCACAGCATCAACTTCGGGCTTGTCGGCACGGCGGGGACGAACGGCTGGTACCGCAGCAATGTCACGGTCCAGTGGCAGATCAGTCATCCGGTCGACTCGTCTTCGGGATGTGAGCCCGGCACTCTGGTGACGAGCGAAGGCGTGAACTCGCGCACGTGCACCGCGACCGCCGGCGACCACACGGTGAATCTCACCGTCACCGTGCGGATCGACAAGTCCGCGCCGACGGTCACGTCGGGTACGCCGGCCCGCGCGCCCGACTCGAACGGCTGGTACAACCGCCCCGTCGCGGTCGCCTTCGGTGGCAGCGACGCGGTCTCCGGGCTGGCAGGGTGCTCCGCTCCGACGTACGCCGGCGCAGACGGCGGACCCGTCTCGGTGGGCGGCACGTGCACGGACGTGGCCGGCAACGTCGGCTCCGGAGGATTCGCACTCAATTACGACGCGACGGCGCCGTCAGCCAGCGTCTCCGCGACGCGCGGGCCCGACTCGAACGGCTGGTACAACCGTCCGGTCGAGATCGCCGCCAGCGGAGGCGACGCGACGTCCGGTCTGGCCGGGTGCACGTCCCAGTCGTACGCGGGTCCCGATAGCGGCTCCGCCACAGTCGGGGCGACCTGCTCCGATCGGGCGGGCAACAGCGCCACGGGGACGATGAGCCTCCAGTACGACTCCACGGCGCCCTCCGTCAGCGGGAAAGCCGACCGCGCGCCCGCCGGCGGCTGGTACCGGAAGCCGGTCACCATCAGCTTCGCGGGCGCGGACGCGCTCTCGCGGGTTGCCGCCTGTACGGGTCCGGTGCAGTACAAGGGGCCTGACGGCGCGGGCGCGGCGGTCAAGGGAACCTGTACCGACGCCGCGGGGAACTCGGCTGAAGGGGCGTTCGGCTTCAGGTACGACGCGACGCCGCCGAAGCTCGCCAGGCCGAAGGTCGAGCGCGGCAAGAAGCTCGTACGGATCGTCTGGCAGCGCCAGGCCGACTTCGCCTCGGCGACGATCGTCCGCCGGCCCGGCCTCAAGGGAAAACGCAGCTCGGTCGTCTACCGCGGCAGGGCCGGAAGCTTCGCCGATCGGACCGTCCGCGAGGGTGTCCGCTACCGCTACGAGCTCGTCGTGTCCGACGTAGCCGGGAACCGGTCCGGCAGGACGTTCGCCGCGTCGTCGCGGCTGCCGCTCTACCGTCCCGAGGCCGGGCAGCAGGTGCGCGCGCCGCTAACGCTCGCTTGGGATCCGCAGGTGGCCGCCCGCTTCTACAACGTCCAGCTGTTCCGAAACGGCGCCAAGGTGCTGAGCGCCTGGCCGCGCAAGGCCACGCTGCGGCTCGGCCGAACGTGGCGCTACGCCGGCAAGACACACCGCCTCCAGCCGGGTCGGTACCAGTGGTACGTCTGGCCGGCGCAGGGCACGCTCGAGCGGCCGACCTTCGGCCGCCGGATCGGCAGCAGCTCGTTCGTCGTGAGAGGAGGGCACGTAGCGACAGGACCCGTCTCGTGATGCGAAGAGCAGGAGGGTGTGCGGACCGGCATGGAACAACCAAGGGTCGGATCGTCACTGCGGCGCGGAGGCTGAGGCGGCTGTTCTTCGTCGCGGCCGTGTGCGCGCTCGTTAGTGCTCCGACGGCCGCCGCTCATCACAGCATCAACTTTGCGCTCGTCGGCACACCGGGGACCAACGGCTGGTTCCGCAGCAACGTGACGATCCAGTGGCAGATGAGTCATCCCGGCGACATCACCTCTTCGTCTGGATGTGAGCCGGGCACGCAGGTGACGACCGAAGGCGTGAGCCAGCGCACGTGTACTGCGACTGCTGGCGACCACTCGGTTTCGCTGACGGTCACCGTCACGGGTCGACAGGTCCCTGCCGACCGTCCCCGTGGGCACGCCGGCGCGCGCCCCAAACTCAAATGGCTGGTACAGGCAGCCGGTCGGCGTGTCCTTCTCGGCGTCCGACACGGTTTCCGGGATAGCCTCGTGCACGGGCGGCACGTATCCGCCCGCGGGCAACCCCGAGCCCGGACTCGGCGACGGCGCTGGTTCCTGGTACGTGTACGGACATCGCAGGCAACATGAGCAGCGGCTCGTTCCCGCTCAGCTACGACGCGACGACGCCGGCGTTGCCGACGGTGACTCCGGGGCGGTCTGCGCCGGACGCGAACGGCTGGTACAACCGTTCGTTGCCGGTCGGCTTTGCAAGTACCGACGCGACCTCGGGGATCGACGCCGGTACCTGCACCAATGTCACGTACACGGAGCCGGATAGCGCGACCGCTTCGGTGAGCGGCACCTGTTCGGACCGGGCGGGCAACCGAAGCCCGGCGAGGGTCTTCGGGTTCAAGTACGACGACACGGCTCCGCAGACGGTTGCGACTCCGGACAGGCAGCCGAACGCGAACGGCTGGTACAGGGCACCGCTGACGATTTCGTTTGCGCAGGGGCCGGATGTCTCTGGCACGGGCTCGTGCACTGCGACCGGCGAGCTACAGCGGGCAGAACGGGGACGGCTCGTTCAGCCGGTCGGGCAGCTGCACAGACGGGGCTGGGAACGCCGATCAGACGCCGGCGAGTCTGACCTTCAGCTACGACGCGACGCCGCCGGCGTTGCCGACGGTGACTCCGGGGCGGTCTGCGCCGGACGTGAACGGCTGGTACAACCGTTCGTTGCCGGTCGGCTTTGCAAGTACCGACGCGACCTCGGGGATCGACGCCGGTACCTGCACCAATGTCACGTACACGGAGCCGGATAGCGCGACCGCTTCGGTGAGCGGCACCTGTTCGGACCGGGCGGGCAACCAAAGCCCGGCGAGGGTCTTCGGGTTCAAGTACGACGACACGGCTCCGCAGACGGTTGCGACTCCGGACAGGCAGCCGAACGCGAACGGCTGGTACAGGGCACCGCTGACGATTTCGTTTGCGCAGGGGCCGGATGTCTCTGGCACGGGCTCGTGCACTGCACCGGCGAGCTACAGCGGGCAGAACGGGGACGGCTCGTTCAGCCGGTCGGGCAGCTGCACAGACGGGGCTGGGAACGCCGATCAGACGCCGGCGAGTCTGACCTTCAGCTACGACGCGACGCCGCCGGCGTTGCCGACGGTGACTCCGGGGCGGTCTGCGCCGGACGTGAACGGCTGGTACAACCGTTCGTTGCCGGTCGGCTTTGCAAGTACCGACGCGACCTCGGGGATCGACGCCGGTACCTGCACCAATGTCACGTACACGGAGCCGGATAGCGCGACCGCTTCGGTGAGCGGCACCTGTTCGGACCGGGCGGGCAACCAAAGCCCGGCGAGGGTCTTCGGGTTCAAGTACGACGACACAGGACCGCAAGCAAGCGCAGCGCCGAGCCGACCCCCAACGCGGAAGGCTGGTACCGGGACACCTTCACGATCTCGTTCACGCAAGCACCAGGCGACGTCTCCGGCGCGGGACCCTGCAGCGCGGTGGTGACGTACAACGGACCAGACACCGCGTCCGGTTCGCGCTCGGGAACGTGCACAGATGGGGCCGGGAACCCGAGCGCGGCCGCGACGTTCGGCTTCAAGTACGACGCGACGCCGCCGGTCGCGGTCCCTTCAAGCAGGCCCGCGGACTTCAATGGGTGGCACAACAGCCCGCTGACGGTCTCGTTCGCCCAGGCCCCAGGCGATCTCTCCGGCACAGGCTCGTGCACAGCACCCGTGAACTACTCAGCTCCGGACTCCGCTACGGCCGCCGTCACGGGCTCGTGCACCGACAAGGCTGGAAACCAGAGCACTCCGGCCGGGCTTACCTTCAAGTTCGACGACACGGCGCCGCAGACGGTGGCCAGTGCGGATCGGCTGCCGAATGCGAACGGCTGGTACCGGGCGCCATTGACGGTCTCGTTCGCGCCGGAGTCGGTGGATCTCTCCGGCTCGGGTGGTTGTACGGCTGCGGCGAACTACGGTGGGCCGGACGCGGCGTCGGTGACGCGTTCGGGGGCGTGTACGGACGGAGCGGGGAACGTCGACTCGACGCCGGCGAGCTTGACCTTCAAGTACGACGCGACGCCGCCGTCGGCGACGGGCACGCTGGCGCGGCCGCCTGACGCGAACGGCTGGTACAACCAACCGGTTGCACTGGGCGTCACGGGGGGCGACGCGACCTCTGGAATCGCCTCCTGCTCCGGGCCGACGTACTCCGGGCCGGACGGACCGAACCAGACGATCACCGGGTCCTGCACCGACCGGGCCGGGAACACCAACGAAAACGTGACGGCGTCGCTGAAGTACGACGCGACGTCGCCTGGGCCGCCCACCGGCACTCCGGGCCGCAGCCCCGACGCGAACGGCTGGTACAACAGTGAGTTGAAGGTCTCCTTCACGGCTTCCGACGTTGGGCCGTCGGGGATCGCTACGTGCAGCGCGCCGGTCTACGCCGGTCCGGACACCGGCAATGCCGCCGTCGCAGGCACGTGCACGGACAAGGCCGGGAACATCGAGCCCCGTCGCGTTCTCGTCGTTCAAGTACGACGCGACGCCGCCGTCGACGACGGCCATCCCGGACCGCGGCGACGGCGGCTGGTACCGCGAGGCCGTCACGGTGAGGTTCGCGGGCGAAGACGCCGCCTCGGGTGTGGCCGTGTGCACGGCTCCCGCGACGTACTCCGGGCCGGATACGGGCGGAGCGACGCTGGCCGGAAGTTGCGCGGACGCGGCCGGCAACTCGAGCGCGGCGGCCTTCACCGTCAAGTTCGATGCGACCGCTCCGGGCGTGAGTGCGGGGCTGACGAGGGGTCCGGACGCGAACGGGTGGTACAACCGACCGGTCGGCGTCGGTGCAAGTGGGTCCGATTCGATGTCCGGTGTCGCCTCGTGTAGCGCGCCGTCGTACTCGGGACCGGACACGGCCGGCGTCTCCCTCAGCGCGACCTGCGTCGACAACGCCGGCAACGTCAGCGGCGCCGCCAGCGTTTCGCTCAAGTACGACGCGACGGCGCCCGCCGTGACCACCGCGGCGGACCGGCAGCCGGACGGCGCCGGCTGGTACCGGCGCGCCCTGACGGTCAGCTTCGCCGGCGGCGACGCGACCTCGGGCATCGAGTCGTGCACAGCGCCCGTGCGTTACACGGGACCCGACCGCGTCAACGGCTCCGCAGCAGGAACCTGCCGCGACCACGCCGGCAACGCCGCAGAAGCGGCGTACCTCTTCCGCTACGACGGGACCGCGCCTTCGCTGACCAGGCCGGCCGTGGCGCTCGCGAAGGGTGTCGCGACGATTACCTGGCTGCGGTCCGCCGACGTCGCCTCCGTCCGGATCGTCCGCACGCCCGGTCGCAACGGCGCGCGCTCCAGCGTCGTCTACAGCGGCGTGGGGAGGAGCTTCGCCGACCGGACGGTACGGAACGGCGTCAAGTACACCTACGAGCTCACCGCCGCGGACGCAGCGGGAAACGTCGCCGAGGCGGACGTGACCGCCACGCCGCGCCCCGCCCTCTACCGGCCCGCTGCCGGTGCGGTCGTCCGGGGGCCGGTGACGCTCGCCTGGGAGGCGGAGAAGGGCGCGCGCTTCTACAACTTCCAGCTCCGCCGGGACGGGGTGAAGGTCCTGAGCACGTGGCCGAAGTCGGCGACGCTGCGCCTCGGCAAGACGTGGCGCTATGCCGGCAAGCGCTACACGCTTGAGCCCGGCGTCTACACGTGGTGGGTCTGGGCGGCCCGCGGGACGCTCGCGCGGCCGGAGTATGGTCGCCCGCTCGGATCGAGCCGCTTCGTCGTCAGGCGCGGTTGAGCCCGATCGCGCCGCTCTGGAGCGCCCGGAGCATCTGGCGATTCAGGTCGTAGATCGCCACGTCGAGCTCGCGTAGTTCGGCCGCCACCGGCGGCGTTCGTGTCTTGCCGTCCTCGGCGTACTCCCTGACGCGATGCTCGATCGCACTCCCGGCGGCGGCGAACTGCTCGTAGAGCAACTCGAGCTCCGCGTGCGCCCCGTCGCCGAAGTAACTCACCACCAGCGCGAGGTTCCGGTTCAGGTTCTCGTTCCAGTCGTCGACGACGGCGCGATAGTTCGCCAGCAGGCGCTCGAGCTCAACCGCCTGCCCCTGTCGCTCTAGGCGGCCGTCGAGCTGGCGCATGCGGTGCAACCGCCGGTCGAGCAGCCGGCTCAGCTCCTGGTAGAAGTGCCTCGCAGCGTCCAGCTCGGCCTGGCGAAGCCGGTCGGCCTCCTGACGGCGCCAGCTCCGCGTCTGCAGCCAGGACCCGAGCAGCCCTCCGACCACCGTCGTCAGGCCGAAACCGACGATCAGCAACACAAGCTCGTCACGCACGCCGCGCCTCTATTCGAAAGCGAGGCCGAGGCGGGAGAGCTCCTCCTCTGCGTAGCGGCCCTCGATCGTCGCCTCGAGGTCGAACTCCTCGACGAGGTCCGGGTCCTTCGCGATCAGCTCGCGCACGCGGCCCGGGAGTGGCTGGTCGGCTGCCTCGCGCGACTCGAACAGGTAGAAGGCGCCCCAGCGCTCGCCCGCCCCGTCGGAGAGCCACGCCTTGAAGCGGAGGCCTTCGACTTCGGCGAAAGCGTCGACCGACTCGTCGCGCAGGTAGCGCCGCAGCTCTTCGATCGTCGTCTTCGAGTCGGCCAGCTCCCAGAGGACGAGCCGGACGACCACTCAGGTGGCGCGCACCTTCGCCAGGGTCGCCTTCGCCTGTCTGAGGACGTCGGCTTCCTCGTGCCCGAAGTCGTCCATGTAGGAGTGAAGAGCCGCCTCGAGCACGCGGAGATCCTCGGCGTCGAGGCCGATCCCGCGCGGCTGGTTCAACCGCTCGACGATGAAGTTCGCGTACCACGTCGGCCAGTCCGGGTCCGCCTGGCCCAGCTCCCGCTCGTACTCCGCATGGGCCGCCTCTGCGGCGCGGAGCTCCTCTGCAAGCTGCTCTGCCGTGATCGCCATCGCTCCTCCTATTACATCCGAAAGATGCCGAAGGTGCTCTCGGGGACGGGAGCGTTCAGGGCGGCCGAGATCCCGAGCGCGAGCACGCGGCGGGTGTCGCGCGGGTCGATGATCCCGTCGTCCCAGAGGCGCGCCGTCGAGTAGTAGGGGTTGCCCTCGGTCTCGTAGGTGGCGCGGATCGCGTCCGGATCGGCGTCGCCGACCATGGTGAGCACGATCGCCGCCTGCTCGCCGCCCATCACCGAGATACGCGCGTTCGGCCACATCCAGAGCTGGCGCGGCCCGTAGGCGCGCCCGCACATCGCGTAGTTGCCGGCCCCGAACGAGCCGCCGGTGACGACCGTGAACTTGGGCACGTCGGCACAGGCAACCGCCGTCACGAGCTTGGCCCCGTCGCGCGCGATCCCGCCCTCCTCGTACTCCTTGCCGACCATGAAGCCGGTGATGTTCTGCAGGAAGACGAGCGGCACCTTCCGCTTCGCGGCGAGCTCGATGAAGTGGGCGCCTTTCTGGGCCGACTCGGCGAAGAGGACGCCCTTGTTGGCGAGGATCGCGACCGGGTAGCCCTCGATCCGCGCGAAGCCGCAGACGAGGGTCTCGCCGTACAGCGCCTTGAACTCGGCGAAGCGGCTGCCGTCGACGATCCGCGCGATCAGCTCGTGCGCGTCCATCTCGTGCTTGAAGTCCTCGGGGACGAGCCCGTAGAGATCGGCCGAGTCGAGCGCAGGCGACTCCGGCGGAGCGACGTCCCACGGGAGATCCTTCCGCCGATGCAGGTTGCGGACGATCTGGCGTGCGAGCGCGAGCGCATGCTCGTCGGAGGTGGCGAAATGGTCGGCGACGCCGGACCGACGCGTGTGCACGTCGGCGCCGCCGAGCTCCTCGGCGCTCACGTCTTGCCCCGTCGCCGCTTTCACGAGCGGCGGGCCGCCGATGAAGATCGTCCCCGTGCCGTGCACGATCACGGTCTCGTCGCTCATCGCCGGCACGTAGGCGCCGCCCGCCGTGCACGAGCCCATCACGACCGCGATCTGGGGGATCCCCTTCGCGGACATGCGCGCCTGGTTGTAGAAGATGCGTCCGAAGTGCTCGCGGTCGGGGAAGACCTCGGCCTGCAGCGGCAGAAAGGCGCCGCCCGAGTCGACGAGGTAGATGCACGGGAGGTGGTTCTGCTCCGCGACCTCCTGCGCGCGCAGATGCTTCTTGACGGTGAGCGGGAAGTAGGACCCGCCCTTGACGGTCGCATCGTTTGCGACGACGACGCACTCCTGGCCCTCGACGACGCCGATGCCGGTGACGATCCCGGCCGACGGCGCGACGCCGTCGTACAGCTCCCAGGCGGCGAGCGCGTTCAGCTCGAGGAAGGCGCCGCCCGGGTCGACGAGCCGGTCGATCCGCTCCCGGGCCGTCAGCTTCCCGCGCGAGCGGTGCCGGTCGACCGCCTTCTCGCCGCCGCCGCGCGAGACGAGCGCCGTGCGCTCGCGCAGCTCGGCGACGAGCGCCTCCATCCGCTCGGTGCGGCGGGCGAACGTCTCGTCGCGTTCGAGCCGGGTCGTGAGCAGGGCCACGCGCCGAGCGTACCGCGACGGGCAGATGCCGGAACGGCGACGGGGCGCCGCAGCGCCCCGTCGCCAGCCGCAGCCCTAGGGCTACTTGCGGCCCTTGGCCTTTCCGTTGGCCTTGCCCTTCGCCTTCTCTGCCTTCTCGGTCAGCGTTGCGGCGACACCGTCACGCGAGGCGACGCACGCGCCGAGCGCGGCGCCCTTGAGGCCCTTCGCCTTGCAGGAGGCGATGGCGGCCAGGATCTGCGTCTGGGTCCCGCCGGCGTTCCGCGCCTTGGCGACGGACGAGACGCACTTGCCGAAGCCGTTCGACGTCCCGCTGACGCTCCAGAGCTCGTTGAACGCGCTCCGCGAGCCGGCGGCGGCGAGCTGCTCCTTGCAGAGCTTCGCCGGGTTGAGCTTCGCGATCTGCCGCCTTCGGGACGAGGAACGTCTCGCCGTTCAGCCTGACGTTCCGCACGAGCACGGTCTGCTCCTTGTCCGTGAAGACCGGCGACCAGCTGCTGTCGACGATGAGGCTGATCGACGTGATCGGCTGGTTGCCGACGAGGGCGAGCGCCGCTGCCCAGGTCGTGCACTGGGTACCCGGCGAGAGCTGCGAGGTGTCGACGCGGCAGGCGTCGGCCGTGCCGACGAGGTTGCCGCTCGACATCCACGTGTCCTTGGTGCAGCCCGTGAAGCTCGGCGACGGGCCCAGGTAGACGAGCATGTTCTTGCCGGCGCCGTAGTTGATCGCGAAGCGCGGCGAGCCGCCGGCGCAGTCGTCGTCCGTGACGTTGAACTCGGCCGAGAGCTGCGTGATCTGCGCGAGCGTCAGCCCGGCCGGGAGCGGCAGGCTGATCCCGCTGAAGTCGTCGTTCGGCGTGCTCGCCACCGACGTGTCGGAGACGAGCTTGGCGACACCGCCGTCGATGGTGGCGCCGCCGAACGTGGTCGGGTCGGCCGCGAGCGCCGAGCCGCCGAATGCGAGCCCGAGCACGGCGACGACCGTGAGTACAAATGTCTTCATCAGGTTCAAGACCCCCTTGGTGCTTCTGGACGACCTACCGGCGCATTGATCCCCGCGTCTGTGCAGAACGCAACCCCAGGCGGCGTAAAATCTACGTAAGGTCGAACGGCACGACCGACTCGCCCACCCGTCGCGGGTGACGCGCTCTCACCCGCACCGACTGCACGATCCCACCGGTCGAGACCGGGAGGTGGTGTGCACGTGGCAGACGCGGCGAAGCCGAACATCCTCGTGATCTGGGGGGACGACATCGGGATCACGAACCTGAGCTGTTACAGCGACGGGCTGATGGGCTACCGGACGCCGAACATCGACCGGATCGCGAACGAGGGGATGCGCTTCACGGATTCCTACGGTGAGCAGAGCTGCACCGCCGGCCGCGTCGCGTTCATCACCGGTCAGAGCGTCTTCCGGACCGGGCTGAGCAAGGTGGGGCTTCCCGGTGCGCCGGTGGGGCTGCAGGCTGAGGACCCGACCATCGCCGAGCTCTTGAAGAACCACGGCTACTCGACCGGCCAGTTCGGCAAGAACCACCTCGGCGACCGCAACGAGTTCCTACCGACCGTGCACGGCTTCGACGAGTTCTTCGGGAACCTCTACCACCTGAACGCCGAGGAGGATCCCGAGGATCCGGATTACCCGAGCAAGCACGGCTTCGAGGGGTTCCACGAGCGATTCGGCCCACGTGGGGTCCTCGAATGCCGCGCGGCGAACAAGGACGACCCGAAGGAGCACCCGCGCTGGGGCAGGGTCGGCAAGCAGAGGATCAAGGACACGGGCCCGCTGACGCGCAAGCGGATGGAGACGTGCGACGACGAGTTCGTGGAGGCCGCGTCCGGCTTCATCCGGCGGCAGCACAACCGGCGCAGGCCGTTCTTCTGCTGGGTGAACACGACGCACATGCACTTCCGCACGCATACGAAGCGGAGGAGCCTCGGAAAGGCCGGCCGCTGGCAGTCGCCGTACCACGACACGATGGTCGACCACGACAGAAACGTCGGACAGCTGCTCGATCTCCTCGACGAGCTCGGGATCGCGGAGGACACGATCGTGATGTACGCGACCGACAACGGGCCGCACATGAACACGTGGCCCGACGGCGCGATGACCCCGTTCCGCAGCGAGAAGAACACGAACTGGGAAGGCGCCTTCCGCGTGCCGCTGATGGTGCGTTGGCCTGGAAAGATCCCGGCCGGCGTCGTCTCCAACGAGATCGTCCAGCACCACGACTGGCTGCCAACGTTCCTCGCGGCCGCCGGTGAGCCGGACATCGTCGAGAAGCTGAAGCAGGGGCACGAGTCGGCCGGCAAGACGTTCAAGGTGCACATCGACGGCTACAACCTGCTTCCGTACCTCACCGGGGAGGAGGAGACGAGCCCGCGCAAGGGGTTCATCTATTTCTCGGACGACGGCGACCTCGTGGCGCTGCGCTTCGACAACTGGAAGCTCGTCTTCATGGAGCAGCGGGTTCGCGGGACGATGGCTCTGTGGGCCGAGCCATTCGTGCCGCTCCGGATCCCGAAGCTCTTCAACCTGCGAACCGACCCGTTCGAGCGGGCTGACACGACCTCGAACACGTACTGGGACTGGTTCGTGTCGAAGGCCTATCTGGTCCTCGCCGCCCAAGCGATCGTGGCCGAGTTCCTGGCCACATTCAAGGAGTTCCCGCCGCGCCAGGAGGCCGCCAGCTTCACGATCGACCAGGCGCTCGAGAGGATGGCGGACGCCGCAAGCGGCGCCCATGACTGAGCTGCCCTCCTGGAACGACACGGGCAGGACGCACGCGATCCTCGAGTTCGTCGAGACCGCAGCTCGCGAGATCCCGCCGGAGGAGCGGGTCGCGGTCTTCGACAACGACGGCACGCTCTGGTGCGAGAAGCCCATGCCGATCGAGCTCGGCTTCATCCTGCAGCGGCTGGCCGCGATGGCGGAGCAGAACGAGTCGTTGCAGGAGCGCCAGCCCTGGAAGGCGGCGCACGAGCGTGACTACGCCTGGCTCGGGAACGTCATCACGAAGCACTACGCCGGGGACGACAGCGATGTGAAGGTGCTGCTGGGCGGCATCCTGCAGGCGTTTGCCGGCTGGTCGGTCGAGGAGTACGCAGCCGCGGCCGACGCCTATCTTCACGACGGGACCCATCCGACCCTGGCGCGCCCGCTCGTCGGGTGCGGCTACGGCCCGATGCGTGAGTTGCTGGCCTACCTCGAGGCGAACGGGTTCACGAGCTACATCGCCTCCGGCGGCGACCGCGACTTCATGCGGCCGATCACGCAGGAGATGTACGGGATCCCGCCGGAGCGCGTGATCGGCAGCTCGAACGGGCTGCGTTACCAGGATGACGAGCACGGAGGCACGGTCGTCTACCTGGCGGAGCCGGACTTCTTCGACGACGGCCCCGTGAAGCCGGTGCGCATCTGGAGCCGGATCGGACAGAGGCCGGTCGTGGCGGTCGGCAACTCGAACGGCGACGTCGAGATGCTGCAGTACGCCGGCGGCGCGCCGCGTCCCGCGCTGCGCCTCCTCGTTCTCCACGACGACGCCGAGCGCGAGTTCGACTACACCGCCGGGGCGGAGCGCGCGTTAGAACAGGCCGAACAGCAGGGCTGGACAGTCGTCAGCGTCAAGAACGACTGGCAGACGGTCTTCGCGGACGTGTAAACGATCGCGGGTTGGAATGGCTTTGCGGCCGCGAAAGCGGACGCCTTCAGGATCCTGCGCGATGCAGGATCTGCTCCCGCAGATCCTGCATCTTGAGCCAACAAACAGGGGCGACAGGATTCGAACCTGCGACCTACGGTTTTGGAGACCGCCGCTCTACCAGCTGAGCTACGCCCCTAGGCGTCGAGGCGGATTGTAGCCTTGCCCGCGATGGTCTCCCAGCGGCACGCGCTCGGGCTGCTCTTCCTCGTCCTCACGCTCGGGTTCGGCCTGATCGCGCTCGCGGCGGGCCGCGCAGGGGTCTGGGTCGTCGCCTTCGCGGCGGCGGCGCTCGGCGGCTGGATGGGAACGATGTCGCTGCGGCTTCTGAGCAAGAATCGGCGCTGAGGCGGCGTATTCTCTCCCCGTGACGTCGGTGGCGGACACGGGGGCGCTCTGGCAGCAGTACCGCAAGTCCGGTGACCGGGCGCTTCGCGACCGGCTGATCCTCACCTATGCGCCGCTCGTCAAGTTCGTGGCCGGCCGCCTCGGGAGCGGCCTGCCCGCGCATGTGGACGAAGGGGATCTCGTCTCGTACGGCCTGCTCGGGCTGATCGGCGCGATCGAGCGCTTCGACCCCGACCGTGAGATCAAGTTCGAGACCTATGCGATCACGCGGATCCGCGGCGCGATCATCGACGAGCTGCGCGCGCTCGACTGGGTGCCGCGCTCGGTCCGCGCCCGAGCGCGCGACATCGAGCGCGCGATCGCCGAGCTCGAGAAGAAGCTCCACCGTGCCCCGACCGACGAGGAGATCGCCACGCGGCTAGGCCTGACCGAGGAGGAGCTCGGCTCGAGCCTGACCGAGATCTCCCGCTCCTCGATCGCCGCGCTGGACGAGCTCTGGACGGTCTCGTCGGGCGGCGACCAGGTCGCCCTGATCGACACGATCGAGGATACGGAGGGCCCGGAGCCGCAGTCCGCGCTCGCGGTGACAGAAATGAAGGAAGCGCTCGGCGAGGCGATCTCGCGCCTGCCCGAGCGGGAGAAGGTCGTCGTCACGCTGTACTACTACGAGGAGCTGAACCTGCGGGAGATCGGCGAGGTGCTCGGCGTCACCGAGTCCCGCATCTCGCAGCTGCACACGAAGGCGATCCTCCGCCTGAAGGCCCGCCTCGGCGGCGGCGTTCGCGCTCCGCTCAGCGCCTGAGCAGGCCCCGCGGCCGCTCGCGGCCGACCCCGGTTACCATTCGCCTCCCAAACAGCCAGCTGAGGAGGAGCCGTTCGCATGCCCGCATTCGAGCCCGGAAAGATCCGCAACGTCGCCGTCGTCGGACACCGCGGCACGGGAAAGACCTCGCTCGTCGAGGCGCTCCTCTTCCAGGCGGGCGAGACGAACCGGCTCGGCACGATCGACGCAGGCTCCACGGTCGCGGACTGGGACGAGGACGAGCAGCAGCGGAGGATGTCGATCTCGCTCTCGCTCACGCACGCCGAATGGCAGGGCCGGAAGCTCAACCTGATCGACGTCCCCGGCGACCCCAGCTTTCAGGGAGAGGCGCGCTGCACACTGCGGGTGGTCGAGGGCGCGCTCGTCGTCCTCAGCGGCGTGATGGGCGTCGAGGTCGGCACGACCCGGCTGTGGGGCCGTGCGGACGAGCTCGGGATCTCGCGCCTCCTCTTCGTCAACATGCTCGACCGGGAGCGGGCCGACTTCTACCGCGCGCTGGGTCAGCTACAGGAGCAGCTGTCCGAGCGCTGCGTCGCCGTCCATCTCCCGATCGGCTCGGAGCACGAGCTGACAGGGATCGTCGACATCCTCCATATGTGCTCCTACGCGAGCCCGGACGGTGAGAAGGAGCCGGAGCCGGGCCCGATTCCCGAGGACATGGCGGACATCGTCGCCGAGTACCGCGAGAAGCTGCTCGACGAGGTCGTCCAGACCGACGAGGCGCTGATGGAGAAGTACCTCGAGGGGGAGGAGCTCGGCGTCGAGGAGGTCGCGCACGCGCTCAAGGACGCCGTCACACGCGGTGAGGTCTTCCCGGTTGCGTGCGGGGTCGCGACGAAGAACCTCGGCACCCACGCGCTGCTCGACCTGATCGTCGAGGGCGTCCCCTCGCCGGCGAAGGCAGGCTCGATCACGCACATCGAGGGCGCCGAGACGGCGGCCTTCGTCTTCAAGACGATCGCCGACCCGTTCGCCGGCCGGATCAACCTCTTCCGGGTGCTCCAGGGCACCGTGCGCCCTGACCAGACGCTCGTCGACGCCCGCACGCATGCGAAGGAGCGGATGGGCTCGCTCCTCTTCCAGCAGGGCAAAGAGCACATTGCGGCCGAGGAGTTCGGCCCAGGCGACATCGGAGCCGTCGCGAAGCTGAAGGAGGTGCAGTCCGGCGACCTCCTGCTCGACAGGGAAGTCGAGACGGACGTGCCGGAGATCGGCTTCCCGGAGCCGGTGATGAGCTTTGCCGTGACACCGAAGCACAAGGGCGACGAGGAGAAGGTCGCGGCCGCGATCCGCCGCCTGGCCGAGGAGGACCCGACGCTGCGGCTGCGACGCGACCAGCAGACCGGCGAGGAGATCCTCTCCGGGATGAGCCAGATGCACGTCGAGGTGGCGCTCGACCGTGCCAATCGGCGCTTCGGCGTCGACGTCGACCTGCACCCGCCGCGCGTGCCGTATCTCGAGACGATCCGCAAGGAATCGCGCGCGCACGCCCGGTACAAGAAGCAGACGGGCGGTCGCGGCCAGTTCGGCGACTGCTCGATCGTGCTCGAGCCGCTGGACGGTCACGTGGGCTACGAGTTCGTGGACAAGATCGTCGGCGGCGTCATCCCGCAGGGCTTCCGGCCCGCGGTGGACAAGGGGATCCAGGAGGCCATGCACCAGGGCGAGCTCGCCGGCGCGCCGGTGCAGGGCGTGCGCGTGCTGCTCGTCGACGGCTCCTACCACACGGTCGACTCCTCCGAGATGGCGTTCAAGATCGCCGGCTCGATGGCCTTCAAGGACGCGTACGCGAAGGCGGAGCCGGTCCTGCTCGAGCCGATCATGGAGGTCGAGGTGACCGTCCCGGACGACGCCGTGGGCGCGATCAACGGCGACCTCAACTCCCGTCGCGGCCGGCTGCACGGGATGGAGCCTGCGGCCGGAATGACGACGATCAAGGCCGAGGTGCCGATGTCGGAGGTGCTCACGTACTCGCAGACGCTCACCTCTCTCACGGGCGGTCGCGGCGACTACTCGATGCACTTCCTCCGCTACGAGGAGGTTCCCGCGCACGTCGCCCAGAAGGTGATCGAGGAGACGAAACGCGAGCGAGAAGCCGCCGCGACTCATTGAATTGCGGCTAGATCGTCTGCGGCTCGCTCCGCGGGCTTTCGCCTTCTTCGCGAAGGCGCTTGATCAGCTCCGTCACGTCGGCGAGCTCCTGCTCGAGGTCGCGCTGGTACTCGTCCAGCCGCTCGAGCACGTTCT
Organism: uncultured Gaiellaceae bacterium; assembly: GCA_963794385.1. Taxonomy (GTDB): domain Bacteria; phylum Actinomycetota; class Thermoleophilia; order Gaiellales; family Gaiellaceae; genus Gaiellasilicea. The sequence goes on along the minus strand of CAWCDT010000006.1, from coordinate 33,132 downwards.
CGCGCGCGTAGAAGCGCGCGCCCAAGGGCGGTCGCACGCGGCGGTGGAACTTGCGGTGGTGCATTGTCACCTCCTCTCCGCGTGTCGTACGAGGAAGCGGTCGATCCGGGCGCGGGTCTCCGTGAGCGCGGCTGCCCAGCGCTCCAGAGCGGCTTGTCCGGCCGCGGTCAGCTCGTAGGTGCGCTTCGCGGGGCCTGGAAGCGTCTCGTCCCATTCGCTCGTGACGTAACCCTGCTCTTCGAGGGCCCGGAGGACGCGATAGAGGTTGCCCACGTCGACCCGCTCCTCACCGGTCACGGACGGCAACCGTTCGAGCAGGTCGTAGCCGTGGGCGGAGCGCTCGCCGAGCAGCAGCAGGATCGCTGCCACCTGGAAGCGCTCGACCCTGCCGCCCCGTCCTCTGCGTCGTCCGCGTCCGTACATATGTAAGAAACATATATCAGCAGCAGCGCTGTCCACGGGCTGTGGAGAACTTCGGGAGGGGTCTGCTACGGTCGCCGCATGCGCGCGACGGCGACGCGGACCTGTGCGATCTGTGAGCGGACCCTGCTCATGGGAGAGCACCCGATCCGGTTCTCGCCTGACGGCGGCCAGTACGTCGACGTCTGCGAGCTCTGCGCCGAGATCGCGCTCGAGCACGGCTGGCTGCGCGAGGGCAGCCAGGCTCTGCCGACGGTGGCCCTGCAATCGAGGCGGCGCCGGCGGAGTCTCGCGAGCCTGCTCGGAGGGGGGAGGCGTGCCGAGGAGGCGCCTGTGGCGGCCGAGCCGATTCTGCGCCGCCTCTCGGAGCCGGAGCTCGCGCTCGTCGAGGCCGCCGACCTCTTCAACCTGAGCCAGCACCGTCGCACGGTCGCCGGCGTCGCGAAGAGCCTCGGAGCGCCGAAGGCATCGATCCTCCCGCTCTCCGGCGTCAGCGGCGAGATGATCGTCACGGTCGCGTGGGAGATCTCCTGGTACCAGTACCGCGTCTCGCCGGACGCCGCCCACCCCGTCCGCCTGGTCGAGCGAGGTCACGATCTCGTGGACCTGGAGACCACGTACATGGACTGGAACGCACACCTCGCCGCCGACGGGCGCTTGATGCCCGACATCGCCCGCATCTGAGTGCCCCTTCCAGTGATGCTGTCTAGCGTCTGGGTTGCGAGCACCAAGCGAGAGGCCGCACGCGTCCGCGGCGCAGGCTGGTTGCCTGCGCAAGGGCGCGGGTGGTCTCTCGCGCCGCGTGATCGCGGGCCAGAAGCGGGCGAGCATTGCTGGAAGGGGCACTAGGTGCCTGACAGTTCGACCCTGCTGCTGTTCGCCGCCGCGGCGCTGGCGCTGATCGTCGTGCCCGGTCCCGCCGTCCTCTACATCGTCGCGCAGTCGATCGATCGCGGCCGGGCGGCCGGCCTCGTCTCCGCACTGGGCGTCGCCGCCGGCGGCCTCGTCCACGTCACGGCGGCGGCGATCGGGCTCTCGTCCCTGCTCGTCTCGTCCGCCACCGCCTTCGCCGTCGTCAAGTACGCGGGCGCCGCGTACCTGATCGGGCTCGGCCTGCACACGCTCTTCGTGCGCCGGGAGGAGCCCGTTGCGGCCGCGCCGCAGGAGCGGCGACTCCGCCGCGTCTTCTGGCAGGGCGCCGTCGTCAACGTCCTCAATCCGAAGACGGCACTCTTCTTCTTCGCCTTCCTGCCTCAGTTCGTCGACCCGGACAAGGGCTCGGCTGCCCTCCAGATCGGCGTGCTCGGGCTCCTGTTCGTCGTCCTCGCCGTCGTCAGCGACAGCATCTGGGCGCTCGCCGCCGGGACGGCGTCCGAGCGGCTGCGCCGCAGCCGCCGCTTCCTCGCGCTGCGGCGCTACGTGTCCGGCGCGGTGTTCGTCGGGCTCGGCGCCTTGACGGCGACGGCGAGAAAGAGCACCTGAGCGTGTCCCGTCCGCTCGAGCTGGAACGAGCGTCACTTCCAAGATGTGCCCCGCGCAGGGGACGACATGGTTGGCCCGAATCCCAGAGACTGAGCAGATGATCTACTGCGTCATCCCACGCGAGCTCGAGGGCGAGCTCTTCGAGAAGATGGTCGAGTACTACAAGGACAACCCGAACGTCACGGTGATCGTCGACCGGCGCGAGGGAGACGACCGGCGCAACGGCCGCGAGTACGGGGGCAAGCGCGAGCTCCGCGACCGGCGCCGGGCGCGCATCCCGGGGACCTTTCCGGACACCGACTCGCCTTAGGCGGCTCGGCTACTCGTACGAAGACGGATTGAAGTAGCTGACGCAGCCGGTCGCGCCGAGCTGGCGGAAGAGCGTGCGGAGGCGCGTCGCCTCGCGCTCATACACCTTGACCGCGCTCCGCAGCAGTTGCTCGTCGTATTTCCGCTGGAGGCGGCGGCCGACCACAACGTCCTTCGCGTGTTGCTCGGCGAACCGGCCGATCGCCTCGTCGACCTTCGCGCGATCGGGCGGTGCGGGGATCGCGCGCAGGTTCGCAACGAGCCGGCCCTCGATCGCGGTCGTCTCGACGAAGAGTCGGACTGCAGTCTTCCTGCTCGCCGCGGCCGTCGCGGTCCCATTGCCGGCCGCGCCCGTCAGCTTCGCGCGGACCGTGTCGAGGCTGTTCACGCAGTGTGCGCTGGCGCGGTCGGCCCAGCTCTGCGGCTTCGGGAGCGGGGCCGCCGCAGGCGTCGGTTCGGCTTCGGAATCGACCGCACGCAGCCCGAGGGCGACGACGCCGCCGAACACCGCGATACCGACCGCAACCGCAGCGACCAAGAACTTCCACATCGTTCCCTCAGCGTAGCTTCGCCGGGCGGGTCGTGACTAGACTCAGGCCGATGGCGGTCGCAGCCGAGCGAAGCAAGAACTACGTCGGCGGCGAGTGGCTCGACGGCGCCTCGGGCGAGACGTTCGAGTCGCGCGTCCCGGCGACCGGCGAGGCGCTCGCCACCTTCCCGCGCTCCGGCGCCGAGGACGTCGACCGCGCGGTCGAAGCCGCGAGGGCCGCGTTCGAGGAGTGGCGGCTCGTTCCCGCACCTGAGCGCGGCACGATCCTGTTCCGGTTCGCGCGGCTGCTCGAGGAGCGCAAGGACGAGCTGACCGAGCTGATGAGCCGCGAGATGGGCAAGGTGCTGGCCGAGGCCGGCGGCGACGTCCAGGAAGCGATCGACATGTCGATCTACATGGCCGGCGAGGGCAGGCGGCTGTTCGGCCACACGACGCCCTCGGAGCTGCGCGACAAGTTCCAGATGTCGGTCCGGATGCCGATCGGCGTCGTCGGCGCGATCACGCCCTGGAACTTCCCGATCGCGATCCCGGCCTGGAAGCTCGCGCCGGCGCTCGTGTGCGGCAACACCGTCGTGCTCAAGCCGGCCGAGGACACGCCGCTCCTGGCGGCGCGGTTCGTCGAGCTGCTCGGCGAAGCGGGCCTGCCCGACGGCGTCGTCAACCTCGTCCACGGCTACGGCGAGGAGGCGGGCGACCGGCTCGTGCGCCATCCCGACGTTCCCGTGATCACGTTCACCGGCTCGCGCGAGACCGGTGTGCTCGTGACGAAGGCCGCGGCGGACAATCTCAAGCACGTCCACCTCGAGCTCGGCGGCAAGAACGGGATCATCGTCATGGACGATGCCGACCTCGAGCTCGCCGTGGAGGGAATCGTCTGGTCGGCGTTCGGCACCTCCGGCCAGCGCTGCACGGCCGCGAGCCGCGTGATCGTGCACGAGGCGGTCTACGGCGAGCTCCAGAAGCGGCTCGTCGCGCGTGCCGAGGCGATGCGGATCGGGCCCGGCTGGGACCCCGAGACCGACCTCGGCCCGGTGATCAACCAGGAGTCGCTCGACAAGATCCACTCCTACTCGGGAATCGGCTCGGACGAGGGCGCGAAGCTGCTCACCGGCGGCGAGGCCGCGACCGAGGGCGACCTCGGCAAGGGCTTCTTCTACCGCCCCACGATCTTCGCCGACGTCGACCCGCAGATGAGGATTGCCCAGGAGGAGATCTTCGGCCCGACCACCGCGCTCATCCCGGTGTCGTCGTTCGAGGAAGCGGTCGAGGTCGCGAACGGGATCCGCTACGGCCTCTCCTCCTCGATCTTCACGCGCGACGTGAACAAGGCCTTCCGGGCGATGCGCGACCTCCAGTCCGGGATCACGTACATCAACGCGGGCACGACCGGCGCCGAGGTGCACCTGCCCTTCGGCGGGACGAAGGACACCGGCAACGGGCACCGCGAGGCGGGGCAGGCGGCCCTCGACGTCTTCACGGAGTGGAAGTCGCTCTACGTCGACTACTCGGGCAAGCTCCAGCGCGCGCAGATCGACAACGTCGAGCACCCGGCACCGTAGATGCTCGACAAGGTCAACCTCGCCGAGAAGCTGGCGTCGTTCGACGAGCACTTCAGCCCCAAGATCGTCGGCACCTACAACGGCAACAAGATCCAGGTCGCGAAGACGCGCGGCGAGTTCGTCTGGCACACGCATCCCGACACGGACGACTTCTTCCTCGTCGTCGCCGGCCGGCTCACGATTCAGCTCCGCGATCGCGACGTCGAGCTCGGGCCGGGCGAGCTCTTCGTGGTGCCGCGCGGCGTCGAGCATTGCCCACGGGCCGACGAGGAGGCGCACGTTCTCCTGATCGAGGCGCAGGGCACTCCGAACACCGGCGACTCGAGCGAGCGCGAGCCCGCGCGCGAGGAAGCGATCTGAGTCTCCGCCTGCTCGGGAGCGGCGGCTTCGTTCCCACGGATCGCCGCGAGACCGCCTGTGCGCTCCTGCGCAAGGACGGGGACGCGCTTCTGATCGATGCCGGTACCGGGGCGAGCAGGCTTCTCAACGAGCCCGAGCTGCTCGACGGCGTCCGCCGGCTCGACGTCGTCCTGACGCACTTCCATCTCGACCACCTGATCGGGCTCTTCTACGTCGCCGACCTCGAGCAGCCGCCCGACGTCTGGGGAGCGGGCGAGGCGCTCGAGGGGATCGCGACAGCGGAGCTGGTCGATCGGCTCCTCGACTCGCCTCTCGCGCCACCGAGCTTCCGGGCCCGGCTCGCCGTGCACGAGCTCGAGATCGGCGGCAACGAGATCGGAGCCTTCTCCGTCCGGACGCGCATCCAGCACTTGCACGTCAACTCGACGCTGGCGCTTCGGATCGACGACGCCATCGTCTGGTGCACCGACACGGCGTACGACCCCGAGAGCGCCGACTTCGTCCGCGGCGCGCGAGTCCTCTGCCACGAGGCCTTCTATGCCGCCGAGCACACGGACGACGCCGGCCACACCGCTGCCGGCGAGGCGGCGCGGCTCGCGGCGGCGGCCGAGGTCGAGCGGCTCGTGCTGATCCACATCCATCCGGACCTGCAGGACGACGAGGCGCTGCTCTCCTTCGCCCGACCCCACTTCGCCGAGACGGTCGTCGGGGTCGACGGGCTCGAGGTCGCCTGAGTGGCCGCTGCCTACAAGCTCGTCTGGTTCGTGCCGCGGGAGGCGCTCGACGCGACCCGCGACGCGGTCTTCGCGGCGGGGGCGGGGAGGATCGGCGCGTACGAGCGCTGCTCCTGGTATGCCGCGGGAACTGGGACGTTCTTCGGCGGCTCGGGGGCGAGCCCGGCCCTCGGCGAGGCGGGTCGCGAGCAACGCGTGGCGGAGCTCCGGGTCGAAACCGTCGTTCCGGGCGAGCGGCTCGGCGACGTGGTCGCTGCGCTTCGGACGGCTCACCCGTACGAGGAGCCAGCGTACGACGTCTACGCGCTCGCCGAGCCGTGAAGGCCCGGCTCTCGACCGACGGCGGCGCGCGCGGCAACCCGGGCCCGGCCGCCTACGCGTACGTGCTCGAAGCCGACGACGGCACCGTCCTCGCCGCGCACGGGGAGGCGATCGGCGTGGCGACGAACAACGTCGCCGAGTACAGCGCGCTCATCGCCGGGCTCGAGAAGGCAGTCGAGCTCAGCGTCAACGAGGTCGAAGTGATCTCCGACTCGGAGCTGATGGTCAAGCAGATGCGCGGCGAGTACAAGGTGAAGAACGCTGCGCTTCGCGACCTCTCGCTCCGCGCCGCGCGCCTCGCGCGCGAGCTCGACTCGGTGACCTACACGGCGGTCCGGCGCGAGCACAACGAGCTCGCCGACCGGCTCGTGAACGAGGCGCTCGACGCCGCCAAGTAACAGTCTGTTACTTGGCCGCGGCGCTATACTGGCGGCCCACGCGGATGTAGCTCAGTTGGCTAGAGCGTCTGCTTGCCATGCAGAAGGTCGTGGGTTCGAGTCCCATCATCCGCTCTGGAAGTCCCTGCAAAACAGCAGGATCTGTCGCCTGGAGAGGCAACTCGGCAAGCCTCATGGTCACGTTGAGGTGTGGATTCTTGCCTCGCCGACGACTCTGATCCGGAAACGGGGTCGCCGGCGGGAGCTGACTCAGTCCCGGTGATCCGTCGGGCATGAGTGGCTCCGAGCCGGGCCGATGAGGGCTTCGAGCCTCACTCCGCTTGCGGACCGCTTGCAGGACGCCCGCGATGGCGCGTCCGATACGGGTTCGAGACATCCGGGTCTGACCGCGATGCCGACCTACCTCGTGGAGCGCTACCTCCCCGGACGCGACCGTGCGTGGCTCGAGGACGCGCTCGCCCGGCTCCGGAGACAACGAACGGCACGATTTGGACCCATTAGCGACATCGCGATCCTGGTTGAGTCGCGAGCGCCTTGGCCCGGAGGTCGAGCGCGAAGTCCTTGAGAGCGCGCACGAGGCCGTCGCTGGGGCGGCGGATGAGGTCGCCGTGGTTTTGTCCTGACGCGACGTAGAGCCGCGAATCGCGAGCCGCTGCGAGCTGCGCCTCGATCGTGGCCTCGTCCAGATACGGGGCTACATCCCACGGCGCATCCGCGTGGACGACCAGTACCGGCACGGCCACCCGCGAGAGCGCGCCGAGCGCGTCTGAGCGCGCGACCGACGCCCACTCGGCGGCGAGCGCTTCACGCAGGCTGCGCCGGCGCAGCCTGCCGTTTGGCAGGGGAGCGAGCTCCATCCGGTCGCTCCGCTCGAGCCAGCGTCTCCAGGGCGAGTCCTCCGGCTCGGCGAGCCAGCGACCGTGATACTCGTCGAAGGTTGCGAACCGCTGCTCGAGTGAAGCGCCGAACGCCTCGACGACGAACGAGGCGCTCTCGACGAAGCGGCGGTCGCCGACGACGGCATCGAACAGCACCAAGCCGCCGACTCGATCGCCGGCGGCTTCGGTGGCGAACGTCGCGATCGCGCCCCCGATCGAGTGGCCGAGCAGGATCGGCCGCTCGAGCCCGATGGCGTCGATCAGCTGGAGCACGTCCTCGACGTGCTCCTCGACGCCGTAGCCGGTCGGCGGCTTGTCGGAGAAGCCATGTCCGCGCAGGTCGACCGCGACGAAGCGCGCATCGGGCGCTAGCCGCTCGCCGAGCGCTGTCAGGCCGTAGGCGTGTCCGGCGGAGCCGTGGATCGCGAGGATCGGCGGCTCCTCGCCTGGCCAGTCGACGGCATGCATCGTGATCTCCTCCAGCGCGATCAGCTCGTCGAGCGGCAGGCCGCGGCCCGCGGGGGTCCCGCTCTCGTAGCGACGCGCGAGCTCAACCCGCGGCTCCGCCTGGAGCTCCGTACGGACGATGCGCTGGTACCGGTCGTACGCGTGTCGCGCCTCGTCCTTCCGTCCGGCCGCGTCGAGCGCTTGAACGAGCGGCACGTGCCCCTCTTCGAGATACGGGTCGATCTCCGTGAGTCGCCGGAGCGACGCGATCGCATCGCCTGCGTGGCCGCCTGCGAGCGCAGCGCGTGCGTAGGCGACCGCGGCACGCCGAAACGTGCGGCGGAGCTCGTCCTCCTGGACGTAGAGCCAGTTGTGGAAGTCGGCCGACGCGGAGACCTGCAGGCCGGTGCAGAGGTCACCGCGGTAGAGCGCGAGGGTCTCGAGTGCGTCGGGTGCGCCAGAGTGATCGAGGATCCGCCGCGCTCCCGACCGAAACGCCGCGACATCGGTCGGGATCCGCGCCGAAAGGGCCGTGCGGTCGACAACCAGCGCGCCAGGCAGGCGAGCTCGTAAGTAGCTCAGGTACCACCGAAGGGTGCCGCGTGGGTCGGCGGCTTCGTGGAAGAAGAGCTCGGCGAGCAGGTCGCGCTCTTGCGGCTCATCAGTCAGCGCCAGTCGTGCAAGCAGAGCGAGTGCCTTCGGACGCAGCTCGAGGCGCCGAAGCCCTTCCGCTGTCGCGAGCGCCGGGTGACCGAGCAGACACAACACGCCGTTGAATTATCGGTCGATCGTGTGCGCAAGCGTGTGCGGGCCGCGGCGGGCGTAGCTTCGAGCTTCCGGTACACGGCCGAAAGGAGCTACCGATGCGGAAGCTTTGGCTGCCCGTTCTGCTCGGTCTCGCCGCCGCCGTCGTTGCGGCAGGCGCATCCGCGGATCCGGGCACGCGCAGCAAACTGACCGCGGTCGCCGGCCAAGGAGCTGGGGTCGTCACAGTCGCGCCGACCGCGCACGACGTGTCCGGCCCGGACACGTTCAACGTGCAGGGCACTGTCAACGTGCATCACGCGGCTCCGAGGACGACCTTCACCGTCCTGCGCCGCGTCGACCTCAACCCCGACGGCGTCTGCACCGGCGCGATGTGGATGACGCTGCCGCCGCCGAACGAGCAGGCCCTGACGACCTCGAACGGCGGCGCCGGGGCGCTGCACTTCGAGATCTCGCGCGGCGCGCCGACCGTCGACGGCGTCAGTTTCGACGTGCAGTGGCGGCTCGTCGGCAGCGACGGCTCTGTTCTCGAAAGCGACTGCTTCACCGTCACGGTGAAGTAGCCGTGCACCGACCGCGCGCCCGCCGATCGCGGTGGGCGCGCGCCGATGCTCACACCAAGTCGCGCGCTCATATCGCCCTCCAAAGGAAAACCCCCCGCAAACGCGGGGGCCCGATAGCGGGGGCGGGATTTGGACGCATTAGCGACCGCCGATTGCCGTGGAATCGTTGGTGGAGTGGCCCTTCGGAGGTTGATCGCGCCCCCGATGCCCCGACACTTACGGGCCTTGGAAACACCGAGCCTGCAGGACTGATCAGGTGCCGTGGGCCACGGAGCGGTCGACACTCATGGTGGCATAGGCGAGTTACGCTCGCTCGAAGCGAGAGTAGGAGGAACTGATGAGCGTTGCGCGCCTCGACGACATCCCGGGTTTCAACATCGATCGGGTTGCCGCAGCGGCCGGCGACGACCCGGACGTCCTGCGCCTGGAGAACCTCGACACCGACATCCCGCCCCCGGCAGAGGCAATGGAGGCGACTCGGGCGGCGATCGGCGAGGACGAGGCGAACAGCTGGCTGCCCTTCACCGGCCGCGACGACCTCAAGGAGGCGGTGGCCGCCTACATCGAGCGCCGCGGCGGTCCGCGGTACGACGGGCGCCGGGAGATCGTGATCACGAGCGGCGAGGGAGACGCCATGCTCGACGCGCTCTTCTGCCTGACCGATCCCGGCGACGAGGTCGTTCTCACCGATCCGACCTACGCGGGCATGCTGAACAGAGTGCGGCTCGTGGGGGCGGTGCCGCGGCTCGTTCCGCTCCAGGTCGCGGACGGCGAGTGGCGGCTCGACCTCGATGCGCTGCCGGCCGCGGTCGGCAGCCGGACGCGGGTCGTCTTCTTCAACAACGCCTCGTTCCCATCCGGCTGGGTCGCGAGCGACGAGGAGTGGGATGCGGTTGCCTCGATCTGCCGCGAGCGCGACCTATCGCTCCTCTACTGGGCCGGGTACGAAGGCGTCCTCTTCGATGGCCGCCCGATCCGGCACCCCGCGGCTCTCCCCGGCATGCGCGATCGGACTGTCATCGTCGGCGCTCCGACCCTGGAGCAGCGCATGATCGCCTGGCGCGTCGGCTGGGTGGTGGCGCCGGGGGAGCTCGCGAACGACGTGTCGCGGGTGCACATCTACAACGGCCTCGTGGCAAGCGGGTTCGCGCAGATCGGAGCCCGGGTCGCACTCGGGCTGTCCGACGACCATCTGGACGCCGCGAACGCGGAGTGCCAACGGCGCCGCGATGAGATGCTGCGCCAGCTCGAGAGCCTGCCCGCAGTACGACCGGCCGGAGCCTGGTCGCTGCTGCTCGACGTCGCCGCGCTCGGGCTCGACTGCGTCGAGGTCTCCGATCGCCTGCTCGAGCAGAAGGTCGCCGCTACCCCGATGCGCGGCTGGGGCGGCGAGGTCGCCGACCGTCACGTCCGCTTCGTGTTCAGCAACGAGCCCGTCGAGCGGCTGGCACTGCTCGGCGAGCGGACGCGGGCGGCGCTCGCCGCGGCCGGCGTCCACGCCTGAGCTTTCGCTACGGTCGAGCGCACGATGGACTGGCAGGTGCCGACGCTCGCCGACGTGCTCGAGGCGCGGCGTCGCATCTCGCCCCACCTGGGCCCGACGCCGCTGTACGGCTACGCCGCGCTGAACGAGCTACTCGGCGCCGAGGTCTTCGTCAAGCACGAGAACCACCAGCCGGTGGGCGCCTTCAAGGTGCGGGGCGGAGTGAATCTGATCTCGCAGCTCAGCCGCGAGGAGCGCGAGCGCGGCGTCATCGCCGCCTCGACCGGGAACCACGGCCAGTCGATCGCCTACGCCGCCCGGCTCTTCGGCGTGCGCGCGACGATCTGCGTGCCCGAGCGCGCAAACCCTGTCAAGGTCGCCTCCATGCGCGGCCTCGGCGCCGAGCTCGTTTTCCACGGCCGCGACTACGACGAGGCGCGCGAGCACTGCGAGCAACTCGCCCGCGAGCGCCGCTACCGCTACGTGCACTCCGGCAACGAGCCGCTCCTCATCGCGGGCGTCGGAACGGAGACGCTCGAGATCCTCGAGCAGCAGCCCCGAATTGAGGCGATCGTCGTTCCCGTCGGCGGCGGGAGCGGCGCGGCCGGCGCCTGCATTGTCGCCAAGGCGATCAACCCAGCCGTGCGCGTGATCGGCGTCCAGTCGGAGGCGGCGCCGAGCGCCTACCGCTCCTGGCGGGAGCGCCGCCTTGCCGAGGACCGGATGGAGACGTTCGCCGAGGGCCTCGCCACACGCACGGCGTTCGAGCTCCCACAGCGCATCCTTTGGCAATGGCTCGACGACTTCGTGCTCGTGAACGACGATGAGATCCGTGCCGCCCAGGCCGCGATGATCGAAGCTACGCGCAACCTGGTCGAGGCGGCAGGCGCGGCGCCACTTGCAGCCGCACTTCGATTGCGCGAGCAGTTTCCCGGGAAGCGAATCGCCCTGATCGCCAGCGGCGGGAATGCAAGTCGAGAGCAGCTTCTCGAAGTGCTCAGCCAGGAGTCTGCAGTGACGAACGACGTCCCTCGCGCGTCCGTCTCGGAAACCTCGTAGCGGCTCGAGGCGGGCGACCCGATCGAGCCGGGGGTCAAGCGGGCGATCGCGGCGTGCGCGCGAGCGGCCTACCGCTCGGCGGTGCGGCTGCGCCCGCGGTCGCCGAGGTGGGCGACGACCTGCCAGATCACTGTTCACGCCGCCTCGATAGGGGCAGGGGCCGCGGCATCGCGGCGCACGCTTCGTTGAGCCGCTCGCATTTGCAATGCAGAAGGTCGAGGGTTCGAGTCCCGTCATCCGCTCCTCTGAAAGCCCTGCAAATAGCCGGGCTTTCTTCGTTTCATCCTTTACTTCCGTCTTGCTGTTCGCCCGATCCCCGCGGGGTGGAGGGCGTAACCGGCTGACCCTCGGCGACCGCCGTTGCACGACTTGAGGAGGCCTCGGCGGGCCTCCTCTTCGTTGGTGCGTCAGTTCAGCGGCTGCCGGCAGGACGCACGTAGACCCCTTTCGTCAGTCTGGCCAAAGCCGGTGAACGGAGGGTGCATGACTCTGAGCGTAGAGCGCGAGCCGCCGCGCGGTGACCTAGACAGGAAGGCGTCGATGTCGGACAATTGCGTCGGCATCACCGTTCGGCTCCAGAAAAGGGGGAAGCCATGACCAGAGCCGCGCGACTCACCAGGCTGACGGCGGCACTCGGAGCCGCAGCACTCTTCCTCCCGGTCGCCGCTTCGTCGTCGTCGCAGGAGACGCGCCCCCACCGGGCCACGTGCGTCGGCGTCCCCGACGACCCGCTCTCGCCGAACGTCCACGTCACCGGCTCCTGCCAGGCGACACACCTGGGCCGCGAGACGTTCGAAGCGGAGCACACCGTCGTACCTACCGGGCCGCCGGTGAACGGCCTCCTGCCGGTCGCGGTCGTCGGCGGTCAGGCGACGCACGTGGCCGCGAACGGCGACGAGCTTCTCTCGGCCTACGAGGGCACCGGTGCGGTCGATCTCCAGACCGGGCGCATCGACTTCGTGCTCACCGGGATCTACGTGGGCGGCAGCGGCCGCTTCACGGGAGCCTCGGGCGCCACCCACATCGTGGGTGTTGTCGAGGGCGGAGTCGCCCACTTCACCGAAGAGGGCTCGATCACGTACTGAGAGCGGCGCAGGGCGGGGATTGCGGCAGGATGCTGAGATTAGCGAGCGCAATCGAGTGTCGAAGCTTGAGAAGCCGAACAGCTCGCGCTTCAGATGCGTCTCGGTTCCGAGCGAGTCGTGGCAAGAATGGCAAGGTTCGGCGTTCGCTCGGGTGCGGACGCGTTCGCTTGGTTTATAAGAACTCCTGGAAATCGATGCTTTGAGCGAACGGGCGCGAACGGGAGCGAACGGCCGCTCGCATTTGCCATGCAGAAGGTCGTGGGTTCGAGTCCCTTCATCCGCTTCGCAGAAAGCCCCGCTCAGGCGGGGTTTTTGTTTGGAAGCGTGTCCTGACGATGGAGCCAGGTAAGGACCAGATCAGGTTTCGCCTCCTCGCCAACTCCTCCGGAAGTCACCCACGCGCCCGGGTGGACCGAATGCGTCCCGCCGGGCTCTGCTCGTTTGCGCGCGCACACTCGCTGATCGCGCGGAGCCATACGAATTGCGCCACCGGCGGGCAGCCTGCGATGGTCCGGACGAGTGGAACTTTCCGAGGCGATCGGACATCAGCCAGGCATGAGTGACGGTGCCGTGTCCTACGCCGCGAGCGACGAAGCGCTCCTGCGCGAGAGCGCCAACGGCAACGAGCGCGCGTTCGCCGAGCTCTACGAACGCCACGCCCGCGCGATCTACAACTACCTCTTCCGTCGCCTCGCCGACTGGTCGGAGGCCGAGGACCTCACTGCGGTCGTCTTCCTCGAAGCTTTCCGCCGCCGGGGCGACGTCGTGGTGCTCGACGGCAAGCTTCTGCCCTGGATCTACGGCATCGCGACGAACGTTCTGCGGAACAGGCGGCGCGCCCTCTGGCGACATCGCGATCTGATCGCGGAGCTGTCGAGCCAGCCGCGAATCGAAGCGACACCCGATGCGGCCGTGCGCGTCGAGGCAACAGCCCAGATGCAGTCCGTCCTGGTTCAGATCAAGGGGTTGCCGCCCAGACAGCAGGACGTCGTCGCACTGTGCGTCTGGTCGGGCCTGAGTTACGAGGAGGCAGCGGCGGCCCTTGATGTGCCGGTCGGGACAGTCCGCTCGCGCCTCGCGCGCGCCCGCAGCACGTTGGCGGAACTCCAGGGCGCTCGCGGACATACAGAGGTCGACATGGAGTTGGCGAGGACTCAGGGACGATGACCGAGATACCAGAGGAGCGTCGGCTTCCCGACGACGCTTTCGAGCGTCAGCGATCACTGCTCCGCACGCACGTCCGGGCCGCGGGGCGTTCATCGCGTCACACGCGCCGTCGTCTGTTCGCGATCGCGGCAGCGGTCCTCGTGGTCGGGCTCGTCGTCGCACCGGCCGTCGGCCTCGGCAGCCGCCTCCTGGATCTCATTCAGGGCCCCCACAAGCCCCCCGATGTTGCTTTCCCCGCCTGGTCGCCAGATGGGCAGACGATCGCCTTCGAGCGCTTCAGCGGCGACTGGTACGCGGACATCTACGCCGTCAACGCGGACGGCAGCGGAGAGCGAGAGCTGACACGCGACGTCCAAGTTCTGAGGTGGTCGCCCGACGGGCGCCAGATCGCCTTCCAGAGGGACCGCTCCGGCGACTGGGAGGTCCACGTCATGAACGCCGACGGGAGCGGCGAGCGGCGACTGACACACGGCGGCGGCATCGTCCCTGCCTGGTCCCCGACGGGCGGACGATCGCCTTCGTCAGCTACCGCGCGCGCGGGATGGGCAATCCGGACATCTACGTCGTCGATGCCGATGGGCGAGGCGAGCGAAGGCTGGCAGTGCGTGGGACGCATCCCCAGTGGTCGCCCGACGGGCGGAAGATCGCGTTTTTGCGCGGGCGCTCCGGCAGCTGGGCGATCCACGTCATGAACGCCGACGGCAGTGGGGTTCGGCGGCTGACACACGGCGCCAGCGGCAGCCCGGCCTGGTCACCCGACGGACGAAGAATCGCTTTCCGGGGCGACAAGTCGGACATCTACGTCGTCGACGTCGATGGCAGTGGACAGCGTCGGCTGGCGCAGAGCGCCGGTGATCCGGTCTGGTCGCCCGACGGGCGGAGGATCGCCTTCGAACGGCGGTTCGCTCGCGGCGCGGAAATCCACGTGATGAATGCCGACGGAAGCGGGCAGCGGCGGCTGACCCGCAGCGCGGGCTTAGGTGTGGACTGGTCTCCCGACGGACGCAAGATCGCCTTCGTGAGTGACCGCGATGGCGGCCGGGGGCAAATCTTCGTGATGAACGCCGACGGCAGCGGCCAGCGCAGGTTGACGCAGCGCGGGTAGGTCGCGAGAGGAGGACGACATGAAGCGAAAGACGCTCAGTCTTTTCACTGTCGCTGTTCTCTCGACCGTGGTCGTCTCGACTGCGGTCGCCGCAGGGTCAGAGAAGAGGCAAGAGGTGCCCACGGCGAACCCGGACATCGCCTTCATCCGCGAGCCTCCCCGCAGCGGGTACTGCGGCACGGTCTGGGTCATGAACGCCGACGGCAGCGGGCAGCGCAGGCTGACCAACGGCGGGGTCCCTGGGTGCGGACGGGAGTGGGGTCATGCCTGGTCACCCGACGGGCGGAAGATCGCCATCGTCAGCAGCGGGCCGACGCCGCCGTTCGGCGAGAGCGGGATCTACGTCATGAACGCCGACGCCAGCGGGGAGCGGAGGCTGACGAGCGGCACCGGCTTCGAAAGTAATCCGGCCTGGTCGCCGGACGGGCGAAGGATCGCGTTCACGGGCGGCCGCGACGGCAACGCGGGGATCTACGTCATCAACGCCGACGGGACCGAGCAGCGGCTGCTGATGCCTGCCGCGGTGACCTACCCCCCTGGGCCCGCCTGGTCGCCGAATGGCGAGACGATCGCCTTCACGATCGAACACCCGAAGGCCCCCGGTGCGCAGACCCGCAGCTTGGAGATCTACGTCGTGAACGCTGACGGCAGCGGGCAGCGAAGGCTGACGCGCAACACCGTGCGAGACAACGACCCCGTCTGGTCTCCCGACGGGCGGAGGATCGCCTTCGAGAGCAACTGGCAGCTCTGGGTCATGAACGCCGACGGCAGCGGGAAGCGAAGGCTGACGCTGAAGGGCGTGCACAACTTCAATCCTGCGTGGTCCCCCGACGGGAAGAGGATCGCGTTCGAGCGCGGAAGGCGGGAACGCGAGGTGAGCAACGGAGCCGCCGGATCGTGGGGCCTCGGGCTGTACGTCATGAGCGCTGACGGGAGCGGTGAGCAGCGGCTAACGCAAGGCGGATCGCAGCCTTACTGGTCGCCGGACGGGCGCAAGATCGCGTTCGTCAGCAACCGTGACGGCAACAGCGACATCCACGTCATGAACGCCGACGGGAGCGGACGGCGGAACCTGACGCGAGCCGCGGATCGTCGCGACACCCAGCCTCTCTGGTCGCCCGCGCTGAAGTAGCAGCCAGTCAGCCCGCCTCGAGCCCGCGCTCCGATCCGCAACTTCGCCGCGATTGTTGTTGCTGCGAAGAGGCTCTGGCGGAATCTGAAAAGAGCTGCGGCGCCAAGAACACGCCCGGGGTTCAAATTCTACGCAATGCCCAGACGGGGCCTGGGGATAGGACCCGAGCATGAGCCGTCAAGTCGGGGGATGCCCCCGCCTCGCTGCGCGACAGGTCGACTAGGCCACTACTCCACCATGACTGCGATCGAATGACAGCGGCATCGCTGCCACCGCGGTATTCGTTGCAGTCGCCGCAGTCAAGCTTGGCGGTCGGCGAGGCGAGCCGACGGGCGGCGCTCGACTACGACCGCATCGCGGAGGCTGGGAAGTGACCGCCGACCGCGCTGCAGCGAAAGGAGTGGTCAGGCAGCTCCAGGCGGCAGCGAACGACATCAGAGACGCGAGCGAGATCGCCGGCGTGCCGTTCGCGCGAATCGTGGCCGCCGAGGAGCTGGGCATCGGCACACCTCGACCAACGAAAGGAGACACATCATGAAGCGCATCCTGGCGCTCATCTCGTCCGTCGTCATCGCCGCCTCGGTGCTCGCGACGGCCGGCTCCGCGATGCAGGCAAAGCCGCGGAGTGGACCGCTCCACGTCACGAAGGAGTGCTCCCAGTACGACGGCACCGTCGGCTCGTTCTGCACGATCACCTCGTCGAACAGCAGCGCAATCAAGCGCGGCATGAGAGTCGTCTACCTCCAAGCGCCAGGCAATGGCGTGCTGGACAGCGACATCGTGCTCTCGTTCACGCGCCGCCCGGCCGCGTTCGGCCACGTCGTGCTCGACCTCGCGACGGCCCAGGGCCGTGTGACGTTCTCGGGCGGCACCGGGAAGTTCAGAGGG
Organism: uncultured Gaiellaceae bacterium; assembly: GCA_963794385.1. Classification (GTDB taxonomy): domain Bacteria; phylum Actinomycetota; class Thermoleophilia; order Gaiellales; family Gaiellaceae; genus Gaiellasilicea. The sequence goes on along the minus strand of CAWCDT010000006.1, from coordinate 16,427 downwards.
TTCCACGCCGATGCCGTCGTCTCGGTCGACGCGAGCGGGGTGTGGCATTGGGACGGGACCTACAGTTTCACGCGACGTAACGACGACGACGACTGATCGAGGGACCCACCTCATCGAGAGAAGCCCGGCGCTCGCAGGGCTTCTCTCATAGCGGGGCAGGATATGGATCCACGCTCGGCCAGTCGCACGTCGAAGCCGAGCGCGACGAGCTCGCGCCAGACCCAGCGCCAACCGGTCGTCGCCTCGACCGCGACCGCGCCGACACGCCCTTCCCAACGCGCGGCCCAGACAGCAGGCGCCTCCCTGTCGGCAGGGAAGCGCTCCTCGACCACCTCACCGCTTTCTGGATCGAGCACGGCCGCTTGGAACGCCTGCTTGTGGATGTCGATCGCCGCGTAGAGCACGACGGGCCTCCTCTCGTTGATGGACGAGGCCCGATCGTCCCGACCGCTCAGGACGAAGCCCTCATGACATCCACGCTATGGGACGTGACCAGATCCCCGAGGGTGGGCGGGCTCTTGTGACCTCCTCCTTAACGATGTACCGACTCAGGCAACTGGTCGCAATCCACGGCAACGGTTTTTCGCTTGTCTGAGCCGTTCCTGCGGCCATCCGATTTGCGACCTCTTGCCAGCGGTTGCAACCGCTGGGTGACAGGCCGGTCTTGGTAGCTCCGGGCTGTCCGGGGATGGCCGGGGAGCAAACCACTCGGATTAGATCGTCTCTCCGCCGCTTTGCCATACGATCAGCATGTGGCCTACGACGAGGAACTCGCGGATCGCATACGCGAGTTGGTCGGTAGTGAACCCGATCTGAGCGAGCAGAAGATGTTCGGAGGACTTGCATTTCTCATCGGGGGCAACATGGCCATCGCAGCGAGCGGCCAAGGTGGCGTGCTGGTTCGCGTGGGCTCGGGGCAGTCAGACACGCTCGTCGAGACGACGAAGGCTCGCCTCATGGAAATGCGCGGGCGGCAAATGCAGGGCTGGCTCCGAGTCGACCCGGAGAATGTGCGTACCAAGCGCCAGCTCGCTAAGTGGGTGGAGCTTGGCACGAGCTACGCTCGCTCGCTGCCCGCGAAGCGATAGAACCAGCAGACGCACCCAATGCGTGCGCGTCACCGCGTGATGCGGCTTGGTGTCGTAGCCCTCACCCGGGCAGCTTCCGGGGCAGCCCGAAGCGCGGCAGCACGCTGTTGTCGAAGCGTGTGACCGCGCAGATCTCGTTGCCGGCGAGGGTGAGCACGAGCAGTCCCATGGCATGGAAGACGCGACCGCCAGGATCGCGGACGTAGAGTCCGAACGCGGGTTGGCCGTTGGCCCTGGTCGCGACGACGCGATTCCTACGTCGCTGCTGAAGGGTTACAGCCGTGAGGAAGCGGGCGGCGAGCTCGCGTCCGACGTACTCGAGTGGCGGCATCGCGAACAGCACGTCCTCGCTAAGAAGCGCGACGATTGCATCGACGTCGCTCGACTCGAAGGCACGGGTGAGCCGCTCGACGAGTTCCCGTTCGGCTGTTGAGTTTGGGGCAGGGCGGTTCACGGTCGCCCGCAGGCGGCATCTGACGCGCGAGGGTGGCGCGGGCACGCTTGAGTGCGCTCGTCACTGACTCACCAGTTGAGTCGAGCATCTCCGCGACCTCGTTCGCGTGGTACCCGAGAACGTCGCGCAGGATGAGGACGGCGCGCTGTCGGGGCGGCAGAAGCTGAACGGCCGTAACGAAGGCGAGAGAGATCGCTTCTCTGGCTTCGTAGCGGGCCTCTGGGCCGGGCGGGTTGTCGGAAAGCCCTTCGAGGAGAACGTCCGGGTAAGGCTCGAGCCAGACGACCTCGCTGAGGCGCGTTGGCTCAGGTAGGTCGGGCTCGAAGGGCACTTCCATTCGTGGTCGGCGACTAGCGGATCGCAACGCGTTCAGGCAGCGGTTGGTGGCGACGCGGTAGAGCCAGGTGCGGATCGAGGCGCGTCGCTCGAAACCGGCGAGTCCCTGCCAGGCCGCGAGCATCGTCTCCTGCAGTGCGTCCTCTGCGTCCTCCGTCGATCCGAGGATCCGGTAGCAGTGCACGTGGAGCTCCCGCCGGTACGGGTCGACGAGTTGGTGGAAGGCCTCCTCGTCCCCGGCCGCGGCCCTGGAGATTAGGTCGGTGATCACTCCGCCATCCTGGCGATCCAGCATCTCGTTCGATCGCAGTCCTCGCTTCATCGCATCTGCCGCCTCTATCGCGGCGCTCGAACGAGTAGACCCGCGTGGCGAGAAAACTGGGCGCCGCTCGTCGCCCCGTTCGCGGTGCGGCCGGTGTCCACACGAATCGAGAGGGAAAGCGTGAGCCGGTCGCTCGATCGAAGGAGGAGTCACATGTCCGTCCAGCATTCGCCGGTCCTTCAGGATTCGCCGGCCGTCGCCGTTGCCCGCGCCCATGCGGAGGCCTGGAGCACTCACGACTGGGCCAGGGCGCGAGAGGGCCTGGCAGAAGACGTCTACGTCACGGTCACGACGACGCAGCCCGCCATGCCGGCCACGGATCTCATCGGCGTCGACGACTACATGCGGGGCCTGGTCGAGTTCGCGCAAGCCGTCGTCCCCGGCAGCGCTCGCGTGCTAGCGAGCGTCGGCGACGAGCGAAACGCGTTGCTCATGCTGACCGTGGAGGCGGACCTCGGCGGAGGGCGGGTTACCCTGCCAGCGGCTCGGCTCTACCTGCTCGACGAGGACGACAAGATCAAGGATGAGCAGGTCGTCTTCTTCGCGGTTCCGAATTGACCTGCCCGGGTCGGGGCGGCACCGCCGCCCCGACCTCACCGCAAGCACAGCCTGTGGGTCCCGCCTCGGGAGCGATCCCACGGCTCGTCTCGACCAACTGCACGTCTCATCCCGGCGCGCCGTCAGCTGGTCGCCTTCGATTCAGCGATGCCCGCCGCGCGAAGCGCCGCCGTGTCATGGATCTGCCGGATGCGCGCGATCTTGCCGTCCGCGACCGTGAAGTGCTCGGCGATGCGCAGCGTGCCGAGACCCTGCACGTCCATGTCGTAGAGGAGCATCGCCTCGCTTCCAGCGCTCATCTCCGACAGCATGTCGACCCGCTCGATCGTCGAGCCGAAGGCTTCGAGAGCTTCTGCGAATGAGTCACGTGTTGGGTACTCGTTGATCGGCACCTCGACCTCGAGCTCGCCTGCGAGCAGGGAACTGGCTTCGTCGAAGCGCCTGCTCGTCCAGGCATCGTGATAGGCGCGGACGACCGACAGCGCATCGTCACCGGCGAAGGCCTCGTCCCACTCGCGGATCTGCCAGTCGCGGACGACGCCGTTCAGGACGAACGGGTCGCCACTGGCGAACTCCTCCGCCGCTTCGCGGCTGGAGAAGACCGCCATCGATCCCTCCCGCTGCGGATCGCCGAACGGCCCGTACAGCAGCAATGAGCCCCGCTCGTGGAAGTCGTAGCCACGGGCGGAATGGGCCTCGAAGTGGGCCGGCGCTCTCGCGAGGACGTCGTCGGCCGATTCGTAGAGGAGCACGTACTTCATCGGTCGCCTCCAGTCGTGGTCGAGGAGCCGGCGTATCCTAGTTGCAGGGATTTTACGGGAGCGACGGGACTCGAACCCGCGACCTTCGGCGTGACAGATCGGCGGTCGCATCGTTGGTTGGGTTCGCTGGCACGAAATACGGTCGCGAATTCGGACGGAACCGTGACTTGGCATGCACGGCGTCAGAACGATGAACCTCTGTCCGTGTGGGGCTCCATTCCGACGCGCCTCGGGCACCTGCGTGACTGGCTGCGGGCGACGAAGCGGCCAAGGCTGACAGCCGAGACGTGACTGAGTCCCGCGGCAAGAATGGCAAGGTTCGACGTTCGCTCGGGTTCGCTTGCGTTCGCTCGCTCCGACCGAAACCGCTGCAAACGGCCGGTTTGAGCGAACGGGAGCGAACGGGCGCGAACGGTCGCTCGCACTTGCCATGCAGAAGGTCGTGGGTTCGAGCCCCATCATCCGCTCTTAGAACCCCCGTAAATCGGGGGTTTTTGTTTTGGACAAGACAACGTGAGTCCCGGATGAGTCCCAAATGCCGGACTCGAAAGTGTGTCTCCAAAGCCGCTCGCGGGGTATTTCGGCCGCCTGATCGAGCTTCTCGCTGAGTGTCGGTCCTGTCGCCATGCCAGGACGCCGCCAAAGCAGTTCCAGCCATCCTCCAGCGATTCATCAGCGCTGTGGACGACCCTCTCTCGGACGTTGTCTCGAGCTCGAGATCACCACCATCGCACCCACGAAGGAGGATCACCATGAAGCGCATGATGGGATTGCTTCTCGCCCTGGCCGTTCTCGTAGCTGCAAGCGTCGCGGTCGTCGCTCAGGCGCGTCCCGCCGGCACGGCCTCGCCCGCCGACGGCAGGAATCACCGCAGCGCCGACGTCACGTTCACGAAATGGGGGACGAGCTTCCCTAACGACCCGTCGTTTGCCGGGGCGTCCATGGCCGGGGTGGTCGGCGGCGATGTCGGCGATGGCGACTTTGTGGGGAGGGTGATCAGGGACGACACGACGTCGAAGCCGGGCTTCTGGCTGGCGCAAGCGCTCTACGGATTCAACGGCGCCAAGCACTCCTTTGTCGCGTACAACTTCATCACGGAGGACATCGCCACAGGCACCGCAACCATCCGCGGCGTCGTCATCAGGGGATGGATGAGGGGCGCGCGAGTGACAGGGGAATACACGGCATGGGATCCGTGCCCCATCCCGACACCGGGCAACGTGTTCGGTTCATTTTGCCTCCAGGGCACACTCCACCTTCGGCTCGGACGCGACGACTGAACCCTCGCTAGAGATCCACCGCAGCCCGACAGCCAGAGCCCCGTCCCTCTCGTGAGCCGGGACTCTGGCTGTTCCGCGAAGTCCGAGGCGTGCAACACATGCAAGATGGAGGAGAATAGATCGGCGATGACCGAGTTGGTGGGGATCGCGAGCGGTGTCGAGATCGGCGGCTACCGGGTCGAGGAGGTGATCGGTCGCGGTGGCATGGGGGAGGTGTACCGCGCGCACGACGGCCGCCTCGACAGGAACGTCGCCCTCAAGATCCTCGCTCCGCGTTACGCCGACGACGACGCATTCCGCGAGCGGCTCCACCGCGAGTCACGGCTAGCCGCAAGCCTCGACCATCCGAACGTCGTCCCGGTATACGACGCGGGTGAGGCCGACGGACGCTTCTTCCTGGCGATGCGCTACGTCGAAGGCACCGACTTGCGTGCGGTTCTGCGAGGCGAAGGTGCGCTCGCTCCGGAGCGTGCAATCGACGTCGCCGCGCAGGTCGCCGGGGCGCTGGACGCTGCTCACGAGAGAGGTCTCGTCCACCGCGACGTCAAGCCGTCCAACGTCCTCATCGACGAGCGCGGGCACTGCTACCTCGCCGACTTCGGGCTGACACAGAGCGTGTCGTCGCAAGGGTTGGCGCCGGACGAATTGCTCCTCGGAACGCTCGACTACGTCGCTCCGGAGCAAATTCGCGGGAGTGACGTCGACCGTCGGGCGGATGTGTACTCGCTGGGCTGCCTGCTTTTCGAGTGTCTCACCGGAGAGGTGCCGTTCGCCCGACCCTCGGAGGTCGCGACGCTGTACGCGCACCTGGAGGACGAGCCGTCTCGGCCGAGCGAGCGGCGCCCGGAGCTCCCAGTGGAGCTCGACGATGTGCTCGGCCGAGCCATGGCCAAGGAACCCGACGAGCGCCAGCCCAGCTGCACTGCGCTCGCCGAGGAGGCGCGAGTGGCACTTGGCCTCGTCGAGGCGGAGCCGCGTCGGCTGCGGCTCGCGGTCGCCGCGTCTGCGTTCGTGCTGCTCGTCGCGGCGGCCGCCATGGCCGCGATCCTGCTCACGCGCGCAGCAGCGCCGGCCGAGGTCGGTGGCTCGCTGATCAGGATCGACCCACAGAGCGGCAACGTGACCGCCCGCTACCGCGTCTCGGCGCATCCCGGTGTGATCACCACGAGCTCCGGCCGGGTGTGGTTGGGCGACTACCGCGAGGGTGCCCTCTGGACGCTGGAGCCGCGCACCGGTGACCTGAAGCGCGTCACCTCACTCGGCGAGCCCCGCGATCTCACCGCGCTCGGCGGCAAGATCTACGTCGCCGCAGACAGCGCGGAGACCTTCGCCGGTACGGTCACCCGCTACGACGCGGTCACCGGGGTGCGTGAGCGAAAGCTCGATCTGCTCTCCTGCACGATTGCCGGAGGAGAGGGCGTCTTCTGGTCGTGCGGGAACTCCAATGTCAACAGGCTGAGCACGGGCTCCGGCGAGCTGCGCATTCTCCGGAGCGTGTCGCTCCCGTACCGCAAGCCGGTCTCGACCGCGACGTCTCGACTCTTCCTCCGGGACAGTGCGGTGGGCTACGGGTCGGTGTGGGTGTTGGGCGACGCGTTCGACAGGCGGCTGTGGCGGCTCGATCGCGCAAGCGGCCGCGTCCTCGCGACGATCGAGCTCCCCTTCATGCCGCGAACCATTGCGGCGGGCGAGGAAGGCGTCTGGATCAGCGCCCCGCTCGACGACCGTGTCCTGCAGATCGATCCGGAGACGAACGCGATCTCGGCGGCGATTCCCACCGGCCGCGGCACGAGCGGCGTCGCGGCCGGCGCGGGCTCGGTGTGGGTGACGAGCACTATCGACGGTACCGTGTTGCGCATCGACCCGCGCACCGCCGAGGTCGTGGACGAGATCGATGTCGGCGGTCGGCCACGCGAGGTTGCCGTCGGCGCGGGCGGGGTCTGGGTGAGCGCCGATGCGCGCTGATCTCTGGCGGGTCGCACGTCTGCTTGCGGTCACGGCGCTCGTCGTGGCCGCTGCTGGCTGTGGAGGAGACGAGCGTCCGATGCGGATCGGTCTGCTCATCGACTGTCGCGGCATCCTGATCGGCTGGGAGGACCAGATGCTTGCCGGCGCCGAGCTACCCCTGCTGGAGCGGGGTGCCCGCCTCACGAACGGGAAGCCGTCCGGCGGTGTCTCCGGGGCGCGGGTTGCCGACCGGGGCGTCGAGCTCATCACGGGGTGCACAGAAATCTTCGAGTTGACGATCCTCGTCGAGGAGGCGCGGCGGCTCGTCGAGCAGGAGGCTGTCGACGCCGTGGTTGGCCCTTTTGCTGATGCGGACCCGCTCATTGTCCAGGAGCTCGCCCGCAAGTACCCGGAGGTGATCTTCGTGCCGGCCGGGTCGGCTGCGCAGGAGCTCACCCTGCGGAACCCCGCCGCGAACGTGTATCGCTTCGACACCGACGGGGCTCAGGACGTGGCGGGGCTCGGGAGCTATGCCTACCGCGAGCTGGGATGGCGCCGGGCCGCAGTCGTCGGAGACCCGGTGTCATTTGCGTGGCAGGAGGAAGCAGCTTTCGTCGCGGAGTTCTGTGCACTCGGCGGGAACGTGACAGCGCGCTTCTCGACGCCGATCGACCTCAACGACCCGAAGGTCGCCCGTGCTCTCGACGGCGCCGACGGTGTCGCCGCGCTCGTCTATGGGGGGCCTTCACTGGGCCCAAGTTTCTGCCCGCGCTCGCCCGCGCGCTGGGGTCGCCCCCGACCCGGATCGTCGTCGGCACCGATGGGCTCGACAACTCGACCACGCTCGTACCCATCCCCAACCTGCCCGCCGGGGTCGTCGGCGCGTCGCCGATTCCGCCGGCCAACTCGACACCTGCGATGCGCAGGCACCGAACCGCCTTCACGAAGGCGTTTCCCGGGCTGCCGCCGGGGTTCGCGGAGGCAGGGGTCGTACTTGCCTTCCACGACGCGATGGAGGGCCTGCTGCGCGGGCTCGAGGCGGCCGAGGGCGATCTGTCGGACGGTCGTCGACGGCTGCGCGAGGAGCTTGCGCGGGTGCGCTTCGACCTGCCCTCGAGCCCCGTGCGCCTCGATCGGAACCGCCAGGCGGTCCGCAATGTGTACCTCAAGCGGATCGACTACGAGGGCGGCAAGCAGGTGTCCCGGCTCGTGCGCGTCGTGCCGGACGTCGAGCAGACGTTCGGCGGTCTCCTCTCCACGTCGCCGCCGCCCGGCCCGGGCAGCCAGCCGTGCCGGAAGGCGACACCGCCGCCCTGGGCTAGGTGACTAGCTTCCCGGCCCGATCGTCCAGGTGAAGCGGGTCTGGCTCGAACGGGGACCGAGACCACCGGGTCGCAAGCCTCTGCGGACGAGAAGGGTCGGATGGTGAGGTGACGCGGCGAGCGCGGCGCGAGCGTGACCGATGCCATCGCGTCGCCACCGGTCCGTGAGCCCGACGACCACGAGTGCCGCGTCGCGCGTGGCCTCGAGTAGCGCCTCCGGCGTGGGCTCGACGAGCATCGGCTCGGCGTGGACTCCGAAGGCGCGCTGAACAGCGAGCGACGCGCTCGCGAGGAGGCGGCTTGCGTCGCCTCCGCCTGCCCCGGTCGACGCACCCGCGAGCCGCAGCGGCTTGCTGGCACCGAGCGCGAACCACGCGCCTAGCTCGACCGCCGACCAGTCGTGCTCGGCCCCGGCAAAGGCGACGATCACCGGCTCGCGGCCGGCTTGCCCGTCCACGAGCACGGCAACGTCGCACGGCGCCTCCTCGAGGAGCGCCAGCAGTCTGCTGTCCTCGAGCAGTCGGTCCGGTGCGTCGACGAGGAGCAGCACCGCCTCTTGCTCCGCGGCCAGCCGCGACAGGTCCGCACCGGGCATGACGGACGTGAACGCGGCCGCGCGTGCCTCGACGCCTCGCGTCACGAGTCCCTCTCGCAGCGCGCGGAGATGCGCCGACGCGGTCGCAAGCTCACCTGCATTGGCGACGGTCGCAGCGAGAACCAGCTCCCGGGGGCCGCCGACACTGGCGAGTGGCTCTGCGAGAGCGAGGAGCGACGCAGCGGCCTCCAGCTCGAGGGCGGCTACGAGCACCGTGCGTGCGGCTAGCGCAGGCTTGCGTCCGCGTGCAGGTTGGAGCTCGAGCGACGGGTCGTGTTGGAGGATTGCCCGCTCGAGCTCCTGCAGCTCCGACCCAGGCTCGATTCCGAGCTCGTCGACAAGCGTTCCGCGCGCCGTGCGGTACGCGGCGAGGGCATCGGCCTGTCGGCCACAGCGGTAGAGGGCAAGGATCTGCAAGGCGCGGGGTCGCTCGCGGAGTGGGTACTCGGCCGCCAGCTCTTCGAGCTCGCCCACGAGCTCCGCGTGGCGTCCGCAAATGAGATCCGCCTCGATGCGTCGCTCGAGCGCCACGAGCCGGAGCTCGTCGAGCCGGGCGGCTGCCTGCCTCAAGATTCCTTCGTCGGCGACGTCTGCCAGGGCTGGACCGCGCCAGAGCGCAAGGGACTCTCGCAGGAGCACCGCCGCGTCCTCGGCCCGCCCTCGCTCGAAGAGCTCGGTACCGTCCGACGCGAGTCGCTCGAAGCGATGGAGATCGAGCGAGTCGTGATCCACTCGCAGCAGGTACCCCGGCTCCCGGGTCTCGATCGTGTCGCGCCCGAGCTCCTTGCGGAGCTGTGACACGTATCCCTGGAGGACGTTTTCGGCCGTATGGGGCGGGTCTTCCGCCCACACCTCGTCGATGAGCCGCGAGGTCGAGACCACCTGACCGGAGTGGAGTAGTAGGACGGCAAGCACGGCGCGAGGTCGGGAGCCGCCGAGTTTGAGCGGCGTTCCCTTCGCCAGCGCCTCGAGGGGGCCGAGGACGCGGAACTCCGTGCTCACACAGACGACCGTAACAGCCGGCCAGTTCTCGCCATCAATGCTGGTTCAGCGGTTCTCAATGCCAAGCCGGACACGCTCGAGTGCCGGACGGTGTCACGCTCCTCGCTACCTGCGGACCGGTCACGGCGTAGGTTTACGCGGGCCTGTCCGAGAAGACGCGTAGACGTTCGCAGAGAAGCTCACCGGTCCGGGTTCGGCACCTGAACCCGTGGCAAGAATGGCAAGGTTCGGCGTTCGCTCGGGTTCGGTCGCGTTCGCTCGATTAGACGCAAGCCCATGCAAACAGGCGGTTTGAGCGAACGGGCGCGAACGGGAGCGAACGGTCGCTCGCATTTGCCATGCAGAAGGTCGTGGGTTCGAGTCCCATCATCCGCTCTGGAAGTCCCTGCAAAACTGCAGGATACGTCGTCCCGAAAGGCAACTCGGCAACCCTCATGGTCACCTTGAGGTGTGGATTGTTGCCTCGCCGACGAAGCTGACCGGGGAAACGGCTCGTGGAAACCGGCGTTCGTCGTAGAGTGGAGCCATGGCCGTCTGCGTCTGCCGCCGAGAGCTGCACGGGCGTTCGCGGCCGGATTGGTCGACGATTAGACACGGAAAGCGTCGTAGCGCTACTGCATCAAGTTGCGGGTGTCGTCGATTAACTCCGAGTGCGGCACCGAGGACAGCACCGCTTGAAGGTCCGCCTGGCCAGTTGTGCCTACATCCACCGCGAAAGTGGCCGACGCAGCCAAGCGGTCTTTCCACAGTTTTAGACACGAAAGCCCGCTGGGCTGTGTCCGTTCGTCGCCGTTGTTATCGCGCGCCGCGACCGCCGGAGGAGCTCGACAAGCTGGGGGGTCGTGTGCTCGTGGGTAGCGACTTCCTGGTACGGACCGGGCTTGACCTCCTGGTGATGAGCAAGAGGGCTAGGCCGCCCCGACCTGCCGTTCCGCTTAGCGCACCGACGAGGATGAAGTCGCCGACCTCGCCTCCCGATCCGGACGACTTCCCGGCCGGGAGGTCGACTTCCAGCCGACGCTCGTCGCGCCGAGCTTCGTGCTGATCCGTTCCTTGTGTAGCTTCGCGGCGCCGTGGGGCGTGGCGGCTGGCCCTGTCGACCGGCTGCTCGGCGGCGCACCGACTCCTGGCGCACAGACGCGCGACTTGAGATGCTCTCGTCCGGATGGGTGCACGTCACGGAACTCAACGGCAGCGACGACTGCCTCCACAGGAGGGAGCGGGATGAGAAAAATCATGTGGTGGCCGGCGCTTGCCGCGTTCGTGGCGGCGATGGCGATCCTGGCCGCGGGGTGCGGCGGCTCGGACGAGAGCGACGAGAGCGCGTCGACCACGGCAGCCACGAGTACCGCCGAGACCACCGAGTCCACGGGGGTCGGCGGCTTCGAGGCGCCGACGGAAGCCGGCGACGTGAAGAAGGTGGCGTTCTTCGGCTTCTGGAAGTCCAACTCGTTCACGCAGGCCGTGGCCAAGGCCGTGCGGGCGCAGACCGAGAAGCTCGGCGCCCAGTTCGTCGACCTGACGGGACCGACCTACGACGGTGTCGCGCAGGTCAAGGCGATGCAAGATCAGACGGTCAAGGGCGACGCGCAGGTGTACGTCACCCTCGCCACCGACCCGGTCGGCGCGGGCTCGGCCGCCGCGGAGGCGACCGCCAAGGGAATCACGGTTGTAGCCGCCTTCGTGCCGTTCGGCGGTAAGTTCGACACGCTGGAGCCGCAGATCGAAGGCACGTACGTCGTCGGCGAGACGCCGATCGCGAACGGCACCGTGCTCGGCGAGCTGGCCGCCAGCGCCTGCGGGGACAAGTCGCCCTGCAACGTCGCGTACCTGCAGGGCCTCAAGTCCCTGCCGCTGGACAACGCGCGCACGGATGCGTTCAAGGCGGCGCTCAAGAAGGAGGCGCCGAACTCGAAGCTGGTCGCGGAGCCGGAGGGCGGCTACACGCCCGAGACGGGGCAGAAGGCGGCGCAGGACGTCATGCAGGCGCACCCCGACGTACACGTCATGGTCGGCTCCTCCCAGGCGATCCTCGGCGCGACCAATGTGGTTGACACGAGCAAGGTCGAGCTGATCGGCAACGGCTCCTCCACGGAGGCGTTCGACGCCGTCAACAGCGGCAAGTGGTTCGCCCTCTACTACCTGGATCTCGAGGGGATGGGCACGACGTCGGTCGACGTCGGCGTCCTCGCCGCGAACGGCGAGTCGCCGCCCACCTCGATCAACTCGCAGGAGTTGCACGACCCCCACGGGACGAAGGACGTGCTCGCGGACGTCGAAGGGATCTATTCGGACCTCGGATAACGGCGGTGGAAAACGACGAGCGCCACGTAGGCGCTCCGGCGAACGAAAGGGTCGGCCAGGCGGCCGGCCCTTTGGTCGAGGTCCGCGGGATCTCGAAGCACTTCGGCGGAGTCCACGCGCTCGTGGACGTGTCGGTCTCCTTCGCGCGCGGCACGGTGCACGGCCTCGTGGGCGAGAACGGCGCCGGAAAGTCGACGCTGGCGAAGGCGATCGGCGGTGCGCACCAGGCAGATGACGGAGAGATCCTGGTCGAGGGCGAGAGCGTGCGGTTCTCGTCCCCGCACGACGCGCTCGAGCGCGGCATCGCGCTGATCGCGCAGGAGATCGCGCTCGTGCCCGAGGCAACCGTGGAAGAGAACGTCTTCCTCGGTGTCGAGCCGCGGCGCGGCGGGTTCATCGACCGGGCGGCGCTTCGCCGTGTCTACCGGGAGCTGGACGACCGTGTCGGGTTCGGGCTGGACGGCCGCTCGATGGTGCGGCGCATGCGCGTGTCCGACCGCCAGAAGGTCGAGATCATGCGCGCGCTGGCGCGGGACGCGCGGATGATCCTGATGGACGAGCCGACGGCCGCTCTCAGCGTCGACGAGACCGAGCGGCTGCTCGACGTGATTCGCAGGCTCGCCGCCGAAGGCACGACGATCGTGCTGGTCTCCCACTACCTGGACGAGGTGCTGGCCGTGTCGGAGACCGTGACCGTCATGCGCGATGCGCGAATCGTCCGTACGGGCGGGGCCTCCGTCGAGACGGCACAGACGCTGGTCGCGGCGATGGTCGGTCGCGAGGTCGACCTGACGTATCCGCCGAAGGACGTGCGGACGGAGGCGCCCGTGGTGCTGGAGGCCCGACGGCTTCGACGTGGCTCGGCCGTCCAGGACGTCTCGTTCCACCTCCGAGCGGGCGAGATCGTCGGTCTCGCGGGGCTTGTCGGCGCCGGCCGCACCGAGACGGTGCGCCTCCTCTTCGGCGCCGACCACCTCGACTCGGGCGAGATCCTGATCGAGGGGAAGCCCGTGCACCTGCGCGGCCCGAGCGACGCCATCTCGCACGGGATCGGGATGGTCCCGGAGAGCAGGAAGGACGAGGGACTGCTCCTCCTGCGCTCGATCCGCGAGAACATCACGCTCTCGACGCTCGGTGACCACAGCTGGGCGGGCTTCGTCCGGCGCGGCAGCGAGGCGCGCCGCGCCCGAGCGCTCTTCGACCGCCTTGACGTGCGCGGCACCGGCACCGAGGCCACCGTCGGCTCCCTGTCGGGTGGGAACCAGCAGAAGGTGCTGTTCGCGCGCTGGCTGGCGCGGACGCCGCGCGTCCTGATCGTCGACGAGCCGACCCGTGGGGTCGACGTCGCCGCGAAGGCGGAGATCCACCGGCTGCTCGTCGAGCTTGCCGCGGGCGGCCTCGCGATCATCGTCATCTCCAGCGAGATCGAGGAGGTGCTCGGGCTCGCGCACAGGACGCTGGCGATGCGCGTCGGCCGCGTCGTCGGCGAGTTCGGTCCGGACGCGGAGAGCGAAGAGGTCCTGCACGCCTGCTTCGGCCAGGCGCGGGGGGCGGCAGCATGACGACGTCGTGGCTGCCAGTGAGCGGCGCGAGTATGAGGGCCCGGGCGCGGGACCTCGGGATCGTCTTCTTCCTCGCTGCGCTCTTCTTCGTGCTCTCGGTCTCAACGAACACGTTCCTGCGGAAGGACAACCTGCTGAATGTCCTGGATCAGTCCTCGGAGCTGCTGGTCGTCACGGCCGCGATCACGGTCTGCATCATCGCGGGGATCTTCGACCTCTCCGTCGCTTCGATGGCGACGGTGGCGGCGATCGCCACCTGCATGGGAGTCAATGCCGCCGGCTGGCCCGGGGGCATCGTCGCGGGGCTCGGCGCCGGCGCCTGCCTCGGACTCGTGAATGGGCTCGCGATCGGCTTCACCAAGGTCAACTCGTTCATCGGAACGCTCGCGACCTCCTTCACGTTCAAGGGTCTCGCGATCGTCATCTCGGGCGGCAGCGTCGTCGCGATCGACGACCTCGACGACCGGCAGACGCTCTCGGATCTCTTCACGGGTCGCTTCCTCGGCGCGAAGGGAGTGGTCTTCTTCGCGCTTGCGTTCGTCGTCGTTCTCGGGATCATCCTCGCCCGGACCGTGTTCGGCCGCCACGTTTACGCCGTCGGCGGCAATGCTGAGGCGGCGCGCCTCTCCGGCGTCCGGGTGATGAAGGTGCAGACGCTGTGCTTCGTGCTCTCCGGGTTGGCCGCCGGACTCGCGGGCATCTTCTACGCGGGCCGGTACGGGAGCGGCGCGTCGAACTCGTTCGCCGACACGTTCGCGTTCCAGGCGATCGCCGCGGCGGTCGTCGGCGGCACGAGCATCTTCGGTGGTGCCGGGGCGGTCTGGCGCGCCGTCGTCGGCGTGCTGATCCTGGCGCTGATCGGCAACGGCTTCAACCTCCTCGGCATCGACCCCACCTACCAGCTCGCCGTCCAGGGGGTCCTGATCTTCGCTGCCGTCGCGGGGGACCAGTACCTCAGGGGCCGGTAGCCGCTCGGGTCCGGCGCCGCGGTCAGGCGAGCCACTCGGCGGCGGCGACCGCGACGACCGTCGCCGTTTGCGCGAGCGACTCGAGATCCACCCACTCGTCGAGCCCGTGCAGGTTCGAGGCCGTGGGGCCGTAACAGAGGCACGGGCCCTCGACCTGCCGCGCGTCGGTCGTCGCCGTGAACGCCATCGTCTGCGGCTCCGTGCCCAGGACTCGGCGGTGGGCGTTCATCAGCAGTTCGGCCAGGCGATCCGAGGTCTCGTGGCAGTACGCGCGGGCGCGAAAGGCCTCGAACGCGACCTCGACGCCGGGCGCCGCCGCGCCGACCTGCTCCACGATCCGTCGCTGGAGGTCGGCGGGCTCGACACCGCGGCCCAAGCCGATCCGGACGTGCGCGACGAGCTCCGCCGGTGAGGACGCCGTCCAGACGCCGCCCTCGATCCTGCCGACGGTCATCCCGTACGGCCAGTCCGACGCGGCCGCGAACACGGGGTCGAGCGGGGGCTGGTTCGCGTCGGCTTCGATCCGCCGCATGGCGGCGACGGCCCGGCACAGCTCGTCGAAGGGCCCGTCGCGGCCGGCGAACGCGGCATGCCCGGACGGCCCTTGCGCGCTGAGGCGTGCCCACACCACGCCGGTCCCGGCGTGGGCGAGCAGCAGGCCGGTCGGCTCGCCGATCAGCGTCCCGTCCGCGCCATGGCCCGCGCGGAGCACCGACCACATTCCGTTCCCGCCGCACTCCTCTTCGATCACCGAGCTGACGACGAGGTCGCCGCGTCGGTCGTCGAGGACGTCCAGAATGGCGGCCGCCGCGACGAGATAGGCGGCGAGGCCTCCCTTCATGTCACCGGCGCCGCGCCCCCAGAGCCGTCCCTCCGCGATCTCGCCGCCCCACGGGTCGTGCGTCCACTCCTCGGGCCGCTCGACCGGCACGACGTCGACGTGGCCGGACAGGTGGAGCGACGCTCCCCCTCCCGCGCCAGAGCTCGTCCCGACAACCGAGCTGCGTCCCTCGTATGAGAGTGCCGGGTAGCCGGCATACGGATCGGCGAGCGCTGCGGCCGCGTCCGGCTGGATCCGCTCGACGGCGAAGCCGGCGCCTTGGAGCCACGCCGCCACGTGGCGCTGCGCATCCTCTTCCGCGCCGAGCAGGCTGGGGCGCCGGACGAGCTCCGCGGCGAGCTCGAACAGCTCGTCGCGACGGCGAGCGACCGCTTCGCGCAGCTCGCGCGCGCGCTTCTCGGTCATGCGGAGACCCGGCCTCGCCTCTACCTGCCCCGGGCGCCCGACGACCTCGTACGTGGACGCGTCGACCTCGACGCCGTAGTCCTCGCGCGCCTGCTCGACCGTGACGTACCCGTTCCGCACATCCTCGGCGACGGCCTCCGGGGCTCGCTCGAGCGGTGGGCCATAGCCGCCGCCCGTGGCCGTGACGACGCGGACGAGGTCGCCCTCGGACAGCGGGTGCCGTGCGACCTTCCCGAACCGCGTGACCGTGCCGTCCGGCTTCACCACGTCGACATGATTCGTCGTCCCGTCCTCGCCGCCGTGCAAGCCCCAGACCGGGAATGCGTGACGCCCGGCTGTCGAGGTGACGATCCAACCGTCGCGCAGGATCCGGTACTCCGGATGCAGCCCGGACCGCCGCGCATGCGGCCGGCGCCGGCGCCGAGCGGGTCGAGACAATAGCGCTCGACGCGGAGTCCGAAGCGCGCCTCTGCGACCTCGGCCTGCGTCACGAACGTCTCGCCGTCCAGGCAACAGAATTGCCCGACGTTGCCGTCGCGGACGGGTTCGCTCCCCAGCCGCCGGCCTCCGGCTCGACGAGCACGACGAAGTCCCCCGTGTCGGCGTGCGGGCCGGCGACGATCGTGCCCACTACTGAGGCCATGTGCCCCGCGCCAGACGGTCCGGCAAGTGCGGAGCCAGT
>CAWCDT010000005.1:0-157986 GCA_963794385.1 uncultured Gaiellaceae bacterium | reverse complement strand
GCGAAGAAACGGAAGGGGACGAACGTCGTGCCGAGGCCCGGCGAGACGTGCAGCGTCGTCCCCTGACGGCGGTAGACGCCCTCGGTCAGGCGGGCGCGCAGGTGCGCGAGCCGCAGCTTGCCGCCCGGGTACGGAAGCGACGATCTGGCCGGCGTGCATGTGGCCGGCGAGCACGAGCTCGTAGCCCGGCACCAGGCGCGGATAGTGCGTCAGCAGGATCCGGAGCGCAGCCGAGGAGTCGGCGTCCGGAACCGGCGCGCGCGGGCGCGGCGCCGTGCCCGAGACCTGGATCCGCGCGCCGCGCCGCTCGACCACTCGCGACTCGCCGACGAGGAGCGTCGCGGGCAGGCCGTCCAGCTCCGCGGCGCGCGAGAAGCGGTCGCGCGTGACGCCGATGTCGTGGTTTCCGAGCACCGCGAGCGCGTCCAGTCCCCGCAGCACCTCGTCGAGGAGCGTCGCGGCCGCGCGGATGCGAGAGCAGGTCGCCGGTGACGACGACGAGGTCGGGCGGCGCTCGCGCACCCAGTCCGCAGCGCGCCGAACGGCCCCGCTGCCGCGCGAGGGCGGGCCGAGGTGGAAGTCGGAGAGATGCGCGATCCGGAGCCCCTCGAGCGCGGCGGGAAGGCCCGTCCACCGGCACGTCGAGCACGCGCGTCCGCAGCCAGCCCGCCTCGAACCAGCCATAGAGGAGCGCCGCCACGGCGAGCGCGGCAAGAAGGCCAGGAGCCAGCGTCGAGATCAGACCGCGAGCTTCTCGAGCACGGGCTGCACCGAGACGATGTGGCGCTTGAACTTGAGCTCGGAGTCCTCGAGCCCTGCCGCCACGCCGATCAGCTGCGAGAGATGCAGGATCGGCATCTGGAAGTCCTTGCCCGTCTGCTTCTTCAGCTTCGTCTGCCAGGCATCGAGGGAGAGGTGGCAGAGCGGGCAGGGGGTCACGATCGCGTCCGCGCCTGCTTCCTTCGCCTGCTCGATCGGCTGGATCAGCTCGCCGAGCGCCGTCTCCTCACGCGCCTGGATGATCGGGAAGCCGCAGCACTTGATCTTGGCCGGGTAGTCGATCGCCTCGCCGCCGCACGCCTCGATGATCCGCTCGAGCGACGAGGGCCGGTCGGGATCCTCGAAGCCCAAGAGCTTCGACGGGCGCAGGATCTGGCAGCCGTAGAACGGCGCCACCTTGAGGCCCTTCAGCCCCTTGTGCGCGGCCGCCTGGAGGAGCTCGTAGCCCTCGCCGGCCGAGACGAGCCAGAGAAAGTGAGTCACTTCGACCGCGCCCGTGTACTGCGGTCACGCCGACCTTGGCGAGGTTGGCGTTGACGCGTTCGAGGAGCGCCTCGTCGCCCTGGAGCTGGAAGTTCGCCTGGCGCAGGTTGAGCGTGCAGACGTTGCAGACCGTCATCAGCGTGTCGCAGCCGGTCGCCTCCGCATAGGCGAGGATGCGCGCGTTCAGGTGCAGGTAGTAGTCCGGCTCGGCCTCGTGGATGTCGCCGGCGCCGCAGCAGGTGACCGCGTCCAGCTCGACGAGCTCGAGCCCGACCTTGGGCGAGAGCGCCTGGGTCGAGATGTCGAGCTCCTTCGCCGAGAGCGAGGCGAGGCAGCCCTTGTAGTACGCGACTGTTCTCACGCCTCGTCTTCCTTCTTGTGCCCACCCGGCTCGTGCTCGATCCGGCCGAGCGCGCGCTCGCCCTGGACGATCCCGAGCGCGCCGTCGCGCCCTTGCTCCTTGACCAAGTCGTAGAGCGCGCGCGACTCCTTCACGCCTTCGGCGACGTGGGGCGGGAACGGGATCGGCACCTTTCCGTGCTTCGCCAGCCCCATCGCGAACTTCATCTCCTTGATCGAGGAGACGACGCCCTGCGTCTTCGGCACGAGCTCGGTCTCGCGGAGCCAGCCGGTCGTCTTCGCCGAGGTGACGAACCACTTCGCGTGCTTCGCGCCCATGTCGTCGTCGATGCCCTCCTTCATCGCCTCGGCGCCGAGCTTCGCGATCGCGTCGCGCGGGTCGACCCCCTTCGGGCAGCGCTCGTTGCAGAAGTAGCAGCGCGTGCACTCCCAGATCCCGTGCTGGCCCGAGTACTCGTCGAGCCGCTCGGCCTTGGCGGCGTCGCGCGGATCGCCGACGAAGCGCATCCCCTTGGCGAGCGCCTGCGGGCCGAGGAACTCGGGGTCGGACTCCATCGCGTTGCACTCGGAGACGCAGCAGCCGCAGTTGATGCAGAGCGACTCCTTGTGGATCACGTTCATCCGCTCCTGCGAGATCAGGTGCTCCTTGCCGTCCTCGGGCACCTGGTAGCCGGGCTGGAGGTACGGCTTCATCGCGTTGAACTTGGCCCAGAAGGGCTCCATGTCGACGACGAGGTCCTTGATCACGGGCAGGTTCCCCATCGCCGAGACGACCGGGACATGACCCGCCTGCGCGATGTCGTACATCCGCGTCTTGCACGCGAGCACCGCCGCGCCGTCCATGCGCATCCCGCAGGAGCCGCAGATCATCATCCGGCAGCTCTTGCGGTAGGCGAGAGTGCCGTCCTGGCGGTCCTTGATCAGGTCGAGGACGTCCAGGAGCGTCACCCACTCGGGCGCATCGACTTCGTAGGTCTTCAGCTCGCGCTCGCCTGAGGCCGAGTCGAAGCGCCAGATCTTGAGCGCGACCGCGATCGTCTTCTCGGGCGCGTGCGCAGTCGCGTCAACCGCCATCAGTACTTCCTTTCCTGAGGCTGCCACTTCGTCATGGTCACCGGCTTCCAGTCGAGGATCGGCTTCCCGTCCGCCCACGTTACGAGCGTGTGCTTGAGGTAGTTCTCGTCGTCGCGGTCGGGAAAGTCGTACGGTCGGGCGTGGGCGCCACGGCTTTCCTTGCGGGCGACGCCGCACTCGATCATGCAGGCGGCGAGCTCGAGCATGAACTCCAGCTCGAGTGCCTGCGTCAGATCCGTGTTGAAGACGTCGCCCTTGTCCTCGACGACGACCTGCTCGTACCGCTCGCGCAGTCCATCGACGATGCTGCCCTGCTCGAGCATCTGCTCCTCACGGCGAAAGACGCCGAAATTCTCGTGCATTGTGCGCGCGAGCTCGTCACGGATCTGCCACGGCCGCTCGCCGGCTTGGCGGTCGAGCAGCCTCTTCAGGTCGCGCTCGGCATCGGCGAGCTGGGACGGCGGCACCGCGACGGTCGTGTTCGCGAGTGCCCATTCGGCGGCGTGCCGCCCCGCCCGCTTGCCGTAGGTGATCGTCTCCATGAGCGCGTTGCCGCCGAGACGGTTCGCCCCGTGCACCGAGACGCACGCCACCTCGCCGGCCGCATAGAGGCCTTCGAGCGCCGTCTGTCCCCAGACGTCCGTGTCGACGCCGCCCATGTGGTAGTGCGCGCCGGGCCGGACAGGGATCGGCGTGTGGATCGGGTCGATCCCGGCGAACACCATGGCCAGCTCGCGCGTCCCCGGCAGCCGCTCGATGATCTTCTCCGCGCCGAGGTGGCGCAGATCGAGCAGGACGTTGCCTTCGACGCCGCGACCCTCGTCGATTTCGGTCTGCTCGGCGCGGGAGATCACGTCTCGCGAGGCCAGCTCCATCGCGTTCGGCGCGTAGCGCTGCAGGAAACGCTCGCCCTCGGAGTTGTAGAGGTACGCGCCCTCGCCGCGGCACCCCTCGGTGATGAGCACGCCCGTCGGCGAGAGCGTCGTCGGGTGGAACTGCATCATCTCCATGTCCTTCAGCGGCACGCCGGCACGCAGAGCCATCGACATGGCGTCGCCCGTGCACGAGTAGGCGTTCGTCGTGCCGATGTAGAGGCGTCCGGCGCCGCCGGTGGCGAGGATCGTCGTCTTGGCGCCGATCGCCTTCAGGCCGCCGTGGAGCAGGTCCCAGGCGATGGCGCCCTGGCAGCGGCCGTCGTCGACCACGAGGCGCCAGCCGAAGAACTCCTCGTAGACCTGGATCTCGCGCCGGACGAGCTGCTCGTAGAGCACCTGGATCAGTACGTGGCCGGTGATGTCGGCCGCGTAGGCGGTCCGCGGCGCACCGGCGGCGCCGAACGGCCGCTGCGCGATGCGTCCGTCCTCGGTCCGGGAGAAGACCGCGCCCCAATGCTCCAGCTGGTAGACGTCGTCTGGCGCCTCGTTGCAAAGGATCTCGATCGCGTCCTGGTCGCCGAGGTAGTCGGAGCCCTTGACGGTGTCGAACGCATGCGTCTCCGGGTCGTCCTCGGAGGCATTCCCGAGCGCCGCGTTGATGCCCCCTTCGGCCGCGCCGGAGTGGCTGCGGGTCGGGTGGAGCTTCGACACGATCGCCACGTCCGCGCCCGCGTCGTGAGCTTCGATCGCGGCGCGCATGCCGGCGCAACCGGCGCCGATCACGAGTACGTCGTGCTTCGCGTCCACCGGTCATGACGCTACCGAATGGTGAGTGCTCCCGCGCGGCTGACCGCGAGCGAACGACCGGGGGCCGAGCGTGTGCCCGGCCCCCGTCGTCTGGCCCCCGCCAGCTGCTAGGCCTGCGCCGCGCAGATCGCGTACGGCGTCATGCTGTTCGCGTCCGTCCGACTAGTTCAGACGGCCGTGACGATCCACCCGGCACCGCGTCGCGGTCGGGAACGACTCGGCCAGCGACGACGCCGACCGACGGGTCAGCGAGCGATGACGCCACCGCCGACGGCGACCTTGCCCGCTGGGCATTGGCCGCGCACCTGGACGTCGCCTGCGCGAGCGGACCGTCGCCCGTGACGATCTCGTAGCCGGAGAGCCCGCCTGCAGGCCTGGCATGCCCTGCACCCTTGGGCCCGGTCGCGCCGAGTCACCCTGATCGCCCTTGTCGCCCTTCGGCCCCTGGACGAGCCCGGTGTCGACGAAGGATCGCCGTCCCAGACGTGCAGATGCCCGTGTCGAGCGCGATGTACGCGTCGCCCTCGTTCGCCGTCGGCGGCAGGCCGGCCGCAGTCGCCACCGAGCCGGTCACGTGCACGCCCGCGCCCGGATCGCCCTTCGGCCCCTGCTCACCCTGGGCACCCGTGTCCCCCTTCTCGCCCTTCTCGCCCTGCGCGCCCTGCGCCGCTCCAGCCGCACCCTGGGGCCCCTGCGCGCCTTGCGCCCCGGCGGCACCCTGCGGGCCTGCCGCACCTGCGAGGCCGCGCGGGCCACGCAGCGACGACAGCGCGTTCGCTGAGATGTCCGCCCTGCCGATCGTGCCGTTCTTGATGTCGCGCGAGGCGATCGTCCCGTCCTTGATCTGAGCGCTCGTGATCAGAGCCTGGACGCCCGCTGTTCCCGCTGTGACGACTGCCAGGGCGAACACCGCTCCGGCGACGACGAATGCTGCCTTCTTCATCTCGTGCTCCCTCCTGCACCGCTATTGCGCGGCGGGTCGTTGGACCGGCGAAGCGCCTCGACGAACGCGAGGTAGCGCTGGATCTCCCGCATCAGCGCCTTCACGTCCGCGGAACGCACCGGTTCCTTCCTGTGCGCCACCGCTCATGCGGCACGCGTCGGGTCTCTGCTGATCCGCTTGTCGGTCATGGGCTCCCTTTCCGGCGCCGGAGCCCGCCGACATCGCAGCCGGCGGCCCTGAACGCCTCGACGACGACGAGGTAGCGCTCGATCTCGCGCATCAGCTCGTCGATGTCGATGAGGTTGTCGGTGGACTTCACGTGGCCGATGCTGCGCTAGGACCGCTCACACGCCACTCATCGCGCGCTCACCTGGAAACCGGCCGTGCCGGGTGTTACAACCGTCACGTGGAGATCCGCCTCCTCGGCTCGCTCGAGGTGCGCGAGGGCGAGCACGTTCTGGACGTCCGGCGGCGCCAGCAGAGGGCGCTGTTGGCGGCGCTTGCGCTCCGAGCCGGCGAGGTGGTCTCGACCGACCGCCTGATCGCCGACCTCTGGGGCGAGCGGGCGCCCGCGTCGGCGACCGGGTCGCTACAGAACACCGTCGCCGCGCTGCGGAAGACCCTCGGGCGCGACGTTCTCGTCACGCAGCCGCCCGGTTATCGCTTGGCGGTCGAACCAGAGGACGTTGACGCGAACCGGTTCGAGCGGCTGCTCGCGCAAGCGCTCGACGCCGAGCCTGCACGCCGCGCGAGCCTCCTTCAGGAGGCGCTCGCGCTCTGGCACGGGCCCGCCCTCGCCGACCTGGACGAGGAGGAGTTCGCCCGGCACGAAGGCGCGCGGCTCGACGAGCTGCGAATCGCGGCCGTCGAAGAGCGGATCGACGCGGAGCTCGAGCTCGGCCGTCACGCTGTGCTCGTCGGCGAGCTCGAGAGCCTCGTCGCCGAACACCCGCTGCGGGAGCGGCTCCGCGGCCAGCTGATGCTCGCGCTCTATCGCTGCGGCCGTCAGGCCGAGGCGCTCGAGGTCTACCGGGCTGCGCGGCTCGCACTTTCGGACGAGCTCGGCCTCGACCCGTCGCCCGAGCTGCAGGAGCTCGAGCGGCGGATCCTCCGCCAGGATCCCTCGCTCGCGCCGCCCGCCGAAGCCGCGGAGGGAGAGCCGTCGGCTCCCGCGGCCGAGCTCCGGCTCGTCAGCGTGCTCGCTGCGATCCCGCCGGCCGAGGACGACCCCGAGACCCTGCGGCGGCGGCTGGACGAACTGCTGGCGCGAGTGCGCGAGGTGCTCGAGCGGAACGACGGCGAGCTCGAGCGCTTCGGGCCGGAAGGGCTCGTCGCCGTCTTCGGCGCCGAGGCGCCAAGAGACGACGACGCGCTCCGGGCCGTCCGCGCCGCCGCCGAGCTCGGCCTACCCGCGGGGGTCGCGACCGGCGAGTCGGTCGCAGGTGCAGGCTCCGTCTTCACGCGCGCCGTCGAGCTTGCACGCCTGGGCGGCCTGCAGGTGGACGACCGCACACGCGCGCTCGTCCAGCACGAGCGCCGCCTCGACGCTCCGCTCGTCGGCCGCACCGAGGAGCTGGCGCGCCTGCGCGCGGCGTTCGACGCGGCAAAGGCTGAGCGGCGCTGCCGCGTCGTCACTGTCCTCGGCGAGCCCGGGATCGGCAAGACCCGGCTCGGCCGCGAGCTGACGACCGCGCTCGCAGACGAGGCGACGACGCTCGTCGGCCGCTGCTTCTCCTACGGCAAGGGGCAGACGTTCCTGCCGCTCCTCGACCCGCTCCAGGAGCTCGACCTGGCCGCCGCGCTGGCGGACGATCCTGAGGGCGAGCTGGCGACGACCCGCCTCGCCGCGCTCGCGGCCGCGCAGGACGTGGGCACGCTCGGCGAGTCGTACTGGGCGCTCCGCCGCCTGCTCGAGGCGCTCGGGCGCACGAAGCCTGTTCTGCTGCTCCTCGACGACGTCCACTGGGCCGAGCCGGCACTGCTCGACCTCGTCGACTACCTCGCGGAGCGCGTCGCGGACGCGCCCGTTCTCGTCGTCTCGCTCGCCCGCCCGGAGCTCGAGCGGCCGGCCGGGGAACAGCTTCCGCTCGGGCCGCTCACCCCCGACGAGGCACGCCGGCTCGTCGCCGGACTTGCCGACCTCGATGAGGAGACGCGCGAGCGTGTCGTCGAGCTCGCCGACGGCAACGCGCTCTACGCTGAGCAGCTCGCCGCCTTCGCCGCCGAGAACGGCCAAGGCCTGCCGCCGACGCTCGAGGCCGTTCTCGCCGGCCGGATCGGCCGGCTCGCCGACTCAGAGCGGCGCGTCATCCAGCGCGCGGCCGTCGCCGGACGCGAGTTCTCGCGCGGTGTCGTCGCGGCGCTCTCCGAGGAGCCGGTCGACGCGGCCCTCTCCTCCCTCTCGCGCCGCAGCTTCGTCCACCCGGCCGCGACTGCCGAGCCCGGCGACGACGGTTACCGCTTCCACCACGTCCTCCTCCGCGACGCCGCCTACGCGACCCTGACCAGGGCCGACCGGGCGGGGCTGCACGAGCGCGTCGCCGACTGGCTCGACCGCGACGGCCCCGGCGACGACGCCCTCGCCGGCTACCACCTCGAGCAAGCTGCGCTTACCGCCGCGAGCTAGGCGAAGACGCAGGCGAGCTCGCCGCCCGCGCCGGCGAGCGGCTCGGCGAGGCAGGGATGCGCGTCTGGCGCACGAGTGACGTCGCCGCCGCCGTCGGCCTGCTCGGCCGCGCCACCGCGCTCCTTCCCGCAGGCGAGCGGCGCGCGGAGCTCGAGCTCGAGCGGTCGATTGCACTCCGCCTGCACAACCGCCCCGACGAGGCGGACGCGGCCCTGACGAGCGCTGACCGCGATGCCGCACACGTCCGCGCCGAGAGGATCTCCGCCCGCGTTGCGTGTGAGCGCGCGTACACGCAGCTCAACGCAGGGGCGCTCGCGCTCGACGACGCCGTGGCGACCTTCGCCGAAGCCGAGCAGGCGCTACGCGCGGCGGGCGATGCACGAGGGCTCGGCCGGGCGGAGCTGTTCGTCGCGAACGTCCATCTCCTCGCCTGCCGTTTCGAAGAGCTGCGGGCCGCCGCCGAACGCGCCGAGCGGCACTACGCGGCCGCCGGAATCCCGGCCGGTAGCTGCGTGTCGATTCAGGCGGAGTCCCTGTACTACGGGCCGGTGCCGGTCGCCGAGTGCGTCGCTCGAACGACGGCGCTCCTCGAGCGCAGCCCCGACCAATCGTCAGGTGCGGCCGTGACTGCTGTCCTCGGCGGGCTCGTCGCGCTCGAGGGGCGCTGCGACGAGGGGCGTGCGCTTGCTGGCGCACGCCCGCTCGCAGTACGAGGAGATCGGGAACGTGCGGGGCCTGCGGACGATCCTGACGCCCGTCGTGATCGCGCTCGAGACCATCGCTGGCAACGGCGAAGCCGCAGAAGCCGAGGCCGAGAGAGCGTTCGAGGTCCTCCGTGCCGCAGGAGACCACGCCTACGCCAGTACGAATGCGCTGGAGCTCGGGCAGCTTCTCCTCGACCGCGGCGAGCTGGGCAGGGCCGACGAGCTCGTTGGCTATGCAGAGAGGGAGGCACTCCCCTCCGACGTGCTCGTGCAGTTCTGGTGGCGCAGCGCTCGGGCGCGGCTCCTCGCCCGCTCGGGTGACGTAGCCGAGGCGGAGACCATGGCGCGTGACTCGGTGGCGATCGCCTCCCTCACGGACGGCTTGTGCGCGCGGGCCCGCGCGCACCTGGCGCTCGCCGAGGTGCTTCACCTCGCCGGGCGCCGCACCGACGCGCGGGCCGAGGTGTCGGCGGCGAGGACGCTGCTCCGGCGCAAGGGCGCGACCGCGCTCGTGGTCCAAGCGAAAGGAGCCCTGCTCGGAGCTCCTTTCGTCTCGTTCGGCACCTAGATGCCGCCGCCGATACCGCCACCAGCCGGCTGCTTCCGCATGGCGCACCTCCTTCCGTGCGCCCACGCTCGGAGGGGTCGCCAACCGGCGGCCAACGGACGGCCAACGGATCGCTAACGAGGAGGTCCCGGGGCTACGCCCGGGCGGTTACCAGGAGGTTGCGGCTACGGAGTTAGACGCGCGGGCCGGCGGCGACCACGTCGTCGTCGGCGTCGAAACGGGTGAAGTTGTCCCGGAACATCGTCGCGAGCTCGCGCGCCTTGGCGTCGTACGCCTCGGGGTCGCGCCAGGTCGAGCGCGGGTCGAGCAGGGACGAGTCGACGCCGGGCACCTCGACCGGCACCTCGAAGCCGAAGAGCTCGTCCGTGCGGTAGTCGACCCCGTCGAGCTCGCCCGAGAGCGCGGCCGTGAGGAGCGCGCGCGTCGCCTGGATCGGCATCCGCTCGCCCTCGCCGTACGGGCCGCCCGTCCAGCCGGTGTTCACCAGCCAGACCGAGGCTCCGTGCTCGGCGAGCTTCTCGCCGAGGAGGCGTGCGTACACCAGCGGCGGCTGCGGCAGGAAGGGGGCGCCGAAGCACGCCGAGAAGGTCGGCTGCGGCTCCTGGACGCCGATCTCCGTGCCCGCGAGCTTGGCAGTGAAGCCGGAGAGGAACCAGTACATCGCCTGGTCGCGCGTGAGCCGGGCGATCGGCGGCAGGACGCCGAACGCGTCCGCGGTCAGCATCACGACCGAGCGCGGGTGGCCGGCCCGCTTCGTCGGCAGGTGGTTCGCGATCTGCTCGAGCGGATAGGCGGCGCGGGTGTTCTCGGTCTTCGTGTCGTCGTCGAGGTCGACGACGCCGCGCTCGTCCACGACGACGTTCTCGAGGATCGTCCCGAACGTCCGCGTGGTCTTGTAGATCTCCGGCTCGGCCTCGGCCGAGAGGCGGATCACCTTCGCGTAGCAGCCGCCCTCGAAGTTGAAGACGCCGTCCTCGCCCCAGCCGTGCTCGTCGTCGCCGATCAGGTGCCGCGACGGGTCGGCCGACAGCGTGGTCTTGCCGGTTCCCGAGAGGCCGAAGAAGACCGCGACGTCGTCTGCCTCGCCGACGTTCGCCGAGCAGTGCATCGGGAAGACGCCCTCGAGCGGCAGCCGGTCGTTCATCAGCGTGAAGATCGACTTCTTGATCTCGCCCGCGTAGAAGGTGCCGCCGATCAGCACCTCGGCGCGCGTCGGGTGGAGGACGACGAACGTGCCGCTGCGCGTGCCGTCCGACTCGGGGTCGGCCTCGAGCCCCGGAGCGTGGAGGACGAGCGCGTCCGGTTCGAAGTCGCGCAGCTCGTCCTCGGCCGGGTCGATGAACATCGTCCGGGCGAAGAGGGCGTGGTAGGGGTGGTTGGTGACGATCCGGACCGCGATCCGGTGCTTCGGGTCGGCACCCGCGAAGGCATCGACGACGTAGAGGTCGGCGGCGCCGACGTGGGCGACCACCTTCTCGCGCAGGCCCTCGAACCCGTCCTCCGAGATCTCCGCGTTGACGTCGCCCCACCAGATCCGGTCGGCCGAGCCGGGCTCACGCACGATGAACTTGTCCTTGGGCGAGCGACCGGTGTGCACGCCCGTATCGACGGCGAGCGGGCCACCCTCGGTGATCATGCCCTCGCCGCGCTTCAGCGCGTGGTTGTAGAGGAGCGACGTCGTCGGGTTCCAGTGGACCTCGCCCGCGGGCTCGATCCCGTGCTCGGCGAGGCCGCCGCTCTTCTTGGTCGTGGTCGCCGCCATGGCGCCGGACATCCTATGCAAGCGTGAATCCGACCCGCCCCGCGGCCGCGTATGACCCAGTGTGAGACGGCTGCTGCTCCTGGCGGTCCTCGTCCTCGCAGGATGCGGCAGTGACGACGCCACCGAGGCGTCGGGCGACGAGATCGGCGGCACTGCCGTCGAGCTCGTCGCGACCGAATTCGCCTTCGACCCGGACTCGGTCGAGGTCGACGATGCCGGCGAGACGACGTTCCGGCTCGTCAGACGAGGGCTGACGAGGCTTCTAAGCTCGCGGCGTGAAGCCGCGCGCCCGGGACCTCGGGATCGAGATCGGCCGGCTCCCGACCGGGACGGGAACGCGATCACCGACGTCGACGGCGTCCGCGTCGGGCACACAACCGTCATCGAGGGCGAGGACGTCCGCACGGGCGTCACGGTCGTCCTGCCGCCGGCCGAACCGCTCTTCGCCGGCGCACACCGGATCAACGGGAACGGTGAGCTGACCGGCCTGGAGTGGGTGCGCGACTCCGGCCTGCTGACGACGCCGGTGGCGCTCACGAACACGCACTCGGTCGGCGTCGTCCGCGACGCCCTCGTGGCCGCGGCCGCTCCCGGTGACGACGACTGGAGCCTTCCCGTCGTCGGCGAGACGTGGGACGGCTTTCTCAACGACATCAACGGCTTCCACGTCCGCCCCGAGCACGTCGCGGACGCGCTCGAGCGAGCCGACGCGGGTGCCGTCGAGGAGGGTGCAGTCGGCGGCGGCACCGGCATGGTCTGTCACGGCTTCAAAGGCGGGATCGGCACGAGCTCGCGCGTCGTCGACGACGGCTGGACGCTCGGCGTGCTCGTGCAGGCGAACCACGGCCGTCGCGGGCGGCTCCGCGTCGACGGCGTCCCGGTGGGAGAGCGGATCGGCCCGGAGCGCGTGCCGCTGCCGGCGACTCCCGAGGGTGCGGGCTCGATCATCGTCCTGCTCGCGACCGACGCGCCGCTCCTCCCCGGTCAGTGCGAGCGGCTCGCACGGCGGGCGGGCTTCGGGATCGCCCGCACCGGCGGGATGGGCGAGCGCTCGAGCGGCGACTTCGCGCTCTGCTTCGCGACCGGAAACCGCGGTCTCGACGCGGACGGGCCGGAGCTCCCGCTGCGGATGCTGAACGACCGCCGCATCGACCCGCTCTACGAAGCAGTGATTGACGCGGTCGAGGAGGCGATCGTGAACGCGCTGCTCGCCGCCGAGACGATGACGGGACGCGCCGGCAACACGGTCTCGGCGCTGCCTGCCGAGCTGCTCGTCGAGGCGCTCGGCCAGACCTGAGCGCCCGACGACCGCAGCTCAGTCGAAGATCTCCTCGGTGTCGCGGGAGACGAGCGCGGCGTAGCGGCCGCCGGCGGCCAGGAGCTCGTCGTGCGTGCCGATCTCGGCGACGCGGCCCCGGTCGAGCACGACGATCTGGTCGGCGTCGCGCACGGTCGAGAGCCGGTGCGCAATCGCGATCGTCGTCCGTCCCTCGGCCAACTGCTCGAGCGCCTGCTGCACGGCACGCTCGGTCTGGGTGTCCAGGGCGGACGTCGCCTCGTCGAGGACGAGGATCGGCGGGTTGCGCAGGATCGTGCGGGCGATCGCGATCCGCTGCCGCTCACCGCCGGAGAAGCGGTAGCCGCGCTCGCCGACGACCGTGTCGTACCCGTCCGGGAGGCCTGTGATCAGCTCGTGGATCTGCGCCGCAGCGGCCGCTTCCTCGACTTCCTCGTCAGTCGCGTCCGGGCGCGCGAAGCGGAGGTTGTCGCGCACGGTCGCATGGAAGAGGTACGTCTCCTGCGAGACGACGCCGACCGCCGCGGCGAGCGAGGGGAAGGTGAGCTCCCGCACGTCGACGCCGTCGATCGTCACCCGCCCCTCGCTGACGTCGTAGAGGCGCGCGACGAGATAGCCGGCCGTCGTCTTGCCGGAGCCCGTCTCGCCGACGAGCGCGGTCTTCGTGCCCGCGGGAGCGGCGAAGGAGACGTCCTGCAGCGTCCAGGCGGCATCGTCGTAGCGGAACCAGACGCCGTCGAAGACGACGTCGCCGCGGATCGAGTCGAGCGTCCTCGTCCCCTCCTCGATGTCGATCGGATGGTCGAGATACTCGAAGACGCGGTCGAAGAGCGCGAGCGAGGTCTGCACCTCGAGGCCGACGCCGAGCAGCGAGCCGATCGGGAAGAACAGGCGAGCCTGGAGCGTGGTGAAAGCGACGACCGTCCCGATCGAGATCGCGCCCGCGAAATGCCCGGCGAAGAGGTAGACGAGCGCGGGCATGACGGCGAAGGACGTCTGGATCGACGCCATCATCCAGCGACCCGTCATGCGGCTTCGCACCTCGAGCTCCGCGAGACGGCCGGACTCGCCTTCGAAGCGGGTTGCCAGCTCGTCGGCCCGGCCCATCGTCTTGCCGAGCAGGATCCCCGAGACGGAGAGCGACTCCTGAACGAGGCTCGAGATGTCGGCCATCGACTCCTGCCGTACCTTCACCACCTTTCGCCGCTGGTCGCCGACACGTTTGGTCATCCAGACGAAGAACGGGAGCAGCGCGAGCGCGAAGAGGGTCAGCCGCCAGTCGAGGAGGAACATCGCGACGACGGTCGCGAGGACCGTGGTCACGTTCGAGACGATGGACGTCGCGGTCGAGGTGACGACCTCCTGCACGCCGCCGATGTCGTTCGCGAGCCGCGACTGCACCTCGCCCGTTCGCGTCCGGGTGAAGAACGCGAGTGAGAGCCGCTGCAGATGCTTGTAGACGGACGTGCGCAGGTCGTGCATGACGCGCTGCCCGACCTGGTTCGAGAGCAGAGTCTGGATGACGCCGAGCGCGCCGGTGACGATCGCGATCGCGATCATTCCGGCGACGAGCAGGTTGAGCAGGCGCAGGTCGTCGTCGGGGAGCGCCGTGTCGAAGACCGCCTTGATCAGGAAGGCGGGGATCGCGCCGAGCGCCGACGAGAAGATGATCAGCCCGAGCACCCCGGTGAGCCGCAGGCGGTAGGGGCGGAAGAGCGCGACGATCCGGCGCAGGTAGGCGCGGCGCACGGCAGGGTCGGCGGGGCGCTCGGGCGGCTCCATCTTGTCCACGGTACCTCATTCGTGGCATTGGTGACAGCCTACGGACCGGCTAGACGAGCGCGTCGACTCGCGTCTGGAGCTCGCGGGTGAGGTCGCGGGCGGCGGCGACCGTCGGCTTCGCGCGGTCGACCGCGATCGGCTCGCCGACGACGATCCTGATCTTCGAGAATCGGATCCGCCCGCGCGAGAGCGCCCTGCGCGTGCCGACGATCCGGACGGGCACGAGCGGGACGCCGGTCGTGAGCGCGAGCCTGGCGGCGCCCCGTGACCACTCGCCTCCCTGGACCGTCCCCTGCGGGAAGAGCGCGACCGCCTCGCCTGCGAGGATCAGCTCGCCGGCGCGGCCGACCGAGTGGAGGTCGCGGCGATCACGCCTGATCGGGATCCCGCCGAGCGCGTCCATCAGCCACGCGCCCGGCCGGTACCGCCAGAGCTCGACCTTGGCGAGAAAGTGCAGCGGCTGCCGCGCAACGAGGGCGAGCAGGGGTGGATCGAGGAACGACTCGTGGTTCGCGGCGACAACGCAGGGGCCCGGCGGCGCGCGGCCGACGATCTCGATCCGGTAGAGCAGCCGAGCGAGCACGTGCACGACCCGCCGCACGCCGATATAGAGACCTACGCGCAGAAGCGCTCCAGCTCGGCGCCGACGAGCTCCGCCCAGCGGCCGGCGCGCGGCATCGCCACGGTCCCGCCCCACGGGGCGCGGAGCGCGATCGGGTGGATCGCGCCGGGGATCACGGTGCGGTGAGCGTCGACTCCACGCGCCTTGGCCCGCTCGTAGCCCTCCCGGGAGAGCGCGGGCGCGACGCCGGGAACGCCCGGGATGCTGCGGTCGAGCGAGCCGTGCAGGACGGCGAAGCGCCGTCCGTCGAGCGGCGAGACGTCGAGCTCCGGGTACAGCCAGGGTGCGAGCGCGATCACCGTCGAGACGGACGGATCGCCGGCGACTTGGACCGAGACCGCCCCGCCCATCGAGAAGCCGAGCAGCGCAACCTCCTGCGCGCCCGCGTCGCGAGCCGCGTCGATCGCGGCACTCGCGTCCTCGATGCAGAGCTCGAGTCGTCGCCACGACTTGACGCGGTAGCGAACCTCGAGAAAGGGCAGCGCCGGACGCTGTCGCGCGAGCCTCCGGACGAGCCACTCGACCGAGGCGCTCCATGTGCCGGGCGCCTCCGCAGCTGTGCCGCCATTCACGCAGACGACCGCATGCGGGCCCGGGACTCCGGTCCAGCGGGCCTCGGCACCGGTGGTCAGGGCAAAGGACATCTCGCGACTCTAGGGAAATCGCCGTGGATGGAGACCCGGGTCGCGATCGATCGCTTCCTCGCCTCGCCGTCGCTCGCAGAGTCGACGCGGAAGGCGTACGGCGCCGACCTGCGCGGCTTCGCGGACTGGCTCGAGCGTGAGGGGACGCAGGTCGCGGACGTGGATGTGCGCGTGCTCGCGGACTACGCGGCCGAGCTCGGCCGCGCTCGAAACGGTCTCGCGCCCGCGACGATTGCCCGCAAGCTGGCGGCCGTCCGGTCCTTCCTCCGCTTCACGCTCGGCCCGGAGCGCGTCCCCGATGCGTCGCTCGCCCCGCGCCGGCCGCAGCGCCTGCCCGAGGCCCCGAAACGCGCCGAGGTCGACGCGATCGTGGACTCGCTCGACGGGGACGGCCCCCTCGGGCTCCGCAACCGAGCGCTCGTGGAGCTCGTCTACTCAGCCGGGCTGCGCAGCGCCGAGGCGGTCGGGCTCGACCTCGCAGACATCGACTTTGAGCAGGAGCTCGTGCACGTGCGCGGGAAGGGCGGCAAGGAGCGGGTCGTCCCGCTCGGCGAGGAGGCGTCGCACCTCGTCGCGCGCTACCTCCGCGACGCCCGGCCGGAGCTCGCCCGCGGCGCAAACGACGCGCTCTTCCTCTCCGCCCGGGGCCGCCGCCTCGACACGAGCACGCTGCGCCGGCTCGTGCCCCATCCCCACCGCCTACGGCACTCGTTCGCCACGCACCTGCTCGAGGGCGGCGCCGACCTGCGCACGATTCAGGAGCTGCTCGGCCACTCGTCGCTCTCGACCACGCAGGTGTACAGCCACGTCGACGCGAAACGTCTTCGGAAGGTCTATGACTTCAGCCACCCCAGATCCTGAACTCGCTGGGTTCCTGGCGCTGCTGGCGACCCGCCGGGCGCCGCGCACCGTCGATGCCTACCGGCGCGACCTCGGGCAGCTGGCCACGTGGCGCAAGGGGCGCGTCGGCGACACGACCACCGAGGAGCTCGAGCGCTGGCTCGCCGAGATGCGCGCAGCCGGCGTCGCCCCCTCCACCGTCGCCCGGCGCGTCGCGGCCGTCCGCGGCTTCTTCCGCCACCAGCTGCTGCTCGGCACGCGCGAGGACAATCCAGCCGCGGCGCTGCAGTTGCCGCGGCGGACGCGAACACTGCCGCGAACCCTCTCGCCCGCCGAGGCCGAGCGGCTGATCGACGCGGCAGTGGGCACGTCGCCGCGCTCGCTGCGCGACCGCGCGCTCGTGGAGCTCCTCTACGGCGCGGGGCTGCGCGTCAGCGAGGCGACCGGGCTGCACCGGCGCTCGGTCGACCTCGACGACCGTGTCGTGCGCGCGCTCGGCAAGGGGTCGAAGGAGCGGCTCGTCCCGCTGGGCCGCCCGGCCGCCGAAGCGCTGCGGCGCTACATCGCGTTCGGCCGCCCTCACCTCGACCGCCGCGGCCGGGTCGAGCTGTTCCTGAACGCCCGCGGCGGCCCGCTCACGCGGGCCGGCGCGTTCCTGATCCTGCGGCGGCTCGCGGAGAAGGCAGGGCTCGAGCCGCGGCGCGTGCACCCGCACCTGCTCCGTCATTCGTTCGCGACGCACCTACTCGAGGGCGGCGCCGACCTCCGCAGCGTGCAGGAGATGCTCGGCCACGCCGACCTCTCGACGACGGAGCTCTACACGCACGTATCCGACCGGAGGCGTCGAGAGTTGTACTTCCGAGCGCACCCGCATGCGCGACGACGTACGATCTCGAAAGGGACGCCTTCCGATGACGCCTGACCCAGAGCTCGCCGTCCTCGCCGCCCTGACGATGGCGATCGGCTACACGATGCTCTTCTCCGGACTGAAGAAGCGAGCGCTCGAGCTGAAACGGGGCAAGCGCACCTGCCCCTCGTGCGGACACACGATCGTCGGAACCGTGTGCCGCAAGCACTGACTTAGCGTTGTTCCAACAGTAAGTCGAGCGCACGCTCGCGCTCCGGGGTCGGCTCGACGAGCGTGACGTGGCCGAGCTTTCGGCCCGGGCGCGGCTCTTTGCCGTACAGGTGCAGGTGCGCGCCGGGGATGCGCAGGACCGCTTCGACGTCCGGAACCGAGCCGATCAGGTTGACGAGCAGCGACGGCCGTGACTTCGGTCGAGCCGAGCGGCAGCCCGAGGATCGCGCGGAGATGGTTCTCGAACTGGCTCGTCGCGGAGCCTTCGATCGTCCAGTGGCCGGTGTTGTGGACGCGCGGTGCGATCTCGTTCCCGAGCAGCTGCCCACCGACGTCGAAGAGCTCGAGCGCGAGGACGCCGACGTACCCGAGCTCGTCGAGCAGTCGTCCGGCGTACTCCTCGGCCTGCGCCTGCGGCGCATCCAGGGCGGGCGCCCGCGATCTGCGCAGGATCCCGTCCTCGTGGACGTTCTCGACGAGCGGCCAGAAACGCGTCTCGCCGTCGCGCCCGCGCACGGCGAGCAACGAGAGCTCGCGGTCGAACGCGACACGTTCCTCCAGGACGTGTCCGGGGACAGTCCCCGGACGGGTCTCCACCAGACGCTGGCCCTTTCCGTCGTAGCCGAGAACCCGTGGTTTCAAGAGGGCCGGGAAGGTCTCGACCTCGTCGTCGATCCTCGCGGTGGGAAGCCCGAGTTGTCGGAAGAGCCGCTTTTCCACAAGCCGGTCCTGTGCGACTTCGAGCGCGCCGGCCGCCGGGATCGCGCCCACCCGCCGCGCTGCGTCGACGGGCACGTTCTCGAACTCGTAGGTGACGGCGTCGGCGCCGTCGGCGAGCCGATCGAGCAGGACCGGGTCGTCGTAGGCGCCGACGAGCAGCTCTCCCACTGCGCCCGCTGGCGCGTCCGCGGCCGGGTCGAGGAAGCGGAACGAGAGCCCGAGCGGGATCCCGGCCAGCGCGAGCATCCGCCCCAGCTGGCCCCCTCCGATCACGCCGACGACGGCCAAGTAACAGTCTGTTACTTGGCGGGGTCGGGTTGAGCGAGCACTGCGTCTGTCTGCTCGGCCCGGTACCGGGCCAGCCGGTCGCGAACACCCTCGTCCGAGCGGGCGACGATTGCCGCGGCGAGTAACGCGGCGTTCACGGCTCCCGCCCGGCCAATCGCGAGCGTGCCGACCGGCACGCCGGCCGGCATCTGCACGATCGAGAGGAGTGAGTCCATCCCCTTCAAGGTCTTCGACTCGACGGGCACGCCCAGCACGGGCAGGTTCGTCTTCGCCGCCGTCATCCCGGGCAGGTGAGCCGCTCCGCCGGCGCCCGCCACGAGCACCTGGAGCCCACGCTCCTCGGCCGCAGCGGCGTACTCGAATAGGAGATCTGGCGTCCGGTGAGCGGAGACCACCTTCTGCTCGAATGGCACACCGAGCGTCTCGAGCGTCTCGCAGGTATGACGCATCGTCTCCCAGTCGGAGCGCGATCCCATGATCACGCCGACGAGCGCGCTCACTTCTCTCTCGCGCGCTTCTGCAGTGCCGCGGCGACGGCCCGCGCCGTCTTGCGCACGTCTGGCTCCTGCTCGTCGTCGTCGGCGAGCCCGTTCAGGAGCAGGATCGTCTCGCGCTGCGGCGAGCCGTTCTTGAGGCAGACGATCGCGAGCCTGCGCACGGCGACGTTCGGATCGCTGTTCGCGAGCTCCTCGAGCAGCCGCCGCATCCCGTTCACATCGCCCGGGTGGTCGCGGGAGAGACCTTCGAGCGCGATCAGCGCCGAGCCGCGGGCGGCGGGGCTCTCGTCCTGGAGCCCGCGCCGGACGAGCTCCAGCTTCTGACGGAAGCGGAACTGCGCAATCGCCCGGTAGGCCTGCGCCCGCACGCGGTAGTCGGGGTCCCGGGCCGCGTGCTCGAGCTCGTCGTCCCACTGCTGCCGCAGGGTCGCGAGCGCCTTCTGGTCGCCGGCCGAGGCCAGCTCGTCGGCCCGGGCTGCCGCTTCGGCGAGCGTCACGAGATCGAGGAGGCGGGCCTTGCCGCAGGTCCGATGTAACGCGCCGACGGCCGCACGAGCCGGTTCAGCTTCTTCTGCTCGAGGATGTGCGCCGACCAGCCGGCGGTGCGCGAGCAGGCGAACATGGCCGGTGCGAGCGGTGGCGGCACGTCGGCGACGTCGAGCACGACGGCCGACCAAAACTCGACGTTCGTCTCAAGCGGCCGGTCCGGGGAGCGCTCCCGCAATGCCGCCAGGGCAGCTTGCTCGAGCTCCTCGGCCACGTCGTAGCGCGGCGCGCCCAGCTCCTTCGCCGTGCGCTTGAGCAGGCGGGCGCGCGGGTCCTCGGCGCGGTAGACGCGGTGGCCGAAGCCCATCAGCCGTTCGCGGCGTGCGAGTGCGTCGCGCACCCAGCCCTCGGCGTCGCCGGACTCGGCGACCGCGTCGAGCATCGGCAGCACCCGTGCGGGAGCGCCGCCGTGCAGCGGGCCCGAGAGGGCACCGACCGCCGACGAGAGACACGCCGCGCAGTCGGCCGCGGTCGAGGCGGTGATCCGCGCGACGAAGGTCGACGCGTTCAGCCCGTGCTCGCAGGTGCAGATCCAGTACGTGTCGAGCGCCTGGACGTGCTTCGGGTCGGCCTCGCCGCGCCATTCGAGCAGGAAGCGCTCCGCCGTCGTCTCGCCCTGGGCGATCACTTGCGGCGCGATCCGGTCCTCGTGCCCGTCGGCGATCCGCGCCGACTGCGCGGCGATCGAGATGAACTGCGCCGAGACGCGGCGCAGGTCCTCACGGGCCTCGTCGTCCGCGATGTCGATCAACTTCTTCAGCCCCCACTCGCCGCCGAGCTTGGCCGTGACGGCCTGGAGATCGGCCGGCGTGTTCCCGGTCAGGCCGCCGCCCTCGTACGGGTCGACCGCGGGCAGGCCTGGCTCGAAGCTCTCGTCGACGAGGAGGCCCCAGACCTGCTCGAAGTGGTACGAGCCGACGAGCTCCTCGATGTCGACGCCCCGGTAGCGGAGCGCACCGCCCTCGCGGTCGGGCTCGGCGATCTCCGTCTCGAAGGCGACGACGCCCTCGAGCCCGGGCTTGAAGTCGTTCATCTCCCGCCCCGCAGCTCGCGCACGGGGTAGTCGCGCGGTGGCTCGCCGACGTACTCGGCGCTCGGACGGATGATCTTGCCGCCCGCGTGTTGCTCGAGCACGTGCGCCGCCTGCCCGGCGACGCGGCTCATCTCGAAGAGCGGGATGAAGAGGTCGGTCGGGAACCCGAGGCCGTGGTAGAGAACGCCCGAGTAGAGGTCGACGTTCGGCCAGAGCCCCTTCTGCTCGTAGACCTCGCGCTCCGCGGTGGTCGCGATCTCGAGGAAGTTGGGCTCGGCGCCGTCGGCGAATTCCTCCGAGAGCCGGCGCAGGATCGGCGCCCGCGGGTCCATCGCCCGGTAAAGCGGGTGGCCGAAGCCATACAGCGTTTTCTTTTCGATCAGGCGGCCGCGCACGCCCTCGGCGACGCGGTCGGCGGAGCCGAACTCCTCGAACATGGCCATCGCCGCCTGGTTGGCGCCGCCGTGCAGCGGCCCCTTGAGGGCGCAGATCGCGGCCACGATCGCGGAGTGCAGGTCCGCGTTCGTGCCGGCGACGACGCGGGCGGCGAAGGTCGACGCGTTCATCTCGTGCTCGGCGTGGAGGATCATCGCCACCTCGAAGGCGCGCGCCTCCGCAGCGGTGGGCGCCTCGCCCCGGAGCATCGTCAGGAAGTTCTCCGCGTAGCCGAGCGACGGATCGGGAGCGACGACCGGCTCGCCGCGGCGGCGGCGCTCGTAGCGCGCGACGATCGTCGGCAGCTGCGCGATCAACGCCACCGCCTTCCGGTACTCGTTCTCGCGGTCGGTCGCATCCTCGGCGGGGTCCGAGAAGGAGAGCGCGGACACAGCCGTGCGCAGCGTCTCCATCGGCGACGCGTCCATCGCGTTCCCGTCGACGATTGTCGCCGCCGCCCCCGGCAGCTCGCGCGCGGCTGCCAGCTGCTCGGCAAACGACTCCAGCTCCTCGTCCGACGGCAGGTCGCCCTCGAGCAGGAGGTAGGCGACCTCTTCGTAGCTCGCGTGCTCGGCCAGCTCCGCGATGTCGTAGCCGCGGTACATCAGAACCCCCTCGTCCGGATCGATCGAGCAGATGCTCGTCTCCGCGACCGAGACGCCTGAGAGCGCGACGGACTTCTTCGGGCCTGCCATCGCGGGCACATTACCCGCAACGGCTTCTCACAATCGGTCGGTAGAGTCCGCCGCCGAATGGCGCATCGCGTGACCCTCATTCCCGGCGACGGCACCGGCCCGGAGCTCTCCGAGGCGACCCGTCGCGTCCTCGAGGCGACGGGCGTCGAGTTCGACTGGGACGTGCAGCAGGCCGGCACCGACGTGATGGCCGAGAACGACGGCAACCCGCTGCCCGAGCACGTGCTCGAGTCGATCAGGCAGAACGGCACGGCGCTGAAGGGGCCGATCACGACCCCGGTCGGCGGCGGCTTCCGCTCGGTGAACGTCGGCCTGCGCAAGTCGCTCGACCTCTACGCGCAGGTGCGGCCGTGCAAGAGCTATCCGGGCGTCCGCTCCCGCTACGCGAACGTCGACCTGGTCGTCGTCCGCGAGAACACGGAGGACCTCTACGCCGGCGTCGAGTTCGAGGAGGGAACGGAGGACGCGGACGAGCTGCTCGACTGGCTCGGCGGCAAGGGGTACGGAAGTATCCGCCGGGACTCCGGCATTTCCATCAAGCCGCTCTCCGAGACCGGCACGCGCCAGATCGTGCAGTTCGCCTTCGACCATGCGCGCCGCAACGGCCGCCGCAAGGTCACGGCCGTGCACAAGGCCAACATCATGAAGTTCACGGATGGGCTCTTCCTCCATGTCGCCCGGGACGTCGCCGCCGAGAACACCGACATCGAGTTCGACGACCGGATCGTCGACAACCTCTCGATGCAGCTGGTGCAGAGGCCGGAGGAGTACGACGTGCTCGTGCTCCCGAACCTCTACGGCGACATCGTCTCGGACCTGTGCGCGGGCCTGATCGGCGGGCTCGGCCTCGCTCCCGGCGCCAACTTCGGCGCTGACGCCGCCGTGTTCGAGCCGACGCACGGCTCGGCCCCGAAGTACACGGGCCAGAACAAGGTCAACCCGATGGCGATGATGCTCTCGGGGATGCTCATGCTCCGCCACCTCGAAGAGGACGCCGCCGCCGAGAGGCTGGAGAAGGCGATCGCCGAGGTGATCGCCGAAGGCAAGAGCGTCACCTACGACATGAAGCCGTCCCGCGACGACCCGACCGCGGTCGGCACGAGCGGCGTCGCCGACGCGATCATCGAGAAGCTGGAGGTCATGCCGTGAGAAGAAAGGTGACGGTCGTCGGGGCGGGAGCAGTCGGCGCCACCTGCGCGCAGGAGCTGGCGCGGCGCGACTACGCCGACGTCGTGCTCGTGGACATCAAGGAGGGGCTGCCGCAGGGGAAGGCTCTGGACATCAACCAGGCCGCCGCGGTGCTCGGCTACGAGGCGAACGTGACCGGCTCGAACGGCTACGAGGAGACCGCCGGCTCGGAGGTGGTCGTGATCACGGCGGGCCTCCCGCGCCAGCCCGGGATGAGCCGCGACGACCTCGTGACCACGAACGAGGGGATCGTCAAATCCGTCACCGAGCAGGTGCTCGGCGCCAGTCCGGACACGATCCTGATCGTCGTCTCGAACCCCCTCGACGCGATGTGCCACGTGGCCAAGAACGTCTCCGGCTTCCCCAAGGAGCGCGTCTTCGGGATGGCGGGCATCCTCGACACCGCCCGCTTCTCGGCCTTCATCGCCTGGGAGACGGGCATGTCGATCAAGGACGTGACCGCGATGGTGCTCGGCGGCCACGGCGACCAGATGGTCCCGGTCGTCTCGGCCACGACGGTCGGCGGGATCCCGCTGCGCAAGCTCGCGCCCGAGGACCGGATCCAGGCGATGGTCGAGCGGACCGCGAAGGGAGGCGGGGAGCTCGTCAACCTGCTCGGCACCTCCGCGTGGTACGCGCCCGGCGCGGCGGCCGCGCAGATGGTCGACGCGATCGTCCTCGACGAGAAGCGCGTCCTCCCCTGCACCGCCTATCTGGAGGGCGAGTACGGCATCGAGGGTCTCTACATGGGCGTCCCGGTCGTGCTCGGCTCGAACGGAATCGAGCGGATCGTCGAGCTCGACCTGGACGAGTCGGAGCAGCAGGCGCTGCAGGCGTCGGCGGACGCCGTCCGCGACGTCGTCTCCGTCCTGACCACCTAGACCTCGACTTCGTCGGGCGGACGGCGGTCGTCTCCCGCGCCTCATGTGAGCGCGCGGTGAGAGCTGCGTGAGAGGCGCTCTTCAAGCTCGCTGCATGAGGACACCGTGCGCATCCGACGTGGAGGCGCGAGAGAGGAGGTGGAGTGCGTCACGTTGACGGGCTTGTGTCCCAGTGCGGACTCTGCGCATACTGCGGCCCATCGCCTAGCGACAGTTCATCGGCGCGCTTGCGCCGGTACCTCGAAGTCCTAGGCCGCCCTTTGTGGCGGTGCTTCCTCCCTCAATCACAGGTAAGGAGCTCGCCTTGATCACTTGCAGAACACCTGCTCGCCGTGCGATGGCCAAGTTGACCAACAGGTCACGCTGGGCCTTCTTCGTGCTGCTTGGACTGATCGCAGTCGTTGCGCTGACCGGCTCGGTGGCGGCAATGCAGCCGACAACGCCGGAGGAGATCGTCTTCCGGAGCAACCGAGCCGACGGGCTCCACGACCTCTATCTGATCGGCCGGGACGGCTCGGGGCTGCGCCGGCTGACCTTCGACGGGGCGTCGGTTCGGACGCCCCGCTTCTCGCCTGACGGAGCGAAGATCGCCTTCGCGTCCGAGCGCCTGGGGAACTTCGATATCTGGACGATCGACCGCGACGGAACGAACTTGACGCGCGTCACCACGAGCCCGGACCGGGACGAGTCACCGTCGTGGACGTCGCAGGGGGAGATCCTCTTCGTGCGCGGTCCGGTCAACTGCGATCCGGGCTGCGACGCCGTCGTCGCCGCGGCCGACGGCAGCGCCGAGCGCACGCTCCCACTCGCCGCAGTCGGTGGAGGCGGCCTCGACGCCTCGCCGCACGGCGAGCGCGTGCTTTTCTCTCGCGACCGCTCGATCTGGATCGCCAACCTCGACGGCTCGGGCCAGCGGCGCCTCACTATGCCGGCCACGAACCTCAGCGACTTCCGGCCCACATGGGCGCCGAGCGGCAACCACTTCGCCTTTATCCGCTTCGGCACTACCAACGACCTTTACGCGGGCAGGACGAACGGCGAAGCGACACGGCTGACCGACACACCCGGCCGGAATGAGGAGTATCCGTCGTGGTCGGAGTCGGGCGACGAGATCCTCTTCACCGGCTCCTTCAACGATCCAGGGCGGCTCTACCGCATCAGCCCCGACGGCTCCGGCGAAGCCGAAGTCTCGACGACGATGCACGCCCCCTTCGTCGACACCTTCTCGAGGGACGGGCGCGACGCCAGCCTGTGGCATCAGATCATCACCGGCAC
Source organism: uncultured Gaiellaceae bacterium (assembly GCA_963794385.1). Taxonomy (GTDB): domain Bacteria; phylum Actinomycetota; class Thermoleophilia; order Gaiellales; family Gaiellaceae; genus Gaiellasilicea. The sequence continues at coordinate 133,183 of CAWCDT010000005.1, read as the reverse complement.
CGAGGTGACAGTCACACAGGCGAACGGGCGGGTGGAGGTGGCAATCGGCGCCGGCGCGACCCAGGGAGGTCCGTTCAACGGCATCGACGGCCACTACGGCTCCCAATGCATGCTGCCGGGCGACTTCGACGTGCAGGTCGACTATGACGCGCTGGCCTGGCCGTCGGCGAACGGGACGCAGGCTGCACTACAAGCGTTCTTCGCGAACGCATCCGTGTCCCGCAACAGCCAGGTCTTCGGCGAGCAGTACGGCGCGTGGCTCGACGGGGTCGGCGGGATCGCGACGACGGAAGAGAACACCGGATCAATGCGGCTCACGCGTGCCGACGGCCGTTTCCGCGCCTTCTGGCGCTATGAAGGCGTCTGGGTGCCGATCCGCTCGGCGCCGGCGAATACCACTCCGGTCGCTTTCGGGTTCTCGTTGCAGTCGTTCAACAACCAGTTCGCGCACCAGCCGGTGCGGGTCGCGTTCGACAACTTCCGGCTCGCGTCGGGCGAGGTCTCGTGCCCGAGCTGGTGGTCGTCGAGCTTCGGCGACCTCGGCTAGCTCCGAATGAGGTCAGGCGCCCGACCAAGGCGCCTGACCTCTACCCTCCTCCGGTGGACCTCGGGTTGACAGGTCGGACAGCGATCGTCTGCGGCGCGTCGGCCGGGATCGGGCTCGCGTGCGCCGAGGCACTCGCCGGGGAGGGCGCGAACGTCGCCATGCTCGCGCGCGGGCGGGAGGCGCTCGAGCGCGAGGCAGGACGGCTGGGCGCGCTCGCGGTCCCGGGCGACGTCGCGAACACCTCCGACCTCGAGCAGCTCGTGGAGCGCACGATCGAGTCGTTCGGCGGTGTCGACGTGCTCGTCCTCAACTCGGGTGGCCCGCCACGCACGCGTGCGGCCGACGTCACCGACGAGCAGGTGGAGAGCGCCGTCGCGCTGCTCCTTCTCTCCGCGGTCCGGCTGGTCCGCCTCTGCCGCCCGCACCTGGAGGCAAGCGGACGCGGCCGCGTCGTCGCGATCACTTCGACTTCGGTGAAGGAGCCGATCGACAACCTCGCGCTCTCGAGCGCAATCCGACCAGGGCTGACCGGCTGGCTGAAGACGCTTTCCCGCGAGCTCGGGCCCGCGGAGATCACGGTCAACGCCGTCGCTCCGGGCAGGATCGACACGGAGCGGGTCCGCGAGGTCTATCCCGACGGCCCGAGCGAAGCCGACCTCGCCGCGATCCCGCTCCGCCGGCTCGGTGCGACGCGCGAGGTGGGCGACGTCGTCTGCTTCCTCGCCTCCGACCGGGCCGCCTACGTGACCGGCACGACCATCGTGGTCGACGGCGGCCTGACCCGCGGCCTCCTGTGAGGAAGATCCTCCTGGCCGGGCTGATGCTCGGCGTGCTCGCGATCGGGGCGACATGGCTCCTGCCCTCCGACGACTATCTCTTCCTCCCCGACGAGGCGAAGCCGCTCGCGGACCGCGTCACGGTCGAGGGAGAGAAGCCGTCCCCGCCCGGCGGCATCTACTACGTCGACGTGATCGTGCGCAAGGCCTCGTTCCTGGAGGAGCTCGTCTCGGCCGCGCGGCCGGACGGAGCCGATCTCGTCCCCGAGCAGGCGCTCGTCCCGCCCGGGTCGAGCTTCGCCGAGCGTCGCCGGCAGAACCTCCGCCAGATGGACCGCTCGCAGGAGATCGCCGCCGCCGTCGCGCTGCGCGAGCTCGGCTACGACGTCAGCGCCGAGCCGGAGGGAGCCCTCGTGGTCGCGGTCGCGAACGGCGCGCCCGCGACCGGCAAGCTCGAGCCGACCGACGTGATCGTCGGGGTCGACGGCTCGCCGGTGAAGACGCCGGAGGACCTGCGGCGCCTGATCGGGGAGCACGAGCCGGGCGACGCGGTTCGGCTGCGCATCCGCCGCGGCGGCGCGACGCGCAATGTCGAGGTCGGCACGGTCGAGAGCCCGCAGGAAAAGGGGCGGCCGGTGATCGGCGTCCAGATCGAGCAGTCGGCCGACATCCAGCTGCCGCGCGAGGTCGAGATCGATCTCGGTGGCGTCGGCGGCCCGTCCGCGGGGCTCGCCTTCGCGCTCGAGATCGCCGAGTCGCTCCGCGGCAACATCGATCGCGGCCTCAACGTCGCGGCGACGGGTGAGATCGAGCTCGACGGCTCCGTCGTCCCGGTCGGAGGGGTCAAACAGAAGGTGATCGGCGCGAGAAGGGCAGGAGCAGATGTCTTCCTCGCTCCGGCTGGGGAAAACGCCGAGGTCGCGCGCCGCTACGCGGGGGATCTCCGCGTGATCCCTGTGGAGAGTTTTCGACAGGCGTTGCGTGAGCTGGCAACGCTGCCAGAAAACCGTAGTTAGCAGCGATTTTTGATCTGCCGAAAGCTCCGGAAATTGCATCCTTTTCGTGCCGCGAGTGCTTGCCGCGGCCGACGGTCATGGCCAGAATGCTCATGTCCGCAGGGGTCGCTACACGAGCAAGAGGTGCGATGGGCAAACTGTCTGAAGCAAGCTGCAGCGACTGCTACTTCCGCCGCGCGGGGTTGTGCGCCCTGCCCGGCGACAACCCGTGCCCAACGTTCCGGCTCGCCAAGGCCACGCTCGAGCCGCCGCGCCAACCGCCGCTCGTCCCGCTTCCGGCCCTGCAGCCGACGTTCGCGACGGCCTGACCGCGGAGTAGAGTCTGCGCCGTGCAGACTCGGCGCGACCGCGATCTCGGCTGGCAGCCGCGAGTCTGGCTCCGGCTCGGCATCCTGATCCTGATTGGCGCCTACCTGATCGCGTTCGTCGTCGGCAACGACGAGGAAGCCTCGGTCGATTTCGTGATCGGCACGGCGACGACGTCTTTGATCTGGGTGATCCTGCTCTCGCTGGTCGCCGGGCTCGTCGGAGGCGTGCTGCTCTCCCAGCTGTACCGCCGACGTCAGTCGGAGATGCAGGAGGCGAGCACGGAAACGCCCTCGTCGATCTCCGACGGCGACGAGTAGCTGAACGCAAATCTGGCCGAGCGCGCACCGTCGCCGTCCGGGAAGAAGTCCGAGCCGGGCACGAAGGTGACGCCGGCCGCCTCGGCACGGGCCAGTAGCTCACGCGTGTCGGCGGGCAGGTCGGCCCAGACGAAGTAGCCCCCTTCGGGCTCGCTCCAGGTCGCGCGGCCGCGGAGCTCGCGGTCGAGCGCGGCCCGCATCGTGTCACGACGGAGTCGAAGCAGGCCGCGGATTCGCTCCAGGTTCGGCTCGTACGCGCCCCGCTCGATCAGCTCGTGCACGGTCGCCTGGCCGAGGAAGGGCGGCGAGATGTACGTCGAGACGGCCCGCGCCTCGATCCGGGCCGCAAGGCCGGCGGGGGCGACGAACCAGCCGACGCGCACTCCCGGAGCAACGGTCTTCGAATAGGACGACGCATAGGTGACGAGCGCGCCGCCCTCGAGGTCGAAGAGCGAGGGCGGAGGCTCGCCGTCGTAGCGGACGAGCCCGTACGGATCGTCCTCGAGCACGGGCACACCGTGCTCGGTGACGAGCTCGATCACGCGGCGCCGCCGCTCGACCGAGAGCGTCCTCCCGCTCGGGTTCTGGAACGTCGGGATCGTGTAGAGGAAGCTGGTGTCGCCGGCGGCGAGCTCGCTGGCGAGCGCGTCGGGCTCGAGCCCCTCGTCGTCCATCGGCACCGCGCGCACGTCGGCGCCGAGCCGCGCGAGGATCTTCAGCGGCCGGTCGTAGGTGGGTCCCTCCACGAGCACGCGACCGGGCCGCTCGGCGAGCAGCTCCTCGGCGTAGAAGACGAAGCCCTGAAGCGCGCCGGACGTCAGGAGGACGCGGCCCGACTCGACGCCATGCTGCTCGGCCAGGCGCTCCCGGAGCGGGCCGTACCCGCCGCCCGGGCCGTAGGCCAGCACGGTCGGGTCGCGCTCGATCGCGGCGCGCACGCAGTCGGCGAGGAGCTCGGCGTCGATGCACTCCGGCGCAGGCGCGCCTCTCGCGAACGAGATCATCGCCGCACCCTAGCGAGGTGACCTGCTGCTACCTTGCCGTTACGGACGACGTGGTGTCGTCCCGTGAGGTTTGTTCTCCTTGGTTTTTCCGGCGCTCCGCGTCGGCGGTCGAGGCAGGCGGATCTCGACCGAACACGAAGGAGTCGAATCGAACATGCAGTCTTTCCTCGAGCTGGGCGTGTCCGCACGCGTCGCACAGGCGCTGGCGGAGCGCGACATCCACGCTCCCTTCCGAATCCAGGGGCTCGTCTTGCCGGACGCGCTCGCCGGCCGCGATGTCCTCGCGAAGTCGCCGACCGGTTCCGGCAAGACACTCGCTTTCGCGGTGCCGCTCGTGGAGCGGCTCGACGCGGACATCGCACGCCCGTCGGGGCTCGTGCTGGTGCCGACGCGCGAGCTGGCCGCACAGGTGGCCGCCGAGCTCGGCACGATCGCGCCGGCCCGAGACCTCCAGGTAGCGGCTGTCTACGGGGGCGTCTCGATCTCGTCGCAGGCGAAGATGTCGCGCGCCGCGCACATCCTCGTCGCGACGCCGGGCCGCCTGCAGGACCTGGTCGAGCGCAGGATCGTCTCGCTCGACGACGTCAGGATCCTCGTCCTCGACGAGGCCGACCGGATGCTCGACATGGGCTTCCAGCCCCAGGTCGACCGGATCGTCGCCCGCCTGCCGCGCAAGCGCCAGACGATGTTCTTCTCCGCCACGCTCGACGGTAAGGTCGGCGAGCTCGCGCGCGCGTACACGACCAACCCTTCGAGGTTCGAGGCGCAACTGACGCCCGACCAGGAGCAGGGCGAGGTCGACCATCGCTTCGTGCCGGTCACGGCCGAGAACAAGGTCGAGACTCTCGCCGGGCTGCTCGCGCAGGAGCGCGGGCTGGCGCTCGTCTTCGTCCGCACCAAACGGGGCGCCGACCGGCTCGTCCAGAAGCTGGCCCGCCACGACGTGAGCGCAGTCGCGATGCACGGCGACATGAACCAGAGCCAGCGCGAGCGAGCGCTCAAGCGCTTTGAGCAGGGCACGATCAAGACGCTGGTCGCCACGGACGTCGCCGCCCGGGGCCTCGACCTCGACGACATCACGCACGTGATCAACTTCGACCCGCCGGAGGAGCACACCGGGTACGTCCACCGCGTCGGCCGCACCGGCCGCGCCGGGCGCAACGGCACGGGTGTGACGCTCGTCCTTCCGGAGCAGCAGGCCGACGTGAGCCACGTCGCGCGGATGCTCGGGCACACGGAGCAGTTCGCGAGCGAGGGGATGAAGGTCGCGGCGCCGCGCCTCGTCTACTCCTCCAAGCGGCGCAACTCCAAGTGGGGCCCGGTGCGGCCCCGCCGGAAGATCTGAGCCAAGTAACAGTCTGTTACTTGGCTAGATTCGCGCTGTGAACGCAGCGGACCGCTCGAGCATCTCCGATCCGTCGCTCGCCCCCGAGGGTGAGCAGCGGATCGGCTGGGTCGCGAAGCACTCCCCGGTGCTGAACCGGCTTGCGCGCGAGCGGCTCGCCGACGGGACGCTTCGCGGGCGCAGGGTCGCGGTCGTCGTCCACCTGGAGGCGAAGACCGCGTACCTGGCGACGATCCTCGCCGACGCGGGTGCGCAGGTGGTCGCGTCGGGATCGAACCCCGGCTCGACCCAGGACGCGATCTGCGCGGCGCTCGTCGCGCGGGGGATCGAGGTGCACGCGCGGCACGGCGCCTCGCCGGCGGAGTTCGAGGCGGACCTGCTCGCGGTCGCCGACACGCGTCCGGAGATCGTGGTCGACGACGGCAGCGAGCTGACGGCGCGGATCGTCGAGCACCGTCCCGAGATCGCCGCGGGGCTCGCCGGCGTCACGGAGGAGACGACCACCGGAGTCGCGCGGCTGCGGGCGCTGGAGGCGGCCGGCAGGCTGACGTTTCCGGCGATCGCGGCGAACGACGCGCGCTGCAAGCATCTCTTCGACAACCGCTACGGCACGGGCCAGTCCACGCTCGCCGCGATCGACCGTTTGACGAACCTCACCTTCCCGGGCCGCGAGTTCTGCATCGTCGGCTACGGCTGGGTCGGCAAGGGCCTCGCCCGGGCGGCGCGGGGCGCCGGCGGCCGTGTCACGGTCGTCGAGATCGACCCGGTGGCCGCCCTCGAAGCGCACATGGACGGCAACCGGGTCGCGACGCTCGAGGAGGCGCTGCCCGACGCCGACGTCCTGATCGCCGCAACCGGGGCGATCGACTGCGTTCCGGCCGAAGCGCTCCGGTTCCTCAAGGACGGCGTCCTGATCGCGAACGGCGGCCACCACGAGCGTGAGGTCGCGATCGACGGGCTCGGCCCCGGCGAGGAGGTGAGGCCCGGCGTGACGGAGCACGAGCTGCCCCGCGGCGGCCACGCCTACGTGCTCGCGGAGGGCCGTCAGACGAACGTCGCCGGCGGCGACGGCCACCCGGTCGAGATCATGGACCTCTCGTTCTCGGTGCAGGCGCTCGCCGTCCACCTGCTCGCCGCCGGCGGCCTCGAGCCTGGCCTGCATCGCTTTCCCGACGAGCTCGACCGCGAGATCGCACGGGTGAAGCTCGCGACCCTCGGCCTCGAGCTCAGCGAGCCGACGGCGAAGCAGCGCGAGTTCGAAGCACGCTGGTCGGTCTAGCGAAGCGTGAGGGCAGCCGGAGCTCTCTCGGCCGCGATCCGCGCCCGCGCCGTCGCCGCGTAGCGCGCGTCGAGAGCGGGCCGGACGCCGGCGATCCGCGCCGGCACGAGCTGTGCCTGCGAGACGCCGTGCGCGTTCAGCCGCGCCAGCAGGACTCCGGTCGACGTCGTCCCCGACGAGTGTGCGCCGAAGACGAAGTTGCCGAGACTCCACGCCACGAGCTTGCGGCCGCCGCGCTGCACCGGCTGCAGGACGTGTGGGTGCGCGCCGAGCACGACCGTGGCACCGGCTCGGAGCGCGACGTCGGCGAGGCTGCGCTGGCGCGAGTCGGGTGAGGTCGCCAGCTCGGTACCCCAGTGGAAGTAGACGACCACGACGTCCGCTGTTCGTCTCGCCTTGCGGACGTCCGGGTCGATCAGCTCTGAGAACGCCGGCGCGGCTCCCGGACGCCCGGGCCCTGCATCGAAGCCGTACGGCCGCACGTCCGAATAGGCGAGCACCGCGATCCGGAGGCCGCCGAGCTCGAAGTGGGCCGGCCGGCGCGCCGCCGCGAGATCACGGCCACCGCCGACCGTCGCGATTCCGGTCCGGCGGACATGGCGCACGGTGTCGAGTAGCGCCTCCCGGCCGAAGTCGAGCGAGTGGTTGTTGGCGAGCGAGAGAACGTCGATGCCCGCCTGGGCGACCGCCGGCAGCGCGCCAGGCGAGCCGCGGAACGTGTACTCCTTGCCGGGGACCGGCGCTCCGCCCGTGGAGACGGCGCACTCGAGGTTGGCGATGGCGAGATCCGCCTCGCTGAGCAACGCGCGCACGCCGCTCCACGGATACGCGGGGCCGTTGGCGGAGATCGCGTCCGCGATCTGGTCCCCGAGGTTGACGTCACCCACAGCGGCCAGGACGAGCGGGCGGACGACGAGCGTCCGCAGGTCACGCGTCCGTTCGGCGGACGCCAACGCCAACTGGTAGGCAGCGGCTCGCCGCGGCGCTCTCGCCTCGATCACAAAGCGCCCCAAAGGCCCGCTCTGGGCGCGGCCGACCTCGCGACCGCCGGCCAACAACCGCACCGTCTCGTCCGCTGCGGCCCAGCCGGTCACTCTGAACGCGGCGCCGGGCACGAGCCACTTCGGGTGCGGGCGCTCGAGTCGCAGCGGAGGCGGCGCAGCAGGTGCGCGCCGCGACGTGTCGGCTGCGGCGAACGAGACACACGAGCCGACCACGACGACGCCGAGCCCGGCCGCCGCGGCGACGCGCCTGCGGACGTGACGCTCCATGCACGTTGGTTCGGGCACCGCTCCATCGCTCCTCCGCAGGACGCCGCGCGGTCGAAATAGGTCTCCCGGCTCTTGTGGACACGTCAGCTGCTGCCGATATTGGCCGTATGCGTTCCGCCACGCTCGTCGTCGTCTGCCTCGTCGCGCTCGCCGCGGCCGCTTCCGGCACCGCAGCCGGTGACAGCGGCGTCGTCGCCTCGGTCACCGACGGCGACACGCTCCGGCTGACGGACGGCCGCCGAGTGCGGCTCGTGCAGGTCGACACGCCCGAGCTCGGCGGCGGCGAGTGCTACTCGCGGGCCGCGCGAACGCAGCTGCTGCACCTTGCCGGCCCTGGGACACGCGTGCGCCTCACGACCGATCCGCGGCTCGACCGGGTCGACCGATACGGCCGGCTGCTCGCCTACGTGGAGGTCGGGCGCACGAACGTCAACCTCGAGCTGGTCCGCCGCGGCGCCGCGACCGTGTACTTCTACCGCGGCGAGCGCGGGACGCATGCGGGGAGACTGCTCTCAGCCGGAAACGCCGCGCGGGCGGCCCGCCGCGGTCTCTGGGGCGCCTGCCCGAGCGCCGTCTGGAACCCGGAAAGTGCGGCCACGACCGGCAACTCCGGTCCGACGGCGTCGACGAAGCCGCAACCGCTCGTCCCGCAGGGGAACTGCGACTCGTCCTACCCGGACGTCTGCATCCGCCCGTACGCCGAGGTGGGCGATCTCGACTGCGCGGACATCCCCCACCGCAACTTCCGCGTGCTCGCGCCCGATCCACACGGCTTCGACGGCCGGGACGACGACGGGCTCGGCTGCGAGGGCTAGCGACGGGACGCCAAGTAACAGACTGTTACTTGGCGATCTCGGCGACGATCTCGGCCGTCTCGGTCGGCGAGGTGCCGACCCTGATCCCCTTCGCCTCCAGCGCCTCCTTCTTTCCCTGCGCGGTGCCGGAGGAGCCGGAGATGATCGCGCCGGCGTGGCCCATCGTCTTGCCGGGCGGCGCCGTGAAGCCGGCGATGTAGGCGACAACCGGCTTCGACATCTTCTCCTCGATGAAAGCGGCCGCCTTCTCCTCCTCGTCACCGCCGATCTCGCCGACCATGACGACGTACTCGGTCTCCGGGTCCGCCTCGAAGCGCTCGAGCACGTCGATGAACGAGGAGCCGACGACCGGGTCGCCGCCGATTCCGACGATCGTCGAGTTGCCGAGCCCCCGCTGCGTCAGCTCGTGACCGATCTGGTAGGTGAGCGTGCCCGAGCGCGAGACCAGGCCGATCGAGCCCTCGGTGAAGATCTCGGCGGGGATGATCCCCACGTTCGCCTTGCCCGGCGAGAGCGCGCCAGGGCAGTTGGGGCCCAGCATGGCCACGCCCTTCGGCCGGATGTACGTGTAGATCCGCAGCATCTCGTGGGCAGGCAGCCCCTCGGCGATGCAGACGACCGTCCCGATCCCGGCATCGACCGCCTCGTAGATCGCGTCGGCTGCGAAGCGGGCCGGGACGAAGACCATTGTCGTGTTCGCGCCCGTCTCGGCGACCGCGTCCGCGACCGTGTCGAAGACGGGGACGCCCTCGACGTCCTGGCCGCCCTTCCCGGGCGTGACACCTGCGACCACCTGCGTGCCGTAGCGCTTGTTGCGGAGGCCGTGGAAGGAGCCCTCCGAGCCGGTCAGGCCCTGGACGACGAGCTTCGTCTCCCGGTCGACGATGATCGCCACTAGGTCGCGTCTCCGGTCTTCCGCGCCTTGAAGAGCAGCTTCGTGTCGACGTACTCCACACCCTCGATCTGGTCGGCGAGGAGCTCCTTGACGCGGGTCGCGTCGTCCTCGGGCGTGCCCGACCGCGCGAGCCACTCGTCCAGCGGATGCCGCTTCTCGAAGGACTCGACCTGCTCGATCTCGAGGCCCGCCGTCTCGAGGAAGGCACGCCACTCGTTCTCGCTGTAGGAGCGGACGTGAGTGGGGTCGCGCAGCTGCTCGGCCTCCTCGACCTGCTCGCTCACGTAGAGCGTGTCCTCGACGACGACGAGGTCGGAGCTGACGCGCGCCATCTCCGCGACCGCCGCCGGGACGTCGTCGAAGTGGTGCGGCGCGATCCGGGTGACGACGAGGTCGAAGGCGCCGTCCGCGAACGGCAAGTCCTCGGCGCGGCAGATCACGTCTGGCCTCATCCCCGGTGCCGGATCGGCGCTGACGACCTCCAGGCCCGCCTCCCGCAACCGGCGCGCGACGTGGCCGCCGCCGGTCGCCACGTCGAGCGCGGTCTCGCAGCCCTCCGCCCAACGCACGATCAGGTCGAGGTCCTTGCCCTCACGCTGTTCCGGCGCGTTGCGGTACGCCTCTGCCCGCGTGCTCCAGTCGCTCATGCAGCGAGCTCCACGGCTTTGCGGGCGCCGTCGAGCATCGTCGCCTCCGCGTACAGGTTCGGAGGCGCCGCCTCGGAGAGGATCCGCCGCCCCTCCTCGGCGTTCGTGCCGTCGAGGCGGACGACGATCGGGCGCTCGATCGTCATTCGTTCCAGCGCGGCGAGGATGCCGCGCGCGACCTCGTCGCAGCGCGTGATCCCGCCGAAGATGTTGAAGAAGATCGACTTCACCTGCGGGTCCCGCGTGATCACCTCGAGCGCGTCCACGACGCCTTCCGCGTCGCCGCCGCCGCCGAGGTCGCAGAAGTTCGCGGGCTTGCCGCCCACGAGCGCGATCACGTCGAGCGTCGACATCACGAGCCCGGCGCCGTTGCCGAGGATGCCGACCTGCCCGTCGAGCTTGACGTAGGTCACACCTTTCTCCCGCGCCAGCGCCTCGAGCGGGTCGGCCGCGGCGACGTCCCGCATCGCCTCGATCTCCGGGTGCTTGTAGAGCGCGTTGTCGTCGACCGTGAACTTGGAGTCGAGTGCCTTGACCTCGCCCTCGGGCGTGACGATGAGCGGGTTGATCTCGCACAGCATCGCGTCGGTGCCGACGAAGGCGTCGTAGAGCTTGCCCGCGATCGTGGCGATCTGCTTCTGCTCGCCCGGGTCCTCGACCCCGGCGCCGTAGACGAGCCGCCGGGCCTGCCAGGGCTGAAAGCCCTCGAGCGGATCGACGTGGAGCTTCACGAGCGCATCGGGCGTCCGCTCCGCCACCTCCTCGATGTCGATCCCGCCCTGGGTCGTGAACATGTAGAGCGGCTTCTTCACGCCTCGGTCGAATGTGAGCGAGAGGTAGTACTCCTTCGCGATCTCGGAGGCGCGCTCGATCCAGAGCGTGCGGACGACGTGGCCGCGGATATCGAGCCCGAGGATCTGCCCCGCCTTCTCCTGGGCGTCCGCGGGATCGTCGGCGAGCTTGATCCCGCCCGCCTTGCCCCTGCCGCCCGTGAGCACCTGCGCCTTGACGACGACCTGGCCCCCGAGCTCCTCCGCCGCGGCGCGTGCCTCCTCCGGGGTCGTCGCCGGCCGCCCCTCCGAGACGGGGATGCCGAAGCGCGCGAAGAGCTGCTTGCCCTGATACTCGTAGAGGTCCAAGCGGCCGCGAGTCTAGCTGCGAGACTTGGACGGATGCGCAGGCCACTGTTCCTCGCCGCCGTGCTCCTGCTCGCGGGGTGCGGAACCGCCGAGACCGAGCCTGTCGGGCCTGCGCAGGCGGCCGAGCCACAGCGCGCCGAGCTCCGCTGGCTCGAGCGCTATCCCGACACGGGCCCGGGGCTCCGGTTCGCGGTCGACTGGCTCGAGGTGCGCAAGGACGGCTGGTCGGCGTCGATCGCCGTGACGAACACGACGACGATCCCCTTCGAGCTCGGCGGCGACGCCGAGCTCCAGTACGGGCTGATGCTGTTCTCGAGCGGCGATCTCGCCGAGCTCGAGGAAGCGGCCCGCAACGGCGCGTTGCCGGCACCGCGGCTCGCAGCGCGGTTCGAGCCGGAGCCGCCCGAGCTCCTGGACCCGAACGAGACCTGGAGGACGACGATCTCGGCGCCCGGGGCGCTCGCCGACAGTAGCTACGTCCGCGTCTCGTTCGGACCCCTTCGCGCCCAGGGCGAGCCGCCGGAGGGCATGGAGTCGGTCGTCGTCTGGATCACGGACCACGCGTACCGCATCTAACGCCAGGCGCGACCTTGTAACCTCGCGCCGGAAGGTCACGCCGCCAAGGGAGGGAGCAAATGGACGAGGAGACCACGCTCAACGAGGAGGAGATCGGCGTCGGAGCCGAGACGACGTCCGATGTCGTCGAGGACGCGGACGGCGACGACACGGACACGACCGACGGTGACGCAGACGACTCCGACACCACGGACTCGGACTCGGACGACACCGACGCCGGCTAGCAGCGAGGCGCTCGACCGCGCGGTCGCGCCGGTCGAGGCCGAGCGCTTCCTCGCGGAGCACTGGGAACAGCGGCCGCTCGTCGTCCCGCGCGCGGAGGAGGGTCGGTTCGACGACCTCCTCTCCGCCCGGGACGTCGAGCGGCTGATCACCGAGACCGCGATCAGGACGCCGGGCTTCCGGCTCGTCAAGGCCGGAGCGACGGTCTCGGACTACACCTCCGACCTCTCCTGGCGCCCGTCCCCGTTCACCGGGGTCGTCGACGTCCCGCGCGTCCTGCGGGAGTTCGAGGACGGCGCCACGATCGTGCTGCAGGGCTTGCATCACTTCTGGCTGCCGCTCGCACGCTACTGCCGTCACCTCGAGGCGTATCTCGGCCACGCGGCGCAGGCGAACGCCTACTACACGCCCCGCGGCTCCCAGGGGCTGCCGATCCACCACGACACGCACGAGGTGATCTCGCTCCAGGTAGCCGGAGAGAAGCGGTGGCTCGTCTACGAGCCGGTGCTCGAGCTGCCGCTGAAGAACCAGCGCTACCGCTCAGCGCTCGGTGCACCCGGAGAGCCCGTCGCTGGACGTCGTCCTCCGCGCCGGGGACACGATGTATCTGCCGCGAGGCTGGCTCCACCAGGCGCTCACGTCCGACTCGGACTCGCTGCACGTCACCATCGGAGTGAACGTGCGCCGCTGGATCGACGCGGCGCGCGCCGAGCTCGACGCACAAGAGAACGATCTCGCCTACCGACGGACGATCGACGGCGTCGCGCCTCCGGAGCTCCCGCGGCTCGATGCCGAGGAGGCCCGGCAGCGAGCTCGCAACCGCTTCGTCCGCAGCCGGCGCCCGATCCTCGACGGACAGCTCTCCGAGCTGCGCGCCCTCAACGAGCTCGATACGTCGACGGAGCTCGTCCGCCGCGACACCGTGATCGCGGACCTGCACGGCACGCGCCTCGTCTTCGAGGGCAAGGAGCTGCGCTTTCCGGAGCGGCTGGCGGCGGAGCTCGAGTTCCTCGTCACGACCGAGAAGCCGTTCTGCGGCGACGACCTCCCCGGGCCGCTCGACGACGCCGGACGGCTGGTGCTGCTCAGCCGGCTCGTGCGCGAGGGGTTCCTGCGACGTAGCGGCGCGGTCGCCTGAGCTGCTCCGTCGAGCAGGTGAGGTGCGTCGCCTCGCCGTGCTCCAACCGCACGTCGAGCTCGTAGGCCGTCCCACCCGCCTCGATCGACGCTTGCCAACCCTCGCCATCGCGCTCGATCTGCGCGACTCGAACGTCGGCGAGACCGAGGAGCCCGGTCGCCTCGCGCACGGCCCGTTCCGCGGCCTGCGCCGCGAAGCCGTGGCACGAGCGGCCCCGGTAGCTCGGCAGGTGGACGCGACGCTCGAGCACGGCCTCGACGACCGACCAAGCGTCCGAGGGCTCGACCCGGCCGTAGTAGACACCGTCCGGGAGCGCGACGACGTTTCCGGCGAACCGGTCGCCCCCGACGTGCGTCGATTGCCACGCCCAGCCCTCCTCGACCTGCTCGCGCAGCGATTCGTAGATCGGACGGCCGTACCTGGCGCAGCAGCGGTCGTGCTTGCCGTGCGTGCAGACGAGGAAGACAGGGTGCTCGACGAGTGCGCCGGCGACCCCGAGGTCGAGCCCGATCAGGTCGTCGTGGCGTTCGAGCTCGAGCCGGCGAAGCTCACCGCCTTCCTCAGACGTCCGTGCTACGAACGCGAGCAGCCGCTCCTCGCCGCGGCGCTCGGCCCGGCGGACGAAGAGGATGCGAGCGTGCGGCAGGCGCGCGCGCTCGGCGCGCAGATACGCCTTCAGCTCGGGGCTGAGCGTCGAGCCGTCGACGGCGTCGTGAGCCCAGAGGCCGCGGTACTCGATCAGGATCCACGTGTCGACGCGGCTCGCGGTCGCCGCGAGCGGTTCCGCGTCGGCCCGCGACGTCTCCGCGCAGAGCGCCCTACTCGCCCAGGACGAGGCAGATCACCTGCCCGCTCGAGACCGCCTCGCCGGGAGTGACCGAGAGCGCGGAGATCGTGCCCCGCCGGTGGGCGACGATCTCGTTCTCCATCTTCATCGCCTCGACGACGCAGACGACGCTGCCCGCCTCGACGACGTCGCCGTCGGCGACTTCGACCTTGAGCACGGTCCCCTGCATCGGCGTGACGACCGCCTCGCTGCCCGCTCCGCCCGGCCCCGACGCCGCTCGACCGCGCCGGCGCCGCGCGAGCTCCGCCCAGGGCGGCTCCGGCTCGAGCACGGTCACGTCGTAGCGGCGGCCGCCGACCTCGACGACGGTTGCACGTGGGCGGACGCGGCCGTCCACGGATGCCTGGGCCGGTGGCGCCTCGCGCGTCAGCTCCGCGGCGCGCGCCGCCAGCTCCTCGGATTCGACGACGCCCTCGCACGTTTCCCCGGCCATGAAGCACGGATGCGAAAGCAGCGCGCGATGGAAGCCAAGCAGCGTCGGCGGGCCCGCGAGCTCGAACTCGTCCAGGGCACGGAGCATCCGCATTCGCGCGTGCTCGCGATCGACTCCGTGCACGATCAGCTTCGCGATCATCGGGTCGTACAGACCCGAGATCTCCGAGCCGGCGACGACACCCGAATCGACGCGGACGCCTGGCCCGGCCGGCTCACGGTAGGCGGTGATTCGCCCCGGGGCCGGCAGAAAGCCGGCGGCGACGTCCTCGGCGTTGATCCGGCACTCGATCGCGTGCCCGTGCAGGCGCACCTCCTCCTGCGTGACCGACAGCGGTTCCCCGGCCGCGATCCGGACCTGCTCGCGAACGAGGTCGATCCCGGTCACCTCCTCGGTGACGGTGTGCTCGACCTGGATGCGCGTGTTCATCTCCATGAAGTAGTAGTCGCCGTCCGCCGTCAGGAGCCCCTCGATCGTCCCGGCCGACCGATAGCCGGCGGCGCGCGCCGCGTCGACCGCGATCTGCCCGATGTGGGCGCGCAGGGCCTCGTCGACCGCGGGCGAGGGCGTCTCCTCGACGAGCTTCTGGTGGCGGCGCTGGATCGTGCAATCGCGCTCGCCGAGATGGATCACGTTCCCGTGCGCGTCGGCGAGCACCTGCACCTCGACATGACGAGGATCCTCGAGGTAGCGCTCGACGTAGACGCGTCCGTCCGCGAAGTACTTCTCACCCTCACGCTGGGCCGACTCGAATGCGCGCTCGGCCTCGCGGGGCTCGGCGACGAGCTTCATTCCCTTGCCGCCACCGCCGGCCGCCGCTTTCACGATCAGCGGGTAGCCGACCTCGTCGCCGAGGCGCAGCACCTCCGCGACCGTCTCGACCGGATCGACGGCCCCGGGGATGATCGGGACGCCGGCCGCCTGCATCGCCGCCCGCGCCCGCGTCTTCGAGCCCATCAACTCGATCGCTGCGCTCGGCGGCCCGATCCAGGCGAGGCCGGACTCCTCGACCGCCCGCGCGAACGACGCGTTCTCCGCGAGGAAGCCGTAGCCGGGATGGATCGCCTCGGCGCCCGCGCGCACCGCGGTCTCGACGATCCGCTCGCCGACGAGGTAACTCTCCGCCGCCGGGCCCGGCCCGATCAGGTGGGCCTCGTCGGCCGCGCGGACGTGCAGCGCGTCGCGATCGGCCTCCGAGTAGACCGCGACGGGGACGATCCCGAGCTCGCGCAGCGTCCGGAAGACCCGGATCGCGATCTCGCCGCGGTTCGCGACCAGCACCTTCGAGAAGAGCGCCATGGCCGCGTATTGTCCCTTAGCCTTGACCCTTCCGGACCAGCTGACCGTCGCCCGTGCCGCCTCGGTGCCTCTGGTCGTGTTGCTCTACGCGTGGGAGTTCCCCAACAACGAGTACTGGGCGACCGCGGTCTTCTGCGTCGCCATGGCGACGGACTGGTTCGACGGCAGGATCGCCCGGCGACGCGGCGTCACCTCTCCGCTCGGCACGCTGCTCGATCCGATCGCGGACAAGGTGCTCGTGATCGCGGTGTTCGTGATGCTGATCGAGGACGGGATCTGGCCTGCGTGGATGGTCGTCGCCATCATCGCCCGCGAGCTGCTGGTCTCTGGGCTCCGCCTCGCAGCGATCCAGCGCGGCGTCGTGATCGCGGCGCGCGACCTCGGCAAGCTGAAGACGTGGGCGCAGGCGCTTGCGGCTGCCCTCGGCGGCTTCGCAGCGGCGGGCGCCTGGGACGACAGTGTTGGCTGGTGGGCGCTCCTCGTCGCGCTCGTCCTGACCTGGGTGTCCGGCCTCGACTACGCGCGCGTCGCGCCGAAGCTGCTCCGGGGCGCCGCCTGAATCAGGCCGTTTGGCGCGAGTCGCACCACTCGCCGAACGCGGCCCAGGCGGCGAGGTAGCTCTGGAGCTGGGTCAGCCCGCGGGCAACCTCGACCTTGATCGAGATCACGCAGATGGGGCAGAAGGGCTCCTCGGCGGATCGGGCTGGATGATCTCCGCAGCGGCAGCACATGCTGCCGGGACAACGGCCCAGGGCGCCGGAGAGGTACGGCCTCTCTCCGCACCGGTCGCGTGGAGGGCAGCGAGGATCGCCTCGCGTTCCTCCTCCGGCGGCTCGGGCACGATCTCGACTCGCACGGGGCGATAGTAGATCACCTTTTCGGGTGATTCCAACGGCTCCCGGCTACGCGAGAATCGCCTCTCCTGGCTACACGAGGAGGAGGAAGGCATGCTTGCAGTGGAAGAACGCTCGACTCGCGACGCTGCTCGTCACGCTCGCGGGCGTGGCTGCGGCCCTGGGAAACTGGGGTTGGCACCTCCACAACTGGGGCTGGTAGAGCTCACAGCATGAACTCGGGGGCCGCCATGCCCCCACGGCTCGCGGCGGTCGTCCTGCCGGTCGGGCTGTTGGGCCTCCTGGTCGCTGCGGCGACCGCCGTCTCGCTCGCCACCGCTCCGCTTGACGCGCTGACGCTCGCCGGGATCGCCGGCCTGCTCGCCGCGTCGACTCTGGCCGAGCGCTATCCGGTGCCGCTTGACGGGATCGACACCGGCGGCGTCTCGCTCGGCTTCGTCTTCTGCACCGCGAGCATCGTGCTCTACGGCTGGGAAGCCGGCGTGATCGTCGGGCTCGCCGCACCGCTCATGCAGCTGCTCGAGCATCGCCCGCCGGTTCGGGTCGCGTACAACGCGTCCGTGCTCGGGCTCGCGGCGGTCGTCGCAGGCGCGGCGATCGCGCCGCTGCGCGGGGACGGGGCAGCACTCTTGCTCTTGCAGGTTGTGGTTGCCGCGCTGGCGCACTTTGGCGTCAATCTGCTGCTGATCAGCCTCGCCGTCGGGATCAGCGCGGGGAAGCCGTTCCTCACCGTCGCCCGGAAGAGCGCGGAGATCACGGCGCTGCCCTTCGGGCTGATGGCGTCGGCTGCGCTGATGCTGGTCGTCCTTTGGGAGCGCGCTCCGCTCCTCTCGGCGGCCCTGGTCGGCCCACTGCTCGCGATCGCGCTCTACCAGCGCTCCGCGTTCCGCGAGCTGCGCGCCATGCGGCTCGCGCTCACCGATCCGTTGACCGGGCTCGGCAACCACCGTCACTTCCACGACCGGCTGGAGCGCGAGCTCGCCGACTCGCGCGAGCAGCGCTATCCGCTCAGCGTCTGTCTCGTCGACATCGACGACTTCAAGCGGATCAACGACCGCTTCGGCCATCCGGGCGGCGACAAGGTGCTCGGGCAGCTGGCGGCGAGGCTGCGCCAGGGCGGCGAGGCTTTCCGGCTCGGAGGCGACGAATTCGCGATCCTGCTCCCCGGCCGCGACGAGGAGGGTGCGCGCATCGCCGCCGAGGCGATCGTCGCGCGGCTCCCCGAGGTCGACCTCGCGCCCGCCGGGCGCGTCACCGTCAGCGCGGGCATCGCGACGGCGCCCGAGGACGAGGTCGACCGCGCCGAGCTGGTACGCCGTTCGGACAGCGCGCTCTACTGGGCGAAGGAGTACGGCAAGAACCAGGTGCGCGTCTACCGGCCGGACGTGGTGGAGATCGCCGAGCTGCGGCGGCTCGCCGCAGGCCCGGACCGCGCCGCGCGCTTCCGAGCGGCCGCCAGCCTTGCCCGAGCCGTCGACGCCCGTGATGCATACACGGGCTCGCATTCGGCGCGGGTGGCCGATCTGGCGGCGAGGATCGCGGCCCGTCTCGGCCTCGACGAGGAGCAGGTCGAGCTGACCCGGCTGGCCGCGAGCCTGCACGACCTCGGCAAGCTCGCGATCCCGGAGGAGATCCTGCGTAAGCCAGGCCCGCTCTCCGAGACCGAGCGGCTCGTGCTCGAACGCCACCCGCAGATCGGCTACCGGATGCTCGATAGCCTCGGCGTCGACCCAGTCGCCGACTGGGTGCTGCACCACCACGAGCGCTGGGACGGCACCGGCTATCCGGACTCCCTCCGCGGTGCCGAGATCCCGCTCGGCGCCCGGATCATCTTCGTCGCCGACGCCTATGACGCGATGACGTCGGACCGCGTCTACCGCGCCCGGCTCACCGAAGACGAGGCGATCGAAGAGCTGTCGCGCTGCTCGGGAACGCAGTTCGACCCGGACGTTGTCGAAGCGCTCGCCGAGGAGCTCGGCATCGCCGAGACGCTGCTCGCCACCGCCGTGTAGCCGTCGTACGACCTGACCCGCCACGTCCGCGCGGGCCACGTCCGGGGACTGTCCCCGGACGTGTCCGAACAGGCGTCGTCCGTCGGGTGGATCTTCGGGGCGTAACTTTTCGCCGCCGCTAAAGCGGGATGTTCCCGTGCTTGCGCGTCGGCCTGAGCTCGCGCTTCGTCTGCGAGACCTCGAGCGCCGAGATCAAGATCGGACGGGTCCGCCGCGGCTCGATCACCTCGTCGACGTAGCCCCGCTCGGCCGCGTGGTACGGGTTCGCGAAGCGCTCCTTGTAGTCGGCGATCAACTCGGCGCGGCGGGCCTCCGGGTCGTCCGCCTCCTCGAGCTCCTTGCGGAAGACGATGTTGACCGCGCCCTCCGGCCCCATCACCGCAACCTCGGCCGTCGGCCAGGCGACGTTGAAGTCGGCGCGGATGTGCTTCGAGCTCATAACGTCGTACGCCCCGCCGTACGCCTTGCGGGTGATGACGGTCAGCTTGGGCACGGTCGCCTCGGCGAAGGCGTAGAGGAGCTTCGCGCCGTGGCGGATGATTCCGCCCCACTCCTGCTCGGTGCCCGGGAGGAAGCCGGGCACGTCGACGAAGGTGACGAGCGGGACGTTGAAGGCGTCGCAGGTACGGACGAAGCGCGCCGCCTTGACCGACGCGTCGATGTCGAGCACGCCCGCGAGCGCGGCCGGCTGGTTGCCGACGACCCCGACCGAGTGCCCGCCGAGCCGTGCGAAGCCGCAGACGACGTTTTCCGCCCAGTGCGGCTGCACCTCGAGGAACTCCCCGTCATCCACCACCTTCGCGATCACCTGCTTCATGTCGTACGGCTTGTTCGGGCTGTCCGGGATGAACGTGTCCAGCTCGGGCGCCTCCCGGTCGACCGGGTCGGAGGGCGCCGCGTACGGCGGCAGCTCGCGGTTCGACTGGGGCAGGAACGAGAGCAGGTAGCGCGCGTCCTCGAGGCACGCCTCCTCGTCGGGGGCGGTGAAGTGCGCAACCCCGGACTTCGAGGCGTGTGTCGCCGCGCCGCCGAGCTCCTCGAACGAGACCTCCTCGCCGGTGACCGTCTTCACCACGTCGGGCCCGGTGATGAACATGTACGAGGCCCCCTCGGCCATGAGCACGAAGTCGGTGATCGCAGGGGAGTAGACGGCCCCGCCGGCGCACGGACCGAGGATCAGCGACAGCTGCGGCACGACGCCCGACGCCTGCACGTTGCGCCAGAAGATCTCGGCATAGCCCGCGAGCGAGACCACACCCTCCTGGATCCTCGCGCCGCCGGAGTCGTTGATCCCGATCACCGGGCAGCCGTACTTGAGGGCCATGTCCATCACCTTGCAGATCTTCTCGGCGAAGACCTCGGAGAGTGAGCCGCCGAAGACCGTGAAGTCCTGCGAGAAGACGAACACCTTCCGCCCGAAGATCTCGCCGTACCCCGTGACGACGGCGTCGCCGTAAGGCCGGTTCGCCATCGAGTTGAAGTCCGGGTTCCGGTGCCGAACGTAGCGGTCGAGCTCCACGAACGAGCCGGGGTCGAGCAGCTTGTCGATCCGCTCGCGCGCGAGCAGCTTCCCCCGCTCGCGTTGCCGTGCGATCGCCTTCTCACTGCCGGCGGTCGCCGCCTGCTCGGACAACTCCTGCAGCCAGGCGAGCTTGGCGGCGGTCGTGTCGTGGGTCTCGGCCATGCGGCCGCAGCCTAATACGATCGCTCCCATGGAGCCGCCGCTCGACCGCTCGACGATCTGGGCCTACGTCGACGGCGAGCCGGGGCCGTTCCACTACGCGCGAAACGCGCACCCGGTCGGAGTCGAGGCGGAGCGTGCGCTCGGCCGGCTCGACGGCGGCGAGGCGCTGCTCTTCTCCTCCGGGATGGGCGCGACGACCGCGCTCGTGCTCGCGCTTCTTGCTCCCGGCTCGACGATCGCGCTCACGCAAGACGCCTACTACGGCACCGGTGTGCTCTTCCGCGAGCTCGAGCGCTGGGGGCTCCGGCACGTCCTCTTCGACCAGACCGGGCCGCCGCCCGACGGCGTCGACCTCGTCTGGATCGAGGCGCCCTCCAACCCGCTCCTGACCATGCCCGACTTCGAGGCCGCTGCCGCACATGCCGCACCCGTCGTCTGCGACGCAACCGCGGCGACGCCGGTTCACCTGCAGCCGCTCGAGCGCGGCTGCGACCTCGTCCTCCACTCCGCGACCAAGTACCTGGCCGGTCACCACGACGTGCTCCTCGGCGCCGTCGTCGCGAAGCGCGCCGAGCACGCGACCCGACTCCTCGAGCTGCGAACCCGAACCGGGATCGTCGCGGCGCCCGACGCCGCCTGGCTCCTGCTCCGCGGTCTGAAGACGCTCGAGGTGCGCGTCGCGCGCCAGGGCGAGACTGCCGCCGCGCTTGCGGAACGCCTGCGCGGCCACGACAAAGTGACGACGGTGCGCTACCCGGGCTTCGGCGCCCTGCTCTCGTTCGACCTCGCCGACGGCGCGGCGGCCCGGCGCGTCGAGACGGCGACGAAGCTGATCGTCAACGCGACGAGCCTCGGCGGCGTCCACTCGACGATCGAGACGCGGCACCGCTGGGAGGGCGATCGCGTCCCGGAAGGGCTGCTGCGGCTGGCTGTCGGCCTCGAGCCGCCAGACGAGCTCTGGCGCGATCTCGAGCAGGCGCTCGGCTGAGACCCTAACGCGCTCCGCCGGCGACGCCGGCGCCGCGCGACTCGCTGGAGAGCCGCGAGGCGAAGTAGACCGGGATCATCGAGAGCAGGATCACGAACACCGCGACGACGTTCACGATCGGCAGCTGGTTCGGGCGCGAGAGATTGTTGAGGATCCAGATCGGCAGCGTCTGGTCCGGGCCGGCGGTGAATGTGGTCACGATCACCTCGTCGAAGCTGAGCGCGAACGCGAGCAGGCCGCCGGCGAGGAGCGCCGTCTTCAGCTGCGGGAACGTGACGTAGCGGAAGGTCTGCCAGGCGTCGGCGCCTAGGTCGGCCGAGGCCTCCTCGAGTGACCCCGCCGTGCGCCGCAGCCGGGCGACGACGTTGTTGTAGACCACGACAATGCAGAACGTCGCGTGCCCGACCATGATCGTGAAGAGGCCGAGGTCGACGCCGAACGGCTCCGGCAGGTTCCGGAACGTCGCGTTCAGCGCCATCCCGGTCACGATCCCGGGCAGCGCGAGCGGCAGGATGACCAGGAACGAGATCGCCTCGCGCCCGAAGAAGCGGTGGCGCGCGACCGCGAGCGCCGCCAGGCAGCCCAGCAGCATCGCGATCAGCGTCGCGCCCGCCGCCGCCTTGAGCGAGACCCAGAGCGCCTCGCGCACGCCGGGGTTGTCGATCGCGCGGCCGAACCACTGCGTCGTCAGCCCTTCGATCGGCCAGACGAGCGAGCGGCGGTCGTTGAAGGCGTAGAGGAAGATCACGAGCAGCGGCAGGTAGATGAAGGCGAGCGTGACGGCGCTTGCGCCCCGCAGGAACCAGGTGCCGGCCCGGGAGGTCATAGGTTCTCGAAGGCGCCCGAGGCGCCGCACCAGCAGCAGGTAGATCGACCATCACGACGACCGGCACCGTCGCGAACGCGGCCGCGAACGGGAGGTTGTTCGCGACGCCGACGTTGGCGTAGACGACGTTGCCGATGAACTGCGTGCTCGAGACCAGCTGGGGCGTGATGTAGTCGCCGAGCGTCAGCGAGAAGGTGAAGATCGAGCCCGCCGCCAACGCGGGCAGCACCAGCGGGAACACGACGCGCCGCAGCGTCCAGAAACCGCGCGCCCCGAGATCGGCCGAGGCCTCGAGCAGCGACGACGGGATCCGCTCGAACCCGGCGTAGACCGGGAGGATCATGAACGGCAGCCAGAGGTAGGAGAAGACGAGCCACGTGGCCACGTTGCCGAACCCCGGCCCCGAGAGCCCGAGCGGCGAGAGCACCCAGTTCAAGAGGCCCTCTTCCTGGAGGACGATCCGCCAGGCGTAGACCTTGACGAGGTAGCTCGCCCAGAGCGGGAGCAGGACGGCGACGACGAGCAGGTTGCGCGTGCGCGGCGAGGCGACCTTCGCCATGTAGAACGCGATCGGGAAGGCGAGCACGGCGTCCGTGACGGTCACAGCGGCGGCGATCAGGATCGTGCGCTGCGTGATCGCCCGGTACACGTCGCTCTCCCACAGCTGCCGGAAGTTCTGGAAGCCGTAGTCGTGCACGACCTCGGCCGTGAACGGGTCGAGTCGCCAGAACGCAGCGACGAAGAGGACGACGAGCGACCCGAGGTAGGCCAGCAGGAGCCACGAGAGCGGCGGCGTCAGCAGCAGCCCGACTCGGAGCCGCGAGTGTCGGTCCAGGAACGAGGAGAGGCGCCGCGCCGGAGATTCCCGGCGCGGCGCCTCGACGACCTCAGACGACGAGCTCAACCTTTAATTTCAGTCCAGGCTTGTGTCCATTCGGAGTAGTCCTTGCAGACCGTGCCACGGTCGTCGCCGCAGTCGGCCTGCGGCGTCTTCCAGTAGTGGATCTGCTCGAAGTATTCCTCGTCGTCGGCGTGGAAGAGCGTGCAGTGGTCCTTGTTGGCCGTGTGCTGGCACGCCTCGCTGTTCGACGGGGCCTCGCCGAAGTACTCGGTCGCGGCCGCGTTCGCCTCCGGCGAGATGATGTGGTTCATCCACATGTACATGCAGTTCGGGCTCTTGGCCTCCGACGCGATCATCCACGTGTCCGACCAGCCGGTCGAGCCCTCCTTCGGCAGAACCGAGTTCACGGGCACGTCCTCGCCCTTGAGCACGTTGGTGATCACCTGCCAGGTCGTCCCGACGACGCTCTCGCCGCCGGTGAACGCCGCGATCTGCTTCGTGTAGTCCGACCAGTACTCGCCGATGATCGTGCGCTGTTTCTTGAGCAGGTCGACCGCCGCCGCGAACTGCTTCTCGTCGAGCTCGTACGGGTCGGTGATCTCGAGGTCGGGCTGCGTCGCCATCAGGTAGACCGCAGCGTCCGCGATGTAGATCGGGCTGTCGTACGCCGTGACCTTGCCCTTGTGTGGCGAGTTCTCGTCCCAGACGACACTCCACGAGTCCGGCGCGGGCTTGACTGTGTCGGTGCGGAACTGGAGCAGGTTCGCCCCGCGCCCGTGCGGGACGCCGTACGGCACCTCGTCGACCGTGTTGTGCGGCTGGTTCTTCAGGCCCTCGAACACGTTTTCGTAGTTCGGGATCAGGTCGAGATTGACCGGCGCGACGTCGCCCCCCGCGATCAGGCGGAGGCTCGCGTCACCCGAGGCCGATACGCCGTCGTACTGACCGGTCCTCATCAGCGTCACCATCTCGTCCGACGTGTTGCCGAGCTTGACGTTGACCTGGCAGCCGGTCTGCTCCTCGAACGACGAGACCCAATCCACCTTCGGGTCGGTGCTGCCGTCCTCGACGTACCCGGCCCATGCGATCAGGTTGACCTCACCCTCGCCCTCGCCGAGCGACTGCATCATCCCTTCGGGCGTCGCGGCGGCCTCCTCCGTCGCGGCCGCGGTCGTGCCGGCGCGCCTCCTCGTCGTCCCCGCCGCAGCCGGCGGCCATCACACAGAGCACTGTGGTCGCGGCCGCGGCCGCCGCCCAGCGCCCAACTCTTCCCTTGCTCATCGACTCCCTCCGTTCGACCCGTCTGGTTCTTCGATGACGAAGACGTGCTCCGGCCGCCACACGAGCCGGACCCGGCTTCCCTGTCGCTCCAGCGCTTCGCTCGAGCCGCTCTCGAGGTTCTGGCTCACTACGGTCAGCTCCCCGCCCGCGTCGAGCTCGACGTGAAAGCGGGTGACGGCTCCGACGTAAACCACGTCACGAACCTGGCCTTCCTCCATGCTGACGCCGGCCGCCGGGGGCTCTCCGTCGCCGAGCAGGCGGATCTTCTCCGGCCGCACCGTGAAGCGGCGGCCGTCGCGATCAAGCACGTTTGAGACACCGACGAAGCCGGCGATGAACTCGCTGGCCGGGTGCTCGTACACCTCGGCGGGCGCCCCGATCTGCTCGATCTTGCCGTGGTTGAACACGGCGAGGCGGTCGCTCATCGTGAGCGCCTCCTCCTGGTCGTGCGTCACGTAGACGAACGTGATCCCCAGCTCCTGCTGCAGGCCCTTGAGCTCCACCTGGAGCTCCTGGCGGAGCTTGAGGTCGAGCGCGCCCAGCGGCTCGTCGAGCAACAGCGCCTGGGGACGGTTGACGAGCGCCCGCGCGAGCGCGACGCGCTGCCGCTGCCCACCGGACAGCTGGGAGGGCTTGCGGCCGCCGTAGCCGGCGAGCCGCACGAGGCCCGAGCGCTTCCTCGGCGCGTGACCGCCGCTCGGCCCTGCGGCACCTTCTTCACTCGCAGCCCGTACTCCACGTTCTCTTGCACCGTCATGTGCGGGAAGAGCGCGTAGTCCTGGAAGACAGTGTTCACGTCGCGCGCGTACGGCGGCAGCGCCGAGACGTCCCGGCCACGCAGCTCGACCGTCCCTTCGTCCGGCCGCTCGAAGCCGGCGATCATGCGAAGCGTCGTCGTCTTCCCGGAGCCCGAGGGTCCGAGCATGCGTGAAGAACTCGCCGCGACGGATTTCGAGGTCGACGCCGTCGACCGCGGTCACGTCGCCGTAGCGTTTGCGCAGGCCCGCGACGCGCACGTCGATCCTCAGGCTGCGATGGCAAACGATTCCTCGAGGAGGCCCGAGCCCACGCTCGAGCTCGTCGTCGGTGACGGTCAGCGGCGGCAGCAGGCGGATCACGTTGCCGTGGAGGCCGCAGGAGAGGAGGAGCAGGCCGCGCTCGAAGGCGGCCGCCGTGATCGCTCTGCGCGAGCTCGGGGCTCTGGTCACGCAGCTCGAGCGCGAGCATCGGGCCGAGGCCGCGCAGCTCGCCGACCCGCGTCGTCGCGCGCCGCGAGCTCGTCGAGGCGGGCGCGGAGCGTCTGCCCGACGGTCTCGGCCCGGGCGCGGAACGCCGGCTCGGCGACGGTGTCGAGCACGACGGAGGCGGCCACACAGGCGACCGGATTCCCGCCGAAGGTGCCACCGAGCCCGCCGGGCCCGGGTGCGTCCATGAGCTCTGCTCGGCCGGTGACCGCCGCCAACGGCAGCCCGCCGCCGAGCGATTTGCCCGAGACGAGGAGGTCCGGCCGCACGCCCTCGTAGTGCTCGACGGCCCACATCGGGCCCGTCCTCCCGACGCCGCACTGCACCTCGTCCGCAACGTAGAGGATTCCGTGCCGCCCGCAGAGCTCGACGAGCCTCGGCAGGTAGTCGAGCGGCATCGGGATGAACCCGCCCTCGCCCTGCACCGTCTCGAGGACGACGCACGCGACCGACGTGGCGTCGACCTCGCTCTCGAACAGGTGCTCGAGCGCCGCAATCGCCTCGTCCGTCTCGATGCCGCGGTAGGGATATGGCGCGACGGTGCGGTAGACCTCGGCCGGGAACGGCCCGAAGCCGGCCTTGTACGGGCGCACCTTGCTCGTCATCGCCATCGTCAGCAGGGTGCGGCCGTGGAAGCCGTTGTCGAAGACGACCACGCCCGGCCTCCCGGTCGCCGAGCGGGCGATCTTGACGGCGTTCTCGACCGCCTCCGCGCCTGAGTTGACGAGGATCGACTTGCTCTCGCCCGCCGCAGGGCGAGAGCTCGGCCAGCCTGCGGCAGACCTCGACGTACGGCTCGTAGGTGCCGACCATGAAGCACTGATGCAGGAAGGCGTCGACCTGCTCGTGGATCGCGGCCACGACGGGGGCGAATCCGTGCCCGGCGTTCTGGCACGCGATCCCGCCCGCGAAGTCGAGATAGACGTTCCCGTCCACCGCCTCGACCCGCGCTCCAGTCGCCCGCCGGACGACGAGCTTCGGCGTCGCGACGCCGCGGGCGACGTAGCGCTCCCGCGCGTGCACGACGTCGTCGACCGCTGTGCGCTCCTTCAGAGACACGCGGCGATTCTCTCGCGGCCCCCGTGGAGGCGCAATGGACCCGCGGGCTACGTCAGCCCGGTCCTGTTGGACACACCGGCCCAAAGCCTTGCTCCTCGGGCGTCACCGTACCGCGTGAGTGCTTGCCTCTTGCCGCCGGAGAGGAGTAGCGTCTTGGCCCGTGCGTCCAAGCGACGCGGCCGATCCAATGCTGACCGTCCAGGACATCCTCGAACTGCCGGGCCTCGAGCCTCGAGCTCGCCGCGGGTGCATCGGGAGTGGGCAACTCGATCCGCTGGGTGCACGTCTCGGAGCTGCCCGACCCGACGCCGTGGCTCGAAGGCGGCGAGTTGCTGATCACGACCGGCCTCGGCATCGGCGAGCTCTCACGTCCGCAGCGCGAGTACGTGCGCCGGCTCGCACGGCACGGGCTCGCCGGGCTCGCGTTCGGAGTCGGCTTCGGTTGGGCGGAGCCCCCGGAGGCGCTCGCGGACGAGGCCGAGCGGCTCGGCTTTCCGCTCGTCACCGTGCCGTACGAAGTTCCCTTCATCGCGCTCACGAAGGCGATCTCGGGCCGGCTCGTGAACGCGCAGCTGGCGCGCCTCGAACGGGCGCTCGAGGTCCATGAGCGTCTTGCTCGCGCCGTCCTCGAGGGTCGCGGCGCTCCCGCGCTGCTGGCGATCCTCGGCGAGCA
Source organism: uncultured Gaiellaceae bacterium (assembly GCA_963794385.1). Taxonomy (GTDB): domain Bacteria; phylum Actinomycetota; class Thermoleophilia; order Gaiellales; family Gaiellaceae; genus Gaiellasilicea. The sequence goes on along the minus strand of CAWCDT010000005.1, from coordinate 105,846 downwards.
CGCGGAGTGCTCGCTCGCCCTCGTCGACGAGGCCGGCCGTGTCGTCGGTGAATGCCGCGGCGCGCTGCTCGACGCCTGCGAGAGCGTGCTCAGGCTGCCGGTGATCGCGGACGGCGACACATGGTCCCTGCGGGCGGGCAAGCCGGGCGGCGAGCTTTCCGAATACGACCGCCTGGTGCTCCACCACGGCCAGACGGCGCTCGCCTTCGAGCTCTCGCGCCGTCACGCGGTCTCGGCTGCGGAGCTGCGCCTGGCCGGCGACCTGCTCGAGGACCTCGAGCAAGACCGACTCGACGAACGCGAGATCGCCCGCAGGATCGCGGCCTTCGGGCTCGATCCGCACGCGCGGTACGCAGCCCTGCTCGCCGTCGCCGACGAGGCGCCCTCCGGCGACGTCCGCGTTGCTGCTGCGCGCGCGCGCTAGACGACCGGGGCGTGCGTCATCTCTCCGCCTCGCGGCGCGACCGCGCCGCGTTCCTCGTCGCGGCCGACAGCGAGGAGGAAGTCCTCGCGCTGGCGCAGCGGCTCGTCGACACGGCGCCCGCCACCCGGGTGGGCGTGGGTCGCCCCGCGTCGGGCGCCGGTCTCGGGCGCAGCCTGCTCGAGGCGCGAGCGGCTCTCGACACGGTCGCCGGCCCGGTCGCCTCGTACCACGACCTGGGCTCGCTCGAGCTCCTGCTCAGCCTGCCGAGTGCGGCGCTCGAGGCCTTCGTGGCGCGCGTGCTCGGTCCCGCAGCGGCGAGCACGTGGCTGCTCGAGTCGCTGACGGCTCTCCTTGACACAGGCTGCCGCTGGAGCGAAGCCGCCGCCCGGCTCGGTGTGCACCGGCACACGCTCCGCTACCGGATGGAGCAGCTGCGCAAGCAGACGGGCCGCCACCCCGACGACCCGGCAGAACGCATGGAGCTCTGGCTGGCGGTCAAGGCGAAGCAGGCCCTCGCCGCCCGCGAGCGACGGACGGAACCGCTGCGAGCGAGCGCTTGAAAAGGGGTAGAAGGAGAGTGTGGTTTGCCGCACTACAGCTGCGGTCGCGCTCTGCCACCATATGTGCATGCCAAAGACCGTTGTGATCGCCGACGACCACCCGAGCTTCCGCGCGTCGGCCAAGGCGATCCTCCAGTCGGAAGGCTACGAGGTCGTTGGCGAGGCGGAGGACGGAGAGTCGGCGATCGCCGCGGTGCGGGCGTTGCATCCCGACGTGCTCCTGCTCGACGTCCAGCTTCCGGACATGGATGGCTTCGCCGTCTGCCGGACGCTCCACCTGAACGGCGGCCCACCGGCCGTCGTTCTCGTCTCGAGCCGCGATGCATGCGACTATGGCTGCATGATCGCGCAGAGCGGAGCCCGCGGCTTCATCCCGAAGGCCGAGCTTTCGGGAGACAGCCTCACAGACGTCCTGGGGTGAGAGGCCGCTACCTCGTCGCCGCCGGCGCGGTCGCGCTGCTCGGCGCGGCGGGCGCAGTCTGGCTGGTCTCGAGAAGCAACCACACAGACGACAAGGTCTGGATCCTCTCGATCGCGGTGGTCGGCACGCTCTCGTTCGTCTTCAGCGGCCTGTTCGCCGATTTGGCGCCGTCCCGAGAACCGCACCGGCCTGCTCCTCGTCGCCACCGGCTGCCTCTGGCTGCTCAGTGCGCTGACGACCGCGAACAACGCCTGGATCTTCACGCTCGGGTTCATCTTCAACAGCGCCGCCTTCGGAGCGTTCGGTCACCTCATCCTCGCCTTTCCGTCCGGGAGGCTCGAGTCGCGCTACTTCCGGCTGCTCGTGATCGTGATCTGGTTCGACCTGATCGTGCCGGCGGTGGCGCTGCTCCTCGTCGGAGGCACGGACCGGACGTGCGGCGAGGCCTGTCCGGACAGCACGATCGCCGTGGTGCAGAGCGACCGGGCCGCCCAGGTCATCTTGGCGTTCGCCTCCGTCGCCGCACTCATTGTCCTCGTCCTCGTTCTCTTGGCTCTCGCACAGCGGTGGCGTCATGCCAGCCCCACTCTGCGACGCGCGCTCGGACCGGTGTACGCGACGAGCGCGTTCACGCTCTTTCTGCTGCTCGTCGCCCTCGGCGTGTCGGAGTTCTCGCAGCGCACGGGCAGGCCGATCGAGCTGATGGCCCTGGCCGCGCTCGCGGCCGTGCCCATCGCGTTCCTGGCCGGCGTGCTCAAGGGCCGTCTCGCCCGCTCTGGCGTCGCCGACCTGCTGCTCGAGCTCACCCGCGGCACGCCGATCCGGGACGCGCTCGCCCGGACGCTGCGCGACCCGACGCTCGACATCGCCTATTGGCTGCCCGAGTCCGGCCGCTACGTCTCGGCCGACGGCAAGCCCCTCGCAGAGGGAGACGGCAACCGCCACGTCACCCTCGTCGAGCACGCGGGCCGCCCGACTGCCGCGCTGCTGCACGATCCGCTGCTCGCGGACGAACCGGAGCTTGTCGACGCAACAGCCGCAGCGGCGGGGCTGTGGCTGGACAACGAGCGCCTGCAAGCGAAGCTGCGGGCCCAGATCGAGTTCCTCGAGACGATCGTCAATGCCTCGCCGTCCCTGCTGTGCTCGCTCGACCGCGAAGGCAGGATCGTGAACCTGAACGAGGCCTCACTGGTGGCCAGTGGCTACGACGACGAGGAGCAGGTTCGCTGGCAGCCGTTCTGGGACGTCTTCGTCTCGCCGGAGGAGCGGGAGGGCTCGAGAATGCGCTTCGAGGAGGCAGCGCCCTTCCACAAGAAGGCCGGCTTCGAGCACACGTTCGTCAACCGGGCCGGGCAGGAACTGACGATCGCCTGGTCGACCGCCCCGCTCTACGACGACCAGGGAAACGTGCGGAACGTGGTCTGCGGCGGCCTCGACGTCACTGAGCGCCAGCTCCAGCACAAGCAGCTGCAGGCCAGCCAGCAGCGGCTCGAGGCGGTGATCGAGGCCTCACCGGTGGCGATCGCCGAGTACGCGCTCGATGACACGATCACGCGCTGGAACCCGGCCGCGGAGCACATGTTCGGCTGGAGCGCCGCCGAGATCGTCGGAGGCAAGCCCAAGCACATTCCCCGTGAGCGGGAAGATGAGCTCGCGGAGCTCTTCCGGCGGGTTCGCACCGGCGAGCTCTACAACAACGTCGAGACCGTGCGCCTGCGCAAGGACGGGGCGAAGATCGTGGTCGAGGCCTCGGCGGCGCCGCTCAAGGACACCTCGGGGAACGTCGTCGGCCACATGGTGATGTTCGCCGACGTCACGCACCGGCGCCGCCAGGAGGAGGAGATCCGGGCCTCACGGGCACGGATCGTCGAGGCCGGCGACGAGGCACGGCGCCGACTCGAGCGGAACCTCCACGACGGCGCCCAACAGCGCCTCGTCGCGCTATCGCTTTCGCTCCGGCTCGCCCAGGCGAAGCTCGACTCCGATCCCGAGACTGCGGGCCAGGGTCCTCGACTCGGCCCGCGAGCGAGCTCGCCGCGGCGCTCGACGAGCTCCGCGAGCTCGCCCGCGGCATCCATCCGGCGGTGCTCACCGACCGCGGCCTCCCGGCGGCGCTCGAGGCGCTCGCCTCGCGCTCGCCGATCCCGATCGACATCGAGACGCCCGCCGAGGAGCTCCCCCGGCCGGTTGAAGCGGCTGCGTACTACGTGATCGCCGAGGCTCTGGCCAATGTTGCGAAATACGCGGGCGCCAGCGGCGCGACGGTGCGCGTGAGCTGCGAGAACGGCAGTGCGCGGGTCGAGGTCGGCGACGACGGGATCGGCGGCGCCGATCCCGTCGCGGGCTCGGGCCTGCGTGGCCTGACGGACCGGGTCGAGGCGCTCGGCGGCACGCTCTCGATCGAGAGCCCCGCCGGCGGCGGCACGCGCGTGACGGCCGAGATCCCGCTGCAGCCCGCCTCTCAGGAGTAGGGCAGCCCGTACCTGCGGACACGTGCGCTCCGCATCGGCGCAAGCAGCTCCAGGTGGGATCGTGCGGGCACCGCAGACACGACAAGGAGCCGAAATGAACGCCCCCCATAGAATCGATCTCGCAAGCCGCCGGAACGACGGAATCGACGTCACTCTCTGGTGGACGCCCGCCGACGACACAGTCTCGGTCGAGGTGCTGCACCTGGCCAGCGATGCGTTGTTCGAGCTCTCCGTCGAGCGTTCCGACGCACTCGACGCCTTCTACCACCCGTTCGCCTATGCCGCCCGCCGCAGCCCGGAGCTCCTGGAAGTCGCAGCGTAGCGACGAGGAGGGTTTGGCGAACCCCGCGCAAGGGTCCGCCAAACCCTCCTAGACTCTGGGAGTGAGCTCGCTCCCGACGGGCACCGTCACCTTCCTGTTCGCCGACGTCGAAGGCTCGACGCGGCTTGCCCGCGAGCTGGGCGCCGAGTGGCAACCCGTCCTCGGTGACATCAGGCGGCTGCTACGAGAGGCCCTTTCCGGTTCGAGCGGGCACGAGGTCGACTCGCGGGGCGACGAGCTCTTTGCCGTCTTCGCCTCGACGGAGGAGGCCGCCTCCGCCGCGTGCGACGCGCAGCGGCTGCTGACCGGTCACCACTGGCCGGCGCCCGTGCGCGTCCGGATCGGCATCCACACCGGCACGGCGGCTTTGGGAGACGACGGCTACGTGGGCGTCGACGTGCACCGCGCCTACCGGATCGCCTCGGCCGGCCACGGCGGCCAGATCATCACGTCCGAGTCGGCCGCGACCGTGCTCACGCCGGGTCGCGACCTCCGGGACCTCGGCCTCTGGCTGCTGCCCGACCTGCCCGAGCCGGAGCGCATCTACCAGCTCGACGAGCCCGGACTGGGCGGAGACTTTCCCCCGCTGCGGGCCCGGCCGGGCGCCACACCGGTGCGCGTCGTGCTTGCAGACGACTCGGTGCTGCTGCGCGAGGGGATCGCCCGGCTGCTCCAGGAGGCCGGCTTCGACGTCGTCGCGCAGTCGGGGAACGCGGAGGACCTGCTTCGCCACGTCGCGATGCACCAGCCGGACGTCGCGGTCGTGGACATCCGCATGCCGCCCACGCAGACCGACGAGGGCCTCCGGGCGGCCAAGGAGATCCGCGAGCGGCATCCGGAGACCGGCGTGCTCGTGCTCTCGCAGTTCGTCGAGCCCGTCTATGCGATGGAGCTCCTTTCCGACAGCGCGGAGAGCGTCGGCTACCTGCTCAAGGACCGGGTCGCCGACATCGACGAGTTCGCGGCTGCCGTGCGCCGCGTCGCGGAGGGTGGCTCTGCCCTCGACCCGACCGTGGTCAGCGAGCTCGTCGGTCGTCACCGGCGCGACGACCCGATCGATGATCTCTCGCCGCGCGAGCGCGAGGTGCTCGAGCTGATGGCCGAAGGGCGCTCCAACCAGGCGATCGCCGAGCGTCTCTTCGTCACGCTGCGAGCGGTGGAGAAACACGTGACGAGCATCTTCGTGAAGCTGCGCCTTCCCGCCACTGCGGAGGACCACCGCAGGGTGCTCGCGGTGCTCGCGCTACTCCGCAGTTAAACGCCTAGCTGCGACTGCCGAAGCTGGGCAGTACGGATAGCCGCACTTCGAAACGCTGGCTCGCCCCATGGCCCGAGGCGAGGCCCGCTGAGAGTCTGCGGACATGTCCTTCGATCGCTTCCGCAGACTCGCAGACCGGCCCTATCCGGGTCGCGTCGAGCTCGCAGCGCTGGCCGTCCTGTACGGCGCCTACGAGCTCGTCCGCGGCTTCGGCGGCGAGGACTGGGCGGCGGCCCGCTGCGCACACGGCAGACATCGTCGCGCTCGAGAGCCGGCTCAATCTCTTCGTCGAGCGTGACGTGCAGAACCTGGCAGCCGCGCTGCCGGGCGTCCCTGCGCTGCTCGGCTTCCTCTACGTCGCCCTCCATTTCGCGGGCACCGCGGCGGTGCTCATCTGGGTCCACCGCCGCCGCCCGCACGCGTTCCCGTTCGTGCGCACGACGCTGATCGTGAGCACAGCGCTCGCGCTCGTCGGCTACGTCCTCTATCCGGCGGCGCCGCCGCGGCTCGCGAACATGGGCTTCGCGGACACGGTCACGAGCCACACCGGGCTCGACCTCAGCTCCGACCTGCTCGGCAGCCTCTATAACCCGATCGCCGCCGTCCCGAGCCTGCACTTCGGCTACGCGCTGATCGTCGGCGTCGCGCTCGCGCAGCTCGCGACGCGGCGGTCGTTCCGGCTCGCCGGCGCCGCGTACCCGGCTCCTGATGCTGCTCATCATCGTGGCGACGGGCAACCACTTCTTCTTCGACGCAGTCGCAGGCGGGCTCGTCGTCGCCGCCGGATGGGTCACCGCTTCCCGCCTCTCGGCGCCCGCCCCGGTCGCCGAGCCAGTGCAGCTGCACGCGTCGCATCGGATCCGGTCGCCTCGCGACCTGGCCGAAGCGGCCTAGAGCTTCCTCCTCCCGGAAGAGCGCAAAGCCCCGCCTCGAAACAGGCGGGGCTTCGTGCTTGCCGGCGCCTCGCGAGGGCGGGGCCCGCCCCCACTCCGCCGGTGAGGCTCCCCGTACCTCGGGACACCTGGACGCCGCATTTCGCCCGCGCCCCCGATCGAGAAGGCTGGAGCTGTCCAATCCCGTCCCTCTCCGCACGGCCCCCCACCGCAGGAAAGGACGTCGCCCAGTCATGTCACCCCTGAAGCAGAGCACCAACGTCGCAGCCCGCATGGGCCGGTGGAGCGCGAACCACTGGAAGACCGCGGTCTTCGGCTGGCTCGCGTTCGTGATTGCGTCCGTCTACATCGGCGGCGCGGTCGGCACGAAGTACCTCGAGGACGACGACCTCGCTGTCGGCGAGGCCGCTACCGCGACCAAGATGATCGAGGCCGGCTTCCCCGAGGCCGCCGACGAGCAGGGCGAGATCGTCCTGATCCAGTCGAAGACCCTGAAGGCCGACGATCCGGCTTTCGAGGCCGTGATCGAGGATGTCGCCAAGACCGTCGACGGCTTCCCGCAGGCCCGGAAGATCGACACGCCGCTCGAGGTCGGGCACGCCGACCTCGTCTCCGATGACCGCCGCTCGGCGATGGTGCAGTACCAGCCGGTCGGCACGTACGAAGAGGCCTCGCTCTACATCGACAAGCTCGAGGCCGCCGTGAACAAGACCGCGGCGAAGCACCCGGGCTTCGAGGTCAACCAGCTCGGCAGCGTCACGACCACCAAGGCGACCGACGCGGCCTTCAACGACATGCTGAAGACAGCCGGGATGGTCGCGATCCCGCTGACGCTCGTGATCCTGTTGTTCGTGTTCGGCTCCGCCGTCGCCGCCTTGATCCCGCTGCTGCTGGCGATCACCGCGGTCATGGCGACGACGAGCCTGATCGCCCTGCCGAGCCAGTTCATCCCTGTCGACGAGCAGATCGGCGAGGTGATCCTGCTGATCGGCCTCGCCGTCGGAATCGACTACTCGCTCTTCTACCTCCGCCGTGAGCGCGAGGAGCGTGCGGCAGGACGCAGTGAGCACGCCGCCCTCGAAGCCGCCGCAGCCACCTCCGGCCGTGCCGTCCTGATCTCGGGCATCACGGTCCTGGTCGCGATGGCCGGCATGTTCCTCTCCGGCGACAAGACGTTCATGTCCTTCTCGATCGGCACGATGATGGTCGTGGCCGTCGCCATGCTCGGCTCACTCACGGTGCTGCCCGCCCTGCTCGGCAGGCTCGGAGACAAGGTCGAGAGGGGTCGCATCCCGTTCCTGGGCCGGCTCCGTAGCAAGGACGGCGAGAGCCGCTTCTGGGGCGCGATCCTCGACCGCGTCCTCCGGCGCCCGGTCTTCTCGGCGATCGCCGCAGGCGCCGTGCTGGTCGCGCTGGCCGTCCCCGCGTTGTCCTTGAACACCGCCACGACGGGCGTGGACGACATCTCGATCCCGGAGATCGAGCCGCTGAAGAAGTTCGACGCGGCCTTCCCGGGCGGCAACGACCCAGCGATCGTCGCGATCCAGGCTGACGACGTCCGCACCCCCGCCGTGCAGGACGCGATCGTCCAGCTGAAGAAGGACGCGCTCGCCTCCGGCCAGATGAAGGGCCCGATCGAGCTCGAGGCCAGCCGTGACAGCACGGTCGCCCAGCTCTCGATCCCGCTCGCGGGCACGAGCACGGACGCGGCCTCGCAGACCGCCCTGGCGACGCTGCGCGATGACCTGCTGCCGAGCACGCTCGGCGAGGTCGAGGGCGTCGAGTACGCCGTCACCGGCACGACCGCGCTGGACAAGGACTGGGAGTCGAAGATGGCGACGACCGCGCCGCTCGTCTTCGGCTTCGTGCTCCTGTTCGCCTTCCTGATCATGCTGGTCTCGTTCCGCTCGATCGTCGTCGCCCTGAAGGCGATCCTGCTCAACCTCCTCTCCGTCGGAGCGGCGTACGGCATCCTCGTCGCCGTCTTCCAGTGGGGCTGGGGCGAGAGCCTGCTCGACTTCCAGTCGAACGGCGGCATCACGCCCTGGTTGCCGATGTTCCTGTTCGTGATCCTGTTCGGGCTCTCGATGGACTACCACGTCTTCGTCCTGAGCCGCGTCCGCGAGGCCTATGACCGCGGTCTCTCGAACGACGAGGCCGTCGCCCACGGGATCAAGTCCACGGCAGGTGTCGTCACCAGCGCAGCCGTCGTCATGGTCGGCACCTTCTCGGTGTTCGCCCTGCTGCCGGTGATCGACATGAAGGAGATGGGCATCGGGCTCGCCGCCGCGATCCTGATCGACGCGACGCTGATCCGCGCGGTGCTCCTCCCCGCCACGATGAAGCTGCTCGGCGACAAGAACTGGTACCTGCCGAGCTGGCTCGGGTGGCTCCCCCGCCTCGAGCACGAGCGGGCACCCGAGGTGGTCGCGGTTCCCGAACCCGCCTAACCGCACCTCCTGCACGACCGAAGCCCCGGCCCCTCCTTCGAGGGACCGGGGCTTCAACCGTTTCTGGAGGAGCCGGAGGCGGGACTCGAACCCACGGCCGTTCGCTTACAAGGCGAATGCTCTACCAACTGAGCTACTCCGGCCTGACGAGGACGAATGGTAGGCGAGATGGCGGTGCTTGTCTGAAGAGGCCATGGCCCAGCCGATGCCTCGGGCACGGTTGAGTGATGGAGCATCCGAAGGCGATCGGTGACCGCTCGACGCTTGCCGTGATGCTGGGCTTGAGTCAGGCCGGCTACGCGATTTTCGTGCCGTTCGGCGAGAATACGCGGTATGACCTCGTCATCGAGAACGACGCCGGCCTCTTCCGGGTTCAATGCAAGACGGGAAGGTTGCAGGAGGGTGCAATCAGGTTCCCGGCGTGCAGCTCGTATGCCCACCACCCGAACCCGAAATTACTTCGCCGCGATTACCTCGGTGAGATCGACTTTTTCGGCATCTATTGTCCCGAGACCCGCGGCGTCTACCTCGTGCCGATCGAGGATGCTCAGATTCGCCGCCAAGGCGCGCTGAGGGTTTCGCCGGCGCGCAACAACCAGTCGCGAAGGATCCGCCTCGCAGCGACTTACGAGATCGCGAACCTTGGCACGGCTAGTTCAGGACCTCACGCGTCTTCTGGTGCGCGAGGATCTTGCGCTTGACGCGCTGGAGGGCGTTGTCGATCGTCTTGCAGTCGCACCCGAGCTCGTCGGCCATCTCCTCGTACGAGAGCCCCTCGAGGTAGCAGCGGAGCGCCTCGGCCTCGAGCCGCGAGAGGCCGGTGCCGAGCGTGAAGACCAGGCTCTGGAGCTCCTCCGTGGAGATCACGCACACGGAGGGGTCGTTCGTCGAGGGTCCTGGGAGCGCGTCGCCGAGGGTGCACTCGCCCTCCGATTCCTGCCCCGCGGGCGTGTGGCTGAACGAGATGTACTGGTTCAGGGGCTGGTGCTTGAAGCGGGTCGCCGTCTTGATCGCGGTGATGATCTGCCGCGTCACGCAGAGCTCGGCGAAGCTCCGGAAGGACGTCTCCTTGTCGGCCCGGAAGTCCCGCACGGCTTTGTAGAGGCCGATCAACCCTTCCTGGACGAGGTCCTCCGAGTCGCCGCCGGCGAGGAAGTACGAGCTCGCCTTCAGGCGCACGAAGCCCGTGTAGCGACGCATCAGGGCATCGAGTGCGGGCTGACTGCCGTTCCGCGCCTTCACGACCAATTGCAAGTCCTCAAGCTCTCGTTGAGCCTTCTGCGCCGACTTGACTGCGGTGACAGGCTGAGCGGGCATCGCGGTCTCCTGGGTTTTGGCGGGATCGAGCGGTGTGGCCGCCGTGCCGGACCCTCAACTCTCACCCTGAAGTTGAGGAAGAAGATAGCAAGGACCTGCGCAAGTTACAAGTCGCTTGCAATGGACCGATTCTGCTAGGAACGTATGTTCGTGTGGCAGTTTAGGATTCGCCTCGACGCAGCCGCTCGAGGCGGGCACGCGTCTCGTCGTCGAGCGCGTCCGCGAGACGGGACCCGCGCAGCTGCTCGCCGAGCGGTTGCTCGAGCTCGGCGAGGAACGTGCGCGACGAGCGCTTCTGCACTTCCTGCCCCGACGTGCCGCGGACCGCGAAGTCCGAGGAGACGAGACAGACCTGCTCGGTGGCGCGATGCTCCGCCGCGAGCCGCTCCAGCAACGCGTCGGCGTTCCGGGCATGACGGACCGCGAGCGGGCCGACCTGCGTGTCGGTTCCCGGGCCGTCCCAGACGAGCACGCCGCGGGCCCCGCGCAGCGCCACGAACGAGGCGAGCACGTCGGTGAGCGCCCGCTGGTCCTCGTAGTCCCCGGCGTGGAGCAAGTTGTGGCCGTCGAAGAGGTACAGGGTCGGCTCAGCCATCGCGCCTTCGCCTCCGCGCTTCGTAGAGGAGCAGGGCCGCGGCCACGCTCACGTTGAGCGACTCGACCTTCCCTGCCAGCGGAATCGCGACGGCGCCGTCACAGGCGCGCCGGACGAGCGGCCGCACCCCTTTGCCCTCGGCGCCGAAGACGAGGGCCAGGCCCCCGGCCAGGTCCGCTTCCCACATGTCCTGGCCGGCCTCGGCGGCCGCGGCGTAGATCCAGAGCTCGGCGCTCTTGATCTCGTTCAGGTAGCGAGCGAGGTTCGGGACGACCGCAACCGGCAAGTGCTCGACCGCGCCTGCGGAGGCGCGGCAGACGGCGGCCGTCACCCGCGCCGAGCCGTGGGCGGGGACGACGACTCCGGTCGCGCCGGCGCCCTCGGCGCTGCGAACCACCGCGCCGAGATTGCGGGGGTCGGTGACCTGGTCGAGACAGGCGAGGAGCGGCCGCTCAGATGCCGCGAGCTCGTGCCCGTCCGCGTAGCGGTACGGCTCGCACCAGGCCAGGACGCCCTGGTGGTCGCGCGTCTCGGCGGCCTCGCCGAGCTCGCGGTCGAGCTTGACCTGCACGCGCGGCCCGTCGCCGTCTTCGTCCCGCAGCCAGGGCTCGGCGGCGAGGGCGCGCTCGGTCGCCCAGAGCTCGAGCACCTCCCGCGGGCCGCGGAGCGCCTCGCGAACGGGACGGCGGCCGTAGACCTGTTCCCGCGTCACGCCTTCGGGACGAGCAGGTAGCCGTCCGGATCGTCCCGGACCACCCAGCCGGCGTCCTCGATCTCCGCGCGGAGCTCGTCGGCCCTCGCAAAGTCCTGTGCCGCCCGCGCCTCCTGGCGTGCGCGTGCGAGCTCGTGCACCTCGGGCGGCGCCTCCGCCTGCTCGGCAAGGGCCGCCAGCCCGAAGAGGTCGAGCGCCCGCCGGAGCAGGTCGTGGTCGCGCCACTCGTGCATCAGCGCCAGCGCCTCGGGCGTCGAGAAGTCGTCGTCGAGTGCGGCTGCGAAGCGGTCCCACGCGTCGGCGGGGGCGGGCTCGGACGGGTTGCGGAAGACCTCCTTGAACCCGTGCGGCACGGGCCTGCGCGGCCGCCATCGTCTCGTCCGAGAAGTCGATCGGCTGCGCCAGTGCGCTGTAGGAAGAAGATCAGTAGCGTCGTCTCCCGCCCCCAGCCGTCGAGCACGTCGCGCGATCGACTCGTCGTTGCCGACTGACTTGGCATCTTCTCGCCGCGTGAACCGGAGCATGCCGTTGTGCATCCAGATCTTCGCGAACTCGTGGCCGAGCGAGCGCGATTGCGCGATCTCGTTCTCGTGGTGTGGGAAGACGAGGTCCAGCCCACCCCCGTGGATCTCGAAGCTCGGGCCCGAGCATGCTTCTCGGCCATCGCCGAGCACTCGATGTGCCAACCGGGCCGTCCACGGCCCCAGGGCGAGTCCCACCACGTGTCCTCATCCGGCTTGTTCGCCTTCCAGAGCGCGAAGTCGCGCGGATCCTCTTTGCGCGGATTCGGCTCCTGCTCCTGCACCTCGTCCAGGCGCTGGCCGGAAAGCTGCCCATACTCGTCGAAGCTGGCGACGCGGAAGTACACGTCTCCGTCGGGACCTCGTAGGCGTGTCCGGAGGCGATGAGCTCCTCGATCATCCGGATCTGGTCCACCATCTCGTGCCGACGGCAGTGGGCTCGAAGTCGGGCCGCCCGAGCCCGCAGCCGATCAGTGTCCTCGAGATACCACCGCGTCGCCTCGTCCGCGCGCTTGGCACTGGCTCCCGGCGCAGCGTCGTAGATCTTGTCATTCATGTCGGTGATGTTGTACGACGAGCGTGGACTCGTATCCCAGCTCGCCGAGCCAGCGCTTCAGCCACATCGAGAGGACGAACGGCACGGCATTGCCGACGTGGACGGCGATAGACAGTCGGGCCGCAGAAGTACATCCGCGACAGGCCCCGGTGGCGGCGGTAGCTCTTCGAGCCGCCTGGAATACGTGCTATAGAGCCGCATCGACCCGCCGGAGTGCCTCGTCCTGCGGCAGCGCCGCGATCACCGTCCAGAGCTCGGGCCCCGGTCGGCGCCCGTGAGCGCGAGCCGCAGCGCCTTCAGGTCTCCGCCCACCGCCTTCAGCTCGCGCACGATCTCCTTGCCGTCGAGCCCCTGCGACCGCAGCTCGACGAAGCGCTCGAGCGTCGGGCGTGCCTCGTCGGGCAGCGTCACCGGTGTCGGCTCCAGGATCGCCGCGGCCATCGCCCGCGCCTCGACGAGATCCCGTGCCCCCCGCAGGGCACGGGCAAGCTGAGGGGGCGCACCCACACGCGCGGCGAGCTCCTCGTCGGAGAGAGTCTCGATCGCGTCGATCGCGAGACGGTGAATCCGCGACAGGTCGAGGTGGACGTCATGCCGGGGAAGCCCGAGCTCCTCCAGGTAGGCACGGACGGCCTCCGGTGGGATCCCCTGCTCGCGCAGGTCCTCGACCGTCGCCACGCCGTGGTTCCGCTTCGAAAGCTTCCTGCCGTCCGGCCCGAGGACGAGCCCGTGGTGGACGTACTCCGGCGGCTCGGTCCCGAGCGCCTCGTGCAGCCTGCGGTGGAGCACCTCGTTGGGGCGGTGGTCCGAGCCGCGAATGACGTGAGTGATCCCGAACTCGATGTCGTCGACGACGCTCGCGAGGTGGTACGTCGGTGAGCCGTCCTCACGCACGAGCGTGATCCCGTCGAAGCGGTCGCCGAGCGTGCGACCGGCCTCGAGGTGCTGCTCGCGGTGGTCACTCTGACGGACCGGCCCCTCGTTCCAGACGATCCCGAGCCACTCGAGGTCGCGGACGAGCTCCTCCTCCCCGCCGAGAAGGTTGCGCCGCGGATCGGTGTCGTCGATCCGGAGCAGGAACCAGTCGCCACGGCGCCGGTTCGCCACTGCGGAGAGCGCGCTGCCGAGATGGAGAGAGCCCGTCGGGCTCGGGGCGAAACGGACGCGGGTGGGCACTCTCTGAGTCTACGAGTCGCGCTCAGCGCTGAAGCGCCGCAGACGGAGCGAGTTCGAGACGACGAACACGCTCGAGAGGGCCATCGCACCGCCGGCGATCAGCGGGTTGAGCAGGCCGGCGGCGGCGAGCGGGATCGCGGCCACGTTGTAGCCGAAGGCCCAGAAGAGGTTGCCCTTGATCGTCGCCAGCGTGCGGCGCGAGAGGCGGATCGCGTCGGGTGCAGCGCGGAGGTCACCGGAGACGAGCGTCAGGTCGCTCGCCTCGATCGCGACGTCGGTGCCGGTGCCGATCGCGAGCCCGAGGTCGGCCTGGGCAAGCGCAGGAGCGTCGTTCACGCCGTCGCCGACCATCGCCACGACCCGCCCCTCCGACTGGAGCCGGCGCACGACCTCGGCCTTCCCGGCGGGCAGGACCTCCGCGATCACCTCGTCGATCCCCGCCTCGCCGGCGAGGGCGCGGGCGGTCCGCTCGTTGTCGCCCGTGAGCAGCACCGGGCGCAAGCCGAGAGCACGGAGCCGCCGCACGGCCTCGGGGCTCGACGGCTTGATCCGGTCGGAGACGACGAAGAGCGCGCGTGCCCGACCGTCCCATGCGGCCACCACCGCGGTCTTCCCGTCGGCTTCCGCGCCTGCCCGGGCCGCCTCCAGCGCCTCCGGGAGCGGGAAGCCTCGCTCGGCGAGCAACGACGGCCGGCCCACCACGACTTCGCGGCCTTCGACGACTCCCTCGACGCCGAGGCCTTCTCGGTTGCGGAAGCTCTGCACCGCAGGCAGCGGCTCCCCACCCGCCACCGCGATCGCGCGGGCGACGGGATGCTCGGAGGCGCTCTCGAGCGCGGCGACGAGCCGCAAGGCCTCGTCCGGGTCGACTCCCGGGGCCGGTACGACCTCGGCGAGCGCCATCCTCCCGGTCGTCACCGTGCCGGTCTTGTCGAGAACGACCGTGTCGGCACGCCGCGTCGACTCGAGGATCTCCGGGCCTCTGATCAGGATCCCCAGCTGGGCCCCGCGCCCCGTGCCGACGAGAAGGGCGGTCGGCGTCGCCAGGCCGAGCGCGCACGGGCAGGCGATGATGAGCACGGCCACCGCTGCGGAGAAAGCGAAGGCCGCACCGGCGCCGGCCAGCAGCCAGAACGCGAGCGTCGCGAGCGCGAGCGCGATCACGACCGGGACGAAGACGGCCGAGATCCGGTCGGCCAGCCGCTGCACCGGCGCCTTACCCGACTGCGCCTCCGTGACGAGCCGCGCGATCTGGGCGAGAGCCGTGTCGGCGCCGACACCCGTTGCGCGGACGACGAGCCGACCGCCGAGGTTGACCGTCGCGCCGAAGACCTCGTCACCCGGCTGCACTTCGACCGGCACGCTCTCGCCCGTGAGCATGGACAGGTCGACCGCGGAGCCGCCCTCCTCGACGACGCCGTCGGTCGCGATCTTCTCGCCCGGCCGGACGACGAACCGGTCTCCGACGCCGAGCAGGTCGACGGGAACCCTCCG
Source organism: uncultured Gaiellaceae bacterium (assembly GCA_963794385.1). Taxonomy (GTDB): domain Bacteria; phylum Actinomycetota; class Thermoleophilia; order Gaiellales; family Gaiellaceae; genus Gaiellasilicea. The sequence goes on along the minus strand of CAWCDT010000005.1, from coordinate 90,676 downwards.
CTCGCGCCCGTCGGCGTCGAGCAGACCGACCTCCTTGGCGCCCAGCTCGAGCAGTGCCCGGACCGCGGCTCCCGCCCGCCGTTTCGCGCGAGCCTCGAAGTAGCGGCCGGCAAGAATGAAGGTCGTCACGACGGCCGCGACCTCGAGGTAGATCTGCTCGGCGGCAGCGTCGCGGTCGAAGACGAGCTCGAAACCCATGCGCATGCCGGGCTCCCCGGCGCCGAGGAAGACGAGGGCGACGACCGACCAGCCCCACGCCGCGAGCACGCCGACCGAGATCAGCGTGTCCATCGTCGCGGCACCGTGCTTCAGGTTCTGCCAGGCGGCCCGGTGGAACGGCCACGCGCCCCAGAGCGCGACGGGCGTCGCGAGCAGCAGGGAGAGCCACTGCCAGTACTCGAACTGGAGCGGCTCGAACATCGCGAGCAGGAGCACGGGGGCAGACAGCGCAGCCGAGATGACGAGACGGCGTCGGAGCGGTGCGGTCGGATCGTCCCCGGCCTCGCCCGTCTCCGGCTCGGCCAGCCGCGCGTGATAGCCCGCAGCCTCGATCTCGGCGACGAGATCCTCCGCTCCCACGCGTGCGGAATCGAAGGTCACGGTCGCTCGCTCCGTCGCGTAGTTGACGGACGCGTCGACCCCGTCGAGCCCGTTCAGGCGGCGCTCGACCCGGGCGGCGCACGAGGCGCAGCTCATGCCCTCGATCGGGAGCTCGAGCCGTTCGGGCTTGCCCTGCTCGCGTTCGGATATACCCACAGGGGGTATGTTATCGTGCTTCGCATGGAGACGCCCGGTTACTCCGCCGAGAAAGAGGCACTCCTCAACCGGCTGGCACGGATCGAGGGCCAGGTGCGCGGGATCGCGAAGATGGTCGAGGAAGAGCGGTACTGCATCGACGTCCTGACGCAGATCAGCGCGGCGCAGAAGGCGATCGACGCGGTCGCTCTCGGCCTGCTCGACGACCACGTCCGGCACTGCGTGGTCGGCACTGAAGGCGACACGCAGGCAGATCGGCTCGACGAGCTGATGGCAGCGGTCGGCCGACTCGTCAAGTCCTGATGCAGCACCACGGCGAGGGGTCGCTCAACCGCGTTGCATTCGCGGCCACCGTCCACTGCCTGACCGGGTGCGCGATCGGCGAGGTGCTCGGGATGATCATCGGCACCGCGCTGGGCTGGAACGACTGGCAGACGATCGCGCTCGCGGTCGCGCTCGCCTTCCTCTTCGGCTACTCGTTCACGCTCGTCCCGCTGTTGCGCAGCGGGCTCGCGCTCGCCGCCGCGATCCCGATCGCCCTCGCGGCCGACACGATCTCGATCACGATCATGGAGATCGTCGACAACGCGATCATGCTGCTCATCCCCGGCGCGATGGAAGCCGGGCTGACGAACCTCCTCTTCTGGGCGAGCCTGGCGTTCGCCCTCCTGGTTGCAGGCGCCGCGGCTTACCCGGTGAACCGGTGGCTGATCGCGCGCGGCCGTGGCCACGCGGTCGTCCACGCGCACCACTAGGGTCCGTCTGCGTGGACGAGCTCCTGCAGGCGTGGTTCGCCGAGCACGGGCGCGAGCTCCCCTGGCGGCAGACGCGCGACCCGTACGCGATCCTCGTCAGCGAGGTGATGCTGCAGCAGACGCAGGTCGAGCGGGTGATTCCGCGCTGGCACGCCTGGCTCGAGCGCTGGCCCACGCCGGAGGCTCTGGCCGCCGCCTCGCCCGCGGACGTGATCCGGGAGTGGCAGGGGCTCGGCTACAACCGCCGCGCGCTGAGCCTGCACCGGGCCGCCCGGACGGTCGCGAGCAGCGGCTGGCCGGACGACTTGACCGAGCTCGCGGGCGTCGGGCCCTACACCGCCGCGGCGATCCGCAACCAGGCCTTCGGCGAGGCCGTCCTGCCGGTCGACACCAACGTGGCCAGGATCCAGGAGCGCACCGGGCACGCGTTCGGCCCGGAATCGCTGCAGGCGCTCTTCGATCTCGGCGCCACGATCTGTCTGGCGAGGGTGCCGCGCTGCGACGACTGTCCGCTTGCAGAGCGCTGTCCCTCGCGCGGGAGCCGCTACGAGCCGCTGCGGAAGCAATCCCGCTTCGAGGGCTCGTTCCGCCAACGGCGCGCGGCGCTGCTCAGGCTCGTCGCCGAGGAGCCGCGCCCGGCGAGCACACTCGACCCCGATGCGGTCGACTCGCTGGTCCGCGACGGGCTGGTCGAGCGAGCCCGTGGCCTCGTGCGCTTGCCCGCCTAGATGGTTGATCGGTAATTGCCGTGCTCGCGGGTCTAGGGTAATGCCGATCAATCATCTAGATTCGGTGGTGCATCCAGACGTTGGGCTCGACGTAGACACCCTCGTCGCGCTCGCGGTCGATCTCGACCGGGACGAGCGCGCCCGGCACCACGTACGCGCCGCTCTCGGGAAAGCTCATCTTCGTCCAGCGCTCCCAGTCGGCGACGCTGCCCGGGATCCGCATCGAGCGAGGCGCGACCCGAACCAGCTCCGCGCCTGCGCTCTCGTGCACACGTAGCCACGGGTCGAGCAATTGACCGTCCTCGCGCCGCCAGGTGACGTAGCGGTCGATCGGCGTGAGCGGATAGCGATGCTTGAAGCTCGGGCGGACGGGCGCGACGAGATCCCCGAGCCCGCGCGCCGCGACTACCTGCCGCATACCCTCGAGCATCGTCTTGCTCAGACCGCGTCCGCGTTGCTCGACGCCGGTCACGATGGCGATCGCGGACACGGCCTGCGCGGCGCGGCCAGCGAACGCTTGCTCGAGCGCGGCGTCCCAGCCCTCGTCGGGGAGTTCGGCGGGGCCGAACGGCACCGGGACGGCGTTGGACTCGGCCAGCAGCCGGTCGTCGTCGTCGACCAGGTAGAGCTGGAGGTCGGCGAACTCCTCGTACTGGCGCATCCAGTAGACGTCGGAGACGGGGTCGTGGTACATGAACTCCTCCCAGGTGGCGCCGAGCTCCTTGCGCCGCTCCAGCAGCTCGGGCCGCTCGGCCTGCGAGTACAGCCTCATGCCCGCTCGAGGAGCGCGACGGCCTGCGCCGCGAGCCCCTCGCCCGCACCGGTGAAGCCCAGGCGATCGGTTGTGGTCGCGCGGACGTTGAGCCGCGCCGGTTCCACCCCGAGGGCACCCGCGAGCCGCTCACGCATCCGCTCGCGGTAGGGCGCGATCCGCGGCTCCTCGCCGATCAGGACACAGTCGGCGTTGACGAGCTCGTAGCCGGCGTCGCGCACGCGCGCGTAGGCGCCGCGCAGCAGGTCGAGCGAATCGGCGCCCTGCCAGCGCGCGTCGCCGGAGGGATAGAGCGATCCGATGTCGCCGAGGCCGGCCGCCCCGAGCACCGCGTCGGTGAGCGCGTGTGCGATCACGTCGCCGTCGGAGTGACCCGCGAGCCCGCGCGGATGGTCGATCTCGACCCCGCCCAGCACCAGCCGGACGCCGTCCTCGAGCGCGTGCGCGTCGACGCCGAGGCCGATCCGCAGCTCAGACAAGCGCGAGCGCCTCGGGCAGCTCGCCGAGCGAGCGGATCGAGATCGCGGCGGCCGGCGGCGCGTGGAGGTGACCCCACGGCCCGCGGCGTAAGTGCACCGCGACCATGCCGGCCGAGAGAGCCGGGACGACGTCGTTGTCGACGCGATCGCCGACGTAAGCGATCTCGGCGGGCTCGTGCCCGGCCTCGCCGGCTACTCGATCGAAGAACGCGGCGGCCGGCTTCTCGACCCCCCACCGCGCCGACGAGCCGACGAAGTCGACGTGCGCTCGCAGGAGCTCCTCGGTCTCCTGCGGCGTGTTTCCGACCGCGCCGACCTTCAAGCCCGCGGCACGCAGCGAGTCAAGGCAGGGCAACGCGTCGGGGTAGAAGTCGTCCATGCCCCAGGTCGAGGCGGGCCGCGGGACTCCGAGGATCTCCCACACGCGCGTGTGAGGCTCGCCTCGGGCCGCAAGCCCGCCGAGCACGCCCATCAGCGTGAAGCGCGGTACGCGCGCCGCGTCGGCGGCACGCTCCCACATGCCGGTCTCGTCGATCAGCGTCTCCCCCACGTCGAAAGCGACCGCCCTCAGAGCCACGAGGAGACGAGCTCCAGGTCGGCCTTGGTGGTCACTTTGAGCAGGCGCGCATCACCGTCGACCCACTTGACGCGCCCGCCGCGCGCCTCGACGAGCGAGGAGCAGTCGGTGGCGTCGTCGAGATCGCCGGCGTACGCCGCGCGCAGCTTGTCGGCGAGAAACGCCTGCGGCGTCTGCACCGCGATCAGTTGCTCGCGCGAGAGCGTCCCGGTGACGGCGTCCCCCTCGACCGTCTTGATCGTGTCTCTGACCGGTAGGGCGGGGACGACGCCGTCCCACCCCTCCGAGAGCGGCGCGAGCACGCGCTCGATCACCTCGTCGCTCACGAGCGGCCTGGCCGCGTCGTGGACGAGTACGACGAGCGCGTCGTCCGCCACCTCCGCGAGGGCGTGGCGGACACTCTCGGCGCGTGTCGGGCCCCCGGTGACCGCCGCAACGACCTTCGTCGCGGAGAGCTCCTCGGCGAGCAGGATCGCGGGCTCCTCCCAGTCGTGCGGGACGGCCACGACGATCGCGTCGATCCAGCCGGACTCGTCCAGCCGGCGAAGGGGCTCCGCGAGTAGGGGGAGCTCCCCGAGCCCGACGAACGCCTTGGGCCGCTCCTCGGCCAGCCGCGAACCTGTCCCCGCGGCGACGAGGAGGGCCCAGACGCTCATGTTTCCGCGCGACGCTACGCCGTCGCCGCGGCCTTCGCCTTGTCCTTCTTCTTCGACTTCTCGCCGTTCCCCGCGAGCACGCCCTCGAGCCACTCGGCGGCCTCTTCCTCGTCGACGGCCTTGGCGTACATCAGCTCGGAGGCGAGGATCTTCTTCGCCTTCACGAACATCTGCTTCTCGCCCGTCGAGAGCCCCTTCTCGTGGTCGCGCAGGGAAAGGTTCTTCACGACCTCGGCCAGCTCGAAGATGTCGCCCGTCTTCATCTTGTCGCGGTTGTGCTTGAACCGGCGGTTCCAGTTCTTCGGCATCTCCGTCGAGCCGCCCGTGAGAGCCTTCACGACGGTATTGACGAGATCCTCGTCGATCACAGTGCGAAGCCCGACCTGCTCCGCGTTTTCGACGGGCACGTTCACCGTCATGTCGTTGTGCAGGATCTGGATCGTGAGGTACTCGCGGGTCTGCCCCAGGACCTCGCGCTTCTCCCTTTTCACGACCGTTCCTGCCCCGTGGTGCGGGTACACCACCTTGTCGCCAACTTCGAACAACCCAGCCTCCCCTTGGTGAAAATGAGTCTGTTCAGCGAAGAAGCCGGCGGGCTCGAAGCTCACCGGCATGCCGCGTCAGTATAGCGGAAACCCCTGGAAACAGCCATTTTTCGGCGATTATGGGGATTTGCTGGGGTTTTCCTCCCGGGCTTCGAGGCCGGCGCTGAGCGCCTCGCGCAGCGTGCCCGATCCGGAGACTCGGAGCTTCGAGCGGCTGCGGGTTCCCGCCGGAGCGACCGCGGCGACGACACCCAGCTTGGCGCACTCCTCGAGCCGCCGCTCCGACTGGGACGCGGGCCGGAGGCGGCCGGTGAGGCCGATCTCACCGAACGCCGCGATGCCCTCGCGGACCGGCGCGTTGCGGGCCGCCGAGGCGATCGCGAGCGCGATCGCGAGGTCGGCGCCCGGCTCGTCGATGCGGAGGCCGCCGGCGACGTTGACGAACACGTCGGCCGAGCCGAGCGGCACGCCGGCGTGCCGGGAGAGGACGGCGACGATCATCGCGAGCCGCTTGGGGTCGACGCCCGTCCCGACGCGGCGCGGCATCGCGAGGTCGGTGGGGGCGACGAGCGCCTGGATCTCGAGCAGGATCGGCCGCGTCCCCTCGAGTGCGCAGGCGACGGCGGCGCCGATCTCGCCGGGGAGCGTCTTCCCGAAGAGCTCCGACGGATCGGGCACGCCGACGAGACCCTGGCCCGTCATCTCGAAGACGCCGAGCTCGTTCGTCGAGCCGAAGCGGTTCTTCGTCGCCCGGAGGACGCGATGGGCGTGGTAGCGATCCCCCTCGAACTGGAGCACGCAGTCGACGAGATGCTCGAGCACGCGAGGCCCGGCGACGGCGCCGTCCTTGGTGACGTGGCCGACGAGGATCGTGGCGACGTTGTACTCCTTCGCGACGCGGAGCAGCCGGCCGGCGGCCTCGCGAACCTGGCCGACCGAGCCGGGCGCGGAGCCGAGGTCGGCCGCGTACAGCGTCTGGATCGAGTCGATCACGCAGACGTCCGGTCGCTCGCGCTCGAGCGTGGCACAGACGGCGTCGAGCTCCGTCTCGGCGAGGATCTCGACTTTCTCCGTGCCGCCGAGCCGCGCGGCGCGCAGCTTCACCTGGGCAGTCGACTCCTCTCCGGTGACGAGGAGCGCACGTCGTCCGCCGGCGGAGACGGCACCGAGCGCACTCAGGAGCAGCGTCGACTTGCCGACGCCGGGCTCGCCGCCGACGAGTACGAGGCTCGCCGGGACGAGGCCGCCGCCGAGCACGCGGTCGAGCTCGGCCACGCCTGTCGAGATCCGCTTCGCCTCCTCGGCGTTGACGTCGACGAGTCGGAGGAGCGGCTTCGCGGCGGGCTTCGCCGCCGAGGCGGGCGGCTCCTCGACGAGCGAGCCGAAGGCGTTGCAGCCTGGGCACTTGCCGAACCACCGACCGGCGGAGTACCCGCACTCGGTGCACGCGTAGTTGACCGCCGCCTTCGCCATGATCGAGGCTAGCCCGCGAGGCGGACGGGGATGTGTCGACTTCGTGACGCGGGCGCATCGACTTCGTCTCGCGGCCGAAGCGTCTCGAGCCCCGACCACGGCCAGTCCTCAATCCTTCGCACGATGCCCGCCCGGACCGGGTTCTCGAGGATGTAGGCGATCGTCTTATGGGCCTGGGGGTCCGACTCGACGAGGGTGTCCGCGAAGCGATCACCGAAGACGTGGCCGCGGCGGCGGTGGCGGGAGTTGAACTCACGCGCGTAGACCGAGTTGACGATCTGCATCGCCCACGAGACGCGAGGTTCCTCCGGGACGACCACGAGCACGTGATAGTGCGTCGTCATCAAGCACCACGCCAGCACCTGCCATTCCACGCGCTCGGTCGTCTTGCGGAGCAGCGCGAGCAACTCGTACCGGTCGAGGTCGGAGCGGAAGATCGGCTGGTCGTCGACGCCGCGCGCCGTGATGTGCGTCGGCACGCCGGGAAAGAAAGAACGAGCTCTACGGGGCATCGCTCCGACCGTAGCGCGTCATCAGCCGCGAGCGAACCGCTACGCGTGAATTGTTGCACCCGCGGCGCTGAATTTTCACATAGGACGTGTCCGAACCAGACAACTGGTGTCAGAGACGACTCTGACACCGTGTCAGACACGAGTCCGACACCGTGTCGGGGACGAGTCTGACACTGGAAAGCGTGTGGCCGCCTCGCGGCGGCCCCTCGAAAGGCTTACTCCTCGGTTGCGGCCTCTTTCGGCTCCGCCGGCTCCTCGGGCCAGCAAGCGACCGCCGCGGAACCGAACGTTGTTGAGCGGTGTAGTGGCCGTGAATGCTCGCAGCGCGACTCGTCATGACCCTGCTCGTGTGTGCGCCGCTCCTCGGCGCCGGCGGCGGGCAATCTCGAGTGACGCTGTCGGCGCCGTCGACCGCAAGCGGGGGCGTGCCGTCGATCAGGGTCGCGGCGCCGACGGCACGGCATCCCTACGCCGTTGTCGTCGATTCTCGCGGGCGCGTGTTCGTGGCCGACGGCGCGTCGCGCCGGATTCTGCAGCTCGACGCGCGCACGGGTCGGCTGCGCGTGCACGCGACCGGGCTCGACGAGCCGACCGGCCTCGCCGCTGCAGCTGGTCTTCTCTACGTCGCGGACTTCCACGCGGGCCTGGTCCGAAGAGTCGGCGCTGCGGGTCGCGTGACGACGCTCGCCCGGCTACCGCAGGTGACGGCGGTCGCGGCCACTACGTACACGAATGGTCTACGCGGTGACGATGGAAGGAGGCCTCGCCCGAATCTCGCCACTGGGGGCACTCACCCGGATCCGGGTTGCCGGAGGCCTCGACCGGCCGCACGGCATCACGATCGATCGCGATGGGCGGCTCCTCGTCGCGGAAGACTCGCGACGCGTGCGCCGCGTCGATCCGACGACCGGGCGAGCGGAGCTCGTCGTCGACGGTGTGGACACGAACAGGATCGCGGTCGCCCGCGACGGCACGCTGTTCCTCGCCGGCGGGAGCCCGACGGGAGGCAGCCTGCGACGGCTCGAGCCCGGCGGAAAGCCGACGATCCTGTTCGAGGACATCCACGTCAGCGACGTCGCCGTCCTCCCGGGCGGAGACCTGATCGTGGTCGCGGTCGAGCCGGGCGCGATCTTCCGCGTCGACCCGCGCACCGGCGTCCGGCGGAAGCTCGCTGGGTAAGAAGAGGGAGGGGCCGCCTGGCGGCCCCTCCCGGGCTTACTCGTTCTCGGTGGTTCAGTCGCCGTAGTCGAGCCAGGCGCCGAGCGGCGGCCGCTCGTCGACGCCGGGCTTGCTCCAGTCGCAGACTCCCGTCGGGAACGTCGCCTGGAGCCGCGCCTGCTGCGCCGGTGTGAACGACACGCGCGTAGGCGCCGAAGTCGAGCGGCTTCAGCTGGCACTTGAACACGTCGCTCGCCAGGGGCGAGCCGGCGGCCATGCGGGTCTCCGCAAAGGTCGGGTAGAGCCCTTCGCAGGTGCCTGCGAGGCCCAGCCCGAACGGCTCGACGATCTTCGTCGAGCCCGCCCAGCACGCGTCCGTCAGACTGACCGGACGGTTACGGAGCGTGCGCTCCGCGGCCGTGCCCGGCGCGTCGTCCGCCTCGATCGCGGCCAGCCACGCCTCCATCTGCGTGAGCGCCTCGACCGCCATCGCCCCGCGAGCCGGCCGCATTCGCGATCAGCATCGCGTGGTTCCCGAAGGTGCCGTTCGCCTCCTGGAGCCGCGCCCGCATCACGAACGAGTGGATCCGCGTGTGGATGTCTCCCGTCGGGAGGTCGGTGTACGTGCGGGCGTCGATGATCGGCGTCGACGCCAGGCCGAGCCCGCCCGTGTTGATGCGGCCGGTCTCGTACGCACGCACGATCCCGATCGGGTCGGCGGCGACGCGCTGCGGCACGACCTGACCGATGAAGTCGAAGCCGCCTGCGTTCTCGTTCAGCGAGACGAACTGCTCGGGCGTGATCGCCCCGCTCTGGAGCGCGGTGAGCCCGTACTGGAGGCCGACGTTGTCGAGCGGCCGCCAGGCGAAGCCGTTCGCCGGGTTGCGCCCGAGCTGCGTCGCGATCTGCTCGAAGCTCGTGCACTTGATCCCGCCCGGATTCGTCACCGGGTGGTACCGCGCCGACACGGGCACGGCGCCGGGACAAGCCTCGAGCGCGTTCGTGCGACTGGCGAATGCGAGGTGCCAGAACTGGCACGAGTTGAAGGTGCCGAAGCCCGAGGCCGCGGCGCGCTGCGCGGCCGTCCAGCCGGCAGCGACACCGGCCGGGCTGGCGAAGTACAGCGAGAGCAGTCGGCAGTCGGGGACAGTTCCGAGCGTGATCGAGTCCTGGAAGGAGGCGCTCGGGATGATCCCGTCGAGGATGCCCGGGTAGTTGTTCCCGATCAGATGCTGCTGGATCGCGCCGCCCGAGCCGCCAAAGCCGATCGTGTACCTCGGCTTCCCGTACGTCTCGGCGAAATGCTCCTTCACCATCAGCGCCACCTCGGCCGAGATCACCTCGCTGCAGTTGTTGTCGTAAACGTTCAGGGACGACGACGCGACGGCATAGCCACGAGCGAGGAAGAGGTCGGTGAGCACGCCTCCGTTCCCCTGGCCCTGGTGGTAGCCGACGTTGCAGCCGCCGCCGAACGTGTAGACGAGCCTTCCGTTCCAGCCAGGCTCGTCCGTGAACGGGCTCGGCGGCGCGGCGGGATCGTGGAGGGCGGCGATCTCGTAGACGCCGCGGTCGATCACGCCCTTCTCGATCCGCACGACGTAGTCGACGGTCCGGCCGTCGAGCGTCGTCGTCCGCGCGAGGTCGGCCGGCTTCACGGCCGGGTCGGCGAGCGTCGCGAAGGCGCCGGCGGTCGTCCGGTACACGTAGCGCACCTGCGTCGGAGCGGAGCAGTCGGCGTCGAGCGCGGGGCCGAGGCCGTTCTGCACGGTCTCGCAGAAGAAGGGCTCCTGCTGCGGGCCCGAGAACAGCGGCCCGCTGAGCGGGTGGTTGACGACGCCGAGGGTCGCGGAGCGGCCCGGCGGCGTGCCCTTCCCCTTGCCGTTCGCGCGCGCGACGATCTCGTTCTCGCCGAGCGCGAGCCCGTCGACGAGCCCGCGCAGCGAGCCGTCGGGCATCGCCCGGAAGCTCGCGGACACGTCCTGGCCGTTCGCCTCGATCCGGAGGTGCTTCAGGCTCGCGGCGTCGTCGTGCAGGCGGATCTCGACGAGGACGTCGCCGCCCGAGACGTACTGCGGCAGCGTCGACAGCGCTTCGATCGTCGGCGCTGCGCTGCTCGCGCCCGCCGCGCCGACGGGCAGCAGGCCCGCGGCGAGGACGGCGACCGCCGCGACGAGGCGCACGCAGGCGTGTTCGTGGACCGGTCATTCCTCTCCCCTTCCGTCGTGTGCGTAACGGCCCAGGCGGGGCCGCAGCGCGCACACCATAAACCGGCCGGCGACGTGCAAGGCAGAGGAACGAGAGAGGCCGCCTCGCGGCGGCCTCCTCAGGCTTACTCCTCGACCGGAGCCTCGTCCGGCTCCGCCGGCTCGGTTTCCGGCGGCACCGTCACCTTCTCGGTCGCTCGCCCTCGACGATGCGGATATCGACGAGCGACTCGCCCTCCTCGCCGGTGAGCTCGCCCTCGCGGCGGTCGACGACGATCGTCGCGCCCGGAGTCAGCTCGCGCCCGAGGACGAAGTCGGCGAGCGGGTCCTCGATGAAGCGCTGGATCGCGCGGCGCAGCGGCCGGGCTCCCATCGCCGGGTCGAAGCCCTGCTCGACGAGCACGTCCTTGGCGCCCTCGGTCAGCTCGATCGCGACCTCGTGCGTCGCCATCTGCTCCCGCAGCCGCTTCAGCTGCAGGTCGACGATCGTCAGGATCTCCGACTTCTCGAGCTTGTGGAAGACGATGATCTCGTCGATCCGGTTCAGGAGCTCGGGCCGGAAGACCTTCTTCAGCTCGCCGGTGACGCGGCCCTTCATCTCGTCGTACGAGAGCCCCTGCTCGTCGCCGATCGAGAAGCCGAGGGTCTGGTTCTTCGCGATCTGGCCGGCGCCGATGTTCGATGTCATGATCACGATCGCGTTCCGGAAGTCGACCTTGCGGCCCTGCGAGTCGGTCAGCTTTCCCTCCTCCAGGATCTGGAGCAGGATGTTGAAGACATCCGGGTGGGCCTTCTCGATCTCGTCGAGCAGGAGCACGGAGTAGGGCTTCCGGCGAACCGCCTCGGTCAGCTGGCCGCCCTCGTCGTAGCCGACGTAGCCGGGCGGTGAGCCGACGAGCCGGGACACGGAGTGCTTCTCCATGTACTCCGACATGTCCACCTGGATCATCGCGTCCTCGTCGCCGAAGAGGAACTCGGCGAGGGTGCGCGCGAGCTCGGTCTTCCCGACCCCCGAGGGGCCGAGGAAGATGAACGAGCCGGTCGGCCGCTTCGGGTCCTTGATCCCCGCGCGGGCGCGTCGGATCGACTTCGAGACGGCGACGATCGCCTGGTGCTGGCCGATCACGCGCTTGTGGAGCTCGTCCTCCATCCGGACGAGCCGCTGCGACTCCGCCTCCGTCAGCTCGAAGACCGGAATGCCCGTCCACATGGAGACGATGTCGGCGATCTCGTTGCGACCGACCTCGGGCTGCTCCTCGGACTCCTCCGAGCGCCAGCTCTCCTCGAGCTCCTTCTTCTTCTGCGTCAGCTTCCGCTCCTTGTCGCGGAGCGAGGCGGCCTTCTCGAACTCCTGCGACTCGATCGCGTTCTCCTTCTCCGTGCGAACGCGCTCGATCTCGTCCTCGAGCTCGCGATAGCGCGGCGGCGCGGTCATCGTCTTGATCCGCAGCCGGGAGCCGGCCTCGTCGATCAGGTCGATGGCCTTGTCCGGCAGGTGCCGGTCCTGGATGTAGCGGTCGGCCAGCTCCGCGGCGGCGCGCAGCGCGTCGTCGGAGATCTGGCAGCGGTGGTGCGCCTCGTACCGGTCGCGGAGGCCGCGCAGGATCTGGACGGTGTCGTCGATCGACGGCTCGTCGACGCGCACCTGCTGGAAGCGGCGCTCGAGCGCCGCGTCACGCTCCAGGTACTTGCGGTACTCGTCGAGCGTGGTCGCGCCGATCGTCTGCAGCTCGCCGCGGGCGAGCGCCGGCTTCAGGATCGAAGCCGCGTCGATCGCGCCCTCGGCTGCGCCGGCCCCGACGAGGTTATGGAGCTCGTCGATGAAGAGGATGATGTCGCCCCGCTGCATGATCTCCTTCATCACCTTCTTCAGCCGCTCCTCGAACTCGCCGCGGTACTTCGAGCCCGCGACGAGCGCCGCGAGGTCGAGCGTGTAGATCTGCTTGTTCTTGAGTAGCTCCGGCACCTGGTTCGTGGAGATGCGCGAGGCCAGGCCCTCGACGACGGCGGTCTTGCCGACGCCCGGCTCGCCGATCAGGACGGGATTGTTCTTCTGCCGGCGCGAGAGGATCTGCATGACGCGCTCGATCTCGGTCTGGCGCCCGACGACAGGATCGAGCTTGCCGTCCGTCGCCGCCTTGGTCAGGTTGCGGCCGAACTGGTCGAGCAGCTTCGAGCTCTTCGCCTTCTCGCCGGAACCGCCGCCCGAGCCCTGCTGCCGCCGGCCGGGGCCGGAGAGCATCCGGATGATCTCGTTGCGGATCTTCTCGGCGTCGGCGTCGAAGTCGAGCAGGATCCGCGCAGCGACTCCCTCGTTCTCGCGCACGAGCCCGAGCAGGATGTGCTCGGTGCCGATGTAGTTGTGGCCGAGCGAGAGCGCCTCGCGCAGCGCCAGCTCGAGCACCTTCTTCGCGCGCGGTGTGAACGGGATCTGGCCGGTCGTGACCTCGTCGCCCTGGCCGACGATGCGCGCCACCTGGGCGCGCACCTCTTCCACTGTGATGTCGAGCGACTCCAGCACGCGAGCCGCCAGCCCCTCCTCCTCGCGCAGCAACCCGAGCAGGATGTGCTCCGTGCCGATGTAGTTGTGCTTGAGGGCGCGCGCCTCGTCCTGCGCGAGAACAACGACCTGGCGAGCCCGTTCTGTGAATCGCTCGAACAACCTGTCGACCCTCCTTCCACCGTGGTCTCCGGAGGTCAGCTCATCCGGCCTCCGGGTCGAAGGTCTGAGCACCATGGTATAGGACGCTTGCGGCGGATCCCGAACAGGGCGCGCAGCCGGTGTCAGCTGCGCAGCGCGGGAAAGAGGATCACGTCGCGGATCGTCTCCCGGCCGGTCAGCAGCATCGCCAGCCGGTCGATTCCGAGCCCGAGCCCGCCGGTCGGCGGCATGCCGTAGGAGAGCGCCTCGACGTAGTCGGGGTCCTCCTGCTCGCCCTCCACCTGCTTCGACTGGGTCAGGAACCGCTCTCGCTGCTCCTCCGAGTCGTTGATCTCGGTGAACGCGTTGCCGAGCTCCATCCCGCCGGCGAAGTACTCGAAGCGCTCGGTCAGCGTCTCGTCGCCGTCGGTCGTGCGGGCGAAGGGCGAGATCTCGATCGGATAGTCGTGCACGATCGTCGGCTCGATCAGCCCCGGTTCGACGTAGAAGCTGAACGCATGGTCGACGAGCTGGGCCCAGTCCTTGTCGGCCTTCGTGTCGACGCCGCGCTCGTCCAGCGCCGCTCGCAGGCCCGCCTCATCCCGGATCCAGAGGCCGTGCTCGGCGAGCGCATCCGTGAAGCGAACCCGCTTCCAGGGCGCGGCGAGATCCAGCTCGTGACCGCGGAAGGTGGTCTTCGTCGTCCCGGTCACCTCCAGCGCGACCGACTCCAGCAGGCGCTCCATCCGCTCCATGGTGTCCCGGTAGTCGGCGTAGGCCTCGTACCACTCGAGCATCGTGAACTCGTTCGAGTGCTTGTACGAGATGCCCTCGTTGCGAAAGTCCTTGCCGAGCTCGTAGACGCGCTCTAGGCCGCCGACGATCAGCCGCTTGAGGTAGAGCTCAGTCGCGATCCGGAGATAGAAGTCCTGCTCGAGGTAGTTCCAGCGCGTCACGAAGGGCTGGGCGAACGCCCCGCCGTAGCGCGGCTGCAGCACGGGTGTCTCCACCTCGACGAAGCCCTCCGCATCGAGGTGCCGGCGGATCGCGGCGACGATCCTGCTGCGGAGCAGGAAGTCGGCGCGCGTCTCCTCGTTCATGAGCAGATCGAGGTAGCGCTTCCGGTAGCGCAGCTCCACGTCGGTGAGGCCATGGAAAGTGTCGGGCAGTGGGGCACGGTTCTTCGCGAGCAGCTCGAGCTCCGTCACCTGCAGCGACGGCTCGCCGCGCCGCGACTTCGCCGGGTGGCCCGACACGCCGACGATGTCGCCCAGGTCGACGTCCACCTTGGCGGCGATCAGCTGGAGCCGCCCGCTGCGGTCGACCAGGTCGAGGAAGGTGATCTTCCCCATCTCGCGGCGCGCCATCACCCGCCCGGCGACCCGGAACTGCTGTGCCTCGTCCGTTGCGCCCGACTCGAGCGCCTCGGCGCTCGCCCGGACCGCGGCGACCTCGTCCCGGTCGGGAAAGCGCTTCGGCAACATGGCTCGGTCTACGCGGCGTAGCGTGCTCCGGCGCTCGCTCGGTCGCCGGCCGGAGGGGATAGTGCGTTGCACAGACCCGGAGAGCCGGGTGCGCAGCGGCGCGAGGCTCGCGGAGGCCGGCTCCGCCGGCGGGCGACCGCCCGGTGCGCGCTACGCGGCTTTGATGTCGAGGATCTTGTATTTCAGAGATCCTCGGGGCGTGCTGACCTCGACGGTCTCGCCCTTTTTCTTGCCGATGATCGCCCTGCCCACGGGCGACTCGTTGGAGAGCTTGAGCTCGGAGGGGTTCGCCTCCGCGGAGCCGACGATGAAGTACTCGTCCGTGCGCTTGGCGTCGACGTCCCGGAGCTTGACCTTCGCTCCTACCGAGACGACGCTGGTGTCGACCTTGCCGGTCTCGATCACGCGCGCGTGCGTGAGACGCTCCTCGAGCTGCGCGATCTTGTGCTCGAGCATCGCCTGTTCGTTCTTCGCGTCGTCGTACTCCGCGTTCTCGGTGATGTCGCCGAACTCGCGGGCGGTGCGGATGCGATCAGCCACCTCGCGACGCTTGTCCGTCGAGAGATGCTCGATCTCCGCCTTCAGCTTCTCGTAGCCCTCCTGCGTGAGGATGACGTCCTTCACCTAACTCCCTTCCAATGAAAAGGCCGGCGAACTGCGCCGACGCGGGCCGGAATGGTAGCGCCGGTCCCGGACGAGGTCAATACCTCCAACTACCATTCCGAAACATGTCGATCGACCTCCGCGAAAGCTGGTGGATCCGCGACGTCGAGATCCCGACCCGCCTCGTGCTCGCACCGATGGCGGGCGTCAGCGTGCAGGCGTTTCGCCGCCAAGGACGCCGCTTCGGAGCGGGGCTCGTCTGCTCCGAGATGGTCAGCTGCGCCGGGATCGAGCACCGCAACGAGCGGACGCTCGGCTACCTCCGGGTCGCAGCCGACGAGCACCCCCTCGCGATCCAGATCTTTGGCTCCGAGCCGCGCGCGATGGCGGAGGCGGCGCGCATGGTCGAGGCCGCCGGCGCCGACCTGGTCGACATCAACTTCGGCTGCCCGGTCCGCAAGGTGACGAAGACCGGCGCGGGCGCGACGCTGCTCGACGACCCCGCCCGGGCCTGCGCGATCGTGGAGTCCGTCGCCGCCGCGGTCGACGTGCCGGTCAGCGTGAAGATGCGCCGCGGCCTCCGGGACGGCTCTCGCACGTGCCTCGAAGTCGGCCCGACGCTCGTCGAGGTCGGCGCGGCGACGCTGACTCTCCACCCTCGCTCGGCGCAGCAGATGTACACCGGCACAGCCGAGCATGCCCTCACGGCCGAGCTCGTCTCGCTCGTCGACGTGCCGGTGGTCGCCTCCGGCGACGTCACCTCGCGCGCGAAAGCGCAGTCGGTGCTGGCCACGACCGGAGCCGCAGCGGTGATGGTCGGCCGCGGCGCCCAGGGGAACCCGTGGGCGCTGCGTGAGATCGTCGACGGCGCTGCGCCGCCGTCGCGGGAGGAGGTCGTCGCCGAGCTCGTCCTCTTCATCCGTGAGACCGTGCGCGAGCTCGGCGAGCGGCGCGCGTCCGGCTTCCTGAAGAAGTTCTACGGCTGGTATCTCGGCCGCGGCCGCTTCCCGCGCCCGTTCAAGCAGGAGCTGGTCGTGCTGAACTCGACCGAGGAGGTCGAGCGCCGGTTGATCGCCGCGGCGCCGGGCGCCCTGCCGCTGCTGCAACGGCTCGAGGACGAGCTGCCGACCGGAGACGAGATCCTGCTCGATCTCCCGATCTCGGTCTACGGCGGCGGCTAGGCGTTCCGCGCCCAGACGAGGCGCAGCCCTTCGAGCGTGAGATGGGGGTCGACGCGGTCGAGCGTACGTGCGTGCGCCGCGATCAGCTCTGCGAGGCCTCCCGTCGCGACGGTCTGAGCAGCGACGCCTAGCTCCTCGCGGATGCGCTCGACGATCCCGTCCACCTGGCCGGCGAAGCCGTAGACGAGGCCCGACTGGAGACCGCCCACGGTCGTCTTGCCGATCACGGTCGCAGGTGCCGCGAAGTCCACCTTGACGAGCCGCGCCGCGCGGGCGAAGAGGGCATCCATGGAGACCTCGATCCCCGGCGCGAGGACGCCGCCGACGTACTCCCCCTCCCCGTCGTTCCCTGTCGCCGCGACGATGTCGAAATTGGTCGAGGTGCCGAAGTCGACGACGATGCACGGCGCCCCGTAGCGCTCGTTGGCGGCGACAGCATTGACGATCCGGTCGGGACCGACCTCACGGGGATCGTCGTAGCGGATCGGGATGCCCGTCTTGACGCCTGGGCCCACAGTGAGGAGCGGGGCATGAGCCCAGCGCTCCGCGACCCGCTCCCACTCGCGCTGGAGCGCCGGCACTGTCGTCGAGAGGCAGATGCCGTCGACGTCTTCGAGCTCGAAGAGTGCCGCAAGCGTCACTCCGAGCTCGTCACCTGTTCTGCTCCGGTCGGTGGCGAGGCGGAAGCTGTCCGCAAGCCGCTCGCCCTCGAACAAGCCCGCGAGCAGGACGGGGTCCGCCCGAGGCTGGCTGTCCCGGACGTCGACGGCCGAGGAGCATGGCGCGCAGCCCTAGGGCGTGTCGTCGTCCGTGTGCAGGCGCTCGCCGAGGCGCTCTGCGAGCGCGTCGGCGGTCAGCTTCGGGTCGTCGTTCTCGCCGCGCAGCTCCTCGACGGTGACGTCACTCGACGTGTAGACCTCGGCGCGCGGGATGATCCGGGTCGGCCGGTTCTTGTCCCAGACCCAGACGTCCTCCATGCGGACGTGGAAGAACGGGTAGCTCGCCTGCGGCGAGACCTGGAGATCGAGCTTGTTGCAGAGGTACGTCGCGTCGGCGGTGAGGATGCAGTACCGGAAGAGGCCGAAGACCGCCGTGTACTCGCGCTTCAGCGCGAGCTCGAGCTCCGCCTCGAACTCGTCGAGATCGTCGAGATGGCTCACGGCGTCAGTCTAGCTCCGCGAGCAGGTCCTTCACCCGGCCGCGCCCGGGAACAGCGAGCTCGGGATCGAGCTCGTCCAGCGGCTCGAGCGCGAAGCGGCGTTCGTGTAGGCGCGGGTGCGGCAGCGAGAGACCCGGCTCATCGAGGCTCCTGTCGCCGTAGAGGAGCAGGTCGAGGTCGATCGTGCGCGGCCCCCAGCGCTCACGGCGCTCGCGGCCGAGCCGGCGCTCCACGGCGAGGAGCACGTCGAGGAGCTCCCGGGGCGAGAGCTCCGTCTCCAGTGCAAGGGCTCCGTTCAGGAAGGGCGGCTGCTCGACCGGCCCCACCGGCTCGGTCTCCCGCAGCGCGGAGACGGCCACCACCCCCGGCAGCGCGTCGATCGCCGCCCGGATCGTCCCCTCTCGATCGCCCAGGTTCGAGCCGAGGCCGACGTAGGCACGCGTCACGGACGCGACGCGCGGACGGCCGCGTACTCGACCGGGGGGTCGAGTACGACCCCGGGCTTGCGCACCCGCACGGTGAGACGCTCGACCGGGAAGCGCTCGAGCAGCTCGTCTGCGAGAGCCGTTGCGAGTCCCTCGAGCAGGTGGTAGGCGCGGGCGTCCGATACCTCCCGGACGCAGGCGACGACGTCGCGGTAGTCGACGGCGTCGGCCAGCCGGTCGGAGCTTCCCGCCTCGCCGACCTCGAGCTCGACGTCGAAGAGAAACCGCTGGCCGTGCTCGCGCTCCCAGTCGAGCGCGCCGTGACGGCCGTGGAGCGAAATCCCGCTCAACTCGATGATCAAGCGATGGCCCCGGCCGCGGTCAGCGCCTCGACGTGCTCGCGGACGTCGTGGACGCGGAAGATCGACGCGCCGCGCTCGAAGGCGGCCACGGCCGCTCCAAGCGACGCCGCCAGCGAGCCCGTGCGGGCCTCGGCGTCGAAGAGCCTGCCGAGCGAGCTCTTGCGGGAGAGCCCGACGAGCACCGGCCGCCCCAGCGCGAGGAGGACGTCGAGCCGGCGGACGAGCTCGAAGTTCTGGGCAGGCGTCTTGCCGAAGCCGATCCCCGGATCGAGGCACACGTGCTCTTCCGGGATCCCCGCCGCGACCGCGAACCCGAGCCGCTCCTCCAGGAAGGCCGTGACGTCCGCCGCGACGTCGTCGTAGCGCGGGTCGGCCTGCATCGTCCGGGGCTCGCCCTGCATGTGCATCAGGCAGACGTACGCGCCCGCGCCCGCGACGACGCCAGCGAGCTCCGGGTCTCCGCGGAGCGCCGTGACGTCGTTGACGAGCTCGGCGCCGAGCTCGAGCGCGCGGCGAGCGACCTCGGCCTTGGCGGTGTCAATCGAAAGCGGCATCCCCTCGAGCTGTTCGAAGACGGGCACCACGCGTCGCAGCTCCTCGTCGAGCGACACTCCCTCGGAGCCGGGCCGCGTCGACTCGCCCCCCACGTCCACGATCGCGGCGCCCTCGTCGATCATCCGGCGCGCCGCGGCGGCCGCGGTCGCCGGGTCGAAGTGGATTCCGCCGTCCGAGAAGCTGTCCGGTGTCACGTTGACGATCCCCATCACGGCGGGCCTCCGCAAACGTTCCTCCACCGGTACACGTCTCACCCTGCGATGGAGAGTAGTGGGTCGCGTCTTCGTAGCGCGCTCCTGGCGGGGCTCGGGATCCTCGGCGCCGTCGTGCTCGTCGCGGTCGCCGCGCGTGGGTCGACCTCAGCGGGTCGTGACGGGATCCGGCGCCCCACCGAAACCCTGGTGGACATCCTGTTCAGCCTCTACATCCTCATGATGGTCGCGGGCGGCGTGCTCTTCCTGTACGCCCTCTACGTCGCGCGCTACCGAGTCGCCGAGTCGAGAGAACGCCGACGCGGCTGGCGAACCTGGCTCGGCCCTCTCCTGGTCGTGCTCGGCGCGATGCTGCTCGCCCGCCACATCTCAGACAATGAGATACGGCTCCCCGAGACGCTCGTTCCACCGCCGGCCGCCGGCGAGGTGACCACGCCTACCGGAACAACGGGCGAGACGTACGAGGCCGAGTTCGCCTGGATCCCGGTGCTGGTGACGCTCGCGCTGATCGGCGTCGCGGTCTTGGGGATGTGGTGGTCTGGGCGGGCGCGGCGGCGCGCCCGCGGCGAGCGGCGCCGCAATCCCCTTTCCGAGGCGATTGCGGCCGCCCTCGACGAGTCGCTCGACGACCTGAGGGCGGAGCCCGACCCGCGCCGGGCGGTCATCGCCGCCTACGCCCGCCTCGAGCGGGTTCTCGCGGCTCACGGTCTGCCTCGCAGCCCTTCCGAGGCGCCGCTCGAATACCTGCGCCGCATGCTCACCGAGCTTTCGGTCAGCCCGGCCGCGGCGCAAAGGCTGACCGACCTCTTCGAACGGGCTAAGTTCTCGCAACATGCAGTGGGGCCGGAGATGAAGGAGCAGGCGATCGAGGCGCTCGAGACGGTGCGCGACGACCTGCTGGCCGCACGTGCCCGCGCCGAGCTGGAACGGGCGGAGGCGGTGGGGGCGATGGCGCGGAAGCCCGCGGCCGGCTGATGCGCACCGCCTTCAGGCACGCGCCGCTGCCCGTCACGTTGACGCTCATCGCGGCCACGCTGCTCCTCGTGCTGAGCGGCCGCACCGAGCTCATTCTCCACGTCTATGTGCTCGCTCTCGCCACGTTCGCGCTGGGCCATCTCATCCGGACCGTGCGCGGATCGCTCCCGGCCGCGGCGGGAGGCTCGCCCTTCGACGCCGCGCTTCGACGCCGCCCCCGCCGTCCAGAGCGCCTGCCGGAATTGGAGCGGGTCGAGCGCGAGGTGACGCTCGGCCTGGCGACAGCCTTCGACCTCCACTTCCGGCTCCGTCCATCGCTACGCCGGACCGCAAGCGAGCTGCTGGCGTCGCGGCGCGGGATCGCGCTGAACGACGATCCGAACGCCGCACGAGGTGCTCTCGGCAACGAGACGTGGGAGCTGGTCCGTCCCGACCGCGAGCCGCCCACGGACCGCTTCGCCCCTGGCCTCGACATCGCCACCTTGCGACGGGTCGTCTCGACGCTGGAGACGATCTAGTGCCCCTTCCAGCAATGCACGTCGCACAGGTGCACGAGCACGCGACGCGGATCCTCGACGAGGTCGAGCGCGCCGTCGTCGGCAAGCGCGACGCGCTCGAGCTCGTCCTGATCGGCCTCCTGGCAGACGGCCACGTCCTGCTCGAGGACTACCCCGGGCTGGCGAAGACGCTCGCCGCCCGCTCGTTCGCGCGGGTGACGAGCATCGGCTTCAATCGCATCCAGTTCACGCCCGACCTGATGCCCTCGGACGTCACCGGCTCGTCGATCTGGAACCAGCGCGACGCGGACTTCGAGTTCCGGCCGGGCCCGATCTTCACCAACCTCCTCCTCGCCGACGAGATCAACCGCGCTCCGCCGAAGACGCAGGCCGCCCTGCTGGAGGCGATGCAGGAGCGGCAGGTGACGATCGAGGGCGTGACCCATCCGCTCGCGCGGCCGTTCCTCGTGCTCGCGACCCAGAATCCGATCGAATACGAGGGCACGTACCCGCTGCCGGAGGCGCAGCTCGACCGCTTCCTGCTCAGGGTGGGCTTCGGCTACCCGAGCCAGGCGGACGAGTGGGAGCTGCTCTCGCGGCGGCTCGAGCGGCGCGAGGACGAGGTCGAGCTCGAGCCGGTGATCGACGCGGCGACGCTGCTCGAGCTCCAGGGTGCAATCGAGCATGTCCATGTCGGGGAGGCCGTCGGCGGCTACATCGTCGAGCTCGTGACCGCGACGCGCACGAGCGGCTCGACGGCGGTCGGCGCGAGCCCGCGCGGCAGCCTCGCGCTGCTGAAGGCCTCCCGCTGCAAGGCCGCCCTGGCGGGCCGTGACTTCGTCACGCCGGACGACGTCAAGGAGCTCGCAGTGCCCGCGCTCGGGCACCGGCTGATGTTGAAGCCGGAGCTCTGGGTCCGGCAGACGAGCGCGGACGACGTCGTCCGGGAGCTGCTCGAGCAGGTTCCCACTCCGGCGGCCGAAGAGCCCGCACCGGCCGAATGAGCGCGGCGGCGTCGCCGCGCGTGACGGCGTACGCCGCGCTGACCGCGCTCTTCCTGCTGGCCGCGCTGGCGCTCCGCCGGCCGGAGCTGGCCTTCCTGGCGCTGGCGTTCGCCTTGCCGCTCGCCCTGGGGCTGCGGCTGGCGCGGCCGCCTGAGGTACGAGCCTGGGTCGAGCTCGAGCGCGAGCGGGCGCTGGAGGGTGACGAGGTCCGCGTCGAGGTGACGGTCGCGTCGGATCGGCCGGTCGAGCGGCTCGAGCTCCAGCTCGTGCTCGCCGAGGGGCTCGAGGTGGTGAAGGGGTCTGCGGCGCAGTCGTTGCGGCTCGGCTTGGAGGACGAGCGGACGCTGGAGCTGCACGTTCGCTGCGCGCGCTGGGGGAACTACGACGTCGGCGAGCTCGCTCTGCGGGCGCGCGACCGCCTCGGCCTCCTCGTCTCGGAGGGGTGGCTCGACCGTAAGCAGCTCCTGCGGGTCTATCCGCTTCCGGAGACGCTGCACCGGATCGTTGCGCCGGTTGCGACGCAGCCGTTCTCCGGCAACGAGGTCGCCAGGCAGAAGAGCGAGGGCCTGGAGTTCGCGGACCTGCGGCTGTTCGCTCCCGGCGACCGGGTCCGCTCGATCAACTGGCGCGCCAGCGCTCGGCGGAACGAGCTGGTCGTCAGCGACCGCCACCCGGAGCGGAACTCGGACGTGATCCTCTTCCTCGATACGTTCGCGGACGCGCGCTCGGGCACGCGCTCCACGCTCGACCTGGCCGTCCGTGCGACCGCGACCCTCGCGACGCGCTACCTGGAGCGGCGGGACCGGGTCGGGCTCGTCTCGTTCGGCGGCGCCCTTCGCTGGCTCACACCCGGGATGGGCATGTCGCAGCGCTATCGGATCGTCGACGCGCTGCTCGAGTCGGAGGTCGTCTTCAACTACGCCTGGAAGCAGGTCTCGATCATCCCCGCGCGGGTGCTGCCGCCCCAGGCGCTCGTGCTGGCGATCACCCCGCTGCTCGACGAGCGTGCGGTCGAGGCTCTCGCCGACCTGCGGGCGCGCGGCTACGACCTGGCGGTCGTCGAGGTCTCGCCCGTCGGCTTCGCGGATCCGGGCCCGACCGAGGCGGACCGGCTTGCGCACCGGCTCTGGCTCCTGCGGCGTCAGGAGCTGAAGGCGTACTACGAGCGGCTGGGGGTGGCGGTCGCGACCTGGAGTGAAGAAGTGCCGGTAGACGCGGCGTTGGAGGAGGTGAGGGCATTCCGGCGTCACGTTCGGCTCGCGCGCGCGTAGGAGTCGCCGCCGCCGCCGTCGTTGCCGCGGCAGCACTGGGCGCCTGGCTGGCGCTCGAGGCCGACGAGGGCGTGCTCCTCCGTGCGAACGCGACGGCGGCCATCGCCGCGACGACGG
The DNA here is from genome assembly GCA_963794385.1 of uncultured Gaiellaceae bacterium. Classification (GTDB taxonomy): domain Bacteria; phylum Actinomycetota; class Thermoleophilia; order Gaiellales; family Gaiellaceae; genus Gaiellasilicea. The sequence continues at coordinate 67,575 of CAWCDT010000005.1, read as the reverse complement.
TCCTGGCCGCCGGGCTCGCCGTCCGCATCGCGCTCGCGATTCCCGTCGCGGTCGCGCTGGTCGGCGCGGAGTACGTCACCCTGCTCGGCTTCGAGGGCGAGGGACTCGACACGCGCGCCCCGCTCGTCGCCGCCGCGCTCCTCGCAGCGGCCGAGCTCGGCTACTGGTCGCTCGAGCTCCACGGCTCGGTCGCGGACGAGCCCGGCACGTACCTCCGGCATCTCGCGCTGCTGGCGGCGCTCCTGCTCGCCGTGATCGGGCTCGGGATACCCCTGCTCGCCCTGGTCGAGTCCGTCTCGACGGGGGGCGCAGCGGTCGACCTGCTCGGTGCAGTGGCGGCGGTCGGCGCGCTGGCGCTCGTCGCGCTCGGGGCTCGTCGGTTCGCGCGGTAGGCGAGGCCTAGGAGGCGGGGCCGGGCTCGGGCGGCTGCATCGAGACGCCGGGAACCGGCCGCGGCTGCGGCTTCGGCGTCGGCCGCCGCTCCGCCTCGCCCTCGGCGGGCTCCTCGACGGGGGCGGGCAGCTCCTCCGGGAAGACCGATTCCTCGGCCTCGCCGGCGAGCAGCCGTTCGAACTGGTCCTTGTCGATCGTCTCGCGCTCGATCAGGATTGCGGAGAGCTTGTTGAGGTCGTCCATGTGCTCGCGGAGGACGCGATGAGCCGTCGCGTGCGCCTCCTCGATCACGCGGCGGATCTCGTCGTCGATCTCGCGGGCGATCTCGTCCGAGTAGTCGGGCTCGTTGCCCATCTCGCGGCCGAGGAAGGGCTGCGTGTGGTCGCGGCCGAGCACGCGCGGGCCGAGCTTCTCGCTCATCCCGTAGCGCATGATCATCGCCTTCGCCGTCGCGGTCACCTTCTCGAGATCGTTGGCTGCGCCGGTCGTCACCTCGTGGAAGACGAGCTCCTCCGCGGCGCGGCCGCCGAGGGTCATCGAGAGGTCGTCCATCAGCGCCGAACGCGTCGTCAGGTAGCGATCCTCGGTCGGCAGCGAGATCGTCAACCCGAGCGCCTGGCCGCGCGAGACGATCGTGATCTTGTGGATCGGGTTCGTGTTCTCGAGGTGGTACCCGACGAGCGCGTGGCCCATCTCGTGGTACGCCGTGATCTTCTGCTCTTTCTCGCCGAGCAGCCGCGCCTTCTTCTCGGGCCCGGCGATCACGCGCATGATCCCCTCCTCCAGCTCGTCCTGGTCGATCATCTTCTTGCCGTGACGAGCGGCGAGGAGCGCGGCTTCGTTGATCAGGTTCGCCAAGTCGGCGCCGGTGAAGCCGGGCGTGCCGGCGGCGAGCGTGTCGAGTTCGATCTCGGGCGCGAGCGGCTTTCCCTTCGAGTGCACCTCGAGGATCCTCTTGCGCCCGATCCGGTCGGGCCGGTCGACGACAATCTGGCGGTCGAAGCGGCCCGGGCGGAGCAGGGCGGGATCGAGAATGTCGGGGCGGTTCGTGGCGGCGATCAGGATGATGTTGTCCTTCATCTCGAAGCCGTCCATCTCGACGAGCAGCTGGTTCAACGTCTGCTCGCGCTCGTCGTGGCCGCCGCCGAGGCCGGCGCCGCGGTGGCGGCCGACGGCGTCGATCTCGTCCATGAAGATGATGCAGGGGCTCGACTGCTTCGCCTGCTCGAAGAGGTCGCGCACGCGAGAGGCGCCGACGCCGACGAACATCTCGACGAAGTCGGAGCCGGAGATGGAGAAGAAGGGCACGCCCGCCTCGCCCGCGACGGCGCGCGCGAGCAGCGTCTTGCCGGTGCCGGGAGGCCCGTAGAGCAGGACGCCCTTCGGGATCCGCGCGCCGAGCGCCTGGAACTTCTTCGGGTTCTCGAGGAACTCCTTGATCTCGTGCAGCTCCTCGACGGCCTCGTCGACGCCGGCGACGTCCTTGAAGCCGATCTTGGGCGAATCGGGTGTCATCCGCTTCGCGCGCGACTTGCCGAAGCTCATCACCTTCGAGCCGCCGCCCTGGACCTGGTTCATCAAGAAGATCCAGAAGCCGATGAGGAGGACGAACGGGAGCAGCGAGGTGAGGAGCGTCCACCAGGCGCTCGACCCCTTGCCCTTCGAGTCGTAGGTGACGTTCTCCGCCTTCAGCTGCTTCTCCACCTCGAGGGCGGAGAGGTCGCTGGGGTAGTTGACCTTGATCTTGTCGCCGTTGACGAGCGTGGCGTTGATCTGCTGCCGGTTCGGCGTGAAGAGGACCTCCTGCACGTTCCCGGCCTCGATCTGCGCGGAGAGCTGGGAGTACGTGAGCTTCTTCTCGGCGTCGCGCCGCGGGATCAGCGTCTGGCTCGCCAGGTAGACGAGCAGCACGATCACGATTAGGGGGAACAGCGCGCTGCGGAAGAAGCGGTTCACAGGTCAGAGGAGGGTAGCAGCCTCGACTCTTCCTACCTTCTTTCTCGAGCCTCGGATTTCCAGCGCAATCCGGCGTTAATGAGGCGGAATCAGGCTCGGATGGAGCACGGCGACGTACGGGAGGTTGCGGTAGCGCTCCGCGAAGTCGAGCCCGTAGCCGATCACGAACTTGTTCGGGATCTCGAACCCGACGAACTTCACCGGGACCTCGATCTCGCGGCGCTCGGGCTTCGTCAGCAGCGCGCAGACCTCGAGCGACGCGGGCTTGCGCGCCTTCAGGCTGCGCATCAGGTAGGAGAGCGTGAGGCCGGAGTCGATGATGTCCTCCACGACGAGGACGTGGCGGCCGGCGATGTTCGCGTCGAGGTCCTTGAGGATCCGCACGACGCCCGACGAGTCGGTTGCGGCGCCATAGCTCGAGATCGCCATGAAGTCGATCTCGCAGGGGATCGTCAGCTCGCGCATCAGGTCGGCCATGAAGAAGACGGCGCCCTTGAGCACGCCGACGAGCAGCAGGTCGCGTCCCTCGTACTCGCGTGAGACCTCGGCGCCGAGCTCGGCGATCCGCGCCTGCAGCGGCTCCTCCTCGATCAGGACCTCTCCGACCGCATCTTTCACCGCGTCCACGTCACCGCCCCTTCCCAGCCCGGAGCCTCGGCGACGCCCGGGACGGCGACCACCTCGTCGCCCGACACGACGAGCGGCCAATCGCTCCGTTCGGCTCTCGGCACCTTCGCGTCCACGAGCAGATCCTGCACTTTCTTGGAGCGGCCTGCGAGGCGATCCCCCGGCCGGAAGCCGCGCACCTCGAGGCCGGGCCGGTGAGGCTCGAGCGTCCACGGCCCCCACCGCACCGTCCCCTCGAGCCGCAGCGTGTCGTATTCGCGCACGGCGCGGACTCCGCGGCCGAGGTCGGCCGACTTCGTCCCCGCCCGGCTCGCCAACAACCCGGCGAGCGTCCGCTCGAGCGTGCGGGGCAGCCGCGGACGCTCGTCCGCGAGCGCAAGGAGCGACGTACGCGCGCGAGGATCGAGCCGTTCGAGCAGCGGGAGGATCTCGTCGCGGATCAGCCCGCGCTTTGTGTCCGCGTTGGACGAGTCCTCGCGGTAGGGAAGCCCACGCGCGTCGCACCAGGCGCGCGTCTCCTCGCGCCAGAGGTGAAGGAGCGGCCGAACGACGCCGTCCTCCCGGCGCACCTTGATCCGCTGCGGGGTGCCCGACGCGACGAGGCCGAGCAGCACCGACTCGACCTGGTCCGAGGCGGTGTGCCCGGTGGCGCGGAGCCGGTCGGTCGCGAACGAGTAGCGCAGCTCGCGCAAGCTCCGCCTCGGTCGCCCCGGGCGCATCGACGATCTCGGCGCCGAAGGCCTCGCGGCAAAAGCGGGCATCCTCGTCCGACTCCGCGCCGCGGAGGCCGTGTGCGACGTGCAGCGCGGAGACGGCAGTACCCCAGTTCGCCGAGCGCGTGCCAGAGGCAGGTCGAGTCGGCGCCGCCGGAGACGAGCACGGTCACGTCGCCGCCGGGGGCGATCAGGTCACGCTCGCGGATGAAGGCCTCGACGCGCTCGAGCACCCTTCCAGTCTGCCCTAGAACGCGGGCGACGCGGCCCAGGCTTCGATGACGTCGAGCGCGCGCTCGAGGTCGGCCGCCGCGATCCTGAACGGCCGCGCCTGCTCGACGCCGTCGAGCACCCGGACGGGCGACTTGTTCTCGAGCGCCAACAGCACGTAGGCCACGGGTGCGCCGTGCGCGATCGCGGCGATCCGCTCCTCCGGCCGCGCGATGAGCGTCCGGTAGCCCTGAGCGAAGCGACGCGCCGCCTCGATGCGGCTCTCGCCACCTCCGGGCGCCCCCTCGTCAGGCCGGGAGGTCTTCACCCATTCGTCGAAGCCTTCGGCCCAGCGCGACCCCTCGAAGGTGCCGAAGGTGAACTCCCCGAGCTCTGGCACCTCGAGCAGCGGCGTCGCCGGCCACGCGAGCTCCGCGGTCTCGCGGGTGCGCCCGAACGACGAGTGCGCGGCGAGGTCGACCGGCCCCGCCTCCGCCCCAAGCGCGCGGGCCTGCTCGCGGCCCGCCTCCGTAAGCATTACCTGCACCGACGGGTCGCCGTTCAGGCGCTCGAGCACGTTCCACTCGGACTCCGCATGGCGGGCGACGACGAGCTCCCTCACAGCAACACACTGCGGTAGTCGAGCACGTGCTTCATTTCGACCTTCTCGTAGAGACCGATCGCGGCCCGGTTGTCGGCGCGAACGAAGAGGCAGACCTGCGGAACGCTCTCGAGCAACAGCCGAATCAGGTCGCGCAGGCCGCGCGTCGCATTCCCGTGGCCCCGAGCCGTCGGATCGGTCCAGACCTGCTGCAGCTGCACCGCCTCGGGTGTCCAGGCAGACGCCTCGGCCTTGAAGAGGATGACCCCGTCCTGGGCCCACAGCCACGAGCGGCCCTCGTCGATCTGGGCACGCGTTCGCCAGCGGAAGCCGTCGGAGTCGCGCTGGAGCGGGTCGATCCCGAGCTCGTGCTCGTGTGCCCGCGCGCATGCGGGCACGAGTAGGTTGAGATCGCCTGGCTCGGCCTGGCGCAGGCCGCTTTCCCCCGGCTCGGGCGGCGTCGAGATCGTGTAGACGGGCTGGCCCGGCCGGTCCTCACGGGGCAGAGGCAGCCGGCGCGACACGGCGTCCCACAGCTCGGAGACGGCCCCTTGCTCGCCGATCAGCATCCGCGCCCGGGCCCGAACAGTCACGTCGCCAAAGACGCCGCAGCCTCGTCCGGACGGAACGATGTTCGCGCCGGTATGGCAGAGCGAGACGAGCCGGCCGTCTTCCACGACACCCGCGAACCTGCCCAGTCCTCGGCGCGCGACGTCCTCGAGGAACACGCGCTCGACCGGATCCTCGGCGCAGAAGGCGAGGATCTGCTCGAGGGTCGGCTCGACGACACGTGACATCCACTTGATCCTGCCCTATAGGGTCTCGCGGATGCCGATCCACATCAGAGCCGAGCCGGGCGAATACGCCGAGGCATGCCTGCTGCCCGGCGACCCGTTGCGGGCCAAGTACATCGCCGAGACGTACCTCGAGGACGTCGTGCAGCGGAACTCCGAACGTGGCCTGCTCGGCTACACGGGCACGTGGGAGGGCAAGCCCGTCTCGGTGCAGGGCACCGGCATGGGCTGCCCGGGCGCCACGATCGTCTTCGAGGAGCTGATCCAGCTCGGCGTCAAGAAGCTGCTCCGCGTCGGGACCTGCGGCGGGCTTCAGCCCCACCACCAGCTCGGCGACATGATCGTCGCGCTCTCCGCCGTCCCGGCCGACTCGACCGCGATGCACCTCGTGGCGGACGAGCCCCACTGCCCGACCGCGAGCTGGGAGCTGATCCACGGCGCCGTCCACGTCGCCAAGGAGATCGGCCAGGAGATGCACGTCGGGCCGATCGTCTCGAGCGACCTCTTCTACAACCCCGACGAGGGGCAGTACGAGCGTTGGTCGAAGCGCGGCGTGCTCGCCGTCGAGATGGAGGCAGCGGCGCTTTTCACGGTCGGAGCGCTCAGGGGCGTCCATGCCGGCTGCCTCCTAATCGTGAGCGACATCGTGGTCGAGGGCGAGTTCAAGCGCATCAGCGACGAAGAGATGCGCGCGGCGGTCGACCGGATGACGCGCGTGGCGCTCGCCACGGCGACGTCCGGGCATTGAGCACCGAGACCGTCTTCCTCGTCAACCCGGCGTCGGCGAACGGGTCGACCGGTCGGCGCTGGGCGGAGATCGCTCACCGCGCCACCACCCGCGGGCTCGAGGGCGACGCACTCCTCTCGCAACGGCCCGGCCATCTCGGCGAGCTCGCGCGCGCCGCGGCCGACGGCGGCGCCAAGCTACTCGTCGTCGTCGGCGGCGACGGATCCGTGAATGAGGTCGTGAACGGGATCGCCGGCCGCGACGACGTCGAGATCGCGCTGATCCCGCGCGGGACGGGCTGGGACTTCGCCCGGACGTACGGGATCCCGCACAGGCTCGACCGCGCGCTCGACGTCGCCCTGACGGGCCGGCCGCGGACGATCGACCTCGGCCGCGCGACCTATCACGCCTGGGACGGCAACGAGGCCCAGCTGTGGTTCGCGAACGTCGCGAGCGCAGGCATGAGCGGTGCGATCGCCCAGCGCGCCAACGACACGAGCAAAGCCCTCGGCGGCAAGGCCTCCTACCTGTGGGCGACGCTTGCGGTTTTCGCACGCTGGCAGAACTCCGAGATCCGCGTCACGGTCGACGGCGAGAGGCGCGCGGCCCCGATGCACGACGTCGTCGTCGCCAACGGGCGCACGTTCGGCGGCGGCATGATCATCTGCCCTGAAGCAGAGCCGGACGACGGCCTCTTCGACGTACTCACGATCGGCGACCTGACGAAGGCCGACCTGCTCGTGACGCTTCCGAAGACCTATCGCGGGCGGCATCTGCCTCACCCGAAGGCGGAGCTGCTTCGCGGGGCCGTCGTGACGATCGCTTCCGACGCCCCGCTGCCGATCGAGCTCGACGGCGAGCAGCCCGGCACGACCCCGGTCCGCTTCGAGATCGTCCGGTCCGCCCTGCGGGTCCGCGTTCCGGCTTAGATGGTTGATCGGTAATTGGCGTGCGCGCGGGGGCGATCCAGACCAAGTCGGGGGCATGCAGCCAAGGCTGGTTGCCTTGGCAAGGTCGAGGATGGTTCCCGGCGCCGTGTCTGGGTCGTCATCCGTGCGTGCGGTAATTGCCGATCAACCATCTAGGAGGGCTCGGCCGGAGAAGCGGGCGGTGTCGGATTCTTCGCCGCCGCCGGCTTGCGCGCAGCGGCCGGCTTCTTCGACTGCGCCGCGACCTGCTGCTCGAGCTTCGCCACCCGCTTCTCGAGGTCGTCCAGGCCCCGCAGCTTCTTCTGCATCTCGTCCAGCCGCGTGCGCGTGTCGTTCGCGAAGTCCACGAACTTCGAGCCGCCGGGCAGCTCGGAAAGCTTGTTGAACGCCTCGGAGGTGAGGTCCCGGAACTGCGTGATGAGGTCCTTCTGCTCTGTCTTCGCCATGACGCGATCGTACCCGGGATCGGCGACAGCCGACGCCAGGTGTATCCCAGGAGCATGAAGGGGACGCTCGCCGGATGTTGATCGTTTCTTCACCTTTTCGGTGCACGTCCCTTACACAGGGACGGCTACCTTGAGAGAGAGGCACATGGAGAGCCCCAGCAAGAAAGTCCGTTCGCTGCACCGGCACAAGGCCGTGGTCGCGCACGCGCTGCGCCAGCACGCCGGGATCCCGTACGAAGTCGAGCAGAAGGTCTGCTCCGGCTGCCACCGGGTCCTCGACGAGCGCACGTTGCGGCGCGCCGCCGCCTGAGCCACAACCGGCCCGGCGAGCCCGGGTCACCTGCGAGAGTCCTCGCATGGAGGGCTACGCGTTCTCGACCGAGGTCGTCGTCCGGTTCGCCGAGACGGACGCGCAGGGGATCGCGCATCACGCCTCGTTCGTGGTCTGGCTGGAGGTGGCACGCGTCGCGTACCTCGCCGAGCATGCCGGCGGGTACCAGTCGATCCGGGAGCACGGGATCGAGGCGCTGACGACCGAGGTGCACGTCCGCTACCACGGCACGGCGCGCTTCGACGATCGACTGACGATCCGGACGCGCTGCGTCGGCCTGCGCGGCGCTCGCTTTCGCTTCGAGTATGTGGTCGAGCGGGATGGTGAGCGCGTCGCCGAGGGCTACACGGCCCACGCGACCGTGGACCCCTCCACGCACCGACCGACGCGGGTGCCCGACTTCCTCGTGGAGGCGATCGCTAGGGCCGAGGCGGGGCCGGCGGGGGCTCCGGGGTGACCGGCTCGGGCGGGTCGACCGGGAGCGGCTCGGTTTCGGACTGCGGCGGCACCTCGTCCTCCGGCGGCGGCTTCGGCTTGTCGGCCGGCTTCGGCTTCACGGGCGGCGGTGGCGGCGGCGGCTTCGTGCCGAAGCGGACGATGCGATACTCGCCGCGGTAGTTCGTCGTCCAGGTCTCGTCGTGCAAGAGCTGCCCGACGTCGGAGTAGACCTTGCGGGTGACCGACGTCGTGGTCGCCGGGGTGCCCTCCGCCTCGATCACCGTCTCGCCGCGCAGCAGCTGGGGGTCGGGAACGCGCCGGAGCGGAGCCGGGCCGGTCTCGCGTAGCGTGCCGGTGCCGCTCTCGACGCGCCGCTCGGCGCCCCCGCCGTAGATCGAGACCGTGATCCCGGCATCGCCTGACGCCCCGGCGATGTAGATCCAGTTCTTCGTGTCGTTGACGAACTTGAGGTCGAGGTCGGGATAGTTGACCGTCGCGTCGCGCCCGGTCTGGTAGCGGCTGATGTAGAGCGAGTGCGGGTTCCGCTCCGCGATCTTCAGCCCCGCCTCCCAGGCCGCGTTGAAGACGGTCGTCGCAACCTGTGAGACGCCGCCGCCGACGGCTTCCTCGTACTCGTCCTTGATGATCACGGGCGCCGACCGGAAGCCACGGTCGGTCGTGCGCTGGCCGACGCGGTCGTTGAACGAGAACGTCGCGCCCGGTGCGACGACCGCGCCGTTCACGAGCCCGACGGCGAGCTGCAGGTTCGTGATCCGGTCGGACGTGCCCGCGTAGAGCGTCGTGTAGGACGAGAGACGCCGCTCGATCCCCATCGCAGTGGCCTCGGCCGTGGTGCGCTCGGCCTCGGCCGTGCGCACGGAGAGCTGTGCCGTGCGCGTCGTCGGAGAGGTCGCCGCGGCGAGCAGCGCCTTCGCCGTCAGCGGCACGTCCACGGCGAGGCCGTCCTTCGCCGGGACGACCCGCACCTCGTCGCCGACGGCCGCGAAGCCCGCGTCCACCGGGGCACGCTCGACCGCCTTGCGCAGCCTCGCGAACCAGGCCTCCGCGCCCGGGCCGGCGATCGTCAGGCGCGTCTTCCCCGCGGCGGGGAGCGAAAGCAGCTCCGCGATCCGCCAGCGCGGCAGCCGCCAGCGCACGCCCGAGTACTCGAGCCGGACCGGCGCCGAGAGCGCCGATTTTCGCCTGGCGCGCCGCGGGTGCCAGGTCGGCCGCGCCGACCTGAACCGGGTCGACGACGATCGGGAGGGCGATCACGCTGCCCCGCTCGAACCGGGCGAGCGACCGGACGATCGTGGCCTCGGCCGCCTTCCGGTCGAGGCGGAGCCCGGACTGACCGCGAACGACCTCGATCGACAACCCGCGGCGCACGACCTTCGCCTCGACATGCCTGCGGTCGACCTCGCGCGCGATCCCGGCGACCTTGTAGTCGAGAGCCGCGGCGTACGCCTGCACAGGCGGCGAGATCTCGGCGCCGAAGAACCGCGCCTGGAGCCGGCGGAAGCCGCGCACCGGGCCGAAGCCCTGGCCCTCGCGGGCGGCGGTCTCGAGCGCCGAGCCCCAGTCGGCCTCCACACTCAGCGTCGTCGCCTTGATCGGGAAGCGCTTCTCTCCTGCCACGAACACGATCGGCACCCGGGCGACCGCGGCGAAGCGGCGCTCGAGCAGCGTCTGCGCCTCCTTCTGCGTCAGCCCGCCGACGTCGACGCCGGCGATCGCCACGCCGTCGGCGATGCGCGCGGTCGAGCCGGCGTAGGCGAGACCGATGAGCGCGACGAGAACGGCGAGCAGCGCGAGCGAGACCAGCACCCAGCGGGCGACGACGCGGGCGGAGCGCCGCTGCGCGGAACCGGCGACGGAGGTTGCATCGACCTGCACGAAGTCGTGGAGTGTACCGGCGGTTCAGGTCAGCTTTTCGTGCAGATTTCGCAAGGATCCGGCGACCACAGATCGTCAGCGCCGGAGGTACTGGACGATCACGTGCCGCTGGATCTCCGACGTCCCCTCGACGATCTGGAGCACCTTGGCGTCGCGCATCCACTTCTCGACCGGATGGTCCCGCATGATCCCGGCTCCGCCGAGAACCTGCACCGCGTCGGTGGTGATGCTCATCGCAGCGTCGGCCGCGAACGCCTTCGCGAAGGAGCCGAGGAGACCCGCATCCTCTCCTGCGTCGAGGGCCGCCGCGGCCCGCCAGACGAGCAGGCGAGCGGCTTCGACCTGCATCGCCATGTCGGCGAGCTTGAACGAGACGCCCTGCCTGGCCAGGAGGGGCTTCCCGAAGGCGCGGCGCTCGTTGGCGTAGTCGGTGGCGTACTCGGACGCCGCCCGGGCAATCCCGAGCGCCGACGCGGCGACCTGCGGCCGAGAATGCATGAAGAAGTCCATCGCGATCGCGAAGCCCTCGCCCTCCTCGCCGAGCAGACGGTCGGCCGGGATCCGCGCCTCGTCGAGCAGGATCGAGCCGGTGTAGGAGGCGCGGAGCCCGAGCTTCGGCTCCTTGCGCCCAGCGGTGACCCCGCGGTCGCCGGACTCGAGGAGGAAGGCGGTGATCGCGCCGTCGAGCTTCGCGAAGACGATCGTCAGCTCCGCGATGCCGCCGTTCGTGACGTAGCACTTCTCGCCGTTCAGGACGTACTCGTCGCCCTCCCGGCGGGCCGTGGCCTGGATGGCCCGCCACGTCTGACCCCGCACCTGGCTCGGTGAACGCGATCGCGGCGAGACACCCCTCCTCCGACGCGAGCCGCGTCAGCCAGCGCTCCTTCTGCCCGGCCGTGCCGGAGCGCAGGAGCGGCCGCACGGGGAACATCGTCGCCCCGATCGGCGCGGCGAGCCCAGCACATCCCCACGAGAGCTCCTCGGCGATCAGTGCGGACGTGACCGCCGGGACGCCGCCGCCGCCGTACTCGGCCGGGATCGCGTGCGAGGTCAGGCCGAGCCTGGCCGCCTTCGCGAGCAGCTCCGGCGGGCAGTCCTCGCGCTCGTCCCACTCCCGTGCCGCCGGCCGCAGCTCGCGCTCGGCGAACTCGTGCGCGAGCTCGCGGAGCTCCAGCTGCTCGGGCGAGAGCTCGAATGAGATGCCGGCGAGGCTAGAAGACGAAGAGCTCAACGCCGCCGCTGACGTTCAGCTGAACGCCGGTGATGTAGTTCGCGAGGTCGGAGCAGAGGAAGCAGATCGCGTTCGCGATGTCGTCCGGCTCGCCCGGCCGCTTGAAGACCGTCCGGTTCGCGATCCGCTCGTTCATCGCCGGGTTCGCGAAGTGGAACGCCTCCGTGCCGATGATCCCGGGCACGATCGCGTTGCAGGTGATCCCGTGGCGACCGCCCTCCATCGCGAGCGTGCGCGTCAGGCCCAGGATGCCCGCCTTGGTCGTCGAGTAGCTCGCCTGGCCGAAACCGCCGAGCGTGCCCGCGACCGAGGCCATGTTGATGATCCGCCCCCACTGCCGCTCCTTCATGTGCGGCCAGACAGCCTGGGCGCAGTTGAAGCCGCCGGTCAGGTTGACACGGAGGTCGCGTTCCCACAGCTCCGGGTTCTGGTCCGGGAACTGGCCGACGTGGTCGAGCGTGCCCGCGTTGTTGATCAGGATGTCGACGGAGCCGAACTCGTCGACGACGCGCTGCACGGTCTCCTGCACCTGCTCCCGGTCGGTGACGTCGCACTTGATCGCCGCGGCGCGGCGCCCCAGCTCCTGGATCTCCTTCGCCGTCGCCTCCGTGTAGACGATCCCCTGCGCCTTGGCCACCTGCGCCAGGACGCCGTACGACTCGGCCGTCTCGGTCGACTCGTCCGACTCCACCTGGATGTCCGCAATGACGACGTCGGCGCCGGCACGGGCGAGCGCGAGCGCGTCGGCGCGGCCGAGCCCGCGCGAGCCGCCGGTGACGAGCGCGACGCGCCCGGAGAGATCGATCTCGATCGCCATCCGGCGATCCTACGGTAGAAGAGCGGGGTGCAGAGAATCGACGTCGCCGAACGGCGCGCGCGGCTCGTCCACCGTCATCGGCTCGATCAGGACGCCCGCGCGGGCGACCCACTCGAGGTCGCGCGCTCGCTCGTCTGCCTGCACGCGACCGACGCGGTCACCGTCTACCTCGCCGTCCAGGCGCGCACGGACGGCGTCACGCCCGCCGACGTCGAGCGCGCGCTCTACGACGATCGCAGCATCGTCCGGCTGCTCGCGATGCGGCGGACGCTCTGGGCGGTGCCGCGCGAGCTGCTGCCGGTCGTCTTCGCGGCGGCGACGAAGGCGGTCGCGGCGACGCAGCGCAAGCGGCTCGAGGGCTTCGTGCGCGACAGCGGCGTCTCCACGCGGCCCGGCGCCTGGATCACGCGTGCGGGCAACACGGCCGTCGCCGCGGTGGCGGCGCGCGGCGAGGCGATGACGACCGAAGTCACGCGGGACGTGCCGCTGCTCGCGAAGAAGCTGCGCTTCGGCTCTGGGCGGTGGGAGGTCGAGCAAAGCGCAGGCGCGCGCGTGCTGCCGCAGATGGCAATGGAAGGCCGGCTCGTCCGCGGCCGGCCGCGCGGGACCTGGATCAGCCCCCAGTTCCGCTGGGTCACGACGGAAGACTGGCTCGGCGGGCCGATCGAGGCGCTCGACGTCGTCGCCGCGCAGGTCGAGCTGCTACGCCGCTGGCTCGCCGCCTTCGGCCCCGCCACCGAGGCGGACATGCGCTGGTGGACGGGCTGGACGCTGCGCGAGACGCGCGCCGCGCTGGCCGCGATCCCGCACGACGAGGTCGACCTCGAGGGCGCGACCGGCTACGTCCTCGCGGGCGATGTCGAGCCGACCCCGGCGCGCGAGCCGTCGGCCGCCCTCCTGCCCACGCTCGACCCGACCACGATGGGTTGGAAGGAGCGCGACTGGTACCTCGGCCCGCACGGGCCGACCCTGTTCGACGCGAACGGCAACGCGGGCCCGACGATCTGGTGGGAGGGGCGGATCGTCGGCGGCTGGAGCCAGCGCCGCGACGGCGAGATCGCCCTCGGGCTGCTCGAGGACGTCGGCCGCGACGCGCGCGCGGCGATCGACGCCGAGGCCGCCCGCGTGCGGGCGTGGGTCGGCGACGTTCGCTTCTCCCCCGGCTTCCTCCCGCCCTTCCAGCGCAAGCTCGGCGAGGGCTAGCTCCGCGGCAGGAAGATCTCCTTCGCGATCACGAGCCGCTGGATCTGCGAGGTGCCCTCGTAGATCTGGAACAGCTTCGCGTCGCGCATCAGCTTCTCGACCGGGTACTCCTTCATGTACCCGTAGCCGCCGAAGACCTGCACCGCGTCCGTCGTCACCTTCATCGCCGTGTCGGCGGAGAATCGCTTGGCGAACGAGGACTCGAGCGTCGCGCGCTTGCCCTGGTCGTGCAGCCACGCCGCCTGCCAGACGAGCAGCCGGGCGGCGGCGATCTCGGTCGCCATGTCGGCGATCATGAAGTTGACACCCTGGTGCATCGCGATCGGCACGTCGAAGGTGACGCGCTGCTTGGCGTAGTCGACGGCGTGCTCGTACGCGGCCTGCGCGACGCCGACGGCGCCCGCGGCCGTTCCGGGGCGCGTGAAGTCGAGCGTCTGCATTGCGATCTTGAAGCCCTCGCCCTCCTGTCCGATCCGGTTCGCGGCGGGGACGACGACGTCGGTGAGCGCGAACGCCGAGGTGTCGGTCGCGCGCTGGCCCATCTTGTCCAGGTGCTTCTCCATCTGAACGCCGGGCGTGTCCATCGGGACGATGAATGCCGACATGCCCTTGTGGCCCTTCGCGGGATCCGTCTTCGCGAAGACGACCGTCCAGGCCGCCTTGCCCGCGTTCGTGATGAAGGTCTTCGAGCCGTTGATGACGTACTCGTCCCCGCGGCGCTCGGCCGTCGTCTTCAGCTTGACCACATCGGAGCCGGCCTCGGGCTCGGAGAGCCCAAACGAGCAGAGGATCGGCGCCTCGAGCAGCGGCGGCAGCCACGTCGCCTGCTGCTCCTCGCTGCCGGCGATGATCACCGGGCCGGCGCCGAGACCATTGGCACCGATCGTCGTGCCGATGCCGGAGCAGCCCCAGTTCAGCTCCTCGCCCACGAGCATCCCGTCGAAGGCGGAGAGGCCGAGCCCGCCGTACTCCTCGGGGACGTGCAGGTTCATCAGACCGAGCGCGTGCGCCTTCTCGACCACGTCGGCCGGGTGGATCTGGTGCTCGTCGTACTCGGCCGCCTTCGGTCGGATCTCCTTCTCGGCGAACTCGCGCGCGAGGTCGCGGAGCTGCTGCTGCTCCTCGGTGAGGGCGAACGAGACGCCCGAGCTCACGCCCTGCTCGATCGTGGCCATGCTCATCTCCTCTTGGGTGCTCGAAATGCGGAGTCGATTGACTAGTCAGTCAAGAGTTTAGAGTCCCCCGTCAGGGGGCGTCAAGCGAGCGCCGGCGCCGCTAGTCTGAGCCCGGGTCGATGGGTCTCCGAAGGGTGCTAGTCCTCGCCGCGGCGATCGCGGTCTCGTGCGTCGCGATTCCGGCGGCGGCGGCGACGATCGCCGTCCGTCCGCCGGTCGACTGGCTCAAGGGCGAGGGCAACTTCACCAAGTCGCACCGCGGCGTCGAGACGCTCGACAAGGTCGTCGTCCATGTCACCGAGGGGACCTTCTGGGGCTCCGTGCGCTGGCTGCGAAGCCCGCGCGCGCACGCGTCCTCGCACTTCGTCGTCGGCCGTCGCGGCAAGGTCGTCCAGCTCGTTCACCTCTCCGACATCGCCTGGCACGCGGGTAACTGGAAGGTGAACACGCAGTCGGTCGGGATCGAGCACGAGGGCTTTACCTACGGCCCGGGCGGCTTCACGAACGCGCAGTACCACGCGTCCGCGCGCCTGGCGGGGTGGATCGCCCGCCGGGCCCTCATGCCGATCAACCGGAAGCACTTCATCGGGCACGCGAACGTGCCGGCGCCCGGCGGCGGCCTCGGCGGCGCCTCACATCACACGGATCCGGGGCCACGCTGGAAGTGGGACTACTACCTGCGGCTCGTCCGCCGCTACGCGGGCGTCCAGAAGCTGAGCGTAGTCCCGGTCGTACCGGCCGGCCGTCTGCGCGGCATCGTCCCGTGGCGAGCGAAGGCAACCGGCGACATCCGCCGAGTCGAGTTCGCCGTCGACGGCCGGGTGCTGAGAGTCGACCGGCAACCCCCCTTTACATACGCGGGCCGCCTGAACACGACGAAGCTCGGCAACGGCCATCACGTGCTCCAGGTGCAAGGTGTCGCCGGACCGGGCCGCTACGACATCGCCCGGAAGACGATCGTCGTCGACAACAGGGCGTTCGCCCTCACGAGCGCCGGCGCGCGACCGTGGACGCGGGTGCTGGGCAACGTCAAGCTCCGCGTCCGGCCGTGGGGCGCGAAGGCGACCCGCGTCCTCTTCAAGGTCGACGGACATCGCCGCGCGGTCGACACGAGGCCGCCGTTCACGTTCGCCTGGAATGCGAAGCGGGCGAAGCGCGGCAAGCACGTGCTCGAGGCTGTCGCGACCTCGGCCGACGGGCGAGTCGCGCGGCGGCGCATCCCGCTCGTCGCCGGCGCCAGACTGCCGGTGAGGCCAAAGCCCACCAAACCTAGGCCTGCGCCGAAGCCGGCGCCCATGCTCAGGATCGTCTCGCAGAGCGTCGCGGAGGGCCAGGAGGTGACCGGGCTCGTCATCTGGCGCGTCGATACGGCCGGGCCCGCGAAGCACGTCGAGTTCCGCGTCGACGGCGTCCCGCGCGGCACGGACGTGGCCGCTCCCTACACGCTCGGCTGGAACGCGGACGCGGAATCCCCCGGGCCGCACCGCCTCACCGCGCGTGCGGTCGCAAAGGACGGGAAGGCCGTCGAGGCGTCGGTGACGGTCACGGTGCCGGAACCACCAGGTTCCGGTAGCGCAACACCCTGACGAGCTTCGCGTCGAGCTCGCCCGTACGGGCGAGCGGCACGAGGGCGTCGACGATCCGCCCTGCGTCCCGCGCGCTCGTCGTCAGAACGAGGTCGGCGCCCGCACGAAGCGCCAGCCGCGCCCAGAAGGGCGCATAGGGACTGCCGAGCACGCCGATCGAGTCGGTGATCGCAACGCCGCGGAATCCGAGCTGCCGCAGCAACGCGTACGTCTTCGGCTCGAACGAGGCCCGGCGCGGGCCGAGCCGCGGGTAGATCGCGTGACCCACCATCACGCACGGCACGCCGGCCCGAATTGCCGCCTGGAACGGCACGAGGTCCTGCGTGCGCAGGACGCCGTAGACGCGCGCCTCGTCGGTCGACAGCGGTGTCGAGCCGAGGCCCGGAAAGTGCTTCACGCACGCCGCGCGGCCGAGGCCGCGCGCAAAAGCGACGCCGTGCTCCGGCCGGGCGAACTGGCGCGAGCCGAGCGGCCCGTCCGGGAGGTCGAGCACCGGTGCGAACGACGCATGCACGCCCTCTCGGCGCAGCGCAGCGGCAGTCGCCGCCCCGGCCGCGCGGGCCTCGGCCGCGCTGCGATAGGAGGAAGCGGGCAGCGAAGGCGGCAGCGAAGCGAAGGTCTTGACGAGGCCGCCTTCCTGGTCGGCGAAGACCAGCCCGCGCGGCCGCGGCAGCTCGGTGTTCCAGCGGCGCACGAGCACGCCGCCGAAGCCCGGCCCTGCGGGCATTCCCGCAACGACGACGGCCTGCGCTTTCTCGCGCGGCGTCATGGCCGCGACCTCCGCCTCGACCGAGCCCGCGAGGAGCAGGGTCAGCGCCTGGACGATCGCGGCTAGCACGGCCCCGAGGGTAGCCTTGTCCCGCGATGGCCGTGACCGAGAAGCCGACCGCGCTCGACCCGCTCGATTTCCTCGCGATCGATGCCCTTCTCGACGACGAGGAGCGCGCGATCCGCGACACCGTCCGCTCCTTCGTGCGCGAGCGCGTGCTGCCCGACGTGGGCGACTGGTTCGAGCAGGGCATCCTGCCGCGCGAGCTGATGGGCGAGCTGGGGAAGCTCGGTCTCTTCGGCATGCACCTCGACGGCTACGGCCTGCCGGGCGCGAGCGCGGTCGCCTACGGCCTCACCTGCCTCGAGCTCGAGGCGGGCGACTCCGGTGTGCGCAGCGCCGTCAGCGTCCAGGGGTCGCTCGCGATGTACTCGATCTGGCGCTGGGGCTCCGAGGAGCAGAAGCAGCGCTGGCTGCCGGCGATGCATGCGGGCGAGGCGATCGGCTGCTTCGGCCTGACCGAGCCCGACGCGGGCTCCGATCCCGGCTCGATGCGCACGACCGCGCGCCGCGACGGCTCGGACTGGATCCTGAACGGGGCGAAGATGTGGATCACGAACGGCACGATCGCCGACGTCGCGACCGTCTGGGCCCGCACCGAGGACGGCAAGATCAACGGCTTCCTCGTCGAGAAGGGCACGCCGGGCTTCAGCGCGCCGGAGATCCACAAGAAGCTCTCGCTCCGCGCCTCCGTCACGTCCGAGCTCGTCCTCGCCGACGTGCGCGTGCCGGAGGAGAACCGCTTCCCCGAGGTCGACACGCTGCGCGGGCCGCTCTCCTGCCTGAACGAGGCGCGCTACGGGATCGTCTGGGGCGCGGTCGGCGCCGGCCGCGCCTGCTTCGAGGCGGCGCTCGACTATGCGAAGGAGCGGATCGTCTTCGAGAAGCCGATCGCGGGCTACCAGCTCACGCAGCAGAAGCTCGCCGAGATGGCGCTCGAGCTGAACCGCGGACTGCTCGTGGCGCTCCACATCGGCCGGATGAAGGACGACGGCACGCTTCGCCAGGAGCACGTCAGCCTCGGCAAGCTGGGGAACGTCCGCGGCGCGCTCGAGGTCGCACGCTCGGCACGAACGATCCTCGGCGCGAACGGCGTCACGCTCGAGTATCCCGTGATCCGCCACGTGAACAACCTCGAGTCGGTGCTCACCTACGAGGGCACGCACGAGGTGCACACGCTCGTCGTCGGCAACGCGCTGACCGGCGAGAACGCCTTTCGGTAGCTCTCGCCGTCCCAGTAGCCAGCTCGTGCCGATCCGGAATGAGGCTCACGCTGGTTCGCCTCGTCGAGCCAGCGTCCAGCATCGGCAAGATCTCGCCGCCGTGGGTAGACCGTCGCTCGGGCAGCCGCTCCGTGGACGCGATCAGGACGCGGATCGGCTCGTAACCGAGCGTTCCGGCGAGAGCGCGCCCTCGGCCCCTCGCGGAAGTAGGCGACGTCTACCCAGTTGAAACTCGGACGCATCCCCGTCTGATGTCGCGAGACGCTGCTTGCAGGAATACGCGCAGCGGTTTCTTCGGCGTGTTCTGGATCAAGTCGGGGTAGGGGTTGCCGCCCCGGATTTGGGCGAAGCTCCCAAGGAAGCTCAGGGCTCGCCGGAACCGATCAGGGCGCGTCCAAGCGACGGTGAAGGCGCAACTCCCGCCGCTACTCCCGCTCGCCGATCGGCCCACTGGTCCAGGGTCGTCCGTGATGACGTAGCGGTCTTGAACGTTGGGGAGGATCTCTGTCAGCAGGAACGTTGCGTACGCATCGCTGAACGCGTCGTATTCCAGATTCCGATTGTCCGGCTCGCCGGGGTCGATGAAGACACCGATGGTCACGGGCATCTCGCCTCGGCGGATCAGGTTGTCGAAGACGACAGGAACATCGCATCTCAAGCTCGGGATCGAGGTACAGGTCGCCGTCCTGAAAGACCATCAACGACGCCGGCTCCGAAGCTGTGTACTGCACGGGGACGTACACCCAGTAGCGGCGGGTAGTGCTGGGGAAGACACGGCTCGCCGTCCACTCGTAGTCAGACAACGTTCCCTGAGGCACGCCCGATTGTCGATAGGAGTCAGGGCCGTGCGCATACCGCACGGGTGCTGAGAAGTCGGTCAGGTTACGAACATAGGGAATCTTGGCCATCGCGAAGGCAGAGACTAGAGGCCTCGCAGCGAGCGTCCTCCTATACGCAAGCGTGGCGCAGCGAGTGGACGTAGCGCGGCAACTCCGGATTAGCGTGCGAACGGCACCACAGCCACGACGGACGACGCGAAGAGGGCAGCTGAGCGATGGCCAGGGCAGCCCGCCGCTGGCGCGGCTCTTCCAGCAGTACGCGAACGGCGGCGGCGAGCAGCTTGTGTGCCCGATCTGCTTCAACCCGAAGAGCTCGATGAGGGCCGGCTCGCAACGCGCACCTTGCGGGGGCAACGCCGCGCTGGGAGTGGATCGGCGACGAGCCCACGACCGTGTTCAGCGACTGAGTCAGGCCTCGCCGTCCCAGTAGTCGAGCTCGGTGCCGATCCGGAAGAGCCGTGGCGGGTCGGTTTCGTCGTTCCCCGTCCAGATGCCGATCTTGCCGCTGTCGGGGTAGACGGCGGCATCGGGCACCTGCTTCGTCGAAGCGATCAGGACGCGGATCGGCTCGTCCGAGTCGTTCCGGACCTGGTGGGCGCCCTCCGGCCCTTCCGGAAAGCAGACGACGTCGCCGGGCCGAAGCTCGTGCTCGCCGTCGGGGACACGCAGCGTCGGCCGACCGGCGACGCACGAGCAACCACTCCTCCGCGCCGTACTCGTAGTGGTACGGGAAGTCGTCTCCCCCGGCTGGAGCTCGTAGAGGCTGGCGCCGAGCTTCTCCGCGCCGATCTTCTCGCCGACCGTCGCCGCGGCGCCAGCTCCAACCCGGCCGGTCGCGCGCGACTCGTCGAGCTCGCCGTCGAAGAGGTTGAACGACCTCACGCCCCATCCTCCCACACCGGCTTAGACGATCGGCTCCGGGCTCTCGAGCGGGCCGGCGGGCCCCCGCCGCTCGACATGGGCGAGACGCGCCACGAGCGGGATCGCGAGCAGCACCGGGACGGCGAGGATCGGCCAGAGCACCTGGTAGCCCTGCGTGCCCTCGAGGTAGGGCGAGAGCAGGTCGATCGCGATGCCGGCGAGCAAGGGACCGATCAGGAGGCCGATCCCCTTCGTCGTCGTGGCGAGACCGGCGATCGCGCCCCGGTCGGCGGCGGGCATGAGCTTGAAGAGCAGGCCCCACGCGAGCGTCATCACGCTCCCGCCCGCGATCGCGACGACGAAGATCACCGGCAGGTACCAGCCGTGCCACTCCTCGCCGAGCCCGCCTGCGAGCAGGCCGAGCCCGTACACGATCGAGGCGGCGAGGATCACGCGGCTGAAGCCGAACCGGTCGCCGAGGTAGCCCGAGCCGGCGGCGGCGACGACGTACCCACCCGCCACGGCGCCGAGCACGGCGGTCGTCGTCCCGAGCGGCTGGCCGAGGCCGACCGTGAGGTAGAGGACGACGAAGGTCCGCGCGCCCGCGAACGTGCCTTCCCAGGCGGTGTTCGCGATCAGGAAGCGGCGCACGTCGGGATCGCGCCGGAACACCCGCCAGCTGTGCGAGACGTATGCCCGCACGCCCTCGAAGACCCGGCCGTGGCCGCCGTCCTCGCGCAGGAAGACGACCGGCGAGAGGCACGCGGCGACGACGACGATCGCCGCGACCAGGAACGGGAACGGCTCCCAGACGTGGAAGAGCGCCCCGCCGCCGATCAGCGCCGTCCCCAGCGCGAGGCCGCGCATCAGGTGCTGCGCGCTCTGCGCCCGGCCGTAGAGCCGCGCCGGCAGCAGGTCAGGGTAGAGGCCGCGGTACGGCGGTTCGTAGACGTAGTAGGCGAAGAAGAAGGCGAAGACGAGCAGCGCCGTCGTCCAGAGGCTCGGCATGAACGCCATCAGCGCGAGGCAGAAGCCGATCGGGCCGAGCGCGACGAGCATGAACGGGCGCCGGCGCCCAAGCGGGGTGTGGAACGAATCGCTCCACGGCCCGATCACGAGTGGGAGTGCGACGGCGAAGAGGCCCTCGGCCGCGAGCACGAGCGCGATCAGCGTCGTCGACGACGTGAACTGGCCGAGCAGGGGCGGCAGGTACGCCGCCGTCGTCGTCAGCGAGAAGGCGAGCCCGAAGGCGCCGAGACCGAGCGTCCAGACGACACGCGCGTGGCCGCGCTCAGGCGGGCGCTGCGGCAGCGTCCCGGGCGATCCCGTTGCAGAGGAGCTCGACCACCGTCCGCTCCGCACGCGCCACCTCCTCGTCACCGTCCGGCAGCTGGCCCAGCACCCAGCCGGTCAGCAGCTCCTCGAGGCCGCCGTAGAAGATCCAGCTCGCGAGCCGGGCATCGAGCTCCGGCCGGAACGAGCCGTCCGCCTGGCCGCGCTCGATCACGCGCTGGATGACGAGAAAGCCGGCGCGGATCTCGTCCACCTGGCTCTGGAGCTGCGGGCTCCGCGCCACCTCGCGCACCATCACCGTGACGAGCTCGGGCTGCGCACGCCAGGTGCGGAGCAGCGACTTCGCGATCCCCTCCAGCTGCGCGAGCGGCGGCTCGTCGGATGCCTCGATCCGCGCGAACGTCTCCAGCAGCTCGCGCCAGTTCTCGCGGAAGACCGTCTCCAGCACTTCCTCCTTCGAGCCGAAGTAGTGGTAGAGGAGCCCGTGCGCGATCCCGGCCTCGCCGGCGATGTCGCCGACGCGAGCGGCGTGGTAGCCCTTGCGCGCGAACACGCGCACGGCCGCGTCGAGAATGACCTGCCGCTTGTCGGGACCGTTGGTTGAACCGTCAGTCAACGCTCGCACTCTAGTGGTAGGTTCGGCGGCCATGCAACCGCTCGCAGGACTGCTCGTTGTCGACCTGACCCGTTACCTGCCGGGAGCGTTCGCCTCGCGCGAGCTGCAGCGCCTCGGTGCGCGCGTGGTGAGGCTCGAGTCCCCGGAGGGCGACCCGATGCGGCACACCGCACCCGCCTGGGACGAAGCCCTGAACGCGGGCAAGGAGTCGGTCGCCTGCGACTTGAAGGGCGAGCCCGAGCTGGCGCGTGCGCTCCTCGCGCGCGCCGACATCGTCCTGGAAGGCTTTCGTCCCGGTGTCGCCGCCCGCCTCGGCGTCGGCCCGGACGACGTCCCGGAGTCGGTGGTGTACTGCTCGATCACCGGCTTCGGCGCCGATGGGCCGCACGCCGGCCGCGCCGGGCACGACCTCAACTACCTCGGCTGGGCGGGAGTTCTCGCGGACACCGCTCCCGACCTGCCCCCGCTCCAGCCGGCCGACCTCGCCGCCGGGGCGCTCGGCGCCGTCACCGAGGTCCTCGCCGCGTTGCTCGAGCGGGAACGCACCGGCCGCGGCGCGCGGCTGACGATCTCGATGACCCACGGCTCGCACCGCCTCGTCTCGCACCGGCTCGCCGGCGACCCGCTGCCGCGCTTCCTGACCGGCGGCCTCGCGTGTTACCGCGTCTATGAGACGGCCGACGCGCGCCATCTCACGGTGGGCGCGCTCGAGCCGAAGTTCTTCGCCCGGCTCTGCGACCTCATCGACCGGCCGGAGCTCTCGCGACGGCAGTTCGCCGCCGACGGCCAGGACGAGCTCGCAGCCGAGCTCGCGGCCGTCTTCGCGGCTCGCCCGCTCGCGGAGTGGCTCGAGCTGTTCGACGGCGAGGACGTCTGCGCCGGCCCGGTCGCCACCCTGGCGGAGGCGGCGGCGGAGTTCGGCGCGGTTCCCGACATGCCGTCCGCAGCGGTCGGGCAGCATACGGAGGCATGGCGGAGCGAGCTCGGACTCGAATGAAGCCCGCGCGACTGCTCGCCGTCGCGGTCTTGCTGGCGCCGCTGCCGCTCCTCGCCGCCGCTGCCCTAGGCACGCAGGCCGATGCCGCGCGCACCCTGCCCAGGCTCGTCGTCTCTGCTCGGGACGGCGATCTCTACGTCGGCGAGCGTGCGCTCACGACCACGGCGGCCGTCGACACGGAGCCCGACTGGTCACCGGACGGGCGCGAGATCGTCTTCGTCCGCCAGGCGCCGGGCGCCCGCGCGACGAGCCTGTACGTCGTCCGGCGCGACGGCGGCGGGCTGCGGCGGCTCGTGAAAGGGGACCGTGTCGTCGCGATGCCGGCCTGGAGCGGAGACGGCATGCGCATCGCGTATGCGGCGAGCCCGCTCGAGGGCGGCAGCTTCGACGTCTTCACCGTGCCGGCCGCCGGCGGTGTGCCGAAGCTCGTCGCGGCGGGCCCAGCCGAGCAGATCGCGCCCTCGTTCACGCGCGAACGGCAAGGTCACGTTCCGGACGGTCGAGCCGGGCGAGCCGTTCCCGGAGAAGACGCGTGACTCGGGCACGCCGGGCGTCGGGCCGCGCCAGCTGCTGCCCGACTTCGACCAGCGCGCGCCTTTCCGGCTGACGATCGCCGGCACGAGGCTCGGCTTCGCCTCTGCAACCGACAACATCGGCGACGGGCCCGTCTGGGTGCGTGGGAGCCGGGCATCCGCAACCCAACCGATGGTCGCCCGCCAGCTCGTGCGCCTGTCGGACGACTCGGTGCGCACCCACGAGAACGCCGGCCGGCTCCGCTACACGTCCGAGTCGACCCACTCGCACTGGCATCTGCTCGACTTCCAGCGCTACGAGCTGCGGACGCTCGAGGGTGCCGTCGTCGTCCGCGACCGCAAGAGCGGCTTTTGCCTCGCCGACCACTACGGGCTCGCCCGTCGGCGCGTCGCCGTCTTCACCGGCGGCCGCTTCTACGGCAACTGCGCCGCCTCGCAGCCGCGCGCGCTCGCGGTGGAGCAAGGCACGTCGATCGGCTTCACCGATCTGTACCCCGCCCACTTCCACGGCCAGAACCTCGAGCTGAAGGGTGTCCCGGCGGGCGTCTACCTACTCGTCCATCGGGCGAACCCGCAGGGCCTTCTGGAGGAGCTCGACTACACGAACAACGCCGCGTCGCTCCGGATCAGGCTGTCGTGGCGCGGCGGCACGCCGCACGTCGAGACGCTGCGCACCTGCGAGGGCTCAACGAACTGTTAGCTCCAGCGCGGCGGGGAGCGCGAAGAGGTCGGGCAGCCGCTCGGGCCTGCCGAGGTGGCGCCCGTCCCGGTCGAGCAGAAACGCCGTCATCCCGAGCGCTCGGGCGCCCTCGATGTCGTCCTCGTAGGAGTCGCCGACCATGGCCGCATCCGGCGGGTCGACCTCGAGCAGGGCCAGCGCGTGCCGGAAGATCTCCGGGTGCGGCTTGGTGCGGCCGAACGCGCGTGAGCCGACGGCGCAGTCGACGTCGAGCCC
Source organism: uncultured Gaiellaceae bacterium (assembly GCA_963794385.1). Lineage (GTDB taxonomy): Bacteria > Actinomycetota > Thermoleophilia > Gaiellales > Gaiellaceae > Gaiellasilicea. The sequence continues at coordinate 43,356 of CAWCDT010000005.1, read as the reverse complement.
GTGGTGGGCGACGAACTCGTCCAGGTCGCGGCTCCCGTTCGAGACGAGGCCGATCTTGATCTCGTGCTCGCGGAGCACCGCGAGCGCCGGCAGCGCGTCCTCGTACAGCGTGAACCGCTCGTGTTGTTCCCACGCGCGCACGAGCTCGGCGGCGCAGGCGGGCGCGCCCTCGGCGTCGCCGCCCATCCCGCGCACGATCTCCTCGGTGAACGCGATCCAGATCTCGTCGTCGTGCTCGAGCTCGGGGTGGCGCTGGAGCGAGGCGAGGGCGGCCAGGCGAGACTCCTCGTAGAGCGCCGGGTCGAGGGTCAGCCCGTGCCGCTCACCGATCCGCCGGTAGCCCTCGGGCCCAAGCTCGGGACCCGGCCGCGCCAGCGTGAAGTCGACGTCGAACAAAACAGCCCGGATCACGCTTCGAGGATACGGGGCATACTCCGGCCATGGAGTACGGGCTGTTGCTCCTCCGCCTCGTCGTCGGCCTGCTGTTCGCCGGGCACGGGGCGCAGAAGCTCTTCGGGTGGTTCGGGGGCGGTGGGCCGCAGGGGACGGGCGCCTTCTTCGGTTCGCTCGGCTACCGCTGGCCCGAGCGGATCGCGATCGTCGTCGGCCTGGCGGAACTCGGTGGGGGTCTCATGCTCGCGACCGGCTTCCTGACACCGCTCGCCGCGTTCCTGCTCACGACCGTCATGCTGAATGCGATCGTCACCGTCGTCTTCCCGAAGGGATTCCTCGGCGGCTACGAGTTCGAGGTGACGCTCGCCGCCGTGGCGGTCGCACTCGCGGCGACCGGCCCCGGGGAGATCTCGCTTGACGACGCGTTCGGCTGGGCCGACGAGATCACCGGCGTCCTCTGGGCCTCGCTCGCCCTAGCCGCCGCAATCGTGACGTCGCTGTCACGACGACGATCGGCCGCGCCAGCGCCGACCTGGACGAGATCCCCGGCTGAGACGTGACCGCAGAGCCGAGCCCCGAGAACCCGCTCCGTGGCTCGTGCCTCTGTGGCGGCGTCAGGTTCGAGGTAACGGCGCCCTTTCTCTGGGCAAACCACTGCCACTGCTCGCGGTGCCGAAAGCACTCGGGCGCCTTCGGCGGAACGCAAGCACGCGTCCCGCGCGAGGGGTTCCGCCTGCTCGCCGGTGAGGAGCTGATCCGCGTCTTCAGGCCGGAAGGCGGGCGGGTGAAGGCGTTCTGCTCCGTCTGCGGCTCGAGCCTGTTCGGCGCGGAGTGGCCAGAGGGCGAAGAAGTCGCAATCCGCCTCGGCTCGTTCGACACCGATCCTGGCATCCGGCCCCAGTTCCACACCTTCGTCGCCTCGCGGGCCCCGTGGGACGAGATCCCCGATGACGGTCTTCCGCGCTACGACGAAGGCAATCCAGAAACCTAATCGAGGCCGGGAAGCGTCCGGGAACCGAGCCCGCGGGCGCGACAGCGCCCGCCTTCAGGGACTCTCGCGCGCTGCAGGATCCGCTCCCGCAGATCCGGCATCTTGCGCGGCTGAAATCGGGGTGCGCGGATTCGAACCGCGGACCTCTCCGACCCGAACGGAGCGCGCTACCAGGCTGCGCCACACCCCGAGCGGTCGAAGGGTAGCGATAATCGGCCCTTGGCCCACCGCGACGAGATCATCCGGCACGCGAACGAGCTACTCGAGGTCGACCGTTTTCCGGAGTACGGCACGCCCGGGCTGCAGGTGCTCGGCGCCGAGGAGGTGGAGAAGATCGCCTGCGGCGTCTCTTCCTCGCGCGAGCTCTTCGAGCGTGCGGCGGGCGCCGGCGCGCAGCTCGTGATCGTCCACCACGGCATGTTCTGGCGCAACGAGCCGGTCTGGATCGACCAGCGCCAGCGAGGCCGGCTGGAGGCGCTCTTCGCAGCGGACCTCAACCTGGCCGCGTACCACCTCGCGCTCGACGCACACCCCGAGCTCGGTAACAACGCGCTGCTTGCGGACGCGCTCGGCGTCGAGGTCGAGCGCCCGTTCGCCGAGGTCGGCCAGGGCGGGACGCTGCAAGAGCCGACAGGAATCGACGAGCTGACCGTCCGCATCCGCGAGGCGGTCGGCGGCCGCGAGCCGATCGTCTTCGCGAACGGCCCGGAAAGGATCCAGCGCGTCGCGATCTGCTCAGGCGGCGCCGGCGGCGAGCTGATCCGCGCCGCGCACGAGGGTTACGACCTCTTCCTCACCGGCGAGCCGCAGGAGCCGAGCCTCCAGACCGCGCGGGAGCTCGGGATCCACTTCGCGGCGGCGGGCCACGACGCGACCGAGCGGCTGGGCGTGCAGGCGCTCTCGCAGCGACTCGCCGAGCGCTTCGAGCTCGAGTGGGAGTTCCTCCCGGTCGAGAACCCGATCTAGCTCGGCGAAAGGTTCTTCCGCATGTGCACCGACTCCTCGGCCCAGCCGAGCGAGCGGTAGAGGCCGCGCGCGACCTCGTTCCCACCCCAGACGTTCAGGCCGACCGTGTCGTAGCCGAGTCGGCGCACCTCGTCCTCGAGTGCCGTCATCGCCGCGCGTCCGTAGCCGCGCCCGCGCTCGCCCTCCTCGATCGTAATGTCGTAAAGCCACGCGCCGCCGTCCCGGACGCCGAGGAAGACGCTGCCGACCGTGCGCCCGTCGACCTCGACCGCCCAGATCCACGTGTCCTTGGTCGCAAGCCCGTCGGAGAGCACGAACGGCACGTCCCGTGCGACCTTCGCCTGGGCCTCCTCCCGCGAGAGGCCCGCGTGCTCGATGAGCCCGCGCTCGTATTCGTCGCGGTGCGCCGCGTCCCACGCGGGGTATTCGTCCTCGCGCAGCCGGCGCAGGACGATCACGCGGCGAGCTCCTCCAGGGCGTCGAGGACGGCGTGCGGCCGCTCGACGATCACCAGGTGCCCGCAGTCGGCGACGAGCCGCAGCTTCGCCCGCAGCCGCCTCGCGTACTCGAACGCGTCATCGAGCGGCAGTTGGGCGTCGCGGGCGCCCCAGAGGACGAGCGTAGGGCACGCGACCGGCGGCAGGTCCTCGCGCGGATCGTCGGCGACCATGGCTCGCCCGGCCGTCTTCGTGTCGATGTGGTGCCGCTGCGCCGCGAGGAGGCCGTGCGTCGCGCGCGGGGTCAGCGCGACCGGATCAGAGACGAACCAAGGCCGGAAGAGCACGCGTCGGTACCACGTCCGCGTGGCGAACCGGTGCCGGAAGGGCGCCACGAGACGGCCGGGCCGGACTGTCGCCGACGCGAGCACGAGCATCTGCGCGGCCCGCGTCGCGGACGTGATCCCCGCGGGCGAAACGAGCAGGAGCCCGCGTACGAGCTCGGGCCTGCTCTGTGCGAGCCGCAGGCCGATGAGCCCGCCGAACGAGTGCCCGGCCACGAGCGCCCGCGTCACACCCTCGGCATTGAGGACGGAAGCGGCCACGCTCGCGAAGTCCGCCGTCGTGGCGCCCTTCGGCAGCGGCCCGGAGCCGCCGTGGCCGGGGAGGTCGACCGCAAGCACGCGGTAGCGATCGAGCAGCTCCGGCAGCATCTCGACCCAGTTGCCGGTGGAGCCGGCGAGCCCGTGAAGGAGCAGGAGCGGCTCGCCGTCACCGCCGACGTGGTAGCGGACCGACCCGAGCGAGCGGGTCTCGAAGGCCGTTGCGGCCATCATGGCCGGACAGTATCCTCAGAAGACCATGGCGACTTTGGGGACGCGGGCCCGTTGATTCCCGCGAACGACTACGAGCAGGCGATGTCCGAGCCCGCACGAGCGCCACGCCGCGCCGAGCGGGCTTTTTCGTTGCCGCGACGAGGGAGGTAGTGACCGTATGGCGAACCACCTGACGCCCGAGGAGCTCTCGAAGGAGCTGGGCATCGATCGGCAGGAAGTGATTCGCGTGTGCATCGAGGAAGGCGTGCCGATCTACCAGGGGAAGATCGACAAGACACTGTTCGCCGCGCAGCTACAAGCGCTCGGGGCAACCCCGAAGTCGCAGTAGCGCAGCTTTCCTACTTGCGCGCGGCCGCCTTCTTGCGCGGCCGCGCAGAGGACTTGGCGGCAGAGGCGGCCGGCTCCTTTGCCTGCTTCGCATCTTCGACGCTGCGGCGGAGCGCCTCCATCAGGTCGATCACCGGCGCCTCATCTTCGGCGGGCTCCGGGGCGGTGATCTCCTCGCCGGCCAGCTTGGCCTCGAGCAGCGCGCGCAAGTCGCGGCGGTAGTCGCTCTGCAGCTCTTTCGAGTCGAAGTCGCCGGCGAGACTCGCGATCACCTGCTGGGCGAGCTCGAGCTCCGGATCCTTGACGGTCGTCTCCTCGACCGCCTCCTCGATCTCGGCCTGCGAGTAGACGTCCGCGGAGAGGAACAGCGTCTCCAGCGCGAGCGCGTCTCCCTTGGGGCGGATCAGGCAGAGCTTCTCGCGCCCCTGCTGGACGAAACGCCCCATGGCCGCCATCTTCGTCTCGCGCATCGCGTTCAGGAGCAGCACGTAGGGCCGCCGCGCCGCCGGCGCCTGGGCGGGGACGAGGAAGTACGTGCGGTCGAAAAAGATCGGATCGACCTCGGACGCGTCGACGAACCGGCTGATCTCGATCGAGCGCGAGTCATCGTGCGCGGTCAGAGCCTCGAGCTCCTCGTCCTCGACGAGCACGAACTGACCCTTCGCGATCTCCCAGCCCTTGACGATCTCGTCGGGCCCGAGATCGCGCTCGTGCACGGTGCAGTACCGCTTTTGCTTGATCGGCGTACCGCACTCGCGGTGCAGCAGGCGGAAGGAGACGTCCGACGCGCGCGCGGCGGGCTTCGTCGCCGGGGCGAGCCCGACGGGAATCGAGACGAGGCCGAAGCTGATCGAGCCGTTCCAGGTCGTGCGCATCTGTACCTTCAGTCTAGAGGGACCAACCGTTTCGCCCTTCCCGGAGGTATCCCTCCTACGTAAAGTCTCAGCGGTGACGCAAGAGAAGCGAACGATCGAGCGGCTGTGGCGCGATGCGGTCGCGGCCGGCCGCCCGACCCCGGCCTACCTCGTCCAGCACGGCGACCACTGGCACGAGCTCTCGTGGGCCGAGGCGAACGGGCGCGTCGAGGCGTACGCGAACGGGCTGCTGTCGCTCGGCGTCCGCAAGGGCGACGCATTCTCGATCCTGGCGACGAGCCGCGTCGAGTGGGCGCTCTTCGACTTCGCGGTCGGCTCGATCGGCGCGATCGCCGCACCGATCTATGCGAGCAGTTCCGCGAAGGACGCCTGCTACATCGTCGATCACTCGGAGTCGATCGGCATCCTCTGCGAGGACGAGGCTCAGCGAGCGAAGCTCGACGAGGTGCAAGGCGGGATCCCGCGCCTGCAGCACGTGCTCACGTTCGCCGACCTCGACGACCTCGCGGCGCGCGGCCGCGCCTACGCGGCGGAGCGTCCCGAGGCGCTGCGCGAGGCACGGGAGGCGATCGAAGAGGACGATCTCTTCACCTACATCTACACCTCGGGCACGACCGGGCCGCCGAAGGGCTGCATGATCTCGCACCGCAACTACTACGCGATGGTGGCGGTCGTCGACGACCTCCCGAGCTTCACGGGGCCGGAGGACACGATGCTCCTCTACCTCCCGCTCGCGCACAACTTCGGCCGCCTGATGCACCTCTCCGGCGCGTATGTGGGCTACGCGATCGCCTTCCTGCCCGACCCGCTGCAGGCGGCGGCGGCGCTGCCCGCCGTGCGTCCAACCGTGTTCCCGAGCGTGCCTCGCGTCTACGAGAAGATCCACACGGCGGTCGTGGCGAGGTTCGACGACGCGACCGGGGTGCGTCGAAAGCTCGTGGACTGGGCGCTCGGCGTCGGCAGGCGCGTGAGCGCGCTCAAGCGCGCCGGCAAGCCCGTCCCGCGCGGTCTCGCCGCGCAGTACCGGCTCGCCGACAAGCTCGTCTACGGCAAGGTCAAGGAACGGCTCGGCGGGCGGCTTCGCCTCGCGATCTCGGGCGGCGCCCCGCTCTCGGCGGAGATCGCGGAGTTCTTCCACGCCATCGACATCCTCCTGATCGAGGGCTACGGCCTGACCGAGTGCACGACCGCGGCGTCTACGAACACCCACGAGGCCTTCCGCTTCGGCACTGTCGGCCGGGCTTTGCCGGGCACGGAGGTGAAGCTCGCGGAGGACGGCGAGCTGCTCCTGCGCAGCGAGACAGTCTTCCAGGGCTACTTCAAGGAGCCGGAGGCGACCGCCGAGGTACTCGGCGAGGACGGCTGGCTGCGGACGGGCGACATCGCCGAGATCGACGAGGACGGCTTCATCACGATCACCGACCGCAAGAAGGACATCATCGTCACCGCGGGCGGCAAGAACGTCGCGCCGCAGAACCTCGAGAACGACCTGAAGACGTCCAAGTACGTCTCGCAGGCGCTCGTGGTCGGCGACCGGCAGCCGTACATCGCGGCGCTGATCACGCTCGATCCCGAGGAGCTGCCCAAGTGGGCGGCGGAGCGCGGGCTCGAGGGTGGAATCGACCAGCTCGCGCGTCGCGAGGAGGTGCGCGAGCTGATCCAGAGCGTGGTCGACGAGGTCAACGCCGACCGCTCGCGCTACGAGCAGATCAAGCGCTTCGTCATCCTCCCACGCGACTTCACGATGGAGCACGACGAGCTGACGCCGACCCTGAAGCTGAAGCGGCGCGTCGTCGCGGAGCACTTCGGCACGGAGCTCGACGAGCTCTACGCCGGCGAGACGCTCAACCAGGCTGCAGGGATCTAGTCTTTAGATCCGACGCGCGCCGACATACGTATTCGCGTACCAGGAGTCGGAGAGGCTCGAGATCTTGACCACGTCGCCGGTGTGCGGCGCGTGGATGAACTGGCCGCCGCCGATGTAGATGCCTGCGTGGCCGAGGCCGTTGAAGAAGACGAGATCGCCTGCCGCGAGCTGGTCTCTCGAGACCGGGCTGCCCATCCCGTACTGGGAGGCGGCGTGATGCGGCAGCGAGACGCCGACCTGCGAGTAGGCGTACATGATCAGGCCGGAGCAGTCGAAGCCGGACGGGCTCGCGCCTCCGTAGACGTACGGCACGCCGAGGTACTGCATCGCGATCCCGACGACGCCGCCGTAGGTGGCGGGCGGAGCCGCGGATGCCTCGAGCGCGTCTTCGACCGGCGTCGCCACGTCGAGCAGCGGCGCCGCTTCCTCGGGCTGCGCGCTGCTCTCCGTCTGGCGCTGCAGGGACGCCGCGGCCAGCCGGGCGCGGGCCGCGGCTGCGGCTTGCGCCTGGCGCAGGCGCTCGGCGGCCTCGAGAGACGCGATCTGATCCTTGATCGAGGACAGGAGCCGTTGGCGCTCGGCCAGCTGGCCCTCGATCGAGCGGCGCTGCTCGTTCCTCTGGGCGACGACCTGCTGCTGCGCAGCCCTGGCGCGCTTCAGCCGTGCCCCCCGCTCCACGACCTGCTTGCGGAAGCTCTTCACCTCGCTGAGCACGCGAGTGTCCTGCGCGGAGACACGCTCGACCGCGTCGAGGCGGTTGAGCAGGTCTTCGATCGACTCGGCGGCAAGCACGACCTCGAGCGCACCCTCCTCGTGCCCGCCGACGTAGAGCGCGACGAGCCGCTCGGCCAGGTGGGCCTGACCGTTCTTAAGGCTCTTCTTCGCGATCTGCAGGTGCCGGGCGTTGGTCTCGAGCTCGCCCTTGATCTTGTCGAGCTTGACGTTCGCGAGGTTGTACGCCTCGATCGCGTGCGACAGCTGCGAGTCGATCTCCTGGATCTGCGCCAGCACGCTCGCGGCCTCGGCCCGCTTCGAGCTAATGCTCGGGTCGGCGGAGGCGGAGTGGACGCACGCCAAGGCAGCCGCCACGAGTGTCGCCGCAAGAGTTGTGATGTACGTCGCCGTCTTTTGCCTGCTCGAGCTGCTCAATCGACCTTCCGCTCGAACACGCGTGGCGACCTGGTGGGGGCCAGGTCAGTCACAAGTCGCGCACCCTAGCAGCCTTCGCGGATGCCTGCAGCACCCAAATGAGCCAATAAAAGGAATAAGTCGAACCGACGCCCGAGCGCGCACAAGTTGCTACGGTCCCCCGCCTCGTGGCGAGCTTTTCGACGAGGCATGCGGCGCGAGTCGCGGCCGCCATGATCGGTTTTTTGCTGGCTGCGCTCGTTCCCGTCGCTCTCGCGGCAGACGTGTCCGGGCTTCGCTCGCAGGCGGCCGCGCTGCGGTCCGACGGCCACTCAATCGCGGCGCGCGCGAAGGCGGCGACGCTCGAGCTGTACGCGCTCGAGGCCGAGCTCGGCCGCGCTCTCGCCGCGCTCGACACGCTGGAGGCACGAAGGTCTGCGGTGGCGCGCGAGCGCACACTGGCGCAGACGCAGCTGCGGATCGCGCGCAAGGCCGTACGGAGCACCGAGCGGCGGCTCTCGGAGCTCGTCCGCGCCCTCTACGAGCAGCCGGATCAGGGCGATCCGCTGGCAATCCTGCTCGGCGCCGACTCGATCGACGCTGCACTCGCCGCCCTCGACGGCCTCAGCCGCGCCGCCGACGAGAGCTCGAGCATCATCGAGCAGGCGCGCGAGGCGCGCACACGGCTTGAAGCTCTGTCCGAGCGGCTCGCCGCGCGCGACGCCGAGCTGGAGCAGCTCGCGGCCGCAGCCGAGGCACGCGCCGCCGAGCTGTCGGCGGCGAGCGCGTCCCGCAGGGCATTCGTCGCGGAGCTCCGCCGACAGCAGAGCATGAACGCAGCCAGGGTCGCAGCGATCGAGGCCGAGGCGCGACAGGCCGGCCGGCGCTCGCAGACGCTCGCGGCCTCGACTGCGCCGGTCGCCGCGGCCCCGGTCGAGCCCGCCTCGACCGTGGTGATCGACGAGCTCGGCGGCCGGACGCTCACCGTCAGCTCGACGGGCTACACGATGGAGGGACAGACGTCGACCGGCGTCCAGACCGCTCCGGGCGTCGTCGCCGTCGATCCCTCGGTGATCCCGCTCGGTACGAGGATCACGATCCCGGGCTACGGCAGAGGGATCGCAGCCGACACGGGCGGGTCGGTGCAAGGGAGCGTGATTGACCTCTGGTTCCCGACCCACGAAGAGGCGCTTGCCTGGGGACGGCGGACGGTCACGATCACGCTCGGCTGAATTTCGGTACGAATACTCGAGTAAACTGCGCGACCGCCAGCCGAGGAGGCAGCGCTTGACCGAGATCGCACCGTCCGGGGGGACCGAGGAGCACGTCCTCCGCGTGTTGATCGTCGACGACCACGACCTCTTCCGCACCGGTCTCAGGAACCTGCTCGAAGAGCAGGGAGTGCAGATCGTCGGCGAGGCCGCGACGGGCTCCGAAGCGCTGCAGCACGTGCGCGAGACAGCTCCTGACGTCGTCATCATGGACCTGAACATGCCGGGGATGTCCGGCGTCGAGGCGACCCGCTACATCAGCCGTGACGCCCCGCTGACGCGCGTGGTCGTGCTCACGATCTCCGACCAGGAGCAGGACGTGATGGACGCGATTCTCGCCGGCGCGTGCGGCTACCTGCTCAAGGACGCGTCGATCCAGGATCTGATGAAGGGCCTCGAGTCGGCTGCGGTCGGCGAGTCGCTGATCTCACCGCACATCGCCGGGAAGGTGCTGCAGCACGTGCGCGCCACGACCGTCGCGCCGGAGGCCGCCGAGACGATCCGAGCCGAGCTCTCGGACCGCGAGATCGAGGTGCTGAAGCTGATCGCGAACGGCAAGGACAACGCGATGATCGCCGGTGAGCTGCACATCAGCCCGAAGACGGTCAAGAATCACATCTCGAACATCCTCATGAAGCTCCAGATCGAGAACCGGATCCAGGCGGCTGTCTACGCCGTGAGATCAGGCATCGTCTAGAGCGCTTGCGTACGGAGCGAGGAGAGGAGGCCGCGGAGCCCCGCCAGCTGCTGGTCGAGCTCGGCCAGGCGCCCGGTCACCTGGTCGATCTTCTCCTCGCGGAGGCGCCGGCTGCCCGACCGGTCGCGCAGGATCGACCGCAGGTGTCCCTCCGCCCGAAGCTGCTCGCCCTCGAGTGCGAGGGCGTAGGCGTACCCGCTCGTCAGGGCGTCCTCGACGACCGCGCGCGGCGGCTGCTCCGCGTCCGCGGGCACATCGAGAAGCGACCGGATCTCGGTCAGCACTCCGGAGAGGCTCTCATTCACGGCGACTCGATTCTCCGCCGCCCTCGATCCGGTCACAAGGGCCGCCGGGCCTATCTTCGGCGGCGACTCGGCCCATGGCTCGCGGCGATCATGGTGGCGCTGGTCGCCTTCGTGCCCCCGGCCGGCGCCGCCGAAGGGTCGCTCGCGGTCCGGCTCGACCGAGCGCTGCGGGTGCCGAACGTCGACCCGGCGCGGACGGCCGCGCTCGCCGTGGACATCCGGACCGGCACGGTCGTCTATTCGCGCAACCCGGAGCTCGCGCTCGTCCCGGCCTCGAATCAGAAGCTGCCGGTGGCCTACACGGCGCTGGCGCTGCTCGGCCCCGGCTACCGCTTCCACACGGAGGTCGTCGGCACCGGCACGCTCGTCGGCGACGTCTGGCACGGCGACCTCTGGCTGCGGGGCTACGGCGACCCGACGCTGGAGCCGGAGGATCTCGCAGCCCTCGCGGCCGATGTCTCCGCGTGGGGAATCCGGCGGGTCGACGGGGCTGTGATCGCCGACGAGTCGTGGTTCGATTCGCGCCGGACGGCGCCGGGCTGGAGGGCGAGGTTCTACATCAACGAGTCGCCGCCGCTCTCGGCGCTCGTGGTCGACCGGGGCTGGTATCGCGGCCGGACATCGGACAACCCCGCGCTTGCGGGCGGGTCGCTGCTACGGCTGGCGCTCGACCGGGCTGGAGTGCATGTAGCCGGCCGCACGCACACGGGCACGCTCACCACGGCTGGGCTCCCGCTGGCCAGGGACGTCTCCGAACCGCTGGCCGAGATCGTGCGCTTCATGGGACGGGACAGCGACAACTTCACCGCCGAGATGATCGTGAAGCAACTCGGCGCGGTCCAGCTCGGGCAGGGGTCGACCGCCGCCGGCGCCCGAGTCATGCGCACCGCGCTGGCTGCTGCAGAGATCCCGCTCGCGGGCGTGCGGTTCGCGGACGGCTCCGGCCTCTCCCGCCTCGACCGCCTCACCGCAACGGCCGTCGTGGCGCTGCTCGAAGCGGGGCTCGCCTCGGGCGAGCTCCGGGACGCATTCCTCGACTCCCTCGCCGTCGCGGGGATCGACGGGACACTCGAGCACAGGCTGCAGCGTCGGCCCGCGCGTGGGCAGGTGATCGCGAAGACCGGCACGACGCGCCTGGCCTCGGCGTTGTCGGGCTTCGTTCGCGACCGGTACGTCTTCGCCGTCTTGCAGAACGGCAGCCCGGTCTCGACGCACTGGGCGCGCGTCGCGCAGGACCGGTTCGCGACCGCGCTGGCCGGAGCGGGATGACGTCGTGGGCGGCGACTTTTGGGAGTGGGACGAGACGCTCTACGAGGGCAGCGCCCCCTACTACGCCGTCGGCCGCTTTCCCTACCCGCCCGGGATCGCGTCGGCGCTCCGTGACGAGCTCCGCCTCGACGGGACCGGCCGGCTGCTCGACGTAGGCTGCGGCCCCGGCTCGCTCTCCCTGCTCCTGGCGCCGCTGTTCGCCGAGGTCGTCGGTGTGGACGCGGATGCGGGAATGCTCGCGGCGGCCCGGCGCCGCGCGCAGGACGAGGGTGTCGCGAATGTCGACTGGGTGCACCTTCGGGCCGAGCGTCTCCCGCACGGGCTCGGGCGCTTCGACGTAGCCACGTTCGCGCAGTCGTTCCACTGGATGGATCAGCCAACGGTGGCGCGGACGGTTCGCGGGATGCTCCGAGCGGGAGGCGCGTGGGTGCACGTGCACGCCACGACGCACCGTGGTGTCGGCGGCCACACCGGGCCGTTTCCCGAGCCGCCGCACGACCGGATCGAGACCCTCGTCGCCGACTATCTCGGCACGACCCGGCGAGCGGGCCGCGGCACACTTCCTCGCGGAACCGCCGCCGGCGAGGAGGAGGTCATGGTCGCCGCGGGGTTCGCCGGCCCGAGCCGCCTGCAGGTGCCCGGGCGCGTGCTCGAGCGCTCGGCGGACGAAATCGTCGCAGCCGTCTTCTCGCGGTCGTCCGCGGCGCCGCACCTGTTCGGGGAGCGACTCGCGGAGTTCGAGGCCGATCTGCGCAATCTGCTCCAGGCCGCATCGCCGCAGGGTCGCTTCACCGAGCTCAGCCGTGAGATCGAGCTCGTGATCTGGCGGCCTTAGCGAGCGGCCAGCAGCTGCTTGAGGTCGTCCTCGCCGAGGACGGGCACGCCGGCCTTCTGCGCCTTCGCCGCCTTGGAGCCGGGGCTCTCTCCGACCACCACGCCGGTCGTCTTCTTCGAGACGTTGTCCGAGACCTTCGCCCCGAGCCCCTCGAGCGCAGCCTTCGCCTCCTCGCGCGTGAACGACTCGAGCGTGCCGGTGATCACGTACTGGCTCCCCGTCAAAGGCCCCTCGATCGGCTTCTCCTCCTCGCTCACCTCGAAGCGAAGGCCGAGCTCGCGCAGCTCCGCGACGAGCGTCCGGTTCTGCTCGTCCGAGAACCACTCGGCGATCGCCTCGGCGCGGTCGGGGCCGATCCCCTCGACCTCCTGGATCTCCTCCTGGCTCGCGTCGAGGAGCTTGTCGACCGACCCGAAATGGCGGGCGAGATTGCGGGCCGTCACCCAGCCCACGTCCGGGATGTTGAGCCCGAAGAGGACGCGCGAAAACGGTTGTCGCTTCGAGAGCTCGATCGCGGCGAGGGCGTTTCGCGCCGAGATCTCGCCGTACCCGTCGAGCTCGAGCAGCTGCTCCGGGGTGAGCCGGTAGAGGGCGGGCATGGAGCGCAGCAGTCCTTCGTCCCAGAGCCGCCGGACGAACTGCTCTCCGACGCCCTCGATGTCCATCGCTGCAGTGACCCAGTTGATCAGCGTCTCCAGGCCCCGCGAGGGACAGGCGCGGTTGGGACAGCGGTGCATCACCTCGCCCTCCGGCTTGACGATCTCGGCGTCGCAAAGCGGGCACCGTTTCGGCATCCGGAAGGCCTTCGTGCCCTTCGCGTGCGGCCCGGCCGGCCCCACGATCTGCGGAATCACATCGCCGGCCCGCTGCACGATCACGACGTCGCCCTCGCGGATCTCCTTGCGGTTGATGTCCTCCTCGTTATGGAGGGTCGCGCGCGAGATCGTGACGCCGCCGACGTTCACCGGCTCGAGCACCGCCCACGGATTGAGCGCCCCGGTCCGACCGACGCGGATCAGGATCTGCTCCAGCTTCGTCTGGGCCGTCAGCGGCGCCCACTTGTAGGCGCGCGCCCAACGGGGCCGCTCGTGCAGGGCGCCGAGCCGCGCCTGCTGGTCGAACGAGTCGACCTTCACGACGATCCCGTCGATCTCGTAGTCGAGCTCGGCGCGCCGGCGCTCCCACTCCGCGCAGGCCTTCGCGACCTCCTCGACCGACTCGAGCCGCTCGGCGAACGGGTTCGTCCGGAAGCCACGCTCGCGCAGCCAGGCGAGCGTTTCGAAATGCGTGTCGGGGGCGACGCCCTCGCGGTAGCCGGTTCCGTAGACCCAGACCGACAGCGGCCGCGCCGCCGTGATGCGCGAGTCGAGCTGACGCAGCGACCCGGCGGCCGCGTTGCGCGGGTTCGGCGCGGGTGCCTTACCGGCCGCGATCTGCTCCTCGGTGAAGCGCCGGAAGCCGGAGAGCGGGAAGTAGACCTCGCCGCGCACCTCCATCACCTCCGGCGCCGGGCCCTGGAGAGTCAGCGGGATCGACCGGATCGTGCGCAGGTTGACGGTGACGTCCTCCCCGCGCTGGCCGTCACCGCGCGTCGCCCCGCGTACGAGCCGGCCGTTCTCATACACGAGCGAGATCGCGGAGCCGTCGATCTTCGGCTCGATCACGTACGCGACGGGCTCGTCCGAGTCGAGCCGCTTGCGCACGTCGTCGGCCCACTTGAGCAGACCTTCGTCCGTCGTCACCTTCTCGAGCGAGCCCATCGGCGCGAGGTGCTCGACCTTCGTGAACTTGTCCGACGGCGGCCCGCCGACCCGCCGCGTCGGCGAGTCGTCCGTCGCGAGCTCCGGATGTTTCTCCTCGAGCTCCTTCAGCTCGTCGAAGAGCCGGTCGTACTCGGCGTCCGGGACCTCGGGGTCGTCGAGGACGTGGTAGCGGTAGTTGTGGTGGTGCAGGAGCTCGCGCAGCTCGGCGGCGCGCGAGCTCTCAGAGGACGGCAAGGAGCTCCTCCGCGGTGTCGACGACCGTATCCGGCTCTTCGGCCTCGAGCCGCTCCCGCGGGTGGATGCCACCCCAGGTGACGGCGACCGAGTGCACGCCGGCCGCCTTGGCGGCGCGGATGTCGAACGGCGAGTCGCCCACGTAGACCGCGTCGTCGCGTTGCGCGCCGAGCAGGTCGAGCGCGTGCTCGAGCGGGGCGGGATCCGGCTTGTGCCGCGTCGTGTCGTCCGAGCCGACGACGACGTCGAAGAACCGCTCGAGCGGGAGGTACGAGAAGGCGAGCCGCACCGTCTCCTGACGCTTCGCGGTCACGACGCCGAGGCGTCGCCCCTCTCCCTTCAGCGTCGTCAGCACGTCGCTCATGCCCGCACACTCGGCCAGCTCGGAGTGGAGGGGCTCGTTGTGCTCCCGGTAGCAGGCCACGAGCTCGTCGACGCGCGTCGGGTCGATCAGCCGCATCTGCTCGACGAGGCCGGAGCCGCCGACGGCCCTGCCGAGCTCCTCGTCCGGGATCTCGCGCCCGAGCACGGTCTTCGTCGCGTGCCGCATCGACGCGATGATGATCGCGCCGGAATCGATCACGGTGCCGTCGAAGTCGAAGAGGACGACCGGGAAGCGCATCAATGCCTCCAAAGGTGATGTTGCCGCGCTCCTGCTGGTCGCACAGCAAGCGATGCAAGGACGCAGGGAGCGTTCATACCTGAAGGTATGGACGCGACTGAGGACGCCGCAGCGCGCCGCTGCGCCGGAGGAGCATTGCCTTTGGAGGCCTTCTCGATGCTAGCTTCCGCGCGTGCACCAGCTGATCCAGATCCTCGGCGCGCTCTTGATCCTCGCGGCGTTCATGCTCGCCCAGTTCCGCGTGCTCGACAACCGCTCCTACGCCTATCTCTGGCCGAACTTCGTCGGCTCGGTCGTCCTCACGGTCGACGCGTGGCGGGAGGAGCAGTGGGGCTTCTTCATCCTCGAGTTCGTCTGGGCGATCGTCTCGGCGTGGGGGATCCTCGAGCGTCTGCGCGGCCGCGAACCCGCGGCTGCGCATTGACCTAGTAGTCGACGCGCTCGAGGTAGAGGCCCCACGGCGGCGCGGTTGCACCGGCCTCGCTCCGGGGCCGCCCGTCGAGCAGCGGTCCGAGCTCGCGTCCCTCGAGCATCGTCCCGACGAGCGTACGCACCATGTGCCGGAGGAAGCTGTCGGCGGCGATCGTGAAGTGGAGCTCGTCACCGTGGTCCTCCCAACCAGCAGCGAGCACGTTGCGCAGGAGGACGTCGTGCTGCGTCTCGGTCGGCGTGAACGCGGTGAAATCGTGCTCGCCGGGTAGGAGCGCCGCGGCGGCCCCGAGCGCATCGAGGTCGAGCGGGCGCGGCCACCAGAGCGCGCGCCGCTCGGCGAACGGGGAGCGAGCCCGTCGCCGAAGAATCCGGTAGCGGTAGGCGCGTGAGCGGGCCGAGAAACGGGCGTGGAAGCCCTCTTGGGCCGACTCCGCCGAGACGACCGCGACGTCGGCGGGCAGGACCGCGTTCAGCGCCTCCGACACCCGCTCCAACGGCGGCCCGCCGGCCGCCTCGAGGCTCGCGACCTGCCCGGTCGCGTGCACGCCGGTGTCGGTACGTCCCGCGACCACGAGCCCAGCCCAGCCGGGGAGCACCGTGTCGAGCGCCTCGCGCAGCGTCCCCTCGACCGTCCGCTCGCCCGGCTGTCGCGCCCAGCCGCGGAAGCCCGTGCCGTCGTACTCGAGCGTCAGCTTGAGCAATGGCATCGGGCGAGTCTAGGGACGACCTGACGAGTGCGCTTCTCTCCGCGCGCGAGGCAGTCAGACCGGCTCGACGACAAGCACCAGGCCGTCGACCTCGCGGACGACGACGGAGTCGCCGACGTCCGCGCCGGCGTCGCAATGCGCCCGCCAGATCTCACCGGCGATCCGCACCTGACCTTCCGGCCTGCAGGCCACCGAGACGATCGCCCGCCGCCCGACCAGCACCTCCGTTCCGACCGCAGCGCCTTTGCCGCCGCGACCAGCGCATGAACAGATAGCTCTCCCCCACCTCGAGGAGGACGCCGGCGGCGAGCACGACCCAGCTCCAGGGCGGCGACACGACGAAGATCGCCAGCACGAGGGAAGTCAGGAAGATCATTCGGGCGCCCTCCTCCGGTCCAGGAGCTCGAACCTGCGTCCGTCCGGCGCTAGGACGTCGGCGAGGAAGCGGGCAACGCCGCCGCTGTCGGCGCTCCCGACCCCCGCGAAGACGAGTCCGTGCACGTTCATCGAGCCATAGGATGCCCGGATGCGCGTGGCGCTGATGATCGAAGGGCAGGAAGGCGTCTCGTGGGCGGACTGGCTCGCGCTCGCCGAGGCGTGCGAGGAGCACGGCGTGCCGGCTCTCTTCCGCTCCGACCACTACCTCTCGCTGACCGATCCCGACCGGGCGGCGCTCGACGCCTGGACGGTGCTGCCGGCGCTCGCCGTCCGCACGACGCGCCTCGAGCTCGGCACGCTCGTCTCGCCGGTGACCTTCCGGCCGCCCGCGGTGCTCGCCAACGCTTCGATCACGGCCTACGAGATCTCGGGCGGTCGGATCTCCCTCGGGATGGGCACCGGCTGGATGGAGGCCGAGCACGATGCGTTCGGCTTTCCGTTCCCGCCGATGAAGGAGCGCCTCGCGGATCTTCACCGAGCAGATCGAGGCGGTTCGCGGCTACTGGGACGGCCGGCCGCGGCCGCACCTGATCGTCGGCGGCAGCGGCCTCTCGGGGACCGTCGGCCCCGCCGCCCGCTGGGCCGACGAGTACAACACGATCATGGCGACGCCCGAGCAGTGCGCGGAGCGGCGCGAGAAGCTGAGCCGCGCCTGCGAGCGCGAGGGCCGCGAGCCGATCCCGCTCTCGCTGATGACCGGCTGCGCGATCGGGCGCGACGAGGCCGAGGGGCGCGAGCGGATCCGCCGCCGGCTCGAGCGCGCCGGCCAGACGGTCGACCCGGACACCTACAAGGAGCAGCGCGGCGCGGCCGCGATCCTCGGCACCCTCGAAGAGGCCGCGCAGCGCCTACGCGACTACGAGCGCGCGGGAGTCGAGCGCGTGATGCTGCAGCACCTCGACCACCAGGACCTCGACATGGTCGAGCTGATCGGCCGCGAGCTCGCGCCCGCGGTCGCTTAGTAACAGTCTGTTACTAGGCTGGATCGGCTGCGACGCCAGGAGGTGCCGGCCGCAGCCAAGTAACAGTCTGTTACTTGGCCTTAGGCCAGCGCGGCCTCGGGCTCGTAATCCACGAGCTCGAGGTACACCATCTCGGCTGCGTCGCCCTGGCGCGGGCCGAGCTTGATGATCCGCGTGTAGCCGCCGGGCCGCTCCGCGAAGCGCGGCGCGACCTCGGCGAAGAGCTCGTGGACGACGTTCTGCGAGCGCAGCTCCGAGAGCGCCTGCCGCCGCGCGTGCAGGTCGCCGCGCTTGCCGAGCGTGATCATCTTCTCCGCGAACGGCTTGACGGCCTTGGCCTTCGCCTCGGTCGTCTCGATCCGGCCGTGGATGAAGAGCGCGCCCGCGAGGTTCGAGTAGAGCGCGCGCCGATGCGCGGCGTCGCGACCCAGCTTCTTACCTGCGCGGGCGTGCTTCATCAGTGGCTCTCCCGGTGACGATCTCGCGTCTCTGCCGCGTTAGCTGCAAGCGATGCAAGGACGCAGGGAGCGCTCGGGCTGGTTAGCCCGGGCGCGACTGAGGACGCCGCAGCGCGCCGCAGATCACGCGGCAGAGGCGCACTGATTGTTGCCGGGAGAGCCACTATTACTCGTCTCCTCGCAGGGAAAGACCCTGCGTGGCGAGCGTCTCCTTGACTTCCTCTATCGACTTCTTGCCGAAGTTCGGGATCGCGGCGAGCTCGTTCTCCGACTTGGAGACCAGGTCGCCGATCGTCTCGATGCCGACGCGCTTGAGGCAGTTGTACGAGCGGACGCCGAGCTCGAGCTCCTCGATCGGGAAGTTCTCCATCGGGCCCGCACCGCTGCCCGGCGACTCGGCGGTGATCTCCTCGGCAGGACGGAGATCGTCGATGCTGTCGAGATCCGTGAAGATCGCGAGCTGCCGGATGAGGATATGCGCGGCCTGCCCGATCGCCTCGCGCGGCTCGATCGAGCTGTCCGTGGTCACGTCGAGCCGGAGCTTGTCGTAGTCGGTGCGTTGGCCGACACGTGCGGCCTCGACGTCGTAGGAGACGCGCCGGACCGGCGAGAAGATCGAGTCGATCGGGATCACGCCGATCGGCTGCTCGGGCCCGCGGTTCAGCTCCGCCGGCACGTAGCCGCGGCCGCGGCCGATCGTCAGCGTCATCTCGAGCTTGCCCTTCTCGGCCAGCTGCGCGAGCTCGAGCTCCGGGTTCAGGATGTCGAGGTCGGCGGGAGCCTGGATGTCGGCCGCGGTGACCGGGCCGGCACCCTTCTTCGCGATGTGCACCTCGACCTCGGGCGACTCGCCGTGGAGGTTGCAGATCAGGTTCTTCAGGTTGAGGATGATGTCGGTCACGTCCTCGCGCACGCCCGGAAGCGTGGTGAACTCGTGTGCGACGCCCTCGATCTTGACGGCGGTGACGGCGGCTCCCTCGAGCGAGGAGAGCAGCACGCGGCGCAGCGAGTTGCCGAACGTGTAGCCGAAGCCGCGGTCGAGCGGCTCAATGACGAAGATGCCGCGGTTCTCGTTGATCTCTTCGTGGACGATCCGCGGGATCTGGAAGTCCATCAGGCTGGTGCGTGTAGCCAAAACGATCCTTTCCTTCCGAGACTTACTTGGAGTAGAGCTCTACGATCAATGACTCCTGCACGGGCGCGTCGATCTCGGCGCGCTCGGGCCACTTCAGAACCTTGCCCGTCAGGCCCTCGTGGTCGGCCTGGAGCCAGGGAGCCACGGATGCGGTCAGGTCGGTCGCGTCGCGGATCGTCTGCTCCGCGGGGCTGCCGGCCTTCATCGTGACGACGTCGTCCGGGCGCACACCGTAGCTCGGGATGTTGACCCGGCGCCCGTTGACAAGGAAGTGGCCGTGGCGGACGAGCTGGCGCGCCTGCGCGCGCGAGCCCGCGAACCCGAGCCGGTAGACGACGTTGTCGAGACGCGTCTCGAGCATCCGGAGCAGGTTCTCGCCCGGAGCGCCCGTGCCGCGCGTCGCCTTCTCGTAGTAGTTGCGGAACTGCTTCTCGAGCAGGCCGTAGTACCGGCGGGCCTTCTGCTTTTCGCGCAGCTGGAGCAGGTACTCGCTCTGCTTGATCCGGCCGCGGCCGTGCTCTCCCGGCGGGTACGAGCGGCGCTCGATCGCGCACTTCTCCGTCAGGCAGCGCTCACCCTTGAGGAACAGCTTCATGCCCTCGCGGCGGCAGATGCGGCACTTGGGTCCGAGGTCTCGCGCCATCAGACCCTCCTCCGCTTGCGCGGGCGCACGCCGTTGTGGGCCTGCGGGGTCACGTCGCGGACGCCGAGGATCTCGAGGCCGGCCGCCTGCAGGGAGCGGATCGCCGTCTCGCGGCCCGAGCCCGGGCCCTTGACGAAGACCTCGACCTTCTGCAGGCCGTGCTCCATGCCCTTGCGGGCGCACGAGTCGGCGGTCACCTGCGCGGCGAAGGGCGTCGACTTGCGCGAGCCCTTGAAGCCCGCGGAGCCGGCCGACTCCCACGCGATCACGTTCCCGTCCTTGTCGGTGAGAGCGACGATCGTGTTGTTGAACGACGTCTTGATGTGCGCCTGGCCGACGGCGATGTTCTTGCGGACACGGCGGCGTGTGCGGCCCCTGGCCGCAGCCTTGCGAGGAGGCGCCATTACTTCGCCTTCTTCCCGCGGCCGACGGTCTTCTTCGGGCCCTTGCGCGTGCGCGCGTTCGTCTTGGTCCGCTGCCCGTTCACCGGCAGGCCGCGCCGGTGCCGCATGCCCCGGTACGCGCCGATCTCGGAGAGGCGCTTGATCGCCTGTGAGCGCTCGCGGCGGAGGTCACCCTCCACCTGCAGCTCGCCGTCGATGTAACCGCGCAGCTTGTTGACCTCGTCGTCGGTGAGGTCCTTCACCTTCTCGTTCGGGTCGAGGTCGAGCGCCACGCAGATCTTCTGCGCCGTCGGCTGCCCGATCCCGTAGATGTAGGTCAACCCGATCTCCAGACGCTTCTGGTTCGGAAGGTTGACGCCGGCGATTCGTGCCAAGTGACTACCCCTGCCTTTGCTTGTGGCGCGGATTCGTGCAGATCACCATGGTGCGCCCGTGCCGCTTGATCACGCGGCAGCGTTCACACATGGGCTTCACGGACGGACGGACCTTCATCGAAAGTGGCTTTCCTCTAGCGGTTGCGGTAGGTGATCCTGCCGCGGGTGAGGTCGTAGGGAGAGAGCTCGACCTTGACGCGGTCGCCCGGTGCGATGCGGATGTAGTGCTTGCGCATCTTCCCGGAGATCGTGGCGAGGACAGCGTGGCCGCCATCGAGCTGCACCCGGAACATCGTGCTCGGGAGCGCCTCGACGACCTCGCCTTCGACCTCGATCTTCTCTTCCTTGACCGGCATGAACCTCTCAGAGTTGGACGCGCAGCAAAGCACGGCGCTGAGCCGCGCGGGTCGCCTATGGTAGCAAAGACGGCTCGCGATCGCCGCTCGCGGTCAGGATCCGCGGGCCGGACGGCGTGATCGCGACCGTGTGCTCGAAGTGCGCCGCAAGCGAGCCGTCCTCGGTCGAGATCGACCAGTCGTCCTCGTGCACGTAGACGTCCGGGCCGCCCGCGGTGATCATCGGCTCGATCGCAAGCGTCATCCCCTCGGCCAGGAGCGGCCCGCGCCCGGGCCGGCCGAAGTTCGGGATGTGGGGGTCCTCGTGGTAGCTGCGGCCGACGCCGTGCCCGACGAGACTGCGCACGACTGAGAAGCCGGCGCCCTCGACATGCTGACTGCACGGCCGCGGAGATGTCGCCGACGCGGTTCCCGGGAACCGCCTGGGCGATCCCGGCGAGCAGCGCCTCGCGGCCCGTGTCGAGCAGTCGCTGCGCCTCGTCGCTCACGTCTCCGACGCCGAAGGTGTAGGCACTGTCGGCGATGTAGCCGTCGAGCGTGACCCCGACGTCGATCGTGATCAGATCGCCGTCGGCGACGACGTAACGCCCGGGGATGCCGTGCACGACCATGTCGTTCGGGGAGATGCAGATCGCGGCCGGATAGCCGCGGTAGCCCTGGGAGGTGGGCACGCCGCCCTGCGAGCGGATGTGCTCCTCCGCGATCCGGTCGAGCTCGCCTGTCGTGACCCCGGGCTCGAGCTGCTCGCCGACGTGGGCGATCGTCTCGGCGACGATTCGGCCGGCGGCGGCCATCTTCGCGATCTCGGCGACGGACTTGCGGATGATCATCTGGTCACCTTGCTCCCACGGTATCCAACGCGCTGGCGATCTCCCCGTAGACGGCCTCGATCGGGCGTGCTGCGTGCAGCGGCACGAGCTTCCCGGTCGCGCGATAGTGCTCGACCACCGGCACGGTCTGCTCGTGATAGATGTCCAGCCGCTTCCGGATCGCCTCGGGCGTGTCGTCGCCGCGGCCCTCCGACCGGGCGCGCCCCTGCATCCGCTCCAGCGCGACCTCGTCGGGGAGGTCGAAGAACAGGATCGCGTCGAGCCCGCGGCCGATCGACGCGAGCATCGCGTCGAGAGCCTCGGCCTGGGCGAGGTTGCGCGGGAAGCCGTCGAGGATGAAGCCCTCGGCGGCGTCGTCCTGCGAGAGCCGGTCCTCGATCATCGCGATCGTGATCTCGTCGGGGACGAGCTCGCCGCGGGCCATGACCTCCTTGACGCGCCGGCCGAGCTCGGTCGAGTCGTCGAGCGCGCGGAACATGTCGCCGGTCGAGACGTGCGGGATGTCCCACGCCTCCGCGATCCGCTTCGCCTGGGTGCCCTTGCCGGACCCCTGCGGCCCGAGCAGCAGGAGATTCACTACTTCAGGAAGCCCTCGTAGGAGCGCATCATCATCTGCGACTCCATCTGGCGCATCGTGTCGAGCGCGACGCCGACGGCGATCAGCACCGAGGTGCCGCCGAGCGCACCGGCGGTCGCCTGCGAGAAGCCGCCGTAGCGGATGAAGAGCGTCGGCAGGGTCGCCACGAGCGCGAGATAGATCGCGCCGGGCAGCGTGAGGCGGGTCAGCACGCGGTCGAGGTACTGCGCGGTCGGCGGGCCCGGGCGGATGCCGGGGATGTAGCCGCCGTAGCGGCGCAGGTTGTCTGCCTGGTCGACCGGGTTGAACTGGACCGCGGTGTAGAAGTAGGTGAAGATCACGATCAGGAAGCCCTGCATGAGCATGTAGGGGATCCCGGTCGGCAGGAAGTGCTCGTTGACGAAGTCCTGCGTCTGCGGGAAGTACTGGCCGATCGTGGGCGGGAACGCCATCACGGCGGCGGCGAAGATGACCGGGATGACGCCGGCCATGTTCACGCGCAGCGGCATGTAGGTGGAGCCGCCTGCGGTCATGCGGCGGCCGACCATTCGCTTCGCGTACTGGATCGGGATCTTGCGCTGGCCCTCCTGGATGAACACGATCGCCGCGATGATCGCGAGCGCGATCAGCGGGAAGAAGAGCTTCTCCATCGGCCCGCCGTTCCACCACGCGGCGATCCCGATCGGGAGGCCGACGAGGATCGAGGCGAAGATCAGGAGCGAGATGCCGTTGCCGATCCCGCGCTTCGTGATCAGCTCGCCCATCCACATCAGCAGGGTGCAGCCGACGGTGAGCGTGATGATGATGATCGTCATGCGGCCGAGGTTCGCGTCGAGCACGCCCTGGCGGCGGAACAGGAACGCATACCCCGTCGACTGCGCAGCGGCGAGCACGACGGTCAGGTAGCGCGTGTACTGGTTGATCTTGGCGTAGCCGGACTCGCCTTCCTTCTGTAGCTCGGCGAGCTTCGGGATCACGACCGTCATCAGCTGCAGGATGATCGAGGCCGTGATGTACGGCATGATCCCGAGCGCGAAGATCGAGAACTGCGAGAGCGCGCCGCCCGAGAAGAGGTTGAGGAGGCCCAGAATCGTGCCGCCCCGGCCCTCGAAGTAGTTGTTGATCGTCTCCGAGTTGACCCCCGGCGCGGGGATCCACGAGCCGAGGCGGTAGATCGCGAGGATCATCGCCGTGAAGAGGACGCGATGCCGGAGCTCCGGGACGCGCCACGCGTTGGCGAGCCAGCTGAACATGCTCTACGACTCCTCGGCCGGAGCCTCGGCCTCGGGCTGCTCGGCGTCGGTCGTCTCGACCTCGGGCTCCTCGGCGACCGGCTTCGGCTTCGACGTCCTTTTCTTGCTCGCGACCTTCGGCTCCTTGAGCGCGGTCGCGGTCCCGCCGAGGCCGACGATCTTCTTGCGCGCGGTCTCCGAGAATGCATGCGCGGTGACTGCGAGCTTTTTCCGCTTCAGGTCGCCCGCACCGAGGATCTTCACGTCGGTCTTCGTGTTCTTGATCAGGCCCTTTTCGACCATCGCCTCGAGGTCGACGGTGTCGCCGTCGGCGAAGACGCGGTCGAGGTCGCGCAGATTGATCGGGTGCGAGTAGGTGCGGAACGGACCGATCGGCATCGCGTCGGCGGACGTCGCCCCGCGCTGCTTCGGCGCGCGCATGTCGATCGGCATCTGGCCGCCCTCGAACCCTGCCGGCATCTTCGCCGAGCCGGAGCGGGACTTCTGGCCCTTGATCCCACGGCCGGAGTAGCGCCCCTTGCCGGAGCCCTGGCCGCGGCCGACGCGCTTACGGTCCTTGCGCGCCTGGGCCGGCTTGAGGCTGGAGAGGCTGAGCTCGTCGGCCATCACGCGGCCTCCACCCGCACGAGGTGGGCGACCTTCCTCAGCATGCCGGCGGCCGCCGCCGTGTCCTTGACCTCGTTCGACGCGCCGATCCGGCCGAGCCCGAGCGCGCGGAGCGTGCCGCGGTTGCGCGGGTTCTGGCCGACGCCGCTCTTGACCTGGGTGATCTTGAGCGTGCTCACGACGACGCCTCCTCCTGCACCTCGGGCGCCCTGTAGGGCAGCACCTCGGTGATGGTCTTGCCGCGCATCTTCGCGACGTCCTCTGGGCGGCGGAGCCGTTTCAGGCCGTCCACCGTGGCCTTCGCCATGTTGATCGGATTCGTCGTGCCGAGGCTCTTGGCGAGCACGTCGCGGATCCCGGCGAGCTCGAGCACGGCGCGGACGCCGCCGCCGGCGATGACGCCGGTTCCCTCCGAAGCGGGCCGGATGAAAACGCGGGCGGCGTCGAAGCGGCCGAGGATCTCGTGCGTCACGGTCGTGCCGTGCTTCGGCACCGTGAACAGGTTCTTCTTCGCGTCGTCGACCGCCTTCGAGATCGCGAGCGGCACCTCACGGGCCTTGCCGTAGCCGACGCCGACGCGGTCGACCTCGTCGCCGATCACGACGAGCGCCGTGAACGAGAAGCGCCGGCCGCCCTTGACGACCTTGGCGACACGGTTGATCTCGATCACGCGCTCCTTGAGCTCGCGAACCTCCTCGCGGGCGATCACTTCACGCTCGACGGTACTCAAAACCTCAGTCCTCCCTCACGTGCGCCCTCGGCGAGCGCCTTCACGCGTCCGTGGTACAGGTAACCGCCGCGGTCGAACACGACGGTCTTGATGCCGGCCTCCTTCGCGGCGGCGGCGACGGCCTTGCCGACCTCCTTGGCCTGCTCCGTCTTCGTGCCCTTGAAGGACGCGCCGAGCCCGAGCCAGCTCGCGCCTGCGAGCGTGCGGCCGTTCTCGTCGTCGATCAGCTGGGCGAAGATGCCCTTGTTCGAGCGGTAGACCGCCAGGCGGGGCCGCGTCGCGGTGCCCGCGACCTTGCCGCGGATCCGGCGCTGTCGGCGCTCACGCGCCTGGCGCGTCGTCAGCGTGCTCATGCGGCCCTCTTCCCGACCTTTCTGCGGACGACCTCGTCGCGATAGCGAATGCCCTTGCCCTTGTACGGCTCGGGCGGCCGCACCGCACGGACCTCGGCGGCCGTCTGGCCGACCTGCTGCTTGTCCGTGCCCTTTACGGTCACCTGCGTCGGCGCCGGGACCTCGAACGTGATCCCGGGGCGCGGCTTCATCACGACGGAGTGCGAATAGCCGACGTTCAGCTCGAGGTCGGTGCCACGCAGCGAGGCGCGGTAACCGACGCCCTGGATCTCCAGGTGCTTCTCGAAGCCCTTCGTCACGCCCTCGACCATGTTGGCGATCAGGCTGCGGGTGAGCCCATGGAGCGCGCGGTCCTCGCCCCTCTCCGTCGGCCGCTCGACAACGATGGTGTTGTCAGAATGCGCTACGCGCATTCTGATAGGCAGCTGCTGCGAGAGCTCGCCGAGGGGCCCGTTCACCTGAATTCTGCCGGTGGAGATCGACACGTTCACCGTGGACGGAACTTCAATGGGCTGTCTACCGATTCGACTCATCTCATCTCCTAGATTTCTGCGAAGCAGAAATCACCACACAAACGCTACGACTTCTCCTCCGATGCCCTTCTCGGCAGCTTGGCGGCTCGTGATCAGGCCGGTCGAGGTGGAAAGGATCGCGGTGCCGAGCCCGCCGAGCACGCGCGGCAAGCGGTCCTTGCGCGCGTAGACGCGCCGGCCGGGGCGCGAGACGCGCTTGAGGCCGGTGATGACGCGCTGGCGGTTGCGGCCGAACTTGAGCTCGATGACGAGGGTCGAGTACGGCGTCCCCTCGACCACGCGGAAGTCCTTGATATAGCCCTCGTCGCGGAGGACGCGCGCGATCTCCTGCTTGATGCGGGAGGTCGGCATCTCCGCGGTGTCGTGCATCGCCTTGTTGGCGTTGCGGATCCGCGTGAGCATGTCTGCGATCGGGTCGGTCAGCATCTCTTCTCCTACCAGCTGGACTTCGTCATGCCGGGAATGGAGCCGTTGTGCGCAAGCTCGCGCAGGCAGATCCGGCAGAGGCCGAACTTCTTGAAGACCGCGCGCGGCCGCCCGCAGCGGTTGCAGCGCGAGTAGGCGCGCACCTTGTGCTTCGTGGGGCGCTTCTGCTTGACGACGAGAGACGTCTTCGCCATGGCTTATGAGTCCTTCCTGTCGTCGGCCGCGAACGGGAGCCCGAGGCCGCGCAGGAGCGCGAGCGCCTGCTCGTCGGTCTTCGCCGAGGTCGTGATCGTGACGTCGAGGCCCCGGATCGACGCGACGCTGTCGTAGTCGATCTCCGGGAAGATGATCTGCTCGCGCACGCCGAGCGAGAAGTTGCCCCGGCCGTCGAACGAGCCGGGGTCGAGGCCGCGGAAGTCGCGGATGCGCGGCAGGGCGACCGACACGAGCCGGTCGAGGAACTCGTACATGCGGGCTCCGCGGAGCGTCACCTTCGCGCCGACGGCCATGCCCTCGCGCAGCTTGAAGCTCGCGATCGACTTCCGTGCCTTGCGCACTTGGGCGCGCTGGCCGGCGATCGTCGTCAGCTCCTCGATCGCGGAATCGAGCGCCTTCGCGTCCGTCTTCGCGTCGCCGACCCCCATATTCAGGGTGATCTTCTCGATCTGCGGCACCTGCATGATCGAGCCCAGGCCGAGCTCCTCCTGCAGCTGCGGGCGCAGCTCGATGTAGCGGTCCTTGAGGCGGGGGCTGTAGGTCGCGGTCGCCATTACTTGGTGTCGACTTCCTCACCGCAGCCGTCGCGCTTGCACACGCGGACGCGGATCGTCTCGCCCTTCACCTGCTTCAGCTTGGTGCCCACCCGGGTCGGGCGCTTGCAGACCGGGCAGACGAGCATCACGTTCGAGATGTCGACCGGGGCGGCCTTCTCGATCCGGCCGCCGGGTGACATCGCGGCGCCGCCCATGCGATTCGAGTCGCGCAGCGGGCGCGGCCGCGTATGCCGCGTGACCACGTTCAGGTTCTCGACGAGGACGCGGCCGTCACTCGGGCGCGCCTCGATGATCCGGCCCTGCTTGCCGCGGTCCTTGCCGGCGAGGATCTGCACGAGATCCCCCTGCTTGATCTTCATCTTGGTTGCCATACGTCTTCTCAGAGCACCTCGGGAGCCAGGCTGACGATTTTCATGAAGTTCTTCTCGCGCAGCTCACGGGCGACTGGCCCGAAGATGCGCGTACCGCGCGGGTTGCTCGCCGCGTCGATGATCACGGCTGCGTTCTCGTCGAACGCGATCTGCGTGCCGTCGTCGCGGCCGTAGGGCTTCTTCGTCCGGACCACGACCGCCCTGACGACCTCGCCCTTCTTGACCGCGCCCTGCGGCGTCGCGGACTTCACTGTACCGACGATCACGTCGCCCACACGGGCATAGCGCCGCTTCGAGCCTCCCACGACGCGGATGCAGAGGAGCTCGCGGGCGCCGGTGTTGTCGGCGACGCGAAGTCTGCTCTCTTGCTGGATCACTTTGCAACCTCGACGATCTCGGCCAGGCGCCAGTTCTTCGTCTTCGAGAGCGGGCGCGTCTCGATGATGCGGACGACGTCGCCGAGCTTGGCGGCGTTCTCCTCGTCGTGGGCGTGGAAGCGCTTCGAGCGGCGGACGACCTTCTTGTACCTGGGATGCGCCTTGATCGTGTCGACCTTGACCACGATCGTCTTGTCGCCCTTGTCGGACACGACGGTGCCCTGGCGCTCCTGGCGCCGGCCGAACTCGCGCTCGGGCTTCGGGATCCGCGTGATCTTCTTCCGCGTGGTCGACCGCTCGCGCTGGACGCGACCCTTCGTGGGGCGGAGGGCGCGGGGCAAGCGCTTGCGTTTTCGCTTCGGCTCCGCCGAAGCGATAGGCGTGGGCTCGGCCCTGGTGGCGGGTTGTGCGGCGGGCCCGGCGTCAGCTGCTGGGGCCTCCTCGGCCTCGACTGCGGGCTCCTCGACTGCGGGCTCCTCGACTGCGGGCTCCTCGACTGCGGGCTGCTCGGCAACCGGCTCTTCCGCAGCAGGCTCCTCGACGACCGGGACCTCAGCGGACGGTTCCGCTTCTTCGGCTTCCGCCTGACTTTCGACCTCAGGCTCGGGCGCCGCTTCGGTTGTGGCGTCCGACTCGGTCGGCGCCTCCTCGGCGGTCGGCTCGTCGCCTAGCGCGGACGCGTCAGCGGCCGCGCCAGTCTCCTCCACCATTTCGTCCTTCTGTTCCTTCTCAGCCATGCGTATTCCCCAGTCGTTCCCGCTCGTGGCGGACGGTCAAGATGCGTGCGATCTCGCGCTTCGCGGACCGCAGCCGCGCGCTGTTGTCGAGCGCGCCGGTCGCGGACTGAAAGCGGAGGTTGAAGAGCTCCTGCCGGCGCTCGCCGAGCGTCCGCTGGAGCTCGTCGTCTGTCATGTCCCGGAGCTGCCTAGCTTTCAAAGAGATCAGCCTCTCTCTTCACGATCTTGGTCTTGACCGGCAGCTTCTGGCCGGCCAGGCGGAGCGCCTCCTTGGCGAGCGGCTCGGCGACGCCGGCCAGCTCGAACATGACCCGGCCCGGCTTGACGACGGCCACCCAGTGCTCCGGGGAGCCCTTACCGGAGCCCATGCGGGTCTCGGCCGGCTTCTGCGTCACCGACTTGTCCGGGAAGATGTTGATCCAGACCTTGCCGCCGCGCTTGATCTTGCGCGTCATCGCGATCCGGGCCGCCTCGATCTGGCGGTTCGTGATCCAGCCGGCCTCGAGCGACTTGATCCCGTAGTCGCCGAACTGGACCTCGGTCTGGGCGCGGGCGACGCCGGCGCGGCGGCCGCGGTGGACGCGGCGGTACTTCGTCTTCTTGGGGAGCAGCACTAGGTCTCACTCCCCGTCTCGGTCGGGGGCGTCTCGGGAGCCTCAGCGGGCGTCGTCTCCGGGGCCTCTGCGGGCGGCGTCTCCGGAGCCTCGGCCACAGGCGTCGTCTCCTCGACGGTCGGCTCGACGACCTCGTCGGTCTTCGGCTTCTCGACGTTCTCGTCGCGACGCGGGCGACTCGAGCCGCCGGGACGCGGGCGACCGCCGGAGCGACCGCCGCCCGGCCCGCCGGGACCGCCACCGGGGCGGCCGCCGGGACGGCGCGACTTCTTGACGAGGCCAAGACCTTCACGGTCTTGCGCACGACCGCGGCCGCTTTCGCGAGAAGCGCCCAGGCCCTCGGCTGCGCCACCGCGCCGGCGGCGGGCCTGATCCTGGTCGCCGAGGCGCGTGTCCTTGCCGGTCGTCATGCCCTCGAAGCCCTCCGGCATGATCTCGCCCTTGTTGATCCAAACCTTGACGCCGATCCGGCCGTAGGTCGTCTTCGCCTCGGCGAAGCCGTAGTCGATGTCTGCGCGGATCGTGTGCAGCGGGATGCGGCCCTCGGTGTAACGCTCGGAGCGGCTCATCTCACCGCCACCGAGGCGGCCGCCGCACTGGATCTTGATCCCCTGGGCGCCCGAGCGCATCGCCGAGGCCAGGGAGCGCTTCATCGCGCGCCGGAAGCTGACCCGGTTCTGCAGCTGCTCCGCGATCGACTGGGCGACGAGCTTCGCGTCGAGCTCGGGCCGCTTGATCTCGTTGATGTTGATGTGAACGTTCTTGCCGGTGATCGCATGCAGCTCCTTGCGGAGCGCGTCGACCTCGACGCCCGACTTGCCGATCACGATCCCGGGGCGCGCCGTGAAGATGTCGACCGTGATCCGCTGCTTGTCCTTGCGGATCAGGATGTCCGACAGGCCGGCGTGGCCGAGCTTGCCGTTGATGTGGTCGCGGATCCGGACGTCCTCGAGGATGTAGGTCGGGAACTCCTTCTTCCCCACGTACCAGTTGGACTTCCAGTCGTGGATAACGCCGACCCGCAGGCCGCCGGGATGCACCTTCTGGCCCATCAGGCCACCGCCTCCTTCTTCTTGGCGCTCGACTTGCGCTTCGGCTTCTCCTCGGCCGCGGCGGGCGGGGAAGCCTCGGTCGTGGCCGGCTCAGCCTGGCGCGTGGCCCGGGCCTGCCCTGGCTTCGGGTTCTGGACGAGCTCGATCGTGATATGGCAGGTGCGCTTGTTGATCCTGTTGACGCGGCCGCGCGCGCGGGGGCGCCAGCGCTTCAGCGTCGGGCCCTCGTCGGCGTAGGCCGCCTTCACGAGCAGGTCGTCGCCGTCCCAGTGCAGGAGGGGATTCGTCTCCGCGTTCGCGACCGCGGAGCGGAGCACCTTCTCGATCTCCGTCGCGGCCGCACGCTGCGTGAAGGCGAGGATCGTCCGCGCCTCGGGCACGCTGCGCCCGCGGATGTGCTCCAGCACGATGCGCGCCTTCCGGGCCGAGAGGCGAACCCACTTGGCCTCGGCGCGCACGACCTGCTCCGGTGTCTCGACGGCTGCCACTAGTGGGTCTCCTGGTGACGGTTTCGCGTCTCTGGCGTGCGAGACGCAAGCAGTGCAAGGACGCAGGGAGCATTCATGCCTGTAGGCATGGATGCGACTGAGGACGCCGCAATGCGCCGCGTCTCGTGCGCCAGAGGCGCCCTAACTGTTGCCAGGAGGCCCACTAGCGAACCTTCTGCACCTTCGCCTGGCGGTCGCCCGCGTGGCCGCGGAACGTCCGAGTGGGTGCGAACTCGCCGAGCTTGTGGCCGACCATCTGCTCGCTGACGAAGACCGGCACGTGCTTGCGGCCGTCGTGGACCGCGATCGTGTGCCCGACCATGTCGGGGAAGATCGTGGACGCGCGCGACCAGGTGCGGATCATTCGCTTCTCGTTGGCCGCGTTCATGGCCTCGATGCGGCTCAGCAGCCGCTCCTCCACGAAAGGCCCCTTCTTCGACGATCTGCTCAACGCTTGTCCTTCCCGCGGCGACGGCCGCGAACGATCAGGTTGTCCGATTCCTTGTGCTTGCGGCGCGTGCGCTTGCCGAGCGTGGGCACGCCCCACGGTGTGACCGGGTGACGGCCGCCCTTCGACTTGCCCTCGCCGCCACCGTGCGGGTGGTCGACCGGGTTCATCGCGGAGCCGCGCACCGCGGGCCGCTTGCCGAGCCAGCGGCTGCGACCCGCCTTGCCGCCGGACTGGTTCTCGTGGTCCGTGTTTCCGACCTGCCCGACGGTGGCCCGGCAGGTTAGCAGCACCCGCCTCATCTCTCCGGACGGCAGCCGAAGCACGCCGTAGCCCTCGTCCTTGGCGACGAGCTGCACGCTCGAGCCCGCCGAGCGCGCCATCTTGCCGCCCTGCCCCGGCTTGAGCTCGACGTTGTGCACCATCGTGCCGGTCGGGATGTTCTCGAGCGGCAGCGCGTTGCCGGGCTTGATATCGGCCTTGGGGCCGGACTCGACGAGTGCGCCGACGCGCAGGCGAGCGGGAGCGAGGATGTAGGCCTTGGCGCCGTCGACGTAGTGAAGCAACGCGATCCGCGCCGACCGGTTCGGGTCGTACTCGATCGCGGCCACCTTCGCGGGCACGCCGTCCTTCGTCCGTTTGAAGTCGACCACGCGGTAGCGGCGCTTGTGGCCGCCGCCCTGATGGCGCGT
Organism: uncultured Gaiellaceae bacterium; assembly: GCA_963794385.1. GTDB lineage: Bacteria > Actinomycetota > Thermoleophilia > Gaiellales > Gaiellaceae > Gaiellasilicea. Next base: position 11,771 of record CAWCDT010000005.1, on the reverse strand, counting down.
CGTGATCCGGCCGTTGTTGTTCCGGCCGCCCTTCTTCTTCAGCGGCTCGGTGAGGCTCTTCTCCGGCTTCGTCTTCGTGACCTCCTCGAACGAGGAGACCGTCATGAAGCGGCGACCGGGGCTCGTGGGCTTGAACTTCTTCAGTGCCATCGGTTAGACCTGAGCCCCCTCGAAGATCTCGATCGTGTCGCCCTCGCGCAGCTGCACGATTGCCTTCTTCCAGCCGGGGCGCATGCCCTTCGTGACGCCGCGCCGCTTCGGCTTCGCCTGCACCTTGAGGATGTTCACGTTCTCGACGTGCACCTCGAAGAGCTCCTCGACGGCCTGGCGGATCTGCGTCTTGTGCGCGTCCTTGTGCACCTTGAAGGTGTACTTGCGGTCGGTGAGGAGGCTGTAACTCTTCTCCGAGACGACCGGGGCGAGCAGAACTTCGTTCGGATGCAAGGACACTAGTGATTCTCCCGGTGACGGTTTCGCGCCTCTGGCGTGTGAGTCGCAAGCAGTGCAAGGACGCAGGGAGCGTTCGGGCTGGTTAGCCCGGACGCGACCGAGGACGCAGCAATGCGCCGCGAATCGCGCGCCAGAGGCGCACTAACTGTTGCCGGGAGGATCACGTGGCCCTCCCCTGGACGAGCGGCAGGGCCGCCTCGGTGATCAGCAGGCTCTTCGCCCAGAGGACGGTGGCGACCTCGAGCTCCGCGGGCACGGTGACGAGCACCCTCGGCAGGTTGCGGAACGACTTGATCAGCGTCTCCTCGTCCTCGGTCGTGACGACGACGTGCGGCGCGTCCTGCTGCCACGAGGTGAGCAGCTCCGCCGCCTGCTTCGTGGAGGGGGTCTCGAAGCCCGAAGCGTCGAGGATCCCGAAGCTGCCGGCGGCGACGTGACTCGAGAGGGCGCCGCGGAGCGCCGAGCGGCGCGCCTTGCGGTTCACCTTCACGTCGAAGCTGCGCATCCCAGGCGCGAAGGCGACCCCGCCGCCCGTGAACTGCGGCGCGCGGATCGTGCCGGCGCGGGCGCGGCCCGTGCCCTTCTGGCGCCACGGCTTCGCGCGGCCACCCGCGACGAGACCGCGAGACTTCGTACCGCGCGTGCCTGCGCGCCTGGCGTTCAGCTCGGCGCGGACCGTCTCGTGGAGGAGATGCGGCTTCACGTCGGCGCCGAAGACCTCGGCGTCGAGGGTGACGTCCTTGGCGGCCTTGCCGCCGACGAGCGGTGCCTTGGGAGCGGCGGCCACTACTTAGCCTCCCTGATCTCGACCAGACCGCTCCTCGGGCCGGGCACGGAGCCCTTGACGAGGAGCAGGTTCCGCTCGGCGTCGACCTCGTGGACGACGAGACCCGGCTGGGTGACCCGGACGCCGCCCATCCGGCCGGCCATCTTCTGGCCCTTGAAGACCCGCGACGGGGTCGCCGAGGCGCCGATCGAGCCGGGCTTGCGAACGTTGTGCGAGCCGTGCGAGACGGGGCCGCGGTGGAAGTTGTGCCGCTTGATCGTCCCCTGGAAGCCTTTGCCGATCGAGATCCCCGCGACCTTCACCTTGTCACCGGGCTCGAAGGCCTCGACGGTGACGGACTCGCCCACCTGGAGCTCGCTCTGGCCGCGCAGCTCGACGAGATGGCGATGCGCCGAGACGCCCGCTTTCTCGAGATGGCCGCGCTCGGCCTTCGAGACCTTCCGGTCTGCCACGGCGTCGAACGCGATCTGGACCGCCTCGTAACCGTCCGTCTCCACGGTCTTCACCTGGACGACCGGGCACGGGCCGGCCTCGATCACGGTGACGGGCGTGACGCCGCCGGTCTCCGGGTCGAAGACCTGCGTCATGCCCAGCTTCCTGCCGAGGATTCCCTTCATCAGAGCTTGATCTCGATGTCGACGCCGGCCGGGAGATCGAGGCGCATCAGCGAGTCCACCGTCTTCGGCGTCGGGCTGTGGATGTCGATCAACCGCTTGTGCGTGCGCACCTCGAAGTGCTCGCGCGAGTCCTTGTCCTTGAAGGGACTGCGGATCACGCAGTACACGTTCTTCTCGGTGGGCAGGGGCACGGGGCCGGTGATCGTCGCACCGGTGCGCTGGGCCGTCTCCACGATCTGCGATGCGGAGCGGTCCAGCTGCTGGTGGTCATAGCCCTTCAACCGGATGCGGATCTTCTGCTGCGCCACGATTCCCGTTTCCTCTTCCTACTTCGTGATCTTGGTGACGACGCCGGCGCCGACCGTGCGACCGCCCTCGCGGACCGCGAAGCGCAGGCCCTCGTCCATGGCGATCGGCGCGATCAGCTGCACCGTCATCTGCGTGTTGTCGCCCGGCATGACCATCTCCTGGCCCTCCGGGAGCGTGATCTCACCCGTCACGTCCGTCGTGCGGAAGTAGAACTGCGGGCGGTACTTGGAGAAGAACGGCGTGTGGCGGCCGCCCTCGTCCTTCGAGAGCACGTAGATCTCCGCGTTGAAGTCCGTGTGCGGCGTAATCGAGCCGGGCTTCGCGAGCACCTGGCCGCGCTCGACCTCCTCGCGCTTGACGCCGCGGAGCAGCGCGCCCGCGTTGTCACCCGCCTGGGCCGAGTCGAGCGTCTTCTGGAACATCTCGACGCCGGTGACGACCGTCTTCTCGATCTTGTCGTGGATACCGACAATCTCGATCTCGTCGCCGATCTTGATCTCGCCCTGCTCGACGCGGCCGGTGACGACCGTGCCGCGGCCCGTGATCGTGAACACGTCCTCGATCGGCATCAGGAAGGGCTTGTCGATGTCGCGCGTCGGCTCCGGGATGTAAGAGTCGACCGCCTCCATCAGCTCGAGGATCTTCGGCGTCCATTCCGGGTCGCCCTCGAGCGCCTTCAGCGCCGAGACGTGCACGATCGGGATGTCGTCGCCCGGGAACTCGTACTTGGAGAGAAGCTCGCGCACCTCCATCTCGACGAGCTCGAGCAGCTCGGGGTCGTCAACCATGTCGGCCTTGTTCAGCGCGACGACGATGTACGGCACCTCGACCTGCTTCGCGAGCAGGATGTGCTCGCGGGTCTGCGGCATCGGGCCGTCGGCGGCGCTCACGACCAGGATCGCGCCGTCCATCTGCGCGGCGCCCGTGATCATGTTCTTGATGTAGTCGGCGTGGCCCGGGCAGTCGACGTGCGCATAGTGCCGGTTCGCCGTCTCGTACTCGACGTGCGCGGTGTTGATCGTGATGCCGCGCTGGCGCTCTTCCGGCGCCTTGTCGATCTCGTCGAAGGCGACCGGAGTTCCGCCGCTCGCCTCTGCGAGCACCTTCGTGATCGCGGCGGTCAGCGTCGTCTTCCCGTGGTCGATGTGACCGATCGTGCCGACGTTGAGGTGCGGCTTGGTGCGCTCGAACTTCTGCTTGGCCATGCTGGCTCTCTCCTCCGTCTCTCTCTTACGAACTCGTTGTCTGGGTGTCGACGATCTCGGCGGCGATGTTCCCCGGAACGTCTTCGTAGCGGTCGAACTGCATCGTGAAGGTGGCGCGCCCCTGGGTCATCGAGCGGACGTCGGTGGCGTAGCCGAACATCTCGGACAGGGGCACCATCGCCTTGACCGTCGTCGCCTTGCCCATCGGGTTCATCTCCTCGATCCGGCCGCGGCGGCTGTTCAGGTTCCCCATCACGTCGCCGAGGAACTCCTCGGGCGTGACGACCTCGACCGCCATCACCGGCTCGAGCAGCTTCGGCTTGGCGCGCTTCATCGCCTCCTTGAACGCCATCGAGCCGGCGATCTTGAAGGCGCGCTCGCTCGAGTCGACGTCGTGGTAGGAGCCGTCGATCAACTCCACCTTGACGTCGACGACCGGATAGCCCGCGAGGATGCCGGAGTTCATCGCCTCCTGGATCCCCTCGTCGACCGGCTTGATGTACTCCTTCGGGATCTTGCCGCCGACGATCTTGTCCGCGAACTCGTAGCCGGCACCCGGCTCCTGCGGCAGGAGGTTGATGACCGCGTCGCCGTACTGGCCCGACCCACCGGTCTGGCGGACGAACCTACCCTGGATCTTCTCTGCCGGCTTGCCGATCGTCTCGCGGTAGGCGACCTGCGGCCGGCCGACGTTCGCGTCGACCTTGAACTCGCGCATCAGGCGGTCGACGATGATCTCGAGGTGCAGCTCACCCATGCCGGCAATCAGGGTCTGGCCGGTCTCCTCGTCCGAGGTGACGCGGAAGGTCGGATCCTCCTCGGCGAGACGGGCGAGGCCGGTGCCGAGCTTGTCCTGGTCGCCCTTCGTCTTCGGCTCGATCGCCACCGAGATGACGGGCTCCGGGAAGGTCATCGACTCGAGCACGATCGGGGCCGAGTCCGTCGCGAGCGTGTCGCCCGTCGTCGTCTGCTTCAGGCCGACGCCGGCCGCGATCTCGCCCGCGGTGATCTCGTCGCGCTCCTCGCGGTGGTTCGCGTGCATCTGGAGGATGCGCCCGACGCGCTCCGTCTTGCCGTTCGTCGTGTTCAGGACGCGGTCGCCCGCCTTGAGCGTGCCTGAGTAGACGCGGAAGTAGGTCAGCTTCCCGACGAAGGGATCCGACATGACCTTGAAGGCGAGCGCCGAGAACGGCTCCTCGATCGAGGCCTCGCGCGTCAGCTCCGTCTCCGTCTTCGGGTCGATCCCCTGCACCGGCGGCACGTCGAGCGGGCTCGGCAGATAGTCGATCACGCCGTCGAGCAGCGGCTGCACGCCCTTGTTCTTGAAGGCGCTGCCGAGCAGGACCGGCGTCAACGCGTCGGCGAGCGTGCCGACGCGGAGCGCGCGCTTGATCATCTCGGGCGTGACCGCCGACTCGTCGGTGAGGTAGGTCTCCATCAGCTCGTCGTCGTGCTCGGCGATCGCGTCGATCAGCTGGTGGTGGTACTCGTTCGCCTGCTCCGAGAGCTCGACCGGGATGTCGCCGACCGTGAACTTCTCGCCCAGGTCGTCCTCGTAGACGATCGCCTTCATCTCGACGAGGTCGACGACGCCGCGGTGGTTCTCCTCCTGGCCGATCGGGATCTGGATCGGGACCGGATTCGCGCCGAGCCGGTCTACCAGCGACTGGACGGAGGCAAAGAAGTCCGCGCCGGTCCGGTCCATCTTGTTGATGAACGAGATCCGCGGCACCTTGTACTTGTCCGCTTGTCGCCAGACCGTCTCGGACTGCGGCTGGACACCCGCGACGGCGTCGAAGACGGCAACCGCCCCGTCGAGCACGCGCAGGCTCCGCTCGACCTCTACGGTAAAGTCCACGTGCCCGGGCGTATCGATAATGTTGATTCGATGGTCGCGCCACTCCGCGGTCGTGGCCGCCGAGGTGATCGTGATCCCGCGCTCCTGCTCCTGGGCCATCCAGTCCATCGTCGCGGCGCCCTCGTGCACCTCGCCCATCTTGTGGGTGCGGCCCGTGTAGTAGAGGATCCGCTCGGTCGTCGTGGTCTTGCCGGCGTCGATGTGCGCCATGATCCCGATGTTGCGGACGCGGTCCAGCGCGATGCGTGTGGCGGTCGTGCTCATGTGTGCCTTACCAGCGGTAGTGCGCGAAGGCCTTGTTGGCCTGCGCCATCCGGTAGATGTCGTCCTTCTTCTTGAACGCGCCGCCCTGGCCGTTGATCGCGTCCTGAAGCTCCGCGGCGAGCCGCGCCTGCATGCCCTTCTCGCGCCGCTCGCGCGAGAACTGGACGAGCCAGCGGATCGCGAGCGTGCGCGCGCGGCGCTGCGGCACCTCGACGGGCACCTGGTAGTTGGCGCCGCCGACGCGGCGCGAGCGCACCTCGAGCACCGGCGTGACCGTCTTCACGGCCGCCTCGAGGGCCTCGACCGGCGGCTTGCCGGACCGCTCGGCGACGATCGCGAGCGCGTCGTAGACGAGCCGCTCGGCAGTCGAGCGCTTGCCGTCGAGCATGACGGCGTTGATGAACTGCGTGACGAGCTTCGACCCGTGGACGGGATCGGCCTCGAGCTCGCGCGGCGTGATGTCTGCGCGGCGAGGCATTAGGAGCGCTTCGCTCCGTACTTCGAGCGGCCCTGCTTGCGGTCGGAAACGCCGGCGGTGTCGAGCGCGGCGCGGATCACCTTGTAGCGGATGCCCGGCAGGTCCTTGACGCGGCCGCCGCGGATCAGCACCACCGAGTGCTCCTGGAGGTTGTGCCCCTCACCCGGGATGTAGGTCGTGACCTCCATCCCGTTCGTCAGCCGCACGCGCGCAACCTTGCGCAGCGCCGAGTTCGGCTTCTTGGGGGTCGTCGTGTAGACGCGCGTGCAGACGCCCCGCTTCTGCGGCGCACCGCGGAGCGCAGGGGTCTTCATCTTGCTCTTCGGCGTCTGACGGCCCTTGCGGACGAGCTGGTTTGTGGTCGGCACGCGTCTCCTCGAGTCTCTCCGGCGGCTTTCTGCTCACACAGCAACGGTCGGCGGGGCTTGTGCTTCGCCCTGCCAACCGAGCGGTGGAGTGTAGCGAAGATCCTTCTCAGCGGCAAAAGCCGCGGCCCGGTTACTGGCCCGGAATCGGTGCCAGGAACGGCAGCCAGGTCGTGAGCGGCACGCTGCCGGAGGTCGGCAGGCGGTCGCGCCTGCAGCGCAGCTCGGCAAGGGCACCGTCCTGGCGCCGCTCGGCCCAGCCGTCATAAGCCCCGGCGCGGGCAGCCTCGTGGAGCGCGCTCCGGATCAGAGGGCGGGCGACTTCGGCGGGCAGCAGCCCCAGCGGCGTGCCTGCGTCGACGTCGGCGGGCGGAGAGGCTCCCGGGATGTCCCGGAGCGCGACGTTCGCGTACGTCGCGGCGAACTCGGCGATCGCGGCGGCCGTCGGCGCCGGCCGGGAGAGTCGCGCCTGGATCACCTGCCGGCGCAATCCGTCGGCGATCGCGCCGAGGGCGACGGCCGGCGTCGCCCGGGCGCGGGCGAGCGCGGCGAGATAGGCGGGCTGGCTGCCGCCGAAGCGGCGGACCACGATCGCCCGCTCGGCGGCGCGTATGTCTCCTGAACCAACATTGGCTGCGCGGCGCTGGACGAGCCGGGCGTAGAGCGTCGTCACGGCGGCGTCGGCGTCGCCAGTGACACGTGCCAGCGCGGCGATCTCGTTCGAGGTGACCGTTGCCTCGCCGAGCACACAGCGCACGCCGGGCGGGAGGTCGATCTGTCCAGCGCGGAGGTCGCGGTCGAAGCGCTCAGGCAACGCCGCGGCGTCGCACAGCTTCGGATCGCGAGCCCAGAGCCAGACGCAGGCGGCGCCGACCTTGTCTGGATCGCGCCCCTCCTCGTTGAAGGCGCCCCAGCCCCATGACCAGATCTGGGCGATGCCGAGCTCCCGGGCGACCTGCCTCGCCGCGAGCGCCTGGAGCTTGACCACGTCGAACCACGCGGCGGCCGGCTCGAGCCCCTCGCGCCCGCCGGTGCCGCGCCGCGTCTGGAACGCGAGCACGACGCCGAGCTTGGCGGGCGGGACGCCGACTGCGATCAGCTTCGCGAGCGAGCTCCGCATGGAGGTTCGCATCCGCCGGCTGCCGAGCACCGGCCCGGCGCGTCGCACGGCCGGCGCGTTGAAGTACTTCTCGAGCGCGATGTCCGCCACCTGTGCGAGCTCGCGCCACCAGGGCCCGGCGTCACCGGCGGTGAAGGGCTCACTCGAGACGAGCAGCACAGGGTGGCCGCCCTTGGCCTTCAGCAGGCGCGCCCACTCCAGCACGTTCTGGCGATAGCGCGCGGTCGTCGGCGTCCAGGGTGTGGGCGTCGACGCGCCGAAGAGCTCGTTCATCGCGATCACCGGATCCGGACAGCCGGCCGAGAGGACCGCGAAGTCGAAGACCCGCTCGGCCTTCGCCGCGAGCCCGTCCGGGTCGGCGGGAGCAGAGGGCGTCCCGACGCGAGAACGCAGGTACATGTCCCAGTAGACGGTCTTCGCGCCGCGCGACCGCGCGAGGGTCGGGTATGCGCCACCGGAGCCGGCGACGACGACGTCCGGCCGGCCGAACCGGTCGACCAGCTCGGGCGTGCCGTAGTCGATCCAGAGCGGCTTCGTGTCGGGCAGCCCGCACGGCGCAGCAGCCGCAGGCTCCGCGACACCCAGGAACGCTCCGGTGAGCAAGACCATGAGGAGAAATAGACGCACGGGCGGCCGTTCTAGCAGATGAAGAGGACTCCTCTCAGGGCGCGGCGACGTCTAGACCGAGCTGCTCCGCTGCGGCCTGCATGCGCAGGTCATAGGTCACGATCTGCCCGAGGTCCGGACCCAGCGCGAGCGCGGCTGCGAGGTGTATCGCGTCGAGGGATCGGACCTCGACCGGCAGGTCGCCGGCCGCGTCCAACAAACGGTCATCGAGCTCGATCAGCCTGAGTGTTCGCAGTGCGGCTCGCGCCTTCGTGATCGCTGACGGCCCATCCGCCCGCACCGCACGAATCATCTCCGTGCGCAACAAGGCGCTCGAAGCCCTGTCGGGCCGGCTCCGCAGCCACCCTTCAAGCCGGGACGACTCTGGCTCCTCGAGGATGGTCTTGACGAACGCGGACGTGTCCAGGTAGGCGAACGTCACCGCTCGTGTTCGCGGAGTTCAGCCAGACGCTGAGATGGCAGCGGGAGACCAGGCTTCGGCTGGAGACGCGGACCGAGGCGCAAGAGGTCTCCCTCTGCTCGACTGATCCGGCCTTCCGCCTCCAACGCGGCAACACCCTCCACGTCAGGAATGGGCAACAGCCGCGCGACCGGCCGTCCCCGATCCGTTACCTCGAAGCTCTCGCCGGCTGCAGCACGGCGGACCCAGCGACTGGCGTGCTGCCGAAGCTCGCGAATGCCGATTCGCTCCATGTGCGACACTGTAGCACATAAGCTTCCCGCTCTCGGTACATCGAGGAGATGCGACAAGGACGGCGCATCTTCTGATGGATTGAAACGGCGAGGGCGGCCTCGCGGCCGCCCTCGCTTCATACCGTTCGCGGCGCGCGGGGTTACGCGTCCTCGTCGAGCGGGCGAGTCGACCTCGGGGGTCTCGGTCGCCTCGCCGGCGTCGTGCGAGCTGACCTCGTCCGCGCCCGGCTGGCCGCCGAACGTGAGCCCGAGGGCTTCGAGGTCGAGGCCGTCGCCGTCGCCGCCGATCTCCTCCAGCGCGGCGAGCAGCTCCGCCTCTGTCTCCGGCCGCGTGTAGAGGTGCGCGGGCACCGAGTCGGAGGGGCCGATCCCGATCTGGCGATAGCGCTTCAGGCCGGTCGCCGCCGGGATCAGCTTGCCGATGATCACGTTCTCCTTCAGACCGAGCAGGTGGTCGACCTTGCCCTCGATCGAGGCGTCGGTGAGCACCTTCGTCGTCTCCTGGAAGGAGGCGGCCGAGAGGAAGGACTCGGTCGCGAGCGACGCCTTCGTGATCCCGAGGATCAGCGGCTCGAACGTCGCCTGCTCGTCCTTCTTCTTCAGCTTCGCGTTCTCGCGCTCGAGCTTCGTCTTGTCGGCGAGCTCGCCCGGGAGCAGGGACGTGTCCCCCGCCTCGACGACGCGCACCTTCTTCAGCATCTGGCGGACGATCAGCTCGATGTGCTTGTCGTGGATGTCGACGCCCTGTGACTTGTAGACCTTCTGCACCTCGCCGACGAGGTACAGCTCGGTCTCGGTCGAGCCCTTGCCGGCCTTTGCGTGCAGCTCGAGCAGCTCGGCCGGAGCGCGGGAGCCCTCGTTGAGGGCGTCGCCCGGCTGGACGATCTGGCCGTTGGTCACGAGCAGGCGCGAGCGGCGCGGGAGCGAGTACGCCTTCGCCGCGATCGGCTCACCATCGGGATCCAGCTCATCGGGGACGACCGTCACGGTGACGTTCCGGTCGGCCTCCTCGATCTCGACCTTGCCGCCGACCTCCGCGAGCGTCGCGGCGCCCTTCGGGTTCCGCGCCTCGAAGATCTCGACGACGCGCGGCAGGCCGTGCGTGATGTCCGCACCGGCGACACCGCCCGTGTGGAACGTCCGCATCGTCAGCTGCGTGCCCGGCTCGCCGATCGACTGCGCGGCGATGATGCCGACCGCGTCGCCGATGTCGGAGACGTTGCCCGTGGCGAGGAAGGTGCCGTAGCAGGTCTGGCACACGCCGGTCTCGGCGCGGCACTTCAGCACCGACCGCACCGGGAGCGTCGCCTCCTCGTCCTCGAGCGCGTCCGCGATCTCGCGCAGCCGCGGAGCCGTGATCGACTCGCCCTTCTCCGCGACGATGGTCTTGCCCGGCTTGCCGCTTGCGAGCGGCTTGTGGACGTCCTCGGCGAGGATTCGGCCCATCACCGACTTGTTCAGGCCCTCGGTCACGTGGATCGGGAGCTCGATGAACTCCTCCGTGCCGCAGTCGGCCTCGCGGATGATCACGTCCTGCGAGACGTCGACGAGACGCCGCGTCAGGTACCCCGAGTCGGCCGTGCGGAGCGCCGTGTCGGCAAGACCCTTACGAGCACCGTGCGTCGAGATGAAGTACTCGAGCACGCTGAGGCCCTCCATGAAGTTGGCCTTGATCGGGCGCTCGATGATCTCGCCCTTCGGGTTGGCCATGAGGCCGCGCATCCCCGCCAGCTGGCGGATCTGCTTGAAGGAGCCGCGGGCGCCGGAGTTGGCCATCATGTAGATCGAGTTCAGCTCGTTGAGGTTCGCTTGCATCGCGCTGGCGACCTCGTCCGTGGCCTCCGTCCAGATGTTCACGATCTGCTCGTGGCGCTCGTCCTCGGTGATGAGCCCGCGCTCGTAGTTCGCCTCGACGGCGCTGACGCGGTCCTCGTGCTTGGCGAGGAGCTCCTCCTTCTCCGGCGGCACGACGATGTCGTTCTTCGAGATGGTGATCCCGGCCTGAGTCGCGTACTTGAACGCGAGGCTCTTGATCGTGTCGAGCACCGACGCGATCGCATGCGCGCCGTAGCGGTCGACGAGCTCCGCGATGAAGCTGTCGATCTCCCGCTTCGCGAGCGTGCGGTTGATGAAGTCGTGACCGACCTCCTTGCCCGAGACGACCGCCTCCTCGAGCGACTGCTCGACCTCGCTGTTGAAGATCACGCGGCCGGGCGTCGTCAGGATCACCTCGTCGTGCCAGCGGTACTCGATCGGGTCCTGGAGCCCGATCTCGCCGGACTCGACGTGGAACTCGACCTCCTCCTCGTTCTGGAAGCGCTTGAACCCCTTGACCTTCAGTTCCTTCTTGAGCTTCTCCGCGCCGACCGAGAGATCGTGGCCGGAGTAGGTGAGGTAGTACGAGCCGAGCACCATGTCCTGCGTCGGCGTCGCGAGCGGGCGCCCGTGCGCCGGCGAGAGGATGTTGTTCGACGAGAGCATCAGGATCCGCGCCTCCGCCTGAGCCTCCGCGCTGAGCGGCAGGTGGACGGCCATCTGGTCGCCGTCGAAGTCCGCGTTGAACGCGTGACAGACGAGCGGGTGCACCTGGATCGCCTTGCCCTCGACGAGGACGGGCTCGAACGCCTGGATGCCGAGGCGGTGGAGCGTCGGAGCGCGGTTCAGCAGGACCGGGTGCTCCGCGATCACCTCCTCGAGCACGTCCCAGACCTCGGGCGTCATCGACTCGACGTACTTCTTCGCCGCCTTGATGTTCTGGACGGACTTCCGCTCGACGAGCCGGCTCATGATGAACGGCTTGAAGAGCTCGAGCGCCATCAGCTTCGGCAGGCCGCACTGGTGCAGCTTCAGGTACGGGCCGGCGACGATCACGGAGCGGCCCGAGTAGTCGACGCGCTTGCCGAGCAGGTTCTGGCGGAAGCGGCCCTGCTTGCCCTTGAGCATGTCGGAGAGCGACTTCAGCGGCCGGTTGCCCGGTCCCGTCACCGCCCGGCCGCGA
>CAWCDT010000004.1:0-69331 GCA_963794385.1 uncultured Gaiellaceae bacterium | reverse complement strand
TCGGAGTCCGCCGCCGCTGCAGGGGCTGGCAGGATTCCGTCCGTGGCGAAACCGAGTCTCGAGCTGATCCGCGGTGTGCCGCTCTTTGCGGACGCCGACGACCGCTTCCTCGAGCACCTGGCCTTCTGAGTTCATGCAGCGGACGTATTCCGCCGGGGAGACGATCGCCGAGGAGGGGGAGACCGGTCGGACGATGATCGTCATCGAGACGGGAAATGTCACGGTGACCGTCCACGGCCAGGAGGTCGGCCGGACTCAGCGCCCGGCGACGCCTTCGGCGAGATGGCGCTGATCAATAGATCCGCGCGGAGCGCGACCGTGAAGGCGGACACCGAAGTGCGTGGCTACCAGCTGCCCGTGTGGAGCTTTCGGCCTCTGATCGAGAGCCACCCCGAGGTGGTGTGGCCTCTGTTGGAATCGCTTTTCCAGCGGGTCCACGCAGCCGAAAGCCGCCGCACGCAGGCCGAATCGTAGCGCGAAAGGCCCCTGTCGGGGCCCTTCGCGTCGGGAGTGAGGCGGCGTCGTGGCTCCAGGCGCTCTCTGCCGCGGCGGCGCCGATCGGCTTCCCGGTCGCATTCGATCGGGACTCGGCGCGGCCGGGGGCCCGGACCGCAACGAAGAGGGCGCCAAGGAGCAGGACCGCGGCGCCGCCCAGTCGAGACCGCGCGTGAAGCCGTGGAGGAAAGCCGCCTGGGCGTGCAGCATGAGCTGGTGGCCCTGCGGCCCCAGCTGCTCGCCGATCTGCTGCGCCGCAGCGAGCGACCCTCGGGCCCTCTCGCCAACGCCGGCGGGAAGGCTCCCGGTCAAGTCGGCCATCTCGGCGCGGTCGACGCCGTTCATCAGGCTTCCGAGGACCGCGATGCCCAGCGCGCCGCCGAGCTCACGGGAGACGTCGTCGACCGCCGAGGCGACACCCTGCTTGTGCCGGTAGCGACGCCACGATCGCCGTCGTCGCGGGTGCCCCAGCGAGGGCCATGCCGGCGCCGAAGGGCAGGAGCCCGGCAAGGAAGTGCGCGTAGGACGAGCCGACCTCGAGCGTCGCGAGGACGATGAAGCCGGGCGCCATCAGCGACAGGCCGGTCGCACCGGCGACCGGACGCCGAACCGCGCCGCGATCGCGGGAGCGATACGCGACAGCGGGATAACGACGAGAGCCATCGGCACGAGCGCGCCGGCGGCCTGCAGCGGCGAATAGCCCATCACGAGCTGGAGGTACGGGAGCGCCAGGAAGAGGAAGCCGAAGCCCGCGAAGAACTGGACGGTCACGGAGAGCGTTCCCGCAGCGAAGCCGCGCCGGGCGAAGTGCCGCGGGTCGAGCAGCGGCTCGCGGCGGCGCAGCTCCCAGACCACGAACGCCACGGCTGAGACGACACCGAACGCAACGAGAGGACGGTCGTGGGCTCGCCCCAGCCGCGTTCGGGGCCCTCGATGACGCCGAACACGAGCGCTCCGAGGGCCCGCGGCCGAGAGGAGCGAGCCGACGAGGTCGAGCCGGGGCGGCCGCGCTTCGCGCATAGCCGGCACTATCGCGAGGGTGCCGAGGAGCGCGACCGCTGCCAGGACGACGTTGAAGACGAAGATCGACTGCCAGGGAAGCCATTCGAGCATGACGCCGGAGGCGAGCAAGCCAAGTACGCCGCCGCCTGCGGCGACACCGACCCACGTACCGACGGCCTTGCCGCGTTCCTCGGGCGGGAAGACGGTGGTGATCACCGACAGCGTCACCGGCATGATCATCGCCGCGCCGACCCCCATCGCGCCGCGGAGCGCGATCAGCTCGCCGGGGCCGTTCAGGAAGATCGCCGCCAGCGAGGAGAGGCCGAAGAGGGCGAGGCCCGCAGCCAGGACCGGCTTGCGGCCGATCCGATCGCCGATCGCACCGGCGGGAAGAAGCAGCGCTGCGAAGGCGAGCGCGTACGCAGCCACGATCCACTGCAGCTGCGTCTCGAGGCGCCGGTACTCCGCGCGATCTCGGGCAGCGCCACGTTCAGGCTGGCGACGGCACCGACGACCATCATCAACGCGAGGCACATGACTCGCAGCACAGCACCTCGTCGCTTTCGTTCGTCTTGGAAAAGCGTCTTGCGGTGCATCACGAGCCTCCTGTGGTAAAGTCAACGTATGTTGATATCAACGAGTGTAGACTTCTGACGCGACGATGTCAAGCGAACGTTCCGTGAAGCGAAGTGGACGGCGACCGGGGCCGACCACGACCCGCGAGGAGATTGCCGAGGCGGCGCGCCGCCAGTTCGCCGAGCTCGGCTACGACCGCGCGACGCTGCGCGGGATCGCAGGCGAGGCAGGCGTCGACGCAGCGCTCGTCGTGCGGTTCTACGGCTCGAAGGACGCGCTCTTCCGAGAGGTCATGGCCCTGCCGCCCACGGTCGCCGCGGCGATCGCAAGCCTGGCGGACGGACCGAAAGCGACGATCGGTCGCCGCCTTGCGGAGGTCATAGTGGGGATGCTCGAGAATCCGCGATCACGCGCGATCGTCCTCGGTCGAATCCGTTCCGCCTCCTCGCATCCCGACGCCGCGGCTCTCGTTCGGGAGACCGTGACACGTGACGTCGGCCGGCTCGTCGCGGCCGTGACCGACGACGAGCCGGAGACCCGCGCCGTTCTCGTCGGCTCACAGGTCGTCGGGCTGGCGCTGGCACGTCACGTCGTGCGCGTGGAGCCGCTCGCCTCGCTGCCGGCGGCGGACGTGATCGACTACATCGCGCCGACCCTCCAGCACTATCTCGTCGGACAACTCAGGGCCGACGAATCTCGACCCCGTCCGCGTCCTACTCCATTGGTTCGGTCGCCTGCTCGGTCGGAGCGGTGAGGCCGATTCCGAGCTGCTTCATACGCGCAAGGTTGTCTTCGACCCCGAGCGCGCCGACGAGCTTGCCGTTCACAACCTGAAAGACGTAGATCTCGTCGACGCGCTCGAAGCGGCGGCCCGTGGCGGGGATTCCGAGCCATTCGCCGAGGTGGGTGCCCGAGCAGCGGAAGTGAGCGACCACCCTGTCGCCTTCCTCGATCAGGGTGACGATTTCCATCGTGAAGTCAGGAAACGCGCCGCGGAAAGGGCTGATCCACCTGCGCGCGACCTCGGCGAACGCGCCCTCGGCTACGTCGTCGAGGATGTCGGTGCTGCGGCGGTTTACGCCCTCTCAACGAGCCGTTGAACGAGCTCCTTGTGGCCGCTCATGCCCTCCACGTTAGCGACGAGGTCGCATGGGAAGTGACGTCGCACACGTCGTAAGGAGTTCGCGTCAGGCGGGTGATGCGGCCCGGGCGGCGGCGACGGCTTCGAGTCGGGAGTTGACGCCGAGTGCCCGAAAGAGACGGCGGATGTGGTTCCTGACCGTCTCGGTGCTCAGGTGGAGCTCGGCGGCGATCTGCTTGGTCGAGCGGCCCTGCTCCAGCAGGCGGAGCACCTCGACTTGGCGGGGGGTGAGATGCGGGGGTGGCGCTGTGGGTGTGTCGTCGGGGTGTTCCTCGAACAGCCCGAAGACGCCGACCACCCGCTCACCGCTCATCAACGGCACCGAGCTGATCTCCACCGGCACGCTTGCCGGCGGTCGACACCAAGCGCTGGTCGCGTCGGTGGCCGGGCGGTGCCGAGCACCTTCTGCGAGAACAGCTCCCGGGCGCGCCGGCTGTCCTCGGGCGCGACGACGGAGGTGAACTGGCGACCGCGGACGTCGCCGACGAGCCGCTCGGCTGCCGCATTGAGCCACCGCACGATTCCCGTTGTGTCGAGGACGTAGCTCGGGACGCCGACGCTGTCGAAGCCTGCTCGACGTCGCCGCCGACTTTCAGGCCAGTGGCCGCCACCACGGAAGTGTGGCTGATCCGCGGGCCGGAGCGTCGTCGTTGAGCTCTCGCACAGGAAGGCCCGCCGGAGCGGGCCTTCCGTCTCGATTGACCCGATCGTGTCATGTACGGCCCCGTCGCCCGCACCTACCGTGGGCTAAGCGAGTCCGGTGCCCGAGCCGGTCACGGCCCGGCAACGGTACACCCCTGCGGCAGGCGGGGCCTGCCCGGGCTCGCTGTCACTGCGCGAGAGACTCAACCACCTCGAGTCTCTCGCGCAAACCTCTTGGTTGGGTCTGACTTTTCAGGAAGACGGCTGGGCGGTCACGCGTCATCCAGCCGCGACTGCGCGCCGAAGGCGCGGATCACCGGGTAATTCTCGCGTGTCGTCGGCACGAGGCCGTGCTTCTCGAACAAGGCGCTCGCGGGACCGCCTTCCGCGAAGAATGCGCGGTACACCTCCTCCGAAGGGCACGTGTCGAAGATCAGCAGCCCATCCGGTGTCTTGGCGGCGGCGTGGAGCACGTGGTTCGACTCCGGAACCTCAGCCAGCAGCGCCAGGTAGCGCTCTTCCAGGTCGTCCGGATCCCCGACGAAACGCCAGACCGAACAATGCACCCGGCCACCCTCCCAGAAGAGGAGCGAAGGCGTCAACCTCCGTCCCCGGGCTAGGAGTCGCTGAACTCACGCGACCAGCACTCCGGACAGAAGACGGCGAGTCCTCCCGACATTCGACAGCCTGGAACGTAGAAAAGCCCCTTGTTAGAGCGTGGTCGCGCGCTTATCCGCTTTGGTCCGTGTGGTGTCTTCGGGCGTCCGGTGATTCGGTGGTAGGTCGTCGTTTCGTGGATGGCGCCGAGGCCGAGCTTCGTTCGGAAGCTGGCGAGTGGTGTGCCGGAGATCGGCGTGGTTTGTGCTCGACGTCGAAATCGACGAGATCGACTTGGCTAGGTGTCTATCGCGAGGACGGCGGGGTCGGGTAGCGTTCGAGCCAGGTCTTGATGTTGGTGCGCGCGCGTTGCGCGCGTGGCAGCACCCACTCCCGGTCCGGGAAGCGGGCGCGGTGCTTGTGCGGCTGGTGGTCGAGGCCGGCCGCCCGCGAGGCCGCTGTATGCCGGCCTAGGCGTCGGTGTGGTCGGTCGCGCCGGCGGCGGCGCTGGAGACGGCAATGGGGTAAGCGAAGCGGAGGAGGCATCCGTCCTATCAGCTGCTGCCGCAGACGACCGGATCCGTTGCCGCGCACCTCGACGGCGGAGCCCGACGAGCTGCTTGCGGTCGCGCTGGCGGCTCGCCGCGCAGAGCGGTGTCGCGGCCGCCCAGGAAGCCCTCATCGACCTCGACCTCGCCGCTGGGCGCGCTCGCGCTGCGGAGCCGCCCATCGAGCGCCCGGTGCTTGTGCCGGATCGTCGACGCGGTCTCGTAGCGCGCGATGCCGAGCTGGCGTCGCAGCAGCAGCGCCGTGCTCCCCGACCCATGCGTCGCGACCAGGTAGGCGGCCCGAAACCAGAGCGTCAGCGGCAAGCGCGTCTTGTGCATCGCCGTCCCCGCCGTCACCGAACTCTGGCGACCGCAAGCCTTGCACTGCCAGAGGTGACGGCGCTGCTTGGCCCCGCACCTCGCCACCGCCGCAAGCCGGACAACGGAACCCGTCCGGCCAACGCGACGCGAACAGATACCCCCGGCACCCCGCCTCGTCCGGGAAGCGACGCTGGAACTCGATCGCCGAGCTCGGCAAGTCAGGACGCGGCATCCACCGACGCTACGAGAGACCCCGGACCGAGCTAACCGGATAAGCATGAGCGGGGCTTTTCGATAGCGGGGGCAGGATTTGAACCTGCGACCTCCGGGTTATGAGCCCGGCGAGCTACCTGACTGCTCCACCCCGCGTCGCGACGCCCATTGTAGCGAAGGTTTCGAGGAAATGCGGCGTTGCTAGCATCGCCGCGGTGACCCTCTTCTGGCTTTCCCTCGCCGTTTCGGCGGCCCTCGTGATTGCCTCGGCCGTGTACGTCGCGCTGCGGGGGCTCGAGACCTTCCGCGCCTTCAAGCAGCTGGGCCGCCGCACCGGCACGGCGCTCGCCCGGATCGAGGCCACGACCGCCGAGATCGAGCGTCGCCTCTCGCTCTTCGACGAGCGCGAGACACGTCTTGCGGACTCGCTCGCTCGCCTGCGAAAGTCGCAGGCGGAGCTGAACGTGCTCACGACTGCCCTCGACGAGGCCGTCGGGCCGGCCCGCCGCGCCAGGGCGGCCGTGCGCAAGTGAGGGTCGCGGCAGTCGACCTGGGGACGAATTCGACTCGGCTGCTCGTCGCAGACGTGAACGGCGCGGTCGAGGAGGTCGTGCGCCGCCTCGTGATCACGCGGCTCGGTGAGGCGGTCGATGAGCGGCGGCGGCTGCTGCCGCTGCCGATCGCACGGGTGCGCAACGTGCTTTCCGACTACCGGCGCGAGCTGGAGTCGCTCGGAGCGACGCGCACGCTCTGCATCGGCACGAGTGCGCTCCGGGACGCCGAGAACGGCGAGGCCTTCCTCGGAGAGATCGAGTGGAGCTACGGCTTCACGACCAGGCTGCTCAGCGGTGAGGAGGAGGCCGAGCTGACGCTGCGCGGGATTGGGGCGGTCGAGCCCGGGACGCTCGTCGTCGACATCGGGGGCGGCTCGACGGAGCTTCAGGTCGTCGGCGGCGAGGCTCGCACGAGCCTCGACGTCGGCTGCGTCCGGATGACCGAGCGCTTCGGTGAGGACGTCGGCGCGATCCGGGAGTACGTGCGGCGGCTCTTGCCGCCGGCCGAGCCGGCCGGAGCCGTGGGTGTCGCAGGAACCGTGACGACGATCGCGGCGCTCGACCTCGGGCTCGCGGGGCACGACCCGGAGCGGACCCACGGCCACGTGCTGTCTCCGCGGCAGCCGCAGAGGAGCAAACGGCCCGGCTCGCCGCGCTCACGCTCGAGGAACGCGCGCGGATCGTCGAGCCCGGCCGGGCGCCCGTGATCGTCGCCGGCGGCGCGATCCTCACCGAGGTGCTCGCCTTCTACGGCCTCGAAGGGATCAGGGCGAGCGAGCGCGACATCCTGCACGGAGCCGCGCTCGCGGCCGCAGAACTGCCCGAGCCGGAAGAGGGTCCGGTTCCTCCCGGCGCCTTCACCTGCTGTTGACCGAGATGGACACCTTGCGGCAGCGAACGCCGTCCTGCACGCTTTCGTCATGGACGAGGAGGCCGTGAACATCGCTCTCGGCTTGCTCGCGGACATCGCAGTGAACACGAAGCGAATCGCCACACTGCTGGAGGAGAACGATGGCGAAGAGGAAGAAGACTGACTTCACCGGGCAGGACGAACGCGTTCGTCAGGCACGGGCTTACATCGCTCGGAAGGAAGAGGAGCTTCGGCAGCGCCGCGAGCGCGAAGCCTCGGAACAGAAGCGCCGCTAGAGCTCGACCGGCTCGGCGAGCGGCTCGTCCTCGGCGAGACGCCGTTGCAGCACGGCCCGGGAGAGAACGCCGACGAGCCGGCCGCCCTCGACCACGGGAACACGCTCGAGGTCCTGTTCCTCGAGAAAGCGGAACGCCTCGTCGAGTGGCAGCTCGGAGTCGATCGTGTTCAGCGGCACCTCGACGATCTCGCGGAGCGCGGTTCCGCGCGGGTCACGGCCCGCCGCGACGATCTCGCGCACGAGGGTCTTACGCGTGACGACGCCGAGCAGCCGGCCGTCCTCGTCGCAGACGAAGACCGCGCGCACCTCCGGCCGGCCGAGCGCTTCGCCGGCCTCCTGCGCGCTGGCGCCGCCCTCCAGCATCGGCGGGTCGGCCAGCATCGCATCACGAACACGATTCATGACGCGCATTATGGTGCCGGAGCCGTCAATTGAAATGCCGGGGGCGGGAGTCGAACCCACACGGCCGCGAGGCCGGCCGATTTTAAGTCGGCTGCGTCTACCAGTTCCGCCACCCCGGCGCGACTAGGTGCCGGGGGCTAACAGCTCGGGGTCGAGCCGCTCCGGCCCCTTGTAGCGGTGCTCCTCGATGAACGCCTCGAACGCGTCCTCGTCGAAGGTCGAGCAGGTCGCGAGCCACCCACGCTCGCCCTCGGTCGAGCCGGAGAGCGCCTCGGGCGCCGTCCAGGCGGAGAGCGTGAGCTTCGCGGCGTTCGTCGAGAGCGGCGAGATGATCAGGCCGTTCGGCTCCTCGTTGTTGACGTACCAGTCCTTCAGCGCGGCGACCTCCGCCTCGGGGACGTCGGGGCCGTAGTGAATGACAACGCCGCCGTGCTCGAGGTTGTGGGTCGATTGCACGAGCGGGATCTCCTCGTCGTAGGAGCCCCAGACCGCGGTCTGTTGGAAGTGCGGCCCGCTCGTCGGCGGCGACGAGTTCCACTTCGGCTTCGTCTCGAGCGTCGGCACGTCCGAGTGGTCGCCTGCGTTCTCCTGCGCCGGGAAGCTCTGAAGCGTGCAATCGGCGTCCTCGAGCGCGCCGCGCTCGTCCTCTCCTCCGCCGCTGCCCGTCAGAAACACGATTGCGAGCACGGCGGCGGCCAGCGCGAGCGCCGAGCCTACGAACAGGATCAGCGTCCGGCGGCGCCGCTCGGCATCCGCGGCGCTCGCGACCGTTGCGCGGCGCTGCGGTCCCTGCGACCGCTTCGGAGGATTGGGCACTCGATCTTTCCTGGCCATGCCGGCGGCCACGTTAGCAGCAGACCTGCGGCGCCCAGTGTCGTCCGACGCGGTCCCTACCGTTCGTCGACCCTATGGTCGTCGTCGCCCTCATGCTCGTATTCCTCGCGGTCGTCCTCGTGGCCGGCGGCGTGCTGCTCGCCCGGATGCTGCGCGGGCAGATCGGAGGCACGCTCGGCCGGCTCGACGGGTCGCTCGGCGAGCTCGAGTCGCGGCTCGACCGCCGTCTCGGGCGAGCTCGATGCCAAGGTCGACCGGCGGCTCGAGGGCCTCGACGGCCGGCTGCTCACGACGCAGCGCAGCGCCGGTGAGACGGCGACGCAGATCGCCGAGAAGCTGGCGCGCGTCGAGGCGGGCACGACGAGCATGCTCGAGCGCGCGAACGACCTGAAGCGTCTCGAGCAGGCGTTGCGGCCACCGAAGGCGCGCGGCGGCTTCGGAGAGCTCCTGCTCGCGAACCTGCTCGCCGACATGCTTCCCGGGAGCGCCTACGAGCTGCAGTTCGGCTTTGCGAGCGGCGAGCGCGTCGACGCGGTTGTCAAGGCGGAGAAGCTGCTGCCGGTCGACGCGAAGTTCCCGCTCGACAACGTTCACCGCGTGCTCGACGCCGAGGACGACGAGCAGCGCGTCCTCGCGCGCCGTGCTCTCGCGAAGGACATCAAGGGGCACGTCGACGCGATCGCGAACAAGTACGTCAAGCCCGGTGAAGGAACGTACGACTTCGCCTTCATGTACCTGCCCGCGGAGACCGTCTACTACGAGATCGCCTGCGGCGGCACCGGCGAGCTGCAGCAGTACGCGCTCAGCCGGCGGGTCTTCCCCGTCTCACCCGCGACCTTCCACGCCTACTTGACAATGATCGTCATTGGTCTACGCGGATTGCAGATCGAACAACATGCTCAGGAAGTGATGGCGTACTGCGGCCAGCTGGCGCAGGAGTTCGCGCGCTTCAAGGACGACTTCGACGTCGTTGGCAAGCACATCGGCAACGCACAGGGCAAGTACGGCGAGGCCCAGCGGCGGCTCGAGCGGTTCGAGACGCGGCTCGAGCAAGCGGTCGACGAGGACGCGCTCCAACGGCGGGCCGGCGCGATCGAACCGGGCGAGCAGCTGCGCGCGATCGACGCCGCCTAGGGGCTAGAAGCGCAGGATCGCGCCGATCCCGTCGACCGGGTCGAGGTCACGGCGGCGCTCGACGGCGAGCAGGTCACCCCCGTGCGCGAGCGTGAGGCGAACGGCGAGGTCGAGACCGTCGTCGCGCGGCTCCATCGTCGTCCCGTCCAGCGGGCAGGTGGCCGCGTCGAGCGACGCCCGTCCACACGAGGGGCAGCGGTAGGCGTCGCGCTGCGCGCCCGGCTGGTGGAGCAAGAGCTCCACCCGCCCGTCCGATGCGGCCTCGAGCGTGTCTTCCCAGCCCGCCGTGCCGCGCGCACCCTTTCCCGTCTCCTCGCGCCAGCGGTCGATCGCCTGGCTCTCGCGCGTCGCGCGCCACTCCTCGAGCCACGGTGCCACCACGTCGTAGAGCTCGGCTTCCGACGCGTGCGCCTCGGCGTTCGTCCAGCCGATGATCGCCTCGGCGACCTCGTTCGAGAGCGTCTCCGCGAACTCCGCGCGCGTCTCCTCGCCGCCGACGACGACGATGCGCGGGCGTCCGTGCCTGCGGAACTGGTGCTCGAGCTCGTCGGCGACGACCTTGTAGTGCTCGAGGTCGAGGTTGTCGAGGTGGCGCTGGAAGCGCGCCTGCGACCAGCCGCCCTGGTCGTGGCGGCCCGGCGTCTCCTCGGTCCGGTCGGCGATCTGCTCCAGGCGGCCCGCGCGGAGCGCGAGCACCCGGCCGCGTTCGCGGCCGACCACGGCGACGAGCGCCCCGTCCCCGCGCCCGAGCAGGGGAACGAGAGGAGCCAGCAGGAAGTCGTCCGCGACCCGGGCGGTGTCGGCGACGGACCAGGGAAGCTGGAGCACGCTCCAAACGTTGTCGAGCCAGGCAGCGAAGACGGCGAGCCCTCGGGCGCCGTCCCGCTCGAACTCGTTGTCGAAGTACCGTTCGAGCCGCTCGAAATCGGCCTTCAAGCCGACCTTGACCTCGTGTGCGCGGCCCGCGCGACTCGCCCCGGAGGACTTCGAAGCGGCGTCGAGCAGCGAGCGCACGCGTGCGGCCGCGTCGCTCGCGGTCGGCGTGACGCTCGGATCGAGATCGAGGTAGAGGCTGATCGCGCACCCGTGCTCGGCGCGGAACCCGGAAAGCTCACGGAGGCCGTTGAGACTGACAGTCGTCGTCATATATCGGTCCTTTCTGCCAGGCCGTGCCCGATTCTAAGCTCCTTCCCGCGGCGCGGCACGGAACACCTGCACGCGCCGATTCGTTCTCTATCGTGAGGGCGCACGCATGCCCTCAAGCGACCAAGGGAAAGAGGAAACTCGTGAGCGACGTTCGTGACGTGATCATCATCGGCGGCGGCCCCGCAGGGTATACCGCTGCCCTGTACGCAGCCCGCGCCAATCTGAGCCCGCTCCTGATCGAGGGCTTCAACTGGGGCGGCCAGCTGATGATCACGAGCGAGGTCGAGAACTATCCCGGCTACGAGGACGGCGTGATGGGCCCCCAGATGATGGCGGAGTTCCGGGTCCAGGCGAGCCGGTTCGGGACGGAGTTCCTCACCGACGACGTCACCCGCGTCGACCTCTCCGAGCAGCCGTTCAAGGTGTACACGGGCGACGACGAGTACCTCGCCAAGACGGTGATCGTGGCGACCGGAGCAACGGCCCGCCAGCTCGGGCTGGAGTCGGAGCGCGCCCTGCACGGTCGCGGCGTCACCTACTGCGCCACCTGCGACGGCGCCTTCTACCGGGAGCGCGAGGTCGTAGTCGTTGGGCGGCGGGGACTCAGCCATGGAGGAGGCGCTCTTCCTGACGAAGTTCGCGTCCAAGGTCACGATCGTGCACCGCCGCGACGAGTTTCGGGCCTCGCAGATCATGCTCGAACGCGCTCGCGCCCACGAGAAGATCGAGTTCCTGACCCCGTACGTGGTCGAGGAGGTGCTGGGCGTCGACGCCGGCAAGCTCAGTGGCGTCCGCCTGCGCAACGTCGAGGCCGACGAGACGCTCGAGCATGGCACCGATGGTCTCTTTGTCGCGATCGGGCACGACCCGACGACGAAGCTGTTCGTCGACTGGCTCGACCACGACGAGAACGGCTACCTGATCACGAAGGGCAAGTCGACCGAGACGAACATCCCCGGGGTCTTCGCGGCAGGTGACGTCCAGGATCACGTCTACCGGCAGGCCGTGACCGCAGCGGGCTCCGGCTGCGCGGCGGCGCTGGACGCGGAGCGCTTCCTCGCCGAGTCCGAGGGCCACCCGGAGGCGGCGCTGACCGCCCCGCGCGAGCACACGGCCCCCGCCTAGAACTCGTTTCAGAACGAGCTTCGTCGACAGGGTGCTCCGGGTGGTGCGAGCGCAAGGACGCAGGGAGCCCCGATAGTGGTGCTATCGGGGCGACTGAGGACGCGGCGATCGTGCCGCCCGGGGCGGCCTGGCGACACAAGGCTTGTTCTGAAATGAGTTCTTTCCCTCCCGAGATCCGGCCGATCCCGGCGCTAGGCTCGCCGGGTGGCCGGCGGCGCGCGCTGGATCGACCTGCTCGACCCGACCCGGGACGAGCTCCTCGCGGCGAGCCCGGTCGA
Organism: uncultured Gaiellaceae bacterium; assembly: GCA_963794385.1. Lineage (GTDB taxonomy): Bacteria > Actinomycetota > Thermoleophilia > Gaiellales > Gaiellaceae > Gaiellasilicea. The sequence goes on along the minus strand of CAWCDT010000004.1, from coordinate 57,175 downwards.
CCTGCACCCGCGCGCGCTCGACCTCCTGCTCTCGGTCGACGAGCATGAGCCCCGCCCGACACTCGAGTCACACGGGGCATACGTCTTCGGCGTCCTCCTCGTCCCGGCGCTAACACCGGACGAGGATCACGTCGTCGTCCAGGAGATTGACCTCGTACTGACACCGGAAATCGCGATGTCGGTGCGAAAGACGCCGAAAGGCGGCGAGCCCTTCGACCTGGAGCCCGTCGAGGCGGTGAGCGACGCGCGCCGCTCCCCCTCCACGGGCCAGATCGCGCTCCACTTCGTCGATGCGGTCACGGAGTCCTACTTGCGCGTCGTCGACGCACTGAACGACGTGAGCGGGGAGATCGACGACGGGATCGAGAGCTGGCCCGGCGAGCAGACCCGCAGGAGGTTGTCGGCGCTCCGGCGGAACGTGCTCTCGACCCGCCGCCTGCTGACGCCGACGCGCGACGCGGTGCGGCGCGTCGTTGACGGCCGCGTCGACGTGGGCGAGAACCTCGTCTTTGACCGGTCGCTGGAGCTCGACTTCGCCGACGCGTACGACCGGCTCCTGCGCGCGACCGAGTCGCTGGACGTCTCGCGCGAGCTGATCGCCGACGCACGCGACTATCACCAGGCGAAGATCGCCCAGGACCAGAACGAGATCGTGAAGAAGCTCGCGGTGGTCGCCTCCCTCGTCCTCATCCCCACCTTCCTTGTCGGCGTCTACGGCCAGAACTTCGAGCACATGCCCGAGCTCGGCTGGAGGTTCGGCTACGCCTTCTCCTGGGGCGTTATCGCACTGATCACGGTCGGCCAGCTTGCCTTCTTCCGCTGGAAGAAGTGGATATAGGACGCGTCGGTACGCTGCTCGGGTGCCGTACTTCATCTGCCCGAACTGCAAGGACCGCTCGCTCGACCACGACGGGCGGCAGGGGCTGCTGCGCCAGTCGGTCTCCTGCGAACGCTGCGGCTTCGGGTTCCTCTTCGAGCTGCTCGACGACTACTACCCGTCACCGAACACCGGCTTCGTCACCTGCGATCGCACCGGGCGAATCATCGCCGCCGGTCGCGGCGTCTTCGAGCTGACCGGCTACCGGGAGCGGGAGCTGATGGGCAAGGACATCGTCGAGGCCTTCGGGCTCAACGGTTACGAGGACGGGAAGAGCCCGATCGCACTCTCGCTCGAGTGGGGTGTTCGGCGGCTGGGTGAGCGTCTCGAGCTCCGCTCGCGCGCCGGCCAGGTCAAGCTCGTGACGGCCGACGTCTTTCCGGCCTACGACGAGGACGGCGGCCTCCTCGTCGCCCTTTCGCCTCGCTGAGCAGCAACTGTGAACGAGAAGCGCATCGACATCCGCTGGCGCGACCTGGACGCGTACGGGCACGTCAACCAGGCCGTCTACCTCACGTTTGCGGAGGAAGTGCTCGACAGCTGGTTCCGACAGAAGCTCGGGCTGCGGCCCGGCATCGTGTGGGACTACGTCGCGGCGCGGACGACGATCGAGTACCGCTCCGAGCTGAAGCTCACGGACGGCCAGGTGGTGGGCTCGGCGTCGCTCGGTCGGCTGGGAACGAAGAGCGTGACCGCGAACGTGACGCTCGGCGCACCCGACGGCCGGGTCGTCGCCGAGCTGGAGCTCGTCGTCGCGGTGATCGACGGCAAGGGCGGAGCGAGCCGGGCTCTCACGGAGCAGGAACGGCAGGCTCTGTCTCAGCCGTAGCCGCAACGCGGCTCGACGGACAGAGGTCGTTGACGACGCAAACCTCGCAGAGGGGTCGCCGTGCGTCGCAGATCCGGCGCCCGTGCCAGATCAGGAGGTGCGGGAAGCGGCCCCAGTCCGCGCGCGGGACGAGCCTGACGAGGTCGCGCTCGATCTTGACGGGGTCCTCCTTCCGGGTCAGGCCGAGCCGTTGCGAGAGCCGGCGTACGTGCGTGTCGACGACGATCCCCTGCGGGACCCCGAGCTCGGCCGCGACGACGTTCGCGGTCTTGCGCGCCACGCCCGGCAGCCGGAGGAGCTCCGGGATCGTACGCGGCACCTCGCCGTCGAATTCCTCCAGGAGCACGCGCATCGTCCCCCGGATCGCCTTCGTCTTCTGGCGGAAGAACCCGGTTGCGTAGATATCGCGCTGTAGCTCCACCTCGGGCACGGCGAGGTAGTCCTCCGGCTTCCGGTACTTCTCGAACAGGTGCTCTGTGACGCGGTTGACGTTCACGTCAGTGGTCTGCGCCGACAGCATCACCGAGACGAGCAACTCGAGCGGCGTCCGGAAACGGAGCGCGATCCGCGCGTCGGTGTGCTCGGCGGCGAGGCGCTCGATGATCGGACGGATCCGGTCACGACGCCGCCCGACCGGCCGCCGCGCCTCCTTGACGAAGCTACGTAGCAATGCTCTCGAAGTACGCCGACACCTCGTCGGGATCCTCCGGGTCGAGCAACCAGCCGGCGATCTGGTCGGCGCCGGGGTACCCGCTCGTCCGGATCAGCGCCGCTGCCGCTTCGACCGCGTACGGCGTGTGCCGGAACTCAACCTCCTCCCCGATCCAAGAACGCCCAGAACGCGCCCTGCTTCCCCTCGTACGGAATGCCGACGCTGCCGGCATTGACGAAGCGGGTCCCGTCGATCACGCGCTCGAACTGGACGTGCGTGTGCCCGCCGACGACGAGGCGCTCCTCGACGCCGGCGAGCGCAGCTCGAAAGCGCTCGTCGGGGGAGACGCGGGTGAGGATCTCGTCGTCGTCGCGCGGGGAGCCGTGGCAGTAGAGAACGCCCCCGAGCGACAGAGCGGGAGGAAGTGCAGCCAGGAACTCGACGGACGTCGGGTCGAGCCTCGAGACGATCCATTCCCAGGTTCCCGCGGGGGCGCGCGACGATTCACGGTCGGCGTTCCCGCGGACAAAGACGGCGTCAAGGGCGACGAGCTTGTCGAGGCACTCGCGTGGGAACGGCCCCGCGACGACGTCGCCGCCGACGACGATCCGATCGATCTCGAGCGGGGCGACCTCCGCGAGGACGGCCTCGAGCGCGGGCAGGTTGCCGTGGACGTCGCAGAGCACCGCGACCCGCATCAGGAGACCGCCGCGAGCTCGGGAGGACGAGAGCGCAGTTTCGGTCCGGCGCAGACGACGTCGAGAGCAGGGCAGCCGGCGCAGACGAACTCGCTCGGCGACGGCGCGAACTCGCCGGCCCGGATGCGGCCGATCGCCTCGGACAGCTCGGCCTCGAGCACCGGCACGTCGGCCCGCGCAAAGGCGGTCGAGACGACCGCGTCCGGCCGCTCGAGGAAGTGGTAGACGACCTCGACCTCCTCCGCCCCGGCCCGGAAGCACGCGAGCGCGTAGACGAGCCGCTGCAGCCGGTAGTCCGTCTCGACGATCTCCTCGGGTGTCCCCTCGGCGAGCGAGTTCGTCTTGTAGTCGAGCACGAGTGCATACGGCCCGTCCCGGTGGAGGACGTCGAGCCGACCGTGCAGGAGGACGCCGTCGTGCTCGAAGGCGAACGGACGCTCCGGGCGGGCACCCGCCAGCGCCGCGACTCGGCGTGCGAGGTCCGACTCGCAGTACGAGTCGACGAAGCCCTCGATCCGCGCGAGCTCGTCGTCCGTCACCGCGGGATACCAGCCGCGTACCTGCTCGACGTCCGGCGGGGTCGGTGCGGCGAGGTCGACGAGCTCGAGCAGGCGGTGCACGGCGTCGCCGATCTCAGTCGCGGCGAGCCCGTGCCGGCCGGCCACGGTGCCGTGTCCGTCCGCCGGGCGCATCCCGGCGACGCGCTCGGCGTAGTAGCGGTAGGAGCAGCGCTCGAAGAGGGCGAGCGCGCTGTAGGAGAGCCGTCGCACGTCGTGGTGCGGCGGCTCCGGCAGCACCTGGATCGGCGCCAGCACCGGCGCGAGCGGTGGCAGCGGCGACACTTCATCGGGAACGAACAGCGCCAACTGACCCGCCTCGGTCTCCACCGGCGCCGGTCCATCGTCTAGCGAAACCGCGCCAGCGGTTTTGCCAGTATCGAGCCGGACGAGCACGCGCGCACCCTCGCGCTCGAGCTCGATCGGACCATCGCTCGCATCCTCGAGCTCCTCGGCGCAGTCCAGCCGTCCGAGCACCCAGCCGATCGGCGTCCGCCCGGAGCGCCGCCGCGAGTCGATCGAAGCTGTCTCGATCGAACCCGCGACGATCAGCCGGTCGATCGCGCGCGTCATCGCGACGTAGTAGAGCCGCAGGCGCTCGGCCTCGTCCTCGGCCCGGCGCGCGTCCTTCACGTCGCTCGTAGCCCAGCACCCCGTGCCGCTTGCCGGTGACCGGATCGGCGACCCGGAAGCCGAAGCGGCCGTCGGAGAGGCAGAGGATCTCGTCCGCCGAGGGTGCGTTCCGGTCGCGTCCCGCGTCGGCGACGACGACGACCTTGAATTCGAGCCCCTTTGCCGCGTGGATCGTCAGCAGGCGAACGGCGTCGGCGCCCTCCTCCACGGCGACCGCATCGCGCTCCGCGGCGCCGACCGACTCCTGCTCCTCGACGAAGCGGACGAAGCCCTCGACGTCCGGGCCGCGCAGCTCCTCGTACGAGCGCGCGAGGCGCGCGAGCTTGCGCAGGTTCGCGTAGCGTCGCCGCCCGTCCCACTGGGCGAGGACCGCGAGGTCGTAGTCGTGGTCGGCGACGATCCGCTCGCACAGCGGCTCCAGCGAGAGGCGCGCGGCCGCGTCGGCCAGGCGGTCGTAGCGCTGGCGGAACGCGCGGAGGAGCCGGACATCGCGCTCGTCGAGGTCGGGCGGAAGCGAGCGCTCGAGGGCCGTGAAGATCGGCCCTCGCGCGGCCCGCCGCAGCAGGAGCAGCGAGTCGTTCGAGACGCCGACAAACGGTGACGCGAGCACCGTGACGAGCGCCTCGTCGTCGTAGCGGTTCTGGAGCAGGCGGAGATAGGAGAGCAGGTCGACCACCTGCTGCTGGCCGAAGTACCCGCGTCCCGTCGCGCGATACGTGGGCAGCCCTGCCTTCCGCAACTCCTCCTCGTACCACTCAGCGTCCGTCCCGGCCGCAAAGAGGAGCACGATCTCGCCCGGGTTTGCAACGCCGCTCTCGACCAGCTCGGCGACGCGCTTCGCGACGTGGTGCGCCTCGCCGCGACGCCAGTGAACGCCGGTATCCGCGTACCCGGCCTTGTCCGTGACGAGCAGCTCGACCGGTGTACCGAAGACCGGATCAGGAAACTCGCCCGAGGCGGCGAGCGGCTGGAACTCCTGGCCGAACTCGGTGCCGAAGAGGTGATTGACGACCGAGAGCACCTCGGGCCTTGAGCGGTAGTTCCTCGTCAGCGGCAGCAGCGTCTCCGCCTCGGCCCGCCGGTCTCGGAAGACGCGCACGTCGGCGTGGCGGAAGCCGTAGATCGACTGGAACTCGTCGCCCACAAAGAAGCGCTCGGTGTCGGGGCCGGTGAGGAGATCGACCAGCTCGCACTGGAGCCGGTTCGTGTCCTGGAACTCGTCGACCATGATCGAGCGGAAGCGCAGCTGCTCGCGCTCGCGCAGCGTCTCGTGCTCACGAAGCAGGTCGCGCGCGCGGAGCTGCAGGTCCTCGAAGTCGAGCGCCGACTCGGCGTCCTTGGCGGCCGCGTACGCCTCCGCGAAGCCGAGCAGGAGCTCCTGCAGCAACTCACGGTCGCGCAACGCGAGCTCGTCGAGCGCAGCTTGCTCGACCGCTTTCCGCGCCTCTTCGTAGGTCGCCGCACGTTCGCCGCGGGCGCGCAGCCCGCTCAGGTCGAGCAGCCGGTCCGGCAGCGGCGGCTCCTGCGCGAGCGCGAGCGCCTGCGCGGCGGCCGCTCGGGCCGCGTCCGTCGCGTCCGTGTCGTCGGCGAGCGCACGCGCGGCGTCGCCGAGCTCCACGAGCCGCTCGTCAAGCCCGGGCCGCTCGCCGAGCTCGAGCATGAGCTCGCGGCCGGCGGAGCGAAGCGTCTCGAAGACGGTCGTCAGCATTCGGCGCAGGCCGGAGGCGCCGTACGTCGCCAGCAGCCGTAGCCGCTCGGGATCGTCGGTGGCGCAGAACTGGTTCAGGGCCCCCTCGAACGCCTCGCCCCGGACGACGCGGCCCTGCCCGTCATCGAGGATCCGGAAGCGGGGATCGAGACCGGCCGCGAACGGATGCGCCTTCAGCAACCGGAGGCAGAAGCCGTGGATGGTCGAGATCCAGGCGCCGTCGAGGGAACGGGCGAGCTCGTGCCGGCCGAGCTCGTGCAGGCGCTGTCGGATCCGTCCTTTCAGCTCCCCAGCCGCGCGCTCGGTGTAGGTGATCACGAGCATCGACTCGACGTCGAGCCCACGCTCGCAAACCGCCTCGACGAACCGCTCGACGAGCACGGTCGTCTTCCCCGTCCCCGCGCCGGCCGAGACGAAGACCTGACCCCGCGCCGCGATCGCCGCGGCCTGCTCGTCGTTCGGCTGCCTCATGACCGCCTCGCTATGCCCTTCTAATCCTGCACATGCGCCAGAGATCGCACCAGGCCGGGCAGCCGTCCGTCCCCTTTGGGTCGTGGCGGACGTCGCCGGCCCGGATCCGGTGCGCCAGGCCACGCGCAAGATCGCGTGCGCCCTCGACCTGGGCCCAGAACAATTCCTCGTCGAGGTAATCGTTGGCGACGAAGCCGGGCAGAGCGTCGTCCTTGGCCTCAGCCCGGAGCAGGCCCCGCGCTCGGCGCTCGCCGGCCAGGGGCCGGTAGAGGCCGCCGAGCGGCTCGATCCCGACCAGGTCGCGCAGCACGAGCATGTAGAGCGGGATCTGCAGCCGCAGCTCTTTCTCGATCTCTGCGGCGGAGTGGCCAGTGCGGCCGGACTTGTAGTCCTGGACGATTCCGCGCGCGCTTGCGGGATCGACGTCGATGCGGTCGATCTTCCCCGAGAGCACGAGCCCGTCGCCGAGATCGAGGCCGCGCTGTAGCTCAGGCGCAGAGCGCTCGGAGCCGAACGCGACCTCGAACTTGCGCGGTACGAGCGGCAGCGGCGAGCGCGCCTCGTCGCGGACGTGTTGCTCGAGATCGCGGCGCAACCCTTGCTCGAGCTCGCGCCGGTCGAGCTCCTCCATCTCCAGCTTCACGCCCTCGAGCGCGCCCGCGATGCATTCGGATAGAAACGCGAGCGCCTCGTCGAGTCGACTCTCGTCCACGCGGTCGCTGCCGATCGCTCGTGGCAGGCCGGCGTAGAACCGGTGCAGCGCCGTATGTGCGACCGAGCCGCGCAGCATCGCGTCGACACGCCGGTCGATCTGCCGCGGCGAGATCAGCCGCTCGAAGAACCATGCCGACGAGCAGTCGGCAAAACGCTCGAGCTCCGTCACGTTGAAGGGCGTCCTCGCCGAGAGCTCGCCGAGCACACGCGCGTGCCGGAGTCGTGTCTCGCGCCTGAAGGCGCCGCGCGCCCGCTGCAGCCGCCGTTCCCAGCCGTTCGCCGCCGCGAGCGCCTCCGCCTGACCGGGCTCCGTGACGGCGAGCAGCGCCAGCGCGCGCAACCGCTCGCGCTCGGTCGGCGCCTGCTCCAGCCCCCACGTCAGCTCCGAGAGCGGACGACGGCGCGTCCAGCGGCGCACGTCGTCCGGCTCGAACAACACCTCCACCTCGTCCCAGAACGGGCTCGGCTCGCGCGGGTTGCCCTCGTCGGTCGCGGCCTCGCGGACGAGCGTCAGCCGACGGGTCGCGCGCGTGCAGGCGGTGTAGAACAGGTAGCGCTCGCGCTCGACGGGGTCCGGGCGCACGAGGCGTGCCCTCGCGCGCTCCTCGAGCGCGCTGCGGGCCTCGTCGTCGAGAAACGGGGACGGGCTGGAGCGACGGGGCAGCGTGCCTTCCTCGAGGCCGAGCAGGAAGACGACCTCGAAGCGACGCGTCCGCGCTCGCGCGAGGTCGAGGACGGCGACGCGGCCGCGCTCCAGTGCCGAGCCGAGCCGCACCTCGGCGTGCTCGAGCGTCGCGAGCACCTCGTCCGGGCCGAGCTCTGCGCCGAGCAAGCGCCAACCGTCCAGCTCGTCGAGCAGGCGCCGGACCGCGTCGAAGGCACGCAGGTCGCCGCGGGCTGCTTCCCCTACCGGCGGCGCCTCGAGCCCATGCGAGCCGCGGAGCATCGACGTCGTGAGCGCGCGCACTGCCTCGACCGGGCCTGCCGCGCTCCGGAGCGCTTCGAGCGGCGGGAGCGGCTGGCCGTCGCGGAGCTTGACGGTCTCGGCGTCGACGGTCTCGTGCGTCGAGATGCCCCGCCCACGCAGCCTGCCCTCGAGGAAGTCGACGTGCGAGCGGGTGTGGCCGGAGTAGGGCGAGCGGAGATAAGCGTAGAGATCGCGGCGACCTCCTCGCTGCCACTCGAAGCGGAGCAGCGCGAGGAGGGCCTGGCCGAACGGCGTCTGGCCGAGACGGACGCGGCCTTCGACGGCGAACGGGATCCCGATCGCGCCGAGGACGGTCTCGAGCGGCGCTCGCCAGCGCTCCACCGACGGGACGACCAGAGCGATCTCCTCCAGTTCCGTTCCGGCTGCGGCGAGCTCACGCACCTCCTCCGCGACCAGCTCGAGCGCGCCGCGCGCGCCGGCGCCCTCGAAGAAGCGGATCGCGCCTTCGAGCGCGGGACCCGGCGGCGGCGCGTCTGCGAACAGCTGCCGCTCGAGATGAGCGAGCGCAGCCGGGCCTTCCCCGGCCGGCTGGGCGGGAAGCTCGTGGATCCGACCGCCCGCAAGCGCTGCGAGGTCCTCCTGGGTGCGGCGGAGGGACGCGAACGCGGCGCGGCCAGGCTCATAAGGGAGCGACACCGTCACTTCGGTTCGGGCCGAGAGCGCCTCCAGCAACCCCCACTCCGCCCCGGTGAGATCCTCGAACCCGTATGCGTAGACCGGGCGTCCGTCCCAGGCGTCGAGCTCGGAGCGCAGCCGCTCGACGGCGCGGCGCCGGAGCAGATCGCGGTCCCAGAGGCCGAGCCGGTCGAGCTCTCCGCGGTAGCCGCCATAGAGCCGCGCCAGCTCTCCCTCCAGCTGCTCCGGATCGAGCAGCCCGGACTCGAGCTCCCCTAGTACCGCGAGAAGCGCGTCCGCGAAGCCGGAGAAGCGCGCGGAGCGGCCGAGCCCGTTCAGCGGCGTCTGCGCCAGCACACGACGAGCGACGAGGGCGCGCTGTGCGTCGCCGGTGACCGGACGGGCGTCGGCCGCACCGAGCGCGAGCCCGCGGAAGACGTCGTCGAAGGTGCCGATCGACCCGTCGAGCAGCGCCCCCGTCCGGCGCAGGAGGTCGCGTTCGACCCGGTCGACATCCGTTCTGTTCGGGACGATCAGGACCGGATCACGCTCGATCGCCTCGAGATATCCGTCGAGGAGATGAGCGATTTTGCCGGCCTTCGCCGGCCCGACGACAAGCGCGAGACCCATCTACCCATCGTAGTCCCGCCCTCCGACGCCCTTTCGTACGAAATTCCGGCAAAGAGCGCAGTTCGGTGCGCGGTGCCGGGCCGCGCGACCCGAATCTAGGTGGTCGCCGACTTCGGCCTGCGGCCGCGCCGTGCGACCTGGCGGCCGCCCATCTTCTCAGCCTCGGCGTCGGTGACGTCGAGCTCTCGCACGCCCTTCCTCGCGTCATGGAACGTGATCCGAATCGTCGCGCCCTTTCCGTCCGCGATCTCCGCGCCGGAGATGTCCGAGACCAGCACCGTCTTGCGAGCCACAGTATCCTCCTTGGGGAACGGATTCCAGCGCGTAATCCTAGCGAAAACGCGGACGGAAATCACGCCGCCTTGCGGACACGGCGGATTCGCCAGGATCGGAGCAGGCTCAGCAACGCGCTCTCCTCCGGGTCGAGCTCGATATCGCGCGCTTTGAGGACACGTAAATGGCGCGGCCTGAAATCCTCGATCGTTCTGCCGTCGAGATACTGCTCGACCACCGCAGGACTGACGTACGACGAGCGCGCGACGGCCGGCGTGTTTCCGAGCCGCTCGCCGACGATGCGCATGACGTTTGCGACCGTCCTCTTCGCCTCGGCCTCGGATTCGGCGACACCGTGCTCCGCGAAGGCGATTGCGGCGTTCAGCGTGCCGCCCCACGTGCGGAAATCCTTCGCCGTGAATTCCTCGTCCATGTGCTCTCGGATGTAGTCGTTCAGAACTGCTCCCGTGAGCAGACCGGTCCCGCCGTTGGAGGCGTACCGGAAGACGCGTGCACCTCCCGGCTGCTCGAGCAGCTCCTTGATCGCCGCTGCGAGCTCGGCGTCGACGATCGTCGTCCGCACCTGGACGTGGTGCTTCGCCCGGAAGCGGAACGCGACCCGCGTGCCGCGCACGGTCACGTGGCGGCGTGAAAGCGTCGTGACGCCGTGCGTCCGTGAAGTCTGCGCGTACCGGTCAGAACCGACTCTGAACCACCCGAGATTGATGACACGGAGCGCGACCGCGCACACGCGCTCGCGTTCGTAGGTGTCGAGCGCCATGTGCTCGGCCATCGCCTTCCGGAGCTCCGGCAACTTCTCGGCGAACCGGACGAGATTGTCGAACTTCGCCTGCTCCTGCTGAGCGCGGTATTCGGGGTGGTAGAGGTACTGGCGCCGACCAGCCTTGTCGAGCCCGGTCGCCTGGAGCTTGGCGCTCGCACGAGGCGAGATCCAGACGTCCTTCCACGCGGGTGGAATCACGAGCTGCTCGATGCGTGCGAGTTTCTCCGGATCCTCGATCCGGTTTCCGCGAGCGTCCTCGTAGCGAAACCGCCCCTTCGACCCCGCGCGCCTCCAGCCGCCCCTCCGCGCCACGCCGCAGGTCTACCCGATTCCCGCGAGTATCATCCCCCGCCGATGGACCCGCGGACGATCGTGGTGCTCGAAGGGGACGAGACGGGGCAGGAGCTGCTCGAGGAAGCGCTGCGCACGCTCGCCCCGGACGTGATCGACCTCGAGCTCGAGTTCCCTCGATTCGATCTCTCGCTCGCGCACAGGCGCGAGACGAAGAACGCGGTCGTGAGCGAGGCGGCTCGGGCGATCCGGGAGCACGGCCTGGGCCTCAAGGCGGCCACGATCACGCCGGAGACGCGCGATGACGTTGGCTCGCCGAACCGGATCCTCCGTGAGGAGATCGGCGGTCGCGTGATCGTCCGTACCGGGCGACGCATTCCCGGTGTAGTCCCGCTCGGCGGCGTCCACTCGCCCATCTCGGTCGTCCGCATGGCCGTCGGCGACGCGTACGGCGCGACCGAGTGGCGGGAGGGCGAGGGTGAGGACGAGGTCGCCTTCCGCACCGAGCGGATCGAACGGCGGATCTGCCGCTCCGTCGCCGAGTTCGCCTTCCGCCAGGCGGAGCGGACCGGCGCCAAGGTGTTCGGCGGGCCGAAGTACACCGTCAGCCCGGTCTACGAAGGGATGCTCAAGGAGGAGATGGACGCCGCGGCCGAGCGCCACCCGGACGTCCCGTACGAGCCGCAGCTGATCGACGCGACCTTCGCGCTCCTGATCGCGAGCACCGGTGCGCCGCTCGTGATCCCGACCCTGAACCGGGACGGTGACATCCTCTCCGACCTCGTCCTGCCGCTCTTCGGCTCGATCGCCGGCTCCGAGTCGCTGCTGGTCGCTTTCGACGACGACTACGTCCCGGACGCGCTGATGGCCGAGGCTGCGCACGGCACTGCGCCGGCGCTCATGGGCAAGGACGTGGCCAATCCGATGGCGATGATCCTCGCGGGAGCAGCCCTTCTCTCGCACGCCGACGAGGAAGCACAGCAGGCCGGACGTGCGATCCGCGAGGGCTGCCTCGAGGCAGTCGCGGAGGGGATCCGAACGGCGGATCTCGGCGGCCATGCGGGCACGCGGGAGTTCACCGACGAGGTGATCCGTCGAGTCAGGTCCAAGCTCGAGGTGTGGGCCTCGCTCTAGCAGCTTGGCGGCTCCCCGCTCGGCTCCGTAGAGTTGGCTCGCCGTGAGGGTCGTCGTTCCGAAAGAGACCGCTGCCGGCGAGCGCCGAGTGGCGCTCGTTCCAGACGCGGTCGGCAAGCTCGTCTCCGCGGGGTTCTCGATCGCGGTCGAGCAGGAGGCGGGTGCCGCAGCAAGCTTCCCCGACCACGAGTACGCGGCGGCCGGTGCGGACGTAGTCGCGCGCACCGAACTCTTCGCTGGGGCAGAGGGAGTGGCCCGGGTCGGCCGGCCGGAGGTGGAGGACGTTGGCGAGCTCGCGCCTGGGACGGTGCTGATCGGCTTCCTCGCCCCGCTCAGCGACCCGGAGGGGATCGAGCGGCTGGCCGCGCGCGGGATCGTCGCGTTCGCGATGGAGTTGATTCCGCGGATCAGCCGAGCCCAGTCGATGGACGCGCTCTCCTCGCAGAGCACAGTCGCCGGCTACAAGGCCGCCGTGATCGCAGCCGACCGCCTACCACGCCTCTTCCCCTTGATGATGACGGCCGCGGGCACGGTTGCGCCCGCGAAGGTGCTGGTCTTGGGCGCGGGCGTGGCAGGCCTCCAGGCGATCGCGACGACACGGCGTCTGGGAGCGGTCGTCTCCGGCTTCGACGTGCGGCCCGTCGTCCGCGAACAGGTGGAGAGCCTTGGTGCGAAATTCCTCGACCTCGGAATCGTCGGAGCCGAAACGGCAGGTGGTTACGCCGCCGAGCTGACCGCGGACGAGCAGGCGCGCCAGCAGGCTGCCCTGGAGGAGCGGATCCCGGAGTTCGACGTCGTGATCACAACGGCCCTCGTCCCGGGGAGGCCAGCCCCTCACCTGATTCCCGCGACTGCGGTCGAGCGGATGCATGCGGGCTCGGTGATCGTCGACCTCGCCGCCGAGGCGGGCGGCAACTGCGAGCTGACCGAGCCGGGCGCGGAGGTCGAGCGCGGCGGCGTCACGATCGTCGGCTTCACGGATCTCCCCTCGCGGTTGCCGTCCCACGCGAGCCAGCTTTACGCGCGCAACGTCTCGGCGCTGCTGCAGCATCTCGCACCGGGCGGCACGCTCACGCTCGACTTCGACGACGAGATCACGGCCGGCGCGTGCGTGGCTCGACCGCAGGTGACTGCGTAGTGGACACGGCACTTGTCGTCGAGCTGACGATCCTCGTGCTGGCGATCTTCCTCGGGATCGAGGTGATCTCGAAGGTGCCGACAATGCTGCACACGCCGCTGATGTCGGGTACGAACGCGATTCACGGGATCGTCATCGTCGGCGCGATCCTGGTCGCCGGCCGAGCGGGTGGCGACACGCTGACCCGGGTCGTGGGCTTCTGTGCAGTCGTGCTCGGGACCGCCAACGCCGTCGGGGGCTTCGTCGTCACCGACCGCATGCTCGAGATGTTCAAGGCCCGCAAGCCGCGGCGAGGAGCCCGAGCGCGTGAGCGCGCGACGACCACGACGAACCTGCTCTACCTGGTCACGATCGTGACCTTCATCCTCGCGCTCCGTTTTCTGTCCTCGCCGAAGCGCGCCCGGCAGGGCAATCTGCTCGGCGCCGGCGGGATGGCGCTCGCAATCGCGGTCACGCTCGCCCAGGACGGGCTCGAGAACTACCTCGGGATCGCTGTGGCGATGGTGATCGGGGCCGTGATCGGGGTCGTCGGCGCCCGCTCGGTGAAGATGACCGCGATGCCGCAGATGGTGGCGCTCTTCAACGGCGTCGGTGGCGGCGCTGTGGCGCTGATCGCGCTCGCGGAGTTCCACAACCTCGCCCCGGAGCCCGGGGGCCTCGACGGCGAGGAGTCGGTCGCGATCCTGCTCTCGGCGCTCATCGGGAGCATCTCGTTCTCCGGCTCGCTAGTGGCCTTCGCGAAGCTGCAGGAGCTGCTCAGCGGCCGGCCGATCGTCTACGCGGGCCAGCAGTTTGTCAACGCCGCGGTGCTGCTCGTCGCGTTGGCCTTCGGCACGGCCATCGTCGCGGGAGCCGACCGTGACGTACTCGTCGTCGCGCTGATCCTGGCTGCGCTCGCGTTCGGCGTCCTGTTCGTGCTTCCGATCGGCGGCGCGGACATGCCCGTCGTGATCTCGCTCCTGAACGCGTTCACTGGTCTGGCCGCCTCGGCTGCCGGCTTCCTCCTGCACAACAACGTGCTTATCGTCGCCGGCGCGCTCGTCGGCGCGTCGGGCACGCTGCTGACGCTGATGATGGGCCGGGCGATGAACCGCTCCATCGGCAACGTCCTCTTCGGCGCGTTCGGAGCGGTGCATGCCGGCGCCGGCGTCGGAGCGGACGACGACGGCCGCACGGTGCGCTCGACGACGCCCGAGGATCTCGCGATCATGCTCGCCTACGCGCGCAAGGTCGTCTTCGTCCCCGGGTACGGGCTCGCGGTCGCCCAGGCACAGCACGACGTGCGCGCCCTCGCGGAGATTCTCGAGAGCAAGGGCATCGACGTCCTCTACGGCATCCATCCGGTTGCCGGGCGCATGCCCGGGCACATGAACGTGCTCCTCGCCGAGGCAGACGTGCCCTACGACCAGCTGAAGGAGATGGACGAGATCAACCCGGAGCTGCCGCAGACCGACGTGGTCGTGATCCTCGGCGCCAACGACGTCGTCAACCCGGCAGCGCGCTCCGACCCGGGCAGCCCGATCTACGGCATGCCGATCATCGAGGTCGACCGGGCCGCGAGCGTCGTCGTTGTCAAGCGGAGCATGAGCCCCGGCTTCGCCGGGATCGACAATCCGCTCTTCTACGACCCGAAGACGTCGATGCTCTTCGCCGACGCGAAGAAGGCGCTCGAGGCCGTGGGCGCGGCGGTCAAGGCGCTCTAGCGCATGGCGGTGCCGTTCTTCGCCGCCCGCGACGTCGAGGTCGCGGTCCCGCCGACGCGCGCGTACGACGCCGTCCGCGACGCCTTCGTCGCGCACGCACGGGGCGAATGGACGATGCAGCCGAAGCTCTACGTGACGAACTACCCGGCGGGAGACTTCCGCGCGATGCCGGCGCTCGGCGGCGGCCACGCCCTGTTGAAGTGGGTGACGTCTTTCCCGCGCAACCCGGAGCGGGGGCTGCCGACTGTGAGCGGCCTCGTCGTCCTCTCCGACGCCGAGACCGGGCTCGTCGAGGCCGTGATGGATGCGGGCTCGGTCACCGCTCTGCGCACGGGCGCGGCGGCGGCGCTGGCGGCGGAGACGCTCGGCGCCGCAGAGGGGTCCGCCGCCGTGATCGGCGTGGGAGTGAACGGGCGTGCAGCGGCTCGGACGCTCAAGGCGCGCGGCCGCGCCGACGTCGACCTGTGGGACATCGACGAGGAGCGCGCCCGGGCCGTCGCGGCCGCGATCGGGACGGGTGTGGCGGAGAGCCTCGAGGCGGCTCTCGCGGCGGACGTGCTCGTGACGGTGACGCCCGGAAGCGAGATCGTGCTCGGCGAAGGCTCTCTGCGGCCCGGCCAGCACGTCAGCCTGATGGGCGCCGACGGGCCGGGCAAGGCCGAGATCGCGATCGGTGAGATCCGCCGGGCCCGCGTCTTCTGCGACGAGTGGGAGCAGGCGAGCCACGGCGGCGAGCTCGCAGCCGCCGTCGAGGCGGGCGCGCTCGGTCGCGCGGACGTGACCGAGCTCGGCGCCGTGCTCACGGGCGAGGCCGAAGGGCGGCGCTCGCCGGACGAGATCACGCTCTTC
This sequence comes from uncultured Gaiellaceae bacterium, assembly GCA_963794385.1. Taxonomy (GTDB): domain Bacteria; phylum Actinomycetota; class Thermoleophilia; order Gaiellales; family Gaiellaceae; genus Gaiellasilicea. The sequence continues at coordinate 41,631 of CAWCDT010000004.1, read as the reverse complement.
GACTCGACCGGGCTCGCGATTCAGGACCTCGCGATCGCGATCGCCGCCTACGAGCAGGCGGGCGAGCTCGACCTGCCGCAGCTCGAGCTGTAGCCGCGCGTCAGGCGACGAGGCGGGCCGGCGCCATCCGCTCGAGGAGCGGCTGCGCCTCGCCGAGGATGGCGCGCGCGACGAGGTCGCCGCACATGAGGCCGAGCACGTTTCCATGGCCGGAATAGCCGCCCGCGACCCAGAGGCCGTCCCGCTCTGGGACGGGCCCCGCGACCGGCATCAGGTCAGGGACGAGCCCGAAGATCCCGGCCCAACGGTGCGTGATCCGCGGCCGGCGCCCGAGCAGCGACTCGACAAAGTCGTCGAGGGCGCCCTGGATCCTGGGTGTCGTCTCCTCTGCCGCCGTGAACTCCGAGTCCATGTCCGCGTCGCGGAACCCGCCGACGATCAGGCGACCCTCCATGTCCTGATGCCAGTAGTCGAAGCCGTGGCGGCCGTAGTGAGGCAGCGGAAACAGGCGCTCCGGGATCGGCTCGGTCGCGAGCATCTGACCGCGTGTCGGGATGATCAAGCCTTCGAGCTCCCCCAGGAGCCCGCTCGGGTAGCCGTCGGTGGCGACGACGACGGTGTCGGCCTCGAGCTCATCCAGGTCTTCGACGCGATCGTGCTCGCGGATCTCGACGCCGGCCTCCGCGGCAGCAGCCGCGAGCCGCCGGACGAGCCGAGCCGGTTGCAGGACACCGTCCGCCGGGTGGAACAGCGCTCCGGGGAAGCGCCGGGCCAGCGGCTCCGGCAGCTCGTCGCGCCATTCGGCCTCGAACCCGTCCTCGCGCAGCGCCTCGTACTCGGCGCGGAGCTCGTCGTGCTCGTCCTCTCCGGCCAGCCGCAGACTGCCGGTGCGCCGGAAGGCGTCACCGCCGAGCTCGGCCGTCCGGTCGACGTAGGCCTCCGTCACCCGCCAGTAGGCGGCCGCCTCGTCTTCGCCGAGCCACTCGCGGGCGCTGTCGTACGCCATCGCGCCGCCGCGCAGCGCGAAACCGCCGTTCCGGCCGCTGGCGCCGGAGGCGATCGTGCGCGCTTCGTGCAGGCGCACGCGCCTCCCGGCCGAGGCGAGTGTGAGCGCGCACGAGCAGCCGGTGATGCCTCCACCGACGATCACGGCGTCGGCGCGGCCGGCGAGTGGACGTGAGGGCAGCGTCGGGGCGGGCTCCGCGAGCCAGTGTGAGTCAGCCACGGCGCTAGGCTAGATGACCGGTCGATAGACACCCTCCTCCTCGATGACGAGCCCCGCCAGCTCGAGCTCCGTCAGCGCCACTGCGAGCTCGCCGGCCGAGAGTGCGGTGGCACGCGCCAGCTCGTCCGCGCCGGCGGCCGCCTCCCGCACGTGGACGAGCACGGAGCTCGCCGTCGTGCCGAGCGCGGGTTGTGCGCGCTCGGCTGCGACGATCCCGAAGGACTCGAGCACGTCGTCTGCGCACGTGAGCGGCGTGGCGCCCAGCCGGAGCAGCGCGTTCGAGCCGGCGCTCAGGGCGCTCGTGATCTCGCCCGGCACGGCGAACACCTCCCGCCCTTCCTCGAGCGCGAAGTCCGCCGTGATCAAGGCGCCGCTCCGCTCCCTCGCCTCGACGACCACCGCCCCGGAGCAGAGCCCGGCCACGATTCGGTTTCGCGCCGGGAACCGCCATGGCGCCGGCTCGACGCCCGGCGCGTACTCGGAGACCACGAGACCGCTCCCAGCGACCTGGCCAGCGAGATCCGCGTGCGCAGACGGGTAGTCGCGATCGATCCCGCAGCCCAGCACGGCGATCGTGGCTCCACCGCTCTCGAGCGCGCCGCGGTGCGCCTCGGCGTCGACGCCGCGTGCGAGGCCGCTGACGACGACGAGACCGGCGGCCGCGAGCTCCCGTCCGAGTCGGCGCGCGACCTGACGCCCGTACGGCGAGCAGGCACGTGCGCCGACGATCGCGACCGCAGGACGTCGCAGCAGCCCCGGCTCGGCTTCGCCGCGGAGGAACAGGCCGGGCGGTGGATCGTGGATCGACGCCAGCAGCGGCGGAAACGCCGGGTCCGAGCGGGCGACGAAGCGCAAACCGAGCCCGCGCAGCCGCTCGAGCTCAGCGCCCGGATCGAACGCCGCCTTGAACGCCGCGAAGCGGGCGCTGCGCGGCTCGCCGACGACGTGGGTGTCGCTCGCGGCAGCGAAGGAGGCGAGCGCGAGCTCGCTCATGCTGCGAGCTCCCGCGGCGAGCGGTAGGCGAGCGCCTCGGCGACGTGCTCGGGCAGGACCGCGTCCGAGCCGGCGAGAGCGGCGGCTGTCCGGGCGACCCGGGCGACGCGGGCCCGCCCTCGACCCGAGAGCGGCAGCCGCTCGACGGCCCGGTTCAACAGCTCGTCGGCGGCCTCGGTACGGCGCAGGAGCGGGCCGGTGAGCCGGGAGCGGCCGGCGGCGACGCGCTCCCGGACCGGCGCCGACGGTTCCGACGGGCCCGCCGCGAGCTCCTCGGCGCGGGACCGCGGCACTGTGACGACGAGGTCGAAGCGGTCGAGCAGCGCGCGGGAGAGCTTGTCGCGGAACGCGGCGAGCCGCTGGGGTGAGCACGAGCACGACGCCGCCGGGTCGCCGCGGCCGGCACACGGACAGAGGTTCATCGTCGCGACGAGCTGGAACCGGGCCGGGAAGAGCGCCTGACCCTGCGCGCGGGCGACCGCGATGAACCCGTCTTCGAGCGGCTGCCGCAGCGCCTCGAGCGCCGGCCGCTGGAACTCGGGCAGCTCGTCGAGCAACAGCACGCCGTGGTGCGCGAGGCTCGCCTCACCCGGCCGCGGGCCGGGGCCGCCGCCGACGATCGCCGCGACTGACGCGCTGTGGTGCGGCGCGCGGAAGGGCCTGTGGGCGGGCAACGGCCGCTCCGGCGCCAACGTTCCGGCAACCGAGTGGATCCGCATCACCTCGAGGACCTCACGCGGCTCGAGCCGAGGCAGGATCGACGGGAGCCGCCGTCCCAGCATCGTCTTGCCGGTTCCCGGCGGGCCCGCCAGGAGCAGGTTATGCCCTCCGGCGGCTGCGAGCTCGAGAGCCCGCCGCGCGCGCTCCTGCCCGCGGACGTCGGCGAGGTCGGGCTGGTCGGGCTCGGGCGCTTCGTCCGGCGGCTCGGCGGGCGGCGGCCGGAGCTCGCCGCGCAGGTATGCAACCGCCTCGGCGAGGTTGCTGACCGGAATCGCCTCGACGCCGCCGAGCTCCGCCTCGCAGGCCGACTCGGGAGCGCAGAGAATGCGGTCGAGGCCCGCACGCTGCGCTCCCTCCGCGACGGCGAACGCCCCGCGCACGGGCCGGACCCTTCCGTCGAGCGCGAGCTCCCCGACCGCGGCATGCTCCGCCAAGCGGTCGGCCGGCAGCTGCCGTGAGGCGGCCAGCACCGCGAGCGCGATCGAGAGGTCGAAGCCCGAGCCCTCCTTGCGGAGGCCGGCCGGGGCGAGATTGACCGTGATGCGCTTCAGCGGCCACTCGAGCTGCGCCGAGCCGATGCCGCTCCGCACGCGGTGCTTCGCCTCGGCGCAGGCGCGGTCGGCCAGGCCGACGATCGCAAACCCGGGCAGGCCACCGTCGATGTGCGCCTCCACCTCGACCCGGCGCGGCTCCAGGCCGACGAGCGCGTGGGTGACGGAGCGCGCGAGCACACCGCCCACGCTAGGGAGGAACTTCTCACGCGTGTGACACGGATCTGTGCCGATTCAGCGACAGATGAGGATCGACTCGAAGTACTCCCCGGCGCGGCGACCGGTCCGGCGGTTCACGTGCCGCTCGAGCCGCTCGTCGAGTCGGAGCCCGGCCCGCTCCAGGATCTCGGGATAAAGGCTGCGCCGGTCGTTGACGACGATGCAAAGCGGCGCGCCCGGGCGCAGCGCGGCGCGCGAGCGCGCCAGGACCTCCGCGATCCCGCCGACGTACTCCGCGACCGCGGCCTTGCTCGTCCCGCGCGTGGCTGCGCCGAGCTCACGCTCACGCCGGTCCTCGAGCCCGAGCAGCTCGTAGGCGTAGCGGTGCTGCTCGTGGTAGTCGATCAGGCCGGGATAGGGCGGCGAGGTGACGACGCCGTCATAGGGCCCACCCAACTCGAGCTCGCGCGCGTCTCCATGGAGAACGACCGCAGCCCGCCGCGGGTCCCGGACGTCGCCGAACGCGCGGATCCGGGCGACCGTATCGAGGAGATACCGCGAGAGGAACTTCTGGGCGCTCTCGACCGGCCGGCACGTGCGCCTGTGCTTGTGGCACCAGTATTCGCCGTGCTGCGGCGTGCGCGGGAAGTCGAGGTCGAAGTGCGTCGTCAGACGGGCAGACCGCGCCGCCCGAGCGAGCACGACACGCAGCACATCGCAGCAGCGGTACTCCGGGATCAAGGAACGGAAATGGATCAGCTCGGCGGCGGCCTGAGGTGCGAACCATTCGCTCAGGAACCCCTGCGGACGCTTGCCGGAGCTCCCCAGCCGCCGGGTGATCTCGCGCACTTCGGCCTCGAGCGTCGCGAGGTCGTGCTCGCGTGTCTTCACCGTGCTGAGGAGCACGTTGAAAGCGGCGATGTCGACTCCCACGGCGTCGTAGCCCGACTCGAGCGCTTGGACGAGTGTGGTGCCCGAGCCGGCGAACGGGTCGAGCACGCGGCCTCCCCGTCGGACGTAGCGCTCGAGCAGCGCCTCGACGAGCTGCGGGACGAACTTGCCGAGGTACGGGTGCAGGCGGTGGACGTGCTTCGTCCGCTCGCGCTCCGGGAGCTCGCGCTCGGACCACGACAGCGCGAGGTCGAGCTCGCCGTAGAGCTCTGCCTGGGTGACGCCCACCGCTCCGAGTTCGCCGCCCTGGTACGGTCGCCTGCATGACCGTCGACTGGGACTGGGAACGGATCGTCTTCGACCACGTCAAGATCCCGGTCAGCGATGCGGCGGCGAGCGTCGCCTTCTACACCAAGCTACTGGAGCCGCTCGGGATCCCACCCATTTGGGAAAGCGAGCGGGGCGCCCAGTTCGCGAACCTCGTCGTGATCGGCGGCCCAAGCCCGGGTGGGCCGATCCATGTCGCCTTCGTCGCGAGGTCTCGAGAGGAGGTCGACGCCTTCCATCGCGCCGGGCTCGAGGCGGGCGGCCGCGACAACGGTGCCCCGGGCGTGCGCGAGCAGTACAGCTCGGACGAGGGCGGCGTCTACTACGCCGCGTTCGTGCTCGATCCCGACGGCAACAACGTCGAGGCGGTCCGCAGAGAGTTCTAGGCGACGTCGCGGCCGCGGGCGTCGACGTCCTGCGGCTCTTCGGGAAGCTCGAGGGCGACGCCGCTCGAGCCGAGGGGGCGTCGAGGCGGCCCGAGCGGCACGAACGCCGCCTCGTCGTCGGGCGGGTCGGCAGCCGGCGGCTCCGGCGGCGCGAGCCCGAGAGCCCGCTTGATCCTCCGCCAGAGCCTGTACCGGCGCATGCGATCAGTAATGGATGCCGTGCGCGGCGTCGAGCTCGCGGAGACGGCGGATCCGCTCCTCCATCGGCGGGTGCGTCGAGAAGAGCGCAGCCATGCCGCGTCCGCTGAGCGGGTTGGCGATGTAGAGCGCCTCGGTGGCCGGGTTGACGTTCATCGGCACCGCCTCGACCCCGCGCTGCAGCGTCCCAAGCGCCTCGGCCAGCGGCCGGCCCTCACCGAGATACTGCGCCGCGGTCGCGTCGGCGAGGTACTCACGCTGCCGCGAGACCGCGAGCTGGAGGATCATCGCGGCCAGCGGGGCGACGATGATCGCAGCGAGCGCGCCGATGATCCCGAGCGGGCCCGAGTCCTCGTCGTCGCCGCCGAACAGCATCTGGAACTGGAGGATGTGGGCGATCGCGGAGATCGCAGCGCCGATCATCGCCGCGATCGTCATCACGAGGATGTCCCGGTTCGCGATGTGGGCCATCTCGTGCGCGAGCACGCCCTTGACCTGGTCGCGTGGGAGGTAGCGGAGCAAGCCGTCGGTCACCGCGATGACGGCATTCTTCGGGTTGCGCCCCGTGGCGAACGCGTTGGGCTGCTCCGACGGGATCAGGTAGACGGCGGGAGTAGGAACGCCCGCCTTGCCTGCGATCTCTTCGATCTCGCGGTAGAGCTCGGGCGCCTCGCTGCGGTCGACGGGACGGGCCTTGCTCGCCTTGAGGGCGAACTTCGCCGAGAACCAGAACATGACGAGGTTGAAGACGACGGCGATGCCCGCGAAGAGGATGATCCCCGTCGAGCCGCCGATCAGGCCGCCGAGCGCGACGAAGAGCGCGCCGAGCCCGGCGATGATGATCCAGGTGCGAGCCTGGGTCGTGAATTTGGTGCGTGTGATCGACATGAGTTTCTTGGCGTTCCTTTCCGGCTGAATGTTGTGCTGTCTCTGGATTCAGCCGGAAGTTTCTCCCGCCGAGGCTCTGCCGAATCCGTGGCCGGCGCGCCCGGGCCGAAGCCGTCCTGACGAGCGCACCCGTTGGGGGATAGTGCCTTCCGGCAAGCCGAATCGTAGCCTCACCGGCGGCCGACGCGTGTTGCCGGAGAGTTAAACCGCGACCCGCTCGAGCGCCCGGCCGCGCACGGCAACCACCTCGAAACGGCAGTCGAGCTCCCGGCACGCTGCATTGCGTGCGAGCCAGGCCTCCGCGGCCCGGTTGAGCCGGCGCAGCTTCTCCGCGTCGACCATCTCGAGCGGGTCGCCGAAGCCTCATTCCGGTCTTTCCCTTCACCTCGCAGAAGACGAGCTTGCGGCCACGGCGGACGATCAGGTCGAGCTCGTAGCCGCCCGCCCAGACATTCGTCCCGAGGATGCGGTAGCCGCGCAGGCGGTAGTGGCGGGCTGCCATTCGCTCGATCCTCTGGCCTTCCGTGGTGGTCGTCACGACTCGGGCCCTCGCGTTCCTGGGGCGTCGCCGGCGGTGCAGCGCCGGAGGGGACAGTACGGACGTACGGCCCCGGAGAGCGCGGTGCCGCCGGCGGCGTCAGGCAACGCCGGAGGCCGGCTCCGCCGGCCGGGAGGCGGTGCCGGCCAGGGGCGCGAGGGCGGCATACGCGAGTGCGTTGAAGGAAAGACGGTGTTGCTCACTCGGCCCGTGTTCCCGCACGGCGGCCGAGTGACCGGGGGTGATGTAGCCCACGTGCCGCGCGAAGCCGTAGCGCGGGTAGAGGGCGTCCAGCCGCCGCATCACCCGGTCGCGCGTCACCTTTGCAACGATCGATGCGGCGGCGATCGCGGCGCTCTTGGTGTCGCCGTCGACCACGGCACGGTGCTCCGGCGCGGTCGGCCCGAGCCGGAACCCGTCGACGAGGCAGGCCTCGGCGGGCGGGGTCAGGTCGGCGAGGACGGAGCGGAGCCCCCAGAGGTTCGAGCGGTGCAGCCCGTTCCGGTCGATGTCGGTGCACGGGATGACGCGGACGCTGATCCGGGACGCGCAGCCGAGGACGGCGCGGAAGAGCTGTTCGCGCTCGGCCGGCGACACCTGCTTCGAGTCGTTCAGCGACGCGAGCGGGCGGACACGGTGGTTGCGCAAGCAGTCGTAGTCCAGCAGCACGCCGGCCACGACGAGCGGCCCCGCGAGCGAGCCCCGCCCCGCCTCGTCGGCGCCCGCGACGAAGCGCGCACCGACCCTGCGATCGAACGCGAGGAGCTTCTGACCGGAAGAGCGCGGCACGACGTCGAGGATAGAGGGCGCTGCCGCCGGAATCCGTCCCTGTGGATGAATCGTCACGCTCTTTGCACTATTCGCCGGCCGGTCTAGAAGCCCACCGTGCACCCTGCGTCGCGGCGGTCGAGCGTCACGGTGGCCCGGCGCCGAACGCGGTCGACCCGCACGACGAACCAGTCGCAGCCACGATCGAGTCGGCGGACGGCGCAGGTGAACTCGTTCGTCTCTTCTTCCCGGAACCAGATCCCAGCGGCGTCCGTGCAGTGGACGTCCTCAGCGTCGTAGCCCGACGACGACCCGAGCGACCGGACGTGCGCCTGGACCTCCTCGCGCGCGGCCTCCTGCTGCGCGTCCTCGCCGGCGCAGCCTGCGACGACGAGCGCGAGCGCCGTCAGCGCCGCGGCGCTACGACTTCTCGTCAGCTGGCGCGTCGTCCGACGGAGCGTCCGTCGGGGCCTCGTCCGCGTCGGCCTCGGCGGCGGCCTCCTCGACCGAGGCCGCAGCCTCGGGCTCGGGCTCGGCAGCCTCCTCGGCCTCCGCAGCGGCAGCTTCGGCGGCGGCCTCAGCTTCTGCGGCCTCCGCCTGAGCGGCCGCCAGCGCCTCCGCCTCGGCCTTCGCAGCGGCGAGCTGGGCAGGCGTCTGGCGCAGCTCGCGCACGCGCGCCTTCTTGCCGACCTTCTCGCGCAGGTAATAGAGCTTCGCGCGGTTGACGTCGCCGATCGCGGCGACCTCGATCTTCTCGATCTTGGGCGAGTGCACCGGGAAGGTGCGCTCGACGCCGACGCCGAACGATTGCTTGCGGACGGTGAACGTCTCGCGGGCGCCGGAGCCCTGGCGCTTGATCACGATCCCCTCGAAGACCTGCACGCGGCGGCGTTGGCCCTCGATCACCTGGAAGTGGACGCGCACCGTGTCGCCCGCCTTGAAGCGGGGCACGTCCTTGCGCAGCTGACGCTGCTCGATGCTCTCGATGATCGTGCTCATGTCAAAGGGGGCCGCGATCGACCGGCGGGCAATGGTAGCGGAAAGTCAGCGAATCGAGATGCGGTTCGGCGGCCAATAGGTGGCGAAGACCTTGCCGATCAGGTTCTCGCGCGGCACCGATCCCCACTCGCGGGAGTCGCAGGACTGGGAGCGGTTGTCGCCCATCATGAAGTACTGGTCCTCCGGGATCTGGAACGTCTCCGGGCCGCGGGAATCGCGGCGACCCGGCCCGATGTAGGGCTCGTCCAGCTTCCTGCCGTTGATGTAGACGTAGCTCAGACCGCGCTCGGTGCGGAGCTCGAGCCGCTCCCCCGGAAGGCCGATCAGCCGCTTCACGAAGGTGCCGCCGGCGCCGCAACGCGCCTGGGCGGCCGGCGGCGTCTCGAAGACGACGATCTCGCCGCGCTCCGGATCGCGGAAGCGGTAGATGAAGCGGTTGGCGAGCACCCGGTCCGAGAAGCGCGCCTCGCAGCCGTTTGCCGGCCTGGCGCAGTGGAGCGTCGTCTCCATCGAGGACGACGGGATCCGGTACGGATTGACCACGAACGCCTTGATCGCGAGCACGATCGCGATCGCGCCCACGATCGTCACGACCCAGTCGATCGTGACGCGCAGGCCGTGCGGCAGGTTGCGCGTGAGCCGGTCGACCGGGTTGTGCGAGAAACCGCGCGGCGGCGGCTCCGGCTCGGGCTCCGGCCGCGGCTCGGGCTGGACGGCCGCTTCGCGCTCTTGCCAGCCCAAGCGATCCGGCTCGCGCTCGCTCACAGCGCAGTCCGTTCTCGGCTCTGCTCGCGCCGCCACTGCTCGATGCGGCCGTGATCGCCCGAGAGCAGGACCTCCGGTACCTGCCAGCCGCGGAACTCGGACGGACGCGTGTAGTGCGGGTACTCGAGCCCTCCGTCGAGCTCGGCCGAGAAGCTCTCGTGCTCGCCCGAGCCCTCCGCGAGCGCGCCGGGCAGTCGCCGGGCGACCGCGTCGAGCAGGACCATCGCCGGGAGCTCGCCGCCGGAGAGGACGTACGGGCCGATCGAGATCGCGTCCGAGCAGAGGTGCGTGACGATCCGCTCGTCGAACCCCTCGAAGCGCGACGAGAGCAGCGTCAGGGCGGGCTCGGAGGCGAGCTCCTCGACCACAGCCTGCGTCAGCGGGCGGCCCTGCGGCGTGAGCGCGATCACACGCTGCTCGGGAGCTTCGCCGTAGACCCTGTCGAGCGCAGCAGCGACCACGTCGACCCGCAGCACCATGCCCGCGCCGCCTCCGTAGGGCTCGTCGTCGACCTGACCGGCGCGCAGGGGTGTCGTGTCGCGGTAGTTGAAAAGGCGCAGCTCGAGCTCGGTGCCGAGCACGGCGGCGAGCGGCCGCTGCTCGGTCAGCCACGCGAACGCATGCGGAACCTGGGTGAAGATGTCGATTCTCAAGCCCGCTCAGGGTACTCGGCGTCGGCGAAGCCACGGGCGACGAGGACGCGTCCGGCCGCGAGGTCGACGTCGAGCACGCAGGACTCGACCAGCGGGAGCAGCAAGCCGGAGTCGAGCACGAGCGCATCGTTCGCGGGTGCGTTCTCCACATCCGTGACCACGCCGAGCGCCCGGCCGCCCTCCTCTTCGACCGCGAGGCCGACGAGCTGGAAGACGTAGTAGGCGTCCTCCTCGGGCGCAGGAAGGTCGTCGCGACGGACGGCGAGCGTCGCGCCGCGCGGAACGGAGCGATCGAGCTTGATCACCGGGCGACCGCCGGCGCCCCGCTTCGAGACGACGACCTCGGCGGGGTTGCCGTCGACGAGCAGTATTGCCCCGTGCACGAAGCGCTCGGGAGACTCGCTCGCCTCCTCGACGAAAAAGGATCCGTCGATGCCGTGCGGCCGGCCCACCCGCCCGACCGTCACGAGGTCACTCGACAATGTCCAGAATCACGCGGCGGCGCGAGCGCGCGGCGCTTGCGCGCACGATCGTGCGCAGGGCACGGGCGAGCCTGCCCTGGCGGCCGATCACCTTGCCGCGGTCCTCGGGCGCGACGTAGAGCTCGAGCACCGTCGCGTCCTCCCGCTCCACCTGCTCGACGCGGACGGCGTCTGGGTTGTCGACCAGCTGGCGGGCGAGCCACGCGAGGAGGTCGGCCACTAGGAGCTGATGCCCGCGGCCTTGATCAGCTTCGCGACCGCGTCGGAGGGCTGCGCGCCCTTGCCCAGCCAGTCCTTGACCTTCGCCTCGTCGAGCTCGATCGTCGACGGCTCGGTCTGCGGGTTGTAGCGGCCGACGATCTCGATGAAGCGGCCGTCGCGCGGGGAGCGCTGGTCGGCCACGACGACGCGATAGATCGGGTTCTTCTTCGAGCCGACTCGCGTCAGCCTCATGCGTACTGCCACTGCGTTCTTACCTCCGTCCTGCCTTGGTCAATTGGCCGGGAAGTGTAGGCATCTTTCCCTTCCCCATCTGCTTCATCATCTTTTCCATCTGCTTGCGGGCTGAGAGGAGCTTGTTCACGTCCTGGATCGTCTGCCCGCTGCCCGCGGCAATCCGCTGGCGGCGCGAGCCGTCGATCAGGTGCGGCCTGCTCCGTTCCTGCGGCGTCATCGAGAGCACGATCGCCTCGACGCGGGCGAGCTGCCGCTCGTCGATGTCGACGTCCTTGAGCTGGTTCCCGAGCCCCGGGATCATCTTCAGCACGCCCTGGAGCGGCCCCATCTTCTTCAGCATCTTCTGCGCCTGGAGGAAGTCGTCGAACGTGAAGACGCCCGCGCGCATCCGCGCCTCCATCGCCGCCTGCTCGTCCTCCTCGACCGCCGCCTCGGCCTTCTCGATCAGCGTGAGCACGTCGCCCATGCCGAGGATCCGCGAGGCCATCCGATCGGGGTGGAACTCCTCGAGCTGGTCGAGCTTCTCGCCGACGGAGACGTACTTGACCGGCCTGCCGGTGACCGCGCGAACGGAGAGCGCCGCACCGCCGCGCGCATCGCCGTCGAGCTTGGTGAGGATGACGCCGTCGAAGGCGACGCGCTCCTGGAAGGCCTGCGCGACGTTGACGGCCTCCTGGCCGGTCATCGCATCGAGCACGAGCAGGATGTTGGTCGGCTTCGCAGCAGCGCGGACACGCGCGAGCTCGTCCATCAGCTCCTCGTCGATATGCAGGCGCCCGGCCGTGTCGAGGATGACGACGTCCTGCCCGCTCGTCTGTGCGGCCTGGATCCCGTACTTGACGACCTCGACCGGGTCCTTCGTCTCCTTGCGGTAGACGGGGATCTGGAGCTGCCGGCCGAGCTGCTCGAGCTGGTCGATCGCGGCCGGACGCTGCAGGTCGGCCGCGACGAGGGCAGGGTGCTTGCCGTCCTTACGAAGGTGGAGCGCGAGCTTCGCGGACGCGGTCGTCTTGCCCGAGCCCTGCAAGCCCGCGAGCAGGATCACCGTCGGCGGCTTCCCGAACGCGAGGCGCGAGTCGCCGGACCCCATCAGCGCGGTCAGCTCCTCGTGCACGATCTTCACGACCTGCTGGCCCGCGTTCAGGCCCTTCAGCACCTCCTGGCCGGTGGCACGCTCCCGCACCTGGGCGACGAAATCCTTGACGACCTGGAAGTTGACGTCTGCCTCGAGCAGCGCAAGCCGGATCTCGCGCATCGCCTTCGCGATCGCCTCCTCGTCGAGGCGGCCCTTGCGGCTGAGATCGCCGAGCGCGTGCTGGAGCTTGTCTGAAAGGGTGTCGAACACGGGCGGACAGTGTAGATACAGCCCAATCGACCCGAAGGAGGCGGCATGGCCAGCATCGCGAAGGTGATCACCGTCATCGGCAACTCGCCCGACGGCTTCGCCGAGGCGGCTCAGGTAGCGGTGGCGGAGGCGGGGAAGACTCTGCGGGGCATCCACGGCGCCCAGGTCGTCTCGATGAGCTGCGACGTCACCGACGACAAGATCACGACCTTCAAGACGACCGTGAACATCGCCTTCGAGGTCGAGCGCTAGCCCGAGACGAGGGCCCTGGCGAAGTCCTGCGGATCGAACGGCCGCAGGTCATCGAGGCCCTCGCCGACGCCGATCAGCTTCACCGGCAGGCCGAGCTCGTACGCGATCGCGACGGCGATCCCGCCCTTCGCCGAGCCGTCGAGCTTCGTCAGCGCGACGCCGGTCACGTTGGCCGCCTCGCCGAAGAGGCGCGCCTGCTGGAGCCCGTTCTGGCCGGTCGTGGCATCGACGACGAGGAGAGTCTCGTGCGGGGCGCCCTCGAGGCGGCCCTCGATCACGCGCCGCACCTTCGCCAGCTCCTCCATCAGGTTCGACTGCGTGTGCAGGCGGCCCGCGGTGTCGACGATCGCGACGTCCTTGCCGCGCGCGCGCGCCGCCTCGACGGCGTCGTAGGCCACGGCGGCGGGATCGGCCCCCTGCGCAGCGCCGACGAAGTCGGCCTGGGCCCGGTCGGCCCAGATCTCGAGCTGCTCCTCGGCTGCGGCGCGCCAGGTGTCCGCTGCGCCGAGCAGGACTGAGCGATCGTGCTCGCGGAGCTTCTCGGCGAGCTTGCCGATCGTCGTCGTCTTGCCGGTGCCGTTGACGCCGACGACGAGGATCACGCTCGGGCTGTCGGGCAGGTTGAGCGTGCCGGGCTCGCCAAGCATCTCGGCGATCTCCTCCGCGAGCGCGGAACCGAGGTCGCCGAGCTCGTTGCGCGCCTCCAGCCTTCGTACGAGCTCGGCGGTCGCGCGCACGCCGACGTCGCCGTGGATCAGCGCCTCCTCGAGGCGCTCCCAATCCTCGTCGTTCCCCGGATCGAAGGTCGCGGCTGCGAGCTCCCCGGTCAGCGCGCGCCGGCTCTTGCCGAGCGAGTCGCGCAGCCGGCCGAAGAATCCCTGCTGCTGCTCGGCCGTCTCCTGCGGCCCTTCCGCGTCGCCCAGCAGCTCTGCCCAGCTTCTTGCCATAGGCGCGGAGGTTAGCCTGACGTGATGGTGACCTGGGAGCGCGTGGCGGAGCTCGCGCGTGAGCTGCCCGAGATCGAGGAGACGACGTCCTGGGGCAAACCGTCGTTCGCGATCCGCGGGAAGAAGTTCGCGGGCCTGAGCACGCGCCACGAAGGCGCGATGTGGGCGCGCTGCGACCGGGAGGAGCGGCCGCTGCTGGTCGCGTCGAACCCGGACGCCTACCGGCTGACGCCGCACTTCGAGGCCTCGCCCGCTTTCCTCCTCATCTGGCTCGAGCACATCGACGAGGACGAGGTGCGCGAGCGGCTCATCGACGCATGGCTGATCCAGGCGCCGAAGCGGCTGGCGGCGCAGTACGAGTTCGACTGAGGGCTTAGCCCGCCAGCGCCACCGCTTCCTCGCGCGGGAGGCGGCGCGAGACGACTTCGCTGACGCCGTCGGCGCCCATGGTGACGCCGTAGAGCACGTCGGCCGCCTCCATCGTCCGCTTCTGGTGTGTGATCACGACGAACTGGGCCCGGTCCGCGTAGCGGCGCAGCAATTCGACGAAGCGGCCGATGTTGGCATCGTCGAGCGCCGCCTCGACCTCGTCGAGCAGGTAGAACGGGCACGGCTTCGCGAGGAAGAGCGCGAACAGGAACGAGATCGCCCCGAGCGCCTTCTCGCCCCCCGAGAGCATCCCGAGCCGCGTGATCTTCTTGCCGGCCGGGCGCAGCTCCACCTCCACCCCGCTCTCGCCGCCGTCCTCGTCGGGCTCGACGAGGCGGAGACGCCCCTCGCCGCCGGGAAAGAGCGTCGCGGCGACCTCCGCGAAGTGCTCGGCGACCGCGTGGTAGGTGTCCGCGAAGCGGCGCTCGACCGTTTCGGCGAGCTCGTCGCGCAGGCGCGCAAGCTCCTCGAGGCTGTGTTCGAGATCCTCACGCTGGGTCGCGAGCTCGGCGAGCCGCTCCTTCTCCGCCTCGTACTCCTCCTGCGCCAGCGGGTTGACCTGGCCGAGCTGGATCCGGCGCTGCTCCAGCCGCTCGGCCCGAGCGGCGAGCTCGTCCCGATCGTCGCCCTCGGCAGGCTCCGCGGCCGCATCCTCGAGCCGGCGGCGCGCGTCGGCCGCCTCTGCCTCGATCCGCGTCAGCTCGATCTCGATCCCGGTGGCGCGCTGAGCAGCGTCTTCGGCTCCCTGCCGCAGCTCGACTTCCGCGGCGCCGAGGTCGCGGAGCCGCGCGCCGAGCTCGCCGGTACGGGTCGCGCCCGCGTCGACGCGGGCGCGCAGCGGCGCGTCGAACCGCGCCGCGGCGGTCGCGGCGTGGCCGAGCGCTTCGTCGAGCCGCTCGGCGCAGGCGAGCACGCGCCGGACGAGGTCGGCGTCGAGCGCCGCGCGGCGGCGCTCCCCTTGTGCCGAGGCAGCCGCACGAGCGGCGTCTGCCGCCTCGGAGGCCGCTCTCGACCGCCGTTCGGCCTCGTCGGTGAGCTCGCGCGCGTCACGCTCGATCTGGTCTCGCTCGGCCTCGTCGACGTGGAGCAGCCGGATCTGGCCCTCGCCGCCCAGGCGGACGCGCTCGAGCTCGGCGGCGGCAGCGCGCTCGTTCGCACGTGTGGACGCGGCGCGGGCCTCGTGCTCGAGCCCGCCGATCCGCGCCAGCTCGCTGGCGAGCTCGCCCACTCGCTCCGTGTCCGCGTCCGCTCGAGCACGCAGTGGCTGCTCGAGCCGCGACGCGACTGCGACGGCCGCCAGGAGCGTCTCGTCGAGCCGATCCGCCCCGGCGGAGATCCGCTGCAGCAGCTCTGGGTCGCTGTCCTCCGTTGTGCGCAGGTGTGCGACCCGGGCGTAGGCGGCCTCCGCCTGCTCGGCGGCCGACGCGGCGTCGGTCGCTTCGGTCTCGGCCGCTTTCGCCCGCGCTGCGAGCTCGTCGATCTCGCCCTCGAGCGCCCGTCTTCGCGACTCCAGCTCGAGGAGGACGGCCTCGGCCGCCTCGCCGGCGAACCAGAGCTCGCCGCGCTGCGGGTCGTAGCCGAAGCCCTCGTCCGTGACAGACGGGACATTCGCAGCGAGGAGAGTGTCGAGTGGAACGACCGGCAGTTCGGCGACGCGCTCGGCCGGCCGCCTGCCTACGAGCACGGCGAGACTGCCCAGCCCGGACTCCTTGGCGCGCCGCAGCAGCGCGAGACCCGCGGCAGCGTCCTCGGCGACGACGGCCGACGCCCGCCACGCGAGCGCGGCAGCCACGGCCCGTTCCGCGCCCGGCTCGACGTCCAGCGACGAGAGCGCCAGCTCCGCCCCCTCGTCGGCCAGCGCGCGCGCCGCGGGCGGGATCCCCTCTCGCTCGGCGAGCGAGCGCTCGAGCGCGGCGAGACGCTCCTTGGCGAGCGTGGCCCGCTCAACGAGGTCGTCGCGGGCGTGCGCGGCCGCGCGGGCCGACGCGGTCGCCTCGTTCGCGGCTGCCTCGAGCTCGGCCGGCGACGGGCCCGGGCGTCTCGCGGCCGCCTCCGCCTCGGCGAGCTCGATCTGGACGCGCTCGCGAAGCGCCGAGAGCGACTCGGCGCGCATCGCCAGCCGCTCCCGGACCGAGCCGAGCCGGTAGAGCGCGGCGGTCGCTCCTTCCCGCCCACCGGCCGCTTCGGCCACGCGGGCCTCGATCTGCAGCCGCTCGCTCCGCAGCGCGTCGAGCTGCTCCTCGGCGCGCGCTGCGGTCGCGCGCTCGAGCGATGCCAGTCGTTCCTGGGCCGCGCGGGCCCGCTCGGCCGCAGCGCCGCTCGCGGCGGCCGCGTTGCGCGCCGCAGCGGTGGCATCGGTCGCGGCCCGCTCGAGCTCGCGCCTGGGCTCGTCTGTGACCTCGCGCGCGGCCGCGTCGGCGGCGGAGAGATCGGCGCGCAGCGCGACGAGCTGGCTCTCCGCCCCCTCCTGCCGCAGAGCGATCCGCTCGCTGGCGCCCTGGAGGCGGTAGAGCGCCTTCACGGCCGCCTCGCGCCGGCCGGCGGCGTCGGCGAGCTCCTCCTCCGCGGCGTGCCGCTCGGCGAGCAGCGCGGTGAGCTTCTCCTGCGCGCGCCGCCGCGCGAGGCCGGCCGCCGTCTTCCGTTCCTCCGCAGTGTCGCGGCGAGCAGCGGCGTCGCGGAGGTCGAGCTCCGCGATCCGCGCGCGCAGGGCCGCGATCTCGCGCGCGAGCTTCTCGGCCCGTTCGGCCGCGGTCGCCTGGAGGGCGAGCGGGCGCAGCCGCTTTCGCACCTCCGCCTCGACGTCGCGGGCGCGCTCCACCTGGATCCCGACACGGGCGAGCTTCAGCTCGGCGCGGTGCTTGCGGCGCTTGAACTTGCCGAGCCCGGCCGCCTCCTCGACGAGCTCACGCCGCTCCTCGGGCTTGGACGCGAGCACCGCTTCGACCTTGCCCTGGCTGACGATCGAGTGCATCGAGCCGCTCAGGCCGACGTCGGCGAGCAGCTCGACGAGGTCGGTGCGGCGCACATGAGCGCGGTTGACGAGGTACTGCCCCTCGCCGCCGCGGTGCAGACGCCGTGCGATCGAGACCTCGGAGAAGTCGAGCTCGCCGAAGCCGCCGTCCTCGTTGTCGAAGACGAGCTCGACCTCGCAGCTGTCGGCGGGCGTCCGTCCCTCGGCGCCGTTGAAGAGGACGTCGTCGGGCTTCTCGGCGCGCAGCTCGGACGGCGTCAACGAGCCGGCCGCCCAGACGATCGCGTCGGCGACGTTCGACTTGCCGGAGCCGTTCGGCCCGACGACGACCGCCACTCCGGGCTCCAGCTTCAGCTCGAGAGCCTCCGGGAACGACTTGAACCCGCGCAGGCGGAGAGAGCGCAGATGCACGGCCGGAGGCTAGCGACCCCGACGGACGCCGCCTGGGCGGTTATTCGGCGGAGAGGGCCTCGAGGGCCATCTTGGCCGCGGCCTGCTCGGCCTCCTTCTTCGTCCGGCCGGTGCCGGTGCCGAGCTCCACGCCGTCGATCTGCGCCGCGCACGAGAAGTGCCGGTCGTGTGCCGGCCCTTCGACGTCGAGCACCGCGTAGCTCACGGTCCGCCCCGTGCGCGCGAGCGCCTCCTGAAGCTCGGTCTTGTGGTCGACGTGCGTGGTCCGGGCGTACTCGATCCGGTCGGAGAAGGCCGCCACGATCGCGCGCTCGATCGGCTCGTAGCCGTGCTCGAGAAAGAGCGCGGCGATCGCGGCCTCGAGCAGTGCTGCGGTGACGTTCTTGCTCCTGACGATCCGGCTCAGCTCGTCGCCCGCGAGCCCGTCGCCTGCGGCCTCCGCCAGGCGCTCGCCCAGCTGGAGGTCCTTCGCCACCGCGGCGCAGCTCTGGCGAGAGACGACGTGCGAGCGGATCTTGGCCAGGCGACCCTCGGCGGCGTCCGGATAGCGCTCGTAGAGCTCCCGCGCGATCGCGAGCTCGAGGACGCTGTCGCCGAGGAACTCCAGGCGCTCGTAGGAAGCCGCCCGGTCGGACGCCCAGGAGGTATGCGTGAAGACGTGCTGGATCCGCTCGCGCGGCAGGGCGTCGATCAGCCGCCCGAGCTCCGCCGGATCGCCGGTCGGGGCGGCGCTACTGGTGCGCCGAGACGTAGTCGACGGCCTGCCCCACGGTCGTGATCTTCTGGGCGTCCTCGTCCGAGATCTTGATCGCGAACTGGTCCTCGAGCTCCATGATCAGCTCGACGAGATCGAGCGAGTCCGCGTCCAGGTCCTCCTGGAACGACGCCTCCTCGGTGATCTCGGACTCCTCGACGCCGAGCTGCTCGGTCAGAACTTCCTTGACCCGCTCGAAGACTTCTTCACGCGATGCTGCCAATTCGACTCCTTGAATGGTTGTGGACGGGGCGAGAGCGCGCCGATCATACAGTCGCCGAACGCCGCTCGGGCAAGCGGGAGGCGAGGCGTCCGACGACGTCGTGCTCGACCCCGCGGGCGGCCAGCCGGATCGCGTTCGCGATCGCGGTGCGGGAAGAGTTTCCGTGCGCGATCACCGAGAGCCCGCGCAGGCCGAGCAGGTACGCGCCGCCGTACGTGTCCGGGTCGAGCCGGTGGCGGAGCCGGCGGGCCGCCGGCCGGATCAGGAGCCCACCGAGCTTGCCGCGCGGCGTCGCCTCGATCTCCGCCCGGAGGGCGTCGAGCACGGTCTTGATCGTGCCCTCGAGCAGCTTCAGCGCGATGTTGCCGGTGAATCCGTCGCAGACGATCACGTCGGCGGCGCCCGCGAGGAGGTCGCGGCTCTCCGTGTTGCCGGCGAAGTCGAGCTCACTCGCCGCCAGCAGCGCATGCGCCTCGAGCGTGAGCTGGTTTCCCTTCTCCGGCTCCTCGCCGATCGAGAGCAGGCGGACTTCCGGCCGCTCGATCTCGAGGATCTCTGCGGCGAAGATCGTCCCCATGTGCGCGAACTGGAGCAGGTGCTCCGCGCGCGCGTCCGCGTTCGCACCCGAGTCGAGCAGGACGGACGGCCCCTTCTCGGTCGGGATCGGGACGGCGATCGCCGGCCGCTGGACACCTGGCACGCGGCGGAGATGTAGGAGGCCGGCGGCGAGCATCGCCCCCGTGTTCCCCGCGGAGAGGACTGCGCCCGCGCGGCCCTCTGCAACCGCGACGTGCGCGGCCACGAGCGACGAGTCCGGCTTGGCGCGCACGGCTTCGGCCGGCTTTTCGTGCATCTCGATCACCTGGCTCGTCTCGACGAGCTCGAGCCCGCCCGTGTCGATCCCCGGCGCGCCGAAGAGGACGACCTCGACACCGTCGGCCGCGGCGTCGAGTGCGCCGGCGACGATCTCGTCGGGCGCACGATCGCCGCCCATCGCGTCGACGACGATTGCGGTGGGCCGGCTCACGGCGCCAGCTTACGAGCGGGGGCGGGCAGGCGCGGCCGCTACGGAACAGGCGTCCGGAGCGGCTCGATCTCGCGGCCCTTGTACGTCTTGCACGTCGGGCAGACGCGATGCGGCCGCTTGGGCTGATGGCAGGTCGGGCAGACGTTGACGCGCGGCGACTCGATGCCGTGCTGCGCACGGCGCTTGTCGCGACGCGCCTTCGACGTTTTCTTCTTCGGGACTGCCATCAGCGGCTGCCGAGTATAGCTACAAGGAAATCGACCTCGTGGGCCCCGCATTCTCGAGGAAGCGGCGGTCGTGCGAGACGAGCACGACCGTGCCCTCGTAGGCCTGGAGGGCAGTCTCGAGCTGCTCGATCGCCTCCAGGTCGAGATGGTTGGTCGGCTCGTCGAGGACGAGGCAGTTGACGCCGAGCGCCATCAACTCGGCCAGGTGCGCCCGGGTGCGCTCACCCGGCGACAGCGTCGAGCAGGCGCGCTCGATATGCTCGCTGCCGAGGTTGAACTTCGCGAGCAGCGTGCGGGCGTCTGCCGGGGCGAGGGGAGTGCGCCTGGTGAACGCCGCGAGCAGGCGCTCCTCCCCGTCGTAGCCCTGGCGGCGCTGGTCGAGTGCGCCGAGCACGGTCCCCTTCCCGACCAGGCGGCGGCCGGCCGCGAGCGGCAGCTCGCCCAGCAGGAGGGAGAGCAGCGTCGACTTGCCGCTCCCGTTGCGCCCCGTGACCGCGACACGCTCTCCCGGAGCCAGATCGAGGTCGATCGGGCCGAGCCGGAAGCGGCCACGTTCCCCCACGGCACCTTCGAGCGAGACGACGAGGTCTCCCGGCCGCCGCGCGGGCGAGAGCGAGAGGTGCAGCTCCCACGGCTCGAAGGGCTTGTCGACGTTCCCCACGCGCTCGAGCGCCCGCTCCGCCTGTCGCACCTTGGTCGACAGCGCGTGCGTGCCACGCCGATCGGCGCCGCCCGTCGCCTTCGCCAGGAAGCCGCCGCCGGCGCGAGCCTGGTTGCGCCTGACGTGCAGCAATGCCTCCAGCTCGCGGCGGCGTTCCTGCGCTTGCGCGTACTCGGCGTACTGCTGCCGCCTCGCGAGCTCCCGTGCGGCGGCGAAGTCGCGCCAGCCGCCGGCGTACTCGCGGACGCGGCCCGTCCACGGATCGAGCTCGGCGATCCGGGTCACTGTGCGGTCGAGGAAGGCTCGGTCGTGCGAGACGACCGCGATCCCGCCCGGGAAGCGGTCGACAAAGCGCTCCAGCCGGTCGAGGCCGTCGAAGTCGAGGTCGTTCGTCGGCTCATCGAGCAGGAGCAGGTCGTAGCGCGAGAGAAGGATCGCGGCGAGGGCGGCCCGAGCTGCCTCGCCGCCCGAAAGCGTCGCCGTCTCTTGCTGCAGCGAGACGGGGAGGCCGAGCTCGGCACAGACCGTCCGGGCGCGTGCCTCCAGGTCGGCGCCGCCGAGCGCCAGGAAACGCTCGAGCGCTGCGGCGTACGCGTCCGGCCTCCAGTCGTCCGCGTGCTGTTGGACGTCCGCCTCGGCAGCTGCGACGCCGGTGCGCCGCGCCAGGAACGCGAGCAGCGTCTCGCCGGGACGGCGCTCGTGCTCCTGCGGCAGGTAGCCGATCGTGAGCGTGGCGGGGGTCCGCTCGACGCGTCCCTCGTCCGGATCGTCGAGACCGGCGGCGAGCCGCAGCAGCGTCGACTTGCCGGCGCCGTTGGGGCCGACGAGGCCGAGCCGCGAGCGCGGCCCGATCGTCAGGTCGACGCGGTCGAGGACGGTGCGGGCGCCGAAGGAGCGAACGACGCCGTGGAGCGAGACACGCACGGAACCTCCTGGAGGACGTGAGGAACGAGAACGGGGCGCCTGCGGAGCGCCGGAGCGAACGTCAGTGTCTCGCGTCAGTCCGTCATGGGAGGGCGCCGGAGCGCCGCGCGCATCCTACCCGTCCCGTGCGGCCATGTCGGGGCCAGGACCCGGCATGTCCGCAGCGGCACGATGTCCCGCCGACGATGCTCAGAGCCGGTCGCGGAGCTCCTCGAGCGCCGACCAGCGCGGGTCCGGCGTCTCGTCGTCATGGGTGTGCGGCTCGAGGTTCAGGTCTTTGCCGCAGACCGGGCAGAGCCCGGCGCAGTCGGGCGCGTGCAGGATCTGGTCGGGCAGCGCCAGGGCGATCGCGTCGCGGGCCCATGCCGTGAGCTCGAGCTGGTCATCGACGACGTACTCGCTCCGGAGCTCGTCCGCGCCGCCCGCGTCGTTTGCGTGGTACTCGCGCGCGTCGACGTGGACGTCGACCACGGCGTCCGCGAGGCAGCGCATGCACGGCCCGTGCAGCCGGGAGTCGAACGTGAGCCGGAGGTCCAAGCCGGTAGTCGCTTGGACGACCGTCAGAGCAGCGTCGACCTCGTGCGGCACCGGCAGATACCGCTGCCCGCCGAGCTCGAACGGCTCGAGCTCGATCGCCACTGCGTCGCGGTGCTCCTCGCCGGGGCGGAGACGCAGCCGGCGGAGCGGAAAGCGGGTCATCAGCCGCGCCGCCTGCCTCAGCAGGTCAGCTCGGCTCGTCTTCCGGCTCGCGCGTGTCGTCGAGCTCTCCTCGGCCCGACGCCGGCGACGACGGTCTCCTGCGAGCGCTCGTGCAGGCGCTCGCGGCCGCGCTTGACCGCGGTGAGGAACTTGTCGAGGTTGACCTCGAGCGTCGAGAGGATCCCGTCCGCCCAGTCCTCCATCTCGAGCCGCGTTTCGCGGGCCTGCCGCCGCGAGTCGTCGACGATCTCCTGCGCCTGGCGTTCCGCGAGCTTGACGATCTCGGTCTGCGAGGCCTCGCGCACGGCCTGCTCGCGTGCCTCGCCGAGGATCCGATCGGTCTCGCGCTTCGCCTCGGCCAGCATCTCCTGGCGCTCCTTGACGATCCAGCGCGCCTGCTTGATCTCCTCCGGGATGGTTGCGCGCATCTGGTCGAGGATGTCGTAGATCTCTTCCCGGTCGATCCGGACCTGGTCCGTGAGCGGCACGGCCTTCGCGTTGTGCACGAGGTCGTCGAGCTTGTCGATCAGAACGAGGACGTCCATGAGGTCTCCGAAAGTCTACTCTCTGGGGTTTTCCGGGGCACCGGGGCGGCCGTCCGGGAACATCTCCGCGAGACGACGCGCAACGGCGTCCGGAACCAGTTGCTCCACCTTTCCGCCGAAGCTGGCTATCTCCTTCACGCCGCTCGAGGAGACGAAACTCACCTGCGGGCTCGCCATCACATACACGGTCTCGATCTCCGGTGCGAGATGCCTGTTGAGCTGATTCATCTGGAACTCCCACTCGAAGTCGGAGATCACGCGCAGTCCTTTCACGATCGCCTTCGCGTCCCAGCGGCGGGCGAACTCGACCACGAGCTCCGAGAAGACGTCGACCTCGACGTTGTCGAGCTCCGCCAGCGCCTCCCGCAGGAAACCGACACGCTCGTCGAGGTCGAAGAGCGGCGTCTTGTGCTGCGGCGTGCCCACGACGCCGACGACGACGCGGTCGAAGATCGCGGAGGCACGCGTGATCACGTCGACATGCCCCAGAGTGACGGGGTCGTAGGAACCGGGGCAGATGGCAGTGATCACGATTCGTGTTCGAAGAGGGTGAGCCGCGCGGAACCGTACCGCCGCGAAGTGCGAATGGGAAGCGGCAGCGACGGCTCGACCCGCGAGCCGGTCTCGACGACGAGCAGGCCGTCGGGCGCGAGCACGCGCGGCAGGTGCTCCGCGAGCTTCGGCTCGAGCTCCGCCCAGCGCTCGTAGGGCGGGTCGACGAGGACGAGGTCGTACGTGCTCGTCTCCTGCCGCAGCGTCCAGATCGCGTCGGCGCAGGTGACGCGGGCGCCGGTCAGGCCGAGCTTCTCGAGGTTCTGCGAGATCGTCCGGCAGGCGACCCGGTCCGCCTCGACGAAGCTCACCCTCGCGGCGCCGCGCGAGAGGGCCTCGAGCCCCATCGCGCCCGAGCCGGCGAACAGGTCGAGCACGCTCGCGTCGTCGACGGGCCCGATCAGGTTGAAGGCGGCCTCGCGCACGCGGTCGCCCGTCGGCCGCGTGTCCAGCCCCTTGGGCGCGGCGATCCGGGCGCCGCGGTGCGTGCCCGCGATGATCCGCATTGGATGCGGAGGACTCTAGGGCAGGCGGACGACGAGCTCGATGGTGCCGTCGACGTAGCGCCGCGCGAGCACGTCGCCGAGGCTGCGGACGAGCGCCAGCGCCGGCTCGTTCCCGTGGGCGACGTGGGCGCGGAAGCGGAGGATGCCTTCGCCGCGCGCCAGCCCTCGCAGCGCGTGCACGAGCTGCTTGCCGACGCCGCGGCCCTGCCACTCGTCGACCACCTCGA
Organism: uncultured Gaiellaceae bacterium; assembly: GCA_963794385.1. GTDB lineage: Bacteria > Actinomycetota > Thermoleophilia > Gaiellales > Gaiellaceae > Gaiellasilicea. The sequence continues at coordinate 17,932 of CAWCDT010000004.1, read as the reverse complement.
ATGCGATCTCCGCCTCGGGCGCGTCCCCGTCGCGCACGTAGCGGGCGATGCCGACCGTCAAGCCGGTCTCACGGTCGATCGCGGCGACGGCCTCGTGGCCGGCGCGATCGACGTCGACGAGCTGGCGGACGTCGCTCTCGAGCAGGCGCGGCTTCGAGCCGAGGAAGCGCAGCCGGCGGCTCCGCTCGGAGAGACCGGCGAACACCTCCAGCACCGCGCTCCGCTCGCCCGAGCGCAGCGGTCTGAGAACGATCGCGTCCATCTCTGCAGGCTCGCAGCCCGGAGGGTCGCTGAACGGTGCGGCCTCCTAGCTTCTCGACGTACGGATAACCGCACCGTCGTGCCGGCTACGACGCGCCGAGATGCTCGGCCTCGCCGAGCAGCGCGTCGACCTCGGGCGCCATCGTCTCCGGCGGCAACGCGCGAGCCGCCTCGCGCGCCGCCTCGAGCAGCTCCCGATCGTGCGTGATCCGTGCGAAGCGGAGGTCCGAAAGCCCGGACTGGCGGGCGCCGAGGAGCGCGCCGCCGCCGCGGATCTCGAGATCCCGCTCGGCCAGCTCGAACCCGTCGGTCGAGGCGACCATCGCCTCGAGCCGCTCCCGCGCGCTCTCGGTCAGCTCCTCCTTCGGTCCCGAGACGAGCAGGCAATACGACTGCTCGGCCCCGCGCCCGACCCGGCCCCTGAGCTGGTGCAGCTGGGCGAGCCCGAACCGGTCCGCCTCCTGGACGATCATGATCGTGGCGTTCGGGACGTCGACGCCGACCTCGATCACGGTCGTGGCCACGAGCACGTCGAGCTCCCGCGCGTTGAACCGCGCCATCAGCTCACGTCGCTCGCCGGGCTTGAGGCGGCCGTGCATGCAGCCGACGCGGAAGCCCTCTAGCTCTCCGGCGCGCAGGCGGTCGGCCTCCTGCTCGGCCGCCCGCGCCGTCGAGGTCGCCGACTCCTCGATCAGCGGACAGACGACGTACGCCTGCCTTCCTTCGGCGAGGTGGGCCCTCAGGCGGGTGTAGGCCTCGGAGCTCCGTTCGTCGGTGACCCACGCGGTCACAATCGGCTTGCGGGTCGCAGGCGGCTTGGCGATCTCGCTGACCGAGAGGTCGCCGTAGACCGTCAGTGCGAGCGTCCGCGGGATCGGCGTGGCCGTCATGTGGAGCACGTGCGGAGCGCGACCCTCCGCGAGGGCGGAACGCTGCTCGACCCCGAAACGGTGCTGCTCGTCGACGACCGCGACGGCGAGATCGCGGAGCTCGAAGCCCTCCTGGATCAGGGCGTGCGTGCCGACAACGACGTCGGCGTCGGTCGCGGCCTTCGACTTGACCGAGCCGGTCACGAGCGCGCAGCTGACGCCGAGCTCCGCGCAGATGCCCTCGATCGTGAGGAAATGCTGCTCCGCGAGCGTCTCGGTCGGCGCCATCAGCGCGCCCTGACGGCCCGCCTCGACCGCGCGCAGCAGCGCATAGAGCGCAACGACGGTCTTGCCCGAGCCGACGTCGCCCTGCAGCAGCCGCTGCATCGGCGTCGTTCGGGCCAGGTCGCGGTCGAGCTCCGCGATCGCGCCCTCCTGGTGCTCGGTGAGCGTGAACGGGAGCGCGGCGCGGTAGCGGTCGATCAGCTCGCCGGGCGCGGGCAGGGCCGCCGCCACGAGATGCTCGCGCTCCGCCGCCCGGCGGGCGAGCGCCAGCTGGAGGACGAGCAGCTCGTCGAAGGCGAGCCTCGATCTTCCCTCCTCCGCCTCGTCGAGCGAGCGCGGCTGGTGCACGGCGACGAGCGCATCGGCGCGGAGCGGGAGGCGTCGGGTCGCCTTGACGGCCGCCGGCAGGGCGTCGGGACGGTCGCGAGCATGCGGAAGCGCGTCGGCCACCAGGTCGCGCAGCTTCGCCGCGGAGACCTCCTCGCTCGCCGGATAGACGGGCGCGAAGTCGGCGGTGGCGGTTCCTCCGTTCAGGTCGTAGGAGCGCACCGCGAAGCCGTAGCGGTTCGGCTGGCCGCGCAGCCGCACGCGCGTGCCGGGCGTCAGCTTGTCCTTCAGCCACGGCTGGTTGAACCACGTCGCCGAGATCTGGCCGCTCCCGTCGGACACCTGGGCGGTCAGGATCTGCAGCCGACCGCGCCCGCGGCGCAGGGACGTCCGGAGCACGTCGCCCTCGATCAGGACCTCCTCGTCCCCGAACAGGTCCGCGATCCGCTTCTGCGGCACGGGCCGCTCGTAACGGCGCGGACGGTGGTCGAGCAGGTCGCCGACGTGCTCGAGCCCGAGCTTCGCGAGGCGGCGCTTCAGGGTCGGGCCGACTCCGGAGAGCGAGTCGAGCGGCGCGTCGAGGCGCTCCGTGCGGAAGCGGGCGCGGGTGGGCCTCCACCCTGCGGCGGGCGGGTCCACGGCGGCGAAACCGGGCTGCGGCCGGCTCATGCGGCGAGTATTGCAGCCGGTCCGGCTAGCGGTCCTGGTACCAGAAGAAGCCCGACCGTGCCCGGCCCGGCGTGCGTTCCCACCACGGCGCCGAGGCTCGAGACCAGCTTGATCTTCCGCCTGCGGCCGTGACGGCGAGCACGATCTCACGCAGCTGCTCGACGGTCTCGTCCGCCTCCGCGTGCGCGATGCCGACGCCGAGGCCGGGTCCGTCCTCCGTCGCCTCCTCGAACCGCTTGCGGAACTCGTCGAGCGCCTTCTGGCGGCCGCGCACGCGGGTGAGCGGCACGACCTCTCCGTCCTCGATCGTGAGGATCGGCTTGACGTTCAGCAGGCTCCCGGCGAGTGCCCGGGCACGGCCGATGCGGCCGCCCTTGGCGAGGAACTCGAGCGTGTCGACCGTGAAGAGCAGCCCGGCACCCGTCCGGTAGCGCTCCGCGAGCGCCTCGATCTCCTCGTCGGTCGTGCCGGCCGCGAGCAGGTCCTGGACCGCGAGCGCGAGCATGCCGATGCCGACCGAGGCCGATGCTGTGTCGATCAGCCGGACCCGGTCGCCGTCGTCGGCAGCGGCCAGCGACGCGCTCTGGAACGTGCCCGAGAGCTTGGAGGAGATGTGCAGGGAGTAGATGCGCTCGTAGCCGGCGAGCGCGTGATAGGTCGACATGAAGTCCTGCGGCGTGGGCTGCGAGGTCGTCGGCAGCTCGGAGGCGCCCCGCAGGCGCTCGTAGAAGCCGTGCGGGTCGAGCTCGACGTAGTCGCGGAAGCTCTCCTCGCCGAAGCGCACGTAGAGCGGAACGACGCGCATGTTCGGGAAGCGAATCTGCGCGTCGGGGAAGTCGGCGGTCGAGTCCAGCACGATCGCCGTGTTCTCTTTGGAGAGGTTCACAAGCGCGACTCGCCGGCCCGGCGGATCGCGGCGACGATCTCCTCCAGCTCCTGGTCCTTCCGCAGGCAGTCGACGGCGCCGGCGGCTCTGAGCGCCTCGACCTCGCGCGGGCTCGCTGACGCAGTCAGACAGACGACGGAGACGTCAGGGCATTCGCGCCTAAGCGCGATCGTCGTCTCGACGCCGTCCATCCCGGGCAGGCGAAAGTCGACGACCGCGACATGCGGCTCGAGCTTCTTGCCGGCTGCGACCGCGTCGTTGCCCGCGGTGACGGCGCCGACGACGTCGATCCCCTCCTGGAGCTCGAGCAGGAGGATGAGCGCCTGCCGGAAGACGTCGTTGTCCTCGACGAGCAGGACGCGGACGGTCTGCGTCTCGGTCACCGCCTCCACAACGGGACCTTACGCCTACTCGGCCGAGAGCAAGAGCGGATAGTGCGGCTGGCCGCCCGGGTGCACGTCGAGCTCGACGGTCGGGTGCCGCTCCTGCAGCAGCCGGAGAAGCCCGTCGAGCTCGGGCTCGTCCTCGCCCGTGAGCAGCGTCAGCACCTCACGGCCGCCGTCGAGCAGGCGCTCTGCGACAGCTGTCGCGACCGCCTCGAAGTCGGGCGAGGAGGCAACGGCGGCGCCGTCGGCGAGCCCGAGCCAGGCGCCCTTGCGCACCTCGACGCCGTCGAGCTCGACGTCGCGCGACGCACGCGTCACCTCTCCCGTCGCGACCTGCTCGATCGCCTCGAGCATCGCCGCCTCGTTCGCGGCCGCATCGAGCGAGGGCAGGTACCGCACGATCGCGGCCAGCCCCGCGGGGACCGAGTCCGCGGGGAGGACGCGCACGGGTTTCTCCGCGAGCTTCGCGGCTTGCTCGGCGGAGAGGATCACGTTCGAGTTGTTGGGCAGCACGAGCACCTCGGTCGCCGGTGTGGACTCGATCGCCGCCAGGATGTCCGCGGTCGACGGGTTCATCGTCTGCCCGCCCTCGATCACGCGCGCTGCGCCGTAGCTCTCGAACAAGCGGCGGTTCCCCGCTCCCGGGACGACCGCGACGACACCCGTCTCGAGCGTGAGCTCGGGATCGGGGACGGCGAGAAGACGTTCGCTGCGCTGCTCCGTCTGCTTGTGCATGTTCGCGATCTCGACAGCCTCGATCGTCCCGAGCCCGGTGCCGAAGGCAAGCGCCCGGCCCGGTTCGTCCGTGTGGAGGTGGATCTTCAGCGCCGTCGAGTCGCCCACGACGAGCAGGGAGTCGCCGAGCGGATCGAGCTCGGCTTCGAGCGCCTCCGCGTCGAGGCCTTCCCCCTCGATCACGAACACCGTGCAGTACCGGTACTCCGAGAGCTCCTGGTGCACGGCGTCGACACCGGCCTCGTGGGCGTCCGCCACGGGCGCCTCCGGGATCGGCTCGCCGGCGAGCGCGGCCGAGACGCCGCGGACGATCTCGAGCAATCCGGCCCCGCCCGCGTCCACGACGCCGGCCTCGCGCAGCACGTCGAGCTGCTCGGGCGTTCTCGCGAGCGCCTCCTCCCCGCGCTCGACGAGCCTCTTCAGCAGCTCGGTCGGCTCGAGCGTCGCGTTCCGGGGGTCCTCGGCTTCCTCGGCGAGCTCGCGGATGACGGAGAGCATCGTCCCCTCCACCGGCCGCCGCACGGCCCGGTAGGCGGCGTCGCTCGCGCTGCGGAAGGCGCGGCGGATCGTCGCCGAGTCGAGGAGCCCGGCCTCGCCGAGCGCCTCGGCCGCACCGCGCAGGATCTGCGAGAAGATGACGCCCGAGTTGCCGCGCGCGCCCATCAGCGCCGCCCGGGTCAGCTCCTTCGCGAGCGCCGGACGGTCCTCGGCCGCCGACGCCTCGAGCGCCTCCATGATCGCGCGCGCCGTCAGGGTCAGGTTCGTGCCCGTGTCGCCGTCGGGGACCGGGTAGACGTTGAGGTCGTCGATCCGGCGCCGGTTCGCCTCCAGCGTCGTCAGCGCCGCGCGCCCGAGCTCGCGGGCGCGCTCGAGCTCCGCCACGCTCACGCGCTTCGCCTCACGTCTTCCGAGCATGGGGGAACCCATGGTTCCCCCATGAGCCCCCTCCTTCTCCGTAGCGACACCGAGACGCAGCGGGCCTCCCGCCGGGCAAAGCCCGGCTCCGGCCACGAAGCGTCCGTGCTCAGGTCAGCGTCGAAAAGCCAAGTCATCACGCGCTTCGCCTGACGTCTTCGATATGGACCTCGACGGCGGCGACGGTGAGGCCGGTCAGCCGCTCGACCTCGTAGGCGACACGCGAGCGGACCGTGGCCGCGACCTCGGCGAGGTTGAGGCCGTACTCGACGACGACGTGCAAGTCGAGGCGGAGCCCATCCCGGTCCGCGGAGACGCCGATCCCCTGCGTCAGCTTGTCCCTCGTGAGCAGCCGCTTGATCCCCTTCGCAGCCATGCCGACGACGCCGTAGCACTCGGCGGCCGTATGGCCAACGATCTGCGCGATCGCGTCCGGCGCAATCGTGATCCGGCCGAGCTCGGACTGCTCGGAGAAGTGGTCCCGCTCCATCGCCGCGAGCTTAGACGGTGCGGATCAGGCGAGAGGTTGCGGCCTAGACCGCTTTCTGCACTTTGCCCGCCTTGAGGCAGCGGGTGCAGATGTAGGCGCGCGTGGCCACGCCGTCCAGCAGGACGCGCACGCGCTGGAGGTTCGGGTTGAAGCGGCGCTTCGTCGCCACCATCGAGTGGCTCCGGTTGTTCCCGAACGACGGCTTCTTGCCGCAGGATGCGCAGACCTTGGACATCGGCGGCCGATGATAGCAGCCAAGTAACAGACTGTTACTTGGCGCACGAGCGCCTGGCTACCGCAACTCGGGCTGCTAGCCCCGAGCCGCAGCGCGCAGCTGGGCGAAGACGTCGGCCATCTCGAGGCCCGTGCGGACGGCCTCGGCACCCTTCTCCAGCCGGTCGTCGGCCTGGTCGGCCTCCTCCAGCGTGAGGACACCGAACGCGACCGGGATGCCGGTCTCGAGCGCGGCGAGCTGCAGCCCGGAGGCGGCCTCGCCCGCGACGAAGTCGAAGTGAGGCGTGTCGCCGCGGATCACGCATCCGAGCGCCACGATGCAGGCGTACCGGCGCGTCTTCGCGAGCGCCATCGCGGCAATCGGCAGCTCGAACGCGCCCGGCACGGGCATGACCGTGACCGCATCGCGCGCGATCCCGGCCTCCTCCAACTCGGCGAGCGCGCCCTCGAGCAGCTTCGACGTGACCGCGCCGTTGAAGCGGCTGACGACGACTCCCACCGCGCGACGGCCGCCCTTTGGCGCCCCCTCGAGGATGCCGTAGCCGTCCGGGACTGAGAACTCGCCCTCGGCGTGCTCCGTGGAGGCCGCGGGCTCCTCCGCGACAGGCGTCTCGACCGCTTCGGGCTGATCGGCGACCTCGGGCTCGGATTCACGCTCCGGCTCTTCGACCTCCGCGGCGGCGGCCTGCTCCTCGCTCGGAGGGTCGGCCAGCTCGGGCGCGGCGGGCCAGGGCTCGCGCTCGCTCACGGCTCCAGCTCGACGTCGAAGCGGAGGTCCTGGTGGTGCAGCGTGTGACCGAGCTTCTCGCGCTTGGCTTCGAGATAGCGGCGGTTCTCCGCGTTCGGCGCAACCTCGATCGGCTCCTGGGCCACGACCTCGAGCCCGAAGCCGGCGATGCCGGAGATCTTCTTCGGGTTGTTCGTGAGCACGCGGATCGTCGAGAGGCCGAGGTCGGCGAGGATCTGCGAGCCGATTCCGTACTCGCGGTGGTCGGCGGCGAAGCCGAGGCGCAGGTTCGCCTCGACCGTGTCGAGCCCCTGTTCCTGCAGCTCGTAGGCCTTCAGCTTGCTGAGGAGGCCGATCCCGCGGCCCTCCTGCGCGAGGTAGAGGAGAACACCTCTGCCCTCCTGGTCGATCCGGCGCAGCGCGAGCTCGAGCTGCTCGCCACAGTCGCAGCGGAGCGAGTGGAAGACGTCACCCGTCAAGCACTCCGAGTGGACGCGGACGAGCACGTCCTGCTCCCCTTCCACCTCGCCCTTGACGAGCGCGACGTGGTGCTTGCCGGTCAGCGTCTCGCGGAAGGCGACGGCCTGGAATTTGCCGTACGCGGTCGGGAGCGTGACCGAGGTGACGCGCTCGACGAGCTTCTCGTGGCGGCGCCGGTACTCGATCAGGTCGGCGACGGTGATCATCTTCAGCCCGTGCGTCGCGCAGTACTCGACGAGATCGGGCACGCGGGCCATCGTCCCGTCGTCCTTCATGATCTCGCAGACGACGCCGGCGGGGATCAGGCCCGCGAGCCGCGCCAGGTCGACGGCGGCCTCGGTCTGTCCGGAGCGTTGCAGGACGCCGCCGCGGCGGGCGCGGAGCGGGAAGATGTGGCCCGGCTGGACGAGATCGCGAGGCCCCGAGGAGGGATCGACGGCGACCTGGATCGTGTGGGCGCGGTCGTGGGCCGAGATCCCGGTGGTGACCCCCTCCCGCGCCTCGACCGTGACGGTGAACGCGGTGCCGAACGGCGTTTCGTTCTGATCGGTCATCTGGCGCAGCCCGAGCTCGTCGCAGCGCTCCTCGGTGAGGCAGAGGCAGACGAGCCCGCGTGCGTGCGTGACCATGAAGTTGACGGCCTCGGGGGTTGCGAACTGCGCCGCGATCGTGAGATCGCCCTCGTTCTCGCGGTCCTCGTCGTCGACGACGACGACGAAGCGGCCGGCGCGGATCTCCTCGATCGCCTCCTCGACGGTGGCGAACGGGCTCTGGGTGCGGGGCGGAGTGGTGGCCATGGTCACGGCCGCATGCTATCCGGCAGCAACTTCTCGACGTACTTGGCGAGGACGTCGGTTTCTAGATTTACGCTGCTGCCCGGGGCGAGCTCGGAGAGCGTCGTTTCGGCGAGCGTGTGCGGGATCAGCGCCACCTCGAAGCCGGTCGAGTCGACGGCGGCGACGGTGAGCGAGACGCCGTCGACCGTGACCGACCCCTTCTCGACGCAGTAGCGCAGCAGCTCGGTGGGCGCCTCGATCCGGACGCGGACGCCGTCTCCCTCCTCGGTCACCGCGGTGACCTGCCCGACGCCGTCGACGTGGCCCTGCACCTGGTGGCCGCCCAGGGGATCCCCGGCGCGCAGCGCAGGCTCGATGTTGACCTGCCGGCCGAACGGCTTGACGCGCGCCAGCGTCTCCGGAACGACGTCGAAGGCGAGGCGGCCGTTCGCCCTCTCGACGACGGTCAGGCAGACGCCGTCGACCGCAATGGAATCGCCCGGCTCGGCCGACGTCGAGGCCTCGACGACGAGGCGACCGCCCTCGAAGGAGGCGACCGTTCCGACTTCACGCACGAGCCCTGTGAACATGAACTCAGGTTACGGCTCGCGCAGGTACGCCTCGAGGAGAACGTCCTCGCCGACCTGCCTGCTGGTCAGGCGCGCGAGGTCGAGCGGCAGGTCGAGCGCCTCGACGAGTGACGGGCCGGAGCCCGCGAGCGTCGGCGCGACGAAGAGGAGCAGCTTGTCCACGAGGCCCGCACGGAGGAAGCTCGCGGCGAGCGTCGGGCCGCCTTCGAGCAGCAGCGACTGGACACCGTCGGCGGCGAGTGCCCGTAGCTCGTCCTCGAGCGGGCCGGACCGGAGCTCGAGCTCGGAGCCCTCCGGAAGCGGGCCGGTGCCGAATGCGAGCCGGCGCGGCTGCCGCTTCGCTCCGACAGCGCGGGCGTCGAGGCGCGGGTTCTCGAGCCTGACGGTGCCCATCCCGACCGCGACCGCGTCGGAGGCGGCGCGCAGCTCGTGCACGTGCCGGCGCGCCTCCTCCCCCGAGACCCAGCGGCGGCCCGGGACCGCGACCCGGCCGTCGAGGGTGACCGCCGCCTTGAAGACGACGAACGGGCGTCCGAGCGTCACCCACACCCGCCAGGCCTCGTTCTGCCGCCGGGCCTCGAAGCAATCGGCGTGCAGGGCCTCGACCCCGCCGGCGCGCAGCCGCTCGAGCCCACCGCCGGCTTCCGGGTTCGGGTCGAGCGAGCCGGCGACGACGCGTGCGATCCCGGCGGCGAGCACCGCGTCCACGCACGGCGGCGTCGTGCCGTGGTGCGCGCATGGCTCCATCGTCACGTAGAGCGTCGCGCCGCGGGCCTGCTCGCCCGCGGCGGCAAGAGCGACCACCTCGCCGTGTCGCCCGTCCTCCTCGGTCGCCCCCTCGCCGACGATCTCGTCGCCCGCCACCACAACGGCGCCCACGGTCGGCTTCGGATACGCGCGGTGCTGCGCCTGCTCGGCGAGCTCGAGCGCCCGCCCGATGCTCATGTCAGCGCCTCCAGCAGGGCGCGATAGGCAGCCGAGAGATCGTCCTCGGCGAAGATGCCGCTGCCGACGACGAGCAGGTCGGCGCCGGCGTCACGTACGCGCCGGAGGTTCGACGCCTTGACACCGCCGTCCACCTGCACCCGGCAGTCGACGAGGCCGCGAAGCCGCTCGATCCGCTCGTAGGCGTCGTCCATGAACCCCTGCCCCGAGTAGCCGGGGACGATCGACATGCAGAGGCAGAGGTCCGCACCGAGATTGGCGGCTTCGGCGGCGACCTCGACCTCGGTGCCCGGGTTGAAGGCGACGCCTGCACCGAGACCGTGCGCGCGGGCCTCCACGATCACGTCACCGGCGTCGTCGACCACCTCGACGTGGAAGGTCACGCTGTCGCCGCCCGACGCGGCGATCTCCTCGAAGTGGTGCACAGGATCGTCGACCATCAGGTGGCAGTCGATCCGCCCGCCCCGCTCGTGGATGAGCGGCGCGATCGAGCGCAGCACCACGGGTCCGATCGTCACGGGCGGGACGAAGTGGCCGTCGCCGACGTCGAAATGGAAGACGCGGGCGCCGGCATCGAGCAGCTCTCGGATCTGGGCGCCGAGGTTCGCGAAGTCCGCCGCGTAGAGCGACGGCTCGATCTCCACCGGACGAACGTCGCGCCACACACGTCCAATCCTAGGCCGCAACGCAGGCGCCGCTCGAGCCGGTGCGGGTCACGGTCGACCGGAGCAGGCGCTGCGGCTAGCGCTGGACGCGCAGACGGGAGACGAAGAAGCCGCTCGTCCGGTGCACGTGCGGGAGCGTCTGCAGGAACTCGGGCCGCGCCGGATGGCGGAACTGCTCCCAGCCCTCGATCGGCTCCACCTCGAGACCGGAGGCGTCGACGACGGCCTCCGCTTCGTCCGCGTTGATCGTGCAGACGGAGTAGACGATCGTCCCGCCCTGCCGGACGCGCTCGGCCGCGGCGCGGAGCAGCTCGAGCTGGAGATCGGGCAGCGGCTCGGAGCGCCAGCGCAGGTCGGGACGCGACGCAAGCACGCCTAGGCCTGAACAGGGTGCGTCGACGAGCGCGCGGTCGAAGCCGTCGAGTTCGGACGGCAGCTCGCGACCGTCGGCTTGGACGACGCGGACATTCGTCCGCCCGAGCCGGCGGACGTTCGCTTCGAGCTCCCGGGCGCGGGCCTCGTTCACCTCCACCGCCACCACCTCCCCCGCGAGCATCGTCGCCTTGCCGCCGGGCGCCGCGCAGAGGTCGAGAACACGCTCCCCCGGTTTCGAGCCCACGCAGAGCCCGGCCAGCTGGGAGCCTCGGCTCTGCGGCCAGATCTCGCCGTTTTCCAGGGCTTTTTCGTCGACTCGCTTGACCTCGTACGCATTGGGCACGTCCGTTGCGGCCCCGTCCGGGGTCTGACCCCGGACATGTCTGACCACGACGGGTGGCGGCTCGTTCTGCGCCCTCATCAGCGCCAGCGCGGCCTCCTCGCCCAGGTCGCGCCGCCAGATCTCCCAGACCCAGTCGGGGTACGAGTGCTTGAGCGGCCCCTCCGGCAGGGCGGCGAGGAGCGCCTCGATGCCGTCCCCCACTCGTCGCAGCACTGCGTTCGTGAACGGAACCGCCCGCTCCAGGCGTGCGCGGCGCACGAGCTCGACCGACTCGTTCACGGCCGCGTAGCGCGGGACGTTGTCGAGGTAGCCGAGCTGGTAGGCCCCGAGGCGCAGCGCCGCCAGCACGGGCGGATCGAGCTTCCGCACAGGCCGCTTCCCGAGCGTCTCGATCGCGTGATCGAGCGTGCGCGCGCGCTGCACCGAGCCGTAGGCCAGCCGGCGGGCCAGCGCCCGGTCGCGCTCGTCAAGCCCCTCCGAGGCGGTGCGGAAGCGCTCGGTCGGCGTACGCATCGTCCTCGAAGACCCGCCGCAGCACCTCGTACGCCGCCCGCCTGGCCGGCGAGACGCTCACGGCCGCCGCGCGACGACGTGGAAGAGATGCCAGTGCTTCGGCTTACCGACGGCGGTCTGTCCGGCCCGGTCGATCTCGTCCAGCCGCTCCACCTCGAGCCCGTCGAGCAGCGCCTCGACCTCGGGCCGGGAGAGGAACGTCATGTCGTTCTCCGCGGCCCACTCGTCCCGGTCGCCGAAGAGCTGGCCGCAGAAGCGGCCGCCGGGGAGGAGCGAGGCGCGGATCTTTACCCAGACGCGCGCGAACTCGTCGGGCGGACAGAAGGGCAGCGAGAAGCTCGAGCTGACGACCAGCGCCTCCGGCCAGACCGCCTCGTCGAAGCGCGCGACGACGGTCTCGAGCGCCTCGCGATTCCGGCGGGCGTCGGCATGTGCGAGCAGCTGCGCGACGCCTTCCGCCTCGCGCATCGACTGCAACCACGCGCCAGCCGCGGCGCAGGAGCTCGAGCGTGTCTCTGCCGGCGCCACAGCCGAGATCGACCGCCGTCTCCGGCCCGCGTCCCTCAGCCTCGAACAACTGCAGCGCGTGCAGCAGCGTCTCGCGCGGGCCGTCTCCGGCCGCGGCGTAGTAGCGCGCCCAGGTGTCGTCGCTCACCGCAGCCCCCGGAGCCAGTCCTCGTAGCGCATGCGCTTCCCGCCCTCGGGCTGGACCTCGACCGGGACGAGCTCGCCGCCGTCGAGCCGCGCGCGCCACACCGTGACCCGCCGGCCGTGCAGGTCGCCCCGCGCGCCGATGTGCGGCGAGAGGGCACGGACGCGGTTGAGGCTCTCCTCCGGTCGCGAGAGATCGAGCTCGCGGTCGGCCGGCTCGATCTTCGCGGCGTAGGTGGGCTCGCCCGTCTGCGGCGCTGAACGACGGCGCTCGGGGAGGGCCTCGTCGAGCAGCTCCACCGCGAGCTCGGCGGCGCGCGCGTAGACGGAGCCCGCATCGTCCTCGGGCCCGACGGGGAACGCGCGCTGCGCCGCGATCGGCCCGGCGTCGAGCTCCTTCACGGTCTCGTGGATCGTGACGCCGGTCTCGGCGTCGCCCGCGAGCAGCGCCCGCTCGACCGGAGCCGCCCCGCGCCAGCGCGGCAGCAGCGACGGGTGCACGTTGAGCCACAGCCCCGCTCGAGCAGCGCTTCGGGGATCAGCAGCCCGTACGCCACGACCACGACCGTCTCGGCGGGCAGCTCGAGCTCTGCCGTCGGCCGGTCGGGCTGGAGCACTGGAATCCCGAGCCGCTCGGCGCTCGCCTTCGCCGGCGGCGCCGCGAGCTTGCGCCCCCTCCCGGCCGGCCGGTCGGGGCGCGTCAACAGCGCGGCGATTTCGTGTCGGACAGCAAGTCGCTCGAGCACGTCCGCACCGAAGGGCGCCGTGGCGGCGACGACGAGCTTCATGCAGTGAGGCTCATCAGATCGACTTGCGCAGCGTGGCGAGCGCGTCGCGGCGCGACTCGTCGTCCGTCCGCTCGAGCATGAGCACGCCGTCGAGATGGTCGAGCTCGTGCTGGACGACGCGGGCGTCCATGTCCTCGAGCTCGAGCCGGAGCGGCGCGCCGTCGAGACCCCGACCCTCGATCGTCACCTCGACCGCGCGCTCGACGGGGACGAGCACGCCCTGGAGCGAGAGGCAGCCCTCGTCGAGGACGTCCGTCTCCTTCGAGCGCTTCGTGATCTCGGGATTGACGATCGCCGTCGCCTCCTCGGCGTCGTCCGCGTGGAAGACGAAGAGCCGCTGGAGGACGCCGACCTGCGTCGCTGCGAGCCCGACGCCGCGGGCCTCGTGCATCAGGTGGATTCATCTTCTCGGCCAGCCGGGCGAGGTCGTCGTCGAACGACTCCACCTCGCGCGCGCGCATGCGCAGGACGGCGTCCGGATACTGGCGGATCTGCGCGAGGGCGAGGCGACGGCGCGCCTGGGTCTCGCGGTCGAGCGCGCGCTCTTCTTCAACGACGTCCTCGGGACGAACACCACCCTCCGCCGGCATCCGCGCGAGTGTAGTCGGAGCGCGCATGGGTGGAGTCAGAGCGATTGCGGGTCGACGTCGACGACCGCCGCGACGCCCGCCTTCCGCATCGCCGGAGCTGCCGCGGCAAGCAGCTGGGCCGCCCGCGCGGCAAGCGAACGCGGCCGATCTGTCTTCGCGACGAGCTGCGCCCGGTGCCGTCCCCGCAGGCGGAGCAGCGGCGCCGGTCCGAGCAGGTCTCCGCCGAGGCCGCGGTTCAGCTCGCGCAGGAGCCGATCGGGAGCCGCGGTGTCGGGGCCGGAGGCGACGATCGAGAGCAGGTGCCGGAACGGCGGGTAGCCGAGCTCGCGCCGGCGCTCGAGCTCCTCGGCGAGGAAGCCGGCAACGTCGTGCCGTGCGGCGAAGCGAAGCGGTGTCGCGTCCGGCTGGAAGCTCTGCACGATTACCTTCCCGGGCGCGTCGCGCCCGCTTCTCCCGGCGAGCTGGGTAACGAGCTGGAAGGTGCGTTCCTCGGCGCGGAAGTCGGGCAGCGCGAGCCCGGTGTCGGCGTCGACGACCGCGGCGAGCGAGACGCCCGGGAAGTGGTGGCCCTTGGCGACCATCTGGGTGCCGACGAGGACGGCGCGGTCGGCCTCCGCGAACCGCTCCAGCGCTTCCTGCAGCGCCCCACGCTTCGCAGCCGTGTCCGCGTCCAGGCGGATCCGCTCCAGCTCCGGCACCCGGCGGCGGAGCTCCGCCTCGAGCCGTTGTGTGCCGGCGCCGATCCGCGCGAGCTCCGACGACCCGCATGACGGACAGGCCTCCGGGACGGCCTCGGAGAAGCCGCAGTGGTGGCAGTGCAGACGCTCGTCGGCATGCAGAGTGAGCGAGACATCGCAGAGCGCGCAACGGCGCGAGACGCCGCAGGCCCGGCAGTGGACCGCGGGCGCGAGGCCGCGGCGATTGAGGAGCAGGATCGCCTTGCCGCCGTGCTCCGAGATCCGGCCCAGCTCGGCGAGCAGCGGCGCGGAGAGCGGGTAGCCCGCCTCACGCCGCAGGTCGACGATCTGGACCGACGGCAGCGGCGCTCCCAGGCGCTCGCCGAGCTCGAGCCGCTCGAGCCGCTCCCAGCTTTCGGGGCGCGGCGTCGCGCTCCCGTAGACCGCGACCGCACCCTCGAGCGCGGCGCGCTTGGCCGCGACGGTGCGCGCGTCGTAGCGCGGATCGGACTCCTGCTTGTACGAGGAGTCGTGCTCCTCGTCGACGCAGATCAGGCCGAGTTGCGGCACCGGCGCGAAGACCGCGGAGCGCGCGCCGACTACGACCGGCGCCTCGCCGGAGACGATTCGCTCCCGCTCGTCCCGGCGCTCCGCGTCGGTGAGTCCCGAATGAAGAACCGCGATCCGGTCGCCGAACCGGGCCTGGAAGCGGCCGAGGGCCTGAGGCGTCAGCGCGATCTCCGGAACGAGCACGATCGCACCCCGCCCCCGCGCGAGCGCCGCGGCGCAGGCCTGGAGGTAGACCTCGGTCTTGCCGCTCCCCGTCGCTCCGGCGAGCAGCAGGTGCGCGCCGCCTTCGTCGAGCGCCGCCACGATCCGGTCGACTGCCCGCCGCTGCGAATGCGTGAGCTGCTCCGGCTCCGCCTCGCCGCTGAGCCCCGGTGCGGTCTGGCGTCGCTCTCCGCGCCGCACGCGCAGCTTTGGGGCGACGAGCTCGAGCGCTCTTGCCGGCGTCGAGCCGTAGTAGTCGCCGACCCAGAGCGCCAGGTCGACGAGCGTCGGCGGCAGCTCGTAGAGGACGGATTCGACCGGCGCGACCTCGATCCCCGCCGGTGCGGCCGCCCCTGTCTCGACGACCACACCGCGCGCCGCCCCGCGCCCGAAGCGGATCGAAACGACGGCGCCCTTGCCGACGCCGTCGGGGACCTCGTATGTGAACGGCCGCGCGACGGCCCGTGAGCTGACCAGCGGATAGACGGACCCGAGCGTCACCGGTCGAGGCTAGCGCCGGCTTCGGCGAGCCCGTCCCTTCGAGCCAGGGTCCAGCGGCCGAAACGGCCCTGTCGATCGCAACAATTGCGTGCCAATCGCTCCCCAACCGGCTGCTCGGGACCTGTCTGGGGACAGTCCCCGGACCGGTCCCGAGCCGGCATGGCGCGTTCGGTCGCGAAACATGTGCTGTAAGGTGCGCCTTACAGATGGCGTGCGGGATGATCTGTTGCCACGGCGTGTCGAAGCGCTTCGGCGCGGTCCGAGCCGTCGACGAAGCGCAGCTGTGCGTCGAGCGCGGCGAGTTCGTCGCGCTGCTCGGCCCCTCGGGCTGCGGGAAGACGACCCTTCTGCGCCTGATCGCCGGCTTCGAGGTTCCGGACGCCGGCACGGTTGAGCTCGACCGCACCCCGGTCGCGGGCACCGGTGTCTGGGTGCGCCCCGAGCGACGCCGGGTCGGGATGGTCTTCCAGGACTACGCGCTCTTCCCACACCTGACGGTGGCGGAGAACGTCGGGTTCGGCCTGCCGCGAAAAGAGCGGGCGGCCCGCGTGCCGGCCCTGCTCGCCGTCGTCGATCTCCGCGGCCTCGGCGGGCGCTACCCGCACGAGCTCTCCGGCGGCCAGCAGCAGCGCGTCGCGCTCGCGCGCGCCCTCGCACCCGGACCCGAGCTCGTGCTGCTCGACGAGCCGTGGTCGAACATCGACCCACAGCTCCGCCTCTCGATGCGGGACGAGCTGGCCCGCGTGCTCCGTTCGCTCGACGTGACCGTCGTTCTTGTCACGCACGACCGCGAGGAGGCCTTCTCGCTCGCCGACCGGATCGCGCTGATGCGCAACGGGACGGTCGTCCAGGAGGGAACGGCTGAGGAGCTCTACCTCGCCCCGACGACCCGCTGGGCGGCCGAGTTCGTCGGCGCCGGCAACTTCCTGCCGGGGCGGCTTGCGAATGGCGTCGTCGAAACGCCCGTCGGCCTCTTTCCTGCCCAGAACGCGAACGGTGCGAGCGCGGTCGAGGTGCTGATCAGACCGGAGCTGCTCGAGCTCGAGCCCGATCCCGCCGGAGACGCTGAGGTGGTCGGCCGTGAGTTCCGCGGCCACGACGTCTTCTACCGCGTCCTCCTCGACGGCGTCGAGCTCGTCTCGCAGCGGCCGTCGAATGAGCACGTGCCGCTCGGGGCGCGGGTCCACGTCCGCCCGCACGCTTCCCAGCGTCACCGTTTTCTCCTGAACAGCCGGTAAGGTTCGCCTTACATGTGGCGCAAGGTTCTCCTTACAAGAGGGCGTTGAAGAAGATACTCGGCCTGTGCTCCGCGCTCGCGCTCGCGGGCTGCGGGGGCGGCGTCACGGCGCAACGAGGCACGATCTCGCTCATCTACTCCGGTCGGGAGGAGGAGCTCGTCGGCCCGCTGATCGAGCGGTTCGAGGAGGAGACCGGGATCGACGTCGCGGTCCGCTACGCCAACAGCTCCGAGCTCGCGGCGACGCTCGCCGAGGAGGGCGACAACTCGCCCGCCGACGTCTTCTGGGCGCAGGATCCGGGCTCGCTGGGCGCCGTCGAGAACGAGGTCGCCTGGCCGCGCTGCCCCAGGCGTGCTCGAACGCGTTCACGAGCGGTTCCGCGACGGTGACGATCGCTGGGTCGGAGCGTCCGGCCGCGTTCGCGTGATCGCGTACAACACCGACGACGCTCCCCGAGGACGAGGTGCCAGACCGGATCGACGAGGTCGCCGACTCGCGCTGGCGCGGCAAGGTCGGGATCGCGCCGCCGAACGCCTCGTTCCAGGCGTTCGTGAGCGCGATGCGGCTCAACCGCGGCGACGAGGCGGCGCGGCAGTGGCTCGACGCCGTGAAGGCCAACGAGCCGCGCTTCTACGAGAAGCAACATCGCCATCCTCGAGGCGCTCGCCGAGGGCGAGATCGAGATCGGGCTCGTCAATCACTACTACCTCTCCCTGGTCAAGTAGGAGAACCCCGACGCGCCGGTGGAGAACCACTTCCTCCCGGAGGGAGACGACGGCGCGCTCGTCAGCGTCGCGGGCGCGGGCGTCATCGAGGGCACGAACCAAAAAGCGCCGCCGAGCGCTTCGTCGAATACCTGCTCTCGGAGACCGGCCAGCGCTTCTACGCCGAGGAGGCGCAGGAGGCCGAGATCCGCTCGTGCCGGGCATCGAGCCACGGCAGGGCTGCCGCCGCTGCGACTCCTTGCACGGGCCCGACGTTCGACCTCGACCGAGTTCGGCGAGGAGCTCCGACGACGCTCGAGATGCTGACGAGGCCGGCTTCACGTCGTGAACCGCGCGGGCGGCGCGCCGCCCGCCCGTCGCGCTCGCCGCCGCGGGGCTCGGCATCGCGGCGCTGCTGCTCCTCCCGCTCGTGTACCTCGTCGTCCGCGCCGGGAGCAGCAGCCGCGCCTGGCGCGTGCTCACGCGCGAGAACACGCTCGAGCTCGTCTGGAGCACGGCGCTCCTCGTCGTCGGCGTCACC
>CAWCDT010000003.1:0-220686 GCA_963794385.1 uncultured Gaiellaceae bacterium | reverse complement strand
CGGAGGGCTTCACGTACACGTACTCGAAGACCGCCGTGCCTCATGTGGTCGACGGCTCGGTCCTGATCGACGGCACAGCGGTCAACAAGGCCGCGAGCTACCGAGTCACGATGAACTCGTTCCTCGCTGACGGCGGCGACGGCTTCCCCGCCTTCCGCACGTGCACGGAGCCGCTCGGCGGCGAGGTCGACGTTGATGCACTCGGCCGCTACATGGCGGAGCGCGAGCCGGTGAGCCCGCCGCGGGTGAACCGGATCACGGTCCTGCCCTAGCACGCTGAGGTGGGGGCGGGCGCGGCCCGCCCCCACCTCGTCTCGCTAGCGTCGGCGGGGTGCAGACCTCGCGGATCCGCGACGGCGTACGCGCCGCCCTGCCCCTGACGCTGGCGCCGCTCCTCTTCGGGGCCGCATTCGGCCTGCTCGCCGTCGAGTCGGGCATGGGCGGGATCGGCGCCGTCGTGATGTCGGCCACCACGTTCGCCGGCTCGGCCCAGTTCGCCGCCGCCTCGATTCTCGAGGACGGGGGCGGCATCGCTGCGGCGATCGTCGCAGCGCTGCTCCTCAACGTCCGCTACGTACCGCTCAGCATCTCGGTGGCGTCGATCTTCCCCGGCTCGCGGCGGCGCAGGCTCGTTGAGTCGCAGCTGATCGTGGACGAGTCGTGGGCGCTCTCCGGGCGCGGCGGCGCCTTCCAGTACGGCGTGCTCGCGGGAGTGGGACTCGTGCTCTACGTCCTCTGGGTCGGCGGTACCGCGCTCGGGACGGTCGTCGGTGACCTCTTCGATCCCGACGCGATCGGGCTCGACGCGGCGTTCGCCGCGCTCTTTCTCGCGCTGCTCGCCCCATACCTCCGCAACCGGCGCGCGGTGGCGACCGCTGTCGTCGCGGCCTTGATCACGCTCGCGCTTCTGCCAGTCGCGCCGCCGGGCGTGCCGATCGTCGTCGCGGGCCTGGCCTGCCTGGTCGGGCTGCGCCGGTGACCTGGCTCGTGGTCGCCGTCGTCGGAGCCGGGACGATCCTCTTCAAGGCGTCCGGCCCAGTACTGCTCGGCCGGCGGACGTTGCCGCCGCGCGTCACGGCGGTGGTCGACATGCTCGCGCCGGCGATGCTGGCAGCGCTCGTTGTCACGCAGACCGTCGGCGGCGACCGCGCGCTGGTGCTCGACGAGCGCCTTGTCGGCGTCGCAGCCGGTGCGGTCGCCATCCTCCTACGGGCACCGCTCCTCGTCGTGATGGTCGTCGCGGCCGCAGCCGCTGCGCTCGTGCGCCTGTTCTAGCGGCCGCGACGCCTTACCCGGATGCGGGCGCCTGCCCGGGCGGCTTCGCCGGTCCAGGCGCTGCGCGCCTCGCGGGTGAACGGCGCCACGACGCGCAGGTCGTCGGGCGCCGAGAGCTCGGCGGTCTGGATGTACCCCAGCGAGCGCAGATACGCGCGCAGGTCGCCGATCAGCTCCTCGCGGCTATAGCCCTCGCGCATCATCCGCTCGAAGTTCGCCTCGATGAAACGACAGCCCCAGAAGGTGAAGACGCCGTGCGCGCGCCCCTCCAAGTAGTCCTCTGCGGCGGGCTCGCCCTCAGTCGACGCGGCCCAGAAGACGTTGCGCTCCACAAAGCTCTGACGGCTCGCAAAGCCGTGACGGCGAAGGTGTGGCTCGTCTCCTTCGAACCTGGCGGCAATGTCGAACGGCGGCGTGAGATATCTCACATCGGCCCGAAGCCCCTGCGGCCGTGACTCTGCGTCGATCTCCCGCGGGCCGGCGCCCCAGAAGCAGCAGTCCACGAACACCTCGACGAGGATCTCGGGCGGCACTTGCTCGATCAGCGCGTCCAGGTCGTCGTCCAGGATGTACGTCCGCCGGTCCCAATCCATGTCGTAGGGGCAGAGGAGCTCGTCCAGCCGGTCGAGGAGCTCGTCTCCGTCCCGATCGCGGACTTGCGATCCGTGCCCTGAGAAGTAGAAGAGGACGACGTCCCCGTCCTCAGCCTGGTCGAGCGTCGAATTGAGTCGGCTCAGGATGTTCGCCTTTGTCGCGCGCTCGTTCACGACCACGCGAATGTCCTCGTTCGGAACTCCGAAGACGGACTTCAGCGTCCGGCGGACGAGGGCGACGTCGTTCACACAGCCGCTCAGCGGCGGGACGTCGGAGCGCTCATACGTGTCGACTCCCACCAGGACGGCCCTGAGCCTGGCCAACGTGTCTCCTTCCTTTGGTCGAGCGGACTGTCACACCTCCGTGCGGCGGAGTCAACGACCTCGTGCTGCTTGACACTCAGTCGGCAGGGGGTTATCCCATCGGGACATGTCGTGCGACCACTGTGGTTTCCAGAACCCGGCCGGCTTCCGCTTCTGCGGCGCCTGCGGAGCGAGCCTGAGGGCGCAGGAAGAGCTCGTGGGTGCCCGGGAGCGCAAGATCATCTCGGCGCTCTTCTGCGACATCGTCGACTCCACTCAGAGAGCTGAGAGCGCCGACCCGGAAGCCGTCCACCGCGTGCTCGCCCCGTACTTCGAGCACGTCCGCTCGGAGCTCGCACGGTTCGGCGGGACCGTCGAGAAGTTCATCGGGGACGCGGTTTGCGGTTTCTTCGGCGCTCCGAGAGCACACGGCGACGACCCGGAGCGGGCCGTTCGCGCCGCGCTGGGGGTCGTCGACCGGATCGGCGACTTAAACGAGAGCGGCTCCGAGCCCGACCTGCACGTCAGGCTCGGCGTTGCGACCGGAGAGGCGCTCGTCGCGCTGGGCGCGCTGTCCGGCGCCGGTGAGGCGATGGCATGGGGCGACGTCACGAACACCGCGTTCCGTATTCAGGCCGCGGCGCCCGCGGGTGGCGTGCTCGTCGACGAGGCCACCTACCGGGCGACGCGTCACGTGATCGACTACGGCGAGGCCGAGCCCGTCGAGGCGAAGGGAAAGTCAGAGCCGATCCTCGTCTGGCAGGCTCTCGCGCCTCGGACCCGGCGGGGCATCGACCTCTCCCACGCGGGCCGCGAGCCGTTCGTCGGCCGCGCCTCGGAGCTCGCGCAGCTGCGCGAGTGCTTCGACCGGGTCGTCCGGGAGCGGACGCCGGAGCTCGTGACGCTCGTCGGCGAGCCGGGGATCGGCAAGAGCCGCCTTGTCCTCGAGCTCTTCCGCCGGGTCGACCAGGGCACTACCGTCCGGTGGCGGCAGGCTCGCTCGTCCCCGTACGGCGACGGCTTCACGTTCTGGGCTCTGGGCGAGATCGTCAAGGCACAGGCCGGCATCCTCGAGACGGACGGAGCCGCGACCGCGTCGGAGAAGCTCGGCCGCGCCGTCCGCGACGTGGTCTCCGACGACGTCGACGCGGTCGGCATCGAGGCCCACCTCCGGTCGTTGGTCGGGCTCGGCACCACAGGACAGGTCGGAGACCAGCGCCGAGGGGCATTCGCGGCCTGGCGGCGCTTCTTCGAAGCGACTGCACGCGCGCGTCCGCTCGTGCTCGTCTTCGAGGACATCCACTGGGCCGACGCCGGTCTGCTCGACTTCATCGAGTACCTGGTCGAGTGGGCGCTCGACGTGGCCATCCTCGTCGTGTGCACCGCCCGAACCGAGGCGCTCGCGGACGTGCGTCCGGACTGGGGGACGAGGCCGCTGGGCCGTCGGCGAGAGCGTCCGGCGACGATCGAGCTTGAGCCGCTCACGAAGCAGGAAACCGAGCGTCTCATCACCCAGCTCGGCGGGCGTGGTCTCGGGAGGGAGACGAAGGCGGAGATCGTCAACGCCGCGTCCGGCAACCCGCTGTACGCCGTGGAGTACATCCGGATGGTCGAGGATCGAGCCGGCGACGTGCTCGCCGTCCCAGGAACAGTCCAGGCCATCATCGCGTCGCGTCTCGACTCTCTCTCGGCTCGGGACAAGACCCTGCTCCAGGACGGCGCAGTCGTGGGCCGGGTCGTCTGGCCCGGCGCGCTTGCCGCGATCGGCGGTCGCTCGAGAGGAGCCGTCGACAGGCACCTCCGGGAGCTCGTTCGGAAGGAGTTCCTGATCCGTGTCCGTCCGTCGTCGGTAGGCGGCGAGTCCGAGTTCAGGTTCCGGCACGCGCTCTTCCGCGACGTGGCCTACGAGCAGATCCCCCACGTACGGCGGGGCGAGATCCACCGCCGGACGGCCGAGTGGCTCGAGGAGCTGAGCCCGGACCGGAGCGCTGACCGGGCCGAGATGCTCGCGCTCCACTACCTCGCCGCGTACGAGTTGGCGAGCACGGCGAATGCGGACGCGGCCGAGCTCGGCGGACGCGCGCGCCAATCACTCGAGCGCGCCGGCGTGCGGGCGCTGTCGCTGAACGCCTTCCCGGCAGCGGAGCGCTACTTCCGCGCTGCGCTCGAGCTCTGGCCCGAGGAGGACGCGGAATACCCGTCGTTGCTCCTCCGCCTGGGACAGGCGCGGTACTTCGCGAATACCGAGGGCGCCGATGTCCTGGCGGATGCCGAGCGCCTATTCCTGGTCGCAGGCGACCGTGAGTCAGCCGCCGAGGCTGCAACGTTCCTCGCGGATCTCGCCCATCAACGGGGCGAACCTCTCGACGTCGTGTTCGAGCATGCTCATCGAGCTCTCGCGCTCGTCGAAGACCTTGACGTCTCGCGTTCCAAAGTCGAGGTGCTCGTCGAGCTCGCGCTCTACCTGGGTCTGGCCGCCGAACACGAACAGGCGATCTCGTTCGCGGCGCAGGCGTTGGTCGACGCGGAGGTGCTCGGCCTCGAAGAGCTCCAGGCGCGTGCGCTTGCAACCAGGGGGATCTCGCGGGGCCTCTCGGGAGATCCAGCCGGCCGCGAAGATCTCCAACTGAGCATCGACATCGCGGAGCGGATCGACTCGTCGCTCAGCTCGCTCCACTGCGGCATGCTGGCGGACCTCGAATGCGGCCTCGGCAACCTCGCCAGCTGCTTCGAGCTGCAGGAACGGGCCCGTGGCCACGCGCAGCGCTTCGGGCATTCGTCGCACATCCAGTGGTTCCGAGCCGAGCGTGTCGCCGAGTGCTACTGGACGGGGCTCTGGGACGAAGCTCTGAGTACGGCAGACGATTTCGTCGCAGAGGGCGAAGCGGGCTCGCGCCACTTTATGGACGGGTACTGCCGCGTGATGCGCGGCCGGATCCGCCTGGCGAGGAGCGACATCGAGGGAGCCCTCGCAGATGCCGCGGAGGCGCTCACCCAGGCGCGCGGCTCGACGGAGTCGCAGATGCTGTACCCGGCTCTCGCCTTCTGCGCCCGTGGGCTGGCGGCGGCGGGCGAGCAGCGCGAGGCGGGCCGACTGGCGGACGAGCTCCTGGTGGAGTGGCAATCGAAGCTGCATCTCTTCCCCGCCTCGTCGTGGGTCGTCGATCTCGCAGCCGCGCTCGAGCTTCTCGGCAGGGAGGGCGAGCTCGGCGCGGTGGTCGCCGGGTTCCAGAACCGGTCGGCGTGGCTCGACGCGGCCCTCGCCTACACGGGCGGGGAGTACGACGTCGCGGCGGAGCTCTTCGCGGGCATCGGCTCCCGGCCCGACGAGGCGCTCGCCCGACTCCGGGCTGCACAGATGTTCGCCGAGACCGGCAGCGACACGGACGCACTCGATCAGCTCGAGCGGGCCCTTGTCTTCTTCCGCGAGGTCGAGGGGGCGGCCTATCTCTCCAGTGTCGAAAACCTCCTCGCCGCCCGTCCGCCCGGCTTGTAACGAACGCCGCCGAGCCGTAGACTCGGCGGCGCTGCGGGAGGAGGAGCAAGCCGTGTCCACTGACGGATCGGATTGGCAGGGCGAGGGCGGCGAGGAGTTCGAGGAGCCGATCGGCGATCGCCCGTACGGTGCCCGGCCGTACGGTGCTCGTCCATATGGAGCCAGGCCGTACGGCGCTCGGCCCTACGGAGCACGCCCGTATGGTGCTCGCCCGTATGGAGCCAGGCCGTACGGGGCTCGGCCCTATGGGGCCCGCCCGTACGGCGCCAGGCCGTATGGGGCGAGGCAGCCCGACGAGGGCGACCTTCGACCCGGAGGAGTGGGGCGACGAGATCTGCGAGCTCGTGCTGTCGCACTCGGCCGTCGTCAAACTCGGTGCGACCGTGGTGTCGAGCGACGCCGAGCTGCCGATCCCGGCGGCGACCTCCGTTCGTCACTTTCCGCGGCCCCGGTTCGCCGCTGCCGGCAGCGGGGGATCCCCGGCGGCGGCTGCGGGAGTTCAGCTGAACCCGCGCGAGTGGCGGCTCGAGGCTTGGCTTTCGGTTCCGAACCGCGCTCTTCCGAAGCCTTGCCTCCAACCGCGAGTTGTCCTACACGTTGAAGGCCGACCTCGCGGAGGGGCTTGCCCGGCGCACCGACGCGGCCTTCCTCGAGGGAACCTGCACCAGTCCGCAACTTCAGCGACGAACCGTTGCGACCGTGCCGACTGCGGCGAGCCTTCTGGAGACCGTGCGCGACATTGTCACTGCTGTGCGGGATCGGGCGGAACCGGAGTTTCGAAGTCGCGGGTTGGATACTCGCACCCGACGCACACTCGACGCGCTGACGCGGGAGACGACGACCGACGGTCTGGTCCCGGGAGGCGACGACGCTCGAACGCTCGACACCTCACGGCTGCTCACGCTCGACGGGACGGACGGAGGGACGCTGCTGGGCTTCCCGTTCGCAACGCCGCCCGGCGCGTCGCCGCACTGACACGCCCCGTCCGGATCTTCTTCGGAGCCGACTGGCGCGACGCCCACGTCGGTGTCGGAGAGACGCCCGTCGTGTGTCGACACGCCGGCGGCGCCGGATCGTCGACGGCGCGGTCGTGATCAGGGCATCGATGACGCTCGACTTCGCTCTACGACGGGTGGACGGTTTCGCATGGGCCGACGCTCCTTGACGCCGCGTCGCGCAGCAGACGCTGACGACTGAGGATCGCCGACATGCGCGTCGAGGAGATGGTCGAGCGAGTCTGGCCGGGCCGGGACGCGCAGATCGAGGTGCTGGGCGGCGGGATCACGAACCGCAACTTCAAGGTCGTGCTCGACGACGGCGCATACGTGCTCCGGATCGGCGGCAGGGACACGGAGCTGCTGGGGATCGACCGCCGCGTCGAGCACGAGGCGTCGCTCGTCGCCGCCGCCGTGGGTGTCGGGCCGGAGGTGGTCGCATTCATCGAGCCGGAGGGCTACCTCGTCACGCGCTTCATCGAAGGTCCCGTTGTCGAACCCGAGGCGATCCGAGAGCCGGAGGCCCTTCGCCGGGTCGCCCAGTCTCTGCGGGCCGTGCACGCGGGCCCACCGATCCCGGCGCGCTTCGACCCCTTTCGCGTCGTCGAGGCCTACGCCGCCACCGCGGCGCTGCACGGGATCACGGTGCCGGACGCATTCGCGCCGGCGCGCGAGACCGCGAACCGGATCGAGCGTGCCCGCGGCCCCGCTCCCGAGCGGCCGTGCCACAACGACCTGCTCACGGCGAACTTCATCGACGACGGTTCTCGCATCCGCATCGTCGACTGGGAGTACGCCGGCATGGGCGACGTCTTCTTCGATCTCGCGAACTTCGCAGTCAACAACGGCCTGACGGAGGTGGAAAGCAGGGACTTCCTCCGCGCGTACTTCGGCGAAGCGCGGCCCGAGGACGACCGCAGGCTGACGCTGATGCGGTTCATGTCGGACTTCCGTGAGGCGATGTGGGGCGTCGTACAGCAGGCCGTCTCGGACCTCGACTTCGACTTCCGCGCTTACGCGGACGAGCATTTCGAACGGATGCGTCGAACCGCATCCGAGCGCGCGTTCCGACGAGCGCTCGGCTAGAGCGTCAGCCCACTGTGAAGCTGCCCCGCATCTGGCTTGCGTGCGGGTCGCAGAGGAACGTGTACTCGCCGCTCTGAAGCTCCACCTCGAGGGTCTCCTCGCCTTCCCCTCCCACGTCGGTTGCGACGTCGACGCCGCCAGGGCCGGTCAGGTGGAAATTGTGCGCCGAGGACTGGTCGTTCACCACGATCGTGTAGCTGCCGGCGGTGAGGCCGTCGGTCCCGTCGAGGCTGATGTCGAAGCCGGGCCCGACGCTGCCCTGAAGCGTCGCGCCGCCGCCGGCCGTCTCGGTGGTCTCTCCCTCGGCGGTATCGGTCGTTTCCGCCTCTGCGGTATCTGTCGTCCCCGCGGTCACGGTCTCGGTCGCCGCCGGGGTCGCGGTCTCGTCGTCGTCTCGCCGCAGGCCGCCACTCCCAGCCCGAGGGACACGCACAGGGTCAACAGGGCAATGCGCCAACGTTTCACGGACTCTCCTCTCGTTCGCGGTCTTGCAGGCTCTACGGCTATCAGCAACGAACGGTTCGGAGCAGGAGGTTAGGTTCTCCGCGATGCGCGCGCGGGCGAGAGCGGTGGTGATCGGCGGCGGCGTCGGCGGCTGCTCGATCCTGTACTGGCTCGCCCGGCTCGGGTGGGACGACGTCGTCCTCGTCGAGCGGGCCGAGTTGACGTCCGGCTCGACCTTCCACTCGGCGGGTCTTGTCGGCCAGCTGCGCGGCTCGCTTTCGCTGACGAGGATGATGATGGCGAGCGTCGACCTCTACCGGACGATCGGGGACGAGGTCGGCCTCGAGACTGGGTGGCGCGAGGTCGGCTCGCTCAGGCTCGCGTCCTCCGAGGAGCGCCTGGAGGAGATCGCACGCCAGGCCGGCTGGGCGAAGACGTTCGGGCTGCCGCTCGAGCTGATCTCGGCGACAGAGGCCGCGGAGCTCTTCCCGCCGATGTCCACGGACGGCGTCCTCGGCGCCGCGTACCTGCCGACGGACGGCTACGTCGATCCGTCGCAGCTCACGTTTGCCCTCGCCGAGGGCGCGAGGCGGAGAGGTGGGGAGGTGTATACCTCCACACGCGCCCTTTCGATCCACGTCCGGAACGGCCGCGTGACCGGCGTCGTCACCGACAGGGGCGAGATCGAGACGGACGTCGTCGTCAACGCCGGTGGAATGTTCGCGCGTGAGCTCGGCGCGCTCGCCGGCGTCGACGTCCCGATCGTGCCGATGGCGCACGAGTACCTGGTCACCCGGCCGAGCGAGCTGCCGCTCGACATGCCGACGATGCGCGACCCGTCGCTGCTCGTCTACTTCCGGCCCGAGTCGGGCGGCCTCGTCATGGGCGGCTACGAGCGCGAGCCGGCGCCATGGTCACTCGACGGGATCCCGGCGGACTTCAACGGCAAGCTCCTGGAGGAGGACTGGCCGCGCTTCGAGCCCCTGCTCGAGAACGCGATCCGCCGCGTGCCCGCGCTCGAGGAGATGGAGGTCGTTCGGCTGATCAACGGGCCCGAGGCGTTCACGCCGGACGGCGAGTTCATCCTCGGGCCGACCGACGTGCGCGGCTTCTGGGTCGCGGCCGGCTTCTGTGCCCACGGGCTTGCAGGAGCCGGAGGAATGGGCCAGCTCGTCGCGGAGTGGATCGTGGAGGGGACGCCGAGCCTCGACGTCTGGCACATGGACTCGCGCCGCTTCGGCGCCGCCTACCGGAGCCGCGCCTACACGCTCGCCCGAACGACCGAGGTCTACTCCACCTACTACGACGTCAAGTATCCGGGTCACGAGCGCGAGGCCGGCCGGCCACTGCGCCTCTCGTCGACCTACCCCCGCCTGCAGGAGCTCGACGCGGTCTTCGGCGAGAAGGCGGGTTGGGAGCGCGCGAACTGGTTCGAGCGGAACGCGACCAGCGGGCACGAGGGCCTACGCCCACGCGGCTGGGCGGGCAAGCTCTGGTCGCCCGCGATCGGCGCCGAGCACCGCGCCTGCCGCGAGACGGCCGCTCTCTTCGACGAATCGTCGTTCGCGAAGATCGAGGTCTCGGGCGAGGGCGCCGCGGATCTGCTCGAACGGCTCTGCGACAACCGCGTCGCCCGCGACGTCGGCGCGATCACGTACACGCAGATGCTGAACCCGCGCGGCGGGATCGAGTGCGACTTCACCGTGACGCGCCTGGCGGCGGATCGCTTCCGAATCGTGACGGGCACTGCCTTCGGGCGGCACGACCTCGCCTGGATCCGCCAGCATGCGCCGGAGGACGGCTCGGTCCGCGTCGAGGACGTCACCTCCAGCAATGCGTGCCTCGGCCTGTGGGGGCCGAGCGCCCGGGACGTGCTCCGGCCGCTGACGACGGATCCGCTCGACTTTCCGTACATGCGGGCGCGTGAGCTCGCCGTCGGCAACGTCCCCTGTCTCGCGCTCCGAGTCACCTACGTCGGCGAGCTGGGCTGGGAGCTCTACTGCCCGTCCGAGTTCGGCCTCGCCCTCTGGGACGCGATCTGGGATGCGGGACGCGAGCACGGGCTCGTCGCGGGGGGCTACAAGGCGATCGACTCGCTCCGGCTCGAGAAGGGCTATCGGGTGTGGGGCGCCGACATCACCGCGGACGACACGCCGTACCAGGCCGGGCTCGGCTTCGCGGTGAAGCTCGACAAGGACTTCGTCGGAAGGGACGCGCTCGTCGCCGCCGGCGAGCCCGAGCGCCTGCTCGCGTGCATCACGCTGTCCGACCCGCGCGCGGTCGCGCTCGGATCGGAGCCCGTTCGCGTGGGCGGCGAGCTGGTGGGGCGCGTCACGAGCGGCGGCTTCGGTTACACGGTCGAGCGCTCGATCGCGTACGCCTATCTCCCCGCGACGGCCGCGGTTCCCGGGTCGGAGGTCGAGGTCGAGATCTTCGGCGATTGGGTCGCCGGCGAGGTGGCTGCCGAGCCGCTGTGGGACCCGGACGGCGAACGCCTGCGCGCCTGACGCTAGGCCGGCGGGCGCAGCGTCGCGAACGGGTCGGTGATCTCGAGCCGACGGGTCCGGAAGCGGTAGACCTCGGCCGGGCGGCCGCCGGTGCGGCCCGGCTCCCGGCGGGCGCCGGTCGTCTCGAGCACGTCACGCCGGAGCAGGACGCGCTTCAGGTTCGTGGCCGAGACATCGTGTCCAAGCGCCGCCCGATAGAGGTCGCGCAACTCGGAGAGCGTGAACGCGGGCGGCGCGAGCGCGAAGCCCACGTTGGTGTAGGAGAGCTTGCCGCGCAGCCGCTCGCGGCCCGCGAGCACGAGCTCGCCGTGATCGAACGCGAGCGTGGGCAGGTCGTCGACCGGCTTCCAGTCCGTGTCCTCCGGGAGATCCGGGTCGACATCGCTCGGGACGAGGCCGAGGAATGCCGTTGCGACCTCGCGGTAGCCGGGATTGCGCCCCGGCTCGCTCCACGAGCCGAGCTGCTCGAGGTGCGCGAGCTCACGCACGTCCACCTTGGCGGCGAGGTGACGCCTGATCGACTGCTCGAGTGTCTCCTCAGGCCCGAGCGTCCCGCCCGGGAGCGCCCACGCACCGGCGTAGGGCTCGCGCGCCCGCTGCCAGAGCAGAGCCTTGAGGCGGCCGGCTCGGACCTGGAGCACGACGGCGAGGACGACCTGCTGCGGGGCTGTGGTAGGATCGTTGCTGAGTTTACGCCTCACAGGCTAAAACCTAGTCGAAAGGTCGTACCGATGCTGCGTCTGATTCCGCTCGCCCTGCTCCTGGCTCTGCTCGCCCTGTCCGGGTGCGGCGGCGACGACGAGGAGGCGACACAGCCTGCGGCGACGACGACGCAGCAGGAGCAGCTTCAGATCGGGCTGATCGTCGACAAGGGCCAGCTCGACGACGACGGCTTCAACGAGCTGGCCTTCCGCGGCCTCGAGCGCGCCGAGCGCGAGCTCGGGGTCACGGGGCGGGTCGTCGAGGCCGCCTCGGCGGCGGACTACATCCCGAGCATGACCTCGCTTGCACGCCGGAACTACGACCTGATCGTCGGCGTCGGCTTCGCGCAGGGCGACGCGATCGGCAAGGTCGCTCAGCGCTTCCCGGACGTCAGTTTCGCGATCATCGACGTCGACCAGGCCTTCGTTCCCGGGAAGCCTGCGAACGTGCAGGGGCTGCTTTTCCGCGAGGAGGAGGTCGGCTACCTCGTCGGCTACCTCGCCGGACTCGAGGAGAAGCGGCGAGCGGGCGCCGACGTGATCAGCGCCGTCGGCGGCTTCAAGGAGCCGCCGGTCGATCGCTTCATCGCCGGGTACTTCGCGGGTGCGAAGAAGGCCGCGCCCGGGATCGAGACGATGCACGACTACTCACAGGACTGGGACGACCAGGCGAAGTGCAAGGAGCTGGCGCTGAACCAGATCGCGCGCGGCTCGAACGTCGTGTTCCAGGTCGCGGGCGGCTGCGGGCTCGGCGCGCTCAACGCGGCCGGGGAGCGGGACAGGTGGGGCATCGGGGTCGACGCCGACCAGTCCTTCCTCGGCGACCACATCCTCACGAGTGCGCAGAAGGGCGTCGACGCTGCCGTCTTCCTCACGATCCAGTCGGTCCAGGACGGCTCCTGGGAGGGGGGCGGCAACGCCACCTTCGGGCTCAGTGAGGAGGGCGTCGGGCTCGGGAAGGTCAGCCCCGAGGTGCCGCGGGAGGACGTCGAGCAGGTCGACGCGATCAAGCAGCAGATCGCCGACGGCGAGATCAGCGACATCCCCACGAAGGTCGGCAAGAACTAGCCGCCGGCGATCGCGGCGACGATGTGGATGCGCGAGGCCGGCGCCACCGCCGTCTCGAGGTCGCGGGCCCGCTCGCCGTCGACGTACACGTGCACGAGCGGCCGCACCTCGCCGTGCTCGTCGAGGACGAGGTCGGAGACGGGCAGCGCCCGCAGAGCTTCGCCGACCGTCGCCGCCTCCAGCTCGAACTGCGCCTGGCCGCCCGCCTCGGTTGCGAGCAGGCCGGGGAGGAGCACGAGGGCCACTAGATGGTTGACCGGTAGTCGGCGTGCTCGTGGGGGCGATCCAGACCAAGCCGGAGGCCGCACTCGGACGCAGCCAAGGCTGGTTGCCTTGGCAAGGCCGAGGGTGGCTTCCGGCGCCGCGTCTGGGTCGTCATCCGCGAGTGCGGTGATTGCCGGTCAATCATCTAGAGCGGAGAGGCCTCGACGGAGAGGATCGGCGGCAGGTGGCGGGCCGCTTCGACCACCTCGCCGTCCCGGAGTGCGTAGACGTGGCCGCTCTGGGTGCCGGCGTAGACAGCCTCGTCGTCGAAGCTCATCGCTTCGCGTAGCACTGCGGCCCAGGCAGGCTCCTCGGCGACGATGAGGTCCCAGGTCTCCCCGGAGTCGGCCGTCGTGTAGATCCCGATCCGGGCGTCGCACGTGACCCGGTTCTCTGCCCCCTCCTCCGGGATCACGAAGGCACGGTCGGGGTCGGACGGGTCGAGCGCGAGACCGAAGCCGAAGGGGGACGGGAGCCCGTTCGTGTCGAGCCGTTCCCACTGAGCGCCGCCGTCGTCCGAGCGGTAGACGCCGCAATGGTTCTGCTGCCAGAGGCGGCCGGGCTTCCCCGGATGCGCGAGCACCTTGTGCACGCACTGGCCGACTTCGGGGAAGCGGTCGTCCTCGGAGAAGCACGCCTCAGTGCCCGTGTTCGCCGGCTGCCAGCTCGCCCCGCCGTCGTCGGTGCGGAAGACACCGGCGGCCGAGATCCCGATCCAGAGCCGCTGCGGCTCGTCGACGTCGAGCGTGATCGAGTGCGTGATCAGCCCGCCGGCTCCCGGCGACCACTTGTCGCGCGTCTCGTGAGCGAGCACGGCTTCGTTTACCTGCCAGGTCGCGCTCGAGTCGTCCGAACGGAAGAGCACCGCCGGCTCGCCGCCGAGCCAGAGCGTGCCAGGTTGGGACGCATGCCCGGGCTCGAGGTGCCACGTGGAGGCGAGCTTGAGCTCGGAGTCCTCCGGCAGCCCGAGCCCTTCCGACCGCTGCCAGGTCTTGCCGAGGTCGGTCGAGCGCTGCACCGTGCCGCCGTACACCCAGCTATTCGCGCACGCGTAGAGGCTGCCGTCGCGCGGGTCGACGATGGCGTGATTGATCGACCAGCCCGCCAGGAGCGGCCCCTCGACCTCGAACGAGCGGCGCTCGTCGTCGCCGCGGACGAGGAAGAGGCCCTTGCGCGTTCCGATCGCGAGGAGGACGCCCACGAGCCGACCCTAACTCACGTGAGATCGGCCAGGATCTCCGCGGCCGCGCGCTGGCCCGTCTCGACCGCCCCGTTCAGATAACCCTGGAAGTCGATCGACGTGTGCTCGCCGGCGAAGTGGCAGTTCCCCTGCCGCCGGCCTTCGATCCCCGCGAAGCGCTGGTACTGGCCGACCTTCCAGAAGGAGTACGACCCCTTCGTCCACGGGTTGCCGAGCCAGAAGTCGACCGTCGCGCGCCCGTTCCAGGCCGCCGTCGCGCCGGGCAGCACCGGCTCGACCTGCGCGAGGAACCGCTCGCGCCAGCGACGTCGGCGAGCCGGAGCCGAAGGTGTCGGCGACGCTGCCGCCCGTGTAGTCGACGAGGATCCCGCTCGTTCCCGGCTGCGCCCGCGTCACCTCCCACGTGTTCTGGTAGCCGGTGTCGGCGAACGTCTCGCCGTTCGAGCGTTGCCGCGTTCCAGAAGCGGCTCGAGAACTGGAGGTGGAGCTTCGAGTTCGAGCCCATGCCCAGCTCGCGGATCGCGGTGAGCTTGAGCGGCGTCGAAACCGGCCCTGGAGAGGTCGACGGACGAGCGCAGGATCGAGAACGGCAGCGCCAGCACGACCTTGTCGGCGGTGACCGTCTTCATCCCGGACGCCTGCCGGAATGTGAGCGTGAACGTCCCAGTCGCGTTCCGGCGCACCGCGACCAGCTCCGAGCCCGTGCGTGATCTGCCCGGTCGATCGCCGCCGCGAGCCCGTCGGTGATCTGGTCGTTGCCGCCGGCGACGTGGTACTTCTCGTCGGAGGCGCCGAAGACGCGGAACTGGCCCTGGCCGCGGTAGCCGAGCAGGTAGACCAGGTTGAGCGAGCTCTGCTCGGACGAGTCGGCGCCGTACTCGATCGTGTAGGCGACGTCGAGCAGCTGCCCGATCCGCGAGCTCGATCCCGCCCTCGAACGTCTCCTCGATCCAGTCGACGATCGACATGTCGTCGAGCTCCCGGCCGCGCTCCGTCGAGCTCTCGAAGGTGGTCGGGTAGCTCGCCGCCGAGACGTCCCTGTGGATCTTCTGCCAGGCGTCCTTGATGTCGTCCGTCATCTCGGTGTAGTGGTACGGCGCGCCGTCGAAGAAGCCGAGCAGCTCCGTTCCGTTCTCCTCGGCCCGGCTGAGGTTGTCGAGCTCGAGCCCGAGCTCCTGCGCGAGGTGGCGGATCTGGGTGTGCCCCTGGTCGATCAGCTCGCCGCCGCGCTCCGCGATCTGGCCCTCGGCAAACGCGCCGCGTAGCGTCCAGCAGCGGCCGCCGACCCGTTCGGAGGCCTCGTGGACCTCGGCCGCGTAGCCGGCCTTCTTCAGCTCGTAGGCGGCGCTCAGCCCGGCGAGGCCGGCGCCGACGACGACGATCCGCGGCGTGGCGGCGCCCCGCGCCGGCGCAGCGAGCCTGCCGAGCGCGGCGAGTCCGAGCGCGGCCGCGCCGGCCTCCTTGACGAAGCGGGCCCGCGTCGTCCGTCGCTCCTCGCCGGCCGACGGCTGCGACGGACTTCCTGAACTGACGCCCGCGAGCGGTGTCCGTGCCATCGTTCCCCCCTGTCCCCGATGTGGACGGTGCAGACGATGACGGAGCCGGCCTCGGACGCGCAATATCCGCGCGTGGCCACGCCGGCCCGGCAGCGTATGGACGTGGTGGCCAACGCGGGCGGGCTTACCGCGGTTCCGAACTTGTCCAGGCCGTCGAGTGCGAAGTAGGCTCGCGGCCACTTCCCGATTGGAGGCTGCCGTGAGCGTGTCGATCACCAAGCACAAGAACTTCATCGGGGGCGAGTGGGTCGACTCGGCCTCCGGCGAGACGATGGAGGTACTGAATCCCGCGACCGGCGAGGCGATCGCCGAGGTGCCGCGTTCGGGCGCCGAGGACGTCGAGCGCGCGGTCGAGGCGGCGCGGAAAGCGCTGCCCGAGTGGCTGGACAAGACGCCGAAGGACCGGATGGAGCTCCTGCTCAAGCTCGCCGACGTGATCGACGAGCACGCGGACGAGCTGACGCGCCTCGAGTCGCTGAACGTGGGCAAGCCGATGTCGATCGCCGGCGACGAGATGCCGTTCTCGGCCGACAACCTCCGCTTCTTCGCCGGCGCGGCGCGGACGCTCGAAGGGAAGGCGGCGGCCGAGTACGTCGAGGGCTACACCTCGATCATCCGCCGCGAGCCGCTCGGGATCGTCGCCGGGATCACGCCCTGGAACTACCCGCTGATGATGGCGGTCTGGAAGCTGGGCCCGGCCCTGGCGGCCGGCAACGTCCAGATCCTGAAGCCGGCCGAGCAGACGCCGCTGACCACGCTCCGCTTCGTCGAGCTGGCGCAGGAGTTCCTGCCGGCGGGCGTGCTCCAGGTGCTCACCGGCGACGGCGTTCCCGCGGGCGAAGCGCTCGTCCGCCATCCCGAGATCCGGCTCGATCTCGCTCACCGGCTCGGTCGAGACCGGCAAGCTGATCGCAGCGGGGCGGCGCAGAGCAACCTCAAGCGCGTCCACCTCGAGCTCGGCGGCAAGGCGCCGATGGTCGTGCTCGACGACGCCGACCCCGCCACCGTGGCCGAGGCGATCAAGATCGGGGGCTACTGGAACTCGGGCCAGGACTGCACCGCGTCCTCGCGCATCCTCGTCAACGAGAAGGTCTACGACGACGTCATGTCCGAGACGGTCAAGGCGCTCGAGGCGATGAAGGTCGCCGACCCGGCGGACGGCGACGACGTCGAGATGGGGCCGGTGATCTCGCGTGAGCAGCAGGAGCGCGTGCTCGGCTTCCTCGGGCGCGCGGTCGACGCGAAGGCGACGATCGTCACCGGCGGCGAGGCGATCGGCGACCGGGGGTTCTTCGTCAAGCCGACGGTCGTGACGGACGTCGACCAGGACTCGGAGATCGTCCAGGACGAGGTCTTCGGGCCCGTCGTCACCGTGCAGCGCTTCGGCTCCGACGACGAGGCGATCGCGCTCGCGAACGGCGTCCGCTACGGGCTCGCGGCCTCGGTCTTCTCCCAGGACGTCGGCCGAGCGCTCGCCGCGGCGCGCAAGCTCGAGTTCGGGACGGTGTGGGTGAACGAGCACCTCTTCCCGCTCGCGTCGGAGATGCCGCACGGCGGCTTCAAGGAGTCCGGCTACGGCAAGGACATGTCCCTCTACTCGATGGAGGAGTACACGCGCGTCAAGCACGTGGCGGTGAAGCTGGCCTGATGACCACCACGCCTGCGGCGGACGTGCGGCTCGACACCGTCGTCAAGCGCTTCGACGACGTCGTCGCCGTTGACGGCATCTCGCTCGAGATCCCGTCGGGCTCGTTCTTTGCGCTCCTCGGTCCGTCGGGCTGCGGCAAGACGACGACGCTGCGCATGGTCGGCGGCTTCGAGCAGCCGGACTCGGGCGCGATCTACCTCGGCGACCGCGACGTCGTCGGCCTGCCGCCGTACAAGCGGGACGTCAACACCGTCTTCCAGAGCTACGCGCTCTTCCCGCACCTGTCCGTCTTCGAGAACGTCGCCTTCGGGCTGCGGCGGAAGGGCGTCGACGGCACGCAGGTGCGCGGTCGCGTCGGCGAGATGCTCCGGCTCGTCGGGCTCGAGGGGGCCGGCGCGCGCCGCCCGCGCCAGCTCTCGGGCGGCCAGCAGCAGCGCGTCGCCCTCGCCCGGGCGCTCGTAAACCGGCCGCAGGTGCTGCTCCTCGACGAGCCGCTCGGCGCCCTCGACCTGAAGCTGCGCAAGCAGATGCAGCTCGAGCTGAAGGCGATCCAGCACGACCTCGGGCTCACGTTCGTGCACGTCACGCACGACCAGGAGGAGGCGATGACGATGGCGGACGCGATCGCCGTGATGAACCACGGCCGGATCGAGCAGCTCGGCCCGCCGACAGAGCTCTACGAGCGGCCCGCCACCGCCTTCGTCGCCGGTTTCCTCGGCGTCTCGAACCTGCTCTCCGGAACTGTCGCGGCCCCCGGCCGCGTTCGCCTCGACGCGGGCGACGAGATCCTTGCCGAGGTGGGCGACCGGACCGGCCGGGTCGCGATCGGGATCCGGCCGGAGAAGATCCGCCTCGGCGCGCCCGCCGAGGGCGACGAACGGCCTCGCCGGGCACGGTCAAGGAGACGGCCTACGTCGGCGTCGCGACGCAGTACGTCGTCGAGACCCGCGCCGGCACGCTGATCGTGTACGTCCAGAACGCCGACGACGGCTCGGTCGCTCGAGCCCGGGACGCCCGCAACGCTCAGCTGGAGCCCGAACGCCACCTTCGTCGTCGACCGCACCAGAGGAGGAAGCCGCATGACCCGTCCGCTCACCCGCCGCGAGCTGCTCGAGCGCGCCGCGCTCGGCGGTGTCGCGCTGACCGTGCCTGGATTCCTGGCCGCCTGCGGCGGCAGCGACGACGAGAGCTGCCGGCGAGGGAGACGAGGTCCAGCAGGTGCTCAGGTTCGCCAACTGGCCGCTCTACATCGACATCGACGAGAAGACGAAGAAGCGCCCGACCCTGGACGCAGTTCACCCAGCAGACCGGCATCGCCGTCGACTACTTCGAGGAGATCAACGACAACGCCGAGTACTTCGCGAAGGTCCAGGGGCCGCTCTCGCAGGGTCGCGGCATCGATCGCGACATCTTCGTCTTCACCGACAACTCCCGCTTCCCGGGGCTGCTGATCGGCGAGGGCTGGGTGCAGAAGCTCGACAAGGAGCGGATCCCGAACATCGTGAACCTGATCGACGCGCAGGCGAGCCCGCCCTTCGACCCGGAGCGCGAGTACTCGCTGCCGTGGCAGTCGGGCATGACCGGGATCGCCTGGAACGAGGAGCTCACCGGCCCGGTGGAGTCGATCGAGCAGCTCTTCGAGGATCCCAAGCTGAAGGGCAAGGTGTCGATGCTGATGGAGCTGGCCGACTCGGTCGGCCTCGTCATGCTCGCGAACGGCGACGACCCCGCCGAGGTCACGGACGAGTCCTTCCAGGGGGCGGTCGACCGGGTCCAGGCCGCGGTCGACTCGGGCCAGATCGTCAGGTTCACCGGCAACGACTTCGCCCAGCCGCTGACCAAGGGCGAGCTGGCCGCCGTCGGTTGCCTGGTCCGGCGACATGATCCAGCTCCTGGCCGACAACCCGAAGCTCAAGTGGGCCGTCCCGAAGGACGGCGGGATGATCTGGACGGACAACATGTTCATCCCCACCGGGGGCAGCGTCGCGACCGCCTCGACGTACATGAACTACGTGTACGACCCGAAGGTCGCAGCGAAGATCGCCGCCTACGTCAACTACGTCCCGCCGGTGCAAGGGCGCCAAGGAAGAGCTCCTCAAGATCGACCCCGAGATCGCGAACAACACGCTGATCATCCCGGACGACGCGCTGCTCGAGCAGCTGCACCAGTACGACTCGTCCGCGCTCGGCGACGACGAGCACATCTCGAAGTGGCAGACGGTGCTCGGCCAGTGAGCAGGCTTGGGTAGCTTCCTCCACCGGCACAAGGGGCTGACGCCGTACGTGCTGCTCGCGCCGGGCCTCGCCTGGCTCGCGGTCTTCTTCCTGATCCCGCTCGCGTTCCTGGGCTACCAGTCCCTCCAGTCGGGGACGTTCCCGAACTACGAGTTCACCTGGGAGTTCTCGAACTTCACGGACGCGATCTCCGACTACCGGGAGCAGCTCCTGCGCTCGTTTCTCTACGCCGGCATCGCCACGGTCGTCTCGCTCCTGCTCGCCTACCCGCTCGTCTACTGGATCGCGTTTCGGGCCGGGCCCTGGCGAAACCTCTTCCTGCTCTTCATCGTGGCGCCGTTCTTCGTCACGTACCTGATCAGGACGCTCGCGTGGCTCAACATCCTCGCCGACGAGGGGCCCGTCGTCGGCCTCCTGCGCGGGCTCCATCTCCTCGGCGCAAACGAAGGCCTGCTCTACACGACCCTCGCGGTCGTGGCCGGGATCACCTACAACTTCTTCCCCTTCATGGCCCTGCCGCTCTACGTCTCGCTCGAGCAGATCGACGCGCGGCTCCTCGAGGCGGCGAAGGATCTCTACGCGAGCCCGACCCGGGCGTTCCTGCGCGTCACGCTGCCGCTCTCGGCGCCCGGGATCGTCGCGGGGACGCTGCTCACGTTCATCCCGGCCGCCGGCGACTTCATCAACGCCGAGCTGCTGGGCACGCCGAAGCAGCAGATGATCGGCAACGTCATCCAGGCGAAATTCCTCGAGTCGCTCGACTATCCGACCGCGGCCTCGCTCTCGTTCGTGCTGATGGCCGCGATCCTCGTCGCCCTCCTCGTGTACGTGCGTGCCGTCGGCACCGAGAGGCTCACCGGGTGACCGCCGCCGTCCGGAGGCACGCGCTCACGGCCTATGCGCTGCTCGTCGTCGCCTACCTGATGCTGCCGATCGCGGTCGTGATCCTCTTCTCGTTCAACGAGCCCGCCGGTCGCTTCAACTACGTCTGGCAGGGATTCACGCTCGACAACTGGCTGGAGTGGGACTCCGTGCTCGGCCTGCGCGACTCCGTGCTGGTCTCGATCTATATCGGCCTGCTCGCGACCGTGGTCGCAACCGCCCTCGGCACGTTGATCGCGATCGCAATCGTCCGCCACCAGTTCCGGGGCCGTGGCTCGGCGAACCTGCTCGTCTTCCTGCCCGATGTCCACGCCCGAGATCGTTCTCGGCGCCTCGTTGCTGACGCTCTTCCTGAACCTGACGAGCGTCTTCCCGCTCGGCTTCTGGACGATCTTCATCGCCCACGTGATGTTCATCATCAGCTTCATCGTGGTGACGGTGAAGGCGAGGTTGATCGGGTTCGACCGCCACCTCGAGGAGGCCGCGATGGACCTCGGGGCGAACGAGTGGATGACGTTCCGCAAGGTCACGCTTCCCGCTGCTCGCCCCCGCGATGCTGTCCGCGGCTTTGCTCGGGTTCGCGCTCTCGCTGGACGACTTCGTGATCACGTACCTCAACGCGGGCGGCGAGCAGACCTTCCCCGTCTACGTCTGGGGAATCGCACGCGTCGCGGTCCCGCCCGAAGTGAACGTCGTCGCGAGCGCGATCTTCCTCGTCGCGATCGCGATCGCGCTCGGAAACGCCGTGCAGCAGATTCGCAGCGCCCGAAGACACAGAAAAGGAGCCGCATGAACACGACCGCCGAACTCGACCTCCAGGAAGCAGCCCGCGACCACCTCTGGCTCCACTTCACCCGCATGGGCGGCTACCGCGGCGGCGACGTGCCGATCATCGTCCGCGGTGACGGCTGCTACCTCGAGGACGTGAACGGCAAGCGGTACCTCGACGCGCTCGCCGGCCTCTTCTCGGTCAACCTGGGCTACGGCTTCGGCGAGGAGATCGGGCAGGCGGCGCTCGAGCAGATGCGGGAGCTGCCCTTCTACACGAACTGGTCGTACGCGCACCCGCGCGCGATCGAGCTCGCGGCCGAGGTGACCGCGCTCGCGCCCGGCGACCTCAACCGCGCGTTCTTCGTCTCCGGCGGCTCGGAGGCGGTCGAGTCGGCGTGGAAGCTCGCGCGCCAGTACTACCTCGCCCGCGGCGGCAAGCGCATCGACGTTGACGAGACCAGGCACGACGAACGGGCAGGCGCACCGCTGCCGCGCAAGTACAAGGCGATCGCGCGCCAGATCGCCTACCACGGCACGACGATGGGCGCCCTCTCGATCAACGGCATCCCGGCGCTGCGGATGCCGTTCGAGCCGCTCGTTCCCGAGGTGCAGCACGTCAAGAACACGAATCGCTACCACCGGCCGCCGGAGGAGACGGAGGCCGAGTTCACGGCGATGCTGCTGGAGGACCTCGAGGAGACGATCCTCGCGATGGGCCCCGAGACCGTCTGTCTCGTCCACATGGAGCCCGTGCAGAACGCGGGCGGCGCGTTCACGCCGCCCGAGGGCTACTGGCGCGGCGTCCGCGAGCTCTGCGACCGCTACGACATCCTCCTCTCCGCCGACGAGGTGATCACCGCGTTCGGCCGGGTCGGCTACTGGTTCGCGTCCGAGCGCTACGACATCCGGCCCGACATCGTCTGCTGTGCGAAGGGCCTCTCCTCCTCGTACGCAGCGATCGGGGCCGTGCTCGCGACCGACCGGGTGATGGAGCCCTTCCTCGAGGAGACCTCGATGTACGCGCACGGGATCACCTTCGGCGGCCACCCGGTAATGGCCGCGATCGCGCTGAAGAACATCGAGATCATGAAGCGCGAGCGGATCATGGAGCGCGTCCGCGAGCACGAGGACGCGTTCCGGTCGACGCTCGCGCAGCTGCTCGAGCTGCCGATCTGCGGCGACCTGCGCGGGACCGGCTACTTCTACGCCCTCGAGCTCGTCAAGGACAAGGAGACGCGGGAGACGTTCGACGCCGAGGAGTGCGAGACGCTGCTGCGCGGCTTCCTCTCGCACACGCTCTTCGAGCGCGGCCTGATCTGCCGTGCCGACGACCGCGGCGACCCGGTGATCCAGATCTCGCCGCCGCTCGTCGCCGGACAGGCCGAGTTCGACGAGATCACGGGGATCCTCGGCGACGTCCTCCAGGAGGCCGGTCAGATGATGGTCGGAACGGCGGCAGGGTGAAGGTGCGGATAACCCCACTGCCTCGGCCTGTGGGGACGCGCTAGGGTCGGGAAGTACCCAGGCCAGGGAGGGTCAATGGAGAATCCGGACAACGGCGCAGTCGTCGTCGCAAACGACGTGACGCGCCGCTACGGCGAGGGCGACACGGCGGTCGACGCGCTGCGCGGGATCTCGCTCGACGTCGACAAGGGCAAGCTGACGGCCGTGATGGGGCCTTCCGGCTCCGGCAAGTCGACGCTGATGCACATCCTCGCCGGCCTCGACAAGCCGACGTCGGGCAGCGTCTCGGTCTCCGGGACGGAGATCACGAACCTGAAGGACTCCGACCTGACCAAGCTGCGCCGGCGCCACATCGGCTTCGTCTTCCAGTTCTTCAACCTGCTGCCGATGCTGACGGCGGAGGAGAACATCACCCTGCCGCTCTCGATCGCCGGCGAGAGCGCCGAGCCCGAGTTCTTCCGCGGCTTGATCGAGAAAGTCGGCCTGGGCGACCGCCTGCACCACCGGCCCGTCCGAGCTCTCCGGCGGCCAGCAGCAGCGCGTCGCAATCGCACGTGGGCTCGTCTCGCAGCCGACCGTGCTCTTCGCCGACGAGCCGACGGGGAACCTCGACTCGGCGACGGGCCAGGAGATCCTCGACCTGATGCGCGACTCGGTCGACAGCTACGGCCAGACGACGGTGATGGTCACGCACGAGGCGCGTGCCGCCGCGATCGCCGACCGGATCCTCTTCCTCGCGGACGGGTTGATCGTGCGCGACCTCCCCAGCGCGTCGCAGCACGAGGTGCTCCAGACGATGGAGGAGCTCGCCGCCGCGCCGGCGGCCGCGGGCCCTCGGCCGCTGCCGGTTCACGCGGAGGGCAGTATGAGTTCGGCCGAAAGCTGGCCGGCAGCGACGGCAGGCGGCGGAGCCCGGCTCCGCCGGGCGGGGGCGTCGCCGGCGAGGGGCTCGCGGCGTGACGAAGTTCACTCTCGGACTCGGCCGCTCGCGATCATTCTCGGCGTCGCGATGGTCAGCGGCACGTACGTCCTCACCGACTCGATCGACCAGGCGTTCGACTCGATCTTCACCGACGTGCGCGAGGGGTCGACCCTCGTGGTGACGGGCAAGTCGGCGTTCGACATCTCCGAGGGGAGCGGTGCCTCGGCGAGCGCCTTCGACGAGAGCGTCCTCGATGACGTGCGTCAGGTCGACGGCGTCGCGGAGGCCGAGGGCAGCGTCGACAGCGAGTCGACGACGCTGATCGGCCGCGACAACAAGGCGATCGTCTTCGGCGGCGCGCCCAACCTCGGCTTCGCGATCGCGAACGGGGAGTCGCCCTTCAACCCGCTGACGCTCGTCGAAGGCGGCTGGCCGGGGCCGAACGAGGTCGTGATCGACACCGGCGTGGCCGACAAGAAGGACTTCGCGATCGGCGACACGATCGGCGTCCAGGCGGAAGGGCCGGTCGAGCGGATGCGGATCGCGGGCATCGTCAAGTTCGGGACGGCGAACGCGATCGGCGGCGCGACGCTGGCCGGTTTCGACCTGCCGACCGCCCAGCGGCTCTTCGAGAAGGAAGGGAAGCTGGACGAGATCGCGATCGCCGCCGAGCCCGGCGTCCCAGAGGCACAGCTGGCGTCCGACATCGAGGACGTGCTCCCGTCCAACACGGAGGTTCGGACCGGCGCCCAGCAGGCGGAGGAGGACGCGTCCGAAACGAACGAGTTCATCACGTTCCTCCAGGGCTTCCTGCTCGCCTTCGCGGGGATCGCGCTCTTCGTCGGCAGCTTCGTGATCGCGAACTCGCTCTCGATCACGATCGCGCAGCGGACGCGCGAGTTCGCCACGATCCGGACGCTCGGGGGCTCGCGGCGGCAGGTACTCGTGTCGATCGTGATCGAGGCGCTCGTCGTCGGCGCGGTCGCCTCGCTGATCGGCCTCTTCTCCGGGCTGCTGCTCGCCAAGGGCCTCTTCGCGCTCTTCGACGCGGTCGGCTTCACGCTGCCGAACCAGGGTCTGCTGCTCGAGCCGCGCACGATCGTCGTCTCGCTCCTCGTCGGCATCCTGGTGACGCTGATCGCGAGCCTCCGGCCGGCGATTCGCGCCACCCGCGTGCCGCCGATCGCGGCCGTTCGCGAGGGCGCGACGCTGCCGGAGTCGCGGTTCGCCCGTTTCCGCACCGTCGGCTCGCTGGCGCTGACGGCGCTCGGCTTCGCGTCGCTCGCGTACGGGCTCTTCGGAAGCGGTCTCGGGACGACGCAGATCCTCGTCTGGATGGGCCTGGGAGCACTGCTGATCTTCCTCGGCGTCGCGCTCTTCTC
Organism: uncultured Gaiellaceae bacterium; assembly: GCA_963794385.1. Taxonomy (GTDB): domain Bacteria; phylum Actinomycetota; class Thermoleophilia; order Gaiellales; family Gaiellaceae; genus Gaiellasilicea. Next base: position 195,893 of record CAWCDT010000003.1, on the reverse strand, counting down.
GGCCCGGCTCGTGCGCCCGCTCTCGGCCTTCCTCGGCGCGCCTGCGGCCTCCATCGGCGGGGCTGCGGGCAAGCTCGCGCGCGACAACGCGCGCCGCAATCCCCAGCGGACGGCCTCGACGGCGGCGGCGCTGATGATCGGCCTCGCGCTGGTCACGCTCGTCGCGACGCTCGCCGCCGGGATCACGAGCACGTTCAGGGGCGCGGTCGACGAGATCTTCACCTCCGACTACGCGATCACGGCCCAGAACAACTTCTCGCCGATCCCGACCGAGGCGGCCGAGGCCGCGGCGGAGGCAGACGGGGTCGAGGCGATCGCGAGCACGCGGGCCGGTGAGGCGCGCGTGTTCGGCGATACCGAGTTCGTGACCGCGGTCGACGAGGATGCCGGACAGGTGCTGACGCTCGACTGGGTGGAGGGCTCACAGGACGTGTTCGCCGAGCTGGGGAGCAACGGCGCCTTCGTCGACGACGGCTTCGCCGAGGATCACAACCTGAGCGTGGGCTCGCCGGTCACGATCCAGGTGCCGTCGGGAGACGAGCTCCAGCTCGAGGTGGAAGGCATCTTCGATCCGCCCGCCGGCGGCTCGCCCTTCGGCGCCGTCACCTTCTCGAGCGAGACGTTCGACCGCGCGTACGAGTCGCCGCGGAACCTGTACACGTTCGTGCTCATGCGCGGAGGCGTCACGGACGAGAACACCCAGGCGCTCGAGCAGTCGCTCACCGACTTCCCCAACGCGAAGGCGCAGACCCGCGACGAATTCGTGGACAACCAGATCAGCGGCCTCAACCAGATCCTGAACATCCTCTACGTCCTGCTCGCGCTGTCCGTGATCGTGAGCCTCTTCGGGATCGTCAACACGCTCGTGCTCACCGTCTTCGAGCGCACGCGGGAGCTGGGCATGCTGCGGGCGATCGGGATGACCCGGCGCCAGGTGCGCCGCATGATTCGGCACGAGAGCGTGATCACGGCGCTGATCGGAGGCGTCCTCGGCATCATTCTCGGCGTGGTGCTGGGAGCGCTCCTGATCGCCCGCGTCGAGTTCATCGAGTTCGCCTTCCCGACGGGTCAGATCGTCGTCTTCGCGATCGCGACGATCATCGTCGGCATCCTGGCCGCGATCTTCCCGGCCCGACGGGCGGCCAAGCTCAATCCGCTCGAGGCGCTGCAGTATGAGTGAGGCCGGCGAGAAACCGGCCCGCTTCCTGGGCGGGATCTCGCCGCTGCCGCTCCTGATCTTCGCGGCGATCGACCTCATGCTCGCCTTCTTCCTCCTCGTCGACGGTGGCTTCACGATCCACTTCGCCCTCGTGGCCGTGATCGGGGTCGGGCTGGCCGTCCTCGGGTTGATGGGCCTACGGCGGTCCGGCGAGGAAGCGTCCGGCGGGGAAGCGCCGGGCTAGGCGGCCGGCCTGCGGGTCACGCTCTGCGACGTGGGGCCTCGTGACGGGCTCCAGAACGAGCCGGAGACGCTCACGCCCGAGGTCAGGGCGGAGCTCGTCCGCCGCCTCTCAGCGGCCGGCCTGCCGCGTATCGAGACGGTCAGCTTCGTCAACCCCGAGCGGGTGCCGCAGATGGCAGGCGCGGAGGAGGTGGTCGCAGCGGTCGGAGACGTCGCCGCGGAGCTCTCCGGCCTCGTCCTCAACGAGCGAGGCTGGGAACGCCTCGCCGGCACGGACCTCGACCGCGTCAACGTCACGCTCGCCGCGACGGAGACGTTCAACCAGCGAAACGCCAACGCCTCGCTCGGGGAGGCGACCGAACGCGTGGAGCGGATCCTCGCGGTCGCCGACCGGCCGTCGAGCGCGACCATCAGCGTCGCCTTCGGCTGCCCGTTCGAGGGCGCCGTCGATCCGGGCGTCGTCGCCGACCTCGCCGAGCGGCTCGCGGGGGCCGGTGCGGGCGAGATCGTCCTCGCCGACACGATCGGGGTCGCGGCGCCGGGAGCGGTGCGTCGACTCGTCGAGCGCACGCTCATCCTCGGCGTGCCGGTGGGCGGCCACTTCCACGACACGCGCCACACCGGGGTCGCGTGCGCCTGGGCGGCGCTCGAGGCGGGCGCAAGCGTTCTCGACGCCTCGGTCGGCGGTCTCGGAGGCTGCCCATTCGCCCCTCGCGCGACCGGCAACGTCGCGACCGAGGACGTGCTCTACCTGCTCGAACGGGAGGGCGTCGAGACGGAGGTCGATCTCGACGGGCTGATCGCCGTCGCCCGGTGGCTCGAAGAGCTCCTCGGCCGCGAGCTCCCGGGACGCGTCTACCGCGCGGGCGGCTTCGAGGCCAAGTAACAGTCTGTTACTTGGCCTCCGCGACTCGGACCACGCCGGCCTCCGCGAGCTCCGCGATCTCGGCCGGGTCGTAGCCCGCCTCGGCGAGGATCTCGGCCGTATGCTCGCCGAGGAGTGGCGGCGGGCGTCGGTGCAGCACGCGGTCGCCGTCGAGCGAGAGCGGCAACGCCGTCAGGTGGAGCTCCGGGATGGCTGGGTGGGGGAGGGGCTGGACGATTCCGAGCGCCTCCGTCTGGGGTGAGCCGAGCACGTCCGCAACGTCCGCGACCGGGGCCGCCGGGACGCCGGCGCGCGTCAGGCGTTCGTGCCAGGAGGCCGTGTCGGCCTTCGCGAAGAAGGGCTCGAGCAACACGATCAGCGCCTCGCGGTGCTCGACCCGGTCGGGGTTGGTGCGGAAGCGCGGGTCGCCCGCGAGGTCGTCGGCGCCGAGCTCGAGGCAGAGGAGCGCGAACAGCCGGTCGTTGCCGGCTGCGACCATCAGCTCGCCGTCGCGGGTCGCGATCACCTCGTATGGCGCGACCATCGGGAAACGCGTCCCGAGCCCGCGCGGCACCGTCCCGTCGGCGAGGTAGCCGGCGAGGTGGTAGCCGATGTAGCCGAGCGCAGTCTCGTAGAGCGACACGTCGACGAGCCGGCCGTTGCCGGTCGACGCGCGCTCCAGCAGCGCGGCGAGGATCCCAATCGCGGCCCAGGTGCCCGTGCCCTGGTCGATCAGCGACGAGCCGACGCGCACACCCGGCCGACCGGGCTCGCCGGTGATCGAGATCAGGCCGCCTGCGGCCTGCATGAGCGCGTCGTAGCCCGGCTCCGCGTGCTGCGGGCCGACGTTGCCGTAGGCGCCCACAGAGCAGTAGACGAGCCGCGGGTTCCGCCCGCGTAGCTCGTCCGCGCCGAGGCCGAGCCGCTCCGCCAGACCGGGGCGGAGGCTCTGCAGGAACACGTCGGCGCCGTCGGCCAGCCGCAGGAGCGCCTCGCGCCCGCGCGGGTCGCGGAGCGAGCAGGCGAGCGAGCGCTTCGAGGCGTTCGCGAAGAGGAACATCGTTCCCTCCCCGTCCCAGAAGGGCGGCCCCCAGGCGCGGCCGTCGTCGCCGGTGTCCGGACGCTCGACCTTGATCACGTCGGCGCCGAGCCCGCCCAGGATCTCGGCGCAGTAGGGGCCGGCGATCGAGGTCGTCACGTCGAGCACGCGCATCCCGGCGAGCGGCGAGAACTCCATCGGTCAATCATCATCCCGGTTCGGCTCTCTGCGAGGATGCGCGGACGTGTTCGAGTCGATCGTGAATGCCGTCTCCGGCTCGGACTGGAGCTACCTGATCGTCTTCGTGGTCGCCACGCTCGACGCGTTCTTCCCGCTCGTGCCGAGCGAGGCGACCGCGATCGCGGCAGGCGTCGTCGCGGGGACGGGTGGGCTCTCGGTCGAGCTCGTGATCCTTGCCGCCGCGCTCGGTGCCTTCGTCGGCGACAACATCTCGTTCGGCCTCGGCCACTTCCTCGGTTACCGCGTCGAGCGCCGCTTCTTCACCAGCGAGAAGGCGCAGGAGCGGCTGCACTGGGCGCAACGCACCCTGGACCGGCGCGGCGGCTACCTGATCGTCGTCGCGCGCTTCATCCCGGGCGGCCGCACCGTGACGACGTTCACGGCCGGCTTCGTCGAGACCTTCCCCTGGCACCGGTTCCTGCGCTGGGACGCGCTCGCGGCCGCGATCTGGGGGTCGTACACCGTGTTGCTCGGCTACTTCGGCGGCAAGACGTTCGAGGAGGACCCCTGGAAGGGGCTTCTCCTCGCGTTCGGGATCGCTCTCGCGGTTACGGGAGCGGTGGAGGTGGTGCGCTATCTGCGCCGGCGGGGCGCGACCGCGTGAGCCCCAGGTCGCGCATGCCGCGATGCGCGATCACAGCCGCCATCACGAGCACGACGAGCGCGAACAGGCCGTGCAGGCCGTGGACCCAGGCCGCCCCGCTGCTCACGGGGTCGTCGGAGTCGGACGGCAGCAGGAAGATCTGCACGGTGCCGACGACGAAGAGCAGGAAGGTGAAGCCGATCCACCGCCACGCCCGTGGCCAGGCTCCGAAGGCGGTCAGGAAGACGAGCAGCTCGGAGGCGTGGATGACCAGCCCGCCGAGGAAGCCGTGGGCGTCCAACGCCGACTCCTCGTTCCCGATGATGTAGGTGGCGATGAACCACGCCTGCAGGAAGACCCCGAGCACGATGATCGACGCCAGCACGACGTTGATCCACAGGAATGTTCGTCTCATGCGGGCGAGCCTACGCCAGTGGCCGGATAGCGTTCAAGGGTGAGGCTGCACGTCACCGGGGCGACCGGCTATCTCGGCTCGGAGCTCGTGCGGCGGGTCGCGGACGCCTCCACCGAGCGGGTCGAGGTGCGGGACGCCGGCGCGGTGCGCGCGCTGCTCGAGCGCGTCCGGCCCGACGCGGTGATCCACACGGCCTACCGGCAGGACGGTCCCGGGGCGTGGGAGATCACGGTCGACGGCGCCGAGAACGTCGCGCGCGCAGCCGCCGCCGTCGGGGCGCGTCTCGTTCACCTCTCGACGGACGTCGTCTTCGACGGGCGCAAGGGCGCGCCGTACGTCGAGGACGACCCGGTCTCGCCGGTCACCGACTACGGCCGCGCCAAGGCCGAGGCTGAGCGTCGCGTCGGTCGTGCGCACTCCGGAGGCGCTCCTCGTCCGCACCTCGCTCATCTACGGCGGTCCGGAGCCGTCCAAGCACGAGCTCGCGGCCCGCGACGCCGCGTTCACCTTCTACACGACGGAGATCCGCAGCCCGGTCCAGGTCGGGGATCTCGCGGCTGCGCTGCTCGAGCTCGCCGCGCTCGAGGTCTCGGGCCCGCTCCACGTCGCCGGCGCGGACGCCGTCTCACGCGCGCACTTCGCGGAGCTGCTCTCCGGCGGAGCGGTCGTGGGCGCGCCTGCTCCGGAGACGCGCCCGCTCAACTGCTCCCTCGACTCGTCGCGCGCTCAGGCGCTGCTCGAAACGAGGCTCCGCGGCGTCCGCGAGATCCTGTTCTAAGGCTCCTCGTCGAGCCGCTCGGCGATCTCGTCCGGCCGCTTCGAGGCTCGGTCGGCGAGGTCGTCGACCGCCGACATGGCGCGGTCGAGCGACGCCTCCATCGAGCGCCTGACGCTCGCCTCGATCTGCGCGGACAGCCTCTTGCCGAAGTCGGCCTCCCACGCCGCCTCGTCGGCGGTCGGTGTGACGGCCTCCTCAGGCTCCTCGGTGCGGGCGACGCCGTCGATGTCGAGCTCGAAGACCCGCTCCGGTTCGTCGATCCCCTTCAGCCGCCGCTCGCCGAGGGGGAAGATCGAGACGCCCTCAGGCAGTGACGAGCCGACGAGCGCCCGCGTCGTGTCGGAGAGGAGGACGTGGCCGCCGCCGCCGGACGTGCACAGCCGCGCCGCGCGGACGACGTCGAGGCCGAGGTAGCCCTCGCTGCCCACGGCTGGCTCGCCGGTATGGAGGCCCATCCGTACCCGCACGTCCACACCGTCGGGCCAGTCGTGCTCGGCGTGGGCGCGCTGCGCCTCCACCGCCGCCGTGACGGCGTCGCGTGCACGCGCGAACGCGAAGAAGAAGGCGTCGCCCTGGGTGTCGATCTCGACACCGCCGTGCGCGGTAAAGCGCTCCCGGATCAGCCGCCGGTGGTTCGTGAGCACCTCGTCGTAGCGCTCGCCGAGCCGCTTCACGAGCGCCGTCGAATCCTCGACGTCGCTGAAGACGAAGGTGACCGTGCCGCTCGGGAGGCTGGACATGCGTCCCAGTATGCGGGCCGCATGGCAAGCTCGGGAGCGTGAACCGGCTCGCCGGCGAGACCAGCCCGTACCTGCTCCAGCACGCGGACAACCCCGTCGACTGGTACCCGTGGGGGGAAGAGGCACTCGAGCGCGCCCGCGCCGAGGACAAGCCGATCCTGCTCTCGATCGGCTACGCCGCCTGCCACTGGTGCCACGTGATGGAGCACGAGTCCTTCGAGGACGCCGCCACCGCAGCGGCGATGAACGAGCGCTTCGTCAACGTGAAGGTCGACCGCGAGGAACGTCCCGACCTCGACGCCGTCTACATGGAGGCGGTCGTCGCGATGTCCGGGCACGGCGGCTGGCCGATGACGGTCTTCCTCACTCCTGCGGGCGAGCCGTTCTACGGTGGGACGTACTACCCGCCCGAGCCGCGGCACGGGCTGGCGAGCTTCCGCCAGGTGCTCGACGCGATCGCGGAAGCCTGGCGCGACCGGCGCAGCGACGTCACGCGCTCGGCCGCCCAGCTCGTCGAGGCGGTGCAGCAGTCCGCCTCGCTGCGGCCTTCGCTCGACCCGCTCACGAGCGCGCTGCTGTCCGGCGCGGCCCGGACGCTGGCGCAGCAGTTCGAGCCCTCCTTCGGCGGCTGGGGGCGGGCGCCGAAGTTCCCGAACGCTCCTGCGCTCGAGTTCCTGCTCCGCCGGGACGACGACACGTCGCGGGCGATGGTGACGAAGACGCTCGACGGGATGGCCGCGGGCGGGATGTACGACCTGCTCGGCGGCGGCTTCCACCGCTACTCGGTCGACGACCGCTGGCTCGTCCCGCACTTCGAGAAGATGCTCTACGACAACGCCCTACTCGCGCCCGCCTACCTCCACGCGTGGCTCGTCGTCGGGGACGAGCGGTACCGGCAGGTCTGCCGGGAGACCGTCGAGTACCTGCTCCGCGAGCTCTCGCTGCCCGAGGGCGGCTTCGCCTCGGCCCAGGACGCCGACACCGACGGCGTGGAGGGGCTCACCTTCACCTGGACGGAGGACGAAGGAGCGCCGGCCGAGCTGCTCGAGCCGTTCGAGCACGGGCGCTCGATCCTCCGCGGGGCGCTCGACGAGGAGCTGCGGGAGCGACTGTTCGAGCTGCGGGAGCGGCGGCCGAAGCCGCTTCGCGACGACAAGGCGATCGCGTCGTGGAACGGGCTCGCGCTCGCAGCACTGGCCGAGGCCGGCCGGCGGCTCGAGCAGCCCGACTGGATCGAGCGCGCCCGCGAGCTCGCTGAGTTCCTGCTCGGTCCGCTCTCGGACGAGGACGGCCGGCTCCAGCGCAGCTGGCGCGAGGGGCGCAGGAGCGGGCCCGGTTATCTCGACGACTACGCCAACGTCGCCCACGGGCTGCTCGAGCTGCACGTCGCCACGGGCGAGCTGCACTGGCTGCGCGAGGCGCATCGGCTCGCGCAACTCGCCGTCGACCTCTTCGCCGACGACGAGCACGGTGGCTTCTTCCTGGTCGATCGCTACCGCGATCCACTCATCGCGAAGACGAAGGACCTCGATGATCATCCGCTGCCGTCGGGCAACTCGATGCTGGCTCACGTGCTCCTGCGGCTCGCGCGTCTCTACGGCGACGACGAGCTCGAGCGCCGTGCCGTCGGCGTCCTCCGTCTCGTGCGCCCGGCCCTCGAGCGGGCGCCGTCGTCCTTCGGCTGGGCGCTCTGCGCGCTCGACCTGCATCTGAGCCCGCCGCGGGAGCTCGCGGTGGTCGGTCCGGTCTCGTCGGAGGTCGCCCGCGCCGCGCTCGAGCCGTGGCAGCCCGGCACGGTGGTCGCTGTCGGCCCCGCGGACGACGTGCCTCTCCTGGCCGGAAAGACCCTCGTCGGCGGACAACCGGCCGTCTACGTCTGCGAGCGGTTCGCCTGTCTGGCACCGGTCACGGACCCGGCAGCTCTGCGAGCGGCGCCGGGTTCGGCCTAACTTCCCGGCCCCGTCGTTGTCTAAGAAGTGGAGAAGCAGTAATCTCGCTCGATCAGCGGCCTGTTTTTGTTTTCGTCCACCTCAAGGGGAGAGTTCTCTATGCGTAGGGTTTCACTCGCCGGACTGGCACTTGCGGGAGCATTGCTCCTTGCCGTTCCGTCGGCGTTCGCGAAGGCCGACGTTGCTGCGGCCGAACCGGGCATCACTGCCGGGACAATCACGATCGGCGGCACCTTCCCGCTGACCGGCTCGGCCTCGAGCTACGCGCCGATCCCGGCCGCGATGAAGGCGTACTTCAGCTACATCAACGCTCGGCGCGGCCCCGACGGGAAGCGCGGCGTCATGGGCCGCCAGATCGTCTTCAAGTACTACGACGACGGCTACAACCCGGTCAACTCGGTCCAGCTGCAGCGGAGGCTCGTCGAGCAGGACAAGGTCTTCGCGGTTGTCGGCACGCTCGGCACCGAGGTGAACCAGGCGGTGCAGCCGTACCTCAACCAGCAGAAGGTGCCGCACGTTCTCGTCTCCACGGGCGCGAGCGAGTGGGGCCTGAACTACAGGAAGTACCCGTGGACGATCGGCTGGCAGCCCGACTATGTCGCCGAGGGTCGGATGTACGGGCTCGACATTCGGGCGAACCACCCGAACGCGAAGATCGCGATCCTGTACCAGAACGACAGCTACGGCAAGGACTACATCAACGGCTTCAAGTCCGCGCTCGGCACGGCCAAGGTGCGTCAGCAGGTCGTCCGGGAGGAGGCCTGGGAGGTCGGCAGCGGCACGCCGCAGTCCCAGCTGATCCGGCTCCGCGGGTCCGGCGCCGACACGCTCATGATCTTCGTCACGCCGACGCCGACGATCCAGTCGTACGCGATCATGCGCGCACTCAACTGGAAGCCGGACAACATCTACGTGAACTCGGTCTCCGCGACCGACACGTTCATGACGCTGGCGGTCAACAACTCGAGCGCGGCGCAAGTCAACGGCTCGATCAGCGTGTCGTATCTGAAGGACCCGGCTTCGCCGGTGTGGGAAAACGACGCCACGGTGAAGCAGTACAAGGCGCTGATGGAGAAGTACAACCCGCGTGGCCGCGTCACCGACGGCCTCAACCTCTACGGCTTCGCGAAGGCGCACACGTTCGTGCGGGCGATGTACAAGGCGGGCGCCAACCCGACCCGCGCAGGGTTGATGCGGGCGCTCCTCTCGTTCAACGAGCCCAGCCCGTACGCGCTCCCGGGCGTCCGGCTGAAGACAACCGCGAGAGACCACTTCATCATCTCGCAGCAGCAGCTGATCCGGTTCAACAACGGCGGCTGGACGCTGACAGGCCAGCTCGTCGACGGGCGCCCGCGCGGCTAGCGCCCTGCTGGACCTGAGAGGATCGTGGGGGCCGGCGACGGCCCCCACGTCTGTCATGGGTTCATGGACTTCACGCTCACACCGGAACAGGAGCTGATCCGCGCCTCCGCGCGCGAGCTCTGCGAGCGCGAGCTCGCGCCGCACGCGCGCGACTGGGACGAGGCCGAGGAGCTGCCGCGCGCGCTCGTCGGCACGCTCGCGGATGCGGGCTTCCTGGCGGCGTCGCTGCCCGAGCCGCTCGGCGGCGGCGGGCTCGACTCGGTCTCGTACTGCCTGCTCTGCGAGGAGCTCGGGCGGGCGGATTCGTCCGTGCGTGGGATCGTCTCGGTCTCGAACGGGCTCTACGGGAAGACCGTCGCGAAGTGGGGGACCGAGGAGCAGAAGGCCGAACTGCTGCCGCGGCTCGCGAGCGGCGAAGGGCCTCGGCTGCTACGCGCTCACCGAGCCCGGGTGCGGCTCGGACGCGGCGGCGCTCGTGACGCGGGCAGAGAAGTTGAGTGACAGCGGCGGCGGCGACGGCTGGGCGCTGCATGGCTCGAAGGTCTTCATCACGCTCGGCTCCTGGGCCGAGACGGCGATCGTCTTCGCGCGCACCGGCGGCCCGGGGCCGAAGGGAATCAGCGCCTTCCTCGTCCCGACCGCGGCGGACGGCTTCGAAGCGAGGCCGATGAAGGGGAAGCTCGGCCTGCGCGCGCAGGACACGGCCGAGCTCTCGCTCGACGGCGTCCGTGTGCCTGCTTCGGCGCTCCTCGGTGCAGAGGGCGAGGGCTTCAAGGTGGCGATGTCGGCACTCGACAACGGCCGCATCTCGCTCGCCGCGGGCTGCGTCGGGATCGCGCAGGGCTGCCTCGACGCGTCGGCCGCCTATGCGAAGGAGCGCGAGGCCTTCGGCAAGCCGGTCGCCGCGTTCCAGCTCGTCCAGCAGCTGCTCGCCGAGATGCACGCCGAGACGGAAGCGGCGCGCCTCCTCACCTGGCGCGCGGCCGCGCTCGCCGACGCCGGCAAGCCGTACACGGTCGAGGCGGCGCTCGCGAAGTGGTACGCGAGCGAGGCCGCCGTCCGGGCCGCGAACGCCGCCGTACAGGTGCTCGGCGGCTACGGGTACGTCGACGAATACCCTGTGGCGAAGTACTTGCGCGACGCGCGCGTCACCACGCTCTACGAGGGGACGAGCCAGATCCAGACCCTGATCGTGGGCCGCGCGCTGACCGGAGAATCCGCGTTCACCTAAAGGAGAGAGCCCGTGCCCGAAGCCGTCATCGCCAGCGCCGTCCGCACCCCGATCGGGCGCGCAGCCAAGGGATCGTTCGTGGACGTTCGTCCGGACGACCTGCTCGCCTTCGCGATCGAGGAGGCTGTCGCCCGGGTGGACGGGCTCGACCCGAACGAGATCGTCGACGTGATGGTCGGCTGCGGCTTCCCGCAGGAGCGGCAGGGCATGAACCTCGCCCGCCGGGCGGCGCTGCTCGCCGGGCTGCCCAAGCGCGTGCCGGGCACGACGGTGAACCGCTTCTGCGCCTCCTCGCTGCAGACGCAGCGCATGGCGTTCCACGCGATCAAGGCCGGCGAGGGCGACGTCTACGTCGCCGCAGGTGTCGAATCGATCTCGCAGGTGGACGGCTATCCCAAGGACGCCGAGGAGCTGCACCCGCGGCTGATCGGCGAGGACGCGATCGCGAACGTCTACATCCCGATGGGCCTGACCGCGGAGAACGTCGCCGAGCGCTGGGACGTCTCGCGCGAGGACATGGACCGGTTCGCGCAGCGCTCGCAGGAGCGCGCGGTCGCGGCGCAGGAGTCAGGCTTCTTCGAGCGGGAGATCGCGCCGTACACGAAGGACGACGGCACCGTCGTCGCGGCGGACGACGGCCCCCGGCCGAGCTCGACGTTCGAGAAGCTCGCCGAGCTGCAGCCCGCCTTCAAGCCCGACGGAAAGGTCACCGCCGGCAACTCCTGCCCGCTGAATGACGGCGCTGCCGCGATCGTGATCATGTCCGACGAGCGCGCGGCGGAGCTCGGCGTGAGGCCGAAGGCCCGGATCATCGCCTCGGCCGTGACCGGGCTCGACCCGGAGATCATGGGCGTCGGCCCGATCGACGCCGTCAAGGTCGCGCTCGGGCGCGCGGGGATGACGATCGACGACGTCGACGTGATGGAGCTGAACGAGGCGTTCGCGGCGCAGGTGCTGCCGGTCTGCCGGGAGCTCGGCGTCGACCCGTTCGGCGAGAAGCTGAACCCGCACGGCGGCGCGATCGCGCTCGGCCATCCCTACGGCATGACCGGCGCCCGGATCATGTGCACGCTCCTGAACGACCTCGAGACGCTCGACGGCACCATCGGCCTGAGACGATGTGCGTCGGCGGCGGCCAGGGCATGGCGATGCTCGTCGAGCGCCTTAGCGCCACTGGCCGGCTGCGCCTCCCGGCCGGCGGAGCCGGCCTCGGCGCAGCCTCGCGCTGCTCGCGACTCCGGCCGTACCTCCGTACTGTTCCACCGGCCTACGTACCGCGAGCAGCGCGCCAGAGGCGCTAATCGCAGCTCTCATAGAGTCGGCGCGATGAGCGACGATCGTCCCGACCTCGCGCCGCTCGAGCGGATCGCGCGGGAAGTTGCGGCGGAATGGGGGGTCGAGCTGGGCGAGCCGTTCGCGCTCTCCCGCTACTCGTTCGTGGCGCCCGCAGGCGACGCGGTCCTGAAGGTGACGCCGCCCGAGGACGACGAGTCCGACGAGGAGGCCGACGCGCTCGAGCTATGGGCCGGCGACGGCGCAGTCCACCTGCTGCGGCACGACCGGGCGCGGCGGGCGCTGCTCGTCGAGCGCGCAGGTGGGGACATCTCCGGCCTGCCCGACGAAGAGGCGACCCGGATCGGCGTCGCGACCGGGCTCAAGCTCTGGCGAGAGGCCGCGGAGCCGTTCCGCTGGATCGGCGACCACGTGCCGAGGTGGCTCGACAACGCTGGGACGAACGGGCTCGCCGCGCTTGCGCGGGATCTCTACGCGTCGCTCGACGTCGGTCGTACGACGCTCGTTCACGGCGACTTCCACCACCACAACATCCTCTGGTCGAAGCGCGGAGCGGTCGCGATCGACCCGAAGCCGATGCTCGGCGAACCGGAGTACGACGTACCGTCGTTTCTCTGGAATCCGCTTTGGCATCGGATGAGCCGCGACGTAACCGAGCGGCGACTCGCGTCCTTCGCAGCGGCTGGGCTCGACGAGGAGCGGATGCGTGTGTGGACGGTGATCCGCGGCTCCTATCTCCGGCCGCACGAGGCCGAGGTACTAGCGGCGCTCGTCTAGGAAGGGGCGCAGCTGCTCCCATAGGTGCTCCATCGTCGTCTCCCGCGACGGGTGGAGCGGGTCGTACGGGATGTAGTTGACCGTCCGCACGATCCAGCCGTCGACGCCAAGGTCGAGCACGTTGATGCACGCCGGCGCCTGCTCGAAGGTGCCGAAGTAGGTGCGGTCGCCGGAGAGGGCGTACGAGATCAGGATGCGGTTGACGCCGCCGTGCAGGACGGCGAGCGCCGTGTCCCAGTTGCGCTCGACGAGGCGATCCAGCGCGGGGTGGACGCGATCGAGCGCCTCGCCGAGCGACTCGCCGCCGAGGAAGCGCGCAGCCTCGTCCTTCACGATCGAAGCGCGCCGACGAAAGAGCGACTCGAGCTCGTCGGGCGGCAGCGCGTCGAGCCGGCCGCCGCGCCATTCGGCGAGCTCCGGCCATCGCTCCACCTCGCGGTCCGGGCGCGACGATCCCCGCTGTCTCCGCCGTCCGCGGCAGGTCGCTCGCAAGGACAAGGCCGAACCCGACCTCGGCGAGCGCATCGCGCGCGGCCGCCGCCTGCTCGCGGCCACGCGGCGTCAGCGGCACCGTCTCGGGATTCACGGGCGTGCCTGCCTCGTCGACGTAGGAGACGTCTGCGTGCCGCATCAGGTAGAGCCGCCGCCTCACGCCCCTGGCCGCCTTTCGCTCCCGCCCGGCGGAGCCGGGCTCCGCGAAAGGCTGACGCCGCTCGCGCCGCTCCAGCCGGCGGGCCGTACTTCCGTACTGTCCCGCCGGCCTACGCGACGCGAGCGGCGCCCCAGGAACGTGAGGAACCTCATGCGATTCCGAGCGCCGTCTCGACCTGGCGCACGCGCTCGTCGAGGGGGCCGCTGACCGTCACGGACGGGATCCCGCGGCGCTCGAGGTCGACGATCTGCTGGCGCTGGAACTCCGCTGCGGCAGCCCCCTCGAGCTCGCGCGTCCCGTCGCGCACCCACCCGAAGTCGTTGTCGCAGAGAAACCACGTGTAGTCGCCCACGGTGCGGTCGACGAGCTCGTGCAGGCGCGCGTCTGCGGTGCCGTAGGACCGGAGCGACCAGTGCAGCGTCGACCACGCGTTCGTGTCGCAGAAGAGAAAGCGGCGTGAGTGCCGCGCGGCGGCGTCTTCGCGCTGCCGCTGGCGGCGCGCGAGCTTGAGATGGTCGGCGAACGTTCCCTGGCCGCCCTGCGCCTCCCAGAGCTCGCGGCCGAATTCGTGCGTCCACAGCGTCTCCAGCTTCTCCGCCATCGTCCTGGCCAGCGTGGACTTCCCCGTCGACTCGGTGCCGACGAAGACGACCCGCTCGATCAGGGAGGCGTAGACGAGCGGGTCCATCCAGCCGCGGTAGGCAAAGGGATCCGAGCGGATGACCGTGCCGGAGGTCGGTACGAGCGTTCGCGCCGCGTCGACGAGCACGTGCGTCGCGCCGAGCAGCCCCGCGAAGCGCTCGTAGCCGGGCTCGCTCGAGAAGACATGGTCGAAGCGGCCGAGGAAGGCGAGTCCCCGCGCGTACACCTCGGCGTAGCCCGGGTCGTCCGTGTCCTCCTGGCCGGGCAGCGGGTCCTCGAGCGCGAGGATGTTCTCGACGTCCGGGTAGAGCTCGCGCAGCCACGAGAGCCGGAGCTCGACCGACATCCGGTCGTCGTCGGGCCGGTGGCTGTCGTAGACGACGATCGTGAGGTCGTCGACCTGCGAGAGAGCGGTCTCGATCATCAACTGGTGGCCGCGGTGGAGCGGCAGGAACTTCCCGAAGACGAGCCCTCTTTTCACTCGTACTTCGCGAGGTAGCGCGGATTCGAGACCCGCAGCTTCTGCGCCACCTGCTCCTTCAGCAGCGCGACCGCGTTCTCCGGGACGTCGCCCGCGCGGATCTTGCGCGCGAGCTCCCAATCCTCCTCTCTTTGCTGATCCAACTGCTGCGGCGTCGTCGCCCAGAGCTCCCGCTCGGCGATCCCGAGCCCGTTGATCGCGACGAGCGTCCGAAACCGCAGCCGGTGGTCGTCGAGGATCGGCAGGATCTCGTCCTGGAGGAACTCGCGCACGGCCTCGGCGAGCTCCTGCACAGTTGGTCGATCGAATTGCGGGGCGGTCATGCTGCCTTGTCGATGAGGTCGAGGAGCTCGTACTCCATCTCCGCCGCGAGCCGCCCGAGGACAGCGAGCTCCACGCTGCGCTCCTGGCCGTTGAAGTGACGACGCGACTGCGTCAGGCAGCCCGTCGCCCACTTGACGTTGCCGAACACCTCCCAGGTGAGCAGCTCCTCCGCCGTCACCTCGACGCCCGTAAGCTCTGAGTAGCGCTCGACGTACGGCTCGACCTCTCCGATGCCGCCGAGATGGCGGTCGTCGGCGCCGAAGCGCCAGGCGCGCACGAGCGGCCAGGCGAGATCCTCGACCGGGTCGGCCAGGTGGGCGAACTCCCAGTCGAGCACGGCGACGATCCCGCGCTCGTCGACGGCGATGTTCCCGATCCGCCAGTCGCCGTGCGCGACGACCGGCTCGCGGTGCGTCGGTAGCCGCTCCTTCACCCAGTGCAGGCCGAGCTCGATCGCGGGATGTGGCTCTCCGACCGAGTCGAGCTCTTCGTAGAAGCGCGCCACGGGGTCGCCACGCTCGAGGAAGGGAAGCCGTGCCGGTGCGATCGCATGAATCTTGGCGAGCTCCTCGGCGAGCTGGAGCTCGAGCCCCGGATGCGGGCTCCTGACGATGCGGCGGCCGATCGTCTCGCCGTGGATGCGCTCCATCACGAACGCCTCGCGACCCTGCACCTCGCCGAGGTAGGCGATCGGCTCCGGCACCTTGACGCCCGCCTCGTGGGCGGCGCGCAAGACCTCGAACTCGTGCTCGAGCGTCAGCGTCCCTTGGTGGATGACACCGCCGGCTGCGCGCCGGATCAGGAGCTCGCGCCCCTCCGAGTCGACAGCCCATGCCTCCTTCGACGCCCCGCCGGCGAGCAGGACGGCGCGCTCGACCGGGGCGTCGAGCGCGGCCGCGAACGCCTCCCTCACGCGTCTCTCACAGGACAAGCTCCGCCATCACCTCGAGCGCCTCCCGCTGCCGCGCCTGGATCACGAGCGTGGAGATTCCGGCCTCGCGCCAGGGCTCGAGCCGCTCCGCGATCCGCTCCTTCGGGCCGACGAGCGCGATCTCGTCGACGAGCTCGTCCGGCACGGCCATGGCCGCCTCGCCCTTCATCCCGGAGAGGTAGAGGTCCTGGATCTTCGCGGCGGCCTCCTCGAAGCCGTACCGCTGCGTGAGCGAGTTATAGAAGTTCGTGCCGCGCGCGCCCATGCCGCCGATGTAGAGCGCCAGCATCGGCTTGAGCAGGTCGCGGCACTGCTGCACGTCGTCGCCGACGAGAACCGGGCAGAGCGGAGTGACCTCGAATCCCTCGGGCGCCTCCTCGAGGGAAGGCCCGTGGATCTCACGGAACCGGTAGGGGGAGAAGAAAATCGGCAGCCAACCGTCCGCGATCTCGGCGGCAAGTGCGACGTTCTTCGGCCCGAGCGCGGCGAGGTAGATGGGCACGTCGCGGCGGAGCGGCTTCAGGATCAGCTTCAGCGGCTTGCCGACTCCAGTCGCGCCGTCGCCGGTGTACGGGATGTCGTAGTGCGGGCCATGGTGCTCGACCGTCTCGCGCCGGAGGGCGGCCCGGACGATCTCGACGTACTCGCGCGTGCGGCCGAGCGGCTTCCCCCAGGGAACCCCGTGCCAGCCCTCGACCACCTGCGGACCGGAGGTGCCGAGCCCGAGCAGCACGCGCCCGCCGGAGAGCTGGTCGAGCGTCGCGACCGTCATCGCCGTCGTCGCCGGAGTGCGCGCCGGCATCTGCATGATCGCGGTGCCGATCCCGATCTGCTCGGTCGTCGCGGCGACCCAGCTCGCGACGGTGACAGCGTCCGCACCCCAGGCCTCCGACGTCCAGACCGAGTTGAACCCGAGCCGGTCCGCATCCTGCGCGTAGCCGACCGAGCCGGTCGGGTCGTCGTAGCCGAGCTGAAGGCCGAGCTTCATCGCCTGCCGATCCTACGTCCCTTGCACGCTGCCGGGCGATTGGCGAGGATGCCGCGGATGACCGAGCTTCCGTCCTATCCGAAGGAGGCTGCGGAGCGCGAGGCCTTGGCCGCTCCCGACGCTCCTGTACAGGAGCTCGCGAGCTGGGGCAGCAGGGTCGCGGCCTACCTGCTCGACACGCTCATCCTCGTCGTTCCGCTCCTGCTCTTCGTGATGGTCGTCGTCGTCGCCGACCCGGGCGACACGAGCGCAGCGTGGGGCGCGCTCGGGCTCGTCTACCTGGCGAGCTTCGTGCTCCCGTTCGTCTACTTCACGGTGCTGCACGGCAACGAGCGCGGCCAGACCTACGGGAAGCGAGCGCTCGGGATCCGCGTCGTCGACCAGGACGGCGGTGCGATCGGCTACGGCCGCGCCTTCGGCCGCTACGCGATCACGTTCCTCTTCGGGATCTTCCTCTTGCCGATCCTGCTCGACTACCTCTGGCCGCTCTGGGACAAGCGGAACCAGGCGCTGCACGACAAGGTCGTCAGCAGCCTCGTGGTGCGCGCCTAGAGCTGCGGGACCATGCCCTCGGAGCCCTCGACGCGCGGACCGGGCACATTCGGGAAGCGGAACTTGAGCGGCTCGCGGCCCGGCTGGCACACCCACGCCTGGCCGGTGTCCTCACTCCGCGCCGCGACGAGGACGGCCTCCGCCACCTGCTCGGGCTCCATGAGGGGGAACCCCGCCGCGTCGAGGGAAGCCTGAGTGGGCTCGGTCATCGGCGTGCGCACGATCCCGGGACAGACCAGGTTGATGCGGATCCCGCGCGGCTCGAGCACCGGCGCCATCGAGCGCGCGTAGCCCACGACCGCGTGCTTTGTGAGTACGTACAGTGGGTCGGACTCCATCGGGACGAGCCCGGCGAGCGACGCCGTGACGACGAAGACGCTGCCTTCGCGCATCCGCGGCGCGAGCGCCTGGACGCCGAAGACGACGCCGTCGACGTTGACGCCGAGGATCCGCCGGTAGTCGTCGACGGTGCCGTCACCCTTCGCGAGCACGCCGGCGTTCAGGCAGACGAGGTCGGCCGGCTCGACCTCCGTCCACGCGACGGGGTCGGAGACGTCGAAGCCGTCGACGAGGTCGAGGCCGCGTACCGTCGCGCCCTCCGCCTCGAGCGCGGCCACGATCGCCCGGCCGATCCCGCCGGCGGAGCCGGTCACGAGCGCCGATTCAGGGAACAAGCACGACCTTTCCGGTCGACTTGCGCGACGCAATCAGGTTGTGCGCTTCGACCGCCTGCTCGAGTGGGAACTCCGCGCCGATCACGGGCCTGATCGCGCCGCGCCGCCAGAGCGCGAGCACCTCCTGCACCTCTTCCCGGACGAGCTCGGGCCTGAATCCCATCAGGCGGCCGAGATAGAAGCCCTGGAGGCCGACGTTGCGGCCGACGAGCCGGGCTGGGTCGGCCGGCTCCCAGGCACCGCCCGCGAAGCCGATCGCGATCGCGACCCCGAGCGGCCGCAGCGCCTGCAGGCACGCGGCGAGGACAGGGCCGCCCACGGGGTCGAACGCGACGTCGATGTCGTCGAGTTCTGCGATCTCGTCGTAGCCGACGGTCCGCTGCGCGCCGAGCTCGCGCGCGACCGCCAGCTTCTCCTCCGAGCCCGCGGCAGCGGTGACGGTGGCGCCGGCGAAGAGGGCGAGCTGCACAGCAGCCGTGCCGACGCCGCCCGCCGCGGCGGTCACGAGCACGTTCGAGCCGGGATGGATGCGCACCTGCCGGGTGAACGGGATCCAAGCGGTCAGGTAGGTCGTCAGGAGCGCCGCCCCCTCGGCGTAGCTGGCACCGGCCGGAAGGTCGAAGATCCAGCTCGTCGTCCGCGACGACGCGCTCCGCGTAGCCGCCGCCGCTTCCCCGAACGAACGCGAGCACGCGACGGCCGTCCACGTCGCCCGCTACCTCGTTCCCGAGCACGGCCGGCAGCGGCGGCGGCTGCGGGTAGTGGCCATTCCGGATCAGCACATCGGCGAAGTTCACCCCCGCCGCGCGCACGTCGATCACCGACTGTCCCGGCCCCGCCTCGGGCTCGGGGAGCTCCTCGACGGCCAGCGGCCCGCCGATCTCGTGCAGGACTGCGGCCCTCACCGGCCGGTGAACTCGGGCTGCCGCTTCTCGAGGAACGCCATCACGCCCTCGGCGCCGTCCTCGCTCCCCATGCAGCGCATGAAGGCCTGCGCTTCACGGCGCATGCCCTCGTGGAGCGGCAGGTCGCGCGTCTCGGCCGCGAGCTCCTTGATCACGCCCATGGCGTGCGGCGAGCGCTCGGAGAGCGTGCGCGCGATCCCGAGCGCGGCGTCCATCAGTTCCTCGCGCGGCACCACCTGCTCGACGAGCCCCCAGTCGTACGCCTGTGTGCCCGGGATCGGCTCGCCGGTCAGGTTGAGGTAGAGCGCGCGCCCGTGGCCGACGATGCGGGGCAGCCGCTGCGTGCCGCCGCCGCCCGGGATCAGCCCGAGCTTGATCTCGGGCTGGCCGAGCTGCGCGTCCTCGGCCGCGACCCGGATGTCACAGGCCATCGCCAGCTCGAGCCCGCCGCCGAGGCAGTAGCCGTGGATCGCGGCCACCACCGGCGTCCGGCCCGCGTCCATCCGCGCCGCGAGCTTCTGGATCCCGCGCGCGGAGCCCTGCTCGGCGGCCTCGATCGCCGCGTCGCGCAGTGCCGGGAACTCGCTGATGTCTGCCCCGGCCACGAACGCCTTCTCGCCCTCTCCCCGGAGCACGATCGCGCGGGCGTCGTCGGCGCGGTCGAGTGAGTCGTACTCCTCCTCGAGCTCCTCGAGCAGGCGCGCGGAGAGCGCGTTCACGGGTGGATGGTCGAGCGTGACGATCGCGACGCGGCCGTCGTGCTCGACCTTGACGAACTCAGCCATCTGTCTCCTTTTATCTGGGTGCCATGCGTAGGGCGCCGTCGAGCCGGATCACCTCGCCGTTCAGGTACTCGTTCTCGACGATGTGCTTGACGAGCGCGGCGAACTCCTCCGCCCGGCCGAGCCGCTTCGGGAACGGGATCTGCGAGGTGAGGCTCTCGCGGATGTCGTCGCGCATCGGCCCGAGCATCGGCGTGTCCGAGGGGCCCGGCGCGATCGTGACCACGCGGATGCCCTTCGAGGCGAGGTCGCGCGCGACCGGCAGCGTCATGCCGGCGACGCCCGCTTTCGACGCCGAGTAGGCCGCCTGGCCGATCTGGCCGTCGAACGCCGCGTTCGAGGCGGTGTTGACGATCACGCCGCGCGTGCCCTCCTCGTCGGGCTCGTTCGAGGCCATCTTCTCGGCGGCGACGCTGAGCACGGTGAAGGTGCCGATCAGATTCACCTCGACGACCTTCCGGAAGCGGTCGAGCGGGAAGCCGATCACCCGGGCGCCCCCGCCGATGCCGGCGCAGTTGACGACGCCGTGCAGCTCCGCGCACCCCTCGACGAGCGTCGCGGACCGCCGCCTCGTCGGTGACGTCGGTCTCGGGCAGGTCGGCGATCGCCACCGTCGCGCCCTCCTGCTCGAGCAGCGCCGCGGTGGCCGCTCCGAGCCCGGAGCGGCCACCCGTGACGATGAACGTCTTCCCTTCTATCCGCACTACGAGACCGGCTCGCGCTCGCCGGTGAACTGCTCCCGCAGCGCCGTCTTGCGGAACTTGCCGACAGCCGTCTTCGGGATCTCGTCCACGAACTCGAACGCGTCCGGCAGCCACCACTTGGCGAAGTTGGGCGCGAGGAACTCGCGCAGGTCGTCCGGTGTCGCCGACTGGCCCTCGCGGAGGACGCACACCGCGAGCGGACGCTCGTCCCACTTCGGGTCCGGGATCGCGATCACCGCCGCCTCCGCGATCGACGGGTGCGCCATGAGAGCGTTCTCGAGGTCGACGGACGAGATCCACTCGCCGCCGGACTTGATCACGTCCTTCGAGCGGTCCTTGATCATCACGTAGCCCTTCGGGTGGAACGACGCGATGTCGCCGGTCTTGAACCAGCCGTCGTCCGTCCAGCGCTCCGCCTGCTCGGGCGTCTCGTAGTAGCCGGCCGCGACCCACGGGCCGCGCACTTCGAGCTCGCCCATCGCCTCGCCGTCCCAGGGGATCTCCTCGCCGTCGTCGCCCTTCGCGCGCAGCTCGACGAAGGGGAGCGGCAGTCCCTGCATCGCGACGACGTCGAGCTGCGTCTCCTCGTCCGCGTCGCGGAACTCGCCGACGTAGTCGGACGCGGTCGCGAGCGGCGACGTCTCGGTCATCCCCCACCCGTGCACGACGGTCTTGCCGTGCCGCTGGCGGAAGCCCGCGATCATCGAGCGCGGGGCCGCAGAGCCGCCGACGAGCATCGAGTGGAGCTTCGAGAGATCCCAGCGGTCCGGCTCGGCGTCGAGCATGCCGAGGATTCCCATCCAGATCGTCGGCACGCCGGCGGTGATCGTCACGCCCTGTTGCTCGAAGTCGTCGAGCAGCGACTCCGGGTCGAGGAAGGGCCCCGGGAAGACGATCTTGGCGCCGACCATGAGGCACGTGTACGGGTATCCCCAGGCGTTCGCATGGAACATCGGCACGACAGGGAGGAACGTCTCCTTCTCGGTCACGTGCAGCCCGAGGGGCGCCGCGAGCGCCTGGCCGAGCGTGTGCAGCACGGCCGAGCGATGGGAGTAGAGGACGCCCTTCGGCATCCCGGTCGTGCCGCTCGTGTAGCACATCGCCGCGGCCTCGTCCTCGTCGAACTGCGGGTCGGCGAAGTCGTCCGGGCTCGCGCCGGCGAGCAGCTCCTCGTACGAGTCCTCGACGACGAGGACGTGCTCGATCGCGGTGCGATCCTTGAACTGGTCCCACAGCGGCAGCAGGCTCTTGTCGACGATCACGGCTTTGTCGCCCGCATGAGTGGCGATGTACGCGAGATCGTTCGGGTGCAGTCGCAGGTTGAGCGTGTGCAGGACGTAGCCGCCGCACGGGATGCCCAGGTACGCCTCGAGGTGCTGGTAGTGATTCCAGCAGAGCGTCGCAACTCGGTCGCCCGGCTCGAGCCCGAGACTCTTCAGCGCCACCGCGAGCTGCCTCGCGCGCTTGCCGAAGTCGGCGAACGTGTAGGAGTGGAAGCTCCGGTCCGGCATCCGCGTGACGATCTGCTGGTGCGGGTAATAGGTCTCCGCCCGCTTGAGGATCGTCGGCAGCGTCAGCTGGAAGTCCATCATCAGCCCCTTCACGACTGCTCCTTTCCAAGGCTCTTTCGGATCTCGAGATCTTCGTCGCTCATGACGTGGCCGTCCCGCTCGACGTAGCCGCCCTTGCCGCCGACGACGAGCAGCACGAGGTCGTCGTCGCCGACGTTCGCGATCCGGCGCGGTGTCGTCGACTCGACGTGGAAGAGGCCGCCGGGGCCGAGGATGCGCTCCTCGCCCTCCACCTCCACCTTGGCCGTTCCGCTGTGCACGAAGTAGAGCTCGTCCTGTGTGTCGTGGTAGTGGTGGATCCCGGGATGGCCGGGCGGATAGACGACGCCGTTGACGCCGAAGGCCGTAATCCCGAGCGCGCGTGCGCACCTTGCGGAAGCCATAGCCGTCGCCGAGCTCGTCGAGGGAGGAGAACGCGTGCGCCATCACGCGGCCCGCCTCGGCATGTCGGTGTAGACGCGCTCGCCCTTGAAGCGGCGCGACTCGGGGTCCCAGGGGAAGAAGATCGCGTTCCGCCAGGTCATCGTTTCGCCGGTCGGCTCGTTGTCGAGCCACTTCGCCCGGTGCGTACCGGTGACGATCGCCTCTTCGACCACGCCCTGGGGCCCGATCACGATGTTCTGCAGCTCGAAGACGATGTCCGGGAACGCGGTCAGCAGCTCCGTATAGAAGCGCGTCGCGCCCTCGTGCCCGTGCCAGGAGACGTCGTCGGGGTAGACGGTGTAGACGCAGTCCTCCGACAGGGTCGCGAGGAGCCCCTCGATCGAGCGGTTGTCCTCCGCCTTCGAGTGCGCCTTCCAGAGCTCTCGGATCTCGTCGACCTCGGCCGGGTCGACGTCCATCCGCATCAGCTCGAGCACTTCCTCCTTCGGAACCGGCAACGAGAACCTCCTGTCTAGTCGAGGAGAGCCGCAGCGACGACGCGCCGCTGGACGGCCGCATGGCCGCCGAACGCGTCGATCCACTGCGCGCGCTTGTAGTAGCGGTGCAAGACGTGCTCCCAGGTGAAGCCGATGCCGCCGTGCACCTGGATCGCACGCTCGCAGGCCGCGACGGCGGCCTCCGCCGCCTGCGCCTTGGCCGCCGCGGCCGCGATCGGGGCCTGCTCGTCCTCTTCGGCCACGCACCACGCGGCCCAGTAGGCAAGCGAGCGGGCCAGCTCGGTCTCGACGTAGGTGTCGGCGAGCGGGTGCGAGACGGCCTGGTAGGTGCCGATCTTCTTGCCGAACTGCTCGCGGTCTGTGACGTAGGCGACCCCGAGCTCGAGCGCGCGCTGTGCGACGCCGACCGCCTCTACCGCGAGCGCCGCGAGCAGCCGCAGGCGGACCGGCTCGAACTCACCTTCGATCGGCTCGCCGTCAGTCGCGCCGAGCCGCCCGAGCGGCCTCGTCTCGTCGACGGTCGCGAGCGTCTCGCCCTCGGCCGGGGCTACGGTCATGTCCTCGCGCAGCACGCGGTCGACCGCGTCGAGGTGGGGGACGAGCCCGTCGAGCTCGACCGACCACGCGTTCTCGTCCACCTCGGGCAAGGCGGGCAGAACGACGGCGGTCGTCAGGAACGGGCCCGTGTAGAGCGCCCGGCCGGCCTCCTCGAACAGGATCGCCTCGTCGACGAAGGAGAGCCCGCCGCCGCCGCGCTCCTCGGGAACGGAGACGCCGAGCCAGCCGAGCTCGCGCAGCTCCGCGAGCGGCGCCTCGGGATTCGCCTCGAGGAAGGCGCGCGCCTCGCGGCGCAGCTCCTCCTGCTCCTGTGAGAAGGCGAACTCCATCAGCGCGACCTCGGCAGCCCGAGCACGCGCTCGGCGATGATGTTGCGCAGGATCTCGGAGGTGCCGGCCTCGATCGTGTTGCCGCGCGACCGCAGCTGCTGGTGCTGCCAGTAGCCATCCCACTTGCCGCCTCCGTCGAGGAGCTGTGCCTCTGAGCCGAGCAGCTCGAGCGCCAGCTTCGTCACCCGCTGGTTCGCCTCCGACCACCAGAGCTTCGCTCCCGAGCCCTCCGGCCCGGGGATCCCGGTCTTCATCAGCGTCGTCAGCGCCCGGTAATTCGTGTAGCGGACGGCCTGGAGCCCGATCCACTCCCGCGCGATCGCGTCGCGCTGCACCTCGGTCGCGCCCCGCTCCTTGGCGAGCGCAATCAGCTTGCGGATCTGGCTCTCGAGCGCCGCGGTGAGCGCGAAGCCGAGCGTGCCGCGCTCGTGCAGGAGTGTCGTCATCGCCACCTGCCAGCCGCCGCCGATCTCGCCGACGGCGTTCTCGACCGGCACCTTCACGCCCGTGAAGAAGATCTCGTTGAACTCGGCCTCGCCGGTGATCTGGCGCAGCGGCCGCACCTCGACCCCCGGCGCGTGCATGTCGACGAGGAGGTACGTGAGGCCTGCGTGCCGCTGGCTCTCGGGGTCGTTGCGGGTGACGAGGATGCACCAGTCGGCGATGTGGGCGAAGGATGACCAGACCTTCTGGCCGTCGACGACGAAGTGGTCGCCGTCGAGGCGCGCGCTGGTGCGCACGGCGGAGAGGTCGGAGCCCGCGCCCGGCTCCGAGAAGCCCTGGCACCAGATCTCCTCCGTCGAGAGGATCTTCTCGAGGTGCTTCTGCTTCTGGGCGTCCGTCCCGTGCGCGATGATCGTCGGCCCCGCCATCCCGAGCCCGATCACGCCGAGATGCGATGGGGCCTCGGCCCGCGCCATCTCCTCGAGGAAGATCGCCTGGTGGCTGTACGGAGCCGACGCGCCGCCGTACTCCTTCGGCCACGTCAGGCCTGCGTAGCCGGCCTCGTGCAGCTTCCGACTCCAGATCCGACCCTCCTCCTCGAAGCGGCCTCGGCGGATCTCGTCGGTGAGGTTGGACTCGATCCACGCGCGCAGCTCCGCACGGAAGGCGGCTTCCTCCGGTGTGTCGCGGAGATCCACGCCGCGACTCTATCCCGTCAGGAACGAGGCCACCATGGCATTGAACCGCGGCGCCTCCTCGAGGAACAACAGGTGGCCAGCGCCGGGGAAGGGCTCGAAGCGTGCACCCGGGATCCGCCGCGCCAGCTCGACGCCGTTCGCGTACGGAACCACTCGGTCGACGTTGCCGTGCGCGACGAGGGTCGGTGCGGTGATCTCCTCGACCGCCGTTACGGCGGCCACGAAACGGGTGCAGGCGTCGTATTGCGCCCGCCAGCAGTCGGGCGGCGTCGGATGCTCGAGTCGGTCGGCGAGCAGTTGCTCGAACTCGTCCGGATGCTCGTCCGTCCAGCCCGGGACGGAAGGAGAGCGGCATCGTCGCGCGCGCGAACTCCGGCGGCGTGCCGGTCGCGCGTTCGCCTCCCAGGCCGCGGCCGGTCTCGGCGGGAAGCGGCACGTACTCGGGCCCGCCCGTGCCGGTGCAGACGAGGACGAGCCGCTCGACGAGCTGCGGATGGCGCAGCGCGAGCGTTTGTGCGACGTAGCCGCCCATCGAGAAGCCGGCGACGTGCGCGCGGCGGCCCTCGAGCGCTTCGGCCGCGTCGTCCGCCAGCTCCTCGATCGAGTAGGGCCCGGGTGGCTTCGGCGAGCGGCCCGTGCCCCGGTTCTCGACCGCGATACATCGGAACCGCTTCGACCAGTCCGGGATCTGACGCTGCCACGACCAGATTGCGTAGCCGAGCCCCGTCAGCAACAGCAGTGGCGGGCCGTCGCCGTGTTCCTCGGAGTAGAGCTTCACGTCACCGCCGACCGGTCGAGCTCGCGCACGGAGCGGCGTCCGGCGAGCGCGAGCGTGAGGTCGAGCTCTGCCGCGAGCTGCCGGACCACGGCCTCGACGCCGGCCGCGCCGCCGACCGCGAGCCCATAGGCGTAAAGCCGGCCCAGCAGGACGGCGTCCGCTCCGAGGGCCATGGCCTTCAGGACGTCCGACGCGCGTCGGATGCCGCCGTCCATCAGGAGCGTCGCGTCCGGGCCGACCTCGTCGCGTACCTCGACGAGTGCGTCGAGCGCCGCAACGGCGCCGTCGACCTGTCGGCCGCCATGGTTCGAGACCACGATCCCGTCGACGCCGTGGTCGAGCGCGAGCCGTGCGTCCTCGGCGGTCAGCACGCCCTTGACGAGGATCGGGAGCTCGGTGCGGTCACGCAGCCACTCGAGGTCGCGCCACGTGAGAGCGAGGTTCGGAAACGCGGTCAGCGCCATCAGCGACGCCGTCTGCAAGTCCTCCTCGGGCGGCGCCTCCAGCCGTTCGAGGAATAGGGGATCGCTGAAGAACTGCGCCAGGCCCTCACCGCGGAGGAAGGGCAGGTAGCCGTTACGGAGATCGCGATCGCGCCAGCCGAGCGTGAGCGTGTCGAGCGTGACGACGATCGCTCCGTAGCCCGCGGCGGCCGCACGGTCGACCAGGCTGCCGGCGAGCTCGCGGTCGCCCCACCAGTAGAGCTGGAACCAGCGCGGCGCCTCGCCGAGCTCCGCCGCGACGTCCTCGAGCGGCGTCGAGGCGGCGCTGGAGAGAATCAGTGGCACGCCGGTCGCCTTCGACGCTCGCGCGACGCCCAGTTCCGCCTCCTCGTGGACGATCGAGAGGACGCCGACCGGCCCGAGCAGGAAGGGCACCGGCGCGCGCAGGCCGAGCACCTCGACCGACAGGTCGCGCTCCGCGACGCCGGCGAGCATCCGCGGGCGGAGGCGCCGTCGCTCGAACGCCTCCCGGTTGGCGCGCACCGTCGCCTCCGAGCCGGCCCCTCCCGCCACGTAGTCGAACGGCCCCTGCTCGAGTGCATCGCGGGCCCGCGCCTCCCACTCGTCCGCTCCGATTGGCCACTCGGCGCCGCCGGCGAGGTAGATCGCGTTCTGGACCTGGCTGCCGGGCTCCAACACGTGCAGAGTGACTCTAAAGTGTCAGCGGCCGGGCGCGTACAGCTGCAGAACGGCCGCGGAAGCCGAGCTTGAACCTGGCACGTGCCGCGAGCTGGAGCTCGCGCTCGCCGCGCGGCCAGCCGGTCCGGTCCCGCAGGACCGACGTCGTTTCCTCGACGACCCAACCGCTCAGCTCGAGCGCCTTGCGTAGCCCGCGGCGGTTGAAGACGAACCACTCGCTCCCGTCGTGGCGCGCATCGAGGCGCGCGAGCGGGGCGGGGAGGAGCTCGAGCGGGCGGCTGACCGTGTCGAGCAGGATCAGGTGGCCGCGGCAGACGCGCAGGAGGGCATCGAGCGCCCGCAGCGGGTCGCGGAGCATCTGGAGCACGTAGCCCATCACGATCACGTCGAACTGGCCCACCTCGGCCGGGTCGAGGTCGTAGACACTGAGATCACGTAGCTCGACTCGCGAGCCGAGCAGCTCAGCGGCGAGCGCGAAGTTGCGCTCCGAGTGGCGTCTGCCCCACCGGCGATGGATACGGTCGGCTGCGAAGTTGTCGAGCCGGGAGGCGTCGAGGACGTCGGTCGCCAAGACCTCGCCGGCGCCCCGTCGCTCGAGCTCGAATGCCCAGAACCCGTCCATCGTCCCGATGTCGAGGCACCGAAGTCCGGTGAGCGGCCCCGGCCACGGCAGCGCGTCGGCGGTGCCCCGCAGATCCCAGCCGCCGGTCGTCACGACGCCGGGTGCGACCTCGATCGTGTGCCACCAGTCGAGCTCCGCGATCCGATGCCGCGCCGACTCCGGGTCGGAAGATGCGATCATGGCTGCGTGACCGAGCTTGCCGTGCCCCCGGGGGTGAGCGAGCGCCGTGCAGAAGTACGGGCGTTCATGGAGGAGCATGTCTACCCGAACGAGCCCGCGCTCGGCCGGGAGGACGAATCGTCCGACGTCCTGATCGAGCAGCTGCGCGCGAAGGCGAAAGCAGCGGGGATCTGGGCGCCGCACCTGCCGCCGGAGGCGGGCGGCACCGGCGGCGGCTTCATGGAGTACGCGCTCCTGAACGAGGAGATCGGCCGCAGCACCTGGGCGCAGCTCGTCTTCAACTGCCAGGCGCCCGACGCCGGCAACGGCGAGATCCTGCATCTCTTCGGCACCGAGGAGCAGAAGGAGCGGTTCCTGCGGCCGCTCGTCGAAGGGACGGCGCGCTCCTTCTTCTCGATGACCGAGCCCGAGGTCTCGGGCGCCGACCCGACCGGCCTCAGGACGACGGCCGTGCTCGACGGCGACGAGTGGGTGATCGACGGCCACAAGTGGTTCTCGTCCGCGGCAGAGGGCGCGGCGTTCGGGATCGTGATGGCGGTGACCGACCCGGACGCGCCGCCGCACGCACGCACGAGCCAGATCATCGTCCCGGTGGAGACGCCGGGCTTCGAGCTCATTCGGCCGATCCCCGTCCTCGGACACGCCGGCCGCGGCTGGTCGACCCATTGCGAGGTGCGCTACACGGGGGTCCGCGTTCCCCGCGACAACGTGCTCGGCGAGCCCGGAGACGGCTTCCGGATCGCGCAGAAGCGTCTCGGGCCGGGACGGATCCACCACGTCATGCGCTGGCTCGGTCAGATGCAGCGGGCGTTCGAGCTGATGTGCTCGTACGCGCTCGAACGGGAGGCCTTCGGCGGCCCGCTCGCCGAGAAGCAGACCGTCCAGAACTGGATCGCAGACTCGGCCGCCGAGATCCAGGCTTGCCGCCTGCTCACGCTCGACGCCGCCCGCAAGCTCGATGAGGGCGGCGAGGCGCGCGTCGAGGTCTCGCTGATCAAGTTCTACGCCGCCCGCGTCTTGGGCGACGTGATCGACCGGGCGATCCAGGTGCATGGCGCGCGCGGGCTGACCGACGAGACGCCGCTCGGGCACATGTACGCGATGGCGCGCGGCGCCCGGATCTACGACGGCCCCGACGAGGTGCACCGGATGGTCGTCAGCCGCCGGATCCTGAAAGAGTTCGCCGCCGGCGGCGTCTACCGTTCGAGTAGCCGAGCTCGGCCTCGATCGCGTGCGCGAGGTCGGCCGGCTGGAAGCCGTCCGGGCCGCGGCCGCCTTGGAACGCCACGCGGCCGTCCCGGCCGACGAGATAGAGCCGGTCGGGCCAGCCGCCGTACGCCGACGCGACCTCGTCGTCGACGTCGTCGAGCAGGATCGGGATCCGTGTCGACAGTCGCACCGCACAGGCGTCCGCGGCGGCGGCGCGCTCGTCGAGCGAGACCGGGTCGACGAGCGCGATCTCGTCGTCGCGGTTGACCTCCAGCACCCAGCCGTCCTCCGGATGCGCCTCGCGGATGTAGACGATGAAGAACGCGACCTCGTCGCCGTGCCGGCCGTAGAGCTCCTCCAGCTCGCCCAACTGGCGGCGGAAGGGCGGTCAGGTGTAGGAGCCGAAGACGAGCGCGACGGGGCGCTCGCCGGCGAAGTCGGCGAGGCGGACGCGGCCGCTGCCGTCGAGCAGCGGCAGGTCGAACGGGAACGCCCGGTCGCCGGGCGAGAGCTCGGGCGCCATCAGGTTGCCGTAGAACGGCGAGGACATGACGTCGCCGAGCCGCAGGGGCGAGTCCGCGGGTGTCGGAGGTTCAGTCGACGGCGAGCTCACGGCGGCGCTGCATGTCCGGCGGGATCGTGACCACCTTCCAGACGAGGCCGAGTCGCCGCATCAGGCGGATCACGAGGCCGCCGAGGTCGAGCTCCCACGGCTTCAGGCCGTGGAACGCCGAGGAGGGAAACGCGTGGTGATTGTGGTGCCACGACTCGCCGAGCGAGATCCACGAGAGCCACCACACGTTCCGCGACTCGTCCTTGACGCGGAAGCGGCGCGAGCCGACGAAGTGGCAGACCGAGTTGACCGACCAGGTGATGTGGTGGAGCAGGAAGATCCGGATCACCCCGCCCCAGAAGAGCGCCTGCAGCCCGGCGCCGAGTGTGCCGCCCCAGAGCCAGCCCGCGGCGAACGGCAGCGCGAGCGAGACGAGGACCCAGAGCCCGAACGTCCGTGAGATGAAGACCATGCCACGGTCGGCGAGCAGGTCCTTGGCGTACTTGGTCCACTCCGCGCGGCCGACGTTCCGGAAGAGCCAGCCCACGTGCGCGTGCCAGAGCCCGGCGACCTTGCCGCGCACGCCCGGGCCGAAGCCGGCGTGCGGCGAGTGCGGGTCGCCCTCGCGGTCGGCGAAGTTGTGGTGCTTGCGGTGGTCGGAGACCCAGCGGATCACCGGCCCCTGCACGGCCATCGAGCCGAGCACCGCGAGCCCGTAGCGGATCGGCCGGAACGTCTCGTAGGCGCGGTGCGTGAAGAGTCGGTGGAAGCCGATCGAGATGCCGAGGCAGGTGAGCACGTAGCCGACGGCGAGGATGGTCAGGTCGCGCGGCGTGACGAGGTTTCCCCAGAGGAAGAACATCGACGCGAGGAAGCCCACGAACGGGACCGTGACGCCGAGTAGGTTGATCAGCTTCTGGCTGCGCGGCATCGCTGCGGAGGGTAGCGGTCCTTTTTGCGCCCGTCCTGCCGCCCTGCTTATGCTCCGCGCACTCGATGGCCCTGCTCTCGCTGCGGAACGTCACTCGCCGGTTCGGCGGGATCGTCGCCCTCGACGGGGTCTCGTTCGACGTCCGCGAGGGCCAGATCGTCGGCTTGATCGGCCCGAACGGCGCCGGCAAGACGACGGCCTTCAACGTGATCACGCGGCTCTACACGCCGAACGAGGGCGAGGTCGAGTACGCCGGCGAGACCCTGCTCAAGACACCGGTCCACGGGATCATCCGGCGAGGCATCGCCCGCACGTTCCAGAACGTCGAGCTCTTCAAGACGATGACGGTGCTCGACAACGTCCTCGTCGGCGCGCACACGCGCGGCCGCGCGGCCGACGAGGAGGCGCTCGAGGTGATCGACTACGTCGGGCTCGGGTCGATCGCGCAGCGACCCGTCGCAGGGCTGCCGTTCGGGACGCTGAAGCGGGTCGAGCTCGCGCGCGCGCTCGTCTCGCAGCCGACGCTGCTCCTCCTTGACGAGCCGGCCGGCGGCCTCAGCCACGAGGAGGTCGAGGAGCTCGGTCGTTTCATCCGCCAGATCCGCGACGACCGGAAGCTGACCGTGCTCCTCGTCGAGCACCACATGAACCTCGTGATGGGGATCTCGGACCACGTCAACGTGCTGAACTTCGGCCGCAAGATCGCGGACGGCAGCCCCGGCGAGGTGCGCGCCAACCCCGCCGTGATCGAGGCGTACCTCGGCACCGACGAGACCGGGCCGCCGCAGCACGACGCCGCGCCGCCGCAGGACGACCCCGGGGAGCCGGATGGCGCTGCTTGAGCTGCGCGACGTCGAGGCGCGCTACGGGCCGGTCCGGGCGCTCAACGGCGTCTCGCTCGCCGTCGAGGAGGGGCACATCGTCGCCGTCCTGGGGGCCAACGGCGCCGGCAAGACGACGACGCTGCGCGCGATCTCCGGCACCGTCCGCCGGACCGGCGAGCTCACGTTCGAGGGCAAGCCGCTCGGACGGCGCGGGCCGGAGGCGGTTGCGCGCCTCGGCATCGCCCACGTGCCCGAGGGCCGCGGCACCTTCGCCGAGCTCTCCGTCGAGGAAAACCTGCGCCTCGGCGCGTACACCCGGCGCGGCTCGCTCGACGGCGACGTCGAGCGAATGAGCGGCTACTTCCCCTGGATCGGCGAGCGCCTCGCCCAGCATGCCGGCACGCTCTCCGGCGGCGAGCAGCAGATGCTCGCCCTTGCGCGGGCGTTGATGAGCCGCCCGCGGCTCATCCTCCTCGACGAGCCCTCGCTCGGGCTCGCGCCGCTCGTCACGCAGGAGATCTTCCGGATCGTGCGCGAGCTCAACGAGGAGGAGGGCCTGACGGTACTCGTCGTGGAGCAGAACGCCGCCATCGCGCTCGAGATCGCGTCCCACGCATACGTGCTCGAGGTCGGCAAGGTCGCCGTGTCCGGGACGAGCGACGAGCTCGCCCGCGACGAGTCCGTCCGCAAGAGCTACCTGGGGTACTAGTGGCCGATTTCTTTCAGCAGGTCGTCGCGGGGCTGGCCACCGGCTCCATCTACGCCTCGCTGGCGCTCGCGCTCGTCCTGATCCACCGGGCGACGGGCGTGATCAACTTCGCCCAGGGCGAGATGGCGATGTTCACGACGTACATCGCCTGGACCCTGACCGCGAACCACGGCTGGTCGTACTGGCCCGCGTTCGTCGCGACGCTCGTCTTCGCCTTCGTGCTCGGGCTCGGCGTCCACCGGGTTGTCATCCACCCGGTCGAGCGCTCGTCCGTCCTGACGATCGTGATCATGACGATCGGGCTCGTGCTCGTGTTCAACGGACTTGCCAGCCTGATCTGGTCGGCGGAGATCCGCTCGTTCCCGAGCCCGTTCCCGAACGAGACCTGGCAGATCGGCGGCGTCTCGATCTCCCAGCAGGACGTGGGCACCTTCGCGGTCGTGCTCGTGCTCGTCGCCCTCCTGTGGGCGTTCTTCCAGTTCACGAAGACCGGGCTGGCACTGCGTGCATCCGCGCTCAACCCGGAGGCGAGTCGGCTCGTCGGCGTCCGCGTCAGCTGGATGCTCGCAATCGGCTGGGGCCTCGCGGCAATGCTCGGCGCGGTCTCCGGAATGCTGGCGGCGCCGACCCTCTTCCTCGATCCGAACATGATGCAGGCCACCCTCATCTACGCCTTCGCGGCGGCGGTGCTCGGCGGCATCGATTCCCCCGTCGGCGCCATCGCCGGAGGCCTCATACTCGGCGTCGGCCTGAACCTGATCAGCTCGTACGTCGACTTCGTCGGCTCCGACCTGCGGCTCCCGGTCGCGCTCCTGATCATCCTCGTCGTCCTGCTCGTCCGTCCGGCCGGCCTGTTCGGCAAGCCTGTGGTGAAGCGCGTGTGAAACGGCGCGACCTCGTCAACTACGGGATCTTCGCCCTGGCGGCCGTGGCCGTGTTCCTGCTGCCGCGCTTCGTCAGCGACTTCCGCGCCCAGCAGTTCGCCTACGTCGGCATCTACTTCATCGCCCTGCTCGGGCTGCAGCTGCTCACCGGCATCACCGGGCAGATCTCCCTCGGCCACGGCGCCTTCATGCTGATCGGCGGCTACACGACGGGGATCCTGATGTCCAACCAGAGTCCCCCACTCGAGCTCGCGGGCCACGCATTCACGAACGACATGCGGGACATCTGGACGATCCCGGTCGCCGGGCTCGTCGCCGGTGTGGTCGGTTTCCTCTTCGGCATCCCGGCCCTGCGCCTGAGCGGCATCTACCTCGCGCTGGCCACCTTCGCGATTGCGGTCGCCTCGCCGGCGATCGTCAGGAAGTTCGACGAGTTCACCG
Source organism: uncultured Gaiellaceae bacterium (assembly GCA_963794385.1). GTDB lineage: Bacteria > Actinomycetota > Thermoleophilia > Gaiellales > Gaiellaceae > Gaiellasilicea. Next base: position 162,830 of record CAWCDT010000003.1, on the reverse strand, counting down.
GCGGCAGCGGCGGCATCAACCTGTTCGACGTCGAGGGGCGCACGCGTCCGACCGAGACGACGGACCCGATCACCTTCGAGACGATCACCGAGCCGATCCGCATCCTCGGGCTCGAGATTCCGACCTTCAACGAATGGCTCTACTACCTTTCCTGGACGCTCGCGCTCGTGTTCTTCGGGGCCGCGTGGCTGATGCTCCGCGGCCGCTTCGGGCGCTCGCTCCGGGCGGTGCGCGACAGTGAGCTCGCGGCTGCGTCGTCGGGCGTCGACCTCGCCCGCTACAAGACGCTCGCGTTCGCGATCAGCGCCGCCTACGCCGGAGTGGCCGGGTCGCTGCTCGCGATCGCGACGACCTTCGTGAATCCGGACACGTTCCCGATCGCGCTCTCGATCTTCCTGCTCGTCGGCGTCGTCGTCGGCGGGCTCGGCTCGCTCTGGCCGCTCGTCTTCGGCGCGATCTTCATCCACTTCATGCAGATCGAGTGGGCGCAGCAGATGGAGGACGTGATTCCGGACTTCGTGCCGGGGCTCGGCGACATCGACACGGACGCGCCGGGTGCGCCGGCGGTTGCGTTCGGCGTCGTGCTGATCCTGATCATGCTCGCCTTCCCGGGCGGTGCGGCCAGCCTCATCCGCAGTCTCAAGTCGCTCACAACTCGCGGCTACCATCGGGTGCGCTAGCCCAGTTTTCGACCCGAATTGAGCATCCTTTTCATGCGCAGTTCCAGAGTCGTCCTTGCCATGCTCGTCCTCGTGGGCGCGCTCGCGACCGGCGCCACGGCGGCGACGAGCGCCGATCCCGGAATCACGGGCAAGACGATCCTCCTCGGCGGCACGTCGCCGCTCTCCGGCACCGCTACGGCGTATGCATCGGTCGCGCGCGGCGCGAACGCCTACTTCAGATACGTCAACGACCGCGGCGGCGTCAACGGGCGCTCGATCACCTACAAGGTCGTCGACGACGCCTACAACCCGTCGCAGACGGTCACCGCGACGCGCCAGCTCGTCGAGCAGGACAAGGTCTTCGCGATCTTCAACTCGCTCGGCACGGAGCACAACGTCGCCACGCGCGCGTACCTGAACGCGAGCAGGGTGCCGCAGCTCTTCGTCGCCTCCGGCGCGACGACGTTCGGACGCGACTACAAGGAGTTCCCGTGGACGATCGGCTTCCAGCCGAGCTACCGCGCCGAAGGGTGGATCTACGGCAAGTACCTGGCCCGCTCGAAGCCCGGGGCGAAGGTCGCGGTGCTGCTCCAGAACGACGACTACGGCAAGGACCTGATGGCCGGCCTGAAGCAAGGCATCGCCCGCTCGAAGGTGAAGGTCGTCGCCGCGCAGCCGTACGAGGTGACCGCGACCGACGTCCAGTCCCAGGTGGCGAAGCTGAAGGCATCGGGCGCCGACGTGCTCGCGCTCTTCGCGACGCCGCCGTTCGCGATCCAGGGTTACGTCTTCGCAAACCGGCTCGGGTGGCGGCCGCTGATCATCAACAACTCCGTCTCGAGCGCCTCGAATGTCATGACGCTCGCCTCCGAGGGCGGCTCCAACAAGGCGGTCGAGAACTCGATCTCGATCGTCTTCCTGAAGGACCCGACCGACGCGAAGTGGCGCAACGACCCGGCCATCGAGCTCTATCGCACGGTCATGGCCCGCTACGCCAAGGGTGCGAACGTGAAGGACGTCTACCACGTCTACGGCATGTCCGCGGCCTACGAGGCGGTGCGCGTGCTGAAGGCGGCGGGGAAGACGCCGACGCGCGCGGCCGTGATGGCGCAGACGCGACAGCTCACTGACGCGTCGAATCCGTTCCTGCTCCCGGGTATCGCGATCAAGACGACCGCGACCGAGCGCTTCCCGATCGAACAGTCGCTGCTGCAACGCTGGTCGAAGGGGAGCTGGCAGAGCTTCGGTGGCCTCTGGGGCTACCGCGCGAGCTAGACGACACGTTTCGAGGCGGCGAAGGGCCGGCGACGACGCCGGCCCTCGCTGTCTAAGGTCTCGTGGATGGAGGGCCTGCTCGACGCGCCGCTCGAGGAGCTGCTCGCCGCCGCCCGCGAGCGGCGGAAGGGCGGCGGGCTCGTCACCTACTCGCCCAAGGTCTTCATCCCGCTGACGACCCTCTGCCGCGACGTCTGCGGCTACTGCACGTTCGCGCGGCCGCCCCGGCGGGGCGAGCGCGCCTTCATGACCGAGGAGGAGGTGCTCGCGGTCGCGCGCGCCGGCGCGGCGGCTGGATGCACCGAGGCGCTCTTCACACTGGGCGACAAGCCGGAGCTGCGCTACAAGGTGGCGCGGGCGGAGCTCGCGGCGCTCGGCTGCGAGACGACGCTCGAGTACCTCGGCCGCGTGGCGAAGCTCGTCCTCGAGGAGACGGGGCTGCTGCCGCACCTGAACCCGGGCGTGATGAGCCGGGCCGAGCTGGCGGAGCTCCGGCCCGTCTCGGCGTCGATGGGCCTCATGCTCGAGACTGTCTCCGACCGGCTCTCGGCGAAGGGCGGTCCGCACTGGGCGTCGCCTGACAAGGTGCCGGCACGCCGGCTCGAGACGATCGAGCTCGCCGGCGAGCTTCGGATCCCGTTCACCAGTGGGATCCTGATCGGGATCGGCGAGACCCGCGCCGAGCGGCTGGAGGCGCTCGGCGCTCTGCGCGCGCTGCACGAGCGGCACGGCCACCTCCAGGAGGTGATCGTCCAGAACTTCCGCGCCAAGCCGGGCACGCGGATGGCGGCGCACCCCGAGCCGAGCCTCGACGAGCACCTCTGGACGATCGCCGCGGCGCGGCTCGTCCTGCCCGCGGACGTGTCCGTGCAGGCACCGCCGAACCTCGCCTACGACGACTTTCCGCGCCTGCTCGACGCCGGCATCGACGACTGGGGCGGCATCAGTCCCGTCACGATCGACCACGTCAATCCCGAGGCGCCGTGGCCCGACGTGGCCAGGCTCGCTCGAGCAACGAGGTCGCGATCGCTCGAGCTCGCCGCGAGGCTGCCGGTCTATCCCGGGTACGTGGGTTCGGCGTGGCTCGACCGCGACCGTGCTGCCGCACGTCCTGCGCGCCTCCGACGCGCTCGGCCTCGCCCGTGAAGACGGCTGGCATCCCGGTGAGCGCGGCGGCGTGCCGTTCGTCGTCGCCCGCGACGCGCTGCCGGTGGACACCGCGGTGGAGCTGGGCGAGGACGAGCTGGTGCGCCTCTTCCGGGCGCGCGGCGACGAGCGGCAGCGTGTCTTCGCCGCCGCCGACCAGCTCCGGCGCGAGGTGTGCGGCGACGAGGTCAGCTACGTCGTCACACGCAACATCCAGTACACGAACGTCTGTTACTTCCGCTGCGGCTTCTGCGCCTTCTCGAAGGGACGGCTGGCGGCGAACCTGCGCGGCGCTCCGTACCTCGTGCCGCTCGACGAGATCGTGCGGCGATCGCGCGAAGCCTGGCGTCGGGGCGCGACCGAGGTCTGCCTCCAGGGCGGCATCCACCCGGCCTTCACCGGCGACTACTACGCCTCGGTGGTCGAAGCGATCCGGGCCGAGGTGCCAGACATCCACATCCACGCGTTCTCGGCGCTCGAGGTCTGGCAGGGCGCGGCGACGCTCGGCCTCCCGCTCGAGGACTACCTGGCGCGACTGCGCTCGCTCGGGCTCGGCTCGCTGCCGGGCACTGCCGCCGAGATCCTCGACGACGAGGTCCGCGCGGTGATCTGCCCGGACAAAGTCACGACCGACCAGTGGCTCGAGGTGCACGCCGCCGCGCACCGCGTGGGACTCCGCTCGAACGTGACGATCATGTTCGGGCACGTCGAGCGGCCCGAGCACTGGGCACGGCACTTGCTGCGGGCTCGCGAGCAGCAGCAGCGCAGCGTCGCGAACGGCAGTACCGGCTTCACGGAGTTCGTGCCGCTGCCATTCGTGCACATGGAGGCGCCGATGTGGCTCAAGGGGCAGGCGCGGTCGGGGCCGACCTTCGGCGAGTCGCTCCTCATGCACGCCGTGGCGCGGCTGGCACTCCACCCGGCGTTCACGAACATTCAGGCGTCGTGGGTGAAGCTCGGCCCCGAGGGGATCGCGGCTGCGCTGCGCGCCGGCGTCAACGACCTCGGCGGCACGCTGATGAACGAGTCGATCTCACGCTCCGCCGGCTCCGAGCACGGGCAGGAGCTGCCGCCCGAGGCGATGGAGGCGCTGATCCGCGCCAACGGGCGCGTGCCGCGCCAGCGGACGACGCTGTACGGCGATGCCGGCGCGGAACGCCGTGCCGCTTCGCTTTCAGCGCCGCCGCTCGCGGACACGCTCAATCCGCCCATCCGCGACGCCGGCCTGACAGCGCCGCCCCGGCTCGTTCGTCCGGGCCTGCTCGCGCGCGCCCGCTAGGGCGGCGTGGCGGCTGCGACGTTCGCCTCCGACAGGCGGGCCGCGCCCCCGAGATGGGGACAAATCGGCACACAAGATTGAGTTGTGCGTGACGTCGTCGTGCGCATTCATGCGCAACCCTTGCCCCACCCAACGAGGGTGGGGGGTGGGTGGTGGGCGTCGCGCGCGCAGGCGCGCGCACGCGAATCAGGATCAACTGCCGGACCGGCGCCGGCCGCTCCGACCGTCGGGCTAATACCCGCTGCGAACGATTCGGGGCACGCCGGCGAGCCAGCGAGGGATGGCTCGGCGCGCGGTCCGAATCGCTTCCTCGACGGCGGATCCGGCTGCCTCGCCGTGCAAGCCGGCGCCGTGACCGACCAGCAGGTGCTCGACCCCGAGCCCGGCGAGCGCCCGCGGGACACGAAGGAGCCGCAGCATCGGATGGACGCCAACCGGCTCTTCGCCGGCCCGGAAGAACGGGATCGTTCCGAGCGCGTCTGCCACGACCAGGGTCCGCGATTCCTCCCACCACAGAGCGACCTCACGCCACCAGCGCCCCTGCACGATCGGTATGAGCCGGAAGGGCGTGCCGGGCAGCTCCCGAGGCACGACGTGGTGGGGCACACCGAGCCGGCGTGCGACGGCGGCGCAGTCGCGGTTGTGACGGTCGAGCAGCTGCACGACCGCGGCGGGCTCACCGAGTTCCCGCACCCGCTCCTCGAGGATCTTGTCGTCGACGACGTCGACGAGCCAGACGCGGCCGCCGGCGGCAAGGGCGTGAGAGGTTCGCTGGACGCGCTCCTCCTCGAGCCAGCCCACCGCGCCGGCGATTTCGTCCACGATCTTCACACCGGCTCGAGCTGCTCGAACGCCTGCTCGAACACCTCCACCGGCTGAGCGCCCAGGACGAGCAGACGCCGGTCGAGCACGAATGCGGGAACGGCGTTCGCGCCCACGCCGTATGCCTGACGTGTTGACGCCTCGACGCGGTCGCGGTAGCGGTCGCTGCCGAGCACGTCCTCGACCTCGGCGGGCGGGAGGCCTACTGCGGCCGCCTCCTCACGGAGCACATCTTCGTCCCCGATGTTCTTCGCACCGGCCCAGTAGGCGTCCATCAACCGATCGTGTAGGTCGCCGTGCCGGCCGAGATCGCGCGCGAGCTCGCCGAGTCGCAGCGCGGTCATCGTGTTCGGCACGACGTCGGGATGCGGGTTGTACTCGAGCCCGCGCTCGGCGAAGAACCGGCGAACGTGGTCCGTCATCTGGTCGCCGTAGCGTGCAAGCAACTGCACACGCGGGATCCCCTCGGGCGGGTATTCGGGATGGAGGTCGAACGGAAGCCACTCGACGCGGGCGCCGAACCGGCGCTCGAGCTGCGCGGCCGTCGGCTGGCTCGCGCGGCAGAACGGTCAGATGTAGTCGCTCCAGATCTCGACGGCGTGGTCGCTCACGAGGCGAGCGTAGCCCGCCGCCGCGCGGGGCCGAGCGCGACGGCGGGCGACATCTCCACCTAGGCCGGAGGGATCAGCACGCGATCGATGACGTGCACGACACCGTTCGACGCCTTCACGTCGGCGGTCGTGACCCGCGCCGTGTTGATCCGGACGGTATTGCCCGTGACCCTGACCCGGACGGTCGGCCCGGCGAGGGTCTTCGCCGATTTGAGCTTCACGACCTTCGCCGCGGTGACCCTTCCGGCGACCACGTGATAGAGAAGGACGCGCTTGAGCTGCGCGGGCTGCTTGGCCAGCGCTGCCAGTGTCGCCTTCGGTACCTTCGCGAACGCGGCGTTCGTGGGCGCGAAGACCGTGAGCGCTCCCGGCGTGGACAGCTCGTCGGCCAGCCCCGCCTTCTTCACGAGCGAGAGGAGCGTCGACAGCTGGGGCGTCTCCGAGGCGAGTCCGGCGATCGAAGGAGTTGCGTCCGTGCGTGCCGGGGCAGCGGTCGCGGCAGGGACGGCGAGGGCGAGTGTGGCGAGGGCGGACAGCAAGATGGCCTTCATTTCTTACCCCTTTCTGGTCAGGCGGTGACTGTGGACGACGAGCGGCGGCGGATCGCTGCCTGCTGGCCGATCTGGTAGGCGGCGGCCAGGCCGACGAGCCCGTAGACGATCCGGCTGGCGGCATTCGTCTCGCCGAACTCGAGGCCGACGAGCATGGCGACCAGGTCGAACTCGGCGAGCGCGACAAGACCCCAGTTGAGGCCGCCGACGATCACAAGGATCGCAGCGAGTACATCGAGCTTCTTCATGCGGACACCTCCGTTGTTCAGGGTTTGTGCAGGGAATGTACCCGCAAGTCTGGGTTGTGTCAAATCTTTGTCCATACTCTGTACACTGCGACCATGAGCAGTGACGCTCAGCTGCGCATCGGTGAGCTCGCGCGCCGCACCGGCGTCCCGACGGAGCTGTTGCGCGCGTGGGAACGGCGGTACGGGCTGGTCGCGCCGACACGGACACCGGCCGGTTACCGGCTCTACTCGGCCGGCGATGTCCGCCGGGTCGGCCGGATGCGGGAGCTGCTCGCGAGCGGGCTCTCGGCCGCGGAAGCAGCACGGGCGACGCTCGCTGAGCGGGAGGCTGAGCACGAGGCGGAGACGACGGCCGTCGAGCCGGCGTTGGCCGCCGCGAGCCTCCGCGCCGCAGTCGAGCGGCTGGACGACGCGGCCGCCCACCTCGCCTTCGACCGCCTCCTCGCCGACTTCTCGCTCGACACGGTGCTCGAAGGCGTGCTGCTGCCACTGCTGCACGAGCTCGGCCAGGACTGGGCGCGCGGCGAGGTCTCGGTCGCCCAGGAGCACTTCGCCAGCAACCTCGTGCGCGGGCGCCTGCTCGCGCTGGCGCGCGGCTGGGATCGGGGCTCCGGGCCGCGAGCGGTGCTCGCCTGCCCGCCTGGGGAGCGGCATGATCTGGGCCTGCTCATCTTCGGGCTCGCGCTCCGCGAGCACGGGTGGCGGATCACCTTTCTCGGCGCGGACACGCCTCTCGACACGCTTGGAGAGACAGTGCGCCACCTCGCGCCCGCAGCTCTGGTCCTCGCTGTCACCGACCAGGCTCGGCTCGATCCGATCAGAGCCGAGTTGCACAAGCTCGCGGCGGACACGCGGCTCTGGCTCGGCGGTGCGGGCGCCACGGAGACGCCCGATGGACTCCTGCTCGACACCTCGCCGCTCGCGGCCGCGGCGCGGCTCGCCTCGACCTACTAGGGCTCGCGGGCGAGCAGGTCGTCGATCGTCTCGCGGCGGAGGATCAACCGCGCGCCTTCCTCCGAAACCAACACGGCGGCCGGACGCGGGACACCGTTGTAACTGGAGCTCATCGCGAGTGTGTATGCGCCGGTGACGGGAACCGCGAGCAGGTCGCCGCGACGCGGCAATGGGAGGCGCGCCTGGTCGATCAGGACGTCGCCCGACTCGCAGTGCTTGCCGGCGATCGTGAACTCGCCCGCCGGTGTCTCGTCCGCCCTGTTCGCGAGGAGAGCTGCGTAGCGGGCGCCGTAGAGCTGAGGGCGGGGATTGTCCGACATGCCGCCGTCGATCGCGACGTAGTGGCGGTCGCCCGCCTGCTTCACCGCACCGACCCGGTACAGCGTGAACGCGGCGGGGCCGACAAGGGCGCGGCCCGGCTCGACGATCAACTGTGGGACCGACAGACCGCGCAGCTCCCACTCGCGCGCGACGGCCGCAACGATCCCGCGCACGAGCTCCGCGACCGGCGGCTCGGGTTCCTCCGGCACGTGCCGGACGCCGAAGCCACCGCCGACGTCGATCGTCGCCGGAACCCAGCCCAGCTCGTCTCGGCAGCGGGCGGCGAACCCGGCCAGGAGCTCGACGGCGGCCAGGTGTGCGCGCGCATCCGCCAGCTGCGAGCCGACATGCACGTGCAGCCCTTCGACGGCGAGGCCGTACTCGACGGGCGACCCGGACGGCCTCGATCGCGTCCTCTTCGTCCAGCCCGAACTTCGAGCCGTGGTGGCCGGTTCGGATCGCCTCGTGCGTCTCCGCCTCGACGCCGGGGGTGACGCGCACCAGGACGCGTCGGACACCCGCCTCGGCAGCGCGCGCCGGCTCGTCGGGCGCGTCCAGCACGACAAGCGCGCCCGCGTCGGCGGCCGCGCGAAGCTCTTCGTCAGACTTGTTGTTGCCGTGGACGACGAGGCGCCCTCCGTCGATCCCGGCCCGCCTGGCGAACCCGAGCTCGCCGAGCGTCGAGACATCCGCACCGAGCCCCTCCTCGGCGAGCAGCCGCATCAGGGCGACGTTGGCGAACGCCTTCGTCCCGTAGACGACGAGCGCGTCCGGGGCGGCACGCCGGAACATCCGCGCACGCTCCCGCACGGTGTTCTCGGAGTAGACGACGAGTGGAGTCCCGAAGCGTGCCGCGAGCTCCGCCGCGGTCAGCCCCTCGAGCTCCAGCTGCCCGGAGGAGATCCTGGCGCCGTTTGGGAACAGTGCTAGCATTTGCGGCAGTGAAGCAGCTTCTTTCGTAATGCAGGAAGCAAGCGCGGCGCACCCGCCGCGAGGGCTTCCGACGGGCCTCTCGAGCGAGAGGCTTTTTTGTACCCGCAACCGGATGTGAGCGAGATGGACGAGCGATACGACCCGCAGGCGATCGAGGCGAAGTGGCAGCGCGTCTGGGAGGACGAGCGGGCGTTCGCGGTCCCGAACCCGGAGCCCGGCGAGGCGTCGGGAGCGAAGACCTACGTGGTCGAGATGCTTCCGTACCCCTCGGGCGAGCTGCACATGGGCCACGTCCTCAACTACACGATCGGGGACGTCGTCTGCCATGTTCGCCGCCGCCGCGGCTACGAGGTGCTGCGGCCGATGGGATACGACGCGTTTGGTCTGCCGGCCGAGAACGCCGCGATCCGTGAGGGCGCTCACCCGCGCATCGCCACCGAGCGCAACATCGCCACGATCCGGGCGCAGATGCGCCGCATGGGCTGGGCGATCGACTGGGACCGCGAGCTCTCCACGCACGAGCCCGACTTCTACCGCTGGACGCAGTGGTTGTTCCTGCGCTTCTACGAACGCGGGCTCGCCTATCGGAAGAAGGCGCCGGTCAACTGGTGCCCGGTCGACCAGACGGTGCTCGCGAACGAGCAGGTGATCGACGGTCATTGCGAGCGCTGCGGCGCCGAGATCGAGGCCCGGGATCTGACGCAGTGGTACTTCCGGATCACCGACTACGCCGACGTGCTCCTCGACGAAATGGCCTTGCTCGAGGAGTGGCCCGAGCGCGTGCTGACGATGCAGCGCAACTGGATCGGCCGGTCCGAGGGCGCGCGCGTCATCTTCCGGGTCGCGGAAACGGGCGAGGAGATCCCGGTGTTCACGACGCGGCCGGACACGCTCTTCGGGGCGACCTTCTTCGTGCTCGCCCCGGAGCATCCTCTGGTCGAGAAGCTCGCCGACACGGACGAGGTGGGCGAGTACGTCCGCCATGCTCGGGCGCACTCCGCCGTCGAGCGCGAGAAGAAGGAGAAGGACGGCGTCTTCACCGGCCGCTACGCCGTCAACCCGGTCAACGGCGAGGAGATCCCGATCTGGGTCGCCGACTACGTCCTGATGGGGTACGGCACGGGCGCGATCATGGCCGTCCCCGCCCACGACGAGCGCGACCATGCGTTCGCAGAGCGCTACGGGCTCGAGATCCGCCAGGTGGTCAGGCCCCGTGACGGTGAGCCGGAGCCGGGTACGGCGTTCGTCGCCCATTCCGACGACGAGGTCCTCGTCAACTCGGACGGCTTCGACGGGCTGCCGAGCCCGGAGGCGAAGCGGGCGATCGTGGAGATGCTGGCCGACCGTGGCCTCGGGGAGGCGACCGTCGGCTACCGGCTTAGGGACTGGCTGATCTCGCGGCAGCGCTACTGGGGCGCCCCGATCCCGATCGTGCACTGCGAACGCTGCGGCGAGGTGCCGGTACCGGACGACCAGCTGCCGGTGCTCCTGCCCGAGATCGAGGAGTACCTGCCGAAGGGCCGCTCGCCGCTCGCGGCAGCCGAAGACTGGGTCAACGTCGACTGTCCTCGCTGCGGCGGCCCCGCGCGGCGCGAGACCGACACGATGGACACGTTCGTCGACTCCTCCTGGTACTTCCTCCGCTACACCGACCCGGAGAACGATGAGGCGCCGTTCGACCGCGAGATTGTCGACTACTGGCTGCCGGTGAACCAATACATCGGCGGCGTGGAGCACGCGATCCTGCACCTTCTCTACGCGCGCTTCTTCATCAAGGTCATGCAGGAGATGGGCCTGGTCGGCTTCCGCGAGCCGTTCGCCCGTCTGTTCAACCAGGGGATGATCCACAGCCAGGGCGCCAAGATGTCCAAGTCGAAGGGCAACGTCGTCGAGCCGCTCGGCTATGCCGACCGCTACGGCGCCGACGCGGTGCGGACGTTCACGCTCTTCATGGGCCCCGCCGACCAGGACATGGAGTGGCACGACCAGGGCGTCGAGGGCATCTGGCGCTTCCTGAACCGGCTCTGGCGGGTGGTGCTCGAGCAAGCGGCGAAGCCCGCCGACGCGCCGGACACGCCTCTCGCGCGCAAGGCCCATCAGACGATCGCGAAGGTCACGGACGACATCGACCGGCGCTTCGCGTTCAATACTCCAATCGCCGCGGTGATGGAGCTCGTCAACGAGATTGGTCGCGCGCCGGACGACCCCGCTGCCCGCTTCGCCGCCGAGACCGCCGTCTCGCTGATCCAGCCCTACGCGCCGCATCTTGCCGAGGAGCTCTGGGAGCGGCTGGGCGGCGAGCGCCTCTGGCGGCACCCGTGGCCCGTCGCCGACCCGGCGATGCTAGAGCGCGAGACCGTCGAAGTCGTGCTACAGGTGAACGGAAAGCTGCGCGACCGCCTTCAGGTGCCGGCGACGATCGGGGAGGGCGAGCTGGTCGCGCTGGCGCGTGCATCGAAGCGCGTGCAGACGCATCTGAACGGCGGCGAGCCCCGGAAGACGATCGTCGTCCCCGGCAAGCTCGTGAACTTCGTCGTCTAGGACGAATCGGCACAGAGTCGGCACCGTCCCGTGTACCACTCGTGACGGGTTTCCCGGCACGCTCGAGGCATGCCCTCCCTGCCTGTCTCGCGCCGGCGGGCGCTCGTCGTCGCTGCAGTTGCCCTTGCGCTCCTCGCGGTCGCCGGGCGCACGCTGGTCGGGGCAGGCTCGGCCACCGTCGAGCCGGCGGCGCTCGTCCCTGAGCAGTCGGCGGCAGCGGCGAAGCTCGTCGTTCACGTCGCCGGCGCGGTCCGTCGCCCGGGTCTCTACCGGCTCGCCGAGGGCAAGAGAGTCGCCGACGCGGTCGCCCACGCGGGCGGTGCGACCGCGTCGGCCGACACCGCCGCGATCAACCTCGCCGCCCCGCTCGCAGACGGGATGCAGGTGCTCGTGCCGCGTCGGGCCGCGTCCGGAACGGAGGCGGGTCCGTCCGCTGGCAGCGGCCGGCCGAGCCTGAGCTCGGCCTCGCTTACGGACCTGGACGCGCTGCCGGGCATCGGTCCCGTCACAGCCCAGAAGATCCTCGACTACCGCGCCGCGCATGGTGGCTTTCGTTCTGTCGACGACCTCGACGCGATCCCGGGGATCGGGCCGGCGAGGATCGAGCAGCTCCGGGACCTGGTCTCGCCGTGATCGCGCGCACCTGGCCGACGCTGCTTGTTCTCTCCGCCTGTGTCGGGCTCGCGTTCGCGAACGCATGGCGCGCGCCGGCGCTCGTCGCGGTTGCGATCCTGGGCGCAGCGACGGCGGCCGTTGCTACCGGCCGAGCGCGCCTGCTCGCGTGCGCGCTCGCGTTGGCTCTGGTCGGCTGGTGGTGGGGCACGGCGCGTCTCGACGCGCTCGAGCGCAGCGTGCTCTTGCCCGAGCTCGGACGGTCGGCGCCGCTCACGGCGGTCGTCACCGGCCCGCCGCGGCGAACGCCGTTCGCACTTCGTGTTCCCGCGGAGGTGCGCCGATTCGATCGACGCTCGGTGCGGGAGCGTGTCCTGCTCGAACTGCCGCTCGGGCGCTCGCCCCCGCAGGGTGCCGTCCTCACCCTCCGTGCAGTCGTCACGGCACCCAGTGGTCCGGAGGATGGCTTCGACGAGCGCGGCTGGCTCGCAAGGCGCGGCGTCCACGTCGTCCTTCGCGGTGGCGACTGGCGCGTGGTCGGTCGTCGCGGCGGGATCGGCGGCGTCTCCGATCGGCTGCGCGCACACGTCGCGCGTGCCATTGCCCCTGGGCTCGACGGCGAGCGCCGTGCCGTGCTCGCGGGGATCGTGCTGGGCGAGGACGAAGGGCTCACCGGCGAGCTCCGGGACAACTTCAAGGCCTCGGGTCTCTACCACCTGCTGGCGGTGTCGGGCCAGAACATCACGTTCCTGGCGCTGGGCGTACTGGGGCTCGCGTGGCTGCTCGGGATCTCGCGACTCCCGGCAGAGCTGCTCGCGATCGTGGCGATCGCCGGTTACGTGCTCGCGGTCGGTTGGCAGCCGTCCGTCGTCCGGGCAGGTGTCGCCGGCGCGCTCGCGTCGCTGGCGTGGCTGGCATCGCGGCCGCGAGACCGGTGGCACTTCCTCGCCCTCGGGGCCTTGGTTCTGCTCGCCTGGACCCCGGCCAGCCTGCTCGAGCCCGGCTTCCAGCTCTCGTTCGCGGCGGTCGGCTCGATCTTCCTACTGGTGCCGAGGCTCCGGCTCGCGCTTGAGGGCTACCCGATGCCGGTGTGGCTGCGGGAGGCGCTCGCCGTTTCCACGGCCTGCGGCGCTGCGACGGCGCCGATCCTCTGGCTCCAGTTCGGGAGCGTGCCGGTCTACTCATTGCTCGCCAATGTCCTCGTCACGCTCGCGATCGGGCCGCTGCTCGGGCTCGCGCTTCTTGGCTCGCTCGTGGAGCCGCTGCTCCCGTCCGCGGCAGTCGCGCTCGCCTGGCTGAACGGCTGGCTGGCGGCCTACATCGCCGCCTGCGCCGCCATCGTCGGCGGATTGCCCCTGGCCCAGATCGGATCAGGTGCCGCCGTGTGCGTGCTGCTCGGCACGCCGCTCGCGCTGCTCGGCCTCCGCCGCCTACCGCCCTGGCGTCGAGCCGCCGCCCTCGCAGGTGCGTTGGCGATCGTGCCGGCGCTCCTCGCCTGGCAGCTCGTGCCGACGCAGTCGTTGCCGCCTCCGACCGGGCTGCGGCTCACGTTCCTCGACGTCGGGCAGGGTGACTCGATTCTCGTGCAGGTCCCGGAAGGAGCCGTGCTCGTCGACCAGGGCCCGCCCGAGGGCGACGTTGCGCGGCAGCTGAGTGAGCTCGGCGTCCGTCGCCTCGCGGCGCTCGTGCTCACACATCCCCAGCGTGACCACATCGGCGGCGCCGAGGCGGTTCTGCAACGGCTGGCCGTCGAGCGGGTCCTCGATCCGCATCTGGCCGCGTCGAGCGAGTACCGACGAGCCGCGCTCGCCGAGGCGGCGGAGCAGGGGGTGGCCGTCGTCGAGACACGTGCGGGCGATGCCTACCGGCTCGGGCGGCTGCAGTTGCGCGTGCTCTGGCCGGACCGGCCCGGCACGGAGGCGGAGGACCCCAACCGGCTTCCGGTCGTCATCCTCGCGACCTACGGCGACACCGACGCCTTGCTGACCGCTGACGCAGAGACCGAGGTCACGGCACGCCTCATGTCACGTCGGATCGAGATCCTCAAGGTCGCCCACCACGGCTCCGCCGATCCGGGTCTCGCAAGCGAGCTGCGCGAGCTGCGGCCCACGATCGCGGTGATCTCGTGCGGTCGTGGCAACGACTACGGCCACCCGACCGCGTCGACGCTCGCGGCGCTGCGGGAGAGCCCGGGGCTCCGCCTCTACCGCACCGATGAGGATGGGCGCGTCGTGGTCGAGTCGGACGGGCGCCGGCTCTCGGTGCGGACCGACCGTTGAGTAGGGTGGAAGACGTGGCCGGAGCCGCTGACCTGAAGCTTGTGTACCTCCTCACGGGCAGCGATCGGCCGAAGATCGAGACCGCCCTCGCGCGCCTCCGCCGCCACTTCGAGCCCGAGGCCGTCGAGCTCGTGTCCGCGCAGGAGCTCTCAGGCCCGGAGGCGGCTGCGCTCTGCAATGCGGGCAGCCTCTTCGGCGACGCCAGGCTCGTCGTCGTCGAGGGGATCGACGGCCGGCGGAACACGGATGGCCGTCTCGCGAACGGCTGGAAGGCCGCCGACGTGAAGGCGATCGAGGAGTACCTCTCGTCCCCGGCGCCCGCGACCGTGCTCGCCCTCGTCGCCGAGGGGATCAAGAAGGACGCGCCGCTGGCGAAAGCGTGTGGGAAGATCGGCGCCGTTCTCGCCTACGACGTGCCGAAGCGGAACGTCGCGAGCTGGGTCGCCGAGCGCTTCAAGCAGGCGGGCGGGCGCGCCGAGCCCGACGCCTGCGCGGCGCTGATCGAGCTCGTCGGCGAGGACTTTCACCAGCTGGCGAACGAGATCGACAAGCTCGTGCTCTGGGCAGGCGACGAGCCAATCGGGGAACGCGAGGTGGAGCTGCTCGTGCCCGCAGTCGCCGACCTGCCCACCTTCGCCCTGACGGACGCGTGGGGGAGGCGGGACACGGGAGCGACGCTCGAGGCGAGCGAGACCATCTTCGAGCGGGAGGGGCGCCCCCGTCGCGACACGGCTCCGCGTATGGCAGGTGCGCTCGGCAACCACCTCGCGCTCGTGCGCCGTTGTCAGCGGCTCGCCGCCGACGGCGTTCGGCCACGCGAAGCCGCGGCGACGCTCAAGCGCCACCCCTTCTACGTCGACAAGGTGTTCGCACAGGCGGCGAACTTCTCCGAGACAGAGCTCCTCGACGCGGTGGTTCGACTGGCCGGCCTCGACTACGCGCTCAAGGGCGGCAGCAAGCTGGCGCCCGACCTCGAGCTTCAGCGAGCGCTGATCGACGTCGGAGCGGAGCCCTAGGAGGGCTGGCCGGCGGCGAGGCGGGCGGCGCGAGCCTTCTTGCGCGCGGCCGTGTTCTTGTGCAGCGCCCCGCGGGAAGCGGCCTTGTCGATCGTGCGCACGAGCTCGAGGTGCTCGGAAGCGACCTGCTCTGCGTCCTCGCCCGCGACGGCGGCCTCGAGCCGCTTCGTCAGCGTCTTGACGGTGGAGCGGTAGCGGAGGTTCTCCTCCCGCTGGCGCTCGGCGATCCCGACGCGCTTCTTCTGTTGCTTGATGTTTGCCATGTCGAAGAAAGGCCCGCACTCGGCGGGCGCGCAGGATCGTAGCAGAGAAGCCGTCCCGACAGACCTCGTTCCTATACTCGCGGACGTGGAGACGCGAGCCCAGCCACACAGGCTCGCGTGGTCGACGGCCGTCTTCTCCGCGGCGACGGGTCTCTCCCGCGTGCTCGGCCTCGTCCGCGAGATCGTCGCAGCGAACTACTTCGGCGCGCGCGGGCCGATCAACGCCTTCACCGTCGCCTTCCAGATCCCGAATCTCGTCCGTGCGCTCGTCGCCGACGCGGCACTGTCGTCCGCGTTCGTGCCCGTCTTCAGCGAGCTGCTCGAGAAGGGGGAGAAGGCACGCGCGTGGCGCGTCGCGTCGACGGTCTTCTGGCTCTTCCTGCTCGTCGTCGGCGGGATCACCGCGCTCTTCATCCTCGCCGCGCCGGTGCTGATGCCGCCGCTCTCCGGCGCTTACGACGACCTCACGGTGACCTTGTCGCAGATCCTCTTCCCGATCGTCGTCCTGATCGGCCTCTTCGGGATCGTGACCGGGATCCTGAACAGCTACGAGCAGTTCACGATCCCCGCGCTGACGCCGGTCTTCTGGAACCTCGCGATCATCATCGGGCTCGTGCTCGGCGTTCCTCGGGCCGATACGGAGGACGGCAAGCTCTACGTCTACGCCGGCGCGATCGTCGTCGGGACGCTGATCCAGTTCCTGCTTCCGCTGCCGTGGCTGCGCCGCCTCGATGGCCGGCTCAGCCTTGCCCTCGACCTGCGGGACCCAGCCGTGAGGCAGGTCTTCAAGCTGATGGTGCCGGTGATGCTCGGACTCGGCCTGATCAACGTGAACGCCGTGATCGGGACCGTCGTCGCCTCGAAGTTGATCGACCCGGAAATCGCCCCGAACGCGATCGACAAGGCCTTCCGTATCTACATGCTCCCGCAGGGGATGTTCTCGGTCGCGGTCGCGACCGTCCTCTACCCGTCCCTTTCGCGGCTCGCCGCCCGTGGCGACCTGGTGGGTTTTCGGGCGACGGTGTCAGCCGGCCTGCGCCAGATCAACTTCCTGCTCATCCCGGCCGGCGTCGCCTCCGCCGTCCTCGCGGAGCCGATCGTCCGCGTGCTCTACGAGCGTGGCGCCTTCGCCCCCGACCAGACGTCGGTCGTCGCCGGCGCGCTCGCCGCCTTCTCGCTCGGCCTCACCTTCAACGGGATGATGCTGATGCTGAACCGCGGCTTCTTCAGCCTGCAGGCGCCGTGGACGCCGACGGTTGTGGCGCTCGCGCTCGTGTTCGTGAACACAGCCCTCTACGCGCTCTTCTACCGGGTCGGCGCGTGGGGGATCCCGTTTGCGATCTCGCTCGCGAACATCGCCGGGGTGGCATTGCTCGTCGTCGCGCTGCGCCGGCGCGCCGGCCGGCTGGATCTGAACGCGGTAGTGCGCTCGTTCGCGCTCGTCACGCTCGCCGCTGTGGCGCTCGCCGTCGTCTCGTACGGCGTTTGGTGGCTCCTCGACGACGCGCTCGGGCGGTCGCTGGCAGCGCAGATCGTCTCACTCGGTACAGCGCTCGTTGCCGGGGGAGCCGCCTATCTGCTCGCCTGTCGCGCGCTCCGAGTGCGCGAGATCACGACGCTACTCTCCCTGCGAGACCGCTTCCGTCGGAGCTGACAGGCATGGACCAGGACAAGATCCGCAACTTCTCGATCATCGCGCACATCGACCATGGCAAGTCGACGCTGGCCGACCGCATCCTGCAGCTGACCGATACCGTCGCCGATCGCGACATGAAGGAGCAGCTGCTCGACTCGATGGAGCTCGAGCGCGAGCGCGGGATCACGATCAAGGCGCAGGCCGTGCGCGTGCTCTGGAAGGGGCACCAGCTGAACCTGATCGACACTCCCGGCCACGTCGACTTCACCTACGAGGTCTCGCGCTCACTGCAGGCATGCGAGGGTGCACTGCTCGTCGTCGACGCGGCGCAGGGGATCGAGGCGCAGACGCTGGCGAACGCCTACCTCGCGATCGAGAACAACCTCGAGATCGTCCCGGTCGTGAACAAGATCGACCTGCCGCAGGCCGATCCGAACGCGGCCGCGTCCGAGGTGGCCGACCTGATCGGCGACGACCCCGGCCACGTCCTGCGCATCTCGGCGAAGACGGGGGAAGGCGTCGAGGACGTCCTCGACGCGATCGTCGAGCGGATCCCGCCGCCGGGCGGCGACCGGGGCGCGCCGGCACGCGCCCTCATCTTCGACTCGTCCTACGATCAGTACCGCGGCGTCGTTGCCTTCGTCCGCGTCGTCGACGGCCGCTTCCAGACGCGCGACCCCCTCCGGGCGATGGCACAAGGGACGCGGTTCGAAGCGGAGGAGCTCGGTTTCCTCTCACCCGACCGCCGCCCCGTGCCGGCGCTCGAAGCGGGAGAGGTCGGCTACGTAATCACGGGCCTCAAGGACGTCTCGAAGCTGCGCGTCGGCGACACGCTGACGAACGAGAAGGGCGCCCGCCGCCGAGCCGTTGCCGGGCTACAAGGACGTGAAGCCGATGGTCTTCGCCGGGCTCTTCCCAACCGACTCGGATGAGTACCCGGAGCTGCGCGATGCGCTCGAGCGGCTGAAGCTGAACGACGCCGCGCTCTTCTACGAGCCCGAGACCTCGCAAGCGCTCGGCTTCGGCTTTCGCTGCGGCTTCCTCGGGCTGCTGCACATGGAGATCGTCCGCGAGCGCCTTGAGCGCGAGTTCGACCTCGACCTGCTCGTGACCGCGCCGAACGTCGCCTACCGCGTGCAGGCGCGGAACGGCGACTGGGTCGAAGTCCACAACCCGGCCGATATGCCGGCCGAGATCGAGGCGGCGGAGGAGCCGTACATCCGGGCCTCCGTGATCGTGCCGAAGGAGTACGTGGGCGCGGTCATGGAGCTGTGCAACGAGCGCCGCGGCAAGTTCGACCACCTGGAGTACCTGTCGGAAGAGCGTGTGCACCTCACCTACGAGCTGCCGCTGGGCGAGATCGTGCACGACTACTACGACCAGTTGAAGTCGCGCACACGCGGCTATGCGAGCTTCGACTACGACCTCGCCGGCTTCCGCCCGGGCGACGTGGTTCGCGTCGACGTGCTCGTCGGCGGTGAGCAGGTCGACGCGCTCTCGCTGATCCTCCACCGCGACTTCGCCTACGACCGGGGGAAGTTGCTCGTCGAGCGGCTGCGCAAAGAAATCCCGCGGCAGATGTTCGACGTCGCGATCCAGGCGGCGATCGGTGCGCGGATCATCGCGCGCGAGACGGTGAAGGCGCGGCGCAAGGACGTGCTCGCGAAGTGCTACGGCGGTGACATCACGCGCAAGCGAAAGCTGCTCGAGAAGCAGAAGAAGGGCAAGAAGCGGATGAAGCAGGTCGGCGGCGTCGAGGTGCCGCAGGAGGCATTCCTGGCCGTCCTCAATCTGGACGACAAGCGATGAACGGGGCCGATCGGCACACAATCGGCACGAACGCGTCACACCTCAGCGAGAACGCGGCGCGTACGCTTCCAGAAGGGGGCAAAGGCGCCCCCACCCTGGGGTCCGGTCCGGGAGCGCACCACCTCTACGTCCACCTCCCCTTCTGTGCCCATCGCTGCGGCTATTGCGACTTCGTCACGGTCACCGGGTCGGGCGGCGAGCACGGCGGCTATGTCGATGCGCTCCTCGCGGAGCTCGAGCTCGAACGGGTGCACTTGGTGGATGAGGTCGAGACCGTCTTCCTCGGAGGGGGTACACCCACGTTCACGGAGCCCGCGGCGCTCGCTCGGCTCCTGGCCGGTCTGCCGCCGGCGGCCGAGAAGACGGTCGAGGCGAATCCCGAGACGGTCACGTGCGAGCTCGCCGCGCTTCTGCGCGAGCACGGCGTCGATCGCATCTCGCTCGGCGCGCAGAGCTTCCAGGCCCGCCTGCTCGAGGTGCTCGAGCGCCGCGCCCGCCCGGAGCACGTCCGAAGCGCGGTCGCCACGCTGCGTGGTGTCGGCTTCGACAACGTCTCGCTCGACCTCATTTACGGAATCCCGGGCCAGAGCGTCGCCGACCTCGAGCGGGACCTCGCCGAGGCGCTCGCGTTGGAGCCGGAGCATCTTTCGTGCTACGAGCTCGAGGCGAAGCCCGGCACGCGCTTCAGCCACGCGTACGGAGCGGAGCTCGAGCGCCAGGCCGAGGCGATGGAGGACTACTTCGAGCGCGTGGTCGACATCCTCACCGGCGCGGGGTACCGCTGGTACGAGACCGCGAACTTCTGCCGCGTGGACGAGGGGCGCGATCTGCGCGCCCGTCACAACCTCGCCTACTGGCTCGGCCGCGACTACCTCGGGATCGGGATCGGCGCCGTGTCAACGGTGGGCGGGCTGCGCTGGCGCAACGCGCCGAGCCTGCCGCGGTACCTCGCTGCGCTGCGGCGCGGCGAGCGGCCCGCGCGGGAGGTCGAGCCGCTCGATGCCGACGTCCAGGCGCGCGAGCGGCTACTGCTCGGCCTTCGGCTCGACGAGCCGCTGCGCACCGCAGAGCTCGACGGCGCGTTCGATGCGGAAGCGCTTTCTCGATTGGAGCGCCTGGGTCTCGTCGCGACCCGTGCAGGGACGCTGACGCTGACGAGGAGAGGTCGCTTCCTCGGCGGCGGCGTCACCACTGAGCTGATGGCGTAGACAACTCAAGGACGCTGACTGCCCAAGGCAGCGCGATCTCGAGCTGGGCCAGCTGGAAGGAACGGACCGTCGGCGCGCCGGGCGGAGGCGGCAGGCCTGCACGGGCGGCGAAGAAACCCGCGACCGCGGCGGCGAACGCGTCCACCTCCGGTCGATCACGGGTGAGCTCGCTGGGCCGGGGGCCGTCCTCGAGGGTCAGGCTCGGCAGCCAGAAGGCTATGTCGAACGCCGCGTTCCCGACGCATGCGAGATTCCAGTCGACGAGGAGGGCGCGGCCGTCGCGGATGCAGAGGTTGTCGCTGCGGACGTCGAAGTGAAGCAGCGCGTCGCCCTCGAAGAGGGCAGGGCGAGACGCCTCCAGCAGCACAGGCAGGCTTTCCTCGAGCCACGATTCCGAGCACAACTCGAGAGAGAGGAGCGGCGCAGGGTCGCGCGCGACCTTGTCCCAGGCGGCAGGAGGATCCGTCGAGAGCCGCCGAAGCCCAGCCGGAGGTCGAGCCGCGGCGACCTCCGCGAGCGTGCCGAGCACGGCGTCGATCGACGTCGGCGTCCAAGGCGGCGGCCAGTTCGCGTCCGAGAGATCCTCCAGCACGAGTAGCGGCAGCTCTGTGTCCTCCCAACCGAGGAGTGCCGGCATGAATGCACGGTCGCCGGTTTCGTAGACGTGGTGCTCGGCCCGAAGCGACTCCGCTGTCGGCTCGTCGATCGCGCGCTTCGCGAAAACACGGTGACCGTCGGGGAGCTGCACGAGCCAGCGATCGCCCAGCGCGTAACCGCGGCTCGAGACCGGCCTCCAGGTTTCCGCTGCGGCTCCCATGACATGCTCGGTTCGCGCGACCGCTTCCGGCTTCACGGGCGCAACGTAGCGAGGGGGATACCATTGCCCTGCAAATGACCGAGATCAGCGACCGCAAGCGGGACCTCCTCAGACGCGTCGTCGAGGTGTACGTCGCCACCGGCGAGCCGGTCGGCTCGAGGACGCTCGTCGAGCGATCCGGCCTGCCGCTCTCGGCGTCGACCGTGCGCCACGAGCTCGCCGAGCTCGAGTTGCTCGGCTTGCTCACGCACCCGCACACCTCGGCCGGGAGGGTCCCGACCGAGGAGGGATACCGCTTCTACGCCGGCGAGGTGCTCGCCCGCCAGGAGTCGCGCCCGGCCCCTTTCCCGCTCGACCTGAGCTCGATGCGAAGCGAGATCGAGGCGGCGCTCCAGTCGACGACCGAGATGCTGAGCCAGGTGACGCGGCTGCTCGCGCTCATCTCGGCGCCCGGCCTCGAGATCGCGACCGTACGGCACGTCGAAGTGCTCCTTCTGCAGCCGTCGGTGGTCATGGTCGTGACGATCACCTCCACGGGGGGCGTCGCGAAGAAGCTCGTCACGTTCGAAAGGCCGGTCGATCCCGGCCTGGCCGCGTGGGCGAACGAGTACCTGAACGAGCGGCTCGTCGGCGTGGGCCTCGGCACGCACCTGCTCCGCAAGCGGATCGAGGATCCCGGCCTGACCCCGCGCGAGGCCGCGTTTCTCAACGCCGTCCGTCCCGCATTCCTCGAGCTCGGCACGCCGACCGCGCAGTCGCTGTACGTCGGTGGAGCCGCGTCGCTGCTGGACGACGTTCGCGCGGACGAGCTCGAGGCGTGTCGCCGACTCCTCTCCGTGCTGGAACAGCGCGCCGCCGTGCTGGAGCTGATGAGCGACGCCTTCGACGTGCGGCGCCCGTTCGTGCGCGTCGGCCTCGATCATCCCGGCCTGCACAACGTGGCGCTCGTCGGCGCGACCTACGGCCTGCCGACGAGGACGCTCGGCACCGTCGGGCTGCTCGGTCCCGTCCGGATGGACTACGACAAGGCGGTGCGCACGGTCCGAGCCGCGGCGTTCGAGCTCTCACGCCTGGTCGAGACCGCGTACGGCGAAGGCTAGGCTTCTGCGATGGCGACGGCGGAGCGCGATTACTACGAGCTGCTCGGAATCGAGCGCACGGCCACCGAGGCGGAGGTCAAGAAGGCGTTTCGCCGGCTGGCGCGCGAGCTGCACCCGGACGTCTCGCAGGAACCCGACGCACAGGAGCGCTTCCGCGCCGTCGCCGAGGCGTACGAGGTCCTCTCGAAGGCGGAGACGCGGCGGCTGTACGACCAGTACGGGCACGCCGGGCTGCGGCGCGGCGGCTATGCGCCCTCCGACTTCGACTTCTCGAACCTGACCGACATCTTCTCCGCCTTCTTCGGCGACGACCTGTTCGCGCGCGACCGCGGCGGCCGGATGCGGGGCGGCGACGTGGGCGCCGCCGTCGCGATCGAGCTCGCGGAGGCGTACACCGGTGTCACCAGGACAGTCACGGTGGAAGTCGCCGCCGCGTGCCCACACTGCGACGGCGACGGCGCCGAGCCGGGGTCCGAGCGTGTCACGTGTCAGACGTGCGCCGGCCGGGGGCAGTTGCGCCAGGTGTCACGAAGCGTGTTCGGCGAGTTCGTCCGGACCCAGTCGTGCCCAGCGTGCGGCGGCGCCGGCCGCGTCGTCGAGACGCCCTGCAGCGCCTGCGCGGGCGAGGGGCGGGTGCTCGGGACGAAGGAGCTCGAGGTGGAGATCCCGGCCGGGATCCACGACGGGCAGCGGATCCGGATGCGCGGCGAGGGCCACGCGGGCGCCAACGGAGGGCTTCCCGGCGACGCGTACGTCGAGATTCACGTCGCGCGCGATGCGCGCTTCGAGCGCGACGGCGACGACATCCTCGCGTCCGTCGACCTCACGATCGTCCAGGCGGCCGTGGGCGCCACCCTCACGATCCCCACGCTCGCGGGTGATGTCGAGCTCGAGTTCGAGCCGGGCACGCAGCCCGGCGAAGTGCGGGTTCTGCGTGGCAAGGGGATGCCGTCGCTGCAACGGTCGGGCCGCGGTGACCACCGGGTGCTCGTGAACGTGGCGGTGCCGCGGCGTCTGACCGACGAGCAGCGCGACCTGCTCGACCGCTTCGAGCAGCTCTCCGGCGAGGACACCTACCGACGCGACGAGAGCTTCTTCGAGAAGCTCCGCAGCGCCCTCCGCTGAGCCTCTTACGCAGGGTCTCCGTCACTGTCCCGGAGGCGCGGGCCGAAAAGGCGCGCGCGGTCATGCTCGAGCTCTTCCCCGAGGGGTTCGAGGAGACTGGCGGTGAGAGCGGGCTCGAGCTCGTGGCCTACACGAACGCGGCCGGGGAGGAACGGATCTGGCAGGCGTTCGGCGGCGCCGCGACGGCCGACGTGGCCGACGACTGGGAGGATCGATGGCGGCAGTTCCACAAGCCCGTCCGCGTCGGCAGTCTCTGGATCGGTCCGCCGTGGGAGAAGCCTGACGACGGCGCGATCGCGGTCGTGATCGACCCGGGCCGTGCTTTCGGCACGGGTGGCCATCCCACCACCCAGCTCTGCCTGGAGCTGCTCGCGGAGGAGGAGCGGGGGAGCGTGCTCGACGTCGGCTGCGGCTCGGGCGTTCTCGCGATCGCGGCGGCGAAGCTCGGCTTCGAGCCCGTCCTCGCCTTCGACTTCGACCCGCAGGCCGTCGAGGCGACGGAGCGCAACGCTGCGGACAACGGCGTCAGGGTCGACGTCCGCCAGGCGGATCTGCGGGAGGACGAGCTGACCGAGACGGATCTCGCGCTCGCCAACATCGCTGCGGATGCGGTGCTCGAGCTCGCGCCGCGGCTGCGCTCGCCGCGAGCGATCACCTCGGGCTACCTGCTCGCCGACGCTCCGCGGCTCGACGGCTACCGCGTCGAGCGACGGATCGACGAGGGCGGCTGGGCCGCCGACCTGCACGTGCGCACGTAGCGCCTCGGTTTCTCTAGCCTTTCGGGCTCTATGGCGAGCTTCTCCGTCCGCTTTCTGGGCTGCAAGGTCTCGCAGACCGACGCCCAGGCTGTGCGGGAGCGGTTGCTCCGAGACGGGCACCATGAGGTCGCCGGCGGCGGCGACGTCGCCGTCGTCAACACCTGCTGCGTGACGAACGAGGGGCTGGCGAAGTCGCGCCAGGCCGCCTCGCGAGCGGCGCGCTCGCACGCGCGCGTCTACGTGACCGGCTGCGGCGCGCGCCTCTCGGACGCCGCGTTCGCGGGCCTGCCCGAGAACGTGACCGTCGTGCCGGGCCAGATCGAGCAGGCGGTCGAGACTGTCGCCGGTGACGTGGGGGCGATCGGCTGCGTCCAGGCAGACGCGCGGCTCGACCGCGTGCGCGCGTTCGTCAAGATCCAGGACGGCTGCTCCTTCTCCTGCGCGTTCTGCGTCATCCCGCTGGTGCGCGGCGCCACCCGCAGCCGTAGCGCCGACGCAGTGCTCGGCGAGATCCGCCGTCGCGTCGCTCAGGGTCACCGCGAGATCGTTCTCACCGGCGTCAACCTCGGCTGCTTCCGGGACCGCGCGGCCGGGATGACGCTCGCGGGCCTGATCCGCGCCGCCGGGGCGATCGACGGCGTCGAGCGCCTGCGCCTCTCCTCGATCGAGATCAACCACGTCGACGACGACCTCGTCGCCGCGCTCCACGAGACACCCGTCGTCGGTCCGCACCTGCACGTACCGCTCCAGTCGGGCGACGACGCGGTCCTGAAGGCGATGGCCCGCCGCTACACCGTCGAGACGTACCTGCGCAAGCTCGAGCCGCTCGTGGACTTCAACCTGACGGGGGACGTGATCGTCGGCTTCCCGGCCGAGGACGACGCCGCTTTCGAGCGCACGGTCGAGACCGTGCGCGCGGCGCGGCTGACGAAGGTGCATGTGTTCCCGTACTCGCCGCGGCCGGGCACGAGGACGGCCGCCGAGGACACCGTCCCGCCCGAGGTGAAGAAGAAGCGCAGCGCGCGCCTGCGTGCGCTCTCCGACGAGGCTTGCCGCGCCCGCTGGAAGGGGAAGATCGGGCACGATGATGTCGTCCTCGTCGACAGGCCCGGCCGTGGCTACGGCGCCGATTACTCGCCCTGGCTCGTCGACGGCCGCGTCGGCGAGCTCGTCCCGGTGCGCGGAGCGGCCGTGACCGAGGAGGGGATCCTCGCTGGCTAGCAGCTCGGACGACTGCCTCTTCTGCCGGCTGTACCGCGAAGGCGACCACGTCGCGGGGGAGGACGGCTTCGTGGCGATCCGCGACATCAACCCGCAGGCCGAGACGCACCTGCTCGTGATCCCGGAGCGCCACGTCGAGACGTTCCGCGACGTCGCCGCGTTTCCGCCGGACGAGGCGAAGCGGATGCTCGAGTTCGTCGCCGAGCTCGCCCGCGGGGCCGGCCTCGAGGACTACCGCGTGGTCGTCAACGTCGGCCCCGGCGGCGGTCAGACGATCTTCCATCTGCACTGGCACGTCCTGGGTGGGAAGATTCGCGGGATGCCGGCATGAGCCTCATCGCCGAGATCAAGGAGCAGCTCGCCGACGCGATGCGCAACAAGGACACCGCGCGCCGTGACACGCTGCGCCTGATCCTCGCCAGCCTCCAGGGCGCGGAGAAGGAGCTGCAGCGCGAGCTGCACGAGGACGAGGAGCTGCAGGTGCTCCAGCGCGAGCGCAAGCGGCGGCTGGAGGCGGCGGAGGCGTTCCGCGCGGGCGGCCGCGACGACCAGGCCGACAACGAGGAGGCGGAGCTCGAAGTACTGGAGGAGTTCATGCCTGAGCCGCTCTCCGAGGACGAGATCGAGGAGATTGTCGACGACGTGATCGCCGAGGTAGGGGCGACGAGCATGCGCGACATCGGCCGCGTGATGGCGGACGTGATGCCGCAGGTCGCCGGCCGTGCGGACGGCTCGGCCGTGAGCCAGCTCGTGCGCGAAAAGCTCGCGTGAGCCTCAGCCCGCGCACGATCAGGTTCGCACTCCGATCGACTCTCGGCGGCCGCCGCAGGTTCACAGCCCACTGGGGGTCGAGGGCTTGATGCTCGCGCACCGGCCCTTCGAAGCCAGTCATGTCGAAGCGCTCGCAGGTGATGGCGTGGATCTCGTCCGGAACATGGCGAGGACGAGGAGTACTGGCGCGGTCAGCGCGACGCGGTCGAGCCGCCGTACCGATCCGCGGCGTTAGAGGAGAACCGTGCTCTGCGGCTGGTCGATCTGGGCGCCCACTCACTCGAGCTGTTCGACATCGCCGTCGGAATCATCGAGTCGGCGCAGAGCGGCGTTCCGAATGACATGGTGCACGGCCGCGAGGGGATCGAGCAGTCGGCGACGATCGCTGCCGCCGCGCTCGTCGCCCGCGACGGCCTGACCGGCGGCGAGGCGATCGCGCGGCTCCAGTCCATCGCGCCGCAGGCTGGCCCTTGGCAGGCCAGCGCGCCGCCCTCGAGCACTGGGCGGCAACGCGGTGAGCCACGTTTAATTTGACCCCGCTCGACTGCACTCCCGACCTCCGAACCTGATCGAGGAGCTCACGCGCTTTCGCTCCATAGAGTCGGTCGTGCCGGAGGAAAACCAGATGACGGCCACGCTCGTTTGGCTGCTGGACCGGACCGCGGGGACCAACTCGAGGCCGTGCCGCGCGCCGAGGAGGGCGCCCGCGACCGCCGCGTTCGTGTCCGTGTCGCGCCCGAGCGAGATCGCCCACAGCACGCCGCGCTCGTAGTCGTCGATCCTACGCATCGATCCTCCCCGGATGGGGGATCGGCGACGCCGGGGTGAGTGCTACGCTGGAACCCGTGAAGCGCCTGTTCGCACTCCTGCCCCTGCTCGTCGCCGCGCTCGCGCTCTCGGGCTGCGGCTCGAAGGACGCGCTCACGCTCGATCCGGTCGCGTCCGCCGCATCGAAGACGACCGAGGCAGGAAGCTCTCGCGTCGCGTTCGAGACGACGATGCAGCTCTTCGGCAAGGACATGTCGTTCACCGCCGATGGCCTCTTCGACTACGACGACTCGACCGGCTCGATGACGCTCGACATCGGGTCGATGCTGCCGATCGCGGGCGTCGGCCAGTTCGAGCTCCGCATGGTCGACGAAAAGATCTACATGCGCCTGCCGTCCCTGATGGGCCTGGGCCTGCCGACCGACAAGGAATGGGTCTCGCTCGAGCCCGGCAAGGCGCTCGAGGGCGCGGGCTTCGGCGGCCTCGACCCGTCGAGCATGCAGCAGGATCCCGCCCAGCTGCTCCGCCTGCTGCGCGCCTCGAGCGAGGTGACCGAGGCGGGCACGGCAACGATCCGCGGCGTCGAGACGACGCGCTACACGGCCAAGCTCGACCTACGGAAGTCGATCGAGGCGAGTGCGGAGGAGCTCGAGCTGACCGCGGAGCAGCGCGCCCTGCTGCGCCAGGCCGCCGAGCAGCTGGTGGATCAGGTCGAGACCGACACGCTTCCAGTCGAGGTGTACGTCGACGACGAAGGCCTCCTCCGCCGGCTCGCGCTGGATCTGTCGATGAGCGCCGAGGGCCAGCGGCTCTCCATGAAGCAGACGACGGACTTCTACGACTTCGGCGTCGACGTCGACGTGGAGGCGCCGCCCGCCTCGCAGGTCTTCGACCTGACGAAGCAGCTTCAGTCCGGTTAGGAGGGTCTGGCGAAACATCGGCTGAGCCGCCGGGCCGCGCTGCTCGCCCCGATGCTGCGTCCTCAGTCGCGCCGATAGCAGCAGCTATCGGCACTCCCTGCGTCCTTGCCTCGGAACGAGCATCGCACCCCGGCAACGAGCGACGTTCCGCCAGACCCTCCTAGTCCGGCCGGGCCGACTCCGCGATCAGGTCGAAGTCGCCTGCGAGCACGCGGTCGATCCGTCCCGTGCGCGCGCCGGACGCATACCTGACGAGTGGGGAGGGCTCGCGCCGGTAGCGGCGCACGATCACCGCTTCGGCGCCGTCCGTGCTCGCCCAGCCGGGATCGAGCGCGGCGACGCTGACGACAACCGTCGCACGGTCGAAGGTGCTCTCGCCGGCCGGCGTCTCCAGGACGTGCAGGCCGTTCTCCCCGCGGAGCAGCGTGTAGGCGCCGAGTCCGACAACCTCGAGTATGCGCGTGTCGTGCCCGTCCGCCTCGCGGATCTGCATCCCCCGCCCGGCCGCCCAGCTCACGTACATCTCGCTGAGCTCCGCAACGAATGCCGCACAGGCGTTGGCGTCGTCGCCGTGGCCGGGTCGGAGCGTGAGTCGCACGTCACTCGGTTCGCCCGCCTCGAGACCGCGGAGCGCGCCACGCAGCACGAGCAGCCGCCGCGACAGCAGCTCGACGAGCTCGGGCGAATGCGTCTCGCGTCCTGACGCGAGCCTTCCGGCGAGCCGTTTCGCGGTCCGCGTCGCGGCTTCCAGCCGGTCGAGGTACTCGACCCGGGCGAGCACGCCGGTACGCGCGTCCGACTCCCAGAACCCGGGCTCGTGCATCGACCCGAGCGCCTCCTCCTTCACGCTCCGCCAGTGCTGCGACTCGTCGTCCACCGCCTCGAGCTCGGCGCGGAGGAACGCAGCCTCGGCCTGCGAGCCCTGCGGGTCGAGCGCGAGGGCGGCAAGCGTCAGCGCGCCGTCGGGCAGGGCGACACCGAGGGGCTCCTCGGCTGCGTCCGGGTCGACGAAGGCGACCTCGAGCCCCGCGCCCGGCCGCGCCGTGATGAAGAGGAACTGGTCTCCTTCGGGGAACGTGCGCTCGACGATCGCCTCCGCGAGGCGCGTGAGCAGATGCCGTTCGACCGCCCGCTTGAGCGGCCGCGCGCCGAGCTCGGCGGTGAACCCCTTCTCGATCAGGAAGTCGATCGCCGCCTCGTCCCACTCCACCGCCCACGGCTGCATGCGAAAGCCACGCCTGCGCAGGACGTCGGTCAGCTCCTTCTCGAGTAGGTCGCGCATGACCCCGCGGCCGAGCGGGCGAAAGACGACGACGCGGTCGAGCCGATTCAGGAACTCCGGCCGGAACGACCGCTCGACGGACTTGAGCACGCCGGAGGCGTCGAACGCCCCCGTCCGTCCGACGAAGCCGACGCCGGGGCCCGTCGGGATCGCAGAGCCGAGATTCGACGTGAGGATGATCACGCAATGGCGCAGGTCGACCGTGCGGCCGTTCCGGTCGGTGAGACGGCCGTCGTCGAAGACCTGGAGGAAGATGTCCCAGATCTGCGGATGCGACTTCTCGAACTCGTCGAGGAGGAGGACCGAGAAGGGCTGCTTGCGGACCTGGGCGATCAGCGGCGCGGCGTGCTTCTCGGTGGCGGCGTCGCCGAGTAGCCGGTCGAGGCTCTCGGGCGTCTGGTACTCGCTCATGTCGAGCCGGACCAGCCGGTCCTCGGAGCCGAAGACGAAGGCGCTGAACGCCTTGGCGATCTCCGTCTTGCCGGTGCCAGTCGGGCCGACGAAGAGGAAGACCCCGAGTGGCCGGGTCGGGTCGGTGAGCCCCGCTTTCACGAGCGCGATCCGCTCCACGAGGCAGTCGACCGCCTCGGGCTGCCCGAGCACCCTCGCCTCGAAGAACGCACGGACGCGCTCGAGGCTGAGCGTCGCGCGCGGGTCGAGGACGTGGAGCGGCAGTCCGGTCGCGTCGCTCAGCGTCGAGATCACCGTCTCCGGCGAGACCTCCGAGGCGACGCCGCGGCGGATTCGGTCGCGCACGAGCTCGAGCAAGCGCAGCAGGTTCCCGGGGGCCGCCGTGGCGGGCAGATAGTGCGACGCGAGATCGAGTGCTTCGGCGAGCGTGTCGTCGTCCACCTCGAGCTCGTTCTGCGCCGCCCAGCCGCGCGCCACCTCGAGCGCGTCGGCATCGGAGATCGGCGTCAGGCGCACGACCTCGAAGAGCCGCGCCACCCGCGGCCGCTGCTGGATGACGAGCTCGTACGCGAGCGGGTCGATCTCGCCGACGACGACCGCGTCGCCCGATTCGACGAAGGGGAGCAGCGCGTCGAGGACCCCGCGCGGGCTCTGCATGTGCTGGCCGGACCAGAGTGCCTCCTCGAAGCCCGGGAAGATCCAGACGATCTTGCGACCCACGGTCCGGCGGACGATCTCCTGCACGCGCGCTTCGAGCATGCCAATGAAGGCCTGGCCGGCGTTCACATCCGCTGCGCTCGCCTGAAACGCGAGCCACCCGCCCTCGAGCCGGCGAACCGCCTCGAGGATCAGCGACGTCTTGCCCGCCCCCGGGTCGCCGACGAGCAGCACCGAGCGTGGCCGCGGCGAGTCGAGCGCGGCCGCGATCGCGTCGACCGCGATCGCGCGGGAGCCGACGATCGTCGCGGCGGGGCGTTCGTCCGGCTCGAGCACGCGGCCGAGCTCCTTGAAGAAAGTGACGTCGATGAAGGAGCGGCGCCACTCCTGCATCGCGGGCTCGAACGCGACACGCGTGCGCTCGCTCGTGGCACGGAGGATCTCGTCGACGACTGGTTGCAGGCTCGCCTCGAGCTCGCCGAGCTCTTCGGCGGTGACGATCTCGCCGGCCGCGACCCGTGCATCGACGAAGCGGGCGACCTCCTTGATGATCGGGGCATCGCTCCAGTCCTCCTCCGCCGCGCGCAGGATCTCGAGCGTGAGACGCCCCTCGCACACTGCGAGCGCGCGCAACAGGAGCTGGCGCTCACCCCACTCGGCGCGCTCGAAGCGGCCCGAGGCCCATTCCGGCCAATCGTCCGGCGGCCGGCGCCCTGCTGCGATCGCGCCCAGCGCGCCCACGCGCAGGTGCTTGCTCGGCGCACGCGCCGCCTCGGCGAACGCGCTGTCGGGCACGCGATCCTCGCTGCCGAGGAGCTCGACGAGCCGCTCGAAGTCCTCGTCATCGTCGAGCATGTCCGCGTCGAGCCAAGGATGACTCTCGGCGAGCGTCTCCACGAGCGAGCGGATCTCCTTGTCCTTGAACTTGTCCCGCCTTCTTGGCATCCCAGCGGCATTCTGCTCCTACACTGAGGCGGGTGCAGGAGACCCTCTCAGTCCCGAACGAGGTCGCGGCCGAGCTCGCGGGTGTCGGCGACGGTGTGCTCGAGGCGCTGCGCGACGGCCTGCGCTGCACACTGCGCCTGCGGGGCAATCAGCTGACGATCGAGGGCGACGACGAGCACGTCGCCGCGGCCCGCGCGGTCGTGGACGAGCTCGTCGAGCTGGTCGAGGGCGGGCACGAGATCGGGCCGGAGACGGTCGGCGCAGTCGTCGCCGCGCTCGATCAGACGGAGGACATCCGCGAGGTGTTCGAGGACGTCGTCTGGCGGCACCGCGGCAAGAAGGTCGCGCCGAAGACGGTGATGCAGAAACGCTACGTCGACGCGATCCGCGACTCGACGGTCACGTTCGCGATCGGCCCGGCCGGCACCGGCAAGACCTATCTCGCGATCGCGCTCGCAGTGGCGGCGCTGACCGACAAGCAGGTCGGCCGCATCATCCTCACGCGCCCCGCGATCGAGGCCGGCGAGCGGCTCGGCTTCCTCCCTGGCGACATGCTCGCGAAGGTCGATCCGTACATGCGGCCGCTCTTCGACGCTCTCTACGACATGATGGATCCCGACCGGCTCTCTGCCTACATGGAGCGGGGTACCGTCGAGGTCGCGCCGCTCGCGTTCATGCGCGGGCGAACGCTGAACGACTCGTTCATCATCCTCGACGAGGCGCAGAACACCTCCCCGGAGCAGATGCAGATGTTCTTGACGCGG
Source organism: uncultured Gaiellaceae bacterium (assembly GCA_963794385.1). Taxonomy (GTDB): domain Bacteria; phylum Actinomycetota; class Thermoleophilia; order Gaiellales; family Gaiellaceae; genus Gaiellasilicea. Next base: position 131,125 of record CAWCDT010000003.1, on the reverse strand, counting down.
CTCGGGTTCGGCTCGAAGGTCGTCGTCACGGGCGACGTGACGCAGGTCGACCTGCCGCGCGACCAGGCGTCGGGCCTGATCCAGGTGCGCGACATCCTCGAGTCGATCGACGGGATCGCCTTCGTCGAGTTCACCCATCAGGACGTCGTCCGGCACAAGCTCGTGCAGCGGATCGTCGAGGCGTACAAGCAGCACGCCGAGGAGACGGGCACGGCACGCAAGAGATGACTGTCGACGTCGAGGTCGAGAACCGGAGCGGCGTCGAGGTCGACGAGGCGGGCGCGGTGGAGCTGGCGCGGCGCCTACTCGCAGCCGAGGGGGTCGAGGAAGGCGAGCTCGGGCTCGCGTTCACCGGCCCCGACGAGATCCGCAGCCTCAAGCGCGAGCACCTCGGCGTCGACGAGGCGACGGACGTGCTCTCGTTCCCGCTCGACGGCCGTGACGAGCTGGCCGACGGCGTGCCGCGCGCCCTCGGCGACGTCGTCCTCTGCCCGCAGCTCGTCGGCGAGGAGTGGCGCGCGCCGCTCGTCCACGGGCTCCTGCACTTGCTCGGCTACGAGCACGGCGATGAAATGGAAGCGCGTGAGGCAGCGTTCCGGTGAGGCCTCGCCGTACGCCCTCGATCCTCGAGTCGTTCAACTACGCGCTCGAGGGGCTCATCCACGTGCTCCGGACGCAACGGAACCTGCGTATTCACTTCGCAGTCGCGGTGCTGGTGCTCCTCGCCGCCCTCTTTTCGGGCGTCGACAAGCTCGAGCTGATCGCGCTCCTGCTGGCGATTGCCTTCGTCCTGATCGCGGAGATGCTGAACAGCGCCGTCGAGGCAGCTGTGGATGTTGCGACCACTTCGTTCGACCCGATGGCGAAGCTCGCGAAGGACATCGCCGCCGGGGCGGTGCTGATCGCCTCGGCCGTCGCAGTCGCGGTCGGTTACCTCGTCTTCTCCGGCCAAGTAGCCGACCGAAGCTCGAGGCTGCTCGACCGGCTCACCAACGTGCCTGCCGAGCTGACCCTGGTCGCACTCATGTTGACGACGATCGTCGTGATCGCGGTCAAGGCATTCACGGGTCGTGGCACGCCGCTGCGCGGCGGCCTCCCCTCGGGCCACGCCGCGGTCGCGTTCGCGGGCTGGATGGCGGCGACGCTGATCCTCGACGATTCGAACCACCGCTTCCTGATCTCGTCGCTGACGTTCATCATGGCGTTGCTCGTGGCCCAGACCCGCGTCGAGTCCGGAGTGCACTCCTCCGTGGAGGTCGCCTACGGTGGCGTCCTCGGCGCGCTTGTCACCCTGGCCGTCTTTCAGGTCGCGCAGTGAGTGAGGAGCTGGTCCTCCGCGCAGAGGCGGTCGCGGCGCGTGCCTATGCGCCCTATTCGAACTACCACGTCGGGGCGGTCGTGAGCACGACGGACGGACACGAGTTCGAGGGCGTCAACGTTGAGAACGCGGCGTACCCGCTCGGGGTCTGCGCCGAGAAGAGCGCGCTCGTCGCCGCGGTTGCCGGCGGCTACGGCCCCGGCTCGATCGCCGCGATCGGGATCAACGCGTCGCCGTGCGGGGGCTGCAGGCAGTGGCTGCACGAGTTCCGGATCCCCGAGGTCAGCTTCCGCCGTGCCGACGGCTCGATCGCGACCTACGCAGCCGCCGACCTGCTGCCGGACACATGGAACTTGCCGGACTAGACTAGACTTAGCTAATATGCCGCCATGATCACCGTCGGCATGCACGAAGCAAAGACCAACTTCTCGAAGCTCGTCAAGCAGGTGGAGGCCGGGGAGGAGGTAATCGTCTCGCGGGGCGGTCAGCCGGTGGCGAAGATCGTCGCCTACGAGGTTCCAAAGGAGCCGCGTAAGCCGGGCGCGCTGAAAGGACAGATCAAGATCCTGCCGGGCTTCGACGAGATCCCGGAGGAGTTCGAGGAGTACCTCCCGTAGCGCCTAGGCTTCTGCTGGACACGCACGTGTTCGTCTGGTGGGTTGGCGGCGGGAAGAACCTTGGTCCGAGCGCTCGCGAGGCGATTTCCGACCCGGCGAACGCCGTCTTTGTCAGCGCCGCTACGGCATGGGAGATCGCGATCAAGCGGGCCAAGGGTACGCTCGAAGCTCCCGAAGACGTCCGTCCTGCGATCGCGAAGAGCGGGTTCACGGAGCTCCCGATCGACGTCGGCCACGCGATCGCAGCCGGCGCGCTGCGCGCGCACCACCGGGATCCGTTCGACCGCATGCTCGTGGCGCAGGCACAGTTGGAAGGGATGGCGCTCGTCACAGCGGACCGTGTTCTCGCGCGGTACGACGTCCCGATCCTTCGGGCCGACGTGTGAAGTCGGGCTTCGTCGCCGTCGCGGGCCGCCCGAACGTGGGCAAGTCGACGCTCGTGAATGCGCTCGTCGGCGAGAAGATCGCGATCACCTCGCGGGTGCCCAACACGACGCGCCGTCGGATCTACGGCGTCGCGAACGGTGATGACTACCAGCTCGTGCTCGTCGACCTCCCGGGCTTCCAGCGCCCGATGGACAAGCTGACGGAGCGGCTGCAGAAGACGGTCGACAACTCGTTCGAGGACATCGACGTCGTCCTCTTCGTCCTCTCGGCGCGCGACCGGATCGGCGCGGGCGACCGCTTCATCGCGCGGCGTGTCTACGCGCTTGGCAAGCCGGTGATCGTCGCCGTGAACAAGGTCGACAACCTGAAGCCCGGCCACATCATCACGCAGATGAAGACCGCCGCGCAGTTCGGCGACTTCCACGCCCTCCACCCGGTCAGTGCGAAGACGAAGGACGGGATCGACGAGCTGCGCGGCGACCTCCTGCACCTGCTCCCCGAGGGACACGCGTTCTTCGAGCGCGAGGCGGCCACCGACCAGACGAGCGCGGAACGGATCACGGAGCTGATCCGCGAGAAGGCGCTCCAGCTCACACGTGACGAGGTCCCACACTCGATCTCGGTCGAGCTCGACGAGCAGGACGAGAAGCTCGTGCGCGCGTTCGTGCTGGTCGAGACGGAGTCGCAGAAGCAGATCCTCGTCGGCAAGAAGGGGGCGATGATCCGCGAGATCGGCAAGCCGGGCGCGGCCCGAGATCGAGGCGCTGCTGGGGCACAAGGTCTTCCTCGAGCTGGTCGTGAAGGTGCGCCCGAAGTGGCGCCGCGACGACGCCGCGCTCGAGCGGCTCGGGCTCTAAGCAGGTCATTCCGAGCCCGCAGCTCGCTGGGCAAAGTTCAGACGTTCTGACGTTTCCACGGCGTCGGCGCCGTCGTAGCGTCGAAGGCGTGCCGAGCTTCCTTGTCGAGACCTACCTCGCCCGCGGCGACGCCGGAGGGCGCGCCGCACGCGAGCGGCAGGCCCGCTCGGCCGCCGAGGAGCTGACGCGACAGGGAACGCGCGTCCGCTTCGACCGTGCCATTCACGTTCCCGAGGACGAGATCTGCTTTTTCGTCTTCGACGCCCCGTCGAGCCTCGAGGCCGTGCTCCTCGCCGAGCGGGCCGGGCTCGACCACCTCCGCGTCGTCGAAGCGATCCCGTCCGGAGAGGAGCACCGATCATGAGAGTCCGTATCGGATTCGCTGTGACGCTCGCGCTCGTCGTCGTCCTGGCCCTCGGGTCGACGGGAACGTCAGCGGCACCCGCGGCCGCACCCAGCGAGAACGCGGTCGTCTATTGGAGCGGCATCGCCGAAGTGGCGATCGCCGCGGGCCGTCCACCCGCGAGCAGCACGCCGCTCGCGGCGATGGTGCACGGGGCGATGTACGACGCCGTCGCCGCAATTGAGGGAGGCCTCGAGCCGTTCGCAACCGGGGTGACCGCACCGCCGGAGGCGTCCGCCGACGCGGCCGTCGCGCAGGCGGCACGAGACGTCCTCGTCGCCCGCGTTCCCGGGCAGGCCGCGGCGGTCCAGGCCGCCTACGACACCTTCATGGCGTCGATCCCGGACGGCCCCGCGAAGGACGGCGGCAAGGCCGTCGGCACAGCCGCCGCCGCGGGCATGCTCGCGATGCGGACCGGCGACCACTTCGACGACGTCGTCCCGTACGTCCAGCCGACGCCCGGCCCAGGGGTCTTCGAGCCGATCGCGCCGACGACGCCGGTCGACGTCAAGCTGGGCAAGGTGCGTCCGTTCACCTTCGACTCGCCGTCCGAGTACCGGCCGGACGAGCCGTACAAGCTGACGAGCAGGCGCTACGCGCGTGACGTCAACGAGCTGAAGGAGATCGGCGGCGTCGTCAGCGCCCGGACGCCGTTCCAGACCGAGCACGCCCGCTTCTTCTCCGACCAGGCTTATGCCCAGTACAGCCGTGCCGTCCGCGGCATCGCCGTCTCACATGGGCTCGACGTGCGCGAGTCAGCGAGGCTGCTCGGCTATGTCTGGGTCGCGGCCGCGGACACGATGATCGCCTGCTGGGAAGCCAAGTACCACTACTACCTCTGGCGTCCCACCCACGCGATCCAGCGTGCCGACACCGACGGCAACCCGGCCACCTCGCCGGATCCGACCTGGCAGCCGCTCCTCGTCGGCAACCATCCCGAGTACCCGTCCGGGCACGCGTGCATGACGGCGGCGGTGACCCAGTCGCTGAAGGGCTACTTCGGCACGAAGCGCGTCGAGATGACGTTCACGAGCAACGTCGTCGGCGCACCGAAGACGTACGCCACGCTCGACGAGGTCGTGGCCGCGATCGAGGACGCCCGCGTCTGGGGCGGCCTCCACTACCGCAAGACGATGACGGAGACCGCGAAACACTTCCCGCGGATCGCCCGCGATGTCGGCCGCGAGTACTTCCTCGGCGACGCCGGCCACGGGGGAGACAAGCACGACGAAGACGAGGACGAGGACAGAGACAGAGACGAGGGCGACGACTGACACGAGCGCGGGCGGGCCGCCCTCGAGCGGCCCGCCCGCGCCGTGCTGCCCGGGCTCGCTCCGCCGCTAGCACGAGGGGTCATACTTGGCGCGGGGCGACCGAGACATGTTCCAGTGACCACGAGCCCGGCTCAGACGAAGGCGGCACTGCTCGAGAGCGCCGTCGCGCGCGTCCGCGAGCGCCTCGAGGGCGACGTGGCGGACGACGTCGAGCGCTTCGTGCGTGCGTACTACGCGAACGCGGCGCCCGACGATCTCGCCGGCCGCAGCGACATGGACGTCTACGGGGCCGCGTTCGCGCACTGGCGGCTCGCCCGCCTACGCCGGCCGGGCGAGCTGAAGGTGCACGTCTACAACCCGAACGTCGAGGAGCACGGCTGGGAGTCGCCGCACACGGTCGTCGAGACGGTCGTCGCCGACATGCCGTTCCTCGTCGACTCGGTGACGATGGAGGTGACGCGGCACGGCAGCGCGATGCACCTGGTCGCGCGGCCGATCATGCGGCTCCGCCGCGACGAGGAGGGGCGGCTGCTCGAGGTCGGCGCCGAGGACGGGCAGCCGGAGTCGCTCATCCACGTCGAGATCGACCGCATCACCGACCCCGCGGCCCTCGAGCGGCTGCGCGCCGACCTCGCGCGCGTGCTGGGCGACGTCTCCGCCGCGGTCGAGGACTGGCAGGCGATGCGCGCCGAGGTGCAGGAGGCGATCGCCGAGCTCGAGCAGTCACCGCCGCCGGTTCCCGAGGAGGAGCTCGCCGAGGCGAGGGCGCTGCTCCAGTGGATGCACGACGACCACTTCACCTTCCTCGGCTACCGCGAGTACGAGATTCGCACCGAGGGCGGTGAGGACGTCCTCGCCTCGGTCGAGGGGACGGGGCTCGGCATCCTCCGCGTCAAGGGCGAGCAGCCCCACTCGCTCAGCTTCTCGCAGCTGACGCCCGAGGTTCGCAAGCTCGCGCGCGAGAAGACCCTGCTCAACCTGACCAAGGCGAACTCGCGGGCGACCGTGCACCGGCCGGCGTATCTCGACTACGTCGGCGTGAAGCGGTTCGACGAGAACGGCGAGGTGACCTCGGAACGCCGCTTCCTGGGCCTCTACACGCACACGGTCTACAGCGCGAGCCCCTGGGAGATCCCCGTGCTGCGGCGGAAGGTGCAGCACGTGCTCGAGCGCTCGGGCCTGCTGCCCGGGAGCCACGACCACAAGGCGATGATCGAGATCCTCGAGACGTACCCGCGGGACGAGCTCTTCCAGATCACGGAGGACGAGCTGCTGGAGATCGCGCTCGGCATCCTCCACCTCGGCGAGCGTCGCCGCGTCCGGCTCTTCGTCCGACGAGACGTGTTCGGCCGCTTCCTCTCCTGCCTCGTCTTCCTCCCGCGCGAGCGGTTCAACACCGAGAACCGGCGCAGGATCCAGGAGATCCTCCAGGACGCGTTCGGGGGTGAGAGCGCCGACTACACGACTCGCATCTCCGAGTCCGTGCTGGCGCGCTTGCACTACGTCGTCTACACCGAGCCCGGCTCGGTCCCCGACTACGACGTCGGGGAGATCGAGGCTCGCCTCGCGGCGGCGACTCGAGCCTGGACGGACGACCTTCGCGATGCCCTCGTCGACCATTTCGGCGACGAGCGCGCCGGCGAGCTCCACGAGCGCAACGGCGAGGCGTTTCCGGGCGCCTACCGCGACGACTTCACGGCACGGCAGGCCGTGCACGACATCGAACGGATCGAGCGGCTCACCTCCCCGGACGACCTCGGCCTCAGCCTGTACGCGCCGCTCGACTCGACTGTCGACCAGCTCGCCTTCAAGGTCGTTCGCTCCGGCCGGCCGATCCTGCTCTCGGATGTGCTCCCGGTGCTCGAGAACATGGGCGTCAGGATCAGCGACGAGCGCCCGTACGAGGTGCGGCCGCTCGGCCGCGATCCGGTCTGGATCTACGACTTCGGGCTCCTGCACGACCTCGGGGCCGACCTGCACGTCGACGAGCTGCGCGAGACCTTTCAGGACGCGTTCGCCCGTGTCTGGCGCGGCGAGGCCGAGAACGACGGCTTCAACCGCCTCGTCCTCGCTGCGCGGCTGACCGCGCGCGAGATCACGATCCTGCGCGCGATCGCCAAGTACCTCCGCCAGGCGGGGAGCACCTTCAGCCAGTCGTACATGGAGGACGCGCTCGCGGATCATCCGGACCTCGCGAGCGGCCTCGTCGAGCTCTTCACGCTTCGGCTCGACCCGGCTCGACCCGACGACGCGGATGAGCAGGCGCGCGTCCTCCAGCGCAGGCTCGCCGGGATCGTCGACGGCGTCGCCAGCCTCGACGAGGACCGGATCCTGCGCGGCTTTCTGAAGGCCGTGGGCGCCGTTCTCCGGACGAACTACTTCCAGGCGGACAACGACGGGCGCGCGAAGCCGTACCTCTCGCTGAAGTTCGACCCGACGCGGATCCCGGACCTGCCCGATCCGCGGCCGATGTTCGAGGTCTTCGTCTACGGGACGCAGGTCGAAGCGGTGCATCTGCGAGGCGGCAAGGTCGCGCGCGGCGGCATTCGCTGGTCGGACCGCAGGGAGGACTTCCGCACCGAGGTCCTCGGGCTGATGAAAGCGCAGTCGATCAAGAACGCCGTCATCGTGCCCGTGGGGGCGAAGGGCGGCTTCGTCGTCAAGCGGCCCCCGGCCGGCGACGACCGCGACGCGTTGCGGGCGGAGGTGGTCGAGTGCTACCGCACCTTCATCCGCGGCCTCCTCGACATCACCGACACGATCGCGGCCGGCGAGATCGTGCCGCCGCGCGACGTCGTGCGACGCGACGCGGACGACCCGTACCTCGTGGTGGCGGCCGACAAGGGCACCGCCACCTTCTCCGACATCGCGAACGCGATCTCGAGCGAGTACGGCTTCTGGCTCGGCGACGCCTTCGCCTCGGGCGGCTCGGCGGGCTACGACCACAAGGCCATGGGAATCACCGCCCGGGGAGCCTGGGAGTCGGTGCGGCGGCACTTCCGCGAGCTCGGCGTCGATGTCGCGACGACCGACTTCACCGTGGTCGGGATCGGCGACATGTCCGGCGACGTGTTCGGGAACGGGATGCTGCTCTCGCGCCATATCAAGTTGGTCGCGGCGTTCGACCACCGGCACGTGTTTCTCGACCCCGATCCCGATCCGGAGCGGAGCTTCGCCGAGCGCGAGCGCCTCTTCCGTCTGCCCGGCTCGTCGTGGGCCGACTACGACGAGGCGCTGATCTCGAAGGGCGGCGGCGTCTTCCCGCGCACCGCGAAGTCGATCCCGCTCTCGCCCGAGGTGCGCCGGGCGCTCGGCGTCGATGCCGAGACGCTGACACCGGGCGAGCTGATCCAAGCGATCCTGCGCGCGCCGGTCGACCTGTTCTGGAACGGCGGCATCGGCACGTACGTGAAGGCGCGGGCCGAGCGGCATGCCGAGGTCGGCGACCGCGCGAACGACGCGGTTCGCGTCGACGCCGAGGATCTGCGCGCCAAGGTCGTCGGCGAGGGGGGCAACCTCGGCTTCACCCAGCGCGGCCGGGTCGCGTTCGCGCTCGGCGGCGGCAAGATCTTCATGGACGCGATCGACAACTCGGCCGGCGTCGACTGCTCCGACCACGAGGTCAACATCAAGATCTTGCTCGACTCGATCGTCGCCGACGGCGACCTGACGGGGAAGCAGCGCAACGGGCTCCTCGCAGAGATGACCGACGAGGTGGCGACGCTCATCCTCCGCGACAACTACGACCAGGCCCAGGCGATCGCGAGCTCGACGGCGCAGGCCTCGTCGATGGCCGAGGTGCACCAGCGCTACATGCGCAGCCTCGAGCAGGCCGGCGTGCTGAGCCGTGAGCTGGAGGACCTGCCGAGCATCGAGGCCTTCGAAGAGCGGGCGGCGGCCGGCGGCGGCCTGACGGCGCCCGAGTTCGCGGTCCTCCTCTCGTACACGAAGATCGCGCTCTCGCAGGCGCTGCTCGCCTCCGACCTGCCCGACGACCCGTACCTCGCGAGGGAGCTCGAGCTCTACTTCCCGACTCGCCTGCGCGAGCGCTTCCCCGAGCAGCTGCGGCGCCATTCGCTGCGGCGCGAGATCATCGCGACGCGGATCTCGAACGACCTCGTCAACCGTGCCGGCACGACGTTCGTCTTCCGGCTCGGGGACGAGACGGGGGCGTCACCCGACGAGATCGCCCGTGCGTACACGGCTGCGCGCGACGCCGCCGGGCTCCGCGAGCTCTGGGCCGAGATCGAGGCTCTCGACGGGAAGGTGCCGGCCGCGACGCAGACCGCGATGCTGCTCCGATCGCGCATCCTGCTCGAACGGACGACCCGCTGGCTCCTCCGCCACCGGCGTCGCCCGCTCGACATCGCCGAGACCGTGGCACGCTACGCGCCGGGCTTCGCCGAGCTCGCGGAGCGACTGCCCGAGCTCCTCGGGCCCTCCGGTCTCGAGGAAGCCGGAGGACGCGCGAAGGCGCTCATCGACGTCGGCGTCCCGGCCGAGCTCGCCGGTCGCATGTCGCGGCTGCTCTCGCTCGTGCCGGCACCCGACATCGTCGAGATCGCGGCGGCGTCCGGGCTCGACGTCGCCTCGGTCGCAGAGGCGTACTTCGCGCTCGGCGAGCGGCTCGAGCTGCAGTGGCTGCGCGACCGGATCGTGAGCCTGCCGCGCGACACGCGCTGGGCCGCGATGGCGCGCGCTGCTCTGCGCGACGACGTCTACGCCGAGCAGGCGGGCCTGACCACGGAGGTCGTGCGCTCCGGTGTGGACGGACAGCCGGCGCCTGCGCGCGTCGAGCGCTGGCTGGAGCAGAACGCGGCGGCCGTCGAGCGGTCGCGACAGGTGCTCTCCGAGATTCGCTCCGGAGGCGCGCTCGACCTCGCGAGGCTCTCAGTGGCGGTACGGGAGCTCCGCAACCTGATCCAGTCGTCCGGATCGGCGCAGCAGGCGGCTGAGCCGCCCGCCGCGCCTGCCGGCGTCGATCAGCCCTAAGCCGGGCCGGTCTCCCGGGGCGCAGTCCGTACACTTGCCGCATGGCCCAGGCGCCCGTACTGCCGCGCGGCTTCGAGCTCCCGCTCGAGCCGAGGCTGCCGCGGATCGGCTCCGTCGACGCAGTCGCGCTCGAGGAGCGCGCCGCCACGCTCGCGAAGCGCTCGATCAAGAAGGAGTCGAAGCTGCAGGCCTTCGAGCTCGCGGTGCGGATGATGGACCTGACGACCCTCGAGGGAGCGGACACACCCGGCAAGGTCGCGGCGCTCTGCTCGAAGGCCATGCGCCCGGACCCGGTCGACCCGTCCGTGCCCTCGGTCGCGGCCGTCTGCGTCTACCCGAACCTCGTCCCGACCGCCAGAGCGCGGCTCGAGGGATCCGGTGTCAAGGTCGCGTCGGTGGCCACGTACTTCCCGTCCGGCCAGGCACCGCTCGACGTCAAGGTGACCGAGGTCCGCGAGGTGGTCGCGCTCGGTGCCGACGAGGTCGACATGGTGATCGACCGGGGCGCCTTCCTCTCCGGCCGCTACGCGAAGGTCTACGACGAGATCGTCCGGGTGAAGGAGGCGTGCGGCGAGGTGCACCTGAAGGTGATCCTCGAGACCGGCGAGCTCGGCACGTACGACAACGTCAGGCGCGCCTCGCTGCTCGCGATGGCCGCGGGCGCGGACTTCATCAAGACATCGACCGGCAAGGTCACACCCGGCGGCGACGCTCCCGGTGACGCTCTGCATGCTCGAGGCGATCCGCGACGTCTTCGACGAGACGGGCCGTATCGTCGGGATGAAGCCCGCGGGCGGGATCCGAACCGCCAAGCAGGCGGTGCAGTACCTGGTCGTCCTCCACGAGACGCTCGGCCTGCAGTGGCTGACCCCGGATCTCTTCCGCTTCGGCGCCTCGTCGCTCTTGAACGACGTGCTGATGCAGATCCGCAAGCAGAAGACCGGGCAGTATCAATCCGCCGACTACTTCACGATCGACTGATGGGTGCGGTCGAGAAGCGCCACGCGCCAGTTCCGGCCCTGACCGAGTGGGACTACGCGCCCGCCCCGGAGGCGCGCGAGATCGTCAAGCTCGAGAAGCGCTACGGGCTCTTCATCGGAGGAAAGTTCGTCAAGCCGCGCTCGGGCCAGTGGTTCGCGTCGATCTCGCCCGCGACCGAGGAGAAGCTGGCCGAGGTCGCGCAGGCCGGGGCGCAGGACGTCGGTCTGGCCGTGAAGGCGGCCCGGGCGGCATTCGAGGACGGGTGGTCGAAGCTCGCCCCCTCCGAGCGGGCGAAGTACCTCTTCCGGATCGCGCGCATCCTGCAGGAGCGCTCGCGCGAGCTGGCCGTGCTCGAGAGCCTCGACGGGGGCAAGCCGATTCGCGAGAGCCGCGACGTCGACCTTCCTTTGGCGGCGGCGCACTTCTTCTACTACGCAGGCTGGGCGGACAAGCTCGAGTACGCCTTCCCGAACCGCACGCCGCAGCCCGTCGGCGTTGCCGGCCAGATCATTCCGTGGAACTTCCCCCTGCTGATGCTCGCGTGGAAGATCGCGCCCGCGCTCGCGGCCGGCAACACCGTCGTTCTCAAGCCGGCCGAGACGACGCCGCTGACCGCGCTCTTCTTCGCCGACGTTTGCCGCCAGGCCGAGCTGCCGCCCGGCGTCGTCAACATCGTCACGGGCGACGGCCGCGCGGGAGCCGCGCTCGTCAAGCACGAGGGCGTCGACAAGATCGCCTTCACGGGCTCGACCGAGGTCGGCAAGGCGATCCAGCGCGAGCTCGCCGGCACCGGCACGAAGCTCACCCTCGAGCTCGGCGGCAAGGCCGCGAACATCATCTTCGACGACGCTGCCCTCGACCAGGCGGTCGAGGGGATCGTGAACGGCATCTACTTCAACCAGGGTCACGTCTGCTGCGCCGGCTCGCGTCTGCTCGTGCAGGAGTCGATCTACGAGCAGACGATCGGGAAGCTGAAGCGGCGGCTCGAGACGCTCCGGCTCGGCGATCCGCTCGACAAGAACACGGATATCGGCGCGATCAACTCGAAGATGCAGCTCGAGAAGATCGCCGAGCTGGTCCAGTCGGGCAAGGAAGAGGGAGCCGAGATCTACCAGCCGCCCTGCCGCCTGCCGGAGAAGGGCTACTGGTTCGCGCCGACCGTCTTCACGAACGTCGCCCAGAGCTACCGGATCGCGCAGGAGGAGATCTTCGGCCCGGTCCTCTCGGTACTCACCTTCCGCACGCCCGAGGAGGCGGTCGAGAAGGCGAACAACACGGCGTACGGGCTCTCGGCCGGCGTCTGGACGGAGAAGGGCTCGCGCATCCTCTGGATGGCGGAGCGGCTCCGCGCCGGCGTGATCTGGGCGAACACGTTCAACCGCTTCGACCCCGCCTCGCCGTTCGGCGGGTACAAGGAGTCGGGCTTCGGCCGGGAGGGCGGCCGCCACGGGCTCGAGCCCTACCTCGACTTCGACGGCGTGAAGTGAGCAGGCTGCCCGTCAAGAAGACGTACAAGCTCTTCGTCGGCGGCGGGTTTCCGCGCTCCGAGTCGGGCCGCACCTACGACGCCGAGGGCCAGAACGTCGCCCGCGCCTCGCGCAAGGACGCCCGCGATGCCGTCGTCGCGGCGCGGAAGGCACAGCCGGCCTGGGCCGGCGCGACCGCCTACAACCGCGGGCAGGTCATCTACCGGCTCGCCGAGATGATGGAGGCGCGCGCCGCCGACCTGGCCGCCGTGTGCTCCGGCAAGAAGGAGGTCGAAGCTGCGATCGACCGCGTCGTCTGGTACGCGGGCTGGGCCGACAAGCTCGCCCAGGTGATCGGCTCCTCGAATCCCGTCGCGGGGCCGTACTTCAACTTCTCCGTGCCAGAGCCCACCGGGGTCGTCGCCCTGATCGCGCCGGAGGAGCCCGCGCTGGGCGGCCTCGTCTCGCGGCTCGCGCCCGCGGTCGTCGGCGGCAACGCGGTCGTCGCCGTCGCTTCCGAGTCGCACCCACTCGCAGCGATCGAGCTCGCGGAGGCGATCGCCACCTCCGACGTCCCGGGAGGCGTCGTCAACATCCTCACCGGCTTCCACGACGAGCTGGCGCCGGTCCTCGCCGGGCACATGGACGTGAACGCGCTCGACCTCGCCGGCTCGAACGGCCAGGTCACCGAGCTGGAGCGGCTCGCCGCCGACAACGTCAAGCGCGTCGTCCACGGCAACGCAGACGAGCAGAGTCCCTGGGCGATCGCGAGCTTCCTCGAGCTGAAGACCGTCTGGCATCCGATCGGGCAATAGGCCCGTGGAGGACGTCGACCTCGGCGTCTGCAGGGGTCGCTGGTACGCGGCCGACCCGGATCGCGTCGCCGTCGTCCTGCCCGGCGCCCGCTACCTCCCGTTCGCGCCGCTCCTCTGGTTCGCGCGCGACGTGGCCTTGGCGCGCGGGTGGAGCGTCCTCGAGGTGTGGGACGAGTACCTCGATGGCGACGAAGATCCGTGGCGGTGGGTGGAGGCTCGGGCGGACGCCGCGCTCGCGCGCGCGGGCAATGCGCGAATCCTTCTCGTGACGAAGTCGATCTCGAGCCGCGCCGTCCCCATCGCTGCGGACCGCTCGCTCCCGGGTGTCTGGCTGACGCCGCTCCTTTACAACGACGAGATCGCCGCCGGGTTCGACCGGCTCGAGTCGCCGGCGCTCCTCGTCGGCGGCACGGCGGACGAGTCCTGGGACGGCGATGTCGCCAGGCGGGGAGAGCGCCACGTCCTCGAGCTCGAAGGCGCCGACCACTCCCTGCAGCTGCCCGACGATCCGCTGGGCTCGATCGACGCGTTGCGCCGCGTCGTCGAGCGCATGGAAGGATTCGTCGCCGCGCTCGACGCCAAGTAACAGACTGTTACTTGGCGTGAATCGGCACGGTTTCGTGACGCTCTGGCGATAAGCGCACGGGCACTCTTGACGATGTGACCGCTGCAGCACCGAGGATCGGACCGACACTCCTCGCGGGGATCGAGCGGCTCGACGACGAGAACGTGCCGATCGCCGACGTGTACCGCCGCGTTGCGGCTCTGGCAAGCCATCTGGGCTATGCCCGGCCGAGCTACGAGCAGATTCGAGTCCTCGTCCACGAGCACCGCACCCGCGGCCTCGCGCCAACCGCGGGCCAGATCCTGCTCGAGGTCGCGTCCCGTGGGAGACCGCCCGAGGCATTGCTCGAGTTGCTCGAAGGCGCCACGTAACAGACTGTTACTTGGCTCGTCGGTCGGGTTAGGCGCGGCCGGCGTAGATCGCCTGCCGCAGCTTCCCGTTGCGCGGCGGCGAGGCGAGCGCATAGATCACGAGCGGCCGGCCCCGCGACCAGGTGACGCCGATGTAGTCGGCCAGCATGCGCCCGAGTGTCGTCTGCGGCATCCACGCGAGACTCATCCGCCGCGGGTTCAGGCGCTGTGGCACGCTCCAGCGGGCGCCGTCCGCGGAGGTGACGAGCTCCGCGTCGATGCCGTCCGCGCGGATCACGTAGTACACGATCGCGAGCCGCCCGGTCCGCGGCTCGACTCCGATCGTGGGCATGACAGCGTTCCGGCCGGAGGTGACGCGTGCTGGCGACGACCACGCCAGTCCGTCCGCGGAGCGTGAGAGCACGATGTCATTGGCCGAACAGCCCGTGTTGAAACGGCAGTCCTGCCACACCGCGGCTACGCGTCCCGCCGCATCGACGTCGACGGCCACGAGCGGCGGCGAGCGCAGTGGACGCGCGTTCCGGGATTGGAACTCTGCGATCGTCACCGGCTGGCCGAGGCTCGCGCCGCCGTCGGTGGAGCGCATGGAGACCATGCCCCGCCTCGGCGACCAGAAGACCAGGTGCAGGGTGCCGTTCGGCTGGACGACGGGGATCACGCCGGTGACGGGGATCTGAAACGTCGTGGGCGGGGACCACGTGCGGCCGCCGTCGTCCGAACGTTGCAGGGCGACGGAGTCCCGCGGGTCGTCGACGAGCGTGTAGGCGAGATAGCAGCGGCCGCGGAACGGGCTCGCCGCACCGTTGTCGCACGTGAGCCAGTTCTTGTCGTAGGCGAGGTTCTCCGTTTGCGCGAGCGCGGCGTCGATCGGCCCGGTCCACGAGATCCCGTCGCGGGAGCGGTGGACCGTCAGCCGCGTCACGCCCTGCGCGATCGCCAGCGTGTTGGCGAGCCAGACGCCGCGTACCGGGTCGTACGCGATGACCGGGTCGCTCGCTCGCGTGGAAGGCCCGGGCGGGACGGTGTTCACGGTCAGGCCGGGCAGAAGCCCCTCGCGCCAGGTCCGGCCTCCGTCTCTCGAAGTGGCGAAGCCGATGCTCGCCGCGCCGCCCGAATGGTTGCGTCCGACCTGGAACACGGACACGGTCGTCGCGCCGACGGTGAGCGAGTCCGGCTCGACCTCCGACTCGTGCTGGCTGTCGGCGTTGCGATGCCGGTCGCGGTGGATGCGCGTGCTCACCACTTCGCAGTCGCTCGCCACGCGGTCGCGGGCGTCGACGGAGACGATGTCGCGTCCGGGGCCGCAGGAGATCTGGTCGAAGCCGCCGTCGTACTCCGCGGCGATGCGGTCGTTCCCGCCGCGCGCGACGATGCGGTCCGATACGTCGCCGCCGGCGAGAAAGTCGGGTCCGCTCGTACCCACGAGCCGGGGTCCCACAGCAGCGGTCGCGCCGGCGGGCAGTGCCGCGAGGATCAGGGCGATCGCGACGCGCGCGCGCACGATCCGCACCGTAGCCGCTGCGCTACAGTGCGCGGCGAGTGACCGGCCCGCGACGTCTGAGCCAAGCCATATCCGAGGGCGACGGGATCTCGCTCGTTGTCGCCGTGGCCGGACCCGGAGAAGCGCAGGCGGCCGAGGCGCACGGCGCGGAGGCCCTGCTCGCGAACGGTGAGGTCGACGCGATCCGGGCGGCTACTGCATTGCCCATCCTCACCGCCACCGGCACGGCCTGCGATGCGCGCATCGTCCGTCCCGGCGACGAGGACTTCGAGCTGGGCGACGGTGTCGAGCTGGTCGTCCAGGTCGCGCGAGAGGAGGAGCTGGAAGAGGCGCTGGAGCGCTTCGACCCGGAGCTGCTCGTCCTCGCGGCCCGCGACGTCGAGGATCCGCTCGCGCACGTGCTCGATCTTCTCTCCGACGTTCCTGTTGGAAAGCTCGCAATCGCCGATATCGACGGCGTGACCCAGGCGCAGATCGACGAGCTCGAGCGCGCAGGAGTCGACGCCGTGCTGGTGCGGGAGCTCCACTGATCAACCGCGAGCAGCACAGCTCGATCGCGATTGCGATCGCGGTCTTCCTCGCCGGCGGCGCGCTGCTCTGCCTCGAGATCGCGGCGAGCCGGGTACTCGCGCCGTACTTCGGCAACTCGCTCTACGTGTGGGGCGCGCTGATCGGCGTCGTCCTCGCCGGGCTCTCGACGGGCTACTGGTTCGGCGGCATCATCGCCGACCGGTTCCCGACGCCGCGGCTGCTCGTCGCGGTGCTCGGCCTCTCGTCCCTGCTCGTCCTCGCGATCCCGTACGTGGACGGCTGGGTGCTCGAGCAACTCGTCAGCTGGGATCCGGGCCCTCGGTTGAACCCCCTGATCGCGACGATCCTCCTCTTCGGCCCCCAGAGCGTGATCCTCGGTACCGCTTCGCCGATCGCGGTTCGCCTCAAGGCGCGCTCGGTCGACCACATGGGGCGGACCGCCGGCCGCCTCTTCGCGATCTCGACCGCCGGCTCGATCGCCGGCACCTTCGCGACCGCCTTCTGGCTGATCCCGGAGCTCGGCACGGACCAGGTGCTGGCGGCCGCCGCCGTCGCTCTGATGCTCGCCGCGGCGGGCATCGCGCTCGTCGAGCGCCTCGCCGTCGCGGGTGTGGTCGCGCTCGCGCTCGCCGGGGTGAGCATGGGCGCCGTCGTTTCGCTGGCGCCCGAGTCCGGCGCCACCGTCTCCGCTTCCCAGCTCCGCAACTGGTCGCCGGTCTACCGCCAGCAGTCTGCGCAGAACCGGGCCGGCTCGATCGAGGAGACGCAGTCCGGCTACACGATCCTGCACACCTCCGACTCGCAGTACCACCGGATCGCGGTGGTCGAGGACGAGACGAGCCGCTATCTGCGCTTCGACAGCTCGTTCCAGAGCGGCATGTACCTCGACGACCCCTATCGGACACGCTTCCCCTACTCGGACTACCTGCAGCTGCCGTTCGCCTACCGGGCGCAGACGCAGAAGGTCCTCTACATCGGTCTCGGCGGCGGCTCGGCGCCGAAGCGGACCTGGCGAGACTTCCCGGGGGTACAGCTCGACGCAGTCGAGCTCGACCCGGAGGTGGTCGACGTCGCCTACGAGTATTTCGACCTTCCACGCGATCAGCGCATGAAGGTCGAGGTCCAGGACGGCCGCCGCTACGTGGCCGACAACGCCGGTCCCTGGGACGTGATCGTCATCGACGCCTTCTACGCCGATTCGATTCCGTTCCACCTCGCGACCCGGGAATTCCTCGAGCTCGCGCGGTCGCGGCTGACCCCGGGCGGCCTCGTGGTCACGAACATCATCGGCGCCGTGCGCGGCCCGGAGTCGCGTCTCTTCCGCTCGATGCTGCGTACGTACCGGGCGGTCTTCCCGACCGTGGCGATCCACCCGGTCGTCGAGTCCGGCCGCCCCGACCTTCGGACGATCCGGAACATCATCCTCGTCGCCGGCGAAGGAGCCGCTCCCTCGAAGCGGTTCCTGCTCGACCGCTGGCACGCGGTCCAGCAGCGCTCGCCGGGTGCTCCCGACCTCGACGACGCGATCCGAGGCCGCGTCGACGCGCCGGTCCAGACCGAGGACGTGCCGGTGCTGACCGACGACTACGCGCCGACCGACGCGCTGCTCCTTCTTTTCGGCTAGCCCGCGAACGCCTGGGCGACCGCGTACCACTCCGGCGGGACGGTCTTCAGCTCCGTCGTCGCGTCTGCGAGTGAGACGTCGACGATCTCGTCGCCGTGGAGCGCCGCCATCCGGCCGAAGCGGCCCGCGTCGACCAGGTCGGCCGCCTTGAGGCCGTATCTGGTCGCGAGAATGCGGTCGCGCGGGGTGGGGGTGCCGCCGCGCTGGACGTGGCCGAGCACCGTCACGCGCGTCTCGAACCCGGTGCGCTCCTCGATCTCGCGGGCGAGGGCGCCGCTGACTCCACCCAGGACGACATGGCCGAACTGGTCGGTTTCGCGGGCTTCCCCGGCGACGAGCGTCCGCTCGCCCGAGGCGTAGGTGAGCTCGTACCCCTCGCTGACGACGACGATCGAAAAATCCTTGCCCGTCTCGTGCCGCTTCTGTAGCAGGTTGCACGCTTCCTCGACCGTGATCGGCTGCTCGGGAATCAGGATGACGTCGGCGCCGCCCGCGATCCCGGAGTGGAGCGCGATCCAGCCGGTGTGGCGGCCCATCACCTCGACGACCATGACGCGGTTGTGCGACTCGGCGGTCGTGTGCAGGCGGTCGATCGCCTCGGTGGCGATCCACACTGCCGTGTCGAAGCCGAACGTGTAGTCGGTGGCATTCAGGTCGTTGTCGATCGTCTTCGGCACACCGACGACCGGGAAGTCGTGCTCCGCGTACAGCCGCGCGGCGACCCCGAGCGTGTCCTCGCCGCCGATCGCAACGAGCGCGCCGAAACCCTCTCGCTCGAAGGTGGCGAGGACCTGCGGGACGCCGTTGTCGAGCTTGTACGGATTCGTCCGTGACGTGCCGATGATCGTGCCGCCCCGCGGAAGGATCCCCGACACGTCACGACGCTCCAGCGGCTCGACGGTGCCGTCGACCAGCCCGCGCCACCCCTCGCGCACCGCCGCGACCTCCCAGCCTCGGTCGAGCGAGCGCCGCGTGACGGCGCGGATGACGGCGTTCAGTCCAGGGCAGTCGCCGCCGCCTGTCAGGATGCCGACCCGCTTCGCCACGCGGTCAGTCTAGGAGGGATTGACGAGCGCCGATCAGTTTGCGCACCGCCGGTCGATGGGCAACTAGGCGGGCTCGTCGCCCTCCGCGGTCGCATCGGCGTCGAGGATCTTCTGTGCCGCCTCCAGGTCGTCGGGAGCGACGAGCACCTCACGTGGCCCGCCCGTGCCGAGTGCCTCCCACGGTCCGCCTGACGCGGCGCTCGGGCGATGGTTGCACTCGATTCCCGCGCCCCGCAGGAGGCCGCAGACGACCTCTGCTTCGACGTCGTTGCCGACGATCGTCACGCGGACTGCCTGCTCCACGACGGTAAGCCTAGAGTACGCGCTCCTACGACCGGCTTGAAGACGACGGCCGGAGCGCCGATCAGCCACACTTCCGTGATGGTCGCGGGCCTGAAAGTCGGCGGCGATGTCGAGCAGGCTCTGGACAGCGTCGGCGTCCCGAGCTACGTCCTCGACACGACGGGAGTCATCCGCTGGATCAATGCGGCGGCCGAGCGGCTCGTCGGCGACGTTCGCGGTCGCCAGTTCACCTCCGTCGTCGCGCCCGAGGACAGCCGGCGCGCGCGGGAGCTGTTCTCCCAGAAGGTGCTCGGCACCGCCCCGGCCACCGACGCGACCAGCGTCTTGGTGTCGACCGCCGGCAAACGCGTGCCGGTGGAGATCAGCTCCGTGCCGCTCATGAGCGGTGAGCGGGTGGTCGGCGTCTTCGGGCTGTTCGAGGAACACCCCGACGACACACGCACGGCGCCACCCCCGCATCTCACCCCCCGTCAAGTCGAAGTGCTCCGTCTGCTGGAGCAGGGCCGCTCGACGAAGCAGATCGCCGCCGAGCTCCACCTCAGCACGGAAACAGTCAGGAACCACATCCGCCGTCTCTTCCGGGCCCTCGGCGTCAACTCCCGCCTCGAAGCCGTCGCCGCCGCCCGGGCCGCATCACCCGACTGATCGACGAACGCCGGAAACCCCGGTGGTTGCCCCGGCCGTCTGATCCAACCCGCACCACAGCAGCGCCCCCGGCTTACGCAGCCGGGGGCGACACCGTCGGCCACCAGCAGCTCGGCCACTCGAACCTGAAGGGCGCCGGCGACGGCGCCCTTCGGCGTTTCGGTCTGGAGTAGTGCCGAAGGTGGGAATCGAACCCACACTCCCCGAGGGGAACCGGATTTTGAGTCCGGCGCGTCTGCCAGTTCCGCCACTTCGGCCTGGTCAGGGATGGTATCCGCGGCTTCGGGAGACGACGGCGTTGCGGCTTGCGGCTGGGTGGCTCAGGTGTCGGCTGCGAGCGTGGCTTCGATCACTCGGCGCCTCGCCTCGCGCCCGGGCGGCTGGCTGGGAGCGGGCCGGACGGGAGCCGGCGGGATCGCCCGGGTCACCGGCGCGGTCTGCGTGACCCTGATCGGCTCGCCGTGGTGGGCGATCTCGAGCGGATCTCCGTCGAGGAGCAGGTAGCGCGCCTCGCTCTTCGTCACTTCGACCTTGAGCCGACGGCCTTTGAAGAGGAGTCGGAACGCGAGTCGTTCGAGCCGCGCGGGAAGGCGCGGAGCGAACGTGAGGACGCCGGCATGGTCGCGCATCCCGCCGAAGCCGGCCACGGCTGCGGTCCAGGCTCCGGCCAGCGAGGCGATGTGGACGCCGGCGCCGGTATTGCCGGCGAGGTCGTGGAGATCGATGAGCGCGGTTTCGCCGAAGTAGTCGTAGGCGAGCTCGAGATGTCCGACCTCCGCGGCGATCACGGCCTGCGTGGTCGCGGACAGCGAGGAATCCCGAACCGTCAGTCCTTCGTAGTACTCGAAGTCCCTTGCCTTCTCCTCGTCGGTGAAGGCATCGCCGCGTGCGTGCAGAGCCAGCACAACGTCGGCCTGCTTGACGACCTGCTTGCGGTAGAGGTCGAAGTACGGAAAGTGGAGCAACAGCGGGTACTGATCCGGGCGGGTGTTCGCGAAGTCCCAGACCTCGTGGCTCGTGAACCCCTCGGACTGGGGGTGCACGCCGAGCGCGTCGTCCCACGCGACGACCATGTCGCGGGCGGCATCGCGCCAGGCGGCCGCCTCCTCGAAGTTGGCGCCGAGCTCGGCTGCATGGCGCGGATGGCGCGCGACGGCGTCGGCCGCGGCGACGAAGTTCTGCTGTGCCATCAGGTTCGTGTACACGTTGTTGTCGGTCAGGGCGCTGTACTCGTCGGGGCCGGTGACGCCGTCGATGCGAAAGCGTCCCTGGGCGTCGTGATGACCCAGCGAGCGCCACAGGCGCGCCGTCTTCACGAGCAGCTCGATGCCGACTTCGCACTCGAACTCGTCGTCCTCCGTCGCAGCCTCGTAACGCACCACGGCGTCGGCGATCCCGGCGTTGATGTGGAAGCCTGCCGTGCCCGCCGGCCAGTAGCCGGAGCACTCGTGGCCACGGATCGTCCGCCACGGAAACGCTGCGCCGTCGAGGCCGAGCTGGCGCGCTCGCTCCTCCGCCAGGTCGAGCGTCGAATGGCGCCACCGCAGCGCGTCAGCGGCTGCGCGCGGTGCGGTGTACGTCAGGACCGGCAGGACGAACCGTTCCGTGTCCCAGAACGTATGGCCGTCGTAACCGGGGCCGGTGAGCCCCTTGGCCGCGATCGCACGCTGCTCTGCCCGGGCTCCGGCCTGGAGCGTGTGGAAGAGCGCGAGGCGGACCGCCTGCTGGAGCTCAATGTCACCGTCGAGCTCGACATCCGCGCGGTCCCAGAAGTCGTCGAGATAGGCGCGCTGGCCTGCAAGGAGCCCATCCCAGCCGGTATGGCGCGCCTCGGCGAGCGCCGCGACCGCGAGGTCCCGCACGGCGGGGAGCGACCGTTGGCTCGACCAGCCGTAGGCGAGGAACTTCACGAGGCGGACGTGCTCGCCGACGTCGATGTTCGCGGTCACGGTCACGCGGCCGACGTCCGGCGCGCTCTCCGAGGCAATCGACGTTCCGTCCGGGCCCTCGACGACGTGATCCATTCCCGCCGCCATGCGCAGACCGCTGCGCTTCGTCGAGTGCACCAGCACGACCCTCGTTTCGTGATCGGAGAACTCCTCCGACTGGAGCGGCGCCTCGAGGGCAGCCGCGGCCCGCGGGTCGGCCGACCGAGGAGGCGCCGATTCGTTCGCGACCAGCTCTGACTGCGCGACGACGCGCAGAGGGGCGTCGACCGGCTCGACCTCGTAAAGAATCGCGCAAGCCGTCCTCTGGGCGAACGAGACGAGGCGGGTCGACCGGATGCGAACGCGCGCGCCCGCCGGAGACGCCCACTCCAGGCGGCGGCGCAGCACGCCCGCGCGAAGGTCGAGCACACGCTCGTGTGCGAGCAGGTGCCCGTAACGGACGTCGAAGGGCGAGTCGTCGACGAGCAGGCGGATGATCTTGCCGTTGGTCACGTTCACGATCGTCTGGCCCGACTCCGGATAGCCGAAGCCGGCCTCCGCGTAGGGAAGCGGCCGCAGCTCGTAGAAGGAGTTGAGATACGTGCCGGGCAGCCCGTAAGGCTCGCCCTCGTCGAGGTTCGCCCGCAGCCCGATGTGTCCGTTGGCGAGCGCGAACACCGACTCGGTCTGCGCGAGCACGTCGAGATTCAGGCTCGCCTCGCGCACGGACCACGGCTCGACCTCGAATGTCCCCTGCACGCTCATGCCTGCTCGAGCAACTCCGCCAGGTCGGAGACGACGATGTCCGCGCCGTGCCGCAGCAGCGCTTTCCGCCTGCCCGGATCGGTCCACGCCGACGACGTAGCCGAAGCGGCCGGCGCGCCCCGCCTCGACGCCGGCCAGGGCGTCCTCGAACACCGCGCTCTCGGCCGGCGGTACGCCGAGCGCACGCGCACCGGCGAGAAATGTGTCCGGAGCAGGCTTTCCCCGCAGGTGCTCGCGCTCCGCCACGACGCCGTCGATCACCGCCTCGAACAGATCGTCGATGCCCGCCACGACGAGGACGTCACGACAGTTCTTGCTCGCGGAGACGACCGCCCGGCGCAGGCCCGCCTCCCGAGCCGCACGCACATAGAGCACCGAGCCTGCGAACGTCTCGACGCCGCCGCCACGGATCAACGCCAGGACGAGCTCGTTCTTCCGGTCGCCCAGGCCGATGATCGTCTCCGCGCCGGGCGGATCGCCCGCGTCGCCCTCCGCCAGCTCGATCCCACGTGAAGCGAGGAACGAGCGCACGCCGTCGGAGCGGAGCCTGCCGTCGATGAACTCGCGGTAGTCCCGCTCCGTGTCGAATGGCTCGAAGGCACCTCCGGTCGCCTCGGCCCGGCTGCGGAGGAACGCGTCGAACATCTCCTTCCAGGCGGCCGCGTGCAGGTCGGCGGTCCGCGTCAGCACGCCGTCGAGATCGAAGAGACAGGCGCGAATCTCGCTCGGCAGGCCCAGCATCGGGACGCGACTCACCGACTCCGGGTCGCGGGGGGATGCCACTGGCGCTCGATTTGGCTCACGGCAGGCTCCGGGGCAATCCTGCCATGGGTGGAGCGACGGGCGCGACGGTGCGCGAATTCCTGAAGGTTCCGAGCCGGCCGAACGTGTTAAGCGAGTGTAGTGAGACGGCACAAAGTTGAAATCCTCCCGCGCTGACCGTGATACTTCGCCATTCGCCCGCCAAGGGGGGTTGCGGTCACGCGTGCAGAACCCTCGCCGGGCACGTCAACCCAGGTGACGGAGGAGGACGCAGTTGATTGCAAGTAAGCGAGGATGGCTGAGCGTCCTGGCCCTGTTGGTCGCAGCGCTCGCACTCGCCGCGGCGGGTTGCGGCGGTGACGACGACGAGGCCGGGGACGGCGGAGCGGGCACCGAGGCGGCAGGCGGAACGACCGGCGGCGTCGAGGCCCTGCCGTCGTCGTCGTGCACGGCGGTCGAGTACGAGGGCGAGGGCGAGCCCGACGTCCTGGTCGCGTCCGACTTCCCGCTCCAGGGCTCGTCGCGCACACAGACGATTCAGATCGTGGAGGCGATTCGGCTCCGCCTCGAGCAGTTGAACTTCAAGGCCGGCGACCACAACGTCGCCTTCCAGTCCTGCGACGACTCCACCGCGCAGGCCGCGAAGTGGGACTCCGGCAAGTGCTCCACGAACGCCCAGGCCTACTCCGGCAACGAGGACGTCGTCGGCGTGATCGGCACGTTCAACTCGGGCTGCGCCGCCATCGTGATCCCGGTGCTGAACCAGGCTCCCGGCGGCGGCGTCGCGATGGTCTCGCCCGCCAACACCTACGTCTGCCTCACCGAGGGCGGGCCGGGCTGCGACGGGACCGAGCCGGACAAGTACTACCCCTCGGGCAGCCGCAACTACGCCCGCGTCGTCGCCCACGACGCCTACCAGGGCGCGGCCGTCGCCGAGTTCGCGAAGGCGCAGGGCGTCACGAGCGTCTACATCCTGAACGACAAGGAGGCCTACGGCCTCGGCGTCGCGACGAACTTCCGCAATGCTGCGGAGAACGTCGGGATCAAGGTCGCCGGCTTCGAAGCGTGGGATCCGAAGGCGTCGAGCTACGAGGCGCTCTTCCGGAAGATCGGCGGCACCGACGCCGACGCGGTCTTCCTCGGAGGGCTGATCGACGAGAACGGCGCCCAGGTGATCAAGGACAAGGTCGCCGTGCTCGGCCCGAACGACGGCGAGGTGAAGCTGTTCGCGCCGGACGGATTCACGACGCAGGCGACGATCGACGAAGCGCCCGAGGCGGCGCCGGGCATGTTCATGAGCGTCGCCGGCGTGCCGATCGACGAGTTCGAGGGCCCGGGCGCCGAGTTCGCCGAGGCGATCAAGCCGCGGCTCGGCGGAGCGAACGTCGACCCGTACGCGATCTACGGCGCGCAGGCGGCGGAGATCATGCTCGACGCGATCGCAGCGTCGGACGGGAGCCGTGGAGACATCATCGCCAAGCTGTTCGAGACGAGCGTGACGGACAGCTATCTCGGCACGTTCGACATCAACGAGAACGGTGATCCGAGCGGTGCCGAGGGTGCGGTCGTGGGGTTCACGATCTACAAGGCCACCGACAAGCTCGAGACCGAGACGACGATCTCTCCGTCCGAGGAGGTTGTCGACAGCGGCTCGCGGCTAGGACGACACTCGCATGAAAAAGCTGGGGAGGGCTTGGCCCTCCCCAGCTTTTGCTTTAGGTTCTTCCCCTCATGGCCGCGGCAATGACGACCACGCTCGACCGGCTGCGGAAGTCGAGCGTCACCGACCTGATCGGCTTGGTGCTCCTCGGCCTCGTGGGAGTCTGGCTCGTCGGCAACTTCGTCCAGGATCCGAGCGAGTTCATCAACGTCGGCCTGATCGGGCTGACGAACGGGTCCATCTACGGGCTCGTCGCGCTCGGCTACACGCTCGTCTACGGGATCCTGCAGCTGATCAACTTCGCGCACGGCGACGTGTTCGCGCTCTCGGGCCTCGTTGCGAGCACGCTCATCGTCTCGGTGCTCGGACTGGACACGGACTCCTCCGTGCTCGTGATCATCGGCGGCATGCTCCTGACGCTGGTCGTGATCATGGCGATGTTCTCGATCGTGAACGCGAGTATCGAGTTCGTCGCGTACAAGCCCCTGCGCCGAGCGCCACGGTTGGCTGCGCTGATCACCGCGGTCGGGATGTCGTTCATCGTCCAGAACGTCTCCCTCGCGCTCTACGGCGTCAGCTTCCACTCCGTGCCGAATTTCATCCCCCGCACCGAGGCGATCGGCATCGGCGACATCACGTACTCCTGGAACAAAGCGGCGGCGCTGCTGATCGTGATCCCGGTCCTGGTGCTGCTCACCTGGTTCGTCTCCACGACACGGCAGGGCAAGGCGATGCGAGCCGTCGCGCAGGACACCGAGGCCTCGGCGATGATGGGGATCAATGTGAACCGGACGATCTCGGTCACCTTCATGATCGCGGGCGGGCTCGCCGGCGCCGCGGGCATCGTCTACCTGCTCCAGTTCAACATGCGCTACGACACGGGCTTCGAGCTCGGCCTGATCGCGTTCACGGCCGCGGTGCTCGGGGGAATCGGGAACCTCACGGGCGCCGTCCTCGGCGCGCTCGTGATCGGCTTCATCCAGTCCTTCAACGAGGGCCTGACGTGGTACACGCCGGGCTCCGACTGGACGCGGACGATCGTGTTCGGGATCCTGATCGCGATTCTCGTCTTCCGCCCCGAGGGTCTGCTCGGCGAGCGCACGCCGGAGGGCGCGTGACGAGCGTCCAGGAGCGGCTGCGGAGCTATGGTCCCGGCGCCCTGCTGGCGCTCGTGCTGATCGTGCTCGGCTTCTTCTACCCGCAGTACGTCGAGTCGCTCAGGGACCTCCCCGCCCTCGGGGAGTTCATCCCGAGCCTTCCCTCGATGGTGATCATGATCGTCTTCACGATGATGGCGGTCGGGTTGAACATCGTCGTCGGTTACGCCGGCCTGCTCGACCTCGGCTACGTCGCCTTCTACGCCGCCGGCGCGTACACCGCCGCGTGGTTCGCCTCGCAGCAGTTCGACCAGTGGACGTTCCACTTCGGCTCGGTCGGGATCTCGAAAGAGCTCCCCGGGATCCACCTCTCGATCTGGCTCGTGCTCCTGCTCGCCGGCCTCTTCACGGCGCTCTGCGGCATCCTGATCGGCTTGCCGACCCTGCGCCTGCGCGGCGACTACCTCGCAATCGTCACGCTCGGGTTCGGGGAGATCATCCCGCAGGTCGTCCGGAACGGCGACAACGTCTTCGGCTTCGACCTCACGCACGGGACGTTCGGGATCAGCCCGATCGACTCGCCCGGCTTCGGCGAGGTCGGCGAGTCGCTCGGCCTGCCGCTCAGCTACCAGCAGTCGTTCGAGCGCGAGCAGTGGTTCTACTGGACGGCGCTCGCGCTGCTCCTGATCACCGTCTTCTGCTCGGTGCGGCTGCGCGACTCGCGGCTCGGGCGCGCCTGGATCGCGATCCGCGAGGACGAGACGGCCGCCGCCGCGATGGGCGTGCCGCTGATGCGGACGAAGACGTGGTCGTACGCGATCGGCGCCTTCTTCGGCGGCGTCGCGGGCGCCTTCTACTCGAGCTTCCGCAGCGGCGCCTTCCCGTCGGACTTCTACTTCAACATCTCGGTCTTCCTGCTCTGCATGGTCATCCTCGGCGGGATGGGCTCCGTCTGGGGAGTGATCCTCGGTGGGATGATCCTCGGCTACCTGAACGTGGCCGGCCTCGCCACGCTCGGCTCCAAGATCCAGGAGGCTGGGATCGACTTCGAGCCGACGAAGTACCAGTTCGGCTTCTACGGCGTGATCATCGTGCTGATGATGCTGTTCAGGCCGACCGGGCTCATTCCAGAACGGCGGCACAAGCGCGAGATGGAGCTCGGCGTCCACGACACGCCGCTCTACGACGTGACGTCGGAAGGCGCCGAACGCGACCTGGATGACGATCGATGACGGACATCCTGGTCGCCGAGAAGGTGCGCAAGGAGTTCGGGGGCCTCGTCGCCACCGACGACGTGGACTTCACCATCCCGCAGGGCGGGATCGTGTCGCTGATCGGCCCCAACGGCGCCGGCAAGACGACGTTCTTCAACATGCTCACGGGCGTCTACAAGCCGACTTCCGGGCAGGTCGTCTTCGACGGGACCGACGTGACGGGCAAGCCGCCCCATGCGATCACCGAGCTCGGGGTCGGGCGGACGTTCCAGAACATCCGCCTCTTCCAGCACATGACCGCGCTCGAGAACGTCCTCGTCGGGATGCACTGTCGGCTGAAGGGCGGCATCCTGGGCGCGATCATCCGCACGCCGCGCGTACGCCGCGAGGAGCGCGAGGCGCGCGAGCGGGCGCGTGAGCTGCTCCGGTTCTCGGGGCTGCGCGGCCGCGACAACGAGATGGCGCGCAACCTCCCGTACGGCGACCAGCGTCGCCTGGAGGTGGCGCGCGCGCTGGCCACGCAACCGAAGCTGATCCTCCTCGACGAGCCGACCGCGGGCATGAACCCCCAGGAGACTGCCGACTTCACGAGCTTCGTCCAGGTCCTCCGCAACGAGCGCGATCTGACCGTGCTGATGATCGAGCACGACATGAAGGTCGTGATGGGGATCTCCGACCGCGTCACCGTGCTCGACCACGGCGAGAAGATCGCCGAGGGCACGCCGAAGGAAGTGCAGGCGGACGAGCGCGTGATCGAGGCGTACCTCGGCTCGGGGGCGACGAGCGGTGGCTGAGCCGGCACGCAGCGACGGTGTCGTCCTCGATCTCGACGACGTGCACACCTACTACGGCGCCATCCACGCGCTCAAGGGCGTCTCGCTCAAGGTGCACGAGGGCGAGGTGGTGACGCTGATCGGCGCGAACGGCGCCGGCAAGTCGACGACGCTGCGCTCGATCAACGGCATCAACCACGCTCGCGAGGGGACGATCCACTTCCAGGGCCGCGATATCACGCGGGCGCCGGCCCACGCGATCGTGAAGATGGGAATCGCGCAGTCGCCGGAGGGGCGGCGGCTCTTCCCTCGCATGACGGTGCTCGAGAACCTCGAGATGGGCGCGTTCCAGCGCACCGACCGCGCCAACTTCCAGGAGGACCTCGACCGCGTCTTCGACCTCTTTCCGCGCCTCGCCGAGCGGAAGCTGCAGAAGGCGGGGACGATGTCCGGCGGCGAGCAGCAGATGTGCGCGATGGGCCGCGCGCTGATGGCGCGCCCGAAGCTCCTCCTGCTCGACGAGCCGTCGATGGGCCTCGCGCCGATCTTCGTCGAGCGGATCTTCGAGATCGTCCGCGAGATCAACTCGCAGGGAACCCCGATCCTGCTCGTCGAGCAGAACGCGCTGATGGCGCTCGACACGGCCAGCCGCGGCTACGTGATGGAGACCGGCGTGATCGCGCTCGAGGGCCCGGCCAAGCGAGTTGCGGAACGACGAGAAGGTGCGCCAGACCTATCTAGGCGAAGGTTGACCGAGCCGGCCCGGCCGGTCCAGCCGGAGGCCGAGGAGCCTCGTCCGGTTCCCCTGCGGCGCCGCCGTCCCGTCCCGGCGGCTCCGGTTCTCGCGACGGTCTTCTTCTGCGGCGGGGTGCTGCTCGGCGTCGAGATGGCCGCCAGCCGCGTGCTCGCGCCCTACTTCGGCAACTCCCTCTTCGTCTGGGCCGCGATCATCGGCGTCATCCTCGGCGGGCTCGCGGCCGGCTACTGGCTCGGCGGGACGCTCGCCGACCGGTTCCCGTCGCCGCTGACGCTTGCCGCTGTCATCGCCGCTGCCGCGCTGGCCGTGCTCGCGATCCCCCTCCTCGACCGGCACGTGATCGAGGCGGTGCTCGCCTGGGACCCCGGCGCACGGCTCGATCCGGTGCTCTGCACCGCGATCCTCTTCCTGCCGATGGCGGTGCTCCTCTCCGCGGTCGGCCCGATCGCAGTGCGCCTGCAGGCCGACGCGCTGCAGCGGGTGGGGCGGACGGCGGGGCGGACGTTCGCGATCTCGACCGCGGGCAGCATCGCCGGCACTTTCGTCACCGCCTTCTGGCTGATCCCCGAGCTGGGCGTCGAGCAGCTGTTCGTCTTCGGAGCGGCCGCGCTCTTCGCGACCGCGGCGCTCGTCGGGCTGGCGGGCAGGCTGCGCGCGGTCGCCGCCTTCGGGGTCGCGCTCGCGGTCGCCACGACCCTCTACGCCGCCTCGCTGGGGACGCAACGGATCGAGCCGCTCACCGCCACCTCGGCCCAGAACTGGTCGCCGCTCTACCGGACGCGCGGCTACGGCTATCTCGACGACCGCGACCCGCGTGCCGTCGTTCCGGTCGAGGGGCTGAAGGTCGTCTTCGCCGAGGACACGCGTTACCACCGGCTCGCGGTCGTGGACGACGCCGACTCGCGCTACCTGCGCTTCGACAACTCGCTCCAGAGCGCGATGTATCTCGACGACCCGTTCCGCACCCGCTATCGCTACACCGATTTCTTCCACCTCGGGATCGCCTACAACCCGGATGCGCGGAACGTGCTCTTCGTCGGTCTCGGCGCCGGCTCGTCGGAGAAGCGGATGTGGCGCGACTTCCCGAACCTGAGGGTGCAGGCGGTCGAGCTCGATCCGGTCGTCGTGGACGTCGCCTACGAGCACTTCGCGCTGCCCCGCGACCCACGGCTGCGTGTCGACGTCGGCGACGGACGCCGCTTCCTCGCCGGCGACGAGCGCCGCTGGGACGTGATCGTGATCGACGCCTTCTTTGCCGATGCGATCCCCGCGCATCTCGTCACGCAGGAGTTTCTGGGCCTCGTCCGCTCGCGGCTCGCGCCCGGCGGCGTCGTCGTCACCAACGCGATCGGCGCGCTCGCCGGCCCGGGCTCGCGGCTCTTCCGCTCGATCTACAAGACGTACCGCACGGCCTTCCCGACCGTCCTCGTCCACCCGGCGATCCTGCCGGGCGATCAGGGCGACGAGCAGTACCGGAATCTGATCGTGATCGCGACCGACAAGGCGGTTCCGCAGCCGAGGCAGCTGAGCGAGCGCTGGGACGCGGTCCGGCGCGCGGCCCCCACCGCTCCCGACCTGCGCAAGCCGATCCTCGACCGCCGCGACGGCGCGATCCCGACGGACGACGTCCCGGTGCTGACGGACGACTACGCGCCCACGGACGCGCTGCTCCTGCTCTTCCAGTAAGAGCCGTCAGGCCGCCCCGACCTCGAGCGGAAAGTAGGGCGGCGAGAGGAGGAAGCCGATCCGGGCCTCGCCGCCGGCGCGGCCGTGTGCCATCTCGAGCGCGGTCGAGACTCCGTGCGTGGGCACGAAGCCGAGCGCCCGCGCGGCCTGGTGGTCTCGGCAGCCGGCGACGAGGACGGCGCCGAGCCTGGAGAGCGCGGGCTGGCAGCTCGACCAGTCGGCGTAGGGGAGGAGCGGATGACAGGCGCGTCCGGAGCGGTAGGCGGCGAGCGCTCGCTCGTCGGTCGCGGCAGCCCGCTCGGCGACCGCGAGCGCCGCGGCATCCCGTCCCTCGCGGAGGACGTGGAAAAAGTCACGGTACGGGTCCTGCGTCCCGTGGACGAAGTGACGCGAGAGCCGGTGGAGGATCACCGCGGTGCCGCCCTCGGCGACGGGAAACGCGTTCCGCCAGAGCCGTAGGCCGAGCCCGAGCGCGACGGAGGCGACGGTGATCGGGTTCAGGCGCTCCCGCGGCGAGTGCTGGTGCTGCCACGGGATCCCGAGCACGATCGCGTCGAGCGGGCCGTCGAGCCCCCTCGAACGCCGCGCGATCCCGCGCAGGAGCGCCTCCGCGTGCGCGACCGAGGGAGGGCCGGCGAAGGCCGCGACGGCCGTCAGCTCCCGGCCGAGATCGTCGAGAAGCCGCCTGCGCACGCCCGTCGGGAGGAGCGAGAAGCGGCGCAGCGGCGACGTCGCGACGTGCCGGAGCGCCGACTCCTGGTACGGGTAGCCGCGAAAGCGTCCGAGCAGGCGGGGCGGGTTCAGCACGAGCGACGCTCCGATCAGCGGCACGCGGGCCCCCAGCAGACGCTCGAGGGCGAGCCCGAGCTGCCACCCGCGGCTGCCCGCGGTCTCGACCAGTGAGTCGGCGCTTGCAGCGCGAAGCGCCTCCGGCCCGCAGGCGCCGAGCAGCGCGCCCGAGCCGCCGTGCAGGACCGACTCGGCCGCCGTCACGGTGACGACGAGGTCCGTCTCGGCCAGGCTCCGGTTGACCCGGAGCGGCATGTCGCCGACGTCCCCCAGCTGCACGAGGTCGGGAGCTTCCGCGTCGTGCACGTCGACTCGCCCGTGGAAGCGGCGCGCGTGCTCCGGCGCCAGGAGGTCTTCGAGCTCGTGCTGACCGGCGCGGCGGTTCAGGCCCCCCGCGACGAGGATCGTCTGTCGCTGCGACCGTACGCCCAGCCGCTCGAGCTCGTCGATCGCGGCTGCGAGCGCGTCGCGGCGCGGGTCGTTCGGCGCCCCCGGGATCGGCAGCTCCGGCGGCTCGACGACCAGCGTCACGCTACCGCCCGGCCTCGTCAACGCCTCGAGCGGTGAGCCCGAGAGCGGGAAGCGAAGCGCATCGCGTACCGCCGCCCCGACGTCGGCGATCGAGTCGCCGGCCTGCGGCGGGCGGAGGACGGTCGCGCCGTCTGGCGCGGTGACGACGGCGAGACGCGAGCCCGACAGGATCGGGATCCGACGCATCGGATCTAGGGAATGTGCCGGTAGAGGCGGAGGAACGTCTTCCCGGAAGCCGCGGGCCGGCCAGAAGCGGGACGCGAGCAGGTTCGTCACGCGCCAGTCGGTCACCATCACGTCGTGCCCGCGCTCGCGCGCCCAGGCGAAGGCGCCTGCATCAACGCGAGCCCGGCGCCGGAGCCGCGGACGGCTCGGGACGGGTCGCCGCCCAGCCGAGCAGCGCCGCGCCCTCCGGCCGGGCGAGCCCCGAGTGGACGCTCGAGAGCCCGGCCGGATAGATCTGGAAGGCGCCGACGATCCGTCCGTCGCGCTCGGCGACGAGGTCGCCGATCTCGGGCTTCGGCAGGTCCCCGAGGATCTCGGCGCGGATCTCCTCGGGCGTCTCGCGGGTGCTGATCGCACCGAAGACGGGTGACTGCGCCTGGTGCTCGACGAGGACGGGCGAGAGCTCCACGAGCGCGTCGACGTCCCGCTCCTCGGCGAGGCGCACCCTCTCGGGCCAGGCGGCCTCCGGCACCTCGCGGATGCCGTACGCGTGCTGCTGGCCGAAGCCGACGCGTGACCAGGCGTCGAGGCGGGGGCGGTCGTGGGCGGGGGCGAGGACGTACTGACGGACGTAGCCCTCGTCGAACCAGCGCGCTGCCGCCACGCGCGTAGAGGTCGCGCAGGTCCTCGGCCTCCTCGACCGCGTGGCCGGCGAGCTCGACCCACACGTTGGCGCCCCAGCGCGGGTTCGGGTCCGGGGCGCCGAGGAGGTAGCCGACGGTGCGGCCGTCGCGCAGCGCGACGGCGCCCGACGCGTGCTCGCGCGCGAGCAGCGCCTCCACTTCCTGCCGCGCCGCGGCGGGCTCCTCGTACTCGCGGCGGCAAGAGCGGCTCGGCCCTGCGGTGGGCCCGGTGGCGGGCGGCGAGCAGCTCGCCCGCGGCGTCCAGGAACGTGTCGGAGAAGGGACGAAGCTCGAGCCGCGACATCGGCGCCAGACGTTACCGTGCGACCGTGCCGAAAACGCTGACAGGCCAGGAGCTGCAGCTCGACGACGGGCCCGCGCGCGACTCCGAGCTCTTCCTCGTCGACGGCAACAACCTCGCCTACCGCGCGTTCTTCGCGCTCCCGGAGGAGCTCGCGACGACCGAGGGCTTTCCGACGAACGCGTTGCTCGGGTTCACGAACATGCTCTTCAAGCTCCTCTCGGACTATCGCCCGAAAGGCGTCGCCGTCGCGTGGGACTCCACGCCGGTCGGCCGCGTCGCCACGGCCGAGAAGGCGGGTCTCGTCTACAAGGAAGGCCGGCGGTCGATGCCCGACCTCCTGCGCGAGCAGTTCCCGCACTTCCGGCCGATCGTGGAGGCGTTCGGCTATCGCAACCTCGAGTTCGAGGGCTGGGAGGCGGACGACGTGATCGCGACGCTCGCGAGCCGTGCGGACGAGGCGGGTGTGAAGACGACGGTCGTCTCGACCGACCGCGACGCGTTCCAGCTCACGTCGCCCAACATCGCGCTGATGATGACCCCGCGCGGCGTCGCGGACGTGCACGTCTACACGCCCGAGCGGGTCGAGCTCCGTTACGGCGTGCGGCCGGACCAGGTCCCCGACTTCATCGGGCTGAAGGGCGACACCTCGGACAACATTCCGGGTGTCCCCGGGATCGGCGACAAGACCGCGGGGCAGCTGATCGCGCAGTACGGGTCGCTCGAGGACGTGATCGCGCACGCGGACGAGCTCTCGCCGGCGCGGCGGAAGAACATCACCGAGTTCGCGGACCAGGCGCGTGCCTCGAAGGAGCTCGCGACGATGCGCCGCGATCTCGACATCGACTTCGATCCCGCGCAGATCGTGCTCGAGCCGCCCGACCGCTCGCAGCTGCGCGAGATGTTCCGCCGCTTCGAGTTCCGCGCGCTCCTGAACCGGGTCGACGAGCTCGAGGACGCGATCCCGTCCGCGGCTCCCCTGCCCGTCGCCGGCACGGTCGTCCCCTGGCGGGAGGGCGAGCTGCCGCAGGCGCACGGCCGCGTCGGGCTCGCGGTCGCGGACGGCCGCTTCGCGCTCGCCCAGGAGGACGGCGTCATCGTCGGGCCGTGGGACGAGAACTCGGCCGCGCGGCTGCGCGACGCCCGGCTCGTCGCGCATGACTTCAAGGCGCTGCCGCGGCTGACGATGCGGCCCGCCGACGACACGCTGATCGAGGCCTATCTGATCGAGCCCGGCCGCTCCGAGTACCGGATCGAGGACCTCCAGCGCGAGTACGGGCTCGAGGTAGTCCCGGAGCCCGCGACCGAGGAGGAGACGGCAGCGCTCGTCACGCGGGCGGAGGCCGCGCGGCGCCTCGCCGGCCCGATGCGGGAACGGCTCGTCGAGCGCGGCTCGGAGCGTCTCTACGACGAGATCGAGCTGCCGCTCACCGCCGTTCTCGCGGCGATGGAGGACGCGGGCGTGAAGATCGACACGTACCGCATGGGCGAGATCACGGCTCGTCTCGCCGACCGCGTCGAGGAGCTCGAGGCGAAGGCGATCGACCTCGCGGGCGAGGAGTTCATGCTCGGCTCGACGCAGCAGGTGTCCCGAATCCTGTTCGAGAAGCTGCAGCTGACGCCGGGCCGCAAGGGGAAGACGGGCTACTCGACCGACACGCGCGTGCTCCGCTCGATCCGCGGCGAGCACGAGATCGTCGGCGTGATCGAGGAGTGGCGCGAGCTCTCGAAGCTCATCAACACCTACCTCGGGCCGCTGCCCCAGCTGATCTCGGAGCGCGACGGCCGCCTTCACACGACCTTCAACCAGGCCGCGGCGTCCACCGGGCGGCTCTCCACCACGAACCCGAACCTGCAGGCGATCCCGATCCGAACCGAGCTCGGACGGGAGATCCGCTCGGCGTTCGTGGCTGAGCCGGGTTATCGCCTGGTCTCGGCCGACTACAGCCAGGTCGAGCTCCGCATCCTCGCCCACGTCTCCGGCGAGCCGCGTCTGCGCGAGGCGTTCGCGCGGAACGAGGACATCCACACGGCGACCGCTGCCGAGGTGCTCGGCAAGGAGCCGGCGGAGCTGACGAAGGACGAGCGCAACGTCGCCAAGATGGTCAACTTCGGGATCATCTACGGCATCTCGTCGTTCGGGCTCTCCGAGAACCTCGAGATCCCGCGCGAGCAGGCGCAGGAGTACATCGACACGTACCTCGCGCGCTTCCCGCTCGTGCAGGACTTCATCCAGCGCACGATCGAGCAGGCCGAGCGCGACGGCTACGTGACGACGCTGCTCGGCCGCCGCCGGCCGGTCCCCGAGATCCGGGTGCGCAACCGCCAGACGCGGGCGCTCGGCGAGCGGCTTGCGGTCAACTCGGTCATGCAGGGCACCGCAGCCGACATCATCAAGGTCGCGATGATCCGGATCCATGTCCGGCTGCGCGAGGAGGGGAGGAGCGCGCGCCTCGTGCTGCAGGTGCACGACGAGCTCCTGCTCGAGACGCCCGAGACCGAGACGAGCGCGATCAAGGAGCTCGTGCGGCAGGAAATGTGCGGCGCGTACCCGCTCGACCCGGCGCTCGCGGTCGACGTCGGCGTGGGCGACGACTGGAACGAGGCGAAGAGCTAGGACTCCGACTGCGCGGCGAGTCACCTCGCCCGACGATCATTGCACGTTCCGTGCAACGGCGTGTAGCATGTGGAGCATGGCCCGCGGGAGCTACCGGATCAACGTGACGCTCGACGGCGAGTACGGCGCCCGCTTGACGCGGCTCGCCGAGCGCGCACACGTCCAAGAAGGGACCCTCGCTCGATCCCTTCTCTCCACCGCGATCGACCAGGCCGATCCGGATGCGACCCACATCGTCGAGTTGCTCGACAGCATCGACGGGGCATGGGAGCGCGTGGAGCGTGGCATGCAGGATGCGCGTGAGGGACGGACGATCCCGCTCGACGAGCTCTAGGTGGCGCGGGTCGAGCTGACCGCCGGGGCGGTCCGCGACCTTGACCGGTTGATCCTCACCCACGGCCTTCCAGTCGACACGAGAGCACGCGTGAGGGAGACGTTGCGGCCGCTGGAACGGTTTCCACGCCTGGGCGCGGAGATCCGCTGAGGGAGGCCCGCGATTCCTTCTCGGTCCGTGGCAGTGGCTTGTAGTTGTCTACGCGTACCTCGACGACGAGGACCGCGTCGTCGTGCTGTCGATCGAGGACGGTCGTTCGTCGCGTGCGGAAACGGCGCGGCGGGACTAGTAACAGTCTGTTACTTGGCTCTCTAGACCGGCGCGAGCTTCGGGCTATACTGCGCGCTCCGTTATGGCGAACGACACGATCGAGAAGCCCACAGAAGCCGAAGACGGCGTCTGGGTCACCGGCCCCGACGGCGATCTGATCCCGGATTACGAGTCGACCTTCCCCACGATCAACGAGGGCGAAGTCGTCCACGGCACGGTCGTGCGCGTCGACAAGGACGAGGTGCTCGTCGACATCGGCTACAAGTCGGAGGGCGTGATCCCGGTCGCCGAGCTCTCGATCCGGCGTTCGGTCAATCCCGCCGACGAGGTCGCGGTCGGAGACGAGATCGACGCCCTCGTGCTCACCAAGGAGGACGCCGAGGGGCGTCTGATCCTGTCGAAGAAGCGAGCGCGCTTCGAGCTCGCCTGGAAGAAGATCGAGACGGCCGCCGAGTCCGGTGAGCCCGTCATCGGCCGCGTGATCGAGGTCGTCAAGGGCGGCCTCATCCTCGACCTCGGCGTCCGCGGCTTCCTGCCCGCCTCGCTCGTCGACATCCGCCGCGTGCAGGACCTCGACGAGTTCATGGCGACCGAGCTTCGCTGCAAGGTGATCGAGCTGAACCGGTCGCGCAACAACGTCGTCCTCTCCCGCCGCGCCGTCCTCGAGGACGAGCGCAAGGAGCAGCGCCAGCAAATTCTCGACCGGCTCAACCCGGGCGACGTCGTCGAGGGGACGATCTCGAACATCGTGGACTTCGGCGCCTTCGTCGATCTCGACGGGATGGACGGCCTGATCCACATCTCCGAGCTCTCGTGGAGCCACGTCAACCATCCGTCGGAGGTGCTCGAGATCGGCCAGGAGGTCAAGGTCAAGGTGCTCGACATCGACCGCGAGCGCCAGCGGATCTCACTCGGGCTGAAGCAGACGCAGTCCGACCCCTGGCAGCAGGTCCTGGAGAGCTACTCCGAGAACGACGTCGTCGAGGGGCGTGTCACGAAGGTCGTCACATTCGGCGCCTTCGTCGAGATCCTGCCCGGCGTCGAGGGGCTTGTGCACATCTCCGAGCTCGCCCAGCATCATGTCGAGAACCCGCGCGAGGTCGTCTCGCAGGGCGACGCGGTCAACGTGCTCATCCTCGAGGTCGACGCCGAGCGGCGCCGCCTCTCCCTCTCGCTGAAGCGGGTGGAAGAGGGCCAGGAGCCGCTGCCGCGCGCCGACGGCGCCGAGTCCGTGCACGTGACGCCGAACCTGAACCTCTCCGAGGACGTGTTCCCGGCCGGTGGCGCTGTCGCCGAAGCCGCCGAGGACGTCACGGAGGCTGAGCCGGAAGCCGCCGTCGCCGAGCCGGGGGCGTCCGAGCCTGAGGCCGTCGCCGAGCCTGAGGCCGTCGCCGAGCCGGAGGCCGTCGCCGAGCCTGAGGCCGTCGCCGAGCCGGAGGCCGCCGCCGAGCCGGAGGCCGCGCCGAGCCGGAGGCCGCCGCCGAGCCGGAGCTCGAGGAAGCGCCGGCACCGGAGTCCGACGCCGCCGCCGAGGTCGAGCTCGAGGCAGAGTCGACCGCCGAGGCGGAGGCTGCCGCCGGCGACGAGCCGGTCGACGAGCCGACTGCCGACTCGGATGTCGCAGCGGGCGACGAGCCCGAGCCCGACACCGCTGCGTAGAGTGCCCCGGCCGATAGCGGTCGCGATCACCGGTGGGATCGGCGCCGGAAAGAGCGAGGCGCTGCACGCATTCCGAAAGGCGGGCGCCGCAACCGTCTCGAGCGACGAGATCGTCCACCATCTCCTGCGCTCCGACCCGGAGGTCAAGGAGGCGATGGTGCGGGAGCTGGGGGAGGGGGTGCTCGGCGCGAACGGCGAGATTGACCGGGGCCGCGTCGCCGAGGTCGTCTTCGCCGACCGTGCGAAGCTGGACTTTCTCGAGCGGCTGCTCCACCCGCTCGTCTCGCGCGAGTACCTGACCTGGCGCGAGCAGCTGGCCGAGCTGCCGAACCCGCCCGAGGTGTGCGTGACGGAGGTGCCGCTCCTCTACGAGACGGGCGGAGACAAGCGGTTCGACAAGGTCGTCGTGATCACTGCACCGGCGAAGCTGCGCGAGCAGCGCCGCCGCGTCAGGCGTGACGACCGCGACCAGCGGCTGCTGCCCGACAAGGAAAAGGCGAAGCGGGCCGACTTCGCCTACGTGAACACGGGCACGGTCGAAGACCTGGACGCGTGGGTCGCAGGGGTGATGGCCGAGCTGACGAAGGTCCCGGCGTGACTCGGTTGTCGCTGCTGGCCGTGGTCGCGCTCGTGCTCGCCGGGCTGGGCCTCTACGTGGTCACGGAGAAGCCCGAGGTCTACGAGCGCATCCGCTACCCGCTTCGTTACGAGCAGATCGTGACCGGTCACGCGAAGAACTACGACCTCGAGCCTGAGCTCGTCGCGGCGGTCATCTACCAGGAGTCGAAGTTCGACGCGGACGCGGTGTCCAGCTCCGGTGCGGTCGGGCTGATGCAGCTGCTGCCGGCGACGGCGCAGGGAATCGCCGATCGCACAGGCGGCAGCGGCTGGCAGGAGCGCGACCTGCTCGACCCGGAGCTCAACGTGCGCTACGGCGCGTGGTACCTGCGCCACCTGCTCGACAAGTACGACGACGAGGAGCTCGCGCTCGCGGCGTACAACGCCGGCCAGGCGAACGTCGACCGCTGGCGTGCCCGCGGAGTCGGGATCATGTTCCCCGAGACGCGTCACTACGTCGAGCGCGTACGCGAGCTGAAGGCGATCTACGCGCGCGCCTACTCGTCGGAGCTCGGCCTGTCCTAGGTAGAGCGCGTAGAGGCGTCGGAGTGCGCGCAGCTCCGCCTCCGTGGCGGCGCGGACGAGCTCTACGGTTGCGCCAGGCGAGCCCACAGGTTCTCGAGCATCCGGCTGATCCGGGGCACCATCGCGCTGCCGCCGAAGTCGATCGCGCCCGCCGCGAAGACTTTCGCGCCGGCGGGAGTCTCGTAGTAGGTCATCTGCGCGGTCAGGCCGGGGCCGAAAAGATCCGGGATGTCTGCGAGCAAGATTGTGCCGACCGGTGTGAGCGGCGTCGCCTGGTCGATCTCGATCCCGTAGCCGCCGAGCTCCTCGCCGAAGGTGGCGCCGTCCACGAGGCCGGTTCCCGCCCAGAGCCAGGGTGCCGTCGTCGCCGAGCGGACGATGAACGGGCGCTGGAGCCGGCCGTCGTCGTTCGCGCGGTACTGGACTCCCAGCAGGGTCGCCTCCGGCCGGCCTATGTCCCGCCAGAGCCGCGTGCGCCGGAGAACGCGGCCCTGCAGGCGCACCTCCCAGAAGAAGTTGTTCGCCGAGAGGAAGGCCAGGTTGCCGCCGAGGTTGCGGTAGCCCTCGATCAGGTCGAACTCGTGCCTCGTCACGTACTCGGTGTGCCCGCCGAAGATGACGAAGTCGTAGAGCCGGATCAGCTCCTCTGCGGTCGGGATCGCCTCGAGGTCGGACTCGGTGATCATTTCCGGCGTCTTGCCTGTCTGGTAGACGCCAGCGCAGGAAGTCGATGTCGTACTTGCGCCACTGCGGCGGCACGCCGCGCGGATGAAGGCGCGCCCGAGCGCTGGCCGTGCTCTGAGCCCCCTTGGCGTACCACGTGTCTCCCCAGCCGTTGCCGTCGGTGTCGCGGAAGTTGTACGCCTGCCACGTGTTCGTGGGGATGACGACGGCGATCCGGCTCGTCGCCGCCGAGCGTCTCTGGGCGAACGACGAACGGCGCGTAGCCGATCCGGCCGTCGTTCGCCGTCATCTTGACGAAGTACATGCCGGACCCCCAGGCGCCCGATCGCCCAGTTGAGGGTCGCCGCCCGGTGCCGCGCCTGCCACGGAATCGTCACTTCATTGCTGACAGGGGCGCCGACCATGACCGTGTCGTTGTGCGTCCGCGACTCCTCCGGGCCGGCGCGGAAGGTCTGCAGCGTGAGCGAGGTCGCGTCGGTCTCGATCACGAGCCGGGCCGAGCTGTTCGGGCCGTAGCTCTCCCGGGTGAAGCCGGCGTCCACGCCGAGCACCCGCACGACCGCAGAGGTGAGCCGCCGGCCCGCGCGGGGGTTGTCGGCGCCGTACGTCCGCCGGTTGCCGGCCGAGTCGGTCGTCGTGATGCGGACGAGATAGGTGCGCGGGCCCGTCGTCTTCGGCGGATGCCAGGTGAAGACGTTGCGGCCGGGCCGGAGGTTCGCCTTGAGCTCGTAGACCGTCTGCGGCGCGCTGACCGTCCGCGTCACCTCGAAGTGGACGAGCGCACGCTCGCTGAGCCTGAACCGGATCTTGGCTGCGTCGCGCAGCCGGTCGCCGTTGGGAGAGATCGTCGTCAGGCGCCGGTTGTCGCCCCGGAAGGGCGTGCGGCTGCCGTTGCGCACGTTGAAGTTGGTGACTCTCGGAGCGGTGCGGTCGATCCGGAGTGGGCTCGAGGCCACGACCCGGCCGCGGTCGACGAGCCCGATCACGTACCGGCCCTCGGGCACGTCGGCACCACCGAGGCGGCCGTCCCAGCGCATCGTCAGGAAGCGGCGCCGCTGGGGCGGGACGATCCAGCCGACGCGCCGACCGGCCTCGGTGGCGAGCTGAATGCCGGCGCGGGCCGGTGCCGGCAGCTCGGCGTGGACGCGCAGCCGCTTCGCGGCGGGCGAGAAGTCGCGCGGCGCAACAGTCAAGTCGGCCGCCTGAGCGGCCGACGGGAACGCGAACACGAGCGCGGCGAGGGCGACGCGGCGCATGGCAGTCGGGAATCGTAGTGACGAGGCGTGACGGATTGGTTGAGGAGCCGGCGTTCCGCACCGTCGACGCCGAAGTGGCGATGGGCCTCAGCCGCTCATTCGCGCCCGTGCCAACGCGCTGGCATGCGGTAGAAGCGCGCCCTTTCAAATGCACCTGAATCCCTGTTACAACCGAGGAATGCTGGAGTTCAGGATCCTCGGGCCGCTTGAGGTCCTCGATGGCGACGTGCCCGTCCCGCTGGGCGGGCGGAACCAGCGCGCACTCCTGACGCTCCTGCTGCTTGCGCGCGAACGAGCCGGTCTCGACAGAACGGCTCGTCGACCAGCTCTGGGGCGAGCACCCGCCGCGGACGGCGACGACCTCGCTTGCAGAACACCGTTTCCCAGCTACGCAAGCTGCTCGGGCCCGGGCAGCTGCACACCCGTCCGACCGGCTACATGCTCGAGCTCGACGGCGAACAGCTCGACCTCACGCAGTTCGAGCAGCTCGTCCAGGCGGCTCGTTCGGCGGAGCCGATCGGACCGCGCCCGGCTCCTCCGGGAGGCGCTCGACCTCTGGCGCGGACCGCCCCTCGCGGACTGCGGGGCGAGGAGTTTGCGCAGGCCGAGATCCACCGGCTCGACGACCTCCGCCTGTCTGCGCTCGAGGAGCGGATCGCCGCCGATCTCGATCTGCGGCCCGAATGTCGAGCTCGTGGGCGAGATCGAGTCTCTCGTCGCGCCCGAGCCCCTGCGCGAGCGGCTTCGCGTGCCAGCTCATGCTCGCGCTCTACCGTGCCGGACGGCAGGCCGAGGCGCTCGCGGCCTATCACGACGCACGGCGGACGCTCGTCGAGGACTCGGAATCGATCCCGGCCCCGAGTTGAAGGCGTTGTACGGCTCCATCCTCCGCCAGGAGCGATCGCTTGCTCCCACTGCAGCCGTCGGGCTCGACGACCACTACGACGAGGTCCTGCGAGCACTTCTCGGCGGGCCGACTCGTGCCTGTGCTCGGTTCGGCTGTAGCCGGACTAGGAGGCGACGAGCTAGCGGCGCACCTCGCAGACTGCTTCGACTATCCGTCAGACCGCGCCCGCGGCCTCGCGGCCGTATCGCAGTACGTCGCGGCGCGGAACGGCATCGGTCCGCTGCACGACGAGCTGCACGATGCGCTCGACCGGGACTTCGAGCCCTCTGGTACTGCATGCATGGTTGGCCGCCCTGCCGCCGCTGCTGCGAGCCCGCGGCCTCCCGCACCAGCTCATCGTCACGACCGGGCTCGACACGTCCATCGAGCGAGCCTTCACCGCAGCCGAAGAGGAGCTTGACGTCGTCTCGTACATCGCCTCGGGCCGAGATCGCGGCCACTTCCTCCACGTGCTTCCGGACGGGTCGGCAGCCGTCATCGACGAGCCGAACGCCTACACGGGATTCTCCCTCGAGGCGCGGTCGGTGCTGCTCAAGGTGCACGGCCAGGTCGACCGGGCACCCGCGCGCGACCGCGAGAGCTTCGCCGTTCGCGAGGACGACCACATCGACTACCTCGCGGCGGGCGAGACGACCGGTAGCGTGCCGGTCCAGCTCGCCGCTCGCCTGCGGCGCAGTCATCTGCTCTTTATCGGATACGCCGTCCACGATTGGAGCCTGCGGGTGTTCCTGCGCCGCGTCTGGGGTCACGATCGGCTCGCCTACCGGTCGTGGGCGGTCCAGCCGGCTGCGGAGCCGGTCGCGCGCGAGCTTTGGCACGAGCGAGGCGCCGAGGTCTACGACGTCGCGCTGGAGTCGTACGCGGTCGAGCTGATGCGTCTCGCCACGGAGCTGTCAACGCTGGACGCCGCCGTATGAGCGCGTTGCCGCTGCCCGAGAGCCCGTACAAGGGTCTCGCCGCGTTACGACGACACCGAGCTCGACGAGCGCTTCTTCTTCGGGCGCGAGCGTGAGACGGCGCTCGTCAGCGCCAATGTCGTCGCCTCACGCCTAACTGTCCTCTACGGGCCGAGCGGCGTCGGCAAGAGCTCGCTCCTTCGGGCCGGGGTTGTCCGGCGGCTTCGCTCGCTGGTTGCCGTGGGGCCGTCAGTTGCCGGTAGCACCGGTGAGCGGACCACTCGCGATCGTCGTCGACATCTGGAGCGACGATCCGATCGGCGCGATCGTCATCGGCGGCAGGCGCTCGTCCGGTCGAGTCGGGCGAGGAGCTTGCGGACGTGCTCGCCGAGCGCGTGGCAGAGCTGGGCGGCGAGCTCTATCTCCTGCTCGACCAGATGGAGGAGTACTTCCTCTATCAGGGCCGCGAGCGAGGCGGGGTGCTCGGCTCGGCCCTCGCAGGCGTGCTCGCCGCGCCCGGAGCTTCAGGTCCACGCGCTGATCGGGATTCGTGACGACGCGCTCGCCGAGCTCGACGCCTTCAAGGGCCGTCTGCCCGGGCTCTTCGGCAACGTGCTTCGTCTCGACCACCTCGACGCGGACGCGGCACGCGCGGCGATCCTGGAGCCGCTCGACGCGTTTGCGGCTCTCGGCGGCCCAGGCGTCGTGGCGGAACCCGCGCTCGTCGCAGCGATTGTGGACCAGGTCGCGTCCGGCCGGATCGAGAGCCGTTTGGCAGGCCGCGGCATCGTGGAGAGTGGCTCTCGACGCGGCCGCATCGAAGCCGCATACCTCCAGCTCGTTCTCGAGCGGCTCTGGGAGGTCGAACGCCAGCGCGGCTCGGACGTCCTGCGCGCGGCGACTCTTGCCGAGCTGGGCGGAGCCGGCCGGATCGTGCAGGAGCATCTCCAGCGTGCGCTCGCAGGTCTGGACGAGCCTGAGCGCGAGCTCGCGTCCCGCCTCTTCAACCACCTCGTGACGCCGTCCGGCACGAAGATCGCGCACGGGCTGGACGACCTGGGGCGGTACGCCGGTGACGACCGCCGACGGATTGAGCCGGTCCTGCGGGCGCTGTCGGGTGAGCGGGTCGTGCGCCCCCTCCCGGCAAAGAACGGCGGCGGCACACGCTACGAGATCTACCACGACGTGCTCGCAGCGGCGGTGCTCGACTGGCGGAACCGACACGAGGCCGAGCGGCAACTGGCCGAGGAACGGGAGGCTGCGCGGAAACGCCACCGGCGGCTGGCGGCGATCGCCGCGTTGTCGATCGCGGCGCTTGCGGCCATGGTCGTCCTCACGCTCTATGCCTTCTCTCAGCGGAGTGAGGCCGAACGCCAGGCTCAACTGGCGAGCGAGCAGCAACAGGCCGCCGAACAGGCGGCGAGCGACGCGCTTGAGGCGAAGGCAGACGCGGAGGCGAGCGCCCGAGATGCCGAAGCGCAGCGCGCTGCGGCGCGCAGGGCGGAGAGACGGGCGCTCCGGGCTCAGGACACGGCCACTCAGCAGCGTGACGCGGCACGACG
Organism: uncultured Gaiellaceae bacterium; assembly: GCA_963794385.1. Lineage (GTDB taxonomy): Bacteria > Actinomycetota > Thermoleophilia > Gaiellales > Gaiellaceae > Gaiellasilicea. Next base: position 86,990 of record CAWCDT010000003.1, on the reverse strand, counting down.
CGCTCGGGACGACTCACGGCGCGCACGGGACGACGCGACTCAGCAGGCGGCGATCGCCCGCGGAGCGCGAGACGAGGCCGACCGCCAGCGAGCTGCTGCGGTAGCGGCGCAAGGTACGACGCGAGCAGCAACGCGACGCCGCCGATCGGGCGCGGGCGGACGCGGTGCGACAACGTAACCATGCTCGGGCTGCGCGTTCGGACGCCGAGCGGCAGCGTGACGCGGCGCGCGAGTCCAAGGCGGACGCGGACGCCGCGCGTCGCACTGCCGAAGCGAGAGCGCTCGTCTCCCGTGCTCTCGCCCGGCTTCCGGTCGATCCGGAGCAAACCGTGGCGCTCGCTCTTCAAAGCGGCGGGCTGGAAAGCACGGCAGACCTCGAAACGGCGCTTCGCGACGGCCTGAAAGCGATGCGGGCGCAACGCGTATTCCCGGGCGGCGGCGGCACCGTCGAAGCGGCAGCAGTCGGCCCCGGCGGCGGGTCTTCCTCGATCACGCGCGGGCTTCCCGAGGCGGCCGCAGCCGACACCTCCGGCGCGCGCGTCCTCGTCGCTGCCGCCGACGGTGAGGCCCGCCTGTTCGAGCTCGACTCCCGGAAGCTCGTCGTCCGCGTTCGCCACGGCGCGCCCATCACCGATGCAGCTCTCGCGCCGGACGGAAGGTCGTTCGTCACCGGCGGTGCCGACGGCGTCGCACGACGGTGGGACGCCGCGACCGGCAGGCTGATAGCCAGCTATCCGCATGGCGCGTCGATCCGCGACGTCGCGTTCTCGCCGGACAGTCTTCTCGTCGCGACTGCGGCGGGCGAGGCCGCGCGGATCTGGGACGCTGCGACCGGAACCCGCGTGCGCGCGCTGCAGCATCCGTTCGCCGTCGACGGCGTCTCGTTCAACCCGGCCGGAACGCTGCTGCTGACACTCGCGCGGGACGCGCGCATCTTCCGCACCGACGACTGGCAACGCGCCCCCGTCGTGCTCGACCAGCCCGGCCAGATCGTGACAGCGAGCTTCGCTCCCGTTGGCGACCTCGTCGCGACCGGCGGCCGCGACGACCTCGCGATGATCTGGGACAGCCGGGACGGGACGAGGCAGCACCAGCTCACCGGCCACGGTGGTGACGTCATGGAGCTGGCCTGGTCCCCGCGCGCGGACCTCGTCGCGACCGTGAGCTCCGACAACGGCGGCCGCGTCTTCCGTGCGGACACGGGCGGACTCGTCACCTTCCTGGGGGGTCACTCCAACCAGGTCGTAGGCGTCGCGTTCAGCCCAGACGGAAGCTCGATCGCAACCTCGTCGCTCGACGGCTCGGCCCGCCTCTGGAGCGGGGCGAGCTTCGCGCGGGGAGCGGCGCTGCTCGGCCACTCCGGACAGGTGCTGGACGTGGGCTTCACGCCGGACGGGCGCCGTGTCGTCACCGCGAGCGACGACGGCTCAGTCCGGGTCTGGAACCCGGCGGTCGACCCCACTCTATCGCTCGTCGGCCGCCACACAGCCGCCGGTCGCGCTGTCGCCGTGAGCCGCGACGGCTCGCTGATCGCCAGCGTCGGGCTTGACAACATGCTGCGGATCTGGCGCCGGACCGGCGAGGTGGTCCGCACGATTCCGCACCGGGCGCAGGTCGTCGACGTCTCCTTCTCGCAGGACGGGCGGCTCGTGCTCACTGCTGGGCAGGACGGTGTCGCCCGGGTCTGGCGGCTCTCCGACGGGGTCGAGCTTCAGTCGTTCGGCCAGGAGTCACCGCTCCGCTCGGCTGCCTTTGACGCGTCCGGGGAGCGCGTGCTCACCGGCGGGGCGGACGGTATCGCGCGGATCTGGCGCCGCGCCGGCGGGCCGCCACGCGAGCTCCGGCACGGCGGCGGCGCCGTCGTCGCCGCGGTGTTCAGCCCGGACGGCCGCTTCGTCGCCACCGCCGGCGAGAACGGGGAGGGACGCGTCTGGCGTGCCGCGACAGGGAAGCTGCTCGGCAAGCTCACCGGTCAGCACGAGGACGACCTGACGTCGATTGCCTACAGCCCGGATGGGAAGCTGCTCGCGACCTCGAGCATCGACGCGGACGGTCATCTCTGGAACGCCACCAGCTTCGCGCACGTGCGCGCGCTCCGGGGCCACGCATCGATCGTGAGCGACGTCACGTTCAGTCCCGACGGTCGCTGGATCGCGACCGCCGGGCCGACAACGGTCGGGTTGTGGGATACGGAAACGGACCTGCGGATCGACAAGGGCACGCCTGTCTTCTTCCTGCGCGGGCACGTGCCAGCGCGTCCGCAGCGTCGCGTTCGCCCCCGATAGCCGCCGGCTCGCGAGCGTCAGCGACGACGGCACGGTCCGGACCTACCTGTGCGAGCTGTGCGGCAACGCAGCGGAGCTCATGCGGCTCGCCCAGCGCCGGCTGGATCGTCTGGGCTCGAACCTCACTCCGGCGGAACGCCGCGACTACATCGGGGGCTAGGAGGCCCGCCGCTCGAGCTCGTTCGCCTTGCTCGTCAGCGCGCTGAAGCCCGCCTGCAGAAAGTCGTTCGCGGCCGACGCGGCCAGCGACCACGTCAGCAGCCGGCCGGTCCGCGGTGCGACCGTGTGCAGGCCGACGACGCCCGCGGCGGCCCACATGCCGATGCAGCGGCTGCACGTGAGTAGCTCGCCGATCGCCTGGCGGGCGTCGCCCGTTTCGACCGGGGTCTCGTCGCCCTCGTGCGCCTGCTCGCGCACGAACGGCTGGCGCAGGAAGCTCAGCACCTCGTCGTGGGCCACCGTCCGCGCCGCCTTGAACGTGGCCGCCGAGAGGACGGCGAGGTCGAGCGGCGTCAGCTGCTCGGGCCGTTGTCCGCGCAGCGACGCGAAGGCGCCGGCGCCGGCCATGCCGGCGCCGAAGAGGCCGACGAGGGCGGCGTAGGTCGTGTACGGCGGCGACTGAGGCTCGGGCACGCGCTTACGCGTTCCCCGGCTCCCGAAATCAACGCCTCAGGTGGTCGCGGCCGTCTCGCTGCGGTTCCGGAGCACGAGCAGGACGACGAACGCGAGCGCGAGCAGCGGCACGATCACGGTCCAGAAGAGCGCAATCGCACCGGCGAGCGCTCCGGCGGTCCCGAGCACGAGGGCGAGCCAGCGTGGCACGCCGGCCGCGACGACCGAAGCCAGGACGAGAAGTCCGCCGCCGACGAGGAACAGCAGCCAGAAGGCGAGGTCGCTGCCGTCGCCGTCGCTGACGTCGGCGATCCAACCGGCGATCCCGGCCGCGACGAAGCCCACGCCGAGGAGCAGCCCGAGCCACTTCGTCCAGGACTCCACACGAGCCGCGGTCATCCGCGCGACCCTAGTCGGCGGGTGCCGGAATGCAAGAGAACGCACGTTCGCGGGTAGGCTAGGAGGAGCATGGCGGAGCTCAAGACATCGGCCGCCTACGTGCCCACCGGCGACCAGCCGCAGGCGATCGAGACGCTCGCGCGGTCGCTCTCCGGCGGCGAGCGCTACCAGACGCTGCTCGGTGCGACCGGCACCGGCAAGACGGCGACGATGGCCTGGATCATCGAGCAGTCCCAGAAGCCGGCGCTCGTGATCGCGCACAACAAGACGCTCGCCGCGCAACTCTGCAACGAGTTCCGCGAGTTCTTCCCCACGAACGCGGTCGAGTACTTCGTCTCCTACTACGACTACTACCAGCCTGAGGCGTACGTGCCGCAGGCCGACCTCTACATCGAGAAGGACTCGTCGCGGAACGACGACATCGACCGGCTCCGCCACGCCGCCACCTCGAACCTGCTCACGCGCCGCGACACCGTCATCGTCGCGTCGGTCAGCTGCATCTACGGCCTCGGCTCGCCCGAGGAGTACGAGAAGCGCGTCGTCTTCCTGACCGTGGGCGAGGAGACGGACCGCGACGTCATGCTGCGGAAGCTGATCGACATCCAGTACGTCCGCAACGACACGCTGCTCGGCCGCGGCCGCTTCCGTGTCAAGGGCGACGTGATCGAGGTCCAGCCGGCCTACTCGGAGACCGCCTACCGCGTCTCGATGTTCGGCGACGAGGTGGAGCAGATCACGCACTTCGACCCGCTCACGGGCGAGGTGTTCGCCAGGCTCGACACGGTCACGATCTTCCCCGCGACGCAGTACGTCACCTCGAAGCCGACGATCGAGCGGGCCCAGGACGAGATCCGGCACGAGCTCGAGCAGCAGGTCGCCCTGTTCGAGAGCCAGGGCAGGATGCTCGAGGCGCACCGGATCCGGCAGCGGACGGAGTACGACATGGAGATGATGCGCGAGCTCGGCTTCTGCAACGGGATCGAGAACTACTCGCGCATTCTCGACGGACGGCCGCCGGGCTCGGCCCCGCACACGCTGCTCGACTACTTCCCCTCCGACTACATCGTCTTCGTGGACGAGTCGCACCAGACGGTGCCGCAGATCGGCGGCATGTACGAGGGCGACCGCTCCCGCAAGCAAACGCTGGTCGACCACGGCTTCCGGCTCCCGTCCGCTCTCGACAACCGCCCGCTCCGCTTCGACGAGTTCCTGGAAAAGGTGCATCAGCTCGTCTTCGTCTCGGCCACGCCGGGCCCGTTCGAGCTGCGGCACTCCCAGGTGGTGGCCGAGCAGCTGATCCGGCCGACCTACCTGGTCGACCCCGAGGTCGAGCTGCGGCCGACGCGGAACCAGATCGACGACCTCCTGAACGAGATCCGCCGCCGTGAGGAGGCGGGTGAGCGCGTGCTGGTGACGACGCTGACGAAGAAGATGGCGGAGGACCTGACGGATTACCTGCTCGAGGCGGGGGTGCGGGCGCGCTACCTGCACTCCGAGATCGACACGCTGGAGCGGATCCAGATCATCCGCGAGCTGCGCCTCGGCGAGTACGACGTGCTCGTCGGGATCAACCTCCTGCGCGAGGGGCTCGACCTGCCCGAGGTCTCGCTCGTCGCCATCCTCGACGCCGACAAGGAGGGCTTCCTGCGCGGGAAGACGGCCCTCGTGCAGACGATCGGGCGCGCGGCGCGGAACGTCAACGGTCGGGTGCTCCTCTACGCCGACAAGCTCACCGAGGCGATCCAGAGCGCCATGGACGAGACGGAGCGTCGCCGCGGGATCCAGCTCGCGTACAACGAGGCGCAGGGGACGACACCCGTCTCGATCGTGAAGGGCGTCTCCGACATCGCCGAGTTCCTCTCGCTCGAGAACCCGAACGTGCCGGGTCGACGGCGCCGTGGCGCGCGCCCCGACGTCGAGGGGATGTCGCGCGAGGACCTGGAGAAGCTCGTCGTCACGCTCGAGGAGGAGATGTTCGTCGCCGCCGAGGAGCTTCGCTTCGAGTACGCCGCCAAGCTCCGCGACGAGATCAAGGAGCTTCGCCGAGAGCTCCAGGCCCTGGCGGAGACACTCGCTTGATGAATGGTGGAACGGCTGGTACCGTTCCACCATGGCGCTCAACATCAAGAACGCCGAGGCGGAGCGGCTGGCGGCCGAGGTCGCCGAGCTTGCCGGTGAGTCCAAGACCAGGGCCGTAACGGTTGCGTTGCGCGAGCGTCGAGACCGGTTGCAGCAGCAGGAGACCGACGAAGAGCGACGCGCGCGGTTCCGTCGTGTGCTCGAGGAAGAGATCTGGCCGTTGATCCCGCCTGATCAGCGTGGTCGGCCGCCGCTCAATAAAGCTGAACGCGAGGACATTCTCGGAATCGGCCCGGAGGGCTATTGATTCTCGACAGCTCGGCGCTCGTCGCGCTCGTGCTCGAGGAGTCGGGATACGAGCGGCTCGCACACGTCGCGGCGGTCGCTCCGAAGCGTGCTGTCGGCTCTCCGACGCTCGTCGAAGCCGCGATCGTTCTTCACAGCCGCGTCGGAGCTGTCGCCCGGTCCGCACTGCAGCGTCTCCTCGACGACAACGAAGTCGGCGTCGTCGCGTTCACCGACCGCCATTGGCCCGTCGCCCTTCGCGCCTTCGCCCGATACGGCAAAGGGCGGCACCCGGCCGCGCTGAACCTCGGCGACTGCTTCACGTACGCGACCGCCGCTGTCGCCCGCGAGCCGCTGCTCTGTCTCGGAGAGGACTTTGCACGGACGGACCTCGAGCTCGCGTAGGCTGTCTCCATGTGCCGGAACATCAAGACGCTGCACAACTTCGAGCCGCCCGCGACCGCGGAGGAGATCCACGACGCGGCGCTCCAGTACGTGCGCAAGATCAGCGGCTCGACGAAGCCGTCGAAGGCGAACGAGGCCGCGTTCGCACGCGCGGTCGAGGAGGTCACGGCCGCATCGACGCGGCTGCTCGACGCGCTCGTCACGTCGGTGCCGCCGCGCGACCGCGAGGTCGAGGCGGCACGGGCGCGCGCTCGCGCCGAGAAGCGCTTCGGCGCCGCTGCCTAGCGGCCGCTGACAAGCTCTAAGCCGTCGCCAGCGCCCCGAGCTTGTCCTTCAGGTAGCGCACGTACGGGCCCGCGTCGATCGAGCGGCCAACGACGCGCTCGAGCGTCTCCTGCGGCGTGAACTTACGGCCGAGGGAGTAAAGACGGGTCTGCAGCCACTCGTGCAGCGGCCCGAACTCGCCCCGCTCGAACTGCTCCGGCAGGTCGGGCAGCTCGGACAGCGCCTTCTCCCAGATCTGGACGGAAACCACGTTGCCGAGCGAGTAGGTCGGGAAGTAGCCGAAGCTGCCGCCCGACCAGTGCACGTCCTGGAGCACGCCGAGCGTGTCGTTCGGCACGGGGATCCCGAGGTACTCCTCGAAGCGCGCGTTCCACGCCTCCGGCAGGTCCTTCAGATCGAGCGTGCCGGCCAGGATCTCCTGCTCGAGCTCGAAGCGGAGGATGATGTGGAGGTTGTAGGTGGCCTCGTCCGCGTCGACGCGGATGTACGAGGGCTTGACCCGGTTGATCGCGCGGTAGAAGCGCTCCTGGTCGACGTCGCCGAGCACCGCGGAAAACGACTCCTGGAACGAGGGGTAGAAGTGATTCCAGAACGGCCTGCTGCGGCCGACGATGTTCTCCCAGAGGCGGCTCTGCGACTCGTGCAGCGCCGACGAGACGCCGTGGCAGAGCGGCGTCCGCTCGAGCGTGGGCGAGACGCCGTGCTCGTAGAGGCCGTGGCCGCACTCGTGCATCGCGGTGAAGATCGAGTTGATGTCGTCTTCCTTGTAACGCGTGGTCAGGCGGATGTCCTGCGTGCCAGAGCTCGACGCGAACGGGTGCACGGTCAGGTCGAGACGCGCGAAGGAGGGGTCGAAGCCGAAGCGCTCGATGATCTTGAGCGAGTACTCGTGCTGCGCGTCGATCGGCCACGGGCCGGCGAGGAAGGCGTCGTCGCCGTCGACCGATCCGAGCTCTGCGATCAACGGGACGAGCTCGGCTTTCAGCTCGTCGAAGACCTGGCGCACCTCGGCGGTCTTCATCAACGGCTCGTAATCGTCGAGGAGGATGTCGTACGGCTCGTCGTAGCCGTCGAAGCACTCGATGTAGCGGCGCTTCAGCTCGACGGCCCGCTCGAGGTGAGGGAGGAAGAGCGGGAAGTCGCCGTCGGCGCGCGCCTTCGCCCAGACGTCGTGGGCATCGGCGGCGGCTCCCGTCATCTCGGCCGACAGCTCCGCCGGGACGCGCCGCGCCTTCTCCCAGTCGCGCCGGGTCGTGCGGATCAGACTGGCTTCGTCGGAGTCGTAGTCGAGGCTCTCCTCGTACGGGGTGAGGTCCTCGAGCAGGGTGCCGATCTCGTCCGAGACGAACCGCTCGTGCGCGATCCGATCGAGCGTCGTCACCTGCGCGCCACGGACGGCCCCGCCTCCCGGCGGCATCATCACGGTTTGGTCCCAGAAGAGCATCTCCAGCGCCCGGCGCAGGTCGTGGACCTCTGCCAGGCGTGCTTTCAGGTCGGCGAAGCGCTGCTCCATCGTCTCTCCTCGGAAGTCGTGGTCGGTCGGACTCTAGCCTCGACCCGGTTACAGGTCTGTGCCCGGTCGTGCATGAAAGTCCCTCGGAACGGACAAATCAAGAGCCGTCCAAGCGACTCTGGAGGTTCGATGGGAATCATTGCGTTCATCATCCTTGGCGCCATCGGGGGGGCCATCGCCAAGGCGCTCTTGCCCGGGGACGACCCGGGCGGGTTCATCGTCACCACGATCATCGGGATCGTCGGGGCCCTCCTGGGTGGCTTTCTGGCTGCGGCGCTCTTCGACGCCGATCCACTCGACGAGTTCTTCGACATCAGCTCGTGGCTGACCGCGATCGTCGGCTCGATCGTCCTGCTCCTGATCTACCGGCTCGTGACGCGCGAGCGAACGGTCTAGCTCGGCGACTCGAAGGCGAGGGGCTCACGTCCGCGCGGGAACGTCCGTACGGCGGTGAGCCCCCAACCGTCCTCGCGCCAGATGTAGGTGAGAATCCGCAGCTCGGTGCGTTCGATCTCGTAGATGTGCAGTCCGCGCGCCTCGCCGCGGCGATGGGGGCGGGGCTGTCCGAAGCCGGGCGCGATCGAGACGACGACCGCGTGCTCTCCGCCCGGAGACGAGAGCTCGAACTCGCGCCGCTCGGCGATCGTGCTCTGGTGGATGTGGCCGGCGAGCACGAGATCCGCGCCGGCGTCGACGAGCCCGGCCAGCACCCGATTCCGCTTCGCGACGGGTTTCTTGCGCGACCGCCACGGGGCGCCGAGGAGATGGTGGTGGAGCGTGACGATCCGGTACGCGCCGTCGGGGCCCGTCGCGAGCTGCTCGGCCGCGCGCCGCACCTGCTCGTCGCGCAACCGCCCGGACTGGTGCCGCCACGGACGCACCGAATTGAGACCGACGACGACGAGGCCGTCGGACCGGTAGACCGGCTGCGTCGTCTCCCAGAGCCGCTCGAACTCGTCCCACGGGCGCGTGAACCGCTGTGGGAACGTGTACGGAATGTCGTGGTTGCCCGGGATCACCACCAGCGGGAGCTCGAGGCCGCGCAGGAACGCTGAGGCCTCCTCGTGCTGGTCCCGCCGGCCGCGGTGCGTGAGGTCGCCGCTCGCGATCACGAGCTCGGGGCTCGATTCCTCGACCAGCCGGCCGAGCGCCTCGATCGACTCGGGCCGGTCTCCGCGCCCGAAATGCAGGTCCGAGAGGTGGAGGACGCGTGTGGGCACAGCCGCTTGAGGCTATACAGTCAACGACGTGTCCGAGACCGACTCACCAGAGATCTTCGACGACCTCTATCTCGGCCTGCGAGCCGGGGGCGCGCTGCGCAAGCAGCGCCGCGGCGAGCCGCTCACGACCGAGGAGCAGGAGGCGATCGGGCGCTGGAACCGGCTCTCGATGGCGCGGAAGGCAATCGCCGTCGGCGCCTTCGCCCTCGGCACCTTCGGGCTCGGCTTCACCCTCGGCGGCTTGATTTTCGGCCGCTGGCGCAAAGCCTAGTCAACCAGACGACTTCTCTCGCCGGGCGGTGTCGGCTCCTCCTTCGGGCGGCGTGCCTGCCACAGCCGGCGCCCAACGATGCCCGCGAACGCGAACGGAGCCCCGTAGAAGAGCTCGACGAAGAAGGCCTGCAGCCAGAGCGGCGTGTCGTCGCCGCCGTCCGGGCTCCCGGCAACGAAGAGCGGCGGGCACGCGATCACGATCGGCAGCGCCCAGAACGAGTTGCTGACCGCACCGTAGAGGACGTGCACGGCGAGCCAGCCGAGAAAGAAGGGCAGAGAGCCCCCTCGCTCGTCGCCGAGGACGAAGAGCGCGGCAGCGGCCGCCGCGAAGACGGCCGCGACAGCAACGTCGGTCGCGCGGGCTCGTGCTCTGGGAGACATCGCCCGACGCTACTCCAGCCCTGGACGAACACATGTTCGCTCGATAGAATGGCTCAGCCATGGCCGCCGACGAGCTGATCGTCCACGGGGCCCGCGAGCACAACCTCAAGGACATCGACGTCCGGCTGCCGCGGAACGCCCTCGTCTGCATCACCGGGCTCTCGGGCTCCGGCAAGTCTTCGCTCGCCTTCGACACGATCTACGCCGAGGGCCAGCGCCGCTACGTCGAGAGCCTCTCCGCGTACGCGCGCCAGTTCCTGCAGATGATGGAGAAGCCCGACGTCGACTCGATCGACGGGCTCTCGCCGGCGATCTCGATCGACCAGAAGACGACCTCCCGCAACCCGCGCTCGACGGTCGGCACCGTCACGGAGATCTACGACTACCTGCGCCTCTTCTATGCACGCGTCGGCCGGCCGCACTGTCCGGTCTGCGGGCGCCCGATTGCCGGGCAGAGCCTCGACCAGATCGTGGAGCAGATCCTCGCGCTGCCGGAGGGAACGAAGTTCACCGTCAACGCCCCCGTCGTACGCGACCGCAAGGGCGAGTTCCGCGACGTGCTCGACGAGCTGCGCGCCGACGGCTTCACGCGGGTCAAGGTCGACGGCGAGCAGCGGCTGCTCGAGGAGGAGATCGTCCTCGACAAGAAGTTCAAGCACGAGATCGAGGTCGTGGTCGACCGGCTCGTCATGAAGCCCGACCTAAGGCAGCGCCTCACCCAGTCCGTGGAAACAGCAGCTGCCCTTGCTGACGGGCTTGTAGCCATCGACGTAGTCGATGGCCAGCCGATGTTGTTCTCCGAGAAGTTCGCGTGCCCGGAGCACGGCGTCTCGCTGCCCGAGCTGCAGCCGCGCATTTTCTCCTTCAACTCGCCGCACGGCGCCTGCCCGCGCTGCACCGGGCTCGGCTCGCAGCTCGAGATCGACCCGGATCTGATCGTCCCCGACGCGACGGTCTCGGTCGGTGACGGCGCGCTCGTGCCGTGGTCGGTGGGGAACGGCGGCTTCTACGACTCGATCGTCCAGGCGATCTGCGACCGGTACGAGATCGACCCCGACACGCCCTGGAACGAGCTCACGACGGAGCAGCAAGATCTCTTCCTCTATGGCACGAAGGGCGACAAGCTCTATGTCCAGTACCGCAACCGGATGGGTCGGCGGCGCTCGTACACGATGGCCTTCGAGGGCATCGTCGCCTCGCTCGAGCGGCGCTACAAGGAGACCGACTCGGCGCAGCAGCGGGAGCGGATCGAGGAGTACATGAGCTTCCGACCTTGTCCGACCTGCAAGGGCGCGCGGCTGAAGCCGGAGGTGCTCGCGGTCACGGTCGGCGGCAACTCGATCCACGAGTTCACGCGCATGTCGGTGACGCGCGCGCTGCGCTTCCTCGACGAGCTCGACCTGACGCCGACCGAGCAGCTGATCGGCCACCGGATCGTCAAGGAGATCCGCGAGCGGCTCACCTTCCTCGACAACGTCGGCGTCGGCTACCTCCAGCTCGACCGCGCCGCGAAGACGCTCTCCGGCGGCGAGGCGCAGCGGCTTCGGCTCGCGACCCAGATCGGCTCGCAGCTCGTCGGCGTCCTCTACATCCTCGACGAGCCTTCGATCGGCCTGCACCAGCGCGACAACGGCAAGCTGATCGACACGCTCCAGCGGCTGAAGAGCCTGGGCAACACCGTCCTCGTCGTCGAGCACGACGAGCAGATGATGCGCACCGCCGACCACCTGGTCGACATGGGCCCGGGCGCAGGCGAGCACGGCGGCTACGTCGTCGCCGAGGGCTCGGCCGCGAAGGTGATGCAGACGCCGGAGTCGATCACGGGGCAATACCTCTCCGGCGAGCGGCGGATCGCGGTGCCGCCGCGGCGGGAGGACGACCGCGGCCGCTTCACTGTCCGCGGCGCGGCCGAGCACAACCTGAAGGGAATCGACGTCGACATCCCTGTCGGCAAGTTCGTCACGGTCACCGGCGTCTCCGGCTCGGGCAAGTCGACGCTCGTGAACGAGATCGTCTACAAGGCGCTCGCGAACCGCCTCAACCGGATGCGGGTGAAGCCGGGCGCGCACGACGAGGTCGAGGGGATCGAGGTCTTCGACAAGGTGATCGACATCGACCAGAAGCCGATCGGGCGGACGCCGCGCTCGAACCCGGCCACCTACATCGATCTCTTCACGCACATCCGCGAGCTCTACTCGCTCACGCCCGAGGCGAAGGTGCGCGGCTACAAGCCCGGCCGCTTCTCCTTCAACGTTCGCGGCGGTCGCTGCGAGACGTGCAAGGGCGACGGGACGATCAAGATCGAGATGCACTTCCTGCCCGACGTGTACGTCCCGTGTGAGACCTGTCACGGACATCGGTACAACAAAGAGACACTGGAGGTGCGCTTCAAGGGCAAGTCGATCGCCGACGTGCTCGAGATGTCGGTCGAGGAGGCGCTCGCCTTCTTCGCCAAGATCCCGAAGCTGCGCCGCCGGCTGCAGACGCTGCACGACGTCGGCCTCGACTACATCAAGCTCGGCCAGCCTGCGACCACGCTCTCCGGCGGCGAGGCGCAGCGTGTGAAGCTCGCGGCCGAGCTGTGCAAGGTCGCGACCGGACGGACGCTCTACATCCTCGACGAGCCGACGACGGGGCTCCACTTCGCCGATATCGAGAAGCTGCTCGAGGTGCTCCAGCGGCTCGTCGACGCCGGTAATACCGTGCTCGTGATCGAGCACAACCTCGACGTGATCAAGCAGGCCGACTGGGTCGTCGACCTCGGTCCGGAGGGCGGCGAGGCGGGCGGCGAGCTGATCGCGGCCGGCACGCCCGAGCAGGTCGCCGAGGTCGAGGGCTCGTTCACTGGGATGTTCCTGCGCCAGGTGCTCGCCGCGCCGGCGGCCGCAGCCGCCTGATGGAGCAGCTCGCTCCGGGCCTCCGCCGCTTCGCCGTCTGGCACGAGGACTGGGAGGAAGAGGTCGGATGGGTCGCGATCGACACCGCCGACGGGCTCGTCCTGATCGACCCGCTCGATCCTCCCGCGGAGCTGCGCACGCCCGGCCACGTCCTCTACACGGTCTACTGGCACGCCCGCGACGGCGCGAAGCTCCGAGCCGGCCGCGTCTGGGCGGGATCGCGGTCGGCCAAGCCGCTTGCGAACCGTGGCATCGAGGTCACGGATGTCGCAGAGCCCGACGCGACCCTGCCCGCCGGGATCCAGGTGCTCCAGACACCGCGGGCCTCCGAGGTCGTCTACTGGCTGCCCGATCAGCGGGCCGTGGTTGTCGGCGATGTCCTGCTCGGCGCCGGCGCCAAGCCGCGCGCGACCGACGATCCGCTCCGCCTCTGCCCCGAGCGGTGGATGGGGAAGGGGACGCACGCCGATCTGCGCGAGTCGCTGCGGCCGCTCCTGGATCTGCCGGTCGAGCGTGTGCTCGTCTCGCACGGACGGCCCGTGCTCGAGCATGGGCAGCGCGAGCTGGCCAGGGTCCTCGCAACCCCATAGACGCGGAGCCGCGACGCTGCGATCCTCGCCCATGAGTGGCGGCGGGGACGACAACGAGCAGCGGGCGACTAGCAGCACTACGCGAGCTGTGGAGCAATCGCGCCCTCCGCCGGGCGGAGCTGGCATGGGGTGGCTTCCACGCGGCGGAGTGGGCCTCGCTCGTGGCGCTGAGCGTCGTCGCCTACGAGGCCAACGGAGCGGAAGCGGTCGGGCTGGTGCTTTTCGCCCGGATGGTGCCGAGCGCGTTCGTCGCTCCCTTCGTCGCCGTCGTCGGCGACCGTTATCGCCGCGAGCGCATCCTCCTCGCGGTTCATCTCGTTCGAGCGGCCGCCTGCCTGGCCGCGGCGACGGCGCTCGCGCTCGACGCCGCTCCAGTCGTCGTCTACCTGTCGGCCGTGCTGGCCGCGGTGCCGCTGGCCGCGCACCGGCCGTGCCACCTCGCGTTGGTGCCGCTGCTGGCGCGGTCGCCCCGAGAGCTCGCCGCTTCGAACGTGGCGGCGCTCTCGCTCGAGTCGATCGCCGTGTTGGCCGGGCCCCTGGCGGCCGCGGTTCTGCTCGCAGTATCGGAACCGGCCGCGGTCTTCGCGACGTGCGGCGCGATCTCGCTGCTCTCGTTCGCCGCGATCGCCGGGATCCGGGCCGGCTCACCGCCGGCCGGCGCGGTCACGCATCCTGGAGTCGTGGGGGAGTTGCGCGAGGGTGCGCGGGCGCTCGCCCGCAACCGTCCGGTGCGGCTCGTCGTCGCACTCTTCGGCGCCCAGGCGTTCGTGCGCGGGGCGCTCAGCGTGCTGGTCGTCGTCGTCGCAATCGACGTGCTCGGGATCGGGGAGCCCGGTGTGGGCACGCTCATGGCGGCGTTCGGCGTCGGCGGGGTCGCCGGCGCGCTCGCGGGGATCTCGCTCGTCGGCCGCGGTGGCCTGGGCCGGCCCTTCCAGCTCTCGCTCGCCGGTTGGGGGTTGCCGCTCGCACTGATCGGGATCTGGCCCGAGACCGGCGTCGCCCTCGTCGCCCTCGCCGCTTCCGGTTTCGCCAATAGCCTGCTCGACGTCTCGGGCTTCACGAGCATGCAGGAGCACGTCGAGGACCGCCTGCTCGGTCGTGTCTTCGGCCTCTTCGAGCTCGTCTTGATCGTCGCTGTCGGGCTCGGCTGCCTGACTGCGCCGGTCGTGCTCGAGCTGCTGGGCTCGCGGGGAGCGATGATCGCCGTCGGCGTTCTCCTCCCGTTCCTCGCCGTCCTCGCCCATCGCCCGCTCGGGCACATCGACGACGGCATGGCGGTACGTGCCGACGAGCTCGAGCTGCTGCGGCGAACGGTCATCTTCGCGCCGCTGTCGTATGCGGCCCTGCGCCGGCTCGCCTCGTCGCTCGGAGAGCAGCGTGCCGCCGCGGGCGAGGCGATCGTGCGGCAGGGGGACGACGGCGACGTGGTCTACGTGATCACCGAGGGACGCGTCGCCGTCAGCCGCGACGGCGCGGCGGTGGCCGAGCTCGGCCCCGACCAGACCTTCGGCGAGGCAGCGCTCATCCTCGACCTTCCTCGCAACGCGACCGTGACCGCGCTCGAGCCTGTGCTGCTCCGGACGCTCGGCCGCGGGCCGTTCCTGGCCGAGGTGACGGGAAACCGGCTCAGCAAGGACGCGCTCGACCGTCTCGTCGCCGCGCGCGACCCGGCGGCGGGCTAGATGATTGACCGGCAATCACCGCGCCGATTACCGGTCAAACATCAGACGCAGAGCGCGGGCGAGAAGTTCTGATGCCCGCGGCCCTGCTGGCAGCGCTGCGACCACTGCGCCGTGTCGATCCGCCACGTGCCGTCCTGGCGCCGGCTCAGGGTGAAGTCGTACTTGCGCGACCGGACCGAGTCGTCGAGGAGACCGTCGAGCAGGAGCGAGGCGGTCGCACTGCTTCCCTCTCCGGCCGACGTCGCCTGGAACGAGCGGTTCTGGGCATCGCTCGCAGCGTCGCCCAGGAACTCGTTCGTGACACCTGCGAGGTCGCGCTCCCAGGGCTCGTCGACGCTCTCGGCGTAGGCGTTGAAGTCGTCCACCGGGAGCGTGCCGTCCTCGGGCAGCGGCTCCTGCAGGCCTTCCCACGCGGTGCCGCCAGACGTCGTCGTCCCGGTCGTCGCGGTTGTCTCGGTCGTCGTTTCGGTGATCGTGACCGTCGTTGCCGTTGTGATCGTGACCGTCTCCGTCGCCGACTCGTCGTCACCGCCGCACGCGGCCGCGAGCAGTACGGCGAGGAGCGCCGGCAAACGCCGCATCGTCAGAGGACGGCCTGGGTCTGCGTGACCCGCGCCACGTGCTTGCCGCCGTCGTCGTACAGGTCGGTCTCGACCACGATCGTCCGGCTGCCGCGGTGGAGCGGGCGCGAGCGCGCCTCGACCGGCCCCGAGCGGACTGCGGAGAAGAAGTTCGTCTTCGACTCGATCGTCGCCGTCGTGGTTGAGCCGTCGGGCAGGTTCAGGAAGGCGCAGTAGGCGCCGACTGCATCCGCGAGCCCCATCAGCACGCCGCCGTGCATGAGGCCCCCGGCGGTCGTCAGCCGCTCTTCCCACACGACTTGACCGCGAACTTCGTCGGTCGACGCCGCCAGCAATTCGAGGCCGAGCGTGCCGGCGTAGGGCATCGCCGCACGCAGCTGCTCGGTCAGCGCTGCGTCCACGGGGCGAACGTAGCAAGTGGGTACGCTCGGCGCGTGGATCACGGCGCGATGGATCACGACCGCGAGTGGTGGCTCCGTGTGCCCGCCGTCCTGTTGTCGCCCCGCTCGGTCTTCGTCGCGCTGCGCGACGAGTCGCAGGAGGACGTGGACGCACGCTCGGAGCCGGTGCTGCTCCTCACCTCGCTCGCAGGAATCGCGGCCGCGCTCGGCTCGAGCACGGCCCGCACCCTCTACGACGATCCTCTCTACGACGGCCTGGTCGTGGCGCTCTGGGCCGTCATCGCAGGCGCGTTCGTCGCGTTCTCGGGGTACTTCATCGTCGGCGGCGCCCTCTACCTGGGCGCGCGGGGACTCGGAAGCGCCGGCTCGTTTCGCCGCGCGCGGCACGTGCTCGCCTTCTCGCTCGCGCCGTTGGCCCTCTCGCTGTTCGTCGTCTGGCCGCTCCAGCTCGCCGCGTTCGGTAGCGACGTCTTCCGGCGCGGCGGCTCAGACGAGGGCGCCGCCGCGACCCTGCTCGACGGGCTCGCGGTCGGCTTCGCCCTCTGGTCGGTCGTGCTCCTCGTGATCGGCGTCCGCGCCGTCCACGGCTGGACCTGGTGGCGCTCGCTCGCGGCGCTCGCCCTCGTCGCGCTCTTTCTAGCGGCGTTCTCCTACGTCTTCTAACGCACCCTCGAAGAGGGCCAGCTCCTCGTCGGGCATGGCGTATGTGTGCTGCTCCTCCGGGAAGCGTCGCTCGCGCACGTCCTCCACATAGGTCGAGACGGCTCGCACAATCTCGGCCGCCAGATCTGCGTACTGCTTGACGAACCGCGGCGAGCGGCCCTCGTACAGGCCGAGCAGGTCGTGCCAGACGAGGACCTGCCCGTCGCACTCGACCCCGGCGCCGATGCCGATCGTCGGCACCGTCAGCGCCTGCGTGATCCGGGCGGCGACCGGCGCGGGCACCGCCTCTAGCACGATCGCGAAGCAGCCGGCTGCCTCCAGCGCGAGCGCGTCCTCGTAGAGCCGCACCGCCTTCGCGGCCGTCCTGCCCTGGGCCTTGAAGCCCCCGAGCATCGTCGCCGACTGGGGCGTCAGCCCGAGGTGGCCCATCACGGGGATGCCGGCGCCGACGAGCGCCTGCACACGCGACAGCATCGGGCCGGCCCCTTCGAGCTTGACGGCGTCGGCCGCGGCCTCCTTGACGAAGCGAATCGCGTTGTGCAACGCCTCCTCGTCGGAGACCTGGAACGAGCCGAACGGCATGTCCGCCACGACGAGCGGACGCCGGGCGCCCCGGTTGACCGCGCGGGTCAGCACGATCATCTCGTCCATCGTCGCGGGCACGGTCGAGTCGTGGCCGAGCACGGTCATCGCGGCCGAGTCGCCGACGAGGATGATGTCGGCGCCGGCGGCGTCGGCCAGCCGACCGGAAGGTGCGTCGTAGGCGGTCACCATCGCGATCGGCTGGCGGCGCGCCTTCAGCTCGGCGAGCTCGGTCAGCGGCAGCTTGCCGGGCGCGGGCGTGCCGGGGGCGGGCTTGCTGGGGCGTGTGGTCATGCTTCCTCCTCGAGGACGACGTTGTCGATCAGGCGGGTCGAGCCGACGCGGACAGCGGCGGCGAGGACGGGTGGGTCGAAGTCGGCGACCTCGACGTAGTCGACCTCGAGCCCGTCGAGCGCGGCGCGGGCGGCGGCCGGGTCGCGGGTCGCGAGGGCGCGGGGGAGCGCGAGGGCGAGCTCTCGCTCGGCCGGCGAGAGCCGGGCGTTGCGGGACGAGAGCGCGAGCCCGTCGGAATCCCGCACGGTCGGGATCGATCTCACCCTCAAGTCGAGGTTGAGATCACGAACCATCCGGCGGATCACGGCGACCTGTTGCGCGTCCTTCTGGCCGAAGTAGACGCGGTCGGGACGGACGATGTTGAAGAGCTTCAGGCAGATGGTGGCGACGCCGCGGAAGTGCCCGGGCCGGTGCTCCCCCTCGAGCCCGCGGGAAAGCTCTTCGACCTCGACCCAGGTCTGGAAGCCGGGCGGGTAGATCTCGTCCTGCTCAGGCACGAAGAGAAGGTCGGCGCCCGCGCGGGCGCAGAGCTCGGCGTCGGCGGCCTCGTCCTGCGGGTAGGCGGCGAGGTCGGCGCTCTCGTCGAACTGGGCCGGGTTGACGAAAAGGCTGACGACGACCGTGTCGCACTCGGACCGGGCGGCGCCGATCAGCGCCTCATGTCCGGCGTGGAGCGCGCCCATGGTCGGTACGAGCCCGATCGCGCCGGTGCTCTCTCCGAGCTCGCGGCGCAGCTCACCGACGTTCCGGACCGTTCTCACAGGAGCGCCTTCGTCGTCTCGGCGAGGGTGACGTACAGCGGCTCGAGCTCCGGGCGCTCGGCCCGGATCGCCTCAACGTGCGCGTCGACCGTCTCCCAGTCGCCCCGCGCGATCGGCCCGGTGAGCTCGAAGCCGTTCTCGATCGTGCGCCGCATGAGCGGGTCGAGCGCTTCGGGCGGCGCGCCTGCGGCCGTGAGCAGCGAACCAGCGGCGCGGCGCAGCGTGACGAGGTAGTTCGAGGCGATCGCCGCGCCCGCGTGATAGGCCGCGCGCTTGCCGTCGGCGAGGGTAAAGGGCTCGAGCCCGAGCGTGCGGGCGAGCCAGTGCCCGACCACGTGCGCGTCGTCAGTCTCGCCGCTGACCGCCGCGTACGCACCGTCGAGCTGCTCGGCGCCGCGCTCGCGCGTGAACGTCTGCAGCGGGTGGAGCCCGAACCGCCGCGAGTGCGGGTCGAGGGCGGCGAGCGGCGTCGCGCCGCTGACGTGCGCGACCCACGGTCCTGGCCGGACCGTGCGCGCAACGTCCGCGATCGCACGATCGGGCACGCAGAGGAGCACGAGCTCCGGCTCGTGGCCGTCGAGGTCGAGGCCGCGCTCGCGCAGCCGGGCGGCGATCGCCGATCCGGCGCGTCCAGCGCCGATCACCTGAGCTCTCTCGATCATGTGTCGTGGCTCCAGTTCCGTTCCGGATACCGGGCGAAAGTAGTGTAGCCCCATGCGGATCCAGGTCGGTGACGTGCGCCTGTTCTTCGATGTCGACGGGCCGAAGCTCGTCGCGACAGGCCCGTGGATGCGTGAGCGGCCCACGGTCGTGCTGCTCCATCCCGGCCCGGGATTCGATCACGGGGTCTTCCGGGTCGGCGCCGGCGCCTGGCTCGCGTCGCGCGCGCAGGTTGTCTACCTCGACCAGCGCGGCGCGGGGCGGAGTGACCACGGCGAGTCGGGAGACCTGCGGCTGGAGCGCTGGGCGGAGGACGTGCGCGTGTTCTGCGACGCGCTCGGGATCGAGCGTCCGATCGTGCTCGGGCTCGGGTTCGGCGCCCAGGTGACACTCGAGTACGCCTCGCGCTACCCCGAGCATCCCGGCGCGCTCGTCCTGCTGGCGCCGGCCGCGCGCATGCTCCCCGAGCGCTCGATCGAGATCTGGGAGCGGCTCGGCGGCCCCGACACGGGGGCAGCGGCCCGCCGTTTCTTCGAGGAGCGGAGCGAGATGGCCTTCGCCGAGTGGCTCCGCTACTGCTTCCCGCTCCTGACGACGGTGCTCGAGACGAGCGACTTGATGGTGCGCGCGAGCTGGCGACACGAGGTGCTGCTCGACTGGGTCCACGGCGAGGGCAGGACGCTCGACCTGCGCCCGAAGCTGGCCTCGATCGAGGCACCGACGCTCGTCTTCGCGGGCGAGGACGATGCGTGGTCGCCGCTCGACTTGGTGCGCGAGGTGGTCGAGCTCCTGCCGCGGGGGACGCGCTTCCACAGCTATCCGAACGCGCGCCACTCGATGCTGACCGACGCTCCGCAGGCGTATGACGAGCTGCAGCGCTTCCTCGACGACGTCCAGGCGGGCGTGGCGTGAAGGTCCGCGCCAACGGCGTCGAGCTCTTCTTCGACTTCGAGGGACCGCAGCTCGCGCTCGAGGGGCCCTGGGTGCGCGAGCGCCCGACGCTTCTGCTGCTCCCGACAGGCCCCGGGGTCGACCACTCGCTCTACCGAGAGAACGTCGGGCCGTCGCTCGCCGATTCGGCGCAGGTGGTCTACGTCGACCTTCGCGGCGCCGGGCGGAGCGACTGGAGCTCTCCCGATCACTGGAACCTCGACACATGGGTCGACGACGTCGCCGCGTTCTGCGACGCGCTCGAGCTGACTCGGCCGGCGGTGCTCGGAACCGGGATCGGCGGCGTCGTCGGGCTCCTGCTCGCCGCACGCCGGCCCGAGCTCGTCGAGCGGCTCGTCCTCGTCAGCGTCGTCGCCCGCCACGTGCACACGCGCTCGATCGCCGAGTTCGATCGGCTCGGCGGGCCCGAGGCGGGCGAGGTCGCAGCCCGGTACTTCGCCGACCCGACCGAGACGAACTTCGCCGAATTCATGCGCATCTGCGTGCCGCTCTACACGCGCGTGCCGACGCCCGCGGACACCGTCGCCCGGATCGAGATGAACCTCGCCCTCGCGGCGCACTGGGAGGCGACGAGCGCGCGCACGTTCGACGTCCGCGACGAAGCGGCCCGGGTCACGTGCCCGACGCTCGTGCTCGCAGGCGAGGATGACCCCTCGGCGACGATCGCGGGAGCCGAGGAGCTCGTGGAAGCGCTCCCGGCTGCCTCGGTCACGTACGAGCGCTATCGGAACGTCGGCCACGGCGTCTTCCGCGACCGGCCCGAAGCCGTCGAGGTCGTGCGCGCGTTTCTACTCGCGCCCGAGCCGGCGTAGCAGGTTCGCCCGCACCTCGGGCCACTCCTCGTCGATCACGCTGTACCAGGCCGAGTCGCGGCGCTGCCCGCCGCGCACCAGCATCGCCTTCCGGTGCACGCCCTCGAACTGCGCCGGGAGCGCGGCCATCGCTCCGCGCGAGCGCTCGTTCCGCGCGTCGGTCTTCAGCTCGACCCGGAGGCAGCCGAGCGTCTCGAAAGCGTGCTCGAGCATCAGCAGCTTGGCCTCGACGTTCGCTCCCGTGCCCCAAGCGTCCGGCGTCAGCCACGTCCAGCCGATCTCGATGCTGCGGTGCTCCGGGCGCAGGGCGAGGAAGCGCGTGCTGCCGAGGACGCGGCCGTCCGCCCGTCGGAGGGTCACGAGCGGCATCTCGGTCCCGTCCGCCGCGTTCGCGAGCGCGGCGTCGAGGTAGGCGCGCAGCTCGGCACGCGTCTGCGGCTGCTCGATGCTCAGCCACCGCCAGGTGCGCGCGTCGCGCGAGGCCTCCCAGAGCCCGTCCTCGTGGTCGAGCGTCATCGGCTCCAGGCGCACGAGCTCGCCCTCGAGCACCGGTGTCGTCCACGCTCCCACTAGACTTTCCAGCATGCCGATCTACGAGTACGCCTGCATGGAGTGCGAGTCGCACTTCGAGGAGCTCGTCCGGAACGCGGAGCAGGCGGTCGCGTGCCCCGAGTGCGGCGCCGGGCAACGTGCTCAAGCAGCTCTCCACCTTCGCGGTCGCGGGGGTCTCGTCGCAGCCGAAGTTCGGCGGCGGCGGCGGCGGTTGCTGCGGCGGTTCCTGCGGCTGCTGCTGACCGTCCTGCCCTCCGGCGTACACTGACCGCCGATGAGCGATCTGCTCGCCGCTTACCGGGACGAGACGCTCGGCTGCACGCGTTGCCCGCTCGCCGACACGCGCACGCAGGTCGTGTTCGGGTCGGGGGACCCGGATGCCGACCTCATGTTCGTCGGCGAAGCGCCGGGGTTCCACGAGGACAAGCAGGGCGTGCCCTTCGTCGGCCAGGCCGGGCAGCTGCTCGAGAAGCTGCTGAACGGAATCGGGCTCTCGCGGAGCGACGTCTACATCGCGAACGTCTTGAAATGCAGGCCGCCGGGCAACCGCGACCCGCAGCCGGACGAGATCGAGGCCTGCGAGTCGCACCTCTTCCGGCAGATCGAGCTGATCAGGCCGACTCTCGTCGCGACGCTCGGCAACTTCGCGACGAAGCTGCTGTCCGGCAAGCCGACCGGGATCACGCGGGTGCACGGCGTCCCGCAGCCGGTGACGCTCGGCGGCAACGCGGTCACGCTCTATCCGCTCTACCACCCTGCGGCGGCGCTCTACACGCGCTCGATGCTCGGCGTGCTCGAGCAGGACTTCGCCCGGATCCCGGAGCTGCTCGGCGCCGAGGCTCGCGACGCGGAGCCCTGGGCGCCCGCCGAGGTCGAGCCGGAGCCCGAGGAGCGCGTTCCGGAGCACGCCGTCCAGCTCGGGCTCTTCTAGCCTCACGAGATGGAGCGCAGCTCGTCCTCCCCGGGCGAGACGGAGAGGATCGCCGGGGAGCTGGCGCGACGGCTCGAGCCCGGCGACGTCGTCACGGTCGCAGGCGAGCTCGGAGCGGGCAAGACCACCTTCGTCCGCGGCGCCTGCCGGGCGCTCGGTGTCACGGCACCGGTGACGAGCCCCACGTACACGATCGGCCATCGCTACAAGGGCGACCCCGACGTCTCCCACCTCGACCTTTATCGCTTCGCGGGTGTGTCGCAGGCGGAGTGGGCAGACCTCGAGCCCTACTTCGAGGACGCGATCGTGTTCGTCGAATGGCCCGAAGCCGGGCTGGCCGGCCTTCCGCCCGTTCGGGCCTCCGTCCGTCTCGAGCACGACGGCCCGCGCCGCCGAAGGATCAGGATCGACGAGACGTAACATTCCCGGGTGCTGGTTCTGGCTTTCGACACGGCGACCGACCGCGCGACCAGCGCGCTCGTCGACGACGGCGAGGTCCTCGGCGAGCGGGTCTCGCGCGCTTCGGTGCTGCTCGAGGACGTCGACGCGCTCCTGCGCCAGGCCGGGGCGCATCCGCGTGACATCGGCGCCCTCGCGCTCGGCACCGGGCCGGGGAGCTTCACCGGGATCCGGATCGGGCTCGCCGCAGCGCGGGGGCTCGCGCTCGCGCTCGGCGTCCCCGCCGCTGGTGTCTCGACCCTCGACGCCCTCGCGGCCGGAGCGCCCGGGGCGACCCCGGTGATCGACGCCAAGCGGCGCGAGGTCTTCGTACCGGGCCCGCGTGCCGTCGCTCCCGAGGAGCTCGAGCTCGACGCGGGCACGCTCTGCGTCGGCGACGGCGCGGTTCGCTACCGGGCGGTGCTCGAGGAGGTCGGCTGCGAAGTGCCGCCGGACGACGACGAGCGACACGTGCCGCGGGCGCGCTTCCACGCCGCACTGGCACGGGACTTCGGCCCGGTCGAGCGCGTCGACCCCCTCTACGTCCGGCTTCCCGACGCAGTCGAGGCGGCCCGGTGAACGTCGACCTGCGCAGGCTCGAGCTGCGCGACCTGAGCGCGATCGAGCAGATCGAGAAGGAGTCGTATCCGACGCCGTGGTCGCGCTCGATGTTCGCCGGCGAGCTCGCCAAGCCGAGCTCGCTCTCGCTCGGCGCGTTCGAGCGCGAAGGCGGGCGCGCTCGTCGGGTACCTCGTCATCTCGCGGTACGTCGACGCGTGGCACGTGATGAACCTCGCCGTGACGCCGCCGTACCGGCGGCAGGGCATCGCCCGGGCGCTCCTCGAGCACCTGTTCGCCGTGACCGCTTCGGACGAGCGCCGCGGCTACACGCTCGAAGTGCGGGTCTCCAACGAAGGCGCGATCAAGCTCTACGAGGGGATGGGCTTCGTCGCGCGCGGGGTCCGGCGTGGCTACTACACCGACAACCGTGAGGACGCGCTGATCATGTGGCGTGACCCGGTCACTCTCGGCTCCGCCGAGAGCGATAGGCGGAGTGGCGCTGCGTGAAGGCTTGGCGGAGCCGTTGCGCTCGAACGGGGCCGATCCCCTGCACATCCGTGAGGTCAACGTCAGTCGCGCTCACGATTGCGTCGATGCTGCCAAAGTGAGTCAACAGTGCCCGAGCCGTGATCGTCGAGATGTCTGGGATGGCTGCCAGCACGGCTTCGGCGGTCGATTCCTTCGCACGCTGCGCGTACACGGGCCTGTCTCTCGAAGGCCGAGTTGCTCGGGACGCGATGCGGTGGAGCCAGAGCGCCGTATCGCTCTTGGTTTCGCTGCGGACGACGGTGACGCCGTTCTCGCCTGCGGCGAGCAAGGCGCCACGAATGGCCGCCGGAGAGATCGGACCAGCGTCGAGCGATGGCCCTTCGACGAGGAGGAACGGTCGCGTCCCGGCGCGTCGCAGCCGCCCCAACTGACCCCAGAGTCGGCCCGCCGCGAGGGTCAGGTGCAGATCGCGCACGGTCTTCCGCTCCACGAGCGCACGCCGGCTTCGGTAGTCCGCGACCGGAAGAGGCTCGACCCGCACCTCGGCGCCGAGCCGCTCGAAGCTCGTTGCGAATTGCCCTCGGCTCGTGCACGTCCACGTCGACCTGACCACCTGAATCCCCATGAAAAGATCGTGCCGAGCAAAACGTCACGAATCTGTGCCTATCGTTCTCGCGAAGCGAGAACGAGATGATCCTTGGGATCGAGACTTCTTGCGACGAGACCGCAGCGGCTGTCGTGACCGACGCCGGGGACATCCGGTCGAACATCGTCTCCTCCCAAGCCTCCCTCCACGCACGCTTTGGGGGCGTCGTCCCCGAGGTTGCCTCGCGCCGTCACCTCGAGCTCGTCTCACCGGTCGTCCGCGAGGCGCTCGGCGAAGCCGGCGCGAGCCTCGACGACGTCGAGACCGTCGCCGTCACGCAGGGTCCCGGCCTCGTCGGCGCGCTCCTCGTCGGCCTCTCGGCGGCGAAAGCGCTTGCGTGGGCGAGGGGGCTGCCGCTCGCGCCGGTCGACCACCTCCACGGCCACGTCGCCTCGCTCTATCTTCGGCCCAACCCGCTCGAGCCGCCGTTCCTCTGCCTGCTCGCGAGCGGCGGGCACACCCTCCTCCTCGAAGTGCGCGACCACGCCGGCTACCGAGTCGTCGGCACCTCGATCGACGACGCCGCCGGCGAGGCCTTCGACAAGGGAGCGCGACTGCTCGGGCTCGGCTACCCGGGGGGCGCGGCGATCGACCGGCTGGCGCAGAACGGAGACCCGGACGCCTTCTCCTTCCCGGTCGCGCGCCTGGCGGGCCACGACTTCTCGTTCTCGGGCGTCAAGACCGCGCTGCTCTACACGGTGCGTGACCTCGGCGCCGGAGCGGAGGAGCGGAAGGCCGATCTCGCGGCGTCGTACCAGCGGGCGATCGTGCGGGCGCTCGTCGAGCGCACGCAGGCGGCCGCGGCGAGCTCGGGCCTCGAGACGATCGCAGTCGTCGGCGGCGTCGCCGCCAACTCCGAGCTGCGCGCGGCACTGCCGGACGCGCGCTTCGCGCCGCTCGCGCTCTGCACCGACAACGCCGCGATGATCGCCTCCGCCGGCCGGTACGGCACGACCCTCCCCTATCCTCGTTACCTTGATCTCGACGCGTACGCATCGCGGGCCTGACGCCCGGCGGCTCGCCGCCGTGCTCGGCGTTGCCTGCGCGCTGCTCGTCGTGGGCGGCAGCAGGGGCGCCGACGCACCCGATCGGGTCGAGGCCGGCGCGGCCGCCTGGCGCGGCTTCGTCGACGGGGAGCGCGGCGAGGTGGCGATCGGACAACGCATGATCGTCGTGCTCGAGAGCCCGTCGCTGGCCGACAGCCTCGCGGAGGCGGGCGGACGTGCGACCGAGTCGGCGATGCGCCGCTGGTCGGCGGCGGCTCTCGCGGCTCAGAAGCAGGTTGCGGCACGGCTCGCCCGCGAGGGGATCGCGCTCTTCCCGGACTTCGTCTACACGCGGACGTTCAACGGTTTCGCCGCGCCGATCGACAGCCGCGCGCTCGCGCTGCTCGAGCGCGATCCCGACGTCGCCGGCGTTTATCCGGTGCGGGCGGCCTACCCGGCGTCGCTGTCGGTCGCCGAGCTGAGCGAGCCCACGTTCGCGCCCGGCTCGGGACGCCGCCCCGACCATGTGCGGCTGCCGGGCTTCGACGGCGGCGGCGTCACTGTCGCGCTGCTCGACACCGGGGTCGACGCGAGTCATCCCTTCATCCGCGACCGCGTCCTCGACGGTTTCGACGTGCTGGACCCGGAAGGTCTCGCGGTCGCGCGGTCCCACCCGAACGATCCGACCCGACTCGAGCGCCACGGCACCCAGGTCGCAGGCCTCATCGTCGGCCGGAGCGGGCCCGGGAACATCCGCGGCGCGGCCCCGGGCGCCTCGATCCTCCCGATCCGGGTCGCCGGGTGGCAACCGAGCGCCGGCGGCGGCTTCGCCGTCTACGGACGCACCGACCAGCTGCTGGCCGGGCTCGAACGGGCGGTCGACCCGGACGAGGACGGTGACGTCCTCGACGCCGCGCGCATCGCCGTCGTCGGCATCGTCGAGCCGTTCGCCGGCTTCCCCGACGGGCCTGTCGCGCGCGCCGTCGCCGGCGCAGCCAAGCTCGACACCCTTGTCGTCGCCCCCGCCGGGAACGAGGGCCCCGCCGGCCCCGGCTACGGCAGCATCGGCGGGCCCGGAGGGGCGCCGGCGGCGCTGACGGTGGGCGCGGCCGACCTGCGGCGCGAGACCGCCGTCGTGCGGGTCGTGATCCGCGCCGGTGTCGGCACGCTCCTCGATCGCGAGCTGCCACTCGGGGGCGCAGCCGCGCCAAGGTCGCCTCTTTCCCTCGCGGTGGCCACACCGCGCCGCGACGTCGCCGCGGGACCTCGCCGCGCGCCGCTCGAGCGCTGGTTTGACGACGGCGGCTACAGCCTCGCCGCGGGGCGGGCGGCCCTTCTCGCACGCGGCGCACGGCCGGGCGATGCGGCGCGGCAGGCCGTGCTGGCCGGCGCGGCCGCGATTCTCGTCGACGGGCTCGTCCCCGCAGGAGCGCTTGGCCTCGACGACAGGCTCGAGGTGCCGATTGTCGGCCTCCCGCGGGGAGTGGCGGCCGCGTTGCGCGCCGCGCTCGCGGAGGGAGCCGGTGTCCGGGTCTCGCTGGGCGCGCCAGGCTGGCGTTCCAACGCGCGCCACGCCACGGTCGCCCCCTTCTCCTCGCACGGACTCGCCTTCGGCGGCGGAGTCAAACCCGAGGTGGCGACGGCCGGCGTCGAGCTCGTCACCTCCGATCCCGGCCGCAACGCCGACCGGACGGCTCGGTACGGCACGATCAGCGGCTCGAGCGTCTCCGCTGCGCTCGCCGGCGGCGCGGCGGCCGTCCTGGCGCAGATGCGGCCGGGGCTGGACGCGCCCGCGCTGAAGGGCGTGCTCGTCGGGACCGCGATTCCGGCCGCCACGAGCGAGGCAGCCGCACAGGGAGCGGGAGTAATCGACCTGGCGGCCGCGAGCGCCGCAGAGGTGGCAGCGACTCCCACCACGGTCGGCTTCGGCGCGGCCGACGCGCCGGGCTGGCGGGCCGTGCGGAGGATCGCCGTTCGCAACGTCTCCTCGCGCCGGGTCATGGTCGAGGTCGAGGGCACGGTCGAGGGAATCGCGGGCGTGACGGTCACGGCCACCCCCGCGCGCTTGCGGCTGCCGCCGGGGGCTCGGCGGACGGTGACGCTCACGGCGCGCGTCTCGTTCCTGCCGCGGGGGGTCGCCGCGATCAACGGCCGCGCGCGGCTCGAGGTCGCCGGAGGCGGCCGCATCTTCGTGCCCTGGGCAGTCTCGCTGCCGGTGCCGGGGTCGGCGCTGATCGGCGGGCTCACGCTCTCCGCCAAGAGCTTCCGGGCCTCCGACCGGGCGCCCGCGGTGCTGACCGTGCAGGCGGGCCAGGTGCAGGATCTCGCCGGCCGCCGCCAGGTCCGGCCGCTCTCCCGGATCGATGTCGAGCTGTGGCGCGGGCGCACGAAGATCGGCATCCTGGCCCGGCTCCGCGACGTGCTCCCCGGCCGGTTCGCGATCGGGCTCACAGGCCGCGGTCCGCGCGGCGGCGGCCTTCCGGCCGGCGCCTACCGTCTGCGCGTCGTCGCCGTCCCGCCCGACGGGCCAGCGGAGACCGAGGCAGTCGGTTTCCGGATCCGGCTGGGCGGGGATTAGAGTCCGCCGCGGCACCCCTCGAGAGCGAGCCAGGAGGCGTGGAGATGACCACTGCGGAGGCGCCGACCCACCTGCGCGAGAACCCGTACGGGATCGCGCGACAGCAGCTGCGACGGGTGGGGGAGACGTTCGGGATCGACCCCAACCTGATCAACGTCCTCGAGCGCTGCAAGAAGGCGGTCGAGGTCTCGATTCCGGTGACGATGGACGACGGCACGGTCGGCGTCTTCGACGGCTTCCGGGTCACCCACAACATCGCGCGCGGCCCGTCGAAAGGCGGGATCCGCTACCACCCGGACGTCACACTCGACGAGGTCAAGTCGCTCGCGATGTGGATGACCTGGAAGTGCGCGCTGATGAACATTCCCTTCGGCGGCGCCAAGGGTGGCGTGGTCTGCGATCCCAAGCGGCTCTCGCGCGGGGAGCTCGAGGGGCTCACCCGCCGCTTCACGAGCGAGATCATCAACGAGATCGGGCCGGAGCGGGACATCCCCGCTCCGGACGTCGGCACGAACGCGAGCGTCATGGCCTGGATCTTCGACACGTACTCGATGAACAAGGGGCATTCCGTGCTCGGCGTCGTGACCGGGAAGCCGCTGACGATCGGCGGGTCGCTCGGCCGGGAAGACGCGACCGCGCGCGGCGCGCTCTACGTGATCGCGGACGCCCTCGAGGAGGAGGGCAAGAGGTTCGAGGGGCTCCGGGTCGCCGTCCAGGGCTTCGGCAACGTCGGCCGCCATCTTTCCCGGCTGCTCACCGAGCAGGGCGCCGTCGTCGTCGCCGTCTCCGATTCCGCCGGGGGGCTCCACGCCCCGGACGGGCTCGACCTGCCCTCCGTCCTCGCCCACAAGGCAGAGCACGGGACGCTCGAGGGCTTCTCCGGCGCGGACGCGATCTCGAACGACGAGCTGCTGCTGCTCGATTGCGACGTGCTCGCACCGTGCGCGCTCGAGCAGGTGATCCACACCGGCAATGCGGGCCAGGTGAAGGCGCGGATCATCTGCGAGGGCGCGAACGGCCCGGTGACGCCGGACGCCGACGAGATCCTCGAGGACAACGGCGTCGTCGTCCTCCCGGACGTGCTCGCGAACGCCGGCGGCGTCGTCGTCTCCTACTTCGAGTGGGTGCAGGGCCTGCAGGAGTACTTCTGGAAGGAGGAAGAGGTGAACGCCCGGCTGAACGACATCGTCACGCGCGCGTTCAAGGAGACCTCGGAGACGCGGGCGAAGCACGGGACGAGCATGCGCCTCGCCGCCTACGGGCTCGCCGTGCGCCGTGTCGCCGAGGCAACCGTGACGCGGGGGCTCTATCCCTAGGGTCTCCGTGTTTGTGGCGGAGGGGTGCCACTTGTGTCAGGCGGCGCTCGACGTGGTCGACCGCGTCTGCGCCGGGGACTTCGAGCGGGTCGACATCGGCGGCGACCCGGAGCTCGAGGCCGCGTACCGCTCCTCGATCCCGGTCGTCGAGGTCGACGGCGAGCGTGCGTTCACCTTCTTCGTCCAGCCAGAGGCGCTGCGCCGCCGTTTGAAGGCCTGCTGACGGTTCTCGGGGGCGACCTCGAGGATCCGTCGGCACAATGTGCCGAGTTGTCACAAGCACGAGGAAAGGGAACACGTTGGCGGATCGCCTCACGGTTGGTGTAGCAGCACGTCTCTCGCGATATCTGCAGGTCCTGACCCAGGCCCGGAAGATGGGCAAGGACCGGATCTCGTCGCAGGAGATCTCGGACTACACGAACATCAACGCGACGCAGATTCGCCGCGACCTCTCCAGCTTCGGCAAGTTCGGCAAGCGCGGGGTGGGCTACAACATCGACTCGCTGCTCGGCGAGATCCGGAAGATCCTGCGCACGCAGGGGCAACACAACATCGCGCTCGTCGGCGCCGGACGGCTCGGCCAGGCGATCGCGAGCTCGCCGATCTTCGCGGAGCACGGGATCAACATCGCGGTCGTCCTCGACAACGACCCGGAGAAGGCGGGTCGCGCGATCGGCGCACTCGAGGTGCAGCCCTACGAAAGGCTGCGCGAGGCGGTGCGGGAGAACAACATCATCGTCGGCGTGATCGCGGTTCCGGCGGTGGGTGCGCAGAAGGCGGCCGACGACCTGATCGACGCGGGCGTGAAGATCATCTTCAACTACTCCGAGGCGCTCCTCGACGTCCCGGGCGATGTCGCCGTCCACGCCTCGAATCCCGCGGTCGAGCTCCTCTACGCGCTGTATTTCCATTTGACGTAGAGGTGCGGATCCTCCTTTGGCACGGGTACCTGCTCGGTGGGACCGGCTCGAACGTCTACACGCGCCTGCTCGCGCGGGAGTGGACGCGCGCAGGGCACGACGTGACGGTGCTCAGCCAGGAGCCGCACCCCGAGCTGTACGACCTGGGCGGGGCCGAGACTGTGCGGCCGGACGTCGCCGGCCTGCTCCCGGTGTTCGTGCTCGACCGCTACGAGGGCTACGAGGTCAAGCTCGTCCAAGACTGCTCGAGAGCGGAGCTCGACGAGTGGGTCGCGCGGAACGCGGCCGCGGTCCGAGAGCACCTTCCGGCCGACCTCGTCCTCTGCAACCACGTTCTGCTGGGCGGGCCGGTGGGGGCCGCGAGCGGCGCCCGCTACGCCGTCAAGGCCCACGGCTCCGAGCTCGAGTACTCGCTGCGCGGCAACGCCGAGCTCGCCGCCTGGGGACGGGAGGCGCTCGCCGGCGCCGAGGCGACCTTCGTCGGCTCCGGGCACATCCGCGAGGTCCTGGAGGAGGTCGTCGGCCACGTCGAGCGCGTGCACGAGGTGCCGCCGGGCGTGGACGTCGAGGAGTGGCGACCGCGACCGCGCGACGAGGCGCTCGCGGGCCTGCTCGCGGAGGCGCGCCGCGATCCACCGAACCCCGGCAACGCGAACGAGCGCCTGCCCGACGAGGGGAACGCCGAACGGCTCGCGACGTTCCTCGCGGGCGAGGAGCCGACTGTCGTCTACTTCGGGAAGCTCCTCTACAACAAGGGCGTCCACGTCCTGCTCGAGGCGCTGCGCGAGGTCGACGCGCGCGCCGTCGTCGTCGGCTTCGGCGATTACCGCAGCGAGCTCGAGGCGCTCGCGGGCCCTCGGGTGCTGTTCACCGGCCCGCTCGAGCACCGCCACCTCGTCCACCTGCTCGCGCTGGCGGACGCCACGGTCGTGCCCTCGATCTTCCCCGAGGCATTCGGCATGGTCGCGGCCGAGGCGGCCGCCGCCGGCTCGCCGCCGCTGGTGGCGCGGCACTCGGGCCTCGCCGAGATCGCCGATGGCATCGAGCAGGAATACCCACCCGCTTTGCGACGCCTCGCGAGCTTCAGCACCGGCGACGCCGGGGAGCTCGCCGCGAAGCTGCGCGAGCTGCTGGAGCTCGCCCCCGCGGATCGCGCCGCGGTGCGCGAGGCCGCACGCGCAGCCGCGGTGGCGCGCTGGAGCTGGGCCGGTGTCGCCCGCCGCTTGCTCGAACCCTTCGACTACATTCCCGCGAATGGGTGACGAGCAGCGCCTCGGCTATGAGGAGCTCCTGGCCGCGGCCCGGGAGGGCTTCGACACCGGCACCGACTACACGGTCGCCGTCGAGGAGGAGTTCGCGCTCCTCGACCCGTTGACGCTCGGCCTCGTCAACCGCTTCGAGGAAGTGCAGGCCGCGGCCCAGGGAACGCCGCTCGAGCCGCATCTCGTCGGCGAGCTGATCGCGTCCGAGGTGGAGATCAAGACCGGCCGCTGCGAGACCTTCGCGGACGTCCCGGCTGTGATGGCGGAGCGCCGCGCGCAGCTGCAAGCGCTCGTCGATCCGATGGGGATCGCGCTCGGCGCGACGGGCACGCACCCGTGGTCGCCCTGGCAGGAGCAGCGCATCATCGACACGCCGCACTACCGGCGCAACGACGAGCTGCTCCGCTACGTCGTCTGGCGGAACAACACGTTCGGCATGCACGTGCACGTCGGGATCCGCGACGCCGACCGGGCGATCGCGGTCACGAACGGCCTCCGCAACCTGCTCCCGGAGCTGCTCGCCCTCTCCGCTAGCTCGCCCTTCGTCGAGAACGTGAACACCGGCCTCCACACCGCGAGGACGCAGATCTTCACGCGCTTCTTCCCGCGCTGCGGCGTCCCGGACGCTTTCGCGTCCTGGCGGCAGTACGAGGACTACGTCCGCTTCCTCTACGAGACCGGCTCGGTCACGGAGCACACGCAGCTCTGGTGGAGCGTCCGGCCGCACCTCGGCTTCCCCACCGTCGAGATCCGGATCTGTGACGGGCAGCCCGAGCTCGCGGATGCGCAGGCGCTCGCCGCATTCGCCTACGCGCTCGCGGTGCGGATCGCGCGGGCGCACGACGAGGGCGAGCCGCTCACCAACCAGCCGCACCGGCTGATCGAGGAGAACGTCTGGCGCGCGATCCGCTACGGCCTCTCGGGCGAGCTGATCGACCTCGAGCGCGGCGATGTGATTCCGGCGCGCGCGCGGTTGGAGCGGCTGCTCGAGTGGGTCGCCCCCGTCGCGGACGAGATCGGCGCGGGTCCGTACCTCGCGATCCCCGAGCAGAACGCCGCGGAGCGGCAGATCGGGCGCTTCGCGGAGGGCGTGTCGCTCGAGCAGATCTACGCGGAGCAGGTCGGCGTGCCCGTCCCCGGCTGACGGGTGCGGCGCTTGTGATACATAATCCGCCGCGCCGAGGCAGCTCGGCGCTTACTTTGTGACGGGTTTGGACGGACGGAGGCTTGATGGATTTCTTCAATGACCACGCGGTCGCCTTTGCGCTCGTCTGCGCGGGCGTCGCCGTGGGTTTTGGGCTCTACTTCACGGCCTGGCTGCTGCGCCAGCCCGCGGGCACCGAGCGGATGCAGGAGATCGCGCGTGCCGTGCAGGAGGGCGCCGCGGCGTACCTCCGCCGGCAGTACCTGACGATCGCGGGCGTCGCCCTGGTGCCCTTCCTCGTGATCGGCTTCTACAACGAGCTCGGCTGGGGGACGGCGATCGGCTTCGCGATCGGCGCGATTCTCTCCGCCGCCGCGGGCTTCATCGGCATGAACGTCGCCGTTCGCTCGAACGTGCGCACTGCGGAGGCGGCGAAGAGCGGCTTGCGCCCGGCCTTCGAGGTAGCGTTCCGCGCCGGCTCGGTCGCCGGCCTGCTCGTCGTCGGCCTCGGCCTGCTCGGCGTGGCCGGCTACTACGGGATCCTCACCGGCATCTTCGACAACAGCCAGGAGTCGGCGATCGACGACCTGATCGGCCTCGCCTTCGGCGGCTCGCTGATCTCGGTCTTCGCGCGCCTTGGCGGCGGCATCTTCACGAAGGCCGCCGACGTCGGAGCCGACCTCGTCGGCAAGATCGAGGCGGGCATCCCCGAGGACGACCCGCGCAACCCGGCCGTGATCGCCGACAACGTCGGCGACAACGTCGGCGACTGCGCCGGCATGGCGGCCGACCTGTTCGAGACCTACGCGGTCACCGCCGTCGCGGTGATGCTGCTCGGGACGGCCTTCCCACTCGGGAACCTGCCGCTCTTCCCGCTTGCGCTCGGCGGCATCTCGATCCTCGCCTCCGTGATCGGCGTCTACTTCGCCAAGATCGGCAAGGACGGCTCGATCATCAATGCCCTCTACAAGAGCGTGATCGTCGCGACCGGGCTCTCGGCCCTCGGCTTCATCCCCGTCACGCTTGCGTTCGACGAGGGCCGCTTCAGCTTCTGGGAGCTCTACGGCTCCGCGCTGATCGGCCTCGCGATCACGTTCCTACTCGTCGCGATCACGGAGTTCTACACGGGCTCTCGCTGGAACCCGGTCAAGTCGATCTCCCGAGCCTCGCAAACCGGACACGCGACGAACATCATCGAGGGCCTCGCCGTCGGCATGCGCGCCACCACGTTCCCCGTGCTCGTGATCGCAGGCGGGATCATCGCCGCCTACGAGATCGCCGGCCTCTACGGGATCGGTGTCGCCGTGATGGCTCAGCTCTCGATGTGCGGCCTGATCGTCGCGCTCGACGCGTTCGGGCCGGTGACCGACAACGCCGGCGGGATCGCCGAGATGGCCGGGCTCGACGAGTCCGTCCGCGCGATCACCGACCCGCTCGACGCCGTCGGCAACACCACGAAGGCCGTGACGAAGGGCTACGCGATCGGCTCCGCCGGGCTCGCGGCGTTCGTCCTGTTCGACGAGTACACGCGCGGCCTCGACGAGGAGGGGCTCAACACGACCTTCGCCCTCGGCGACCCGTACGTGATCGCTGGCCTCTTCATCGGCGGGATGATGCCGTTCCTGTTCGCGGCGCTCGCGATGACGGCGGTCGGCCGCGTCGGCGGCGAGGTCGTGGTCGAGGTACGCCGCCAGTTCAAGGAGATGCCGGGGATCATGGAGGGAACGCAGCGGCCCGACTACAGCAAGGCGGTCGACCTCGTCGCGGCGTCGGCGATCAAGAAGATGATGCTGCCTGCGCTGATCCCCGTCGCGATCCCGATCGCGGTCGGGATCGCGAGCCCGGAGATGCTCGGCGGTCTCCTGATCGGGACGATCGTCACCGGTCTCTTCCTCGCGATCGCGATGACCTCGGGCGGCGGTGCCTGGGACAACGCGAAGAAGCTGATCGAGGACGGCCTGTTCGGCGGCAAGGGCTCCGAGGCGCACGCGGCGTCGGTCACCGGCGACACGGTCGGCGACCCCTACAAGGACACGGCGGGCCCGGCGATCAACCCGATGATCAAGATCGCGAACATCGTCGCGATCCTGATCATCCCCCTGATCGTCTCGATCCACGGCTAGAAGTTGAGGGAGCCCCAACGGGCTCCCCTCAAATCTCAGTCGGCGTCGCAAGAACGCTTGTAATCCGGCGCAGCCGGGTACGTCCATCCCGCCTTTCACGAGCCGTCCCGTCTGGACGGCACACGCACACGGGGAGAGAAGACCATGGCTCAGGCTTCCCGGCGCACACTGCGCCTGTTCACAGCCTTTGCCGTCCTGGCGCTGCTCTTGGCGAGCGGAGCCGGGTCGGCCCTACCCAGCGACATGGAGGTGAACACCGACACCAGGCGTACTCGCACAGCTCGACGTAACCGGCGGATCGGTCATGCTCGAGCTCGAGGGCGAGCCTGCGGCGGTGACGTACGCCAAGGCGCGCGGCCGCGGCGCCTCGAAGGAGGACGCCGGCCGGAGAGCAAGGCCAGCAAGCAGGCGGCCGAGCAGGCACAGGGGAACGTGCTCGGCAGCCTCGACGCGAGCGGCATCGACGCGACGCCGCTCTACCAGGTCCAGACCGCCTACAACGGGATCGCGGTCCAGGCTGCGCCCGGCACGGTCGCCGAGCTCGCGGAGCTGCCCGGCGTGAAGGCGGTGCACGAGATTCCGCTCGTCGAGCTGGACAACCACTCGAGCGTGCCGCTGATCACTGCGCTGCAGGCGTGGGGCTCCTTCGGCAACACGGGCACCGGCATGAGCATCGCCGTGATCGACACCGGCATCGACTACGTCCACCGCGGCTTCGCCGGCTCCGGCTCCTCGCCGGATTACCTCGTTGCGCGCAGCGCCGGAGGCGAACCCGCCGGATCCTGACCTGAACCCGGCCGGATTCACGATCCCGGGGATCTACCCCTCCGCGAAGGTCGTCGGTGGCTTCGACCTCGCCGGCGATCTCTACAGCGCCTCGAGCCCGGGTCCGGGGATCCCGTTCGATCCCGTCCCGAAGCCCGATCCGAACCCGATGGACTGCAACGGGCACGGCACGCACGTGTCCGGCACGGCCGCGGGACCGGCGTCAACGCCGACGGGACGACGTACACCGGCCCGTACAACGGCGCGGTGAACACGGCCGCGATGGGCATCGGCCCCGGCGTCGCCCCGCAGGCCGAGCTCTACGGGCTCCGCGTCTTCGGCTGCAACGGGAACACTGCGCTCACCGTCGCCGCGATCAACTGGGCGACCGACCCGAACCGGGACGGCGACCCGTCCGACCACGTCGACGTGATCAACATGTCGCTCGGCTCCGCCTACGGCACGCCGGACGACCCGAGCGCGGCCGCGTCCAACAACGCGACCGACTCTCGGCGTCATCGTCGTGACGGCCGCCGGCAACAGCGGCGATTCGTACTTCGTCAGCGGCAGCCCGGCCAGCGCGGTCAAGGCGATCGCGGCCGCCTCGTCGCTCGACGCCGCGGAGCGCGCGGACGCGATCATCGTCAACGCTCCAGCCTCGATCGCCGGCAAGTACATCGGCTCGAAGTCCGCAGGCCTTCAGCTGGACGGGCGCGAACCAGGAGCGGACCGGGAACGTGTACTACCCGGCCACGAACCAGTTCGGCTGCTCGCTCTGGACGGGCGCAGACGCCGCGAACATCAGCGGCCGGATCGTGCTCGTCGACTGGAAGATCGGCACCGACCCGTTCCCGTGCGGCTCCGCCGTCCGTGCGAACAACGCGACGGCAGCCGGCGCGACGGGGATCATCATGGCCGACTCGACCACGTTCCTCGACACGGCGATCGCCGGCAACACGACCACGCCGGGCATGTACACGAACGTGAACGTCGGCAACACGCTGAAGAGCCAGCTGACGGCCGGCGTTGTCAGCCCGGCGCTCAATGTCACGCTCTCCGGCATCCAGGTGGGAGAGTCGATCGACAACGCACGCACCGACGCGCTCTCGTCGTTCTCGTCCCGCGGCCCGCGGGCCCGCGACACCGGTCTGAAGCCGGACATCTCGGCGCCCGGCCAGACGATCTGGTCGCCCGACCGGCTGACGGGCTTCCGCGGCCGGAGCCTGAACGGGACGTCGATGGCGTCGCCGCACATTGCGGGCGTGATGGCGCTGCTAAAGCAGGAGCACCCGACCTGGTCAGTGGAGCGAGCTGAAGGCGCTCGCGATGAACACTGCGGGCTCCGACATCTTCAGCCAGTTCGGCCAGACCGGCGACAAGTTCGGCGTCGGCCGCGTCGGCTCCGGACGCGTCCAGGTGAGCACGGCGCTCGCGTCGAGCTCGGTCGCCTACAACGCCGACGGATCGGGCGCGGTCAGCGTCTCGTTCGGCGCCGTCGAGGTGGCCGGCACGGCGACGCTGCAGCGGACGATCCGCGTCGACAACCATGGGCGGGTCCGCTCAGAGCTATTCGCTCGGCTTCGACGCACGCACGTCGATCCCCGGAGTCACGTTCTCTTTCCCGGGCGGGAGCTCGCTGTCCGTTCCGGCCGGCGGCTCCGCGACGTTCGTCGTGCAGCTGAACGCGATCGCCGCGGCGATGCAGAACACCGTGACGCGACCGTCGCGCGTGCAGGTCGACAACCCGCGGCAGTGGCTGAGCGAGGCCTCGCGGCCTTGTCACGCTCACGCCGTCCGCCGGCCCGGCGCTCCGCGTGCCGGTCTACGCAGCGGCGAGGCCCGCGTCGACGACGAAGGCCGCTCCGCCGTTCCTGAACGTCGGCAAGGGACATCCGCCAAGATCAACATCGCCGGCGAGGGCGTCAACACCGGCGCCGAGCCGCTCGGCTACGTCTCGAAGGTGAGCGCCTTCGAGCTCGGGATCGTGAGCGGTGAGGCAACCCTGGGCACCGGCGTCTCGACGCTCGCGCGTGGCGCCGACATCCAGTACGCCGGCGCTGCGACGAAGGGTACCACGGTCTACTTCGGCCTCTCGACGTTCGGCGACTGGGCCGCTCCTGCGACGACACGCAGTTCTACGTCCAGTTCGACCGGAACAACGACGGTACCGTCGACCAGCAGGCGTTCACGACGCGCTTCGTGTTCGGGCCGAACGCAGACCCGCAGGACGTCTTCGTCGTCGCCGTCGGCGCAGCGGCGGTGTCGTTCTCGAACATCTTCAACTCGAACGTGAACACGGCGCCGTACAACTCGAACGTGCTCGTCGTGCCGGTGCCGATCGCACCGATCGGCCTGCCGGCCGGGCAGACATCGTTCCGCTACCGGATCGTGGGTCAGAGCCGGTTCTGGGGCACGATCGACACGACGCCGTGGGCCACGTACAACGTCGGCACGCCCGGCCTGACCTTCTCCGACGGGCTCGCCGCGACGACGATGTACCCGGCGCTCGACGGCCAGAAGATCGACGTCGGCTACAACGCGGCGTCGTTCGCGGCCAACGCTCGCAGGGCGTCCTCCTGCTGCACCACTTCAACCGGAGTGGCCAGCGGGCAGAGGTGCTCTCAGTAAGACGAAGTAACACCTCTTCACAGACGGAGGCAACGGGGGAGCCGGAAGGCTCCCCCGTCTCGTGTGCCGCGAAATCGGCGTGCACCCTGTAGGATCGGGCGCGCTTGGGAAGGGCCGTCCTCCTGGGCGGCCGTCTGTAGACAGGGGAGAGACACACATGCGAGTAGCTTCTCGGCGCGCACCGCGCGCGCTCGCTCTCGTCGCAACCGCGGCGGCACTTGCCGTGCCGGGCGCGTTCGCGGGCGACGGAGTGGAACAGGTCGGCGAGGCGCCGGCGCCCGCAGCCGACGAGACGCTCGTCAGCGAGTCGACGGGCGCGTATTTCATCGAGTTCTCGGGCTCGAAGGCGGACTTCGTCAGTCAGGCGAAGAGCGCAGGCGTCAAGTACACGGAGCGGTTCACGTACGACCGGCTCTTCAACGGCATCTCGATCAAGCTGGCCCCCGGCCAGCGTGGCAAGCTCGGCGGGCTCGGCAGCGTCAAGGCGGTCTATCCCGTCTATGCGGCGGAGCTCGAGCCGACCTCGACCCCCGACCTCGCGACAGCGGTGAGGCAGACCGGCGCCGACCTCGCGAATGCTTCGGGCTTCACCGGTGCGGGCGTCAACGTGGCGGTGATGGACACGGGCGTGGACTACAACCACCGCGACCTCGGCGGGGACGGCGTCGACAGCGACGCCGCATCGAACGACGGCAATTTCGACAACGACTTCCCGGGGAGCAAGGTGATCACCGGGTGGGACTTCGTCGGCGACACGTTCAATGCCCAGGAGTTCCTCGACACCGGCGCGCCGAACCCGCTCTTCAACCCGGTGGCGACGCCGGATCCCGATCCGGACGACTGCAACAGCCACGGCACGCATGTCAGCGGCATCGTCGGCGCGAAGGCAGCGTCGCCGACCGGCGTCACGGGCGTCGCCCCCGACGCGAAGATCCTCGCCTACCGCGTCTTCGGCTGCCAGGGCTCGACGACCGCGGACATCATGCTCGCGGCGATGGAGCGCGCGCTCGCCGACGGCGCTCACGTGCTGAACATGTCGATCGGCTCGGCCTTCCAGACGTGGCCGCAGTACCCGACGGCGAGGGGCGCCGACGCGCTCGCGGATGCCGGCGTGGTCGTCGTGGCCTCGATCGGCAACAGCGGGACGGATGGCCTCTACTCGGCCGGCGCTCCCGGCGTCGGCAACAACGTGATCGGCGTGGCGTCGTTCGACAACAGCCACGTCGCGCTCAAAACGTTCACGATCTCGCCTGACAACACGGCGATCGGCTACGGCCAGGCCACCGCTTCGCCGCTCGCCCCGACGTCCGGCAGCCTGCCGATGGCGAAGACGGCGGGCACCGCGGTGCCTGAGTTCGTGGCGCCTGCTCCCGGCGACGGCTGCGTCGCTCCCGCGGCCGGCTCGTTCACCGGCCAGGCAGTGCTGATCCGCCGCGGTATCTGCACCTTCCACCAGAAGGCGCTCAACGCGCAGAATGCTGGTGCCGCCGCGGTTGTCCTCTACAACAGCGTGGCCGGCCGCTTCGCGGCCACGGTCGCAGGCACTCCCGCGATCACGATCCCCGTCGTCTCGATCGACCGCGACGAGGGAATCCTGATCCACAACCGCCTCAACGCGGGTCCTGTGACGTTGACCTGGACGAACGCCGAGGGGACGTTCCTGAACCCGACCGGCGGTCTGATCTCGTCGTTCAGCTCGTACGGGATGAACGCCGAGCTGACCCTGAAGCCGGACATCGGTGCTCCCGGCGGCCTGATCAAGTCGACGTACCCGCTCGAGCTGGGCGCGTACGCGACGATCAGCGGTACGTCGATGAGCTCGCCGCACGTCGCGGGAGCGGCCGCCCTGCTCCGCCAGGCCCGCCCGACGCTGGCGTCCTCGGCGTTCCGCGCGATCCTGCAGAACAGCGCGGATCCGCGGCCGTTCAACCTCGCGCCGGCGGCAGGGCCTGAGGTCGTGCACCGGCAGGGCGCGGGCATGGTCGACATCGACGACGCGATCCTCTCGACGACGACGGTGACGCCCGGCAAGCTCTCGCTCGGCGAGGGCTCGGGCGGCACGGCGACGCTGACGATCGCGAACTCGAGCTCGTCGGCCCAGACGTATGCGTTGTCGCATCTCGGCGCAATCGGCACCGGGCCTTCCGGCACGCTGATCTCGCCGTTCGCGTTCGGGTTCTTCGGGCCCGGTGCGACCGCGACGTTCTCCGCACCGTCCGTGACGGTTCCGGCGGGCGGGACGGGCACGGTCGGCGTGACGGTCGCGACCGTCGCGGGGCTGCCGCAGCAGCACCAGTACGGCGGCTGGGTCCAGCTCACGCGCCAGAGCGACGGGCAGCTCTTCCGCGTCCCGTACGCCGGCTTCGCGGGTGACTACCAGTCGATCGTCGCGATGCCGAGTCGCGGGGCGTTCCCGTCCATTCGCAAGGAGACGGCGATCAACACGTTCGCAGTCGCTGCGCCCACGGAGGTGTGGACGCTCGCGGGCATGAACGAGATCCCGAACGTCGCGCTGCACTTCGACCACCAGGTGCGGCGGCTCGAGTTCGAGGTCGTGAACGCGGCCACCGGCGCGAGGCTGCACCCGGTCTTCTCGAACGGGTTGGAGCAGGACTTCCTGCCGCGGAACGCGACGGCGACCGGCTTCTTCGCCTTACCCGTGGGAAGGTGGCCGGCTCCACTCGAACGGCAACGGCTCCAAGGCAGGCCAGGCTTGGAAGACGGTGCCGGACGGCAGCTACAAGCTCGTCGTGAAGGCGCTCAAGGCGCTCGGTGACGCCGGCAACCCGGCGCACTGGGAGACCTGGACGTCGCCGACGATCACGATCGACCGGCCCTAGAAGAGGGTCGCACAGGGAAGGGGCGAGGCCGGCGAGATGCCGGCCTCGCCCGTTTCAGGAAGCTTTCAGAAGATTCAAAGGACATTTGCAAAGAGAGGTTGCAACTAAAGCGTGTCGCCTTAGGCTACCCGCGTCAGGCCGCCCGCGGGCGGCACAGGGACTAGGCAGGGGGGACGACATGGGAACCCGCGCTTGGGGGACGCTCGCCGCGTCCGCGCTGTTCGGGGCGGTGCTGCTCGCGGTGTCGGCGTCCGGAACGGCCGCCGACACGTCGACGACGACCTACATCGTGCAGATGGTGCAACCGCCCGTTGCGACCTACGACGGGGGCGTGGCGGGGCTGACCGACCACGAAGCCGGCGAAGGGGAAGAAGCTCGACCGTCGCTCCGCCGGACGTAGGCCGGTATGCCGAGCACCTCGAGCGCACGCACGCCGACGCGCTCGCACAGGTCGGCGGGGCGGACAAGCTCTACGACTACGTTTACTCGTTCAACGGCATGGCGGCGAGGCTGACCGACCGCCCAGGCCGAGGCGATCGAGAAGCTGCCGAACGTCGCCGGGGTGACGGAGGACACGCTGCACTCCATCGACACCTCCTCGACGCCCGAGTTCCTCGGCCTCGACGGCGGCCGCGGCCTCTGGAAGGAGCTCGGCGGGCCGAAGGGCGGCGGCAAGAAGGGCGGCGCCGGCGAGGGGATCATCATCGGCGTCGTCGACTCGGGGATCACGCCGGAGAACCCGAGCTTCACGGACCGGAAGATCAAGAAGAACAAGCTCGGCAAGGTCGCGTACGGCGAGCTCGAGGTGGGGCCGCCGCCGGACGGCTGGAACGGGACGTGCCAGCAGGGCGAGCAGTGGGGCCCGGGTCTCTGCAACAACAAGCTCGTCGGCGCGCGCTACTACACCGGCGGCTGGGGCGGGGACGCCGCGCTCGAGGCGCTCCGGCCCTGGGAGTTCATCTCCCCTCGCGACTTCCACGGGCACGGCAGCCATACGACCTCGACCGCCGGCGGCAACTTCGACGTGCCCGCGACCGGCGCCGCCGCGGCGTTCGGCGAGATCAGCGGCATCGCGCCGCGCGCCCGCGTCGCATGTACAAGGCCCTCTACTCGCTCCAGGACGCGTCGACCGCGAACGGCTGGCAGAGCGACTTCACCGCCGCGATCGACCAGGCGGTGGCGGACGGCGTCGACGTGATCAACTTCTCCGTCGGCGGGACGCAGACCGACTTCCTCAACATCGTGCACGAGGCGTTCCTGAACGCTGCGGCCGCGGGGATCTTCGTCGCTACCTCGGCCGGCAACGACGGCCCGGCCGCAAGCACGGTGGCGCATCCGAGCCCGTGGGTGACGACACGGCCGCGATGACGCACGACCGCGTCGGCGTCGGCTCGGCGACCGTCGACGCGTCAGCTATTCGGGCGCCTCAGCCGGCACGGGCTCCGCGAGCGGCCAGCTGATCACGTTCGGGGCCGCGGGCTCACCGCAGCGCCTCTGCACGCTGGGGACGCTCACGGCCGCGGCTGCCGGCAAGGTCGTCTTCTGCCAGCGCGGCGTCAACGCGCGCGTCGAGAAGAGCTTCGAGGTCCAGCGCGTCGGCGGGATCGGGATGATCCTCGTCAACCCACCCGCCGCGGCTCGCTCAACGCGGATCTGCACTTCGTCCCGTCCGTGCATTTGCAGGGTGACCACTACGCGGCGATCGAGGCGGCGGCGCTCGCCGGCAGGAACGCCTCGATTGTCGGCGAGGTGCGCTACGACCAGCCGGCGCCGTTCATGGCGGCGTTCTCGTCCCGCGGGCCGATCCTCGGCGGCGGCGGCGACCTGCTGAAGCCCGATCTCGGCGCGCCGGGCGTCGACGTACTCGCCGCCGTGGCGCCCCCGGGCAACCGCGGCCGCGACTTCGACCTCTACAGCGGGACGTCGATGGCCTCGCCGCACGTCGCCGGCCTCGCCGCGC
Organism: uncultured Gaiellaceae bacterium; assembly: GCA_963794385.1. Lineage (GTDB taxonomy): Bacteria > Actinomycetota > Thermoleophilia > Gaiellales > Gaiellaceae > Gaiellasilicea. The sequence continues at coordinate 44,240 of CAWCDT010000003.1, read as the reverse complement.
TCTTCAAGCAGCTGCACCCGGACTGGTCGCCGATGGCGATCAAGTCCGCGCTCATGACGACCGGAACAGACGTGCTCGACACGTTCGCGGACACGGCGGCGGCCGACCCGTCCGCGCTAAGGGCCTTCGCCCAGGGGGCCGGCCACGTGCGGCCGCAGCTGGCCGCGGACCCGGGCTCGTCTACGACAGCGACGTCTTCGACTGGTTCGCGTTCCTCTGCGGGGCGACAACCGGGGTGCCGGCGGACGTGTGCGCCTTCCTGACCGCGCAGGGGTACTCGACCGACCGGAGCGACATGAACCTCGCCTCGATCGCGATCGGCGACCTGGCCGGGACGCAGACCGTCACCCGTCGCGTCACCAACGTGAGCGACAAGACGAGTACGTACACGTCGTCCGTCTCGCTGCCGGGGATCGACGCGACCGTGACGCCGTCGACGCTGACGCTGGCGCCGGGCGAGACCGCGACGTTCACCATCGCGTTCGCCCGCACGACGGCACCGATCGGCAAATACACGGCCGGCTCGCTGACCTGGTCGGACAGGAAGCACGAGGTCCGCAGCCCGATCGTGATCAAGCCGGTGCCGACGGCCGCCCCGGTGGAGGTCTTCTCGACCGGCGGTCCCGTCAGCTGGCAGGTCAAGACGGGTTACGTCGGGCCGCTCACCGCGACTGTGGGTGGGCTCGTCGCGGCGACGAAGACGCCGTGGACGGTCCCGCAGGACCCGGATCAGGACTTCGAGCCCGCGGTTCCGGACGGGACGTTCAAGTTCGACGTCTCTGTGCCGGCGGGCTCGGTACTCCGGGCGGGAATCTACGAGGACGCGATCGCGCCCACCGGCACGGATCTCGACCTCTTCGTCTTCCGCGGCACGACCGCTGTCGGAGTCAGCTCGGACAACGACTCGAACGAAGAGGTGACGGTCACGAACACCTCGACGACCGCCACCTACAGCGTTTACGTCCACGGCTTCGACACGAACGGGCCCTCCGCGACCGGGACGTTGTTCACCTGGGTCGTGGGCACGACGCCGGCGGGAACGTGACCCTCTCGGGTGTCGGTCCCGCGACCGTCGGCACGCAAACCCATACCGCGTCGTTCTCGGGACTTGCGCCCGCGACGCGTTATCTCGGGCGCGTGGACTACAGCGACGGGACCGCTCCGCTCGCGCGGACCCTGCTGAACGTGCGCACGCCCTAACAGAAGCTTCTCTCCCCACCCAAGCACGCGGAGGCCGGCGAAAGCCGGCCTCCGCGTGTCGGTGCAAAGACCCTTGCGACCTCAAGTCGTCCCCGTCTACGATGCCGACGGCTTGGGGAAGCGCCGTCACCAGGCGGCTCAACGAAGGGGAGAGACACATATGCGATTGCGATCGTTGAGCGTGCTCGGCGCGCTCGCGGTTCTCGCGGCACTGCTCTTTTCGGTGTCCGCAACGGGCGCCGACGACAGCGCCGCCAAGACGTACCTCGTGCAGATGCTCGATGCCCCGGCCGTCGCCTACGAGGGCGGCACAGCCGGCATCCCGGCCACCAAGCCGGAGAAGGGCAAGAAGATCGACCGCGCTCCGGCGCGGTCCAGCAGTACGTCGACCATTTGAACACCACGCATGATCAGGCGCTTGCCGAGGTGGGCGGCGCCGAGAAGCTCTACGACTACAACGTGGCGTTCAACGGCTTCGCCGCCAACCTGACGGAGGCTCAGGCGAAGGCGATCGAGAAGGTCCCGGGCGTCGTCTCCGTCGAGGCTGACGTCATCTACGAAGTGGACACATCGACGACTCCTGGCTTCCTCGGGCTCGACGCGAAGAAGGGCCTCTGGGATCAGCTCGGCGGGCCCAACGCGAAGGCAAACGGGAAGAAGGACGGTGCCGGCGAGAACATCATCATCGGCATCATCGACTCGGGCATCACCCCCGAGAGCCTCAGCTTCACCGACCAGAAGCTCAAGCGGAACAAGCTCGGCAAGGTCGTGTACGAGCAGGTTCCGGTCGGCCCGCCGCCCGCGGGTTGGGCCGGTGTCTGCCAGACCGGTGAGGCGTGGACGGCGTCTGATTGCAACAACAAGCTGATCGGCGCGCGCTACTTCAACGCCGGGTTCGGCGGTGACGCCGGTATCGCGGCCAACCGGCCCGTGGGAGTTCACCTCTCCTCGCGACTACAACGGTCACGGCACCCACACGCCGGGACGTCCGGCGGGAACTTCGGCGTGCCCGCGACGGGTGCTGCAGCGGTGCTCGGCAAGGTAAGCGGCATGGCGCCCCGCGCCCGCGTCGCGATGTACAAGGCACTCTGGTCGACGCAGGACTCGTCGACCGCCAGTGGATCATCGTCGACTTGGTCGCCGCGATCGACCGAGCCGTCTCTGGACGGCGTCGACGTGATCAACTACTCGATCAGCGGTACGAGGACGAACTTCCTCGACGCCGCCGAGTTCGCGTTCCTGAACGCCGCGAACGCGGGCGTCTTCGTCTCCGCCTCGGCCGGCAACGACGGCCCCGGCGCGTCGACGGTGGCGCATCCGAGCCCGTGGATCACGACGGTCGCCGCCGAGACGCACGACCGCGTCGGCGCCGGCTCGGCCACGATCGACGGGACGAACTACCCCGGCGCGTCGGCGGGCACCGGCTCGGCGACGGGCCAGCTGGTCTACGTTCGGCTACGGCCAGTTCGTCGGCCGGCCCGGCGTCGGCGAACCGGCTCTGCTGCTCAACTCGCTCACCCCGGCCGCGGTCCGGGAAGATCGTCCTTCTGCGAGCGCGGCGTCAACGCGCGTGTCGAGAAGAGCTTCGAGGTGCAGCGTCGTCGGCGGCATCGGGATGATCCTGGTCAACCCGCCTGCCGGCGGCTCGCTGAACGCCGACCTGCACTTCGTGCCGTCGGTCCACCTGCAGGGTGATCGGTACGCGGCGATCGAGGCCTGCTGCCCTCGCTGGGCGGACCGCGACCATCTCCGGCCAGATCATCCATCCGGCGCCGGCGCCGTTCATGGCTGCGTTCTCGTCGCGTGGCCCGCTCACCGCCGGCGCGGGCGACCTGCTGAAGCCGGACTCTCGGCGCCCCCGGCGTCGACGTGCTCGCGGCGGTCGCCCCTCCGGGGCAGCGCGGTCGCGAGTTCGACCTGTTCAGCGGCACCTCGATGTCCGCACCGCACGTCGCCGGCCTGGCGGCGCTGTTCAAGCAGCTCCATCCCGACTGGTCGCCGATGGCGATCAAGTCGGCGCTGATGACGACGGCAGCGGACGTGATCGAGCAGTTCACCGACACGGCCGCATCCGATCCGTCCGCGCTCCGCGCCTTCGCGCAGGGAGCCGGGCACGTGCAGCCAAACAGCGCGATGGATCCGGGCCTCGTCTACGACAGCGACGTCCGTGACTGGTTCGCGTTCCTCTGCGGCGCCACGACCGGGGTCACTCCTGCGACGTGCGCCTCGCTCGCCGCGCAGGGCTTCTCGCTCGACCGGCGCGACATGAACACGCCGTCGATCGCGCTGGGCGGCCTCGCCGGCCAGCACACCGTGAAGCGGCGCGTGACCAACGTCGGCAGCAAGACCGCCACGTTCACGGCCTCGTCGTCGATCACGGGTATCTCGATCGCCGTCAACCCCTCGACGCTGACGCTCGCCCCGGGCGAGACGAAGAGCTTCGAGGTCACGCTGACGACGACGACGGCCCCGCTGAACAAATACACGGCGGGCTCGCTGACGTGGTCAGACGGGAATCGCAACGTCCGCATCCCGGTCGTGGCGCGCCCGCTGGCGTTCGCCACGCAGAACGAGGTGTTCTCGAACGGCTCGCCCGTCAGCTGGAAGGTGGGCGTCGGGTATACCGGCACCCTGACGGCGGCGTCGCCGGGCTCGTGCCCGCGACGCAGACGGCGTTCACGGTGGCGCAGGATCCGGATCAGACGTTCTCGCGGACGGATCCGACCGGCACCTTCAAGCACACGGTCGTCGTCCCGCCGAACACGACGTTCCGGGCCGGTGTCTACGAGGACGCGATCACCCCGACGGGGACCGACCTCGACATGTACGTCTACAACGGCACGGCCCAGGTCGGGTCGAGCGCCGACGGCGACTCGAACGAAGAGGTCACCCTCCGCACGGGCGCGAGCGGCGTGACGCTCGACGTGTTCGTGCACGGCTGGTCGACCAACGGCCCCTCGGCGTCCGTGACGCTGTTCACCTGGCTCGCGAACAGCAGCGTCGGCAACACGACGATCTCCGGTGTCGCTCCGGCGGTGCCCGGGATCCAGACGCACACGGCCACGTTCAACGGCCTCGTCGCCAACACGCGGTACCTCGGTGAGGTCCGCTACAGCGACGGGACCGCGATCCTGGGCCGCACGCTCCTGACGGTGCGCACCCCCTAAGACGAAGCACACGAAAGCGCGCGAGGGGCCGGCACACGCCGGCCCCTCGTCGTCTCGGGCACGGCTCTAGACTGCGCCGGTGCCCAGCCGCCGTCGTCGGCAGGTGGAGCTCGAGCGGGTGCTCGGCACCCCCGCGCTCTTCGCCACGGCTTACGGCAACGTCGGCTCCTCGATCTACTACGCACTCGGCCTCACCGCCGTCTTCGCGCTCGGCCTGACGCCGCTCGTCTTCGTCGTCGCCGGCGTCATCTTCGCCGCTACCGCCGCCACCTACGCCGAGGGCACGGTCCGCTTCCCCGAGGCGGGCGGCTCCTCGAGCTTCGCCCGGCACGCGTTCAACGAGCTCGTCTCCTTCGGCGCTGCCTGGGCGCAGATGCTCGTCTACGTCGTCACCGTCGCCGCCTCGGCGTTCTTCGTCCCGCACTACCTCTCGATCTTCTGGGAGCCGCTCCGCGAGAACCCGTGGGACATCGTCGGCGGCATCGTCGTGATCGTCGTCCTCGTCGTGCTCAACATCGTCGGCGTGCAGGAGGCGGCACGGCTCTCGATCACGCTGGCCGTGATCGACTTCGCGACGCAGGTGCTGCTCGTTGCGCTCGGGCTGGTGCTGGTCTTCAGCCCCGAGGTCCTCGTCGACAACATCCACTGGGGCGTCGCGCCGACCTGGGCGAACCTCGCGATCGCCGTCCCGGTGGCGATGCTCGCCTACACCGGCGTCGAGACCGTCTCGAACCTCGCAGAGGAGGTGCGCGACCCGATGCGGATGGTGCCGGCCGCGTACAAGCTCGTCGCCTACGCGGTCTTCGCGATCTACTTCACGCTGCCGCTGGTCGCGCTGTCCGCGCTGCCCGTGCAGCTGATCGACGGCGAGCTGACGACGCTGCTCGCGCTCCCGCCCGAGGAGGGCGGCTACGCGAACGACCCGATCCTCGGTGTCGTCCAGAACCTCGGCGTCGAGGGGGCGCTGCTGGAGGCGCTCGAGCTCTACGTCGGCGTGCTCGCGGCGACGATCCTCTTCATCGCCACCAATGCGGGCGTGATCGGAGCGTCGCGGATCACGTACTCGATGGCCACCTACCGCCAGATCCCGGAGGTCTTCCGCCGGCTGCACCCGCGCTTCAAGACGCCGTGGCTGTCGATCGTCCTCTTCGCCGGGATTTTTCCGATCGCGGTGATCCTGCCCGGTGACGTCGAGTTTGTCGGCACCCTCTACTCCTTCGGCGCGACCCTCTCCTTCACGATCGCGCACGCCGCGATCGTGCAGATGCGCTTGCGGCCCGGCCGCGAGGAAGTGCTGTTCCGCGCGAGGCCGAACCTCCGCATCGGGTCGGTCGACTGGCCGCTCTTCGCGGTCTTCGGCGGCATCGCGACGGGGATCTCCTTCGTCGTCATCCTCGTCGAGAACCCGGCCACCCGCTGGGCCGGGCTGGGCTGGCTGGCTGTCGGCTTCGTGCTCTACGCGGTTTACCGGCGACGTGTGGTCCGGGAGCCGCTCGCCGCGACGGTCAAGGCGCCGCCGGCCTACGGGCCGGCGCTCGCGCTCGAGTACCGCCGCCTGCTCGTCCCGGTGTTGCCCGGGCAGGCGTCGGACGACGCGCTCGACGTCGCCGCCAGCCTGTCGGCCGAGCGCGGCGCGCGAATCACGGCCGTATCGGTGCTGGAGATCCCGCTCGACCAGTCCCTCGCGGCCGAGCTCACGGCCGAGGAGGAGCTCGCGAACCGCGAGCTCGACGAGGCGCGGGCGATCGGCGAGTCGTACGGCGTCTCGGTGATCCCGCGGCTCGTGCGCGGCCGCAGCGCCGGCGCGGCGATCGTGCGCGAAGCCGAGCGGCGCGCCGCGGAGATCATCGTCATCGGCGCGCCGCGCAAGGACCTGAGCCGTGGCAAGCGGGCGGTCTTCGGTCGCACCGTCGACTACGTGCTCAAGAACGCTCCCTGCCGCGTGCTCGTCACAGCGTCGAGGGAGGAGGCGGCATGAACTTCTACCGAGGCGCGATCGTCGTCCTCGCGCTCTGCTTCGTCGGCATCGGGATCGCGCTCCTCGCGGTGACGGCAGCGCAGGGCGGGGGCGTGCTCGGCTTCGTGCTCGGGGCGCTCTTCGTCGCGCTCGGAGTGGGCAGGCTGACGCTGCTGCGAAAGGCTGGCCAGTAATGGCACGCAAGCTCCGCGGCTTCCAGCGCGTGCTCGACGCGCCCGCGCTCTTCTCCGTCGCGTACGGCGAGATCGCGTCTTCGCTCTACTTCGCGCTCGGGATCGTCGCCGCGTACGCACTCGGGCTGACGCCGCTCGTGCTGCTCGGTGCGGGCGTCTTCTTCCTCATCGTCGCGCTCTCGTACGCGGAGGGGACGGCCGCGATTCCCGAGACGGGAGGCGCGGCGACCTTCGTCCGCCGTGCCTTCAACGATCTCTGGGGCTTCGTCACCGGCTGGGCGCTCTTCCTCGACTACCTGATCGTGATCGCGCTTTCGGCGCTCTTCCTGCCGCACTACCTCGGCACCGCCCTCGGCATGGAGGCGCTACGCGAGTCGCCGTGGGACGCGGTGGTCGCGGTCACGGTGATCGCTGCGATCGCGGCGATCCGGCTCGTGCGCCGGCCCGAGCTGCACGCCGGTGGGATCGCCGTCGCCGCGCTCGACCTGGCGACGCAGCTCCTGCTCGTGATCCTCGGGCTCGCGCTGCTCTTCTCGCCCGACGTGCTCACCGAGGGCATCTCCGTCGGGACCTCGCCGACCTGGGACGACCTGGCCTTCGCGCTGCCGCTCGCCCTCCTCGCCTTCACCGGACTCGAGACCGTCGCGAACCTCGCCGAGGAGACGCGCGAGCCCGGCCGGACGCTGCCGCGCAGCCTCTTCTCGGCGCTCGGCCTCGTCGTCGTCCTGACGGTGCTCATCGCCGTCGTCGGGCTCTCCGCCTTCCCGGTCGAGGGCGGGCAGACGGCGCTGGGCGAGGAGTGGCTGAAAGCGCCGCTCGCCGGGATCGTCGACGCGCTCCAGGCCGATCTCCCCGGCTGGCTCGGCGAGCTCTTGCGGGTCTACGTCGGTCTGACCGGTGCGCTGGTCCTTCTCGCGGCCGCGACGACGTCGACCTCGGGCTTCACCCGCCTCGCACACTCGCTCGGCGAGCACCGGCAACTCCCGCGGAGCTTCGGGCGCCTGAGCCGACGCACGCTGGTCTCCCCGCACGCGATCGTGGCCGCCGCGAGCATCTCGATCGCACTCGTGATCGTCACGGGTTTTCTCGCCGACGACGTCGTCTTCCTGGCGAGCCTCTACTCCTTCGGCATCCTGCTCGCCTTTGCAGCCGCGCAGCTGGCCGTTCTGCGGCTGCGCCTGACCGAGCCCGACCTCGCGCGGCCTTTCCGCGCCCCGCTTGCGGCCCCCGTCATCGGCGTGCCGCTTGCCCTCTTCGTCTGGCTGCTCGCCCTCATCACGCATCCCGGCGCCCGCTACGCCGGTCCGGCGTGGGTCGCGGTCGGGCTCGTCCTCTACGTCTTCGTGCGACGCCGCGAGCACAGGGGGTTGCTGCAGGAAGCCCCGGTGGTCGTGGACCTTCCCCCCGGCGTGGAGTACCGCCGCGTGCTGGTGCCGATGAAGCTCGGTCCGATCGGTGAGGAGATGGTCGCGACCGCGGTCGCGCTCGCGAAGGAGCGGGGCGCAAGCGTGGACGCGATCTTCGTCATCCTCGTCCCGCTCGAGCACGCGCTCGACGCGCCGTTGCTCGACCTCGAGGAGCAGGCGGCGGCGTCGCTCGCCGAGGCTGCGCTGCTCGGGGAGGAGAACGGCGTGCAGCGTCGAGACGTCGTCCGTCCGGGCGCGGTCGATCGGCAGAGCGATCGTCGACGCGGCCGCGGAGCGGGACGCGGATCTGATCGTGCTCGGCTCGTCGCCGCGCTGGCGGAGGCAGTCGCTGTTCTTCTCGCCGACCGTCGACTACGTGCTTCGGAACGCCCCCTGCGAGGTGCTCGTCGTGGCCTTCCCCCAGGGTGTCCTCGAGGACGTAGGCTGACGCCGTGAAGCTCGTGGTGATCGGCTGCGGACGGGTGGGGTCGGCGGTCGCGCGCGACCTGGCCGAGGACGGCTGGGACGTCACGGCGGTGGACGAGCAGGAGGAGGCGCTCGCGCGGCTCGGGGCACGCTGGGCCGGCGGCTTCATCCTCGGCCACGGCATGGACGCCGAGATCCTCCGCAAGCGCCGGCGTGCCCGATGCGGACGCGGTCGTCGTCGCCACCGACGGCGACAACACGAACCTCGTCATCGGCCAGGTGGTCGAGAAGCGGTGGGCCGTCCCGACCGTGGTCGTCCGTGTGCTCGACCCGGCCCGAGCCGACTTCTACGCCGCTCGCGGGCTGCGCACCGTCTGCCCGACGCAGACGGCGATCTCGGCGCTCGCCGCCGCGGTCCGCAAGGCCGCGCCACTCCTGGAGCAGAAGAGCTGATGTACGCGATCGTCGCCGGCGGCGGGAAGGTGGGGTCGAACGTGGCCCGCTCGCTCCTCGGCATGGGCCACGAGGTCACGATGATCGAGCAGCGCCCCTATCGCTTCGAGCAGCTGCAGGACGAGTTCGAGCACCAGGTGCTGCTCGGAGACGCCACCGAGCTGCACGTGCTCGAGCGCGCCGGGATCGCGCGGCCGCCCGAGCTCGTGCTCGGGGTCACCGGCGACGACGAGGACAACCTGATCATCTGCCAGCTCGCGAGCGAGGGCTATCGCGTGCCGAAGGTGATCGCCCGCGTCAACGACCCGCGCAACCAGGAGCACTTCGACCTGCTCGGGATCAACCAGACGGTCTGCGCCACGTCGAACGTGCTCGGCCTCGTCGAGCACGAGGTGCCCGAGCACGGGCTGGTGCACCTGCTCGAGCTGCGCAAGGAGAACCTCGAGATCGTCGAGCTGCAGATCGATGCCGACTCGCCGGTGGCCGGGAAGCGCATCGCGGGCCTGCGACTGCCGGACGGCGCCCGCCTGATCTCGGTCATGCGCAAGGGGCGGTCCGAGCTGGCCGAGGACGGGACCGTGCTGCGCCCCGGCGACCAGGTGCTCGCCGTGCTCGAGCCCGGCAAGGAGGACGAGCTCCGCCGCGCGCTGTTCAAGCAGCGCAGGTAGGGATCGAATCGTGCTACGCGTTGCGCCAGTAGTGGCGCGAGAGCAAAACGACGATCGGCAGCACCTCGAGCCGGCCGAGCCACATCAGCCCGGTCATCACGATCGTCGAGACGTCGCTGAAGGGCTCGAACGATCCGAGTGGGCCGCCGAGCCCGAACGCGGGGCCGACGTTCCCGAGCATGCTCGCGGAGATCGAGATCGCGTCCAGGACCGACACCTCCAGGCCGGTGCGCGCGGCGTCGATCGCGATCGCCGCCGCGCCGAGGATGAAGATCCCGATGTAGATGAGGATGAAGGAGGAGACCGCGCGCAGCGTCCGTTCGTCGACGACGCGGCGGTTCAGCCGGATCGGCAGCACGACCTCCGGGTGGAGCGTCTGGTCGATCTCGCGGCGGAGGATCTTCCCGAGCAGCAGGTGGCGCACGACCTTCACCGACCCCGTCGTCGAGCCGGCCGACCCCCCGACGAACATCAGGCCGACGATCGTCATCAGCGCCAGCGTCGGCCAGGTGTTGTAGTCGGCGATCGAGAATCCGGTCGTCGTCATCGTCGAGACCGCGGTGAACACCGAGCCCCGGATCGCCGCCTCGCCCGCGAGGACGTCCTCGGTCACGACTTCCAGGGTGAGCACGACGCAGCCGAGAGCGAGCAGCGCGAAGTAGAGCCGCAGCTCGTGGTCCCGGCTCGCCGCCCGCGGCTGCCGCCGGACGATCGCGCGGTACATGAGCGCGAAGTTGATCCCGCCGAGGATCATGAAGACCACGATGACCCATTGAGTGACGGGGCCGAAGACCTCGAGGGAGCGGTTCTTCGTCGAGAAGCCGGCGGTCGGGATCGTGGTCAGGGAATGCGCGAAGGCCTGGAACGGCGTCATCTCCTCGTCGGCCCCGCTCAGCCCGATCGCCAGCAGGATCCCGAAGAGCGTGGCAGTGAGGCCGATGTAGAGGACCCAGACGCGCTGCGCCGTGTCGCGGATGCGCATGCTCAGCGTCTCGATCTCCGGGCCGGGCATCTCGTGCTCGAGCAGCTGGCGGCCGCCGACGCGGAGCCGGGGCAGCACTGCCAGCGCCAGCACGATGATCCCGATGCCGCCGAACCACTGCATCAGCTGGCGCCAGATCGCGAGGCTGCGCGGCAGGGCCTCGACGTCGGTGACGAGGCTGCCCCCGGTCGTGCTGAAGCCCGACATGCCCTCGAAGTAGGCATCCACCGGCCGGTCGAGCTGAGGATCTCCCGAGAGGAGGAACGGCAGCGCGCCGAACACGGCCGCGACGAGCCAGGTGAGCGAGACGACCAGAAAGCCCTCCCGGATTCCGAGCCGGTGCTCGCCGCGCGTCATCCGGGCGGTCGCGAGTCCTGCTGCGCCGACGATCGCACCGGCGAGGAGGAACGGCCAGGGCGACTCGGAGTAGCCGAGCGCGAAGGCGGTCGGGACGAGGGTCGAGAGGCTGAGGTAGGCGATCAGCACGCCGACGACGTGGAGCGCACCGCGGACGTCGACGGCGAGGAGCGGCGGCCGGCGAATCAGCTCGCCGCCGCGCTCGATCGTCGTCACAGGGCCTTCTCGACCTGGGGGACCCGGCTCGACTCGGTGAAGATGATCGCCCGGTCTCCGGGACGCAATATCTCGTCGCCGCGCGGAAAGACCGCCTCGCCGTTGCGCACGATCGCCCCGATCAGCGCCCCGCGGATCGGCATGTCCTTGAACCTCAGTCCGATGTACTCGCTGTCGGCCCGAGTCGTGATGTCGAGGACCTCGAAGCGGTCGCCCTCGAGCATCGCGACCTGCTGTGTGCGTGGGTCGTGGGCGAAGCGGACGATCTCCTCGGCGGTGACCTGGCGGGGGTTGACGGTGACGTCGACACCGGCCCGCTCGAACACTTCGACGGACGCGAACTCGTTGACGACCGCGATCGTGAACCGCGCGCCGTGCACCTTGGCGAGCGTGGCGGCGAAGTGGTTCTTCATGTCGTCGCGCATGGCGAAGATCGAGACCTGCGCGTCCGCGATCCGCTCGCGCTCGAGGAAGTCGGGGTCGAGCCCGGTCGAGTGATAGACGCGCGCCCCGGGCAGCTCGTTGGCGACGATCCGAGCCCGTTCGAGTGACGCCTCGATCATTCGCACGCCGATCCTCTGCTCGAGCAGCAGCCGCGCGATCGCCGTCCCGGCGCGGCCTGCGCCGTAGATGACGACGTCGTGCACCTTGCCCGTGCCGGGGGCGATCAGCTCGCCCCAGGCCTGCGCCGCCTGCGGCGATCCGATCACGACGATCCTGTCGCCGGGCTGGATCACGTCGTCGCCGCCCGGCAGGCGCATCTCCGCGCCACGGATGATCGCGGCGACGCGTGAGTCCTCGGGGAGCTTCGCGTCCCGCAGCGGAACCCCGACGAGCGTGCTCGCGCGCTCGTCTACGTCGAACTCGACGAGCTGCACCTGACCTTCGGCGAACAGATCGGTCTGGCGCGCCGAGGGCACCCCGATCGTCCGCGAGATCGCGTACGCGGTCTCGGTCTCCGAGGAGACGATGAAGTCGACGTCGAGCTGCCCTTCCCGCCACACCTCGAGATACTCGGGATTCGACGTCCGGACGATCGTCGTCGTCCGTGGCGAGATCGCCTTCGAGATCATCGCCGCGACGATGTTGGACTCGTCGCGTGACGTGCACGCGATCAGGAGGTCGGCGTCGGCGATCCCGGCGCCCGAGAGCACGCTTCGGCTCGCCCCGTTCCCCTCGACCGTGGCGACGTCGTACCGGGTCGCGAGCGCGGTCAGCCGCGACTCATCCAGGTCGAGCACGGTCAGATGATGTTCGTCGTGGAGCGCCTGGACGATCGTCGCCCCGACCTGGCCGGCGCCGATGACGAAGATGTTCACGTTGCGGAGGTTACTTCGCCTACCACCCAGTGCCCGGGTGGCAGTTGGGTATCGTGAGCCGCGATGCGGCCCCTGCTCCTTCTTGCGTCCATCGGCGCGCTCGTGACCGCATGCGCCGCCGGTGCGGCACGTGACGAGTCGGATCGCTCCGACGCATCCCAGTTCCGACCTCGTGCCGTGCTCAGCGGCCTCGACGAGCCCGTCTACGTCACTGCTCCGCGCAGCGAGCGGAACCGGCTGTACGTCGTCGAGCAGGGCGGCGTGATCCGCATCGCCGACCGCGGCAGGCTGCGCGCGGCTCCCTTCCTCGACATCAGCTCGCAGGTCCTCTCGGGCGGCGAGCAGGGGCTCTTCTCGGTCGCGTTCCACCCGCAGTACCCACGGAACCCGCGGTTCTACGTCCAGTACACGGACCGCGGCGGCGACACGCGCGTCGTCGAGTACCGCTCGAACGGGACGAGAGCGCTGCCGGCGACGGCGCGCAGGCTCTTCTTCAGCGACGACCCGTACGGCAACCACAACGGCGGCCAGCTCGTGTTCGGCCCGGACGGCCGCCTCTACTTCACGATCGGCGACGGGGGTGCGGGAGGCGATCCGGAGAATCGCTCCCAGAACATGCGCTCGCTGTTCGGCAAGCTCCTCTCGATCAACGTTGCCACGAGGGGGCTCAAGATCGAGGCGATCGGCCTCCGGAACGCGTGGCGCTTCACGTTCGACCGCGCCAACGGAGACCTCTACATCGGCGACGTCGGTCAGGGCGAGCTCGAGGAGATCAACTACCTGCCGAGGTCGAGCTCGGGGCTCGAGAACTACGGCTGGGACGTCTACGAGGGGAGCGAGCGGTACGAGAGCAAGTCGCCGGGCCCGGGAAAGCTCATCTTCCCGGTCGCGGAGTACAGCCACAGCAACGGGTGCTCGGTGACCGGCGGCTATGTCTACCGCGGCTCGAACGCCTCGCTGCGCGGCCGCTACATCTACGGCGACTACTGCAGCGGGATCGTCTGGAGCCTCACGATCCAGGACGGGAAAGCGCGGGGGCTGCGGCGCGAGCCGTTCCGAGTCGAGGGCCTCACGTCGTTCGGCGAGGATGCGGCCGGCGAGCTCTACGCGGTCTCGCACGGCGGCACGATCTACCGGCTGACTCCGTGACGCACTACATCTGCGTCACGTGCGCCGCGCAGTTCGCGGCGAGTGAGGCGCCGCCCGAGCGCTGCCCGGTCTGCGAGGACGAGCGCCAGTACGTCGGCCTCCGAGGCCAGCGCTGGACGACGCTCGAGGAGCTTCGCGCCGAGCATCGCTGCGAGGTGCGCGACGAGGCCGGCTATCTCGGCGTCGGGATCGAGCCGGCGGTCGCGATCGGGCAGCGCCTGCTCGTCGCCGAGACGGGTGAGGGCAACGTGCTCTGGGACATGATCCCCCTCGTCGACGACGCCGCGGTCGAGGCGGTGCGCGCTCGCGGCGACGTGCGTGCGATCGCGATCTCGCATCCGCACTACTACACCGGGATGGTCGAGTGGAGCCGCGCGCTCGGAGGCGTGCCGATCCTGCTCCACGAGGCCGACCGCGAGTGGATCATGCGGCCCGACGACGTCGATCGAGCTCTGGTCGGGTGACGCGCGCGAGCTCTTCGGCGGCCTGACGCTCCTGCGGCTGGGCGGCCACTTCCCGGGCGGGACGGTGCTGCACGATGCCCCGCGGCGCACGCTGCTCTCCGGCGACATCGTCCAAGTGATCCCCGACCGCCGCTTCGTCAGCTTCATGTGGAGCTACCCCAACCTCATCCCGCTCCCGGCAGAGGAAGTCGAGCGGATCGCGGCGGCGCTCGAGCCATGGCCGTTCGACCGGATTCTCGGCGCCTGGTGGAACACCCTCGTCCCGCGGGACGGTTCCGATGTCGTCCGCCGCTCCGCCGAGCGCTACGCCCGCGCGCTCGAGCGCGTGGCCAAGTAACAGTCTGTTACTTGGCGCGGCGCACGCGCGGGCTCTGGCCCAGCGCGGCGTAGGCGAGCGCGTTCAGCGACTCGTTCAGGTTTCGCAGCTCGCGTGCCAGCAGCTGGAAGCCCTCGCCGAGCTCGGCCTGGCGGTTCAGCCGCGCCAGCTCGTCGGCTATGCGGTCGAGCCGCTCGAGCACCGCGTCGAGCTGGCGGTCGGGCATCTCTCTTGCGTCCACGGCGTGAATCTACCGAGAGCAGAGCTCGGCGCGGCTGCGGATGACTGTTGCACCGGCCGGGGGCGGGCCGACCTCGAGGCGCTCGATCCGTCGTGTCGCTCCGAGTTGTGCCAGCGCGACGTGCGCCAGCTCCACGGGAGCGTCGGTGAAGACGACGATGCGCGTCCCCTCGGCTTGCAGACGACGTAGTGCCGCGCTCACGTCGGCGGCGGGGCGGAGGTAGACGGCAGCGCGGTCCTCGGCGAACCGCTCGAGGAGCGTGCGCCAGTTGCCGGCACCGCGTGCGTCGAGCTCGGCGGCGGCGGCCGCCCGGTCGTCGGGCAGCCCTTCGACGTCGAGCACGCGCCCCGCGTCGGCGAGCCAGTCCCGCCAGAGCGGCCGCGTGTCGCCGAGGACGTCCAGCTCTACGGCGAGCGTCATCTCCCGTACCGCCGCCAGAGGAGGACGCCGGTCGCGACGCCGACCGAGTCGATCAGGACGTCGAGCGGGGAGCCGACCCGGCCGCTGACGAAATGCTGGTGTAGCTCATCCGAGGCGGCGTAGGCGATCCCGAGCGCAAGCGCCGGCAGCTCCTCTCGCACCGCGCGCATGAGGAGCGCGCCGAGCAGCGCGAACTCGGCCGCGTGGGCGAGCTTCCGCAGCAGGAGATCCCACCCGCCGAGGCCGGTACCGAGGTCGGGAACCGACGAGAACGCGAAGATGACGGCCGCCCAGAGGACGACCGGCAACCACAGCCGGAGCGCGACGGAAGCTGGCACCCCGCGATGATAGGGTGCGCCTCCAACCACGAAGCACGGTGAGGGAACCCGGTGCGATTCCGGGACGGTCCCGCCGCTGTGAGGGGAGAAGCCCGACGCGGAAACGCCACTGGCCGCCAGGCTGGGAAGGCCGCAGAGGGGGAGCCCCGAGTCAGAAGACCTGCCGCGCTTCCAAGCTCCGAACCCCTCGCGGAAGGAGGATTCGTGCTTCGCAGGCTCATTGCTCTCTCGGCGCTCGTCGCCGTCCTCGTCGTGCCCGGCGGCGCGCTGGCGGCGAACGTCCAGATCCGGGTCGAAGGCAAGACGACGACGATCTACGGCCCCGCCCAGCCGCGGCTCGCGGCCGACAACGCCCTCCAGGCGCTCGACCTCGCCAGCGTGGCGGGTGAGTTCCATTACTCGGTCGCGACCGCGTCGTTCGGGAACTACGTGAACCAGATCGGCAAGTACGCCGCGGCCGGCACGGCCGGCTGGGTCTTCAAGGTGAACGGCGTCTCGCCTCCCGTCGGGGCCGACCAGGTGACGCTGAAGGACGGCGACGTCGTGCTCTGGTACTACGCGAGCTTCGGTCCGGCCGGGGGCCCGCCGACGCTCGAGCTGCAGCGGCTGCCGGGCAACTGCTACGTCGTCCAGGCGGTCGACGACACCGGCAAGCGCACCCGCGCCGCGAACGCGACGATCGTCGCCGACGGCAAACGGACCAGCGCCCGGAACGGACGTGCCTGCGTGGGCCGGCACGTCGGGCTCGTGCGGGCGGTCGCGGCCGGCGCGGTTCGCTCGAACGCGGTGCGGTGAGCCGGCGCGCGCGGCTCTTTGCGCGCTCGTCGTCCTTGTCCTCCTCGCCGGCTGCGGTGGCTCGGCCGGCGGGGAGGAGGGGACGGCACAGCTGTGGGTGACGCGCGACCGCGGCGCGGAGCTGCTCGTGGAGGCCGAGGTCGACGCGGGTCAGACGCTGATGCGAGCGCTCGCGAGCGAGGCGGATGTCGAGACGCGCTACGGCGGCCGCTACGTCCAGGCCGTGAACGGCCTCGAGGGTAGTCTCGACGCCCAGCGGGACTGGTTCTGGTTCGTGAACGGCTACGAGGGCGATCGCAGCGCGGCGTCGTACCGGCTCCGCGACGGCGACGTGGCGTGGCTCGACTACCGCTCCTGGCAGCGCGAGGGCGAGGCGCGCGTCGTCGTCGGTGCCTACCCGGAGCCGTTCCTGCACGGGTACGACGGTCGCCGTCGGCCCGCGGCGGTCCGGTACGCGCTGGGCCAGGAGGTGCGGGCCCGCGAGCTCGGGGCCGAGATCGGCGCCGACTCGGTCGAGCCGCTCGGAACCGCGGTTCCGGACGGTGCGAACGTCCTCGAGGTGCAGGCGGGCGCGCCGCGCCTCCAGGGGGAGCTCCTCGGCGAGACCGCAGGCGACCCGGTCCGGTTCGTCTTGAGCGGCGAGGTCGACCCGACACGCAGGTACGCGATCCCGTGAGCCCGGTGCCCGCAGCGCTCCTGCTTGCCGCGGCCGGCACGGCCGCGCTCCTCGCCGACCGGCTCTGGGCGGTTGCGACGATCGCCGCCGTCCTCCTGGCGATCTGCTTGCGGGCGCCGGTCGGCCGCCGGCGCGTCTACCTCTTCGGGGCGCTCACGACCGGGCTCGGCGTGTTCCTGCTCTCGCCGTTCCTCTGGTCGAGCCCGGACGGGACGATCCTCTGGGAGGGGCCGACGATCCCGGTGCTCGGGCCGCTCGACGTGACCACGACGGAGCTGTACGAAGCCGCCCTCAACGCTCTGCGGCTGACCGCGCTCGGGCTCGCGTTCGCCGCGTACTCGCTCCTGCTCGACCACGACCGTCTCGTCGCGGCCGCGGGCGTGGCACGGCGCTCGGCGCTCGCGGTCGCACTCGCGACGCGGCTCGTGCCCTCGCTCGAGCGTGACGCCGTCGGACTGGCGGAGTCGGTGCGCGGAAGGGGGCTTCGGCTCGAGGGCGCGCGCGGTTACGCGACGCTGCTCTCGCCGCTCGTCGCCGGCTCGCTCGAGCGGGCGTCGAGCCTCGCGGAGGCGATGGAAGCTCGCGGCTTCGGACGCACCGGCGCGACCCGGGCGCCACGGCCTCCCTGGAGCACACGCGACCGGCTGGCCCTGCCGCTCGCAGCCCTCATCGTCCTGGTGGCGGCGTTGTGGCTCTAGCCACTGTCGACGGCCTCTCGTTCTCGTACCCGGCCGCGCCGCCGGCGCTCCGGGACGTCTCGCTCGAGCTCGAGCCGGGCGAGGTCGTCGCGCTGCTCGGCCCGTCCGGTTCCGGCAAGTCGACGCTGCTCCGCTCGCTCGCCGGGCTCGTGCCGCACTTCCACGGCGGCCGGTTCGACGGCCGGGTCGTCGTCGCCGGCCTCGACACGCGGCGCGCGCGTCCAGCCACGCTGGCGGGCACGGTCGCCACCGTCTTCCAGGACCCGGAGGACCAGGTCGTGATGACGATCGCGGCGAACGAGGTCGCCTTCGGGCTCGAGAATCTCGGCGTTCCGCCGGCGCAGATCTGGCCTCGGGTCGAGCAGGCCCTCGAGGCCGTCGACGCGCTCCACCTCTGGGGCCGGAAGACGGTCGAGCTGTCCGGCGGGGAGCTGCAGCGCGTCTGCCTCGCCTCCGCGCTGGCGCTCGAGCCCTCCCTGCTCCTCCTCGACGAGCCGACCTCGCAGCTCGACCCGGACGCCGCGACGCTCTTCCTCTCCGCCGTCGAGCGTCTCGGCACGACGGTTGTTCTCTCCGAGCACCGCGTCGCCCGCGCGCTCGAGCTCGCGACCCGCGTCCTCTTCGTCGAGGACGGCCGCGTCCTGCTCGACGCGCCGCGCGAAGCCGCGGTCGAGTGGCTGGCGGCCGAGCGGCCGGCCTGGGTGACGCCTTGTGTTTCTGAAACACAAGGTTCCCCGGGCGACGTCGTCCTCTCGCTCCGCGGCGTCTCCTTCGCGTACCGGACGGCCCTGCCCGTTCTGGACGGTGTCGACCTGGAGCTTCGCCGCGGCGAGATCGTCGCGCTCGAGGGCCCGAACGGGTCCGGGAAGACGACGCTCGCGCGCATCGCCGCGGGCCTGCTCGAGCCGCACTCGGGTGTGGTCGAGTTGCACGGCCGCGCCGGTTACGTCTCGCAGGATCCGGGCCGTTACCTCGTCAAGGAGACGGCCCTGGAGGAGGTCGCACTGGCCGTGAACGGGGATGAACAAAGGGCTCGGGCCGCACTCGAGCGCCTGGGCCTCGGCTGGGCGGCGGGCAGGCACCCGCGCGATCTCTCGAGCGGGGAGCGAGAGCGGCTCGCGCTGGCCGCCGTTGCCGTCGCCGAGCCCGACCTGCTCGTCGTGGACGAGCCGACCCGCGGCGTCGACCCGGCGCGGAAGGCGGTGCTCGGCGACTGGCTCGAGGCCCATGCCGCGTCCGGAAAGGCCGTGCTCGTCGCGACCCACGACCGCGACCTTCCGGCGCACCGCCGGATCAAGCTTTGTGTTTCTGAAACACAAGCCCCTCGCGAGGGGAGCGGCGTTGGCGTCTAAGGTCGCGGCACTCTGCGCGGCGGCCGCGCTCGCGCTCGCCGCCTGGGCGGCGCTCGATCCGGCGCACGGCGGGATCGCGACGCTGCTCGCCGCGCTCGCGGTCGTCGTCGGAGGCTTCGCCTGGCTCGAGGGGGGAGTGTTCTCCGCGCGGGATCTGACCCTCGTCGCCACGTTGGGCGGGCTTGCGGCCGCGGGGCGCGTGCTCTTCGCGCCTGTCCCGAGCGTCCAGCCGGTGACGGTGCTCGTCGCTGCCGCCGGGGTCGCACTCGGCCCGCGGCGAGGCTTCGCTGTCGGCGCGCTCGCTGCGATCGCGTCCAACTTCTTCCTCGGCCAGGGCCCACACACGCCCTGGCAGATGCTGGCGTGGGGCGGCTGCGGCCTCCTCGCCGGGCTGCTGCGTCCGCTGCTGCGCAGCCGGCTTTCCTTTGTGGCCTTCGTGCTCGTGCTCGGCTTTGCGTTCGGGACGCTGATGGACCTCTGGCTCTGGTTCGCCTTCTACCCGCACACCGAGGCGGCACTGCTCGCGCGGCTGGCGGCGGGCGTCCCGTTCAACGTTGCCCATGCGGCGGGAAACGTCGTGCTCGCGCTCGTCGCCGGGCCGGAGCTGCGGCGCGTGCTCGAGCGGTTCGAGCGCCGTTCGCGAACCGAGGTGGTGTGGGCGTGAGGCTGCTCGCGGCGCTCGCGGCGGCGACCGCGCTGGCGACGCCGGCCGGCTACGTGCAGGCTCAGCAGCGCGACGACGGCGGCTTCGGCGACGCGCAGCTGACCGCCTGGGCGACGCTCGGGCTCGCCGCGGCCGGCGCGGAGACGGGCCGGTCGGCCGAGTATCTCGCCGCCCAGGAGCCGAAGGAGATCACGGATGTCGCGCTCGTCGCGATGGCGCGAACCGTCGCGGGCGACCGGCCCGAGGATCTGTTCCCGCGCCTTCGTGCACACCGACCAGGCCGGCAGGTGAACGCGACGATCTGGACGATCCTGGCGCTTCGCCAGGCGGGCGAGCCCGCCCCGGCCGGCCTCGTCCGCTCGTTGCTCGCCGCACAGCGACCCTCCGGCGGCTGGTCGTGGCTCGCGGGCGGCGTGCCTGACGCGAACGACACCGCGGCGGCGATCCAGGCGCTGCGCGCGGCCGGCGTGAGGGGCCGCGCGATCGAGCGCGGCGTCGCCTTCCTGCGCCGCCATCAGAACCCGGACGGCGGCTTCGAGCTCACGCTTGGGCGCGGCTCGGACACGCAATCGACCGCCTGGGCGATCCAGGCGCTGCTCGCCGCAGGGAAGGCACCGGGCCAGGCCGCTTTTCGCTACCTCGGGCGCATGCGCCGCCCCGACGGCAGCTACCGCTACAACGCGCGTTACGTGACGACGCCCCTCTGGGTGACGGCTCAGGTGCTGCCTGCGCTCGCGCGCAAGCCGTTTCCGCTCAGCGGTTGACGATCGACATGTCCGGATACCGGTCTCCGGCCGCTGCCCCGGGTGGGAACGCGCGGTCCAGGCGCTCGAGCTCGTCGTCTGAGAGCTCCACCTCCAATGCCGCCACGTTCTCCTCCAGGTACGTGCGCCGCTTCGTCCCCGGGATCGGGACGACGTCGTCGCCGCGCGACAGCACCCAGGCGAGCGCGAGCTGCGAGGGAGTGAGGCCCTTCTTCTCGGCCAGCTCCTCCACCTGAGCGACGAGCTCGAGGTTGCGCTCGAGGTTCTCGGCCTGGAAACGGGGGCCGCGCCGGCGGAAGTCCGTTGGCTCGAGATCGTCCGGGGAGCGGATCCGCCCGGAGAGGAAGCCGCGGCCGAGCGGGCTGTAGGCGACGAAACCGATCCCGAGCTCGCGGACGGTCGGGAGGATCTCGGGCTCCGGGTCGCGCGTCCAGAGCGAGTACTCGGTCTGGAGCGCGGTGATCGGATGGACGGCGTGCGCCCGCTGGATCGTCGCGGCGCTCGCCTCCGAGAGACCGAGGTGGCGCACCTTGCCCTCGCGCACGAGCTCGGCCAGCGCGCCGACCGTCTCCTCGATCGGCGTGTCGAGGTCGACCCGGTGCTGGAAGTAGAGGTCGATCGTCTCGACGCCGAGCCGCTCGAGCGACGCCTCGCACGCGGAGCGGACGTGGTCAGGCTTGCCGCTGATGCCGAGTGGCTCACCCTTTGGACCACGCACGTTGCCGAACTTCGTCGCGACGACGACCTCGTCGCGCCGGCCCTGGATCGCCTTTCCCACGAGCCGCTCGTTCGCGCCCATGCCGTAGACGTCCGCGGTGTCGAGGAAGGTGATCCCGAGCTCGAGCGCCCGGTGGATCGTGGCAATCGCCTCGGCTTCGTCCGTAGTGCCGTAGAACTCGGACATCCCCATGCAGCCGAGCCCGAGCGCGGAGACTTCGAGCCCTCGTGTGCCGAGCCGGCGCGTCTCCATCCATCGACCTTACCGGCGGCTAGCATCGGCGGGTGTCCTCCGTCGCCTCGCCCGAGCAGTATCTGGCGAACCTGAATCCCGCCCAGCGCGAGGCTGTTCTCCAGCACCGAGGGCCCCTTGCTCGTGATCGCCGGCGCCGGCTCCGGCAAGACACGCGTGCTCACCCATCGAGTCGCGCACCTGATCTCCGCGATCGGCGTGAAGCCGAACGAGATCCTCGCGATCACGTTCACGAACAAGGCGGCCGGCGAGATGCGCGACCGGCTGACGAACATGCTCGGTCCCGTCGCGCGGGCGATCTGGATCCTCACGTTCCACGCCGCCTGTGGCCGGATCCTGCGCCGGGAGGCGGAGCGGCTCGGCTACCGCTCGAACTTCACGATCTACGACTCCGCCGACCAGGTTCGCCTCGTCAAGCAGTGCCTGGAGGAGCTCGAGAAGGACCCGAAGCGCTTCGTCCCGCGCGGTGTCCACGTGCAGATCTCGAACGCGAAGAACCAGCTGGTCACCCCGGCCATGTACGCGGAGCGGATCTCGTCCTTCTACGACCAGACGATCGCCGAGGTCTACGCGCTCTACCAGCGCAAGCTCGCGGCCTCGAACGCGGTCGACTTCGACGACATGCTGATGCTGACCGTGCAGATCCTGGAGCACTTCCCGGACGCCCGGAAGAAGTGGCAGAACGCCTTCCGCTACGTCCTCGTGGACGAGTACCAGGACACGAACCACGCCCAGTACCGGCTTCTGCAGCTCGTGGCCGAAAAGCACCAGAACCTGTGCGCCGTGGGCGATCCGGACCAGTCCATTTACGCCTTCAGAGGCGCCGACATCCGCAACATCCTCGAGTTCGAGCGCGACTTCCCGGCCACGCGGACGATCGCGCTCGAGCAGAACTACCGCTCCACGAACGCGATCCTCGAGGCGGCGAACGCGGTGATCGCGCACAACTCGGAGCGGAAGGAGAAGCGGCTCTGGTCGGAGCTCGGCGAGGGCGACCCGGTGCGCGTGGTCGAGGTCGAGGACGAGCAGTCCGAGGCGCGCTACGTCGCCGCGCAGATCGCCGGCCTCGTCGAGGAGGGCTATGCGGGCAGCGAGATCGCGGTCTTCTACCGCATGAACGCCCAGTCGCGCGTGCTGGAGCAGACGCTGCGCCTGCACCAGATCGGCTACCAGGTGATCGGCGGCCCGCGCTTCTACGAGCGCGCCGAGGTGAAGGACGCGACCGCGTATCTGCAGGTGCTCGACAACCCCGCCGACGCGGTCTCGCTCCTGCGGATCGCAAACCGGCCGAAGCGCGGCATCGGCGACACGACGATCTCGCGGCTCGTCTCCTACGCCGAGTCGCACGGCCTCACGCTCTTCGACGCGCTCGGCCGGCCGGTCGAGGCGGGGCTCGGCACCGCGGCGGTGAAGGCGGTCACGGGCCTGAAGAACCTGCTCGACTCGCTTCGCTCTGCAGCCCAGGAGCTCGAGGTCCCGGAGCTCCTGCAGGAGGTGCTCGCCCGCAGCGGCACGCTCGAGGCCTACGAGGCCGAGCGCACGATCGAGGCGCGCGGCCGGATCGAGAACCTCGAGGCGTTCGTCGACGGTGCGCGCCAGTACGTGCAGGAAAACCAGGAGCCGACGCTCTCCGGCTTCCTGCAGGAGATCTCCCTCTACTCGGACCAGGATGCGCTCGACGACGACCAGTCCGACGTGACGCTGATGACGATCCACAACGCGAAGGGGCTCGAGTTCCGGGCCGTGTTCGTCGTCGGCGTCGAGGAGGAGATCTTCCCGAGCGCCCGCGCGATCGAGGAGCAGGGGGTGGAGGAGGAGCGGCGCCTCTTCTACGTCGGCCTCACCCGCGCCGAGGAGCGGCTGACGCTCACGCACGCCTCTTCCCGCTTGCTCTGGGGCCGGACGACGAGCCATCTCCCCTCGCGTTTCCTGGACGAGCTGCCCGACCGCCACGTCGAGCGGGAGCGGTTGCGGCCCTCCTCGTGGCGCAGCTACGGCACGCCGGCGCAGACGCGCGACATCCAGCCGCGCGCCGAGCACCCCGCGCTGACGACGGGCGACAGCGTCCGCCACGGGACGCTCGGCGAGGGCGTGATCACGCGGATCGAGCCGGGCGGCGTCGTCACCGTCCGCTTCGCCGACGATGGGAGCGAGCGGAAGCTCGTGCTCGACTACGCCCCGCTGGAAAAGATCGCCTGATCTAATCGAGGCATGACGATCGAGATCAGGCCTCCGGCCGAGGAGCGAGCTCCGGGCGGCGATGGAGGCGGCGGAGGGGGCGTTCGGCTCCGAGCTCGAGGAACGACGACTGGGAGCGCCAGCAGAAGATCCTGCCGTCGTCGCGGGCGCTCGCGGCGTTCGACGACGACAAGCCGGTCGGGTTCGCCGGCGCGTACGCGTTCGACCTCTCGATCCCGGGCGGCGAGCTTGCCGTGCGCAGGCGTCACCTGGGTCGGCGTGCTGCCGACGCACCGGCGCCGGGGGATCCTGCGCGACTTCATGCGCCGCCAGCTCGAGGACGTCCACGGCTGGGGCGAGCCGCTCGCGGCGCTATGGGCCTCGGAGGCGTCGATCTACGGGCGCTTCGGCTACGGCCCGGCGGCTCCGGGCCTCGTGGCGAAGTCCGACCCACGGCGGTTCGCGCTCAGGGGCGACCGGGCCGCGGAGGTCACCGTCAGGCTGACCGACGCCGAGGAGGCGTACCGGCTCTTCCCGCCCGTCTATGACGGCTTCCGCGCCGGCCGCGCAGGGATGCTCTCGCGCTCGGAGACGTGGTGGAAGGAGCCTGCGGCTCGCTGATCACAAGGAATGGCGGCGCGGCGCGAGCCAGAAGTTCTACGCGGTCGCCGAGGTGGACGGCGGTGCCCAGGGGTACGCCATGTACCGGGTCAAGGACGAGTGGGAGGACGGCTTCGCCAAGGGCGAGGTGCGCGTCGTCGAGCTGTTCGCCACCTCGCTCGCGGTCGAGCTCGAGCTCTGGCGCTTCCTGCACGGCATCGACCTGATCGTCAAGGTCGACGTCTTCAGCCTCGATCCCGGCCTCGCCGCTCTTCCTCAACGTCCGTGACCCCCGCGCGCTCGGCCTCCGGCTCGCCGACGCGCTCTGGCTGCGGCTCGTCGACCTCGACGCCGCGCTCAAGGCCCGGTCGTACAAGCCGGGCGAGTCGATCGTGCTCGAGGTCACCGACGAGCTCTGTCCCTGGAACGACGGCCGCTACCGCGTCGGCGGCGACGCCGGCCGCACCGAGGACACGGCCGACCTGGCGCTCGACGTCGCCGATCTCGCCGCCGCGTATCTCGGCGCCTTCGACTTCCATCGCCTCGTCCACTCCGGCCGCGCCGCCGAGCGGCGTGAGGGCGCGGCCGAGGCCGCGACGCTCCTCTTCCGCACCGACCTGCCGCCCTTCTGCCCGGAGGTGTTCTGAATGGCCTGGGACGTCCGTCCGACCACCGACCTCGACGAGTTCAAGCGCGCTGTCGGCGCGATCGGTCACTACTTCGGCGGGTGGCCGGCCGACGACGAGTCGGCGCAGCGCTTCTCGGCGAACCTTCCGCTCGAGCGGATGCACGCCGCGTTCGACGGCGACCGGATCGTGGGCGGCGCCGGCGCCTTCCCGTTCGAGCTGACCGTGCCCGGCGGCACCGTGCGCTGCGGCGGCGTCACGGTGGTCGGCGTGCTGCCGACGCACCGGCGCCGCGGAGTCCTCACGTCGATGATGCGGGCGCAGCTCGAGGACATCCGCGAGCGCGGTGAGCCGATCGCTGCGCTCTGGGCCTCGGAGGAGGTCATCTACCGGCGGTACGGCTACGGCATGGCGTCGCTTTCCGCCGAGATGTCCCTGCCGAGCGGCTACGCGAGCCTGCGTGAGCCGCCCGACGACCGAGCGACCGTGCGCCTGGCCCCGCTGGAGGAGTCGAAGGACGCGTTCGCGGCGGTCTACGATCGCGTCCGGCTGCGGACGCCGGGCATGTTCGCTCGCACCGACACGTGGTGGGAGACGCGCAACCTTCCCGATCCACCGGACCGCAGGCAGGGTGGGGGCGAGAAGAACGCCCTCGTGCTCGAGCTCGACGGCGAGCCCGTCGGTTACGCGCTCTACCGCATCCACACGAAGTTCGAAAGCGGCGCCGCCGCCGGCCACGTCGACGTGATCGAGGCGATTGCCGACGGGCCGGTGGCGACACGCGAGCTCTGGCGCGTGCTGCTCGACATGGACTGGAAGGCAACGCTGAAGGCGTACCTGCTCCCGATCGACCACCCGCTCGTGCAGCAGCTCAGCTACCCGCGGCGGATGCAGCTGCGCGTCGGCGACGGGCTCTGGGTGCGTCTCGTCGACCTCGGCGCCGCGCTTGCCGCGAGAGCGTACGGGCATGACGGCCCGGTCGTGCTCGAGGTCGAGGACGCCTTCCTGCCGGAAAACTCGGGGCGCTGGCGCGTCGCCGGAGGGCAGGTCGAGCGGACGGAAGAGGAGGCGGACGTCGCCCTCGACGTCGGCGAGCTCGGCGCGGCGTATCTCGGGGGCTTCACCTTCGGCGAGCTCGTGCGCGCCGGCTCCGTCCGCGAGCTGAGGGAGGGTGGAGCAGCGGCGGCCGACGCGGTCTTCGCGACCGACACGCCGAAGCCATGGTGTCCGGAGATTTTCTGAGCCCCGAGATCCTTCTAAGTGGGTCTCGACACCGCGCTCGGCAGCCTACTCGCGGCGTTCGGGCTCTCCGGCGCGGCGGGGCTGAACGCGTGGCTGCCGCTGTTCGCGAGCGCGCTGCTCGCCCGGCTCGACGTCGTCGAGCTCGCCGCGCCGTTCGACGATCTCACCTCGACGCCGGCGCTCGTCGTCCTCGGTGCGCTCATGACCGCGGACTTCGTCGGCGACAAGATCCCTGCAGTCGATCACGTCCTGCACGCCGTCGGCACCGTCGTCGCGCCGGTGTCGGGTGCGGTCCTCTTCACCGGCCAGACCGGGCTCGAGACCGACCTGCCGACGTTGCTGGCCGCCGTGCTCGGCGGTGCGACGGCGGGCACGATCCATGCCGGCCGGGCCGCGGTCCGGCCCGTCTCGACCGCGACGACGGGCGGCGTCGGCAACCCGCTGCTCTCGATCGGTGAGGACGCCGGCTCGCTCGTCCTCGTCGTGACGGCGTTCGTCCTCCCGCTGGTCGCGCTGCTGCTCGTGGTCGCGCTCCTCGTGGGCTTGCTGTCCGCCTGGCGGCGCCTGCGACGGGTTCCCTCCCGACGGTGACGCGGACCCTGCTACCCTCCCGCGCTTGCTGCGGACTGCCCTCGGCGCGCTCTGCGCGCTCCTCGTCAGCCTGACCGTCGTTGCACCCGCGAGCGCCGTCCCCGACGGTCCGATCGACGTGTACCTCGAGCACCTCGAGCCGCTCACGCTCGAGTGGCCGGCCGACGGGACGCTGACGAGCACCTACGGCCCACGCTGGGGGCGGATGCACCTCGGCATCGACGTCGGGATCCTCCGCTCGCTCGACGTCCGTGCCGCCGCGGGCGGCATCGTGACGTCGGCCGGCTGGCTGAACGGCTACGAGGGCTACGGCAACGTTGTCGTGCTCGACGTCGGCGGCGGCTACACGCTTCTCTACGCGCATCTCTCGCAGGCCCACGTCGTTCCCGGCCAGTGGGTCGCTGCCGGAGAGTCGATCGGGCAGGCCGGCTGCACCGGCTCGTGCACGGGCACGCACCTCCATTTCGAGCTGCGCGAGCACGGCGCTCCAGTCGATCCGGCGCCCTTCTTCGGCTAACCCCTCGATAGGGTGAGGCGGCTGCGGGGGGTTCGCCCTACCGTGCGGGCCGCCCATGACACGGACGCTCCTCTTGCGGAGCGCGCTCGTCGTCCTGCTTGTCTCTCTCGTCGTTGCCACATCGGCTTCGGCACGCTCTGACGGCGCCGCGCAGCTCCAGATGGTCTGGCCGGCCAGCAGGCACGGTCTCCTCGCCCTTCGGCGTGCTGGCGCGGCGACCACAGTCCACGCGGGCATCGACATCGCTCCTGCTGCGCTCGCTGCGGCTGCGTGCGGTGAGCGGGGGCATCGTCCGCGAGACGGGGTACGCAAGCGGGTACTCCGGCTACGGCCAGGTCGTCGTGCTCGACCTGCCCGGGAACCTCAGCGCCCTCTACGCGCATCTCTCGGACGTGCACGTCCGCGTCGGCGAGCGCGTCCAGAAGGGCGAGCTGCTCGGCCTCGCCGGCAGCACCGGCAACTCCTCGGGCACGCACCTCCACTTCGAGATCAGGCGCTCGGGCACTCCGGTCAACCCGATGTCGTACCTCGACTAGAGCGTTCCTCGGCTAGAATCTCTCCCCGCACGGGCGGTTAGCTCAGTTGGGAGAGCACCAGCTCGACAAGCCTCGGAGCAATGGGTCGCCCAGGGATGCACTCGCGGTGTGGCTTTTGGCTCAACCAAAGCCGTTTCCCACCTGAGGCCGTTTCCCTCTTGAGAACCGCATCGCACCGAGAACGGCTGCCACAGGCTGCCACGGCTGCCACAGCCCAAACCCGAACGCCCGACATCACCCCTCTCGATTTGGCCCTGAAACCGGACAGGACACCGCCGACGGAGTGGAGGGTCCGCTGGAATCTGACTGGTAGCTCTCGACGGGCGGGGGCCGTACCCGAGCGCCTCCGCTGCCCGCTGGCGGACGGCCTGCCGCGCCTCGTCGCTCCTGCCTCCATACAGAGCCGTCGTCGTACCGTGCCGAGCTGTGGCGGAGGATGACTGCGGGATCTCCTCGTCGGGCGATTACCCGCCTGGCGAAGCAGCCCAGCGGCCGAGTGCCGCAGGTCATGGAGGCCGAGGTTGCCGAGGCCGAGCTTCTCCGGCCTGTAGCCTGGACGGCACGCAGGGCGTTGCGGCGTCCGGGGTGAACGCTCGCCGCCCCCGCGTCACGAAGACGAGCGCCTCCGGGTGGAGATGCGATCGAACCCGCGCTTGGCCTGCCGTTCGCAGGTGAGCGCGAAGCTCCCACGGCGAGAGGCTACGGGCATCGGGACGACGCCTTCCGAACGAATCGGTCTTGACCTTCCCCCAGCGAACGACCGTCGCGGCTGAGCTGCTGGGCGGACGGCGATCTCTAAAAGGCGGCGAAGTCCAGGTCACCCCAGCGGAGGCCGAGCGTCTCGGAGATCCGCAATCCCGCGAAGGCGCAGGTCGCCGCGACGAGCAGGGAGCTGGACCCCCCAGCTTGTCGAGGAGCGCGTCCAGCTCCTCGGGCTCAGATAAATCGGCTCCGTTCGTCCGTGCCGCCGAAGGCGAGGTCGCCGTCGAGCGGACGGGGTCCGTCAGGAGCGAGCTCGCGGTGAACCCCGAACCTGAACGTCGTCGCTGCGATCGTCCCCCGAATCGTGCTGCCCCGAGGGAGTTGCCCGCGAGCCTCATGCGGTCGATCAGCCGGCGAAGGTAGAGGAGGGCGTCGAGGCGCCCCGTTACCCCCGAACGCGGGTCGAATGTCCGAGAGCGGGGAGGACGTAAACTGTCGAGTCGTTGCTCATACAAGTCGAGGGTGGACACCGAGAGCGAGCCCTTCAATGAGCGACGTAGTTCCCCGAGCAGAGTTCCTCGATGAACCGGTCCCGGAGGGCAACCTGGAGTCGAAGCGTCCCCGAGCACGATGCCCAAACTCCTCCGAGACGACGCGGAGACGATTCGCCTCGGCCACCACATCGGTCGGCGTCTGGGCCTTCAGGGTCTTGCGAGCGAGTCGTGCCGTTCCCGCTTCCGCCTGGAACTCGAAGCGGGCACGGCCTTGTGCGTCGTGCACGGACGTAGACGTTCGCGATCCGCTTGCCGTTGTGGACGAGCGGCTCGACGGGTGGGCCGAGAGCCATGAGAGGACTGCTACTGGTCCATGAGGAGTCTGCCTCCTGAAGTCGGGGGGTCGGTGGTGACAGCCACGCGGCCCCCGTTTCTGATTGGGGGTAGTGTAGCAGCCGTTGTCGAATGGGACTGTCGGGGGGGGGGGGGGTGTCAATGGCCCCGAAGGGCGGTGTGTATCCGGCCCTCCCCAACCTGCTGGGCACCGATCTGCCGGTCGAGTGCCTCGCGGTCGATGAGCACCGGCGCGGCCTTGATGCTTCACCGGAATACGGCCTCGGTCGATCCGCCGTCTCACCGCTGTCTCCGTGATGCCCAGGTACTCCGCGCACCCGGCCACGGTGAGCGAGCGCCGCTCGTCACGCGCTGCGATGAGCGCCTCCCGGATGCGGGCGTCCACGAACGTCTCCAGCTCCGCCGCGAGCTGAGGCGCTCAGGAAGTCGAGCGGCGGGTGGATTCGCTGGGCCTCTCCGCGAAGCTGCCGCGCCTTCTTCTGGAAGGAGCGGATTTCCTCGGGCGCGCGCCCATCGACCTGCCCCGCCTTCCGGGCGTGGTCACGATTCCGCAGCGCTCTGTGCGAGCCGGTGGGCAGCGTCACGAACATTCTCCTCGTGTTCCTCGTCCAGCAGCTGGACGAGAGTCGGTGCGTCGATCAGGATGAGGTAGAGGAGCTTCCCGGCCTGGTACCCGGCAAGCTCGCGCTCGATCTCGTTGCCGTCACGAGCCTTGGCGCAGAGCAGGGACACGACGCTCGCGCGAAGCGCGTGGCCGCATCGCGGGCACGCACGTCCGCATCGAGCGGCTTGCTCACTCCTCCACCTGGGCAGCGCCAGATGCTGCGGTGTCTGCCCTGCCGATGCGAACGACCTCTAGCGCCGAACCTCCCGCAGGAGCGTCCGCTCGCTGAGGCCCTGCTCCTCGGCGAGTCTCACCGCGTCCTCTGTAGATCCCACCCGGATGCTCCTGGAACAGGTCACGCAGGAACTGCTGCGTCCGCTCCCCCTGATCGTCGAGCACGGTGATTTCGGTGCCTCCTTCTTCTTCGCCCTCCTCGTCTCCGAGCTCGTCCACGAGCGCCTGAAGCCGCTGGCGCTGCTCCTTTTCCTCGGCCAGGACCTGCTGCTCCAGCTTGTGGTCCCACATCTCCGAGATCGTGGAGGCCGTCGCCCGTCGCCAAGGCCTCGGCGCCACGATCGACACCATCGAGCGGATCACTGCCCGGGTGCTCGCCTCCCCCCAGGTGGTCGCCGTGCACGACCAGCGCTGGGATACGGCGCTGGACGAGTCGTGAGCTGCTGGATGTCGAGGCCCGCTTCGTCGCCGCCATCCACCGCTCGGCGCAAGCGGTGACAGTGCCGTCGGGCGGCGTCGACGCCGTGCTCGCCGCCCGGCCGGGCATCGGCGCCGACCAGGCCGACGCAGTGCGCCGCATCGCCGGCTCGGCAGCGGCGGTGAGTGTGCTGGTCGGCCCGGCGGGCACCGGCAAGACGTTCACCGTGGACGCCGTGCGCGCCGCGTTCGAGCACGCCGGGCATCGCCGTATCGGGTGCGGCGCCGTCCGCCCGGGCGGCGTTGGAGCTGGCCGCCGGGGCCGGCCTCGAAGCGCGCACCCTGCACTCGCTGGTCGACCGTTGGCGTTCCGGCTGGGACGCCCCCAGAGCGGGGTCGCTGCTGGTTGTCGACGAGGCCGGCATGGCCGACGTCCGCACCCTCGAAGCCGTCGTCACCAAGCAACTCGCGGCCGGCGGTCGGGTGCTGCTGGTCGGCGACCACCGCCAACTCCCCGAGGTCGGCGCCGGCGGCGGCTTCGCCTACGCCGCCACCCACGCCCCCGTCGTGGCCGAGCTGACCGTGAACCGCCGCCAACGCCAACCCTGGGAACAGGCCGCCCTTGCCGAGCTCCGTTCCGGGACGTCGCCGCCGCCGTCGCCGCCTACCTCGCCCACGACCGCGTCGTCGTCACCGACACCGCCGACGCCATGCTCGCCGCTGCGGTCGACCGGTGGTTGGCCGCCCGCGACGCACGGCCTGCGAGCCGGTGCTGCTGGCCGGCACCAACGACCTCGTCGACCGGCTCAACGCCGCCGTGACCGAACGACTCGTCGCCGCCGGCGAGCTCGCCGCCGCGGCCGTCGGCCTACGGGCCGGGCCGTTTCCGGGTCGGCGAGCGGGTCGTGGTGCGCCGCAACGCCACCCAACCCACCCTCGCCGGCGGCGGTCGAGATCGCCAACGGCCAGCCGGCCACGTCACCGCCGCCGGCGAGGGCGGCTCGCCGTCCGCCTCGACACCGGCCACGACGTCGTCCTCGACGACCGCTACCTGCGCCGGGGCGGCCAGGTCACCGCCGCCTACGCGCTCACCACCCACCGGGCCCAAGGCGGCACCTGGGACCTGGCCATCGCCGTCGGCGCCGACGGCCTCTACCGCGAAGGCGCCTACGTCGAGCTGTCCCGCGGTGCGCACGAGAACTGGATCGTGCTCACCGACCCCGAAGCCGCCCATCTCACCCGCCAAGCCGCCGCCGAGCTCGAACGCCACGACCGCGGGCTCGTCCCCCCGACGAGCAACCCGACCCCGTCGAGGACGACCTCATCACCCGCATCGACCGCAGCCGAGCCAAGCAGCTCGCCCACAGCATCGACCCCGACGCCGACCTCGTCGACCGCCTCGCCACGACCCTCCCCTACCGCCACCTCGCGGTCGCGCCACGCCGACGCCCGCCAGGCCGAAGCACGCGCCGCCACGTCCTCGGCGGACACATCTCCGAGGTCTCCGAGCGGGTCGAACGCACCGAGCACGCCGCCCGACACCTCGGCCATCGGACAGACCGTCAGCCCCCACGACCGCCACAACATCGGCACCGTCACCGACATCGACGACCACGCCGCGACCGCCACCGTGCATTTCATCTCCGCCGACGGTCGGCAAGCGACCAAGACGTTCGACTGGGACGAGCTGCGCATCGTCGGCCCCCACCGCCAACGACAGCTCTCGCCCGCGCGCCGGAGCCCACCTCGACCGGCTGCACCACGAGCTCGAACAGCACACCGCACGATGGGACAGCCTCGTGCACGCCGTCGGCGTCGAACCCGGCGACGCCGACCGCTACGGGCGAGCCGCCGGCCAGGTCATCGAACGGCACACCGACACCCTCATCGCCAGCACACCGCCTGGCTCACCGGCCTCCTCGGCGCCCGCCCCGACGACCCCGCCGGCGCCCGCACCTGGCACGACGCCGTCACCGCCATCGCCACCTGGCGGCTCGACCACGACCTCCGCCGACAACACACCAGGGCTCGGCGCCCGCCCCGCCGAACCGGACGACCAGGGCGGCGTTCGACGCTCTCACCGAGGAACTCGCCCGCACCCGCCTGTGGCTCGCCGACACCGGCGCCTCGCTGTCCTTCCCGCCGAGCTGCCGGCCGACCGAGGCCTCTACCAGCGGCTCGTCGAGCTCGACGAGCTGTTCGCCACCTGCCCGCCCGACATGCGGCCAACCATCGCCCAGCTGCAGGCCGGCCAGCTCAGCCTCGACGACACCCACGACCTGCTCCGTGAAGCGCTCGACGGCCACGACGCCCGACGGGCCTGGATCATCACCAACTGGCCCCACATCGTCGAACACCAAGAGATCCAGCACGCCCTGCAAGCCGATCCTGAACTGCTCGTCGAAGCCACTGGCATCGACCTCGACCTGTGACTTCAGGGACCCAGCTACCTCCCACGCCAGCAAGACCGCTGCGGATGGACCCGTCCTATCCGGGTGGTCCCCTCCGATCCGGTCGTCCGTCCCGATGGATCCCATGACGACCCGACCGATGTCAGCGAGCCGGGCAGCGCCGGCCGTCGCTCGCACCAGCCGACCGCCAGACGTTCACCGTCGAGGAAGCAGCCGCTTGCTCGGTATCTCGCGGACGACGGCCTACGAGTGCGTCCGAGACGGCTCGCTGCCGGCACTCCGTTTCCGCCGACGAGTGGTCATCACGCGGGCGGCCATCGAGGCGCTATTGGCCAAAGGTAAGCCAACCGACGCCTGACGCCGCCGCCTACAACTTGGCCAAGGCCAGGATCGCAGCCTTCTTCTCCAGGTTCGGCCCGGCGTCGTACCAGCGACGCAGCGTCTCCTCGCTGTTGCCGGTGATCGAGGCCACCGTCCGGTAGTCGCCGTTGGTGGCGTCGAGCAGCTGCGTCGCTACGTACCGCCTCAGCATGGCGAACGTGACCTTGTTCGGCCCCCGAGCCGCCAACCAGCGATGTGTGGTCGTATCAGGCCGCAGCCATCGAGCGCCGTCGACGTCCTCGCTGAAAACGTAGCTGTCCGGCTTGAGCTCCAGTTGGCCCCGTCCGGCGGCTCGTCGCTGCTCGACCAGCTCTGCGAGCACGTCCGCTATCTGGTCAGTGAGGGGCACGTCGCGCCAGTCGTTCCGCTTGGTCGCCTTGTAGTAGATGCCCGCCCCCGGGCCGCCATCGGCGAGGGCGGCTCGGATTGTCACCACTCGTCGAGCGAGATCGAGATCTTGCATCCGCCAGCGCCAGCAGCTCGCCTACGGCGGCACCCGATCGTGGCGAGGCCGAGCACGTAGGCATAGAGAGGTAGTCGCGTTCCTTGGCTGCGGGCCATTGCGGCACGGACCTCGGCGGCTTCGGGGACGTCGGGGTGCGGTGACCAGGAACCCGTGGGCGGCGGGCATCCCGGGCCGGGTTCGAGGTGATCCAGCCAGACCCGCTTGGCGTGCTCCAGCACCTTGGAGACCGTCGAGGCGTAGCGGGCACACCCTCGCGCTGTGATCGTTGTCCTCCCAGCGACACGAAGATCCGCTCGAGTCTTGCCAGATCGAGCCTTGCTCAGCGGGAGATCGCCGGCCGCCCCCACCACCCGGCAGACGCGTAGACGCACAGTCCGATTGCAGGCCGACCGGTCGGTCCGGACGGTCAGTCCGCTCCGTGCGCGATTCGCGCAGGTACAGTCGCAGCGGCGCGAACCGTGCGCAGCGTTGGTAGCCACGACGATGTCGCCACCGCCGACGTCGAGTCGCAGCCGGGCCAGTGCTGCCTCGGCATCGGCACGGCCCCCTTGAACCGTCCGGCTGTATGACGGCGGCGCCTCCGGTGACCCCGTCGGGTGGGCCGTCGAACTGGACGAACCAGCGATTCGGTCCTCGCTTCGATCACCGTCCCCGAAGCCACGCGCGGCGTTGGGCCTGATGCCTACGTGTGGCATCAGTCGGACTCACCGGCGGTCCGCGACCTCCGACCGAAGCTCGGCGAGCCCTCGCTCTGCGTCCGCCAGCGACCCTTCGATGGTTAGCGGCGCCGGCGCCTCCGTGGCCCGTCAGCTCGAGGCGCCTCGACATCGATCCGCCAGACACCGTCACGAATGGGCTTGATCCCGCCCTGCCTGCGCTTTCCCGCCGCGTCGACGGGCCGCCGGTCGCCATCGGCCGCAGCGATAAGCGCTCGCAGAGTTTCGCAGAAGGCATCAACGTCGTAGGGCATCACCGAGGCAAGACACAACATCAGCGGCCCCGCTCAGGGCCGCTGACCTGCGCTTTCTTGGAGCGGATGACGAGACTCGAACTCGCGACCCTCACCTTGGCAAGGTGATGCTCTACCAACTGAGCTACATCCGCGTGGGGGGCCAGTGTAGCAACGGCCGCGAAGGACCCCGCAAGCACTCCAGCCTGGTCAGGCCTCGCTGGACGAGGGCCGGCCGCAGGTCGACCCGCAGGACGAGGATGCCGTCCTCGATCACTCCCTCGGCGTCGCCGATGATGGCGTAGTCCTGGTAGTCGGCCTGCGCCTGCTGGATGAACAGGGTGCGCTCCTCCCCGCCGACCGGCGGCAGCGGCGCCGCTTCACCGCCTCGGCCCGGTCCTTGAAGCGCTGCAGCATGGCGTCCACGTCGAGGCCGGCCATGCGCCGAGCGTAGTGGCGATGGGGCCGGGGGGGCGCAGCCCCGGCCCAGACTCACTCAGTCCGAGGCGACCGGTTCGCGGTCCGGCAGCGTCCAGCCGCCCGGATCCGTCGGGTCCTCGGCGTCCAGGACGGTCTGGTCGTCAGGCGCCTGCCCCAGGCCCCGTGCGGCCCGTCGTCCGGCGCCGTCGGGGACCAGGCCGAGCCGGACGCGGCGACCGACGGCACCAGCATGGAGGCCTCCGCGAGGCGGGCTCGTCCAGCGACTGTCGCGTCGAGCTCGGGGATGCGGTCGTCGGCCCCAGCGTCTCGGCCTCGGGCTGTGGCCCCAGCACGGGGAGCCGTGCCCGGGACGGCGCCAGACCCCGCTTCGGGTCGCTGTAGCGCCAGTACCGCCAGGTCAGCAGCCCGATGATCAGGCCGACGACCACCAGTGTGGCCATCACGAGGCGCAAACGCTCCTGGCTCTCGTCAGCCGGTTGGGTCGCTCCGGTGCCGCTCGTGGCGTTGCCGTTCGAGCTGGCGGCCGAGCTGGCACTGCGGCGCTCGTCGTCGTGATTCTCGGCACAGGCGTCCTCGCCACTGCGGATGGGACGGTCGTGGACGGCTGCAGCGTCGTCGGTGCCGACTCGTCCGCCGCCTCCTCCTCCTCACCACGGCCGTCGTGGTGGCCGAGGATGACTCGTCGTCCACGGACTCGTCGGAGCTGGACACCTCGCTCGTCGCCTCGACGGCCTCGATCGTCTCGGTCTCCTCCGCGACGGTCGTCGGCGGCGGCGGCTGAGCCGTCGTGGTCGTGACCGCGGCTGACGTCGTCGTGGTGTTGACGACCGAGGTCGTGGTCTTCGACGGTCTGGGCACCCGCGACGAGCAGGCCCCGACCGAGCAGCACGGCACCCAGGACCGCGCAGGCGATCGCCACGAGGATGGCCTTCACCGTCCGTCGGGATCCCGCGCCTGTTGCCATTCCGATGGTCGACCTCGCTTGCCGGCGTCCCGGAGTCGCCGGCCGGCGCGGGCGGAGGGCACCGGGACCAGGGCGAACCCCGTCATGGTATCGACCGACGCCCGCGGCGTCGGAGTCGGCCTCGGATCCGGTGGATCCCCGGAGGCGCTGCCTCGCTGGGCTGTGCCCCTGGACGGCACGGACACGATACCCCGTGCGGCCGCACGCGACGGACATCGCCCCTACCGGTGCCTCAGTGCTGGTGGGACGGGCACCAGTAGGTGGTGCGCCCGCCCGACCGTCTCCCGGCGCAGCGGCGCGCCGTAGCGGGGACAGTGGCCGTCCCGCCGGCGGGCGGGCTGGAGCTCGCCGGTGTGGGAGCCACCCCGCTCGGTCAGCTCCGCCACCGTCGAGCGGACGCGTCGCGGCCAGCCGCGAGCCTCGCGCCGGGCAGCGCGCCGCCCGGCCGCCGCGGCGACAGCCCGGCCCGCCAGAGGATCTCGTCGGTCAGCAGGTTGCCGAGGCCGGCCAGCCGCTGCTGGTCCATGAGCCGGGCCTTGAGCGGCGCCCCGCTGCGGCCGAGCGACCTCCGCCAGCCGCGTCCACGTCGAGCGCTGGCGGCGTCGGGGCCGAGGCCGGACTCGTCGGGGTCGAGCTAGACGCCTCCCAGCCGGCGGGGGTCGCGGATCACCAGGTCGCCGCCCTCCTCGAAGCGCAGCCCGAAGCGGTCCCAGGCCGGCTCCGCCCGGCGGAGCCGTACTCGAGGCCGCTCGATGGCGGCCTCGCCGTCGACGAGCAGCCGGCCGGTCATGCCGAAGCGCAGCCCGAGCGTGGGCCGTCCGTCGACGTCGAGCAGCAGCAGCTTGCCGATGCGCCGGCACGGCCACCACCTCCCCGCCCACGGCGCCGCCCGAGCTGCGCCGGCGGGGAGCCCACCCTTCAGGTACCAGGCGTCGGGGGCGCACACGCCGGCGATGTGCCGCCCGACGCAGCGACTCGGCCACCCGCCGGTACAGCTCGACCTCGATCAGCTCCGGCACCGCCCGCCCCGGCCCGCGCTCAGAGAGAGGCGAGGAACTTGGCCACGCCCGCTCCGACCTGGTCGAACTCCAGCAGGAAGCCGTCGTGGCCGTGGGGGCTGTCGACGACGACGTGGGTCACCGGCGTGCCCTGGGACACCAGCACGTCGCGCACCTCCTGCTGCTGGTAGGGCGGGTAGAGCGTGTCGGAGGACACCGACATCGTGCACACCGGCACGTCGATGCGGGCCAGCGCCGCCTGCAGGCTGCCCCGGCCCCGGGCCAGGTCGTGGAGGTCCATGGCCCGGTTGAGCACCAGGTAGGTGTTGGCGTCGAAGCGGCGGGCCAGCTTGAGCCCGTGGTACTGGAGGTACGACTCGACCTCGAACTAGCCCCACAGCGAGAAGTGGTCGAGGGCGGCGGCTGCGCCGGCCGAAGCGGTCGGCGAAGACCTCCTCCGAGCGGTAGTGGATCTGGGCCAGCTGGCGGGCCACGGCGAGGCCCCGGTGCGGCCCGTCGCCGGGAGCGGCGTCGTAGTACTCGCCGCCCCGCCAGCGCGGGTCGCTGGCCACGGCCATGCGGCCCACGTGGGACCAGGCGATCTGCTGGGCACGCCGCGGCCGCGGTGGCGATGGGGATCAGCGAACGCACCCGGTCGGGGAAGAGGACCCCCCACTCGAGCACCTGCATGCCGCCCATCGAGCCGCCGATGACCGTCATCCACCGGTCGATGCCCAGCTCGTCGGCCAGCAGCCGCTGGGCCCGGACCATGTCCCGCACCGACACGATCGGGAAGCGGGAGCCGTAGGGGCGGCCGTCGTCGGGGTGGGGCGACGCGGGCCCGGTCGAGCCCTGGCAGCCGCCCAGCACGTTGGAGCAGACGATGAAGTAGCGCTCGGTGTCGAGCGCCTTGCCCGGCCCCACCAGGTCGTCCCACCAGCCCTCGGTGGGCTGCCCGGGCCCCGCCGGGCCGTGCACGTGGGCGTCACCGGTCAGCGCGTGGCAGACGAGCACGGCGTTGGCCCGCTCCGCGTTGAGCCCTCCCCACGTCTCGTAGGCCAGCGTGAAGCCGGCCAGCACGCCGCCGCCCTCGAGGGCGAACGGCCGCCTCGGCGGGCAGCGACACGAAGCGCCGGCGCCCCGGCGCGTCCCGGGCCGCCAGGCCCCGTGGCCGGGATCGGCCCGCGAGGGCGGCGGCGACGAGCCCGCCGGCTGGTCGCTGCTCATCGCCTCCTTCCCCCTCCTCCTCCGTCCGCGAGCGCGGCCCCGTCCCGGTCGTCCCCGCCGACCCGTCACCGTACGCCCGCATTCCCGCCCGACCCCCTCGACCCTGCCACCGCCGAGCCGCTACCGGTGGACCCGGTCGGTGGCGCGGCGAGGGGCGTCGGCGAGGCAGGCCCGGCGCCGGCGCGTCGCCCGCACCGGACCCTGCACGCGGACCTGCGCCGACCCTCGTCATGGCCGCACCCTATTGCCGGGGGGTCGGGCCACGAGCGACTAACGGCGCGGCCGATCAACCCACCGGCTCGGGCTCGGGGATCTTGCTCGGGCGCGTTCATGTCGACCTGGCGCACGAGCCGGCTGGACTCGTGCAGCTTGACCAGGCGCAACCGGGCCAGACCGCCGGCCAGCTTGCCGCCGAGGTCCCACCAGGTGGTGCCGAAGCGGGGCGAGCGGGGGAACTCGTGGTGGTCGTTGTGCATGCCCTCGCCCGCGGTCAGCAGCGCCACCCAGCGCAGGTTGGTGGCCGAGTTGGGATGGGGTCGGCGGCCGAAGTGGTGGGCCAGCGAGTTCACCATCCCGCCCTGCAGGATGTAGAGGCCGGCGTGCACGGCGCCGATGAACACCGCCCACAGCGGCCCGAACAGCACGGCCAGGAGCAGCACGCCGAGCAGCGGGCCGACGAAGCCGTGGCGGAAGACCAGCCGCTCCCAGCGGTCGTCGGGGATGTCCCGGCCGTAGGCGCTGATCGTGGCGGCCCGCTTGGCCTCGGTGCGGTAGTAGCCGGCATTGAGCAGCAGGACCTTGGCGACGCCCTCTGCTTGGGCGAATGGGGGTCGTCGGGCTCGTCGTTGAAGACGTGGTGCTTGCGGTGCACGGCCACCCACTCACGCCGGTCGAGGCCGACCGTGATCCACAGGGTGAAGCGGCAGAGCAACTCGAGCCCGGGTCGCATGGTGATGGCCCGGTGGGCGAGCGTGCGGTGGAGGTAGAGCGTCGTCACCAGGTTGGCCACCTGGCTGAGGACGAACGCGAGGAGCAGAGCCAGGGGGAGGTTCAGCGAGAACACGGGCGACCAATCTAGCGGGGCGCTCCGCCGAGCCGGAGAGCCAGCGCGATAGCGTCGACCACGCCGGGGCCCGCCGCAGCGTCGGGCCACCGGCTGGCGGCACGCGTCCTGTCGCCGGGGCACGCCGAGGCGCCGGGCTCGGCTGCCTCCGCACGGCGCGCGCCACGAGCTCGTCCGTCGGCTCGGTCGGGCCGGGGCGGCGGGGTGCGCCCTCGACGACCACGACCCAGCTCGCCCCGGGGCGGCTCGGCGGCCGTCCACTCGACCGCCTCGGCCAGCGTGCCCCGCCACACCTCCTCGTACAGCTTGGTCAGCTCGCGGGCCACCGCCACCCGGCGACCGGGGCCGAAGGCGGCGGCCAGGTCGGCGAGCGTGCGGCCCAGGCGGTGGGGGGCCTCGTAGAGGACGAGCGTGCGCTCCTCGCCGGCCAGCGCCGCCAGGCGCGCGGCCCGGGCCGCCCCCTTGCGGGGCAGGAAGCCCTCGAACACGAACCGCCCGGTGGGCAGGCCGCGACACGACCAGCGCGGCCACGCCGCCGAGGGCCCCGGCACCACCTCGACCCGGTGCCCGGCGCCGACCGCCGCCCGGACCAGCCGCTCGCCCGGATCGGACATCCCGGGCGTCCCGGCGTCGGTCACCACCGCCACCCGCTCGCCCCGGGCCAGCCGGGCCAGCACCTCGCCGATCCGGGACGCCTCGGTGTGGTCGTTGACGGTGAGCAGCGGCGGGCCGGCGATGCCGGCGTGCTGCAGCAGGCGGCCGGTGCGGCGGGTGTCCTCGCAGGCGATGGCGTCCGCCCTGGCCAGGGCATCGACGGCCCGGGGCGACAGGTCGCCGAGGTTGCCGATCGGGGTGGCGACGAGCACGAGGGCGCCGGACCGCCGGGTGCGCCGGCTCGCCGGCGGCGGCGGACGGCGGCGGGCACCGTCCGGGGCGGGATCGGCCCGGCATCGACGCCCCCCGGCACCGTCGGCGGGGTCGGACGGGGTCAGGGTCGCCTCCCTGCACCTCGAGCTGGTCGCCGGGCCGCAGCGCCCAGCGCTCGAAGGCGCCCGGCCGGGGCCTCGACGACCACCCGGGCCCGCCACACCGGCCGGTCGACCCGGTGGCGGGCCAGGGTGACCGTGCGCAGCACGACGAGGTCGGCGTCGCAGTAGGCGACGTCGATCGGGAAGCGCATGCCCAGCGTGTGCACGGCCCGGGCCGGCGCAGCAGCAGGGCGCCGTCGAGCCCGCGGCGGCCGAGGAGG
Organism: uncultured Gaiellaceae bacterium; assembly: GCA_963794385.1. GTDB lineage: Bacteria > Actinomycetota > Thermoleophilia > Gaiellales > Gaiellaceae > Gaiellasilicea. The sequence continues at coordinate 3,804 of CAWCDT010000003.1, read as the reverse complement.
CCCACCAGCCGGGCGCGGAACGACTCGGCCACCTCCAGGGAGGCCAGCACGTCGTTGCCGCGCACGAGCCAGGGCATCGTCAGGCTCCTCCAGCCGGCGGACATTAGCGCTCTGACCAGCGCGTCGTCACTGACCCGGCCGGGGCGGTCGGGGCCGGCCCGGTACGCTCGCCGCCGTGGACCCCACCGACGCGTCGCTGAGCGCTGCGCCTACCTGCTCGAGCGGGCGCTCTCGCCCACGGCCAAGGTCACGGCGTTCCGGCGGGCGGCCGACGTCGTCCGGGGGCTCGACCCGCGCGAGCTGGCCCGCCTGGTCGACACGGGCCGGGTGACCGACCTGCCGGCCGTGGGCCCTCCACCGGCGGCGTGATCGCCGACGCGGTGGCCGGGCGGCCCAGCCCCTACCTCGAGACCTCGAGGCCGCACCGACCGTTCCCCTCGGCGAAGGGGCCGAGCTGCGGGCGGCGCTGCGGGCGACTGCCACAGCCACTCCACCTGGTCCGACGGCGGGGCCTCGATCGTGGACATGGCCCGGGCGGCCCGGGACCTCGGCCACGAGTGGCTGGTGCTGACCGACCACTCCCCCCGCATGAGCGTCGCCCGGGGGCTGACGCCGGAGCGGCTGGTCGAGCAGTGGAAGGAGATCGACCAGGTCAACGAGATGGTGGCGCCGTTCCGGGTGCTGCGGGGCATGGAGGTCGACATCAACGAGGACGGCAGCCTCGACGCCCCCGACGAGGTGCTGGCCCCGCTCGACGTGGTGGTGGCCAGCCCCCACGTGAAGCTGCGCATGGACCGCCGGGACATGACCCGCCGCCTGGTGCAGGCGGTGGCCAACCCCAACGTCGACGTGCTGGGCCACGTCACCGGGCGGAAGGTCGGCTGGGGCGGGTGAGCGGGTCCGGGCCGCCGCCGACTTCGACCCCGAGTCGTGTTCGCCGCCTGCGCCCGCTTCGACGTCGCCGTGGAGGTCAACTGCCGGCCCGAGCGCCAGGACCCGCCCGAGGAGCTGCTGGCCCTGGCCCTCGAGCACGGCTGCCGGGTCTCCATCGACACCGACGCCCACGCCCACGGGCCAGCTGGAGTGGCAGGCCTACGGCTGCGACAAGCTGGCCCGCCTGGGGGCGACGCCGACCTGGTCATCAACGCGGCCACCGCCGACGAGCTGGCCGCCTGGGTCGCCTCCCGGCCCGGCGGGCAGCGCGCCGCGGCCCGGCCCAGAGCCCGTACCGGCCCAGACCGGCGAGTAGGCTCGCCCGTCCGCCGTTCGAGGAGCGCTCGTGTCGAAGAAGACGTCCAAGCGGAAGACCAACGCCCGGCGCAAGAAGGCCAACCACGGCTCCAAGCCCAACGCCGGACGCTGAGCGGCCGGGCGGACGTGCGAGCGGACCGGCCGCGCCGGGCCGGCGGCCCGGCCGCCGATGCTGGTCTTCGACGGCGACTGCGGGTTCTGCACCTGGAGCGCGGACTGGATCGGCCGGCGACTGCCGGCGCAGTGGCGGTGACGCCCTGGCAGTACCTCGACCTCGCCGCCCACGGCCTGACCGAGGCCGAGGTGACCACCGCCGCCTACTGGATCGACGAGGCCGGCGGCCGCTACCGGGGCGCCGAGGGCATCGCCCGGGCCGCTCGAGGCCGCCGGCGGGGCCTGGGGGTGCTGTGGGCGGGTGCCCGGCCGGCCGCCGCTCGTGCTGGCGGCCGGCGTCTACACCGTCGTCGCCCGCAACCGTCACCGCCTGCCGGGCGCCACCCCGGCTTGCAAGCTCCCCCGCCCCTGACCGTCAGGTCGAACGATGTCGTCGAGCGGAGACGCCCCACCGCCGTCGACGTGATCCGGGCCAAGCGGGACGGCGAGCGGCTCAGCAGACGAGCAGATCCGCTGGTTCCTCGACGCCTACACCGCGGGCCGGTGGCCGACGAGCAGGCCGCCGCCCTGCTCATGGCCGATCGTCTTGCGGGGCCTCGACACCCGGAGCTGGCGGCCTGGACCGAGGCCATGATCGCCTCCGGGCGAGCGGCTCGACCTGTCCGGCGTGGGCCGGCCCACGGTCGACAAGCACTCCACCGGCGGCGTGGGCGACAAGGTCTCCCTCGTGCTGTGCCCGCTGGTCGCCGCCTGCGGGGCGGCCGTGCCCCAGCTCTCGGGCCGAGGCCTGGGCCACACGGGCGGCACGCTCGACAAGCTGGAGGCCGTCCCCGGCTGGCGGGCGTCGCTCACCGACCGGGGATCGTGCGCAGCTGCGCCGACGTCGGCGCGCGTGATCTCCGCGCCCGGGGCGGGCTGGCCCCCGCCGACCGCAAGCTCTACGCCCTGCGCGACGTCACCGCCACCGTCGAGTCGATCCCGCTGATCGCCTCCTCGATCATGTCGAAGAAGATCGCCGAGGGCACGTCGCCGCTGGTGCTCGACGTCAAGGTCGGCTCGGGCGCCTTCCTGGCCGACCCGACCCAGGGCCCGGGAGCTGGCCGACACGATGGTCGGCGCTGGGCACGGCCCACGGGTTGCGCACCGCCGGCCCTGCTGACCGCGATGGACCAGCCCTCGGCCGGGCGGCTGGCAACGCCCTGGAGGTCGCCGAGGCGGTCGAGTGCCTGGCCGGCGGCGGGCCGCCCGACGTGGTCGAGGTCACGGTGGCCCTGGCCCGGGAGATGCTGGCCCTGGCCGGCCTGGGCGGGGCGCCGATCCGGCCGACGTGCTGCGCCGGGGTGGGGCCATGGACCGCTGGCGGGCGCTGGTGGCCGCCCAGGGCGGCGACCCCGACGCGCCCCTCCCCCGGGCCCGCCACCAGGAGGTCGTGCCGCCCGCCGCGGCGGCGTGGTCGCCCGCCTCGATGCCCGGGCCGTGGGTGTCGCCGCCTGGCGGCTGGGGGCGGGCCGGGCCCGCAAGGAGGACCCGGTCTCCGCCACGGCCGGGGTGATCTGCCGGGCCAAGGTGGGCGACCGGGTGGTGGCGGGCGAGCCGCTGCTGGAACTGCACGCCGACGACCCGGCCCGCCTTCCCGCCGTGCTCGACGAGGTGGCGGCGCCGTCGACCTCGCCGACCGGGCGCCCGAGCGCCGGCCCCTCGTCCGAGCGCATCGGCCCGACCGACGTTGCCGCCCCGGGCCGCGAGTCCGCCGCCCGGCCGCCGGTAGCCTCCGGCGCCTCCGGTAGCATCCGCCATGGACCTCCCGCAGCCGTCGGCGGCCAGCTCCGCCGGGCGCCGAAGGTGCTGCTCCACGACCACCTCGACGGGGGTCTACGGCCCGCCACCGTCATCGAGCTGGCCCGGGAGACCGGTCACCGGCTCCCCGCCGACGACCCCGCCGAGCTGGCGGAGTGGTTCCACCGGGGCGCCTACCGCCACGATCTCGAGCTGTACCTCGAGCCCTTCGCCCACACGGTCGGGGTGCTGCAGACCCGGGAGGCCCTCCAGCGGGTGGCCCGGGAGTGCGCCGAAGACCTGGCCGACGACGGCGTCGTCTACGCCGAGGTGCGCTTCGCCCCCGAGCTGCACCTCGAGGGCGGGCTGTCCCTCGACGAGGTCGTGGAGGCCGTGCTCGAGGGCTTCGACACCGGTTCGGCCGACCGCCCGATCACGATCGGCACCCTGTGCACGGCCATGCGGACCACGGCCCGCAGCCGGGACATCGCCGAGTTGGCCGTCCGCCACCGAGACCAGGGCGTGGTCGGCTTCGACATCGCCGGTGCCGAGGCCGGCCACCCGCCGACCGGCCACCTCGACGCGTTCCAGTACATCCAGCGGGCGAACTTCCACCTGACGATCCACGCCGGGGAGGCGTTCGGGCTGCCGTCGATCTGGGAG
>CAWCDT010000002.1:0-285382 GCA_963794385.1 uncultured Gaiellaceae bacterium | reverse complement strand
CGCACCGATCGATCCCGCTCGAATGTTTTTCTCCCGCCTCGCACGCGCAACTCGTCCATTCGACCTCCGCGCCGACTATCCCGCTCGTCGTCGGCACGTGCAAGTCTCGCATCGTCCGGCCCAGGCGAAAAACTTCTTCCTCGATGGCGCAGACTGGGCCTACACCGCCGGCAGATCCGGGGGGCTGGTATCCGGGAGAGCGGGTGGCGCGGCGGCGGGCCAGCCACAGCTACGGCTTCGTGCTGCTTCTGATCCTCGCTTCGTTCCTCGTCACCGCCGCCGGCCCCGAGGCCGAGTGGGGCCAGAGCGTACTGCTGCTCCTGCAGAGCTCGACGCTCGTCGCGGCGCTCTGGACGTCGGGCCTCGGGCGTGCCGCCGTGCGGCCCTCCGTCGCGCTCGCGGTCGCGAGTATCGTGGTCGCGGGGGTCCAGCTCGCTGACGGCGGAGACACGCTCACTGGGGCCGTGGCGGTCCTCAACTCCCTGCTCGTGGTCGCGATCTCGGTCGTCATCGCAGTCGGCGTCTTCGACCAGCAGACGGTCAATCAGCAGTCGATCCTCGGGGCGATCTGCGTCTATGTGCTGATCGGGATGCTGTTCACCTTCGTCTATGGGGCGGCGGCGTACCTGGGCTCGGGCGACTTCTTCGCGCAGGGGACGGACGGGACGCCCTCGCTGCGCCTTTACTTCAGCTACGTGACGCTCGCGACGCTCGGCTACGGCGACTACACGCCAGCCGGCGATCTTGGGCACACGGTGGCGATCGTCGAAGCGCTCGTCGGCCAGCTCTACCTCGTGACGGTCGTGGCGGTTGTCGTCAGCAGGCTCCACAACCGCCCGGTTCGGCCCTAATCAGCCGATCACGCGCCTTTTCGGCGCGCGGGCTCGCCGCGTTTGCCATGCTCCGGCCCGCGGAATCGTCTCAGCGGCCGAGAGAGGCCGCTCGTCCGCTTCAAAAGGGGGTACCCACATGCGTTTGACAAGATTGCTTCTGCCGGTCCTGGGCGTGGCCGTCGCCGTCGCCCTGCTGGCCGGCCCTGCGACCGCAGACCCGCCGAGCCACGTTCCCGGCGGGCCGTGCATCGAAGGCGAGCAAACCGTCCGGCTCTAGCAGCCTGCCGTCGTACGAGCAGGTCGTGCGGCAGCTGAACTCGATCGCGAGCTCGAGCCAGGGCGAGGTCGAGATCGCCAGCGCCGGGCTGTCGGGCGAGGGGCGCGAGCTCCTCTATGCGACCGTCGGCCACGGGCCCGATGTCTTCTGGCTCCAGGCCCGGATCCACGGGAACGAGCTGCACAGCACCGAGGCCGTGCTGCAGGTCCTCAAGTATCTGGCCAGCAGCGGGAACGCCGACGCGCGTCGCATCCGCGACCGGCTGACGGTGATCGTGATCCCGATGTACAACCCGGACGGTGCCACGGCGAACATCCGCCAGAGCACGACGCCGCTCCGCATCGACCTCAATCGCGACTGGGAGCTGTTCCAGCAGCCCGAGTCGCGCGCCTTCTACGAGCTGTGGGAGGCGACGAGGCCGCGGTTGGCGCTCGACCTGCATCACATGGGCCAGAGCCCGGTGGTTGAGGGCACCAACCAGCTCAACACGTTCCAGATCGGCGCGCGGTCGATCGACCCGAGCCGCATGACCGCGCTCCAGTGGCAGACCAACAGGCAGATGGCGCTGATCTCGACGGCGGCTGTGTCGCGGCTCGGCCCCGGCAACGTCGCGCGCTATCCGCTGATCGACATCACGAACGCCGTGATCAGCCGCATGCTGCTGGGCGGCCCCGGGCCGGACGGGAGCGACCCGGGCTTCGAGACCCAGGGCGCGATCTTCTACGAGGTGCGCTCGGTGGGACAGAAGAGCAACGGCATGCTCGAGCAGCTGTTCGTGCGGCCGACGATGGCCGTGCTCGAAGCGGCCGCCGACGGGAGCCTGTACACGCATCCCGGCACCGGCTGGGAGGACATCCCCTTCGGCGACGGCGAGCCCTGCGGCGGCGGACCGGGCTGAGCGCGAATGTGGGTGGCCCGCGTGCCGCGCGGGTCACCCACGCACAGCCTGTCAGCCGGCGAACGCGGTGACGAAGCGCATGAAGCGGTAGACGTCGCCGAATGTCGTCACCGGCCCGACCGAGGCGCGGACCGCGCCGCCGCTCTCGAACCCGAGTGCGCGCAGGTACTCGTACGACCCTTCGGAGCCGGTCGGACGGCGCATCGCCGCGCGAGGGATGCCGAAGGCGAGCTCCGAGGCTCCCGGGTTGCAGAAGCAGCCCGTGCGCAGCGAGATGCCGTGCGCGGCGGCGAGTCGTTCGACGATCCGGATGTCCACGAGCCCTCCGTCCGGCCGCACGAGATTGAAGGCGATCGTGCCGCCGCGCCGATCCGTCGTCCGCGGCCCGTAGAGCTCGACCGCAGCCCTCCCGTCCGCGTGCCGCAATGCGGCCAGCTCGTCCAGCAACCACCGGGTCAGGCACTGGACACGCGTGTGGATCGTGTCGATCCCGATTCGCTCGACGAGCGCGAGCCCATGCTCGACGGCCGGCAGCGCGAGGAAGTTCAGCGTCCCGTCTTCGAACCGGGCTTCTCCGTCCGCCATCGTGTGCCAGTCGCCCTGGACGCTCACGGTGGCGATCGTGCCGCCCGCGAACCACGGGCGACGCAGCCGGGCAAGCGCCTGCTTGCGGGCCAGCAGGCAGCCGACGCCCGTCGGATAGCCGAGCAGCTTGTAGAGCGAGATCGCGATGAAGTCCGGCCGCCACTCGGCGAGGTCGAGCCGGTTCGTCGGCACGAACGCCGCACAGTCCACCAGCACGTCCCAGCCGGCCGCCTGCGCTCGCGGAATCCACTCGAGCGGGTGCTGGACGCCCGAGAAGTTCGACTGCGCCGGATAGGCGAACAGTCGCGGGTGTCCGCCGTCGGCGCTTCGCAGCCGACGACTCGAGCACGTCCTCGTCGACGCGCAGCGTGGGCGTCGTCCCGGGCACGTACGTCGTCGTCGCACCGGCGGCGCGCGCGAACTCGCGGATCCCGTTCACCGAGTTGTGGTTGTCGGACGTGAGCAGGAGGCGGCTGCCGGCGCCGAACGGGTACGCCTCCCCCACCAGCCTGAGCGCGCCCGTCGCGTTCGCCGTGAAGACGACGGTGTACTCCTCGGGCGATGCATTGAAGTGGCGCAGCACGGCCCGCCGCGCCCGCTCCACCAGCTCGGTCGACTCCGCCGAGGCCGGGCTGTCGGAGTGCGGGTTGCCGAGCACCGCTCCTCTCGAGCAGGTCGAGATGGGCCTGGAGCTGCGACTCCGCGTAGAGGCCCGCGCCCGTGTAGTCGAGGTAGACCTGTCCCGTCGCGTCCAGGCGCCGGTACTCGGTCGCGCGCAGCTCGTCGAGGCGATGCGTGGTGCGGAAGTCCGGGCAACGGCTGAGGAAGCTCGCGAACGCGCGCTGCTCGTCCGCGGGCTCGTAGGCCGCCTGCGCGGGCGGAGCCGGTCTCAGAGCAGCCGTCGCTGTCATTTCCATGTGAGGAACCCGACGCGCCGGGCGCCTGCTTTCTTCCCTAGGCGGCGGAGCGGGGGCCGATCTCGGCCGAGATCGCTGCCGCGGTGCGCTTGACCGCCGGCCCGAACCTGTCGATCAGATCGTCCATCGAGACCATCGTCTGGTGCACGGCGAGGTTCAGCGCCGCGACGACCTCGCCGGAGCGGGACCGGATCGGCGCTGCGATCGAGCGCAGGCCGTAGGCGAGCTCCTCGTTGTTCACCGCCAGGCCCTGCTCGCGGATGCGTTCGAGCTCGGCCAAGAGGGCGGCGCGGTCCGTGATCGTGTTGGGGCCCCGGGCGACGAGCTCAACCCGGTCGAGGATCACCTCGAGCCGCTCGGCCGGCACGAAGGCAAGCAGCGCCTTGCCCATCGCCGTGCAGTAGGCGGGCAGGCGCGAGCCGACGTGGAGGTTGAGATCGATCTCCCGCTGCCCGGAGCGCGAGGTGCGGCAGCGCTCGATATAGACGACGTCTGCGCCGTCGAGCACGGCCATGTTCGCCGTGAAGCCTGTCGCGTCTGTCAGCGCCTGTAGGTGCGGCAATGAGATGTCGCGGATGTCCATCGAGTTGATCGCGGCGAAGCCGAGGTCGAGCACCCGCGGCCCGAGGCGATAGCGCTTCGTCTCGGCGTCCTGCTGCAGGTAGCCGAGCGACGTGAGCGTGGCGATGTAGCGGTGCGTCGTGCTTCGGCTCAGGCCGAGCTCCCGCGAGAGCTCGCTGACGCCGATCGTCGAACGGTCGGAGCCGAACGCCGAAAGGATGGCGAGACCGCGCTCGAGCGACTGCGACCACGTGGCCTGCCGGGTCGACGAGACCGCTGTCATCAGGCGCGGGACGCTACCACGTTCCACATGTCGGGACAACGTCTTGTCTTCTCGAACAGGTTGATAGGGTCGGGCCGATCCGCAGACGAAGGAGGACGCTATGGAGCTGCAGGAGAAGCGGACGCCGGCGGGCGCCTCGCAAGGCCGCCAGTTCATCGGCGGCGAGTGGGTCGACGCCGCGGACGGGCGCACGTTCGAGTCCCTCGACCCCTTCACCGGCGAGGTCGTGGCCGAAGTGGCCGCCGGCGGACGTGAGGACGCCGCCCATGCGGTCGAGGCCGCCCAGGCCGCCTTCCCGGCCTGGTCGCAGACGCCGCCGGCCGTTCGGCAGGGAATCTTCCTCAAGGCTGCCGACATCCTCGAGGCACGACAGGACGAGATCGTCTCGCTGCTCGCGCGCGAGACCGGCAGCACGTTCGGCTTCGGGATGTTTCAGGCGCACGTCTTCGTGCCGGGGCTCCTCCGGCAGGCGGCGGCACTCGCCTACGCCCCGCTCGGCGAGGTGATCCCCTCCGACACGGGCGCGTTCTCGATGGGGCTGCGCCGCCCGGTCGGGGTCGTCGGCGCGATCGCACCCTGGAATGCGGCGCTGATCCTCTCCGCGCGCTCGATCGCGGCGCCGCTCGCGCTCGGCAACACGGTCGTGCTGAAGCCGTCGGAGCACTCGCCGGTAGTGGGCGGCCTGATCTGGGGCGAGATCCTCACCGAGGCGGGGCTGCCGGCGGGCGTGCTGAACGTCGTCACGCATGCGCCGGGCGAGGCGGGGCCGATCGGCGACGAGCTGGTCGAGAACCCGCACGTGCGCCGGCTCAACTTCACCGGGTCGACCGCGACCGGGCGGAAGCTCGCCGAGGCCGCGGGCCGGAACCTGAAGCGGATCTTGCTCGAGCTGGGCGGCTACAACCCGTTGATCGTGCTCGCCGACGCCGACCTCGAGTACGCGGTCGACGCGACGGCGTTCGGCGCCTTCCTCCACCAGGGCCAGATCTGCATGTCGGCGCGGAAGATCATCGTCGAGCGCCCGATCGCGGATGCGTTCGTCGAGCAGCTCGCGGCGAAGACGAAGGGCCTCAAGGTGGGCGACCCGAAGGAGCACGACACGATCATCGGCCCGCTCATCGACGAGAGCGCGCTCGAGACCGTCAAGGGCCGCGTCGCCGACGCCGTCGGCAAAGGGGCGCGGGTGCTGGCAGGCGGCGAGGCGGAGGGCACGTGCTTCCAGGCGACGCTCCTCGCCGACGTGCCCGACGACGCCGAGTTCGCGCGGCTGGAGACCTTCGGGCCGGTTGCGGCGATCGAGGTCGTCGACAGCGCCGACGAGGCGGTCGAGCGCGCGAACGCGACCACCTACGGCCTGGCGTCCGGGATCATCACCCAGGACGCCGACCGAGGGCTCGCGCTCGCGCAGCGGATCGAGGCCGGGATCGTCCACATCAACGACCAGCCGGTCGGGGACGAGCCGCAGATGCCGTTCGGCGGCGTCAAGGACAGCGGCTTCGGCCGCTTCGGCGGCTCCGCGGTCGTCGACGAGTTCACCGAGCTTCGTTGGGTCACCGTGCAGAGCGGCTCGCATCCGTTCCCGTTCTGATGGCCGAGCTCGTGTCGCTCGCCGAGGCGGTCGAAGAGCTGGTCCACGACGGCGACGTCGTGGCGCTCGAGGGCTTCACGCATCTGATCCCGCACGCAGCAGGACACGAGCTGATCCGGCAGGGACGGCGCGAGCTGACGCTAGTGCGGATGACGCCCGACGTCGTCTACGACCAGCTGATCGGCATGGGCTGCGCGAAGAAGCTCGTCTTCTCCTGGGGCGGCAACCCCGGCGTCGGCTCGCTGCATCGGTTCCGGGACGCCGTCCAGTCCGCCTGGCCGGCCCCGCTCGAGCTCGAGGAGCACTCGCACGCGGGGATGGCCGCGCGCTACGCCGCCGGCGCGGCCAACCTCCCCTTCGGCGTACTGCGGGGCTACGGAGGGACAGAGCTCGCCGAACAGACCGAGTCGATCGCGGACATCGTCTGCCCCTTCACGGGCGAGCAGCTCGCGGCCGTCGCCGCGCTCCGGCCCGACGTCGGGATCATCCACGCCCAGCAGGCGAACGAGGCGGGCGACGTCCAGCTCTGGGGCATCACCGGCGTGCAGAAGGAGACGGTGCTGGCGGCGCGCCGCGCGATCGTGACCGTCGAGGAGGTTGTCCCGGAGCTGGAGCTCCGGCCCGGCGGCGTCGTCCTGCCCGCGTGGGCGATCGACGCCGTCTGCGTCGCGCCCGGCGGCGCCCACCCCTCCTACGCGCACGGGTACTACGACCGCGACAACGCCTTTTATCTCGAGTGGGACGGGATCAGCCGCGACCGTGAGACGTTCCTCGACTGGATGCGCCGCCACGTGCTCGAGACCGCCGACGTCGTGGAGTACCGCGCCTCCCTGCAGGTGGCGGCGTGAGCGCGACCGCGACGTACACGGCCGACGAGATGATGGCCGTCGCCGCGGCGCGGCTCCTGCGGGACGGGACGGTCTGCTTCGTCGGGATCGGCCTGCCCTCGGAAGCCGCAAACCTGGCGCGGCGGACGAGTGCGCCCGGCCTCGTGCTCGTCTACGAGAGCGGGACGATCGGAGCGAAGCCGACGCGCCTGCCGCTCTCGATCGGCGACGGCGAGCTCGCCGAGACGGCCGACGCAGTCGTCTCGGTGCCGGAGATCTTCGCCTACTGGCTCCAGGCGGGCCGCATCGACGTCGGCTTCCTTGGCGCCGCCCAGATCGACCGCTACGCCAATCTCAACAGCACCGTGATCGGCTCGTACGCGAGCCCGAAGGTCCGGCTGCCGGGCGCGGGCGGCGCGCCGGAGATCGCATCGTCCGCCCGCGAGGTGTTCGTGATGCTCCGCCAGAGCCCGCGGACGTTCGTCGATCGGCTCGACTTCCGGACGACGCCGGGGACGGCCGTGTCGACGGTCGTCACCGACCTCGGCATCCTCGAGCCGCGCGGCGACGAGCGTGAGCTGACGCTGACCTCCGTGCATCCCGGCGTCGACGCCGACCAGGTGCGTGATGCAACAGCCTGGGACCTGCGTGTGGCGGAGGAGCTCGGCATCACGGCTGCACCGACCGAGGCGGAGCTCACCGCGCTCCGCGCGCTTCGGGCGGAGGGTGAACGGTGACCGAGGTCGACCCGCCCTACCTCTTCCCCGACTACCGCTCGACGGTGACCCGTGCGCCCTCGCGTGCGCTTCTTCCGGTGCCCGAGGAACTGCACGCGCTGGCAGCGCCCGTCTTCGGAGAGGACGCCGTCGCGCCGGAAGACGCGGATCTCACCACCGGGCACGCCGGCGAGCCACTCGGCGAACGGATCATCGTCACCGGGCGCGTGCTCGACGACGGCGGTCGGCCGGTCGAGAACGCCCTGCTCGAGATCTGGCAGGCGAACGCCGCCGGCCGCTACCTGCACGACGGTGACCAGCATCCCGCGCCGCTCGACCCGAACTTCACCGGCGCCGGCCGCGTGCTCACCGACGGCGAGGGCCGGTACCGGATCGTGACCGTGAAGCCCGGCGCCTACCCGTGGCAGAACCACCCGAACGCGTGGCGCCCGGCGCACATCCACTTCTCCGTCTTCGGCCGCGCCTTCACCCAGCGCCTCGTCACGCAGATGTACTTCCCCGGCGACCCGCTCTTCGCGCACGACCCGATCTTCAACTCCGTCCGCGACCCTGCCGCGCGCGAGCGGCTCGTCGCGCGCTTCGACCTGGAGACGACCGAGCCGGAATGGGCGCTCGGGTACGTCTGGGACATCGTCCTCCGTTCGACCCCTTTCGAGGAATGAGGACGCCCTCCCAGACCGCCGGCCCGTTCTTCTCGATCGGGCTCTCGCGCGAGCCGCAGCACGTGCTCCCCGGCGGCAGCGTCCGCATCGAAGGACGGTTGCTCGACGGTGAAGCCACGCCGGTGTCCGACGGGCTCCTCGAGCTCTGGAGCAGCGAGCACGGGTTCGGCCGCGCGTTGACCGACGGCGACGGACGGTTCGCCTTCCTCGTCCCCGACGGCGCCCGCCGCTTTGAGTTGACGGTGTTCGCGCGCGGCCTGCTCAAGCACGCCGTGACCCGGCTTTACCTCGACGGCGACGGCGCGGAGGACGAGACGCTCGTCGCGCAGCTCCAGGACGGCGCCTACCACTTCGACGTCCGCCTTCAGGGCGACGACGCGACCGCTTTCTTCCACCTCTGACCGTGCGTCAGCGAAGATCGTCGATCACGTAATGCGCCGGTGTGTCGAAGTGAGGCTCCTCGGGACGGAGCCACATCGCGACGCCGATCTGCTCCGCGTGGAAGCCGCGAGCAAGCAAGCGGCGGTACGCATCGAGACGCCCCGTGTTGACTCCCGCCACGAGCCGTCCCAGGCGTGACTCCGCCGCGAACGCCTCGCAGGCATCGAGGAGGTGCTCGAACCGCCCTGGTGCTCCGTCGCCCGGTCGAACGGCCGCGAACTTGACGTAGCAGGTATCGCTGCCCGCCTCGCTCCCCGCGCCGCAGTGGCACACAGCTATGCCATCCAGGGTTCCCTTGCCCCGCACGAGGACCGTGTCGCCGATTCCCTGCTCGTTTGCCGCCGCGATCTCGCGACCGAGATCGAGCCCTCGAAACACCTGATCCGTCAGACCGCGGATCTCGTCCAGGACGAGGCCGTGCCGGCCCTCCTTCGAGAAGAGCGCGTACTGGCTCCGCGCTTGCGGGTCGATCGCCTTGGCCGCCACGACTGTCAGGGATCCCGGCCAGAAGCCGTGCTTCTGATACAGGCCGAGGTGCTTGGGGCTCGCCGCGAACGTGAAGAGCCCGGCTTGCCGGACCTCCCAGCGTTCGAACGCCTCGAGAGCCGGCCGGAGCAGCCGACCGCCGATGCCGTTATCCCAGAGTCTGGGATGGACGGTGAGCGGTCCGAAGAAGCCGAACGAGCCCCACCGAGCTGCGAACGCCGACCCGACAACCTCGCCGTCGACCTCGGCGACCCAGGCACACTCCGGCGCGGCCCGGAACCTCGTGCGCACGCTCTCGCTGTCGCCGAACGCGGCGCTCGGATCGGGGAGACCTCGAATCGTCCCGAATGCCAGCCGCATGACCCGATCTGCAGCGTCGACGTCGTCGGCGAGCATGGGCCTGACGTCGATCACTCGCGGGAAGGTCGCAGGTCCGGCTGCGCGCCACGGCGCGTGAAGAGCCGGTTTGCCAGGGCGACGAAGGCGTGCACGACACCGCGTCTGAAGCCGAGGAAGATCGCGATCAGGAAGACTCCGTAGAAGACCTCCCGCAGCTCGAGGCTCGCCGTCAGCCTCTCGTCCAGGAAGGCGAAGACGGTCGCGCCGACCACGGGACCGAGCAGCGTTCCGAGGCCGCCGAATGCCACGAGCACGAGCACGCGCACGTCGATTCGGTCGAAGCTGTAGGTCGTCGGACTGATGAAGCCCGAGCTGTAGGCAAGGAGGGCTCCCGTCAGTCCGATCATCGCCGAGCCGATCGTCGCCGCGTAGATCCGGTAGCGCGAGACGTTCACGCCTGCGAGCTCAGCCGCTACCTCGTCGTCACGGAGCGCGCGGAACGCCCAGCCGACGTGCGAGAGCTGGAGCAGGCGGAAGACGAGCAGGAAGACGACCAGCAGAGCGGCGAAAGCGTAGTAGCCGCCCACCCGATCGTCAGCCAGATCGGCCGGCGCCCCCGTGACGACGAGGCCGGTCTCGGCTCCTGTCCACTCGCGCTGGCCGAGAAGGAGGTTGGCGAACGCGAGCGAGAAGACGAGCGTGACGATGCCGGTGAAGATGATGCCGAGCGACCGTCGCACCGCGACCCAGCTCAGCAGCCCGCCGACGAGCGCTGCGCTCGCCGTGCCGACGGCCACGCCCGCCGCCATGGGTAGCGTCGTCTCTTCCGTGAGGATTGCGGCGCCGTAGCCACCGACCCCGGCCAGAGCGCCGACGCAGAGGAACAGCTGATTCGTGCTCCCGAAGATCAGGTTGAAGCCGACGCCGTACGACGCGAACACGAGCGCCTGCACGGCCAGCGACGTCGTATACGGCGAGTCCCCGAACCAGACCGAGGGGAGGATCGCGAGAATCGCCGCCGTGACGACGATCGGCAGGAGCGCCCAGCCGACCCTGCCCGACGCGACCGCGCCGAGACGCGGCCGGCTCCTCGTGCTCACCACCTCCTCTACCGTCCGAGCAGCCCGCGTGGCCGGATGAGGATCGTCAGGGCGGCGGCACCGAGAAGGATGATGGTCGTGATGTATTGCCCGATGTAGTGGGCGCTCAGCGAGTTCACGACGCCGAGGAGCACGCCCGCGAGGAACGCGCCGGCAACGCTGCCGAGACCGCCCACGACGGTGACGATCAGCGCGAAGGTGGTGAGCTCGAATCCCGCGTTCACCGTCAACGGCCCGCTCATCGACTGGGTGATCGCCACGACCCCTGCCAGCGCGCCGCTCAGCGCGAAGATGACCGTGCGCACGAACGACGGGTTGATGCCGACGAGCCGCGCCCCGGTCTCGTCTTGGATGACGGAGCGCACGCCGCGCCCGAAGATGGTGGCGCCGAAGAAGAGGAGCAGGACAGCCGCCACCGCCAGCGCGATCACGGAGGCCCAGATGCTCCCCAACGCCATCGGGACGCCGAGGATCGAGACCGGCTCCCCGCTGACGTTGATGTACAGCGCGCCGGCCGGATAGCGCCAGGTGAGCAGACCTCCGATCACGAAGGCGGCTCCCAGCGTCAGCAGGAGACCCATGAGCGTCCGCTCCTCGCCGTGCTGGCGGTACACGGGCCGCATCAACGTCAGGTCGAGCAGGACGGCGACGCCGGCCGCCGCCAGAACGCCCACGAGGGCAGCCAGAACCGTCGCGACGCCGTCCTCCATCACGAGCGAGATGACGATCGCCGCCATCACCACGATCTGGCCGTAAGCGAGGTTGAGGACGCCGCCCAGCCCGTAGACCAGCGTCATCCCGACGCCGAGCAGGCCGAACGCCAGCCCGAGCACGATCCCGTCGAGAACGACAGCGGTCACGCGACGCCCAGGTACGCGCGTCGTACCTCCGGGTTCCGGTCGAGCTCGAGCGACGTCCCGCTCAACCGGATCCGACCGTTCTCGAGCACGTAGCCACGGTCGGCCACGGATAGAGCGAGCGGCACCTGCTGCTCAGCGATCAGGAGAGTCGTTCCCTCGTTCTTGAGCCCCTCGAGCGCCTCGAACGCGGCCTGCGCGAGCTTGGGCGCCAGGCCGGTGGTCGGCTCGTCGAGCAGGAGGAGCCGCGGCCGCGCCATGAGCGCGCGGCCGACCGCAAGCATCTGCTGCTCGCCGCCGCTCAGCGTTGCCGCCTGCTGACGCTGCCGCTCCTGCAACCGTGGAAAGAGTGCGTACACGAGCTCCAGCGTCGCTGCGTCCGGGCGCCTGGGATAGGCGCCCAGCACGAGATTGGTCTTCAGGGTCATCGCCGGGAACAGGTGTCGCTCGGCCGGCACGTACGCGATCCCCGCACGGGCTCTGCGGTGGGCGTGGAGGCGCGTCACGTCCCTCCCGTCGAAGACGACGCGACCCGCCATGGTCGGGAGCAGGCCGGCGATGGCCCGGAAGAGCGTGGTCTTGCCCGCGCCGTTCGAGCCGACGATCGCTACCGCCTCGCCGGTGCGAACCTCGACGTCGATGCCGTCGATGACACGTTCGCCGAGGTACCCGGCCGCCAGGCCCTCGACCTCAAGCAACGCGGGCCCGCCCGAGATACGCGTCGACGACCTCCGGGTTGCGCATGACGACCTCGGGCTCGCCCTCCGCCAGGAGCCGGCCGAAGTTGAGGACGATCGCTCGCTCGGCGAGCTGGATGACGGCGCTCATGACGTGCTCGACCCACAGGATCGCCGTTCCGAGCCTGTCGCGGACGTTCCGGACGATCTCGACCGAGGCCGCCAGCTCCGACTCGTTGAGGCCCGCCATCACCTCGTCGAGGAGCAGGACCCTGGGCCGGCCGGCGAGCGCCTTGGCCAACTCGAGAAACCGCAGCTGATGGAGATTCAGGCTCGCGACGGGCTGGTCGGCTCGCTCGTCCAACCCCACGAACGCCAACGCCTCGGCCGCCCGCTGCTTCGCTTCCCGCTC
This sequence comes from uncultured Gaiellaceae bacterium, assembly GCA_963794385.1. Classification (GTDB taxonomy): domain Bacteria; phylum Actinomycetota; class Thermoleophilia; order Gaiellales; family Gaiellaceae; genus Gaiellasilicea. The sequence continues at coordinate 272,902 of CAWCDT010000002.1, read as the reverse complement.
GCCGACGGTGCCGTCGCCGCTGCCGAACATCGCGCAGAGGAGGACGTTCTCCAATGCCGTCATCGAGCCAAAGGGGAGCGGTCTCTGCATGGCCATCGCGATCCCCTTGTGCCTGACCTGATGGGCGGTGAGACCGTCGATCCTCGCGCCCGCCAGCCGGACGGTGCCGTTGGTCGGCCGCTCCAGCCCGACGATGAGCTTCAGCAGCGTGCTCTTTCCGGCCCCGTTCGGACCGACGACGGCGACAATGTCGCCGTCGTCGATCCCGAACGTGACGCCGTCGACGGCCGGGAGACCGCCGTAGCGTTTCGTGACCTTGTCGACCTCGACGAGCAGCTCGGCCCCGGACGCTACGGACGGTACGGGGTCAGCGGCTGCGACTTGAACAGCACCCTGGGCCACCACTCCCCGCCGACGTTGAGCCCGCGCCCGGGTGTCGGGCCCCTCGTGAGGACGGCGAACTGCACCGTGGCTCCTCTCAGCTCACCCCAGGCCGTCCAGCGCAGCGGGAACGCGTACCCGGGGATGTTGAACGTGTTGGCATGGACGTAGGCCGCGATCCGCTGCCGGTCGGTGCCGACGTTCTGGATCGCCTGCGCGACGATCTTCACGTACGCGTACCCCGCGATCGCATCGTCCTCGAAGAACTGGTTCTGGGGGAACGTTCGCAGGTAGCGCCTCGCGAGCGACTGGTATGCCGACGTCGCCGTCGCCATGCACTTGAAGTCGCTCCAGACGCCGTACGAAGCCGTGCCCGCGTTTCGCACCGTGAGCGAGTACGGAGAGTACGCACCCACCACCGGCGCCTTGATCCCGAGCTGCCCCGCCTGAGCCAGAATCGCCCCGGATCCGGGTGGATGACCCGTCGCCACGAGCAGCGACACGCCGTCCATCGAGCGCAGATAGGGCGTGAAGTTGGTCGTCGGCAACGGCGCGACCTGGACGTTGAACCTGATGTTCGGCGTCGTCTTGGCCGCATCCTCGAGCGACGACTTGAACGACTGACCCCAGGCGTAGTCGGCGATGATCACACCGACGTTCCTGATCCCCCGCCGCTGCGCGAGCTGCACGACCGAGGTGGCGACCATCGCAGCTGCGGGCAGACAGGTTCGGAACGTGAAGCGGCTGTTCGTCGTCAGGATCTCGTTGTTGCCCGCCTTCACCAGGAAGAGCGGGACACGTTCCTCTTCGGCCAGCCGCGTGGTCGCGAGCGCGATGGGGCTGCCGATGATGCCCCCGACCGAGACGACATTCTCCTGCTGCGTCAGCCGCCTGAAGCCTTCGATGGCCGCGTTCGTGTTCGTGGACTGGTCGTCCGCGACGACGAGGTTGAGCATTCGTCCCTGCCCGCGCCCCTTGACGCCGCCCGACCTGTTGATCTCGTTCACGGCAAGCGCCATCCCGGCGCGAACCTGGATGCCCCACGGTGCAAATGGACCTGTGAGCGGCGTGAGCACGCCGAGCTTGATCGCACTGGCCTGGTCAGGCCCGCTCGACCCGCCATAAGCCGCAGATCCACTCATCGCAGCGGCGAACAACACGACGCCGCTCACGGCCGCAATCAACCTGTACCGCATCACGACCTCCCTCTCTTCCCTCATGGCTCCAACGAAGCCTGCCCCACGTTCTGAACAATCGATACCTCTGACGACGCAACGCTCGCGGAGTTGCGCGAACCGTGGCACTCACTGCGGCTCGCGGGCGCGTCGCAGGGGCATCGGAGCAGGTATACAACACCGGGTTCCGGCATGTCACGAGCTCGCCCGGGGCGGCCGCGACCCCGCCAGCGCATGCGCGGCGCGCCAGCTGCCGGGCGCGTAAGACTTCCGCACGGCTTCCACGTAGGGGACCGGTGCGACAACGGCGCGGATCTCCGTCTGCACGTGCGACTCGACCGTCGGCTTGGCGGTGCCGCCGTCCTCCTCACCCCAGACGAAGATCACCTCCGTGCCGGGCTCCGCGTAGTCGGCATCGAGCACCGCCAGGGTCAGCATCTTGCCCTCGTTCGCGCTGTAGCTGATCCATGTGGAGACGCCGACCGTCTCGCCGTCGGCCATGACGCGGTCGTACTGATGCATCGCGTACACGGCGGACGGCCAGTCCATGAACTTCGCCCGATCGGATGCCTGGAACATCGTGCCGATCGTGCGCGTCACGTCCTCGTCATCGAGCGCCAGCGTGACTTTCCGGCGATGCTCGCCCTCGGCCACTCTTGCGAGCGCCTCGCGCCCGATGAAGTCGTGGTCGAACTTGACGTAGCTCCCGTAGCCGAGGTCCCAGGGCGTGAAGTAGTAGTCCTCGATGCGGTCGGAGACGAAGCTGCCTCCGATGGAAGCCGATCCCTCGTAGCCGCTGGCCGGCAGCCACTCGCGGTACTCCCGCAGCTCCTCCCCGGAGTAGACCGCGGGTAGCGGAGACGGGATCCAGCCCGACTCGATCGTGTTGGACGAGTACGCGCGGGCACCCGCCAACCTGAGCCCGAACCCTTCGCCGGCCTCCACGAGCGCCTCGTGTACGGCTTCTCCGTCGTCCCACGGACCGAAGAGCTCCCAGCCGGGCTGGCCGACCATGCCGTGACGGAGCGCGCCGATGGTCCGTCCCGCGATCGTGACCGACGTCGTGTGGAAGAACCCGAGCTCGGGCGGAGACTGCCCCAGCGCCTTCTCGAGAACCTGCATCGCCGTCGGGCCCTGCAACTGGAAGCGGTAGAACCTCCGTCGTCCATCGGTGCGCAAGGCCGACCTCACGTCCAGGTCGATCCGCACGTCGTACCCGCCGGTCTCGGCGTGGTAGGTCACCCAGTTCAGGGCGGGTGCACGTCCCACGAGGTTGAAGCGGTCCTCCCCGAGCGGGAAGAGGATCACGTCGCCGATGACGTAGCCCGCCGGACTGCACGGCACGAAGTGCTTGGCCCGGTCGCCGCCGAAGCCGTCGAAGCTGTTGATCGCGAGACGAGACAGCAGCGCCAGCGCATCGGGGCCCTCCACCGCCAGGTCGTTCATGTGGAACGACTGGTTGAAGAGAACACAGGTTGTCTGCCAGGCCCTTTGCTCGTCGCGCCAGTTTGTGAACTCCGGCGGGACCCCGGGGAAGACGTTCGCCCCGGTCTGTGCGCTGCGCAGCAGCTCGACCGCGCTGTCGACGGAGCCCAGCACCTCCTCGAGATTCCGCTGCCGGTCAGAGAGCACCGCGACTCGCCATGTCGATGCCGCCGGGGAGCAGACCGCGCTGCACCGCCTGGGCGACGTTGAACAGATGGGCACGCATCGCTTCCTCGGCCGGGTTGGCGTCTCCGGCCACGACCGCCCGCACGATCGCCGCATGCTCCTCCACGGAGGCCGCCGAGCGGCCGGGAATGAGAATCGTCCGGTACTGGTACCGCACCGTCTGGGAGTTCAGGGCACGGATGAGGCGCAGGGCCGTGCTGTGCCCCGAGAGCTCGAGCAACGCCGCGTGGAGGTCGGCGTTCGCATCCGATGCCCCGAGCAGGTCGCCGAGCTCGAGCAGCTCACGCTGTCGTGCGAGACACGCATGCAGGCGCTCGGCGCCCGCAGCGTCGATGCGCTCCGCGGTGAGCCTGACAGCCAGGCCTTCCAGGACCGCGCGGGCCTGGAGGATCTCCACCGCCTCTTCGTCGGAGACGTGCCGGACGCGCGCGCCCTTGTGCGGCTCACGGACGACGAGTCCCTCCTGCTCGAGGCGGACGAGCGCCGTGCGCACCGCGCCCCGCGACATCTCGTAGGCCGTGCTCAGGTCCGATTCGACGAGACGGGCGTTGGGTGCGATGTCGCCGCGGACGATCGCTTCGCGAAGCGCGGCGTAGTCGGAAGTGCTCGCCACGGTCACGCATAGTGACGCATGGTTGCAATATCGTCAACAATTCTGTTCAATCTCTGCCGTGAGTTCGCTCACGGTCGCGGTACTCGGTCTCGGCGAGGCGGGGAGCCGATTGACGGCCGATCTCGTGGCTGCTGGAGTGGCCGTGCAAGCGTTCGACCCGGATCACGGCCGCGATGTGCCCTCGATCGCGCGAATGCCTGACGCGGCCTCGGCAGCCGCGGGTTGCGCCGTCGTGCTCTCGGTCAACGCCGCGCGAGCCGCGCTCGAGGCGGCCGAAGCCACACTGCCCGCGTTGAACGAAGCCACGCTCTACGCGGACCTGAACACCGCCTCGCCGGTGCTGAAGAGGAGGCTGGCCGAGGTGGTTGGAGGGACAGGTGCGCTGTTCGCGGACATTGCGCTGCTCGGCCCGATCCCGGAGCAAGGCCTCCATGCTCCGGTCCTCGCCTCCGGAGTCGGCGCGCACGCGTTCGCCGAGCTCTTCACGCGCCTCGGCATGCCGGTCAAAGTCATCTCGGAGGAGGCCGGGGACGCCGCTGCCCTCAAGCTCGTGCGCTCGGTGTTCATGAAGGGTCTCGCGGCCGCAGTTGTCGAGAGCATGCAGGCGGCCGAGGTAATAGGACACGAGGAGTGGCTGGCGCAGGAGATCACCAGGATGATCGGACGGTCGTACCTCGAGCGTGCGCTGGAGGGAAGCCGGACACACGCCGTGCGCCGGGTCGACGAGATGGAGGCGGCGCGCGAGCTTCTGCTCGAGCTGGGGGTCGAGCCCCGGATCGCCACCGCGAGCGCGGCGCAGCTGCTCGACCTCGCGGCGGCGAAGGGGCGATCGTGACCACGTCAGCTCGGACGACCGAGGCGACGAGACCGAGCGAGCGGGCGCGAACGCTCGTCAGGGGCGCGTACGACCTCCACGTGCACGTCGACCCGGACGTGATCCCGCGCCGGATCGACGACGTCGCCCTCGCCCGCCGCTTCGCGGACGTCGGGCTCGCCGGCTTCGCCCTCAAGTCGCACTACACCTCGACCGCCGAGCGCGCGCAGATCGTCTCCGCCGTGGCGCCCGGCGTGCAGGCGATCGGAGCGCTGTCGCTCAACCGGGCGGTCGGCGGGATGAACGCGCTCGCCGTCGACATCGCCGCCCGCGAGGGCGCTCGCATCGTCTGGATGCCGACTGTCGACTCCCCGGCGGAGACCGCCGGTAGGACCGAGCCGAAGGAGGGCGACAGGGTGCCGCTCTGGGCGCGGCTCCAGCACGAGCTGCGCGAGCTGGGTCTCGGCATCGAGCCCGTGCACGTCACCGACGGCGAGGGACGACTCCTGCCCGAGACCCGCGATGTGCTGCGCACTGTCGCGCGCCACCACCTCATCCTCGCGACGGGGCATCTGGCGCGGGAGGACACGTTCGCGGTCGTGGACGGAGCGCTCGAGGAGGGCGTCCGGCGCGTCGTCGTCACACACCCGGAGTTCCCGTGCCAGGACTTCTCGATCGAGGACCAGCGGGAGCTCGCCGCGCGCGGATGCCTGCTCGAGCGGTGCCTCAGCACTCCCCTGAGCGGCAAGACGACGTGGGAGCACGTCTTCGACGGCGTTCGTGCCGTCGGTGCCGAGCACACGCTCTTCTCCAGCGACTGCGGCAACCCGGACTATCCGGCAGTCGAGGACGGGCTCGCGCTCTGGGCCGACCGCCTCCTCGGCGCCGGCTTCGACGAGGGTGACGTGCGCGAGATGATCGTGGAACGGTCCCGGCAGCTCGCAGGGGCAGCATGAGCCGGCGGCTGCTCGTCGTCGGCGCGCACTCGGCCGACTTCGTCTGGCGGGCCGGCGGTGTCATCGCGATGACGACGAAGGAAGGCGGGACGGCCCGCGTGCTCGCCCTTTCCTACGGAGAGCGAGGAGAGTCGGGGGAGCTCTGGAAGAAGCCGGGCCAGACGGTCGAGCGGGTGAAGGAGATCCGGCACGGCGAGGCGGAGCGCGCGGCAGCTGTGCTCGGCGCGGACTTCGAGTGCCTCGATCTCGGCGACTACCCGCTCGAGATCGGCAGGGACGGTCTCGTCTCGATCGCCGACCGCATCCGCGAGCTCGCGCCCGAAGTGATCGTCACGCATACCGACCGCGATCCCTTCAACCCGGACCACGCCGCCGCCTTCCACGCGGTCGAACGCGCGCGCGCCCTCGCCGCCGGCGCGGGCGTCCCGAGCGCGTTCGACACGGTGCTGCCTCCGGAGCTCTTCCTCTTCGAGCCTCACCAGCCGGAGCTCTGCAACTTCGTCCCGACGATGTTCGTCGACATCACGCCGGTGTTCGAGCAGAAGCAGGCGGCGATGGCCGAGATGCAGGCGCAGGCGTACCTGCATACCTACTACGCGCAGCGCGCCGAGCAGCGCGGCAATCACGCGCGCCGCTCCTCCGGCGACGCGGCGATCCGCTACGCGGAGGCGTTCCAGCGCGTGACGCCGCAGGTGGTGCGCGAGCTGTGACGGACGTGTTCCGCGAGCTCGCGGAGCTCGGGACCGCGACGGTCCACGAAGCCGGCGGCCGTGCGGCCGGTCGTCGACCTGCCACTCGTCCAGATCGTGGCCGGCTCCCGAGCCGCCGGCCCGGCGCGGACCGTGCGCTGCGGCCAGGGCTGACAACCTCATGGTGCACGCAGCGGTTGCCGAGGCGGTTCCGGGGGAGGTACTCGTGCTGACGATGCCCGACCCCGAGCCGGTCGCGCTCGTCGGCGAGCTCATCGCGACCCAGGCGAAGGCGCGCGGCGTCGCAGCGATCCTCGTCGACGCCGCGGTTCGTGATGTCGAGGAGCTGCAGCAGCTCGGGCTGCCGATCTGGGCGCGCCACGTCCGCGTGCGCGGGGCTGAGAAGAAGGTGGCGGGCAGGATCGGCGAGCCCGTCGACGTTGGAGGCGCGACGATCAGGCAAGGTGACGTGATCGTGCTGGACGCGGACGGCGTAGTCGTCGTCGACCAGGAGCGGGTCGACGAGGTGCTGGTGGCCGCGCGCACACGGGCGGAGCGCGAGCTCGAGAAGCGCGCAAAGCTTCAGGCAGGCGCGCTCTCCTACGACCTCGACGGCCTCCGGGAGCTCGTGGAACAGGAAACCGCGAAGCAGTGAGCGAGCCGCTGCACGACGTCGCCCGCATCGCTCACGCAGAGCTTCTGACCCCGAAGCCCGAGGAGAGCCTCCGCTTCTTCGTCGACGTGCTCGGGCTCGAGGAGGAAGCGCGGGAGGGGCAGTCCGTCTACCTGCGCGGCTGGGGGGATTACCTGCGCTACAGCCTGAAGCTCACTGAGTCCCTACAGCCGGGGCTCGGCCATCTCGCCCTGCGCACGTGGAGCCCGTCGGCGCTCGACCGGCGGGTCGCCGCAATCGAGCAGCGTGGGCTCGGGGTCGGGTGGCTGGAGGGCGACGTCGGCCACGGCCCCGCGTACCGCTTCACCGATCCCGATGGGCACGTCTTCGAGATCCTCTACGAGGCCGAGCGGTACACGGCGCCCGAGCATCTCAGGCCGTCGTGGAGGAACCAGCCGCAACGCTACGTCGGCCGCGGAGCCGCCGTGAAGCGGCTCGATCATGTGAACGTGCTCGCGGCGGATGTGCGCGCCAACCGGACGTTCGCCCAGGAAGTGCTCGGCTACCGCCTGTACGAACGGATCGAGCTCGACGACGGGACCGAGACGGGCGCCTGGCTCAGCGTCTCGATCGCCGCGCACGAGCTCATCTACGTCGCCGACGCGTACGGCGCGAGTGGCCGGCTCCACCATCTCGCGTTCTGGGTGGACACACGTGAGGAGTGCCTCCGAGCCGCGGACCTCTTCGTCGACAACGACGTGGAGATCGAGGCGGCGCCGTCCAAGCACGGGGTCGCGCAGGGCTTCTTCCTCTACGGCTTCGAGCCCGGCGGCAACCGGATCGAGGTGACGACCGGCGGGTACTTCGTCTACGACCCGGACTGGGAGCCCATCGTGTGGACTGCGGAGGAGCGCGCGCGGGGCCAGTACTGGGGCGTGAAGACGATCGAGAGCTTCCATACGTACGGCACCCCGGACGTCGAGACCGAGGCCTGAGATGGCGGCGACCGCCCCTCTCCGCGAACGGCTCGCAGAGCCGGGGACGTTCGTCGTCGCGGCAGAGCTCGTCACGAGCCGTGGCCCGATCACGGCCGGCGGAGGCGAGAAGTTGCTCGCGCTGGCGCGGGAGCTCGTCGCCGATCCCCGCATCGACGTCCTCTCCATCACGGACAACCCCGGCGGGCACGCGATGGTGGCGCCCGACGCCCTCGGGACCGACCTCGTCTCACGCGGCCAGGAGGTGATCATCCACCTCGCCTGCAAGGACTGGAATCGCAACGCGCTCGAGAGCCGCGGCTGGCAGCTGAGCTCGGCCGGCTTCCACAACGTGCTCGCGCTCTCCGGCGACTACCCGATCGGCGGCCACAAGGGTCTCGCCGCGCCCGTGTTCGACATCGACTCGGTCGGCCTGCTGAGCCTCTTCTCCGAGATGAACGAGGGGCTCCGGGACGAGCGTAAGCCGGACGCGCGGCTGGCGCGAACGGACTTCTTCCTCGGCTGCGTCGTCACGAACCACAAGCGCTACGAGCGCGAAGTGATGCCGCAGTACTTCAAGCTCCGCAAGAAGGCGCGGGCCGGAGCCCGCTTCGTGATCAAGCAGATCGGCTGGAATGCGCGCAAGGACGACGAGCTCCTCCGCTGGATCAGGCGCGATGGCCTCGACCTGGCGGTGCTCTCGAACGTGTACCTCCTGTCCCGGGTTGCAGCGCGCGCATTCCACCGCGGGTTGATCCCCGGGGTCGTCGTCACCGACGACCTGCTCGCGCTCGTCGAGCGTCACGCGGCGAGCCCGGACAACGGCCGGGCCTTCTTCGTCGACCTCGCCGCGAAGCACGTCGCGCTCGCGCGTGGGCTCGGCTTCGACGGCGTCTACCTCGGCGGGAACATGCCCGCGGCGACGTTCGGCGAGATCCTCGACCTCGCGAGCTCGTTCGGGCCGGACGACTGGCGGGGGTTCGCGCGGGAGCTCGACTTCCCGCTCGAGAACGAGTTCTACTTCTTCGAGCGAGACCCGGAGACCGGGCTCTCGTCGGACGAGGTGAGCACGACGTACCTCGACTCGAAGAAGCGGCGGCGCACCGACCTCCCCGTGCCGCTCTCGTACCGCTTCAGCCGGCGCGTCCACGACGCCGTCTTCGCGGACGACGCGCCGCTCTTCCGCGCCGGGCGGTCGTTCTACGCAAAGGTCGACCGCGCTCCGCGGCTCGTACGCAGGGCGGCGCACGCGCTCGAGCAGGCCGCGAAGGTCCCGCTCTTCGAATGCAAGGACTGCGGCGACTGCTCACTTCCCGAGATCGCATACGTCTGCCCCGAGTCGCAGTGCGCGAAGAACCAGCGCAACGGGCCGTGCGGGGGGACGCGGGACGGTCTCTGCGAGGTGTACGACACCGAGTGCATCTGGTCGCAGGCCTACGAGCGCCTGAAGAACTACGGCGAGGAGGAGTCGATGCTGGATGGGCCGGTCGTCGTCAAGGACAACGCCCTGGCAGGGACGAGCGCGTGGGCGAACACGTTCCTCGGCCGCGACCACCAGGCCCGTGAAAAGCGAGGTAGCGGTTCAGGCACGGAGTGATAATCGGTTGCGAAAGGAGGCAGCGCAGATGGCGTACGAAAGCTTGGAGGAGAAGCTGCAGTCGGTGGGGAGCGCGGTCGAGATGGCGCGCAACTCGCAGATCGGCCCGTACGTCTATCCGGCGGTGCCGAGTGAGTTCTCGAACTGGCGGGACGAGCAGGCCGCGTGGCGCGACACGAGCGCGCTCTTCGACCAGTCGCACCACATGACGGATCTCTACGTGGAGGGCCCCGACGTGATCAGGCTCCTCTCCGACCTCGGCGTCAACACGTTCGAGAACGCAGCCGTGAACAAGGCGAAGCAATTCGTCGCCTGCAACCACGACGGCTACGTGATCGGAGACGGGATCCTCTTCTTCCTCGACGAGAACCGGGTGAGCCTCGTCGGCCGCCCGTCCGCGCACAACTGGGTCCAGTACCACGCGGAGACCGGCGGGTACGACGTCAGCGTCGAGCGTGACGAGCGCACGGCCGCCAACCCGACGGGGCGGCGCAAGATCTACCGCTTCCAGGTCCAAGGCCCGACCGCGCTCGACGTCTTGCAGAAGGCGAACGGCGGCTCGCTGCCGGAGATCAAGTTCTTCAACCTGGGCGAGCTCACGCTTGCAGGGCACAAGGTCCGCGCGCTGCATCACGGGATGTCCGGCGCAGCCGGGCCTGGAGCTGTTCGGTCCGTGGGAAGAGCGAGAGGACGTCCGCGCCGCGATCGTCGAGGCCGGCGAGGACTTCGGGCTCAGGCAGGTGGGCTCGCGGGTCTATGCGACGAACACGCTCGAGTCCGGCTGGGTCCCCTGCCCGCTGCCCGCGATCTTCACCGGCGACGAGATGAAGGCGTACCGCGAGTGGCTGCCCGCCGACGGCTACGAGGGCATGGGCTCGCTCGGCGGCAGCTACTACTCCGACGACATCTCCGACTACTACCTCACGCCGCACGACCTCGGGTACTGGCCGTTCGTGAAGTTCGACCACGACTTCGTGGGGCGCGAGGCGCTCGAGGAGATCGCCGACCGGCCGCGGTGGAAGAAGGTCACGCTCGCCTGGAACGGAGAGGACGTGGCGCAGGCCATCGGGACGATGTTCGAGAAGGGCGACGCGGTGAAGTACATCGACGTTCCGCTCTCGAACTACGCGACCTGGCCCTACGACAAGGTGCTGCGGGACGGCGAGATGGTCGGCGTCTCCACCTTCTCCGGGTACAGCTACAACGAGCGGTCGTACCTGTCGCTCGCAATGGTCGACGTCGACATCGAGCACGGCACCGAGGTGACGCTCGTCTGGGGTGAGGAGGACGGCGGCTCGACGAAGCCCGTAGTGGAGCGGCACAAGCAGGCCGAGTTCCGCGCAATCGTCAGCCCGGCTCCGTACTCGGAGGTCGTGCGCAGCACCTACCACGAGGGCTGGCGTACGAAGGCCGGAGTGGCCTAGTGCTGCCAAGCGACACGGGGAGCCGCCCGGCGCGGCTCCCCGTGTTCACGGTCTCTTTGTCAGAAGCCGCAGTTGGGGTTCGGAGCGTCGAGCTCGCCCCGGAAGGCGCCTCCCGTCGGCGCGATGATCACGCTCATGTCCTGTGCGGGCTCGCCGGACTCGTTACGGATCATGTGTCCGCGCGCGTCGTCGACGAACCCGTTCCCCGCCGTCACGACGTGCGGCGTGCAGGTGGGATCGTCATACAGGTAGTACGTCAGCGTGCCCTCCGTGACCGTGATGAAGACCGGGCCCGGATGGCTGTGCCACCCGGTATGCGATCCAACCGCGTAGTCGTGCCTTCGGACGACGACGTCGACCGGTGACTTCGCCTTGACCTGGAAGTCGACCGGCGAGTCGGGGATCGCCTTCACCTTGAAGTCCTCGTACGCACCGCGTGCGAGCAGGGTCGGCGTTACGCCCGAGGGCGGAGACGCCATCGTGACGCCCACGAGCGCGGCAAACGTCACCAGCACCACGCCGACCGCAGCAGTCGTCAAGAGATAGCCGTATCGCTTCACTTTCCTCCTCCTCTTGTGAGTTGACTCCGAACTCGCATCACGCGTCCTCCGGTCGAGACGAGGTCGCCGTGACGACGCGAATCGGCTCGAGCAGCGCCCGCTCCGCGGCGAGCGCGGCGTCCCGACCCGAGGGAGCGACGAAGACGAAGAAGCAGATCTCGTCCTCGGGCACGTAGATCGAGCGGTCGAAGCGGACGCAGGTGCCCCTCTCCGACAGCTCCTCCGCGGCCGAGTGAGCACGCCGCTCGCGGGAGGCGCGCTCTCCCGCCAAGCCACGCGCGAGGTAGGTCTCCACCAGATAGCTCGGCACGCGTTCGACGCTAGGGCCGAGGCGAGCGTCGAGGAAAGGTAAGAACGTCCTGACTTTGACGCGCGCAGACCGGAGAGTCAGACCAACCTGCGCGCAAGCTCGGAGCGCGAGAGCGCCCCGAGCTTGGCGTAAACCCGGTGAGATGCCCGGCGACGGTCCGCTCGCCGAGAGGTCGCCTGCCTACAAGAGGCAGGTGGGGCTATGACCCGGACATGGACTCCAGGTTCGCGCAGTTCAGGAATGCGGGGAACTTCGGATCGAGGATGAACCGCTCGAGGTACAAGCCGGGGCCGATCTGGACGATCGCGGGTCCGGTTGGCGCCGGGACGATCTTCGCCTGTGCCTTATCGAAGTTGAAGTCGATGAGAACCCCGTCCATGAACGGCGTGAGCGAGACAACACCGCCGGCCATCACGGGCGCGGCGAAGTTCTTTTTCGTGTCGTCCGAAATGCCCTGGGGCTCGATTTCGCCCTTGCCCGCGCACCATGCGCCATAGATCTCGTGCACAACGGCTGGCGCAGGCTGCGCGGCGACACCGGCGATGAGTGCGGTGGCACCGATCAGGACTGCAAGCACCTTCTTCATTCCCTTACCTCCTATCCCACTCGTGGGCACGCCTTCGACGCTAGGCCCGAGCGAGCGGCGAGGAAAGGTAAGAACGTCCTGACTTTGCCCGCGCAGACCGGAGGTCAGACCAACCTGCGCGCGAGCTCGGTGCGCGAGCGCACGCCGAGCTTGGCGTAGACGCGGGTCAGGTGCCCGGCGACGGTCCGCTCGCCGAGGAAGAGCTCGGCCGCGACCTCCCGATTCGTGCGGCCGGCGGCGACCAGGACGGCGACGCGCCGCTCGGCCGCCGTCAAGCCTTCCTCCCGTGTGCGCCCGCCGATCCGCCCCAGCTCGGCACGCGCCCTCTCGACCCAGGTGGCTGCTCCAAGTTGCTCGAAGCCGCTCGAGCGCGGCGTGGATCGCGTCTTGGGCAGGACGCTTCTGCCGTGCGCGCCTGAGGACTATTCCGAGCGCGAGCAGCGCGCGAGCCCGTCCAAAGACATCGCCGACCTCGTCGTGCCGCGCGACCGCCTGCTCCAGGAACGAGGCTGCTTCGTCGACGGCCCCGCGCGCCGCAGCCACGAGCCCGCGGCAGCGCGTCACGTGGGCGAGTACCCGATCGCGGCCGAGCCGCACCGCATCCGCTTCCCAGAGGTCGACGACGTGCTCCGCGTCGTCGATCCGGCCGAGCTCGAGCAGCGCCTCGGCGTAGTCCCCAGTCCATGGTCGCGCGTCCGGCGCACCCCAACCGAGCGCCGCCGCCTGCCGGTCGGCTGCGCCAAGGCGTTCGGCAGCCGTCGCCGCATCTCCGCGCCAGAGCGCGACGAGTCCCGGGACCGCCGCGAGCAGGGGCGGATGGAACCCGATCTGCTCGTCGCAGAGCTTCAGGGCTCGCTCCGATTCCTCCAGAGCGAGGTCGAGCTGCCCGAGGTGGGCGGCGACCCACGAGCTCGGGATGTAGTCCTGATTGCGCTCGACCCCGTACTGGACGCGGATGTCGCGGGCGCGCGCGGCATGCTCCGCGGCGAGTCCCCAGCGCCCATCCCACAGCTGGATCCACGACAGCTCCCAGAGCACCTCTGCGCAGAAGAGCTCGTCGCGCTCCTGCCACTCCCGATACTCCTCTTCGAGGACCGCGCGTCGCTGGTCGATGTCGCCGGAGTCGAACAGCATCCCAGCGACGAGGATGTTCGCGTCCCGCACCAGGCGCGGGTCGCCGACGGCAGTCGCAAGCTCGCGTGCGCGCATCGCGTATGTCGGGGTCTCGGCGTCGCCCACCATGCCGCCGAGCATGTGGAGCTGTACGAGTGCCTCGAATCGGACGATGTCGTCATCGAGACGATCGGCAAGCTCGAGTGCGACACGCGTGCCCTCGAGCGCGGCCGCGAACCCCTTCCTGAACCGTTCCGCGAAGGCGAGGCGGACGCGGATGCGCGCCTGAAGCGCCGGATCCGACGACGCCTCGCGCAGCGCCTCTGCGAGGACCGGAACGGCGAGGTCGTCGTGCTCGAACTCGGCGAGGAGGAGGAGGGCTTCGGCGCGGAGCGGGCCGGCCTCGGTCTCGGCCAGCAGATCCGTCGCGATCGTTCGCGCGCGCGTCCACTCCCCGGCAGCGAGGTGCGCACGCGCAGCGGCGAGCGCTCGCCGGCGGCGATCGTCAACCCGATCCGGCGGCGTCAGCCGGAGCGCCTGCTCTGCCAGCTCGGCCGTCTCCGCCGACGCGCCGCGATCGTTCGCCAGCGTGGCGGCGTCGTCGAGCCAACGTGCAACCTCAGCGTTCGGCGGGTCGGTCGAGAGTGCGAGGTGGCGGGCGCCGAGGACCGGGTCTTCGACAATCTCGGCGATACGGGCGTGAACGCCCCGTCGCTCTTCGCCCAGGTCGGCGTACAGGACCGACGACAGCAACGGGTGGGTGAAGCGGATCATCCCGTTCTCGCGCTCGATCACGCGCGCGGCGACCGCCGGGTCAAGCGCGTCCGCAGCAACGCCCGCGCGCTCCAGCAGCGACACCGACGTCGTGCCGACGGCGGCCGCAAAGGCAAGCGCGCTGCGAGTGGACGCCGGCAGCGCCGAGATCCTCGCGCTCACGAGCTCTTCGAGCGTCTCGGGAACCGTAAGCGGCTGAAGCGGGTCGACGTCCACCGGGAGAATGCGGGCCAGCTCCAGCGCGAAGAAGGGATTCCCACCCGACCGCTCGTGGATCCGGAGCAATGTCTGGCGGGAGAACGACGTTCCCAGCCGATCGCGCAGAATGCGATGGAGCGCCCCCGCGCTGAGCGGCCCGACCACGATCTTCCTGCCGCCGCCCGCACCCGGCGCCGCGTTCGAGGTCCGACCGAGCACCCTCGGCCGGCCGCCGTGCGAGGAGAAGGCTGACCGAGCTCCCATTGAGCCGCCGCAGGGCGAACGCGAGCGCACGCGACGAGGACGGGTCGAGCCACTGAACGTCGTCGACGGCGATCAGGATCGGTCCACGTTCGCTCAGAAGCTGCAGGACGTCGCGCACTGCAACGGCAAGCGTGCGGTGATCGACGGGATCACCTGACGCCTCCTCTCGGAGCAGCGCCACCTGGAGCGCGCGCCGTCTCGGCGTCAAGAGTGCCGACAGCGCATCGTCGACGACGTCCTCGAGCAGATCCACGAGCCCAACGTGTCCGAGGGCATGCTCCGCCTCGGTCGGACGCGACGACAGGACCGATAGTCCCTGCGCGCGCGCGTGCTCGACACCCGCTTCCCAGAGAGTCGACTTCCCGATCCCCGCAACGCCCTCGACTACGAGCGTGGCCGGTCCGCGCCTCGCGTGGTCGACAAAGGCTTGGAGGGAGCTGAGCTCCTCCTCCCTACCAACGACTCGATGGCCGTCCACCTCGTAACAATGTGGCAGTGACCACCGGGAAGACAAGTCTGGACCTTCCGGCGCTCTGACCTTCTAGACGGGCTCGATCGCGTCATCCAGCCTTTATCGATGTCGGCCAGGTGAACCACTACGATCGCGGCATGGCGGCGTTCGACGCGCTCTTCGTGCCTGCTCAGCTGCGGGCCGCGGTCTCGCCGCACGCGTGGCTGGAAGGCATGCTCGACGCCGAGCGGGCGCTCGCGACTGCGGGCGCCGCTGCCGGGGTCGTGCCCGCCGGCGCGGCGGCCGAGATCGCAGCGGCCTGCGACGCCGCTCGTTTCGATCCCGACCTCCTGGCCGAGGAGGCCCGCGCGGCCGGCAACCCGGCCGAGCCGCTCGTCCGAGCCCTCGCGGGCACGGTGGGCGACGAGGCCTCGCGTTGGGTCCACCGCGGCGCGACGAGCCAGGACATCGTCGACACCGCGGCGATGCTCGTCTCGCAGAGGGCGCTGACGCTCGTGCTCGCGGACGCGGACCGGGTCGCCGCGGCGGCCGCGGCACTGGCCCGGGAGCATCGCGACACGCCGATGGTGGCCCGCACCCTGCTCCAGCAGGCCGTTCCGACCACTTTCGGGCTCAAGACGGCCGGCTGGCTCGCCGCCGTGCTCGAGGCGCGCAGCCGCCTCGCAGAGGTCGCGACGACGCGGCTCGCCGCACAGCTCGGCGGCGCGGCCGGGACCCTCGCCGCCTTCGGCGACGAGGGCGTCGCACTCCTCGACCTCTACGCCGCAGAGCTCGGGCTGCAGGCTCCGGCTCTCCCCTGGCACACGGACCGGACGCGGATCGCGGAGCTCGGTGCCGCCCTGGCGGGCGCCGCCGGCGTCGCCGCGAAGATCGCGCTGGACGTGATCCTGCTGGCCCAGACCGAGGTTGGCGAGGTCGCCGAAGGTGCAGGCGGCCGCTCGTCCACCATGCCGCAGAAGCGCAACCCGGCCCGCTCGGCGCTCGCCCGAGCAAGCGCTCGGCTCGCCGGCGCGCACGCGTCGGTTCTGACCGGCGGGCTCGAGCACGAGCACGAGCGCGCCGCCGGGGCGTGGCAGGCGGAGTGGGACGCGCTCTCCGGGGCACTCGCCTACGCCGGCGGCGCGCTCAGTGCGGTCGCGGATGCGCTTGAGTCGCTCGAGGTCGACACCGACCGGATGCGCCGCAACCTCGACGCGACCGGGGGCCTCGTGCTCGCCGAGCGGATCTCGTTCCTCCTGCCGGAGCGGCTGGGCCGGAGCGAAGCGCAGGAAGTCGTCAGCGGCGCCGCTGCCCGCGCAGCGGTCTCGGACGCGAGCTTCCACGACGAGCTCCTCGCCGACCCCAGAACCGGGCTCGACCCGTCCGAGCTCGAGGCGGCGCTCGACCCGGCCGGGTACCTCGGCTCGGCTGGAGCGCTCGTCGACCGCGCGCTCGCGCTCTACGACGCGTCCCGCGAGCCGAGCGGGGTCGATGCGTGAAGCTGCACCATCGCGTCGACGGCGCGGCCGACGCTCCCCCACTCGTGCTCTCGTCGTCGCTCGGGACGACGCACGCGCTGTGGGATCCACAGGTTCCGGTGCTGTCCGAACGGTTCCGGCTCGTCAGATACGACCGGCGCGGCCACGGCCGCTCGCCGGTGCCCGACGGCCCCTACTCGCTCGACGACCTGGGCGGGGACGTCCTCGACCTGCTCGATGAGCTCAGCCTCGAGCGCGTCTCCTTCTGCGGGCTCTCGCTCGGCGGCATGGTCGGGATGTGGCTGGCAGTGAACGCGCCGGAGCGGCTCGACCGGCTCGTACTCTGCTGTACCGCTGCTGCGCTGCCGCCGCCGGAGCACTGGCACATTCGCGCGGCCATGGTCCGGCACGACGGCATGGCGGCGGTCGCGGACGCGGTCGTCGCCCGCTGGTTTCCCCACGACGTCCCTGCGGCGCTCGTCGAGCACTACCGGCAGCAGCTCCTCGCGACGCCCGCCGAAGGGTATGCGGGCTGTTGCGAGGCACTTGCCGACGTCGACCTCGGGGCCCGCCTTGCCGAGATCCGGGCGCCGACGCTCGTGCTCTCGGGCGAGGAGGACACGGTCACCCCGCCGGCGAGAGGCGACGAGCTCGCCGCCGAGATCCCAGGCGCACGCCACGTGACGTTCCCCGACACCGGCCACCTCGCGAACACCGAGCGGCCCGAGCGGTTCAGCGAGCTCGTGCTCGCCCACCTGACGGAGGAGACCCGATGAGCGACACCTACGACCGCGGCATGGAGGTGCGGCGGGCCGTGCTCGGCGACGAGCACGTCGACCGCGCGGCGGCACGCGCGACGGAGTTCACAGCCGACTTCCAGGACCTGATCACCCGGTACGCATGGGGCGAGATCTGGACACGACCCGGCCTCGATCGGCGCACGCGCAGCTGCATCACGCTGACGGCGCTCGTCGCCGGCGGCCACGACCAGGAGCTCGCCATGCACGTTCGGGCCGCGCTCCGCAACGGGCTCACACCCGAGGAGATCAAGGAGGTACTGCTGCAGACGGCGATTTACTGCGGCGTCCCTGCCGCGAACTCGGCGTTTGCGATCGCGCAGGAGGTCCTCGTGGAGGAGGGCCGCGGATGAGCCGCCGTCGCTGATGCAGTCGGAGCGCACGCAGGTCGCGATTGTCGGTGCAGGCCCGGCCGGGCTCGTGCTCGCGCACCTGCTCCACCTGGAGGGGATCGACTCCGTTGTGCTCGAGGCGAGAAGCCGCGACCATGTCGAGGGGCGCGTCCGCGCCGGGCGTGCTCGAGCACGGCACCGTCAGTCTCCTGACCGAGCTCGGCGTCGGCGACAGGCTCCACGATCAGGGCCTCCTGCACCACGGCCTGGAGCTCCAGTTCGGCGGGTCGCGGCACCGGATCGACCTGACGGAGCTGACCGGGAGGCACATCACGGTCTACGGCCAGCAGGAGGTCGTCAAGGACCTGATCGCAGCCCGGCTCGAGACGGGTCGCCCACTGCACTTCGAGGTCGACCGCGTGTCGCTGCACGACGTGACCTCGGAGCACCCCGCGTCCGGTACATCCACGCGGGCACGGAGCTCGAGCTCGTCTGCGACGTCGTCGCCGGCTGCGACGGCTTTCACGGCATCTGCCGGGACAGCGTCCCCGAAGGCACTCTCACCGTCTTTTCACGCGAATATCCGTTCGGCTGGCTCGGGATCCTCGCCCAGGCACCGCCGGCGAACGACGAGCTCATTTACGCCTGGCACGAGCGCGGCTTTTCCCTCCACAGCATGCGGACGCCCGAGATCACACGGCTCTACCTCCAGTGCGCACCCGACGCGGACCCGGCGGATTGGCCGGACGAGCGGATCTGGGAGGAGCTGCAGACGCGGCTCGGTCTCGACGGCTGGCAGCTCAACGAAGGCCCGATCCTGGAGAAGGGCGTCACCGGCATGCGGAGCTTCGTCGTCGAGCCGATGCAGCACGGCAGGCTCTTTCTCGCCGGGGACGCCGCTCACATCGTCCCGCCGACCGGCGCGAAAGGGCTCAACCTCGCGGTCGCCGACGTCCGGATCCTCGCGGCCGCGCTCGCCGCTTGGTACCGGGACGGCGACGAGTCGGGGCTCGCGCGCTACTCGCAGGACGCGCTTCGCCGCGTCTGGCGGGCGGAGCACTTCTCCTGGTGGATGACGACGATGCTGCACCGGCCGCCGGGCAGCGACGACTTCGACGCGAGGCTGCAGCTCTCGCAGCTCGCGTATGTCGCGTCCTCGCGCGCGGCCGCCACGTCCCTGGCCGAGAACTACGTCGGCCTCGACCAGCCACCCTCCGTCTCGTGAGCCTCCGGTGAAGCTCCATCGACTGCTCTTCGGGACCCGCGACCGGATTGCCGGGACGGTGTACGGCACGATCGTCGCGATGGCCACGATCGCGGCCGGCTCGGCGGGCACAGTCGATCCGTGGCGGCTCGCGACGCTCGTCGTCGGCACCGTCCTCGTGCTCTGGGTCGCGCACGTCTACGCCCACACGCTCGGCGAGAGCCTCTCCGCCCACGAGCACCTCAGCCGCGCCGAGTTCGTCTCGGTCGCGAGGCGGGAGCTTGCGATCGGCCTCGCCGCGGTCGGGCCGGCCGCCGCGCTCGTTCTCGGCGGGCTCGAGGTCGTCGGGGACGTCGTCGCGATCCGGCTGGCGCTCGGGATCGGTCTTGTCACGCTCGCCGTCCAGGGCGTGCGCTACGCCCGGGTCGGGGAGCTCAGTCGCTGGGGCACCGTCGCGTCCGTGACGGTCAACGTCGCCCTTGGCCTCACGATCGTCGCGCTGGAAGTGCTGCTCGCGCACTGACCGCCAGCACCGCGGCCCCGCGGATCTCGCCGTTTCTGAGCTTTCGGAGCGCATCGTCGGCGGCGGCGAGCGGGAATGTCTCGACGTGGGTTCGCACGGGAACTTGCGGTACGAGCTCGAAGAACGCCGTCCCGTCCTGACGCGTCAGGTTCGCGACCGAGCGGAGCGAGCGCTCTCCCCAGAGCAGGTCGTAGGGGAAGGACGGGATGTCGCTCATGTGGATGCCCGCGCACACCACGGTGCCGCCTCGTGCCACGGCGGCGAGCGCCTTCGGCACGAGCTCGCCCGCGGGCGCGAAGATGATCGCCGCGTCGAGCTCCTCGGGTGGCTGCTCAGAGGCCTCGCCGGCCCAGACGGCGCCGAGCTCTCGCGCGAACGCCTGGCCCGCCTCGTCGCCGACACGGGTGAACGCGAAGACGCGGCGGCCCTGCCAGCACGCCACCTGGGCGACGACGTGCGCGGCCGCACCGAACCCGTACAGGCCCAGACGCTCCTCGTCTCCGCACAGCCGGAGCGCCCGGTAGCCGATCAGGCCGGCGCACAGGAGCGGCGCCGCCTGGAGATCGGGATAGCCGCCGGGAATCGGAAAGCAGTAGCGCGCGTCGGCGACGGCCCGCTCGGCGTAGCCGCCGTCGACGTGATAGCCGGTGAAGCGCGCTCGCTCGCACAGATTCTCGCGTTCCGACAGGCAATAGCGGCACTCGCCGCAGGTCCAGCCGAGCCAGGGCACGCCCGCACGATCGCCTACGGACAACGACTCGACGCCTTCCCCCGCCTCGATCACGGTGCCGACGATCTGATGACCGAGCACGAGCGGGAGCTTCGGCTCGCTCAGCTCACCGTCAACGATGTGGAGGTCGGTTCGGCAAACGCCGCAGGCGTGCACGTCCAGCACGACCTGACCAGGCCCGGCGGTGGGCTCGGGTAGTTCCGCCTCGCGAAGAGGCTCACCGGCAGCGGGCAGGATCATCGCGCGCATCGACGGTAATCCTGATCCGCAGCCCTCGACAAGACCAGCGGTGCGTCTTAGATCGCGAGCCGCCGGTAGAGCCGGTCGACCATCTCGGGCATCTGCTCGAGCCGGTCGGAGATCACGCGGAGCCGGTGCTCGCGGAAGTACTCGGGCTTGACGCCGAGAGCGCTCGCGAGCCGAGCGACGACGTCCTCCGAGGGAACCGGCCGATTGCCGTGCACGAGGTGGTTGATGTAGCCGGCAGACAACCCCGTCTTCGCGGCCAGCCCGCGGTAGGTGAGCCCTGACTCACCCATCAGGCGCTCGATCGTCGCGCCGAAGCTCTCCTCGCTGTATTTGCGCTTTCGTGGCATCAACGACCGACTACCCATTTTGCGAGGTCTAAACGCGCAACCCGGGTTTCCTCGCCGCTTGTGCGGTCTCCGCACGTCGACGGCGCCGTCCTCGAGCGTCTTCTTGCCGACGACGACGCGAACCGGCGCCCCGAAGAGATCGGCGTCCGCGAACTTCTCTCCCGGCCGCTGGTCGCGGTCGTCCAGGAGGACGGCGCGGCCCGCGGCGTCGAGCTCGGCGGCGATCCGCTCGGCGGTGTCGGCGAGCTCCGCGGAGCCGGCGTCGAGCGAGACGACCTCGACGTCGTAGGGCGCGAGCTCGCGGGGCCAGACGATCGCGCTCTCGTCGCTCGCGCTGCTCGAGCACCGCGGCGGCCACGATGCGGCCCGGCCCGATCCCGTAGCTCCCCATGACGATCGGCGTCGCTCGGCGCCGCTCTCGTCGAGCACGGTCGCGCCGAGCGGGACGGAGTAGTACGTGCCGAGCTTGAAGATGTGGCCGACCTCGATCGCGGTCTGGAAGCCGAGCTGCGCCGCCGCACCGTCGAGCACGTGTCTCCCTCGCGCGCCTCGCGCAGGTCGGCGAAGCGGCGCCTGTGAAGTCGCGGCCGTGCTCGACGCCGCGCAGGTGGTACCCGGTGCGGTTCGCGCCGGCGACGAACTGGCCCTCGCGGAGCGAGTCGTCGGCGACGATCTCGCCCGCGAAGCCGACGGGGCCGAGCGAGCCCGGGTCGGCGCCGAAGGCGGCCCGGATCTCGTCCTCGGTCGCGGCGCGCGCGCCCGGGATCGGCGTGGCCGAGCTTTTCCTCGGAGAGCCGGTCGTCACCGCGCACGAGCGCGAGGACCACGGTGCCGTCCTCCTTGGTCACCGGCATCGCCTTCGACGTCGCGGCGTCGTCGATCCCGAGCAGCTCAGCGAGCGCCTCGATGGTCGCCACGCCAGGCGTCGAGATCTCCTCCGGTGCGTCGAGGCGCTCGGGGAACTCGACCCGTCGCGGCACGCCGCTCGCGATCTCGAGGTCGGCCGCGTAGTCGCCGTTCTCGCAAAGGACGAGCGTGTTCTCGCCCGAGCCCGAGGGCGCCAGGAAGTCGCGCGAGCCCGCTGCCGCCCATCATCCCGGACTCCGCCTCGACCTCGAAGAACTCGAGCCCGCACCGCTCGAAGATCCGGTGGTACGCGCCACGCTGGAGCTCGAAGCTCTTGTCGAGCCCCTCCTCGTCGACGTCGAATGAGTACGCGTCCTTCATGATGAACTCGCGGACGCGGAGGAGCCCGCCGCGCGGCCGGGGCTCGTCCCGGTCCTTCGTCTGGAAGTGGTAGAGCATCTGCGGCAGTTGCCGGTAGCTCTGCAGCTCGCGCGCGTGGAACGTGAACGACTCCTCGTGCGTCAGCGGGAGGACGTGCTCGCGGCCGTTGCGGTCGGTGAGCTTGAAGAGCTCGGGGATGCCGTAACGGCCGGTCGTCTGCCAGAGCTCGGCCGGCGTCAGCACCGGCGCGAGCATCTCCTGGCACCCGATCGCGTCCATCTCGTCGCGCACGATCCGCACGACGTTCTCGTGCACCTTCCAGCCGAGCGGCAGGTACGTCCAGAGCCCGGCGCTCATCTGGCGGATGTAGCCGCCGCGGACGAGCAGCTTGTGACTGACCGCCTCCGCGTCCGCCGGTGCGTCGCGCAGAGTCGGCAGGAAGAGCTGCGAGGCGCGATGGAGCATCGCGTGAGCCTAATCGAGGGGGATCATCGAAGCTTCCGCCATCGCGAGCGCCGCGGGCTTCGCCATCTTCAGCCGCTTCGGCCGGTGCATCCCATCCTCGATCCAGCGGTCGATCTCGTGGAAGAGCTCGTCGATCAGGATGTCCGAGCTCGCCTTCTTCAGCACGCGGCCGTGTGCGTAGATGAAGCCGACGTCGCGGCCGCCGGCGATCCCGAAGTCGGCGTCGCCCGCCTCGCCTGGCCCGTTGACGGCGCAGCCCATCACGGCGACCTCGAACGCCTGCGGGTAGTCCTTGAGACGCTCCTCGACGACCACCGCGAGCTTCTCGACGCCGACGTTGTCGCGGCCGCAGCTCGGGCAGGAGATCATCACCGGGCCGCGCTCGCGCAGCCCAAGCGCCTTCAGGATCTCCCAGGCCGTCTCGACCTCCTTGACCGGATCGGCGGTGAGCGAGACGCGCAGCGTGTCGCCGATCCCGTCCGCGAGCAGCGCGCCCATCCCGACGGCGCTCTTGATCGAGCCTGAGAAGGGCGTGCCCGCCTCGGTGACGCCCAGGTGGAGCGGATACGGAACCTTCGCGGCCAGCATCCGGTAGGCGCGGATCATCGTCGGCACGTGCGTCGACTTGACCGAGATCTTGAAGTCGCGATAGTCGAGCTTCTCGAGCAGCTCGACCTCCTCGAGCGCGGCGGCGACGAGAGCCTCCGCCTGGTCGGTCTGTGCCAGCTCGTGCAGGTGCTTCGGCAGCGAGCCGGAGTTGGCGCCGATCCGCATCGGGATCCGGGCCTTCTTCGCTGCCCCGACGACCTGTTCGACCTTTTCCGGGCCGCCGATGTTGCCCGGGTTGATCCGGACGGCGGCGACACCGGCGTCGATCGCCTTGAGCGCGAGGCTGGCGTTGAAATGGATGTCTGCGATGACCGGGATCGGGCTGAGGCGGACGATCCGGGAGAGCGCCTCGGCGTCCTCTGTCTTCGGGACGGCGCAGCGGACGACCTCGCAGCCCGCCGAGACGAGCGAGGCGATCTGCGCGGTCGTCGCCTCCACGTCGCGCGTCGGCGTGAGCGTCATCGACTGGACGACGATCGGCGCGCCGCCGCCGATCGCGACGTTGCCGACCTTGATCTGCACCTCCGAGGGCACGGCGCTAGTTCCCCAAACGGCCGATGTCGTTCGACAGGCCGATGAAGAAGAGCAAGAGCACGACCGCGATCCCGACGGCGGATGCGCGCTCATAGACCTCCCGCGCCACCGCTTTGCCGCGGGCCCCCTCGATGAGCGAGAACGCGATGTGGCCGCCGTCGAGCGGCAGCAGCGGCAGCAGGTTGAGCAGCGCGAGCGAGAGGCTGATCAGGCCGAGCACCCAGAGGTAGTCCTGCGTCCCGCGCTCGACCGCCTCGGACGAGCCCTGCACGATCCCCACGGGACTCGAGATCTCGTCGCGTCCGTCACCGGTGACGAGACGCCCGACAGACGCGCCGATCTCGCGCGTGACGATCCCCGTCACCCGCAGCGCCTGCCACCCGGAGTCGAGGACGCCGTACGTCTCGGACTTCTCGGGAGGCGTCGGCGGGAGCGTGACTTCCCTGCCGTTCCGCTCGACGGTGACCGTGAGCGGGAGCCCGTCGGACGCGCGGATCGTGGGCGCGATCGTCTCGGCGGTGACGGGCCGGCCGTCGATCGCGAGGATCCGGTCGCCGGCGCGCATCCCGGCGGCCTCGGCCGGTGTGTCGGCCAGGACCTCGTCCACGGTCGCGGTCACGGCGCTGTCGTTATCGGCGGTGAGCGCGAAGCCGAGCCGGTATTCGCCGCTGATGGAGAGGAACAGCACGGCGAACAGGATCACAGCGAGAAGGAGATTCGCGCCGGGCCCCGCGAAGATGACCGCAACCCGCTTCCATGTTTTCGCGCGCCAGTACGCGTCCGGCGCCAGCGAGTCGCGGATCTCGTTCAGCCCCCGCTCCGCCGACCTCTCGGCCGCCGGCGAGAGCGACGCCTCCTCGATCACGCCGCCGAGCCGCTCGACGGCGTCCTGTGCGCCGTCGTAGTCGCTCTCCTCGAGCGGTCGGCGCAACTCGTCCACGGAGCGGCGCAGCGATGGCCGCTCGTCGACGGCACGGCCGAAGTGGATGTCGAGGTCGCCCGCCGCGGGGCGGTGCATGCCCGGGATCTTCACGTAGCCACCGAGCGGGATCGAGCCGATCCCGTACTCGATGCCGTTTCGCTTCGTCTTCGCGAGCGCCGGTGGGAAGCCGATGTAGAACTTGCGCGGGTTCATGCCGACCGCGCGCGCGACGAAGAAGTGGCCGGCCTCGTGAATCAGGATCAGGAACGCGAGACCGAGGATCGAGAAGAAGATGCTCACGCGACGGGCACCCCCCGCGCCGCGAGCCGGCGTGCCTCCGCATCAGCCTCGACGAGCTCGGCGAGATCGCGGGCCGCAGCGCCGTCGGCGGCATCGAGCGCATCCTCGACGACCTCGGCGATGCCGAGGAATGGCAGCCGCCCGTCGAGGAAGGCGGCGACCGCGACTTCGTTGGCGGCGTTGTAGACGGCGGGATACGTCCCGCCGTCCTCGCCGGCGCGCCGGGCGAGCGCGAGCAGCGGGAACGTCTCCAGGTCGGGAGCCTCGAACTCGAGCGTCAGTCCGGACGCCAGGTCGAGCCGCGGCGTCTCCGTGGCGGAGCGCTCGGGATAGGTCAGCGCGAAGGAGATCGGCACCGTCATGTCGGGGTACCCGAGATGCGCGAGTGCGGCGCCGTCGCGGAAGCGGACGAGTGCGTGCACGACCGACGTCGGGTGGATGACGACCTCGATCTGCTCGAACGGCAGGCCGAAGAGGACGTGCGCCTCCAGCAGCTCGAGCCCCTTGTTGGCGAGCGTCGCGGAGTCGACCGTGATCTTCGGCCCCATGCTCCACGTCGGGTGAGCCAGCGCGTCCTCGACGCCGACATCCGAAAGCTCTGCGCGCGTGCGACCGCGGAACGGGCCGCCGGACGCCGTGAGCACGAGCGAGTCGACGGCATCCGCCGCGCGCCCCTCGAGACACTGGAACAGAGCCGAGTGCTCGGAGTCGACCGGCAGTAGGAGGCCTCCTCCCCGCTCCCTGGCCGTGACGGCCAGGTCACCGGCGGCGACGAGGCTCTCCTTGTTCGCAAGAGCCAGAGTGACTCCGCGCTCGAGCGCCCAGAGCGTGGCGTCGATGCCTGCGAAGCCGACGACGGCGTTCAGCACGACGTCCGGCTCCGACCGCTCGAGCAGCTCCGTCAGGTCGCCTCCGACCTGCGTGTGCGACACGCCGTGCTCGGCCGCGAGCGCGGCGAGATCCGACGACCCGGACGCGAGGGCGCAGAGCTCGAGCTCCGGGTTCCGCTCGACGACCTCGATCGCCTGCCGGCCGATCGAGCCGGTGGCACCGAGCAACGCGATCCGCTTCACGGGCACAGTGTGCCCTACGAGGCGACGCCGACCGCCAGGACGACGTAATAGGCGGCGACCGAGGCGAAGAGGAGAGAGTCGGTCCGGTCGAGCATGCCGCCGTGCCCGCCGAGCAGCTGGCCCGAGTCCTTGACCTGCAGGTCCCGCTTCAGAGCCGACTCGAAGAGGTCGCCCGCGGCGCCCGCGAGCGCGATCGCGGCCCCGAGCACGATCGACTCCGGGATCGTCAGGAAGTCCTGCTCGTAGAGCGCGAAGAACGCGACGGCGATCGCGGCCGCGGTCCCTGCGATGAAACCCTCCCACGTCTTCCCGGGCGAGAGCGCGGGCGCGAGCTTGTGACGACCGACGAGCCGTCCAATGAGGTAGGCGGCGGTGTCGTCGGCGAAGACGGCGAGAAGGAGCGTGAAGACCGCGAGCCGGCCGTGCTCCGGGATGTCCCGCAGGAGCAGCAGATGAGCGATGCCGAGCGCGATCCACGCGGTGCCGAAGACCGTCGTGCTCATCGTCACGGTCGCCGGCTGCCGTGTCTCGGCGATCCCGTAGAGCAGGAAGGCGAGGACGAGCGTGAGCATGAAGCCTCCGACCATCCACGCGGAGCCGCCGAGCTGCGCGCCGAGCAGCGTCGCGATCGCCCCCACGTAGCCGGCGAGGACGAGCGGCCGGAGGCCGCGGGCCATCACGTACAGCTCGTGGAGCGCGATCAACGTCACCACGACGGCCAGCCCGAAGAGCCACCAGTCGCCCAGGTAGACGAGCCAGAGGACGACCGGTACGCCGACGAGGGTGACGAGCACCCGCGAGAGGAACTGATTCACCTTCCGCCGAACCGCCGGCGCCTGCTGGCGTAGTCGGCCAGCGCCTGGCTCAGCTCCGGCGCGCCGAAGTCGGGCCAGAGCGTCTCGACGAAGACGAGCTCGGCGTAGGCGAGCTGCCAGAGGAGGAAGTTCGAAAGCCGGAGCTCCCCCGACGTGCGGATCAGCAGATCCGGGTCGGGAAGGTCGGGTGCATAGAGCTGCGCGGCAAATGCCCTCTCGTCCACGTCGGCCGGGGCAACACCGGACTCGAGCAGACGCCGCGCCGCCTCGACGAGCTCCGCCCGACCGCCGTAGTCGAATGCGATCCAGAGCAGGAGCCTGTCGTTCGCGGCCGTCTCGTCCTCGAGCGTGGTCATCCGCTCGCGCAGCTCCTTCGGCACGCGGTCGCGGCGGCCGATGAACCGCGTGCGCACGCCCTGCTTCGCGAGATCGGGGAGCTCCCGCTCGATCGTCTCGCCGAGGATCGCCATCAGGTCGTCGACCTCGTCGGCCGGCCGCGTCCAGTTCTCGGTCGAGAACGCGTAGACGGCGAGCGACTCGACCCCGAGCTCGATCGCCGCCTCGACGGTGCGCCGGAGCGCCCGCGTCCCTTCCCGGTGGCCGGCGGCGACGGGGAGGCCGCGCCGCTCCGCCCAACGGCCGTTCCCGTCCATGATGATCGCGACGCTGCGGGCGAGCTCAGTCGAATTGGAGAGGTCGGTGGCGACCTCTATACCTCCATGATCTCAGCCTCTTTGTGCTTCATGAGGTCGTCGATCGACTTCGTGTGCTCGTCGGTGAGCTTCTGGACCTGGTTCTCGCCGCGGCGCTCCTCGTCGTCGCCGACCTCGCCGTTTCGGACGAGCTCCTCGAGATGCTTCATCGCGTCGCGCCGGACGTTCCGGATCGCGACCTTGCCGTCCTCGCCGTAGCGACGAACCAGCTTGACGAGCTCCTTGCGTCGCTCCTCCGTCAGCTGCGGGATCGGCAGGCGGATCATCTTGCCGTCGTTCGAGGGAGTCAGGCCGAGGTCGGATTCCTGCACCGCCTTCTCGATCGCCTTGATCTGCGACGGGTCGAACGGCTGCACGGTGAGTAGGCGCGGCTCGGGGGCGCCGATCGTCGCGAGGTTCTTCAGCGGCGTTTGCGTCCCGTAGTAGTCGATCGTGATCCGGTCGAGGAGCGCCGTCGAGGCACGGCCCGTGCGGACGCTGTTGAACTCGGTTCGCGTCGTCTCGATCGACTTGTCCATCCGGCGCTTCGCGTCGTCCAGAAACTCCTCGATGGTCGGCATCAGCTCTAGCTCTCCTTCTCGTCGATGGTCGAGATGATCGTCCCCACGCGCTGTCCCGCCGCGACGCGACGGATGTTGCCCTCTATGAGCTCGAAGACGTGGATGGGCAGGCCGTTCTCCATGCAGAGCGAGAGCGCCGTCGTGTCCATCACGCGCAGGCCGCGCTCGATCGCCTCGAGATGCGTCAGCGAGGGCAGGAAGGTCGCATCCGGCTCGGTGCTGGGGTCGCCGTCATAGACGCCCTTGGTCCCGCTCTTCGCCATCAGGATCGCGTCCGCGCCGATCTCGAGCGCCCGGAGCGCCGCGGCCGTGTCGGTCGTGAAGAACGGGTTGCCAGTGCCTGCGGCGAAGATCACGATCCTGCCCTTCTCGAGGTGGCGGATGGCGCGGCGGCGGATATACGGCTCGGCGACCTCCGATACCTCGAGCGCCGAGAGGAGGCGCGTGTCGGCACCGATCCGCTCGAGCGCGTCCTGGAGCGCCACCGCGTTCAGCACGGTCGCGAGCATCCCCGCGTAGTCGGCGGTGGCACGGTCCATCCCCTCGTTCGCGGCCGCCATGCCCCGGTAGATGTTGCCGCCACCGACGACGATCGCGAGCTCGAGGCCCTCCGACTGGACGTCGACGACCTCGCGCGCGATCGACGCCACTCGTTTCGGGTCGATCCCGTACTCGTGGTCGCCCATCAGGGCCTCGCCCGAGAGCTTCAGCAGGACACGGCGGAATGCGGGAGCGACGCCGGCCGGCGAGCGCTCCAGCTCCTGTTGCGGCGTGGTCACGCGCCTATTCTGCGACAGAGAGCCGCTTGAAGGCGACCACACGTGCGTCGGCGTCGGCAAGCGCCTGGCCGACCGTCTTCGCCGAGTCGTGGATCCATGGCTGCTCGGTCAGCGCCCCGCCGGGTTGCGCCGCGAAGAAGCGCTTCGCGAGCATGCCTTCCACGATCTTCTCCTTCGCCTGCTCCGGCTTGCCTTCCAGCTCGTCTGAGTTGAGGTAAACCTGGCGCTCGGCCTCGACGATCTCGGCGGGGACGTCGTCCCGCGTCGTCCACTCGGGCGCCGCGAACGAGATGTGCATCGCGAGCTGGCGTGCGAGCTCCGCGTCGCCGCCTTCGAGCTTGACGAGGACGCCGATCTTGTTCGCCGGTGGGTGCGTATACGCGTTCAGCGCCTCACCCTCGCCCTGCTCGTAGCGCTCCGCCCCGACGACGACGATGTTCTCGCCCAGCTTGGCGGCGACGTCGATCCGGTCCTGCTCGAGCGACTCGACGGCCTCCGGCCCACCCGCGTGGACGGCTTCGAAGAGCCGCTTCGCGAACGCCTGGAACTCCTCGTTCTTGGAGACCGGCTCCGTCTCGCAGCCGAGCGCGACGATCGTCCCGTAGCCGTCCGCGATGCGGTAGCCGACCATGCCCTCTGTCGTCGCCCGGCCGGCGCGCTTCGCCACCTGCGCCATGCCACGCTCGCGGAGGAGCGTGCGCGCGGCGTCGAGATCGCCGCCCGTCTCCTCGAGCGCGCGCTTGCAGTCCATCATCGGTGCGCCCGTGAGGTCGCGGAGCTCCTTGACGAGTGCTGCGGAAATGGTGGTGCTCACGCGCTCTCCTCCTCCCCCTGCGGCTCGGCCGGCTGCGGCTCGGCTGCCGGCGTCTCGGCGGGGACCTCGGGAGTCTGCTCGACGGCCTCGGCGGTCGGCTCCTCGCTCGGCGCGGCGGCTTCCTCGCTCGCGGCAGCGGTCTGCTCGGTGGGCGGGGTCTCCTCGGTCGCCGGAATCTCCTCGGTGGGCGCGGCGCTCTCGGCAGAAGCCGCCTGGGCGCCGTCGCCGTTGGCGGCGGCGGCCAGCTCCTGCTCGGTTACCTTCCCCTGACCGGCCGCGATCCCGTCGGCGATCGCCTTCACGATCAGGCTGCAGGAGCGGATCGCGTCGTCGTTCCCGGGGATGACGTAGTCGGCCTCGTCCGGGTCGCAGTTCGTGTCGACGAGCGCGATGATCGGCACGCCGAGCCGCCGCGCTTCGCGGACGGCGAGCTGTTCCTTGCGAAGGTCGACGATGAACACGGCATCGGGCTGGCGGCGCAGCTCGGCGACGCCGCCGAGATTCGCCTCCAGCTTCTCGAGCTCGGCGAGCAGCGTGATCCGCTCCTTCGCCGGGAGCAGCTCGAGCTGGCCCTCGCTCTTCAGGCGCCGGAGCTCGTGCAGGTGCGCGATCCGGTCGGTGATCGTGCGCCAGTTCGTGAGCAGGCCACCCAGCCAGCGGTGGGCCACGTACGGCATGCCGACGCGCGCGGCCTCCTGCGTGACGGCGTCCTGCGCCTGCTTCTTCGTGCCGACGAAGAGGATCGTGCCGCCGCGCTCCGCGAGGTTGCGCGCGAAGTCGTGGGCCTCCTGGAGGAGCTCGGAGGTCTGGGTCAGGTCGATGATGTAGATGCCCCCGCGCTCGGTGAAGATGAAGCGCTTCATCTTCGGGTTCCAGCGGCGGGTCTGGTGGCCGAAGTGCACGCCGGCCTCGAGCAGGTCACGCATGGATACGACTGCCAAGGGATTGGCCCCTTTCTCGGTTCGATTGCGTTACAGCCGGCGGGGCGCGGGCGGAACCTGGCGCAAAGCCGGGCACCCCCACCCGTCCTGGTCGCCGGGACGAAGGGAACGGAACGCGGGCAGTGTAGCGGTTTGGCCTGTGGACAACTTGTTGCGGAAGATTTACTCGCGGACACGTCTGCGTGGGCCATGTCCGGGGACAGTCCCCGGACCGGTCCCGCGGAGGCGCGTCGCTTTAGGCCACCTCGCGGGCGCGTTCGAGCGCCGCGGCGAGATCTTCGGGGAGCGGCGAGGTGACCTCCACGCGCTCGCCGCTGAACGGGTGGTCGAACGCAAGCCGGGCGGCGTGCAGGAACTGACGCTCGAGGCCGAGGTCTCCGGCCACGCCGTAGACGGGGTCGCCACACACCGGGAGATCGATCGCCTCGAGATGGACGCGGATCTGATGCGTGCGGCCGGTCTCGAGCATGATCTCGAGGAGCGCACGCGGGCCGAGGCGCTCCAGCACCCCGAAGTGGGTCACCGCGCGGCGCGGCGTCGGCGTGTCGAGCGAATGGCGCGTGCGGTCGAGCCGGTCGCGCCCGATCGGCGCCTCGATGCGTCCCGTGCGCGAGCGGAGCGAGCCCCTGACGAGCGCGAGATAGCCGCGCTCGACCTCGCGGCGGCGGATCAGCTCCTGCAGCCGCTCGTGGGCCTCGTCGGAACGCGCCGCGACCAGCAGCCCCGACGTGTCCCGGTCGAGGCGGTGCACGATCCCGGGCCGTTCGTCGTCGCCGCCCGCCGCGTCGAGCGCGAGCAGGCCGTGGACGAGCGTTCCCGTGTCGTGGCCCGCACCGGGATGGACGACGACGCCGGCCGGCTTGTCGACGACGAGCAGGTGCTCGTCCTCCCACGCGACGCGCAGGTCCATCTCCTCGGCCGCCGGCGGCTGCGGCTCCGGTGGCAGCTCGACGATCACGGCTTCCCCACCCTCGAGCCGGTGGCTCTTGGCCCGGCGCTCGCCGTCGACGAGCACCGCCCCGGAGGCGATCAGCCGCTCGGCGAGCGCCCGCGAGCCGACCTCCGGACGCACGGCGAGTGCACGGTCGAGCCGTGCGGGCTCAGGGGCGCGAAAGCGGAGAGTGGCCAACGCTACGCGGCCTGTGCTTCGCGCGGTCGGCGCCGGCGAGCGCCCCGAACAGCGTGGCGACGCCGACGACGATGAAGACATCGGCGAGGTTGAACGCCGGCCAGAAGCGCAGGTCGAGAAAGTCGGTCACATGGCCGAGCCGGACGCGGTCGAGCAGGTTGGCGACGCTGCCGCCGAGGACGAAGCCGAGCGCGACCGGGAGCACGGGATGGCGCGAGCCCGAGCGGGCGAAGAAGACGAGCATCCAGAGGACCGCGAGGGCCGTGAGGGCAATCACGATCGACGTGGCGCTCGAGAAGAGGCCGAACGCGATCCCGGAGTTGTGCACGTGATGGATCGAGAACGGCCCGGCGATCTCGACCTCCTCCCCCAGCGCCAGCGTCCGTGCGACGACCTGCTTCGTCAGCTGGTCGGCGGCGACGGCCGCGAGGGCGACCACGCCGAGACCGAGCCACTGCTGCCTGCCGGCGCCGAGCCTTCGCTCGCCCGCCAGGATCGGCCGGAGCGCGTTCGTGGCGGAGCCGACGCGCACGTCGACCGGCTGGAGCTCCTCACGCCTGGCGGGCTCGTTCACCGCTGCCGCTTCCGCGCGTCGTCGATGCACAGAGACGTCCACGGCACCGCCTCGAGCCGCTCGACCGGAATCTCCTTCCCGCAGGCCACGCAGGTCCCGTACTCGCCGGACTCGATCCGCGCCAGCGCTTCGTCCACCTGCCGCAGCTGGACACGCGCGTCCTCCTCGAGCCCCTCGTCGAGCTCCCGCTCGTACGTCTCGCTCGCGGTGTCGGCGAGATGGTTGTCCGAGCTCGACGACAGCAGCTCGCCGATCTCCTCGGTCAGCGACGAACTGCCGATGTCGTGGTTCTGGATCGTCCGCTGCAGCCGAGTGCGGTGCTCTTCGAGCTCCTGGCGGAACGAGTCGGTGTCGATGGTCATCCGGTCTCCTGTCCGCCCGCCGTGGCGAGCCGTCGCTCGAGCTCGGCCGGCTCGATGCCGGTCAACTCGACGATCTTGTTCCGAGAGCCGCCTCCCGAAACGATCGCGAGGCTGGAGCGTGGCACGGCGAGCGTGTCGGCGAGGAGCGTCAGCACGGCGTCGTTTGCCCGCCCGCGCTCGGGCGGCGCCGCGACGCGCACCTTCCACGCCTCGCCGTAGCGGCCGACGATGCCCGGCGCTCCGGACACGCCTGGCGCGACGCGGAGCTGCAATCTGGTCGTCGTCGGGGTCACGCCCGAAGGATAGACTCGCTAGGAGATGAGGCGGCGGATCTCGCCTGTCGCCTCGCCCACGGGCTCGCGGGCGTCCTCCGACGCATCCTCGAGGCTGTCGAGCGCCGAGCGCAGCAGCGACCTGATCCGGCGCAGCTCGGCCTCGAGCCGTTCCTTCTCGGCAGTCGCGCGGCGGGCGATCGCGCGGGCCTCCGCGTGCGCCTCCGCCACGACCGTCTCCGCCTCCTGGCGCGCCCGCTCGCGCAGCTGCTGCGCGGCGCTCTCGGCCGAGACGAGCGTCGTCCGCAACAGGCCCTCGAGCTCCTTGTGGCGGACGAGGTCGGCCTCGAGCTGCTCGACGCGATCGGCGAGGTCAGCGCGGTCGCGCCAGACGTCCTCGAAGCTCGTGACGACGTCGGCCAGCAGGTGGTCGACGCTCTCCCGCTTGTAGCCTCGGAAGCCGCGGCCGAGCTGGACATGGCGGATCTCAACGGGGGTGAGTGCCATCGGAGCCTCCTTCTACAAGCGCTCGAGCAGCGAGGTGAGCACGTTCGAGACGATGAACAGGACGAAGATCGCCACCATCGGCGAGAGGTCGAGCGGGCCGAGCGGCGGCAGGAAGCGCCGGAAGATGCGCAAATACGGATCGCAGACGTCGTAGAGGAACCGCTGGACCCGGTTCAGCCAGGGCCGGTACGGGAGCCGGATCCAGGACGTGAGGATGTACGCGAAGAGCAACAGCGTGTAGACCCAGATGAAGACGCGCACGAAGCTCGCGAGCGACGAGCCCAGGTCGGCGAGCAAGGCGAAAACGGCGAGATGGTCGCCCATGCTCGCTCCGTTCTCCTCTCGAACCGGCTTTCCTACGCCTGGTTGAAGAACCCGCCGCGCTCGAGCATGCGGGCGCGTTCCTCGGCCGAGACCTCGACGTTGCGAGGCGTGAGGAGGAAGACCTTGTCGGCGACGCGTTGCATCCCCCCGTCGAGCGCGTAGGTGAGCCCGCTCGCGAAGTCGATCAGGCGCTTCGACAGGTCCTGGTCGGCGCTCTGGAGGTTGAGGATCACCGGGACGCCGTCCTTGAAGCGGTCGGCGATCTGTTGCGCGTCGTTGAAGCTGCGGGGCAGGATCAGATGCACCTTCACGGAGCCGGGGCTCGGCACCGATTCGACGCCGCGCAGGCGCGCAGGCGGCCGGGACGGCGGGGCGCTCGCGTCCGTAGGCTCGGAGTCGGTCCAGTCGTCGAAGTCGCGCCCGCGGCGCGGCTGGAGCCGGCGCACGTTCGCACGCTCACGGGCGCCGTAGCTGCGCTCGAGCTCCTCGTGCGTGGCGTAGCCGTCCTCGTCCCAGTCGTCCTCCTCGGCGATCCCGAAGTAGACGAGCGTCCGGCTCCAGACGTCTGCCAATCCCATGGTTACAGGAGATTATTCCCGATAGAGGACGGATCCGAGCCGGACGAGAGTGGCTCCTTCCTCTGCCGCGACGCGGTAGTCCTGCGAGGTGCCCATCGAGAGCTCGGCCAGCCCGTGCTCGGCGGCCAGCTCGCGCAGCCGGCGAAAGTGCGGCCGCGACGCCTCGGGGTCCACGGCCTCGGGCGGCATCGTCATCAGACCGCGCACGTCGCCGTAGGCGCGCAGCAGCTTTTCCAGCCGCTCGGGCGGGACGCCCGACTTCGACTCCTCCCCGGAGAGGTTCACCTCAACGAGCGCGGGGACGGTGAGCCGTGCGGCTGCGGATTCGGAGGCGAGCGAGTGGACGAGCTCGCAGATCCGGTTGACGACCTTCGCCTTGTTCGATTGGAGGTGGCCGATGAAGTGCCACCGGAAGGCGTCGCCGTAGACCGCGTGCTTGCGTTCCAGATCCTGGGCCCGGTTCTCCCCCACCACCTCGACGCCCGCCTCAGCCAGGACGGCCATGTCCTCGAGCGAGACGTATTTCGTCGCCGCGACGATCGTCACGTCCGGCCCGACCTCGGCGCGGACTCGCTCGTAGCTAGCGCGAAGGGCGTCAGGCGACACGAGCGATCACACCCTGGACGCCGCGGGGCTCGCCGGTGCGGCGGTGCGAGAAGAAGAGGTCGGCGTTGCACGACGTGCAGAGCTCGAGCCGCTCCACCTCCTCGACTCCGGCCTCGCGCAGCGCGCGCTCGGCCGCGGACCAGAGATCGAGGTTGCGGCCGTGCAGGACATCAGCGCCGAAGGCGGCCGCGAACGGCTCTGACACCTCGGGCCCGACCTTGTAGCAGCACGGCCCGATCGCGGGGCCGAGCGCGGCGTGGAGGCGGCCGCCGAGCACACGAACACCTTCGCTGACCAGCCCACCCAGCAGTCCGCGCCAGCCCGCGTGGAGGACGGCGACACCAGGACGCGGGCCGTCAACCCGCGCGAGCGCGATCGGGAGGCAGTCGGCGGTCATGGCGAGCACGGGCAGGTTCGGCTCCTCCGTCCAGAGCCCGTCACCGGGCTCGCCGCGGGCTCCCGGCTCCGCCCCGTGAACGATCGCCGAGTGCACCTGCCGGTTGAGCGCGAGCCGCTCCAGGTCGCCTCCGACCTCGGCGCAGACCCGACGCCGGTTCTCGTCCACCCGCTCGACGTCGTCGCCGGTCAGGCGACCGAGGTTGAGCGAGGCGTACGGACCCGTGCTCACGCCGCCCTGTCGGGTCGAGAAGGCGATCTCGTACGGGCCGGGCGGCGACCAGCGGATCACGGCAGCTCCCGCGCCGCCTCGGCCAGCAGGTGATCGCGCGTGTTCAGGCTCGGATCGTCGACGACGCGGGTGAGCAGCTCGTGGAGCACCGCGCCGAGCTGCGGGCTCTCCCGGAAGCCGATCGTAATCAGGTCATTGCCGTCGATCGCGAGGTCGGCCAGGCGGTAGGCGCTCGAGCGCTCCTGCTCGACCAGCGTCCGCAGACGGGCGAGTGCTTCCTGCTCCTCCGGCGGGACGTGCTTGGCCGCGAGGTCGGCCGCCTTGTGCTCGAGCAAGTCGAGAGCGAGCCGTTCGCCGTGCGCGCGCAGAAAACGGCGCGCGTCGACGGCCGTCGCTTCTCCGGGGATGACGAACGCGTGCTCGCGGACGAGACGCGTGACGTACTGCACCATCCGACTCGGATAACGGAGGCGGCGCAGCACCGCCCCGGCGATCGCGGCGCCGCGCGCCGCATGGTCGCCGCCGTCGCGATCCGTCTCCGGCTTGGCGAGATCGTGCAAGAGGGCGCCGAGGCGCACCGCCAGCGCGGCATCCGCGTCCGCCGCGGCCTGAACGACCGCGAAGACGTGCTCGTCGAGCGGCCGGTTCTGCCGGGGGCTGGGCTGCTCGTAGCCGAAGGCGGGCTCGAACTCGGGCAGGACCTGGGTGAGCACGCCTGCGTCGCGGGCGAGCCGCAGCGCCCTGGCGGGGTGCGCGCCCAGCAGCAGCTTCGACAGCTCGCCCATGCCGTCCGCGGCCAGGCCGCCGCCGATCCGCTCGGCCGAGACGTATCGGATCTGCGGCGCCCAGTCGTGCATCTGGCGCAGCGTGTCCTCGTCCGGCTCGAAGCCGAGCTGCGAGACGAAGCGCAGCCCGCGCACGATCCGCAGCGGGTCGTCGCGGAAGCTCGTCGGGCTCGTGGTCCTCAGGCTGCGCCGCGCCAGGTCCTCCCGCCCGCGCAGCGGGTCGAGCAGCTCGCCTGTCTCGAGCCGCCGGGCGATCGCGTTGATCGTGAAGTCGCGCCGCTCCATGTCCTGCTCGAGCGTGACGGCCCCGTCGGCGACGATCTCGAAATCGTGGCGCCCAGGCCCGGTCGAGCGCTCGACGCGCGGCGGAGCGAACTCGATCCCGGCCGGCTGCAGGGCCCGCGCGTCTCGGTCCCGCGGCAGCAGGCGGAGCCCGACGCGCTGGTCGGCGACGACGAGATCCTCGACCTTGCCGTGAGGCTCCAGCAAGGTTCGTAGCTCGGTGTGGTCGACGCCGGGAACGACGAAGTCGAGCTCCCGGGGAGGGATCCCGAGCAGCTCGTCGCGCACGGCGCCGCCGACGACGTACGCGTCGATTCCGAGGGAGTGCACGTAGTCGGCGACCGAGCTCCACACGGCGCCATTCTGCGGCAAGTAACAGTCTGTTACTTGGCTAGAGCAACCCAACCGCTTCGATCTCGACGAGCGCACCCGAGGGGAGCTTCGCCACCTCGACGGTCGAGCGGGCCGGCGGGTTGTCGCCGATGTGGGCCGCGTAGACCTCGTTCATCCCCGCGAAGTCGTCGAGATGTTGCAGGAAGACGGTCGTCTTCACGAGCCTGTCGAGCCCGCTTCCGGCCGCCTCGAGGATCGCGCCCAGGTTCTGCATCACCTGCTCGGTCTGCTCACCGACCGTGTCGCCGACCATCTCCGACGCTCCGGGCCGCACACCGAGCTGGCCTGCGACGAAGACGAGGCCGCCCGCCTTGACCGCCTGGTTGTAGGGAGCGCCCTGGAACGGCGCAGGCGCGCGCTCGGTGCGAACGATCTCCTTCTCGGACACGGCTTTCCTCCTTGTCAGGCTCGGCCGGACGCTTCCGCGAGGGCGGCGCCGAGCGCCTTGAAGATCGCTTCGAGGACGTGCTGCGAGTCCTCCCCTTCGATCAGTCGAACGTGCAGCGTCAACCCGGCAGAATGCGCGAGCGCGTCCAGGAAGCTGGCGGCCAGGTCGCGGCGCAGCCCTCCCGCCCGGGCCTCGGTCAGGTCGACGTTGCTGGCCACGAGCGGCCGCCCGGAAACCTCGAGCGCGACCTGTGCGAGGGCCTCGTCGGCAGGCACGAAGGCCGAGCCGTGCCCCGGAGCGTCCTCGGCCCGCAAGAGGTCTCGCACCGCCTCACCGAGGGCGCGGCCCGCGTCCGCGACCTCCGCCTCTGCGTCGCCGGGCGGCAGCTCGAGGTTGAGCTGGAAGCGGCCGCTGCGTGCGAGCAGCGTCAGCAGGTGGTCGAGGACGGGGATGCCGGTGGCGACCGTGGCCGTCCCGTCCCCGCTCGAGACGCGGGCGCTCATGCCCGCGAGCGTATACAGGGTCTACGACTCGACGCGCTCGATCCGGGCGCCGAGGTTGCGCAGGCGCTCGTCGATCCGCTCGTACCCGCGGTCGATCTCGGCGACGTTCCCGATCGTCGACACGCCCTCCGCGCAGAGTGCGGCGATCAGCATGGCCATCCCGGCGCGGATGTCGGGGCTCGTCAGCCGCTCACCGTAGAGGTGGGCCGGACCGGTGACGACGGCCCGGTGCGGGTCGCAGAGGATGATCCGGGCGCCCATCGCGACCAGCTTGTCGACGAAGAACAGGCGGCTCTCGAACATCTTCTCGAAGACGAGCACCGTGCCCTGCGCCTGGGTGGCCGTGACGACGGCGATCGAGGTGAGGTCGGCCGGGAACGCGGGCCAGGGACCGTCCTCGATCTTGGGGATCTGCCCGCCGAGATCGTCCTGGACCACGAGCTCCTGCCCCGGCGGAACGTGGACCGTCTTCTCCCCCACCTCGACGCGCACGCCGAGGCGCTCGAAGGCGGGCAGGATCGAGACCAGGTCGCGCGGCTCGACGTCCTCGATCGTCAGGTCGCTGCCGGTCGTGGCGGCGAGCCCGATGAAGCTGCCGACCTCGATGTGCTCCGGGGCGATCCGCCATGTTCCCCCGTGGAGCTCCTTCACGCCCTCGACCCTGAGCACGTTCGACTCGATTCCCTCGATCCGGGCGCCGAGCGAGACGAGGAAGCGGCAGAGGTCCTGGACGTGCGGCTCGCAGGCCGCGTTCCCGATCACGGTCTCACCCTCGGCGAGAACGGCCGCCATGATCACGTTCTCGGTCGCCATCACGCTCGCCTCGTCGAGGAAGACGGGCTTGCCGCGGAGCGCCGGCGCGCTCATCTCGAAGCGCCCGTTGATCGAGATCTCGGTGCCGAGCTCGGCGAGGCCGTGGATGTGCGGGTCGAGGCGGCGTCGGCCGATCACGTCCCCGCCGGGAGGCGGCACGACGACCTTCCCGAACCGGGCGAGCAGCGGGCCCGCGAGCAGGAACGAGGCGCGGATGCGCCGGCAAAGCTCCTCGTCGAGCTCCGTCTTGTGCACGCCTGTGGTGTCGACGGTGACGTCGTTCCCGGCCGTCCACTCGACATCCGCACCGATGTCCGTGAGCAGGTCGAGCATCGTCTGGACGTCGCGAATCCGGGGGACGTTCGTGAGCTGAACGGGCTCGTTTGCCAGCACGCAGGCGGCGAGAATCGGCAGCGCACCGTTCTTGTTGCCGGCGGCGCGAACGGTCCCGCTGAGCGGCCGGCCGCCCTCGATCACGAATGCCTGCATTCCAGTGGAGAGCGTAGTAGCGGCCACGGGCCGGGTACTGTAGACGGCCGATGGAGCCGACGCGGGAGAGGGCGTGGGAGACGCTCACGCGGTACACGAAGAGCGAGTCGCTGCTCCGGCACGCGCTCGCGGTCGAGGCGTCGACACGGTCGTACGCACGCCGGTTCGGCGAGGACGAGGAGCTGTGGGGCGTCGTCGCGCTCCTGCACGACTTCGACTACGAGATCCACCCGACGCTCGATCAGCACCCCCAGGACGGCGCGCCGATCCTGCGCGAGGAGGGCTACCCCGAGGAAGTGATCGAGGCGATCCTCTCGCACGCCGAGCACCTCCACCTGGAGCGCGACACCCCGCTCAAGAAGACGCTCTTCGCCTGTGACGAGATCTCGGGCTTCGTGCACGCCTGCGGCCTCGTGCGCCCCACCGGCCTCGAGGGGCTGGAGCCGAAGTCGGTGCGCAAGAAGCTGAAGCAGCCGTCCTTCGCGGCCGGCGTGCACCGCGACGAGGTCTACGCGGGCGCCGAGCTGCTCGGCCTCGAGCTCGACGAGCACATCGCGAACGTCGTCGCTGCGCTGCAGCCGATCGCGAAGGAGCTCGGCCTGCGCACGACGGCCGACGCCGCCTAGCAACAGTCTGTTACAAGGCCGCGACGAGCCGCTCGAGGTCGTCGTCGCTCGTCCACCAGCCGCACGAGACGCGGACGAGCCCGGTGCCCGGGATCTCGCGCACGGCGACGTCCGCTTCCGCGAGGCGCTCCACGAGCGCCGGCGGGTCCTCGGCGCGGAAGGCGACGAGCGTCGCGCCGCCCGGGACGAGCTCCACGTGCGGAGCGAGCAGCTCCCGGCAGCGGCGCGCCTGCTCGGCGGCGCGCTCGAAGCGCCACTCCGGCGGCAGCCCGAGCGCGGTCAGGAAGCCCGCCAGGCTCGCGGTCGCGATCCAGCCCGGATCGAAGCGGGCTGCGCCGTCGGCGGGCTGGAAGCGGCCGGACGGCTCGTACTCGGACTGCGAGAAGTAGCTCGGCCGCGTGATCCGGAGCCGCTCAGGGTCGGCGACGACGAGCGCTCCCGTCGCGTCCGGGCCGCAGAGCCACTTCTGCCCGGAGATGGTCAAGAAGTCGAGTCCCGAGGCGTCGACCGGGATCGCGCCCACCGACTGTGCTCCGTCGACGAGGATCGGGACGCCCGCGCGCTCGCGCAGCTCGTGTACCGGCAGCATGCGGCCGCTCGTCCAGAGCACCTGCGAGAGCGCCAGGAGCCGGGTGCGCGGGGTGACGGCCGCCAGGATCGCATCCGGATCGGCGGCGGTCACGACGACACGGGCGCCGCTCGTGTACACCGGGCCGGTGAGGCCGAAGTGCTCCTCACCGGTGATCACGACCTCGTCCTCGGGGCCGAGCCCCAGCCCGGCGAGCACGATGTTGCAGCCGTCCGTCGTCGAGCCCGTGAGCGAGATCTGCTCCGGCTCGACCCCCACGAGCACAGCGACGGCCCTTCGCACCTCCGCCCGGAGCTCGAGCATCGCCTCGAAATACGCCTTCCCCATCCGGCCCTGCTCGAGATCGGCGTCCAGCTGCCGCCGCACCGCCTCCGCGGTCGGGCGGGCGAGTGGGCCGAACGTGCCCGCGTTCAGGTAGGCGACCCGATCGAGGATGGGAAACAGAGCGCGTGCCTCCGCGTTGGTCATCCGATCGTCACCTCGACGGGAGCGTGGTCGGAGAGCACCTGGCCATCATGACGCCGCCGGTCGAGCGGCCAGGCCGAGAGCGGCGAGGCGGTGAGCCCCCGGACGAGCACGTGGTCGATCCCGGGCCCGAGCGCGGACCAGCCGGGCAGTTCGCGCAGGTGCTCGGCGCGCAGGTTGAAGTCGCCCGCCAGCACGCACGGGAGTCCGCCTGCGAGCCCTCCCGCCAGCTCTGTCACGAACGCCTCCGCGCGAAGGACCTCGGCAGCGGGGACGTCCGGATGCCGGAAGTCGTTCGTCGCGTGCAGGTTCGCGACGACGAGGTCGTCGAGCTTGACGGCGTGGCACCAGCGCTGTTCCTGCCGTCGCTCGTCGATCCGGAACGCGCGGTGCTCGAGCGGCTGGAGACCGGGTGCCAGCAGGATCGCGTTCGCCTGGCCCGCCAGGGCCGAGCGGAAGAAGCCGTTGTGGAGGCGCGTGATCACCCCCCCGAGCCAGTCCCCGAGCGGCGCCGGCCGCGTTACGACGCTGAGCTCTGTCATCCCGCTCCAGCGCGGCAGCTGCTGACGCGCCCAGAGCGGCAGCTCCTGCAGGCAGAGGACGTCGGGCCGGTCCGCCGTCGCCAGGCGCACCATCTCCTCCATGTGGCTGCGGCGCCCCGGCGGGGACGTGTTGCCGTGGAAGACGTTCCAGCTGCGCACGAGCACGGGCGCAATACCCTACGAACGATGCGCGTCGTCATCGCCGATCCACCCGCGTTCACGCCGCCGTACGACCACGACCTCGCCGCCGCGCTCGCGCGCGCCGGCGCCGAGGTCGAGCTCGTCACGTCCCGATTTCGCTTCGGCGACGTCCCCGCCCCCGACGGTTACCGGCGCCGGGAGCTCTTCTACCCGCTTTCGTCGCGCCTCTTTCGGCGCTCCCGGCTGCGGCTGCCGCTGAAGGCCGTCGAGCACCCGCTCGGGCTCGCCCGCCTCGCGGCGACCGCCGCCGACGTCGTCCACGTGCAGTGGCTCGCCGCCCCCGAGCTGGACGCGCGGCTCCTTCGGCACCGCGCGCCGCTCGTGCTGACCGCACACGACCTCCTCCCGCGGCGAACCGCCGCCAAGACGGGTCTCTGGCGGCGTGCATTCGCGCGTTTCGAGCGGATCGTCGTCCACTCGGAGAACGGCCGCGATGCGCTGACCGCGTTCGGCGTCCCGGCCGCGAAGCTGCGGGTGATCCCCCATCCCGTCTCGCCGAGCGACCCGGGACGACGCGACGACGGCCGAACCGTTCTCGCTCTGGGCCTGGTGCGCCCCTACAAGCAACTCGAGCATGCGCGGGAGGCCGTCGCCCGGGTGGCGGGCGCGGAGCTCCGGGTCGCGGGCGACAGTCACGCCTTCCTTTCAGAGGCCGAGATCGACCGGGCACTCGCGGAGTCGACCCTGGCCGTCTTTCCCTACCGGGCCGAGCTCGACCAGAGCGGGGCGCTGCTGCGCGCGCTCGGCGCCGGGATGCCCGCGGTCGTCTACGACGTGGGCGGCCTCGCCGAGCCGGTTCGGGCCTTCGGAGCGGGTCGCGTTGTCGCGCCCGACGACGTCGACGGCCTCGCCGCCGCGATCGGCGAGCTGCTCGACGACGAGGGAGCCCTCGCGGAGGCGCGGGCCGGCGCGCTGCGAGCCAGGGCCGAGCTGACCTGGGACGCCGCGGCGCAGGCTCACCTCGAGCTCTACCGCGAGCTGACGTGATCTTCCGCCGCGACCGGTTCGGCGACCTCGTCCGGCGCCAGCTCGACCTTTTTGCCGAGGACGAGGCCGAGCTCCTGGAGGAGGCGGAGGCTGCGGAACGCGCCTACGACCGGGCCGAGCGAGACGAGGCGGAGGAGGCGTACGGCGATTACCAGCTCGTGCTGGAGGCGGTCGTCGACCGCCTCGAGGAGCTGCGCGACACGTACGCCGCCACCCTCGACGAGGAGACGCGGGGCTCCTACGAGCAGGCGTTCGGGCGCGCGGCGCGAAGGCGGTTCCCGAACCTGACGCGGCCTCCGGGAATGACGATGCAGATCGAGGACTACGCGCTCATCGGCGACCTGCAGACCGCCGCGCTCGTCGGCCGCAACGGCTCGATCGACTGGCTCTGCCTCCCCCGCTTCGACTCCGGCGCCTGCTTCGCGGCGCTCCTCGGCGACGAGCGGAACGGCCGCTGGCTGCTCGCGCCCGACTGCGCGATCGAGCGCGTCGAGCGCCGCTACCGCGATCGCTCGCTCGTCCACGAGCTCGACTTCCATACCGAGCACGGCGTCGTGCGGGTCACCGACTTCATGCCACCGCGCGGGACCGACCCCGACGTCGTCCGGATCGTCGAGGGCATCGAAGGGGCCGTGCCGATGCGGATGGAGCTCGTCATCCGTTTCGACTACGGCTCGGTCGTGCCCTGGGTGCACCGTCTCGACGACGGAAGGCGGCTCGCCGTCGCGGGGCCGGACGCGCTCTGCCTCGACACTCCGATCGACGCACGCGGCGAGAACCTGACCACCGTGGCCGAGCTCACCGTTAGCGCGGGCGAGCGCGTGCCGTTCGTGCTCACGTGGTTTCCATCGCACCGCGACCCGCCGCGGGCGATCGACGCCGAGCACGCGTTCGCCGACACGTGCGCCTACTGGACGGAGTGGCTCACGGAGCTGCACCTACGGAGGCCGCTATGCAGACGCGGTCTTTCGCTCGCTGATGGTGCTGAAGGCG
Source organism: uncultured Gaiellaceae bacterium (assembly GCA_963794385.1). Lineage (GTDB taxonomy): Bacteria > Actinomycetota > Thermoleophilia > Gaiellales > Gaiellaceae > Gaiellasilicea. The sequence continues at coordinate 229,291 of CAWCDT010000002.1, read as the reverse complement.
ATGACGTATTCACCGACGGGCGGGCTCGTCGCCGCCCCCACCACCTCGCTTCCCGAGCGGCATCGGCGGCGTGCGCAACTGGGACTATCGCTTCTGCTGGCTGCGCGACGCCACCTTCGCGCTGAACGGGCTGCTCGAGAACGGCTTCGTCGATGAGGCGGGCGCCTGGCGCGACTGGCTCCTGCGCGCAGTCGCCGGCGACCCGGACGACCTCCAGATCATGTACGGGCCCGCCGGCGAGCGCAGGCTGACCGAGCTCGAGCTGCCGTGGCTCGACGGGTTACGAGCAGTCGCGTCCGGTGCGGGTCGGGAACGGCGCGAGCGAGCAGTTCCAGCTCGACGTCTACGGAGAGGTCCTCGACGTCCTCTATCAGGCGCGCAAGCGCGGTCTCCCCGCAGACGACACGGCGTGGGCGCTCGTGCGCCACCTGCTCGGCAATCTCGAGCAGCGCTGGCGCGAGCCCGACGACGGGATCTGGGAGGTGCGCGGCCCCCGTCGGCATTTCACGCACTCGAAGGTGATGGCCTGGGTCGCCTTCGACCGTGGCCTGCGGCTGATCGAGGAGCTCGGGCGAGACGGCCCTGCCGAGCGCTGGCGGGCCGTCCGGGACGAGATCCACCGCGAGGTGATCGAGCGCGGCTTCGACTCCAAGTTGAACTCGTTCGTCGGGTGGTACGGCTCGAAGCGGGTCGACGCGAGCCTCCTGACGATTCCGCTCGTTGGGTTCCTGCCGGCCGGCGATCCCCGCGTCCGCGGCACGCTCGATGCGGTGCGCCGTGAGCTGATGGAGGACGGCTTCGTCCATCGTTACCGCCAAGACGAGGAGACGGAGTCGATCGACGGGCTCCCGCCCGGCGAAGGCGTCTTCTTTCTCTGCTCCTTCTGGTTCGTCGACAACCTCGTCCTGCTCGGCGAGCTCGAGGAGGCGCAGGAGCTGTTCGAGCGGCTTCTCGCGCTCCGCAACGACCTCGGCCTGCTCTCGGAGGAGTACGACCCCGGCGAGCGCCGTCTCGTCGGCAACTTCCCGCAGGCGTTCTCGCACATCGGGCTCCTCCACACAGCCCTCTCCCTCGACCGGGCGCTGACGGCTCAGAGCGAGGCGAAGAGCCCGACGATCGCGCCGTAGGCCAGGTGCAGAGCGAACGTCGCAATTAGGGTCGCGTGCCCGTAGTTCGAGAGCAGGAACCCGGGCGGCTCGAGCAGCGGCGCGGAGCGGGCATCCGTCCACGCGGTCCCCATGCGCGGGTGGACCGCCGGCAGGAGCACGTTCAGGAGCGCGCCGCCCGCGAAGGCGCCGTGCACCGCGCCGAGGAGGAGCCCGAAGAGCCAGCCGGCACGGCCGGTGGCCTCGAAGACGAGCCCGTAGACGAGCGCGAAGAGGAGCCCGTTCGCGAAGTGGATCGCGTAGCCGACCACGCTCGCGCGGGCGCGGGACACGGTGAAGACGGTGCCGAGCAGCAGTGGGATGTCCATCCGCGTCCAGCCCAGGTGCTGGGCCAGCCTGCTTCCCGTCGTGAGCACGACCGTGCCCACGAGCCCGCCCGCGAGCGCGCCGAGGATCACGGCTCGTCCTCCGCCCCGGCGTAGGAGACAGCCGCGTTCACGAGCGCGAGGTGGACGAGCCCCTGCGGCAGGTTGCCGAGGAACTCGCCCGACTCCGGGTCGATCTCCTCGGCGTAGAGACCGACGTCGTTCGCGGCCGCGACGAGCTCGTCCATCAGGGCGGCCGCCTCCTCGCGACGGCCCGCGCGCGCCAAGGCGTCGACGAGCCAGAACGAGCAGGTGAGAAACGCGCCCTCGTTGTCCTCGGCGCCCGTGAAGCGATAGAGGAACGGGCCGCGGGCGAGGCTGCGCCTGATTGCGTCGACGGTGCTGCCGAAGCGGTCGTCAGCGGCGTCGGTGTAGGCACAGAGGGCGATCGTCAGCAGGCTCGCATCGAGCGCGTCCGCTGCCGGCTCGCAGACGTAGGCGCGGCGGCGTTCGTTCCACCCTTCGGTCTCGATCCACGCCCGGATCTCGTCGGCGGCGGCGCGCCATGCGTCCTCTTCCCCGGACCACTCCCGCCTCGGCCAGCCGCCTGTACCGGTCGAGTGCGGTCCAGCACATCGCCTTGGACTGGACGTAGTGCTTCGGCTCGTCCCGCGATTCCCAGATCCCGCAGTCCGGCCGGCGCCACTCCGACGCGACGAAGTCAGCGAGCGCGGCGAGCTCCTTCGGCCGGGCGGCGCCGAGCGAGCCGGTCTTCGACCAGAAGCGCCACGCGCCCTCGAGCAGCGAGCCGTAGGTGTCGAGCTGGAGCTGGGTCGCCGCCGCGTTGCCGTCCCTCACCGGCCGCGAGCCCCGATACCCGGGCAGGGCCAACTCCTGCTCGTCGGTACGGAGGCCGCCGTCGGTGCAGTAGAGCGGCCGCAGGTCGGGCTCGGTCATCCGCGTCGCGTGCATCTGCCACCAGAAGAAGGCGCGGGCCTCGTCCTCGCAGCCGAGCGCGAGCAGGGCGCGGAGCGTATAGAGGCCGTCGCGCAGCCAGCCGAAGCGGTAATCCCAGTTGCGATCGCCACCGATCTGCTCGGGCAGCGAGGTCGTCGGGGCGGCGACGATGCAGCCGGAGGGCGAGAAGGCGAGCAGCTTGAGCGCAAGCGCGCTGCGAATCACGGCATCCCGCCACGGCCCGTCGTACACGAGCCGGCCGGTCCAGTCCGCCCAGAACGCGGCGGTGTCCTCGACGCGCCGCTCCACATCGGCGCGTCTGGGGAGCACGAGCGGCTCCATGTGGGCGTGGGTCAGCGCCAGCGTCGCCCGTGAGCCCCCCGTCGCGGTGAACGCGCCGTCGCCGGCGTCCCAGCTCGAGAGGCCGAGCGCGTCTTTCCCGTTCAGCGCCACGCGGGCGTCGCCGCGCCGGCCGGTGCGAAGCGAGCGCCGGCCGAAGTCGAGGCGGGGCTCGAAGCGCCAGCGCATTTCCACGCTTCCCTCGAGCCCGTCGACGACCCTGACGAGCTCGCGGAGCGGTCCGAGCGTCCGCTCGTCGTGCAGCGTCAGCGCGTCGGTGACGCGGACGTCGCCGTCGTCGTCCGGAAGGTCGTCTCGAGCACGTTCGTCTCGTCGCGGTACTGCCGCTTCGCCGTCGAACGGCTGCTCGGGGCAGAGCTCGAAGCGGCCGCCTTCCGCGTCGAGGATCCGATCGAAGACCGGCGCGGAGTCCACGTTCGGGAGGCAAGGGCTACGAGGACGTGCGCTCGGTCAATCGTTTCTTTGTCGGTGAGCCGGAGCCGGTGCTGCGCAGGGTTCGCGACCAGGTCGTGCTCACCGAGCGCGGGAAGAGCGGCGCCGACTTCTTCACGTCGTACTGGCTGCCGCGGCTGCTCTCGGGCGACGCGTCGTGGCCGGCTCCGACAGCTTCGTCGCTCGTTCACGGGCTCGCCGAGAACGCGGCCTCAGCCCCACCGCCGAGCGCTCGCCAGCATCACAGGCTGACTGCCGCCGTCAGTCACGAGCCGCCGTGGTTCGTAGCGCGGTGCCTCGAGGTAGAGGTGACGAGCCAGGGTAGGACGCTCGACGACGCGCTCGTGAACCTCAAAGAGGCGCTCGAGCTCTACTTCGAGGACGTGCCCGCCCCACCCACGCTGGCCCCGCCGATCATCGCGTCGGTCGAAGTCGCTGCGTGACGCGACTCCCCGTCGTGTCCGGCGCGCAGGTCGTGCGGGCACGTTCTCATGCAGGCTTCGACCGAGTCAGGCAGCGTGGCAGCCACGTCAAGCTCCGCAACTCGGCCGGACGGACCGTGATCGTCCCTCTCCACGCCGAGCTCGCACGCGGGACGCTGGCGTCGGTCCTGCGGCAAGCCGGTCTCACACCGGCTGAGTTCGTCGATCTCCTCTGACCTCAGCGATGCCCGAAGTGGTGGGCGGACGGGAGCGCCGCGCCGACGTCGTGGGACGCGATCCGGCGGGCGAGCGGGCCGAGGCTCTCGAGCGTCTCGACGACGATGTTCCGGTTCTCCTTGATCCGCTCGAAGCGGCCGCGGACGAGAAGGAGCGGCTCGCCGCGCACAACCGCACGGTTCCGCTCGTACACCTCGGGCGAGACGATCAGGTTGACCTGGCCGAGCTCGTCCTCGAGCAGCATGAAGACGATCCCGTGCGCCGTGGCCGGCCGCTGGCGCGCAACCGCCATCCCGGCGAACGCGACCCGGCTGCGGTGCGGAGACTCGTTCAGGACGTCGCTCGGCAGCACTTCCGGCGCGAGGTGCGGCCGCAGCAGGGTCAGCGGATGGACGTCGACCGAGACGCTCGTCGTCGCGTAGTCGGCGAGCATCCGCTCCCAGGCGGTCAGGTCGGGCAGCTCGGGCGTGGCCACGGTCGGGTCGAGCTCGAGCGCGAGCTGCTTGCTCTCGCGCTGCACCGTCTGCGGTCGCGTGACGAGGCCGAGCTCCCAGAGCAGGTCGCGCCGCTTCCCCCAGCTGTCGCAGGCGCCGCTCCGGAGCAGCGCCTCCAGCTCGCGCGCATCGAGCGGCACCCGCCGCGCGAGGTCGCCGACGCCCGCGTAGGGGCCGTTCGCCTCCCGCTCGGCGACGAGCGCATCCGCGTCGTCCTCGCCCACCGACTTGACGTACTTGAGGCCCATGCGCACGGCGCCCTCGTCCCAGGTGCAGCGGGTCTCGCTCAGGTTCACGTCGGGCGGCCGCACCTCCACTCCACGTCTCTGCGCGTCCCGAACGAGCGAAGAGGGCGGGTAGAAGCCCATCGGCTGGGCGTTGAGGAGCGAGCAGAGGAACTCCGCGGGATAGTGGTGGCGCAGCCAGGCCGACTGGTAGGCCAGGAGGCCGAAGGCGGCCGCGTGCGACTTCGGGAAGCCGAAGCCGGAGAACCCCGCCAGCTTGTCGTAGACCTCGTCGGCCGTCTCCGCATCGACGCCGTTCGCCGCAGCGCCCTCGATGAACCGCTCCCGGTACGCCTCGATCGCCTCCTCACTCCGCTTCCTGCTCATCGCGCGGCGTAGCCCCTCCGCCTCGCCGATCGTGAAGCCGGCGAGCACCATCGCCACGTCGAGCACCTGGTCCTGGAAGACGACGACGCCGTGCGTCTCGCGGAGCGGTTCCCGAAGGAGCTCGTGGTCGACCGGGGGCACGTAGCCCGGGTCGACTCGGAGCCGCTCGCGCGCGTCGATGTAGGGGTGAACGGCCTTGCCCTGGATCGGCCCCGGCCGGACGAGCGCGACCTGCACGGTCAGGTCGTCGAGGTTCTCCGGCTTCGTCCGAAGCAGGCTCTGCATCTGCGCGCGGCTCTCGATCTGGAAGTCGCCGATCGTGTCGGCGCGCTGGATCTCGGCGTAGACGTCCGGGTCGTCGAGTGGGATCCGGGTCAGGTCGATCGGCTCGCCGTAGACCTCGGCGATCTGCTCGACGCAGTCCTCGACCGCGGAGAGCATTCCCAGCCCCAGCAGGTCGATCTTGAGGAAGCCGGCGTCGGAGCACGAGTCCTTGTCCCACTGGCAGAGCTGGCGGCCGGCCATCGCTGCTGGCTGCACCGGCACGAGCTCGATGAGGGGACGCGACGAGATCACCATCCCGCCGGGATGCTGCGAGATGTGCCGCGGCAACCCCGCGATCTCTCTGGTCAGCTCCGCGAACGCACGCCAGCGCGGGGAGAGCAGCCGCCGCTCCGCCTCGGGCAAGAGCGCGAGCTCGTCGGCGACCTTCTTCGCGTTCCAGCCGTCCGAGACGCGCGCCAGCCGCTCCAGCTCGGCGAACGGGAGCCCTAGCGCCTTGCCGACATCGCGAATCGCGCCGCGGGCGCGGTAGGTGGAGAAGCTCGCGACGAGCGAGGCGTGCTCGCGGCCGTAGCGCTCAGTGACGGCGACGATCAGCTGCTCCCGGATGTCGCGCGGGAAGTCGAGGTCGATGTCCGGGACCGAGGCGAGCTCCCGGTTCAGGAAGCGGCCGAGCGAGAGGTTCTGCGCGACCGGATCGACGTGCGAGAGGCCGGTCAGGTAGCAGACGATCGAGCCGACCGACGAGCCGCGCCCCCGCCCGGGCGGCAAGAAGCGGCGCGGCGAGCCGGGCCCGCGGATCCCGTTCGCGAGCTCCCGCGCCAGCTCGAGCACCTCCCAGTGGAGGAGGAAGAAGCCGGCCAGCCCGAGCACGTCGATCAGCTTGAGCTCCTGCTCGAGCCGTGCCCGAGCGGCGCCAAGTAACAGTCTGTTACTTGGCGGGTAGCGCTCCGAGAACGCGTCCTCACAGACCTGGGCGAGGCGGCGGATCGCCGGCTCCTCCCCGTCGGCGAAGTCGGGGTAGCGGTAGCCGAGCTCCGCGGTCAGGTCGAACTCGAGCCGCGCCGCCACCTCCCCCGTGCGCAGGACGGCGTCGCGATCGTCCGGAAAGAGCTCGAGCATCTCCGCCGGCGCGCGCAGGATGCACTCGCGGTTCCCGCGCCGCTCCGCCTCGCACGACTCGAGCGAGGCGCGGTGGCGGATCGCGACGAGCACGTCCTGGAGCGCCGTCCGGCGCTGATGGTGGGCGTGGACGTTGCCGGTGACCACTGTCTGCACCCCCGCGTGCTCGGCGAGGTCGCGCAGGAGCACGTTCCGGCGCGCGTCGCCGCGCTCGAACGGCCGTTGCAGCTCGACATAGAAGCGCTCCGGTCCGAACGCGCGGGCGAGCGTCACGGCGGCGTTCGGGTCGCGAACGCCGAGCCCCTGCCGGGCGCAGCCGGAGAGGCAGACGAGCCCCTCGTTCAGCTCCGCGAGGAGCCCTGGGTCGAGGGCCGGCGACAACAATTCCCCTTCCTTCGGCCGTGTGTGCGCGTGCGCGGCCGTGAGGAGCCGACAGAGGTTCGCGTAACCCTGCGGCGACTCGACCAGGAGCGTCACGTGAGAACCGCCGTCCAGCGTCACCTCGGCGCCGGTGATCGCGCGGACGCCGAGGAGCTTGGCCGCGTGCGCGAGCTCGAGCGAGCCGTAGACCCCCTCGTGGTCGGTGAGCGCGAGCGCCTCGTAGCCGAGCTCGGCGGCCTGCAGGGCGAGCTCCTCGGGATGCGATGCCCCGTCGAGAAAGGAATACGCTGAATGGCAATGGAGCTCGACGTAGCCCAACCGCTCCTCCTACGCCCCGGCGAGGGCGAGGTCGTTCGCGACTCCGAGAACCGGCGGCTCGAGATTCTCTGCGACCACGATGAGCTGTGCGCCCGTGGTCTCGAATGGGCGCCGGCCTCGACGGTGCGAGCCCGCATGTGCACCGCAACCACAGCGATCTCTTCTTCGTCCTCGCGGGCGAGCTGACGGTCCTGGTCGGCCCCGAGCGGCGCGAGACCGTTCTTCCAGCCGGATCGCTCGTGCTTGCGCCGCCGCTCGTCGTCCACGGCTTCCGCAACGGGAGCGATGCGGAAGTGCGCTACCTCAACTTCCACGCTCCCGGCGGCGGCTTCGCCGACTACCTGCGCGGTGTGACGCCCGGCTTCGACTCCGAGGATCCGCCTGCGGACGGCGGCCGACCCGGCCGATGGACCGGACGGCGAGTACTCGCCGATCGTCAGCGTCGGTGAGGGGCCTGCTCGCTGACGTCGACGGGACGAGATTCGAATCGAGGTGAGGGACGAGCCGGCTGCCAAGGCATCTGAACCGGCTCACCCGATCGTATCTACGTCCTCGCCGTGCGCTCGAGGTCACGGCCGGCGGTCAGCAGCTGCGCGCCACCGCCAGCTCTTGTGTGCAGGTGCCGCCTAACGTGCCGCACACGTTCGCGCCCACCGCGTCCGAGGAGGCGCGTTTCCTGAACGTCCACGCGCCGACCTGCGGCTTCCGCGACTTCGTCCGCGCACTCCACGCCGCCCGCGACGAGGAGAGCTCGCGGCGGCACGGGCGGCTTTCCACCAGGAGCCCGCCTAGCTCGACGTCGTGGAGCCGACCTTCTCGCCGGCATGGTTCGCGACGTTCTGACGACGCGACTCTGCGGAGACTGCGCGCGAGGTCGACTTCCTCTTCCGGGTGCTGCCATCGCCTCCGTCTACGGTTCTCGACGTTCCCTGCGGCTTCGGCCGACACGCGCAAGCGCTCGCGAGGCACTCGTATCGCGTGACCGCAGTCGAGCGCGACCCCTCTGTCGCCGCCGAAGCGCGTGCCTGCGGCGTCGATGTCCACGAGGTCGACGTGCGGCGGCTGGATGAGGTTTCGCGCTCGTTCTCTGCCGTGATCTGCATGTGGGCCAGCTTCCGCTCGTTCGACTACGAGACGAACGCCGACGTCTTCGCGTCGATGGGTGCAAAGACAAAGACACACTCGTGCTCGATCTCTACACCCCTGCGTTCTTCCGCACGCACCAGGGCCGAGGAGACAACCGCGGCGTGAGTGAGAGCAGGCGCATCGAGGGAACCGCCTGCGAACGACGCTCTACTACACGGATCGCAGTCGGGATTCGTTCCACTGCGTCTCTACGAGCCCGAGGAGCTCCGCGAGCTCGGCCTGTCCGTCGGCCTGCGTCTCGATCTCGTCTGCGCAGACTTCTCCGAGCAGCCTCCGACGGCTGAGACGCCCGCACACAGCTCGTGATCCAGGCGTAGACTCGGCGCGTGGACGCGCGGCAGCGCTACGAGGAGCTCGTCGACGACCTCTGCGCCCGGAACGACGACGTCGAGCCGTCGCAGATGATGGGCATGCCTTGCGTGAAGCGGGGCGGGAAGATGGTGATCGGCTTCTCGCGGAGCGACGGCGCCATGACCTTCAAGCTCCCCGACCCCGACGCGCATGCCCGCGCGCTGGCGCTCGATGGCGCGCACCTCTTCGACCCCTCCGGGAAGGGGCGGCCGTTCAAGGAGTGGGTGGTCGTACCGGAGGCGCACGCTGCGGAGTGGGAGTCGTTCGCCGAGCACGCCCTCCGTCCCAAGTAACAGTCTGTTACTTGGCATCGCTCACGCGCGCTGAGAGAACCAGCATCCGGCTTCCTCGTCGCGGAAGACGCACGCGTTCCGGCCCGACTCGAGCACGAGGTCGAAGTAGCGGCGGTCGAGCGGCTCCTCCGTCCACCAGCGGTCGACGACCCGCCACTCCTCCCGCACGAGCGCGACCGTCTCGCGATTCACCCGCACGGGCACGCCGACCGGACTGGCTTCCACCAACGCCGGTCGTGGAGCGTTTATTCGTCCCGCGGTACTAGCACGGGGGAACCCATGGTTCCCCCGTGGGCCCCCTCCTTCTGCGTAGGCCGCGCTGGATTCGCTCCGAGCCTGCGGGCGAATGAATCGCCCTCCGGCCACGGGGTCTTTTCTCGATGTCATTCGTCTCGAGGAACGAACAGCGCCCTGGATTCGGGAATCCGCGACCACGGCGCCACCTCCACGACCGCGACGACCGAGCCGGAGCCGGTGCTCGCGCGCACCTGGCGCAACCCGTCGCTCAGGCGCGCGTTCAGCTCGTCGCCGACCGGCTTGACGAGCTCCAGCTGCTGCCCGACCGAGGCCGAGAGCTCGACCGCCTCCAGGCGCAACTCGAGGACGGGCCCCGGGATCTCGAGCAACTTGGGCCCCAGAGCCGCGCGAAGCCGCGGCCGCTCGGCCGTCGGCTCACGCAAGGTCACGGTCCGCCGCCAGGAGCCACCGCCGACGAGCCGCGCCGAGAGCGCCGCCTTCCGCAGCGGCCGCCCCGCCCGCTCCGGCCGCGCCAGCAGCCGGTCGAGCAGCGCCCCGAACGCGCGCCGGAGCGTCAGCTCGTTCCCGACCGCCTCCGGAAACTCGAGCGCCTCGGCGAGCTCGGCCGCCTGCCGCCGCCCGTGCACGCGGCCCTTCTCCCCGCCGCGCGCAAGCCCCCACGCCTGCCGGCCCTCCCGGCCGAGCCGCTCCGCGACTGCTCCCCCGGGCAGGGCGGCCAGCTCCCCAAGCCGGCGCACGCCCAGGCCCTCCAGCTCCGCGTAGCGATCGGCCGGGAGCGGCAGGAGCGAGAGCGGCAGAGGCGCCAGGAAGTCCTCCTCGTTGCCGGCCGACACGACGAGCGCCTGCCCGAGACGCGCGACGCTCGCCGCCGCGAGAGCGGCGAACCGGCGCTGCGCGGCGCCGACGCGCGGATCCCAGGCAGCCCCGACCGAGGCGAGCGCCCGCTCGAGCGCCGGCACCAGGCCTCCGTACAGCCGCTCGACTCCCTTCGTCTCGAAGTAGACGCGGCCCGGCTCTTCGGGATCGACCGCGAAGCCGGAGTCCTCGAGCCGACGCAGCACTCCCTCCCACTCGCGCTCGACCGCTCCCGGATCCTGCTCGACGAGCACGAGCCGCGGGCACATCGCGAGCGCCTCTCCCATTCGCATCCCCGGCTGCACGCCCGCCAGCTCGGCGGCGGCGGTGACCGGGCCGACGAGCGGCTCCGTGCCCGGCAGCGGCGCGAGCGCGGCGGGCTCGAGCGCCAGCCTCGGCTTCTCCCGCAGCGCTGCGCGCAACTCGAAGCCGGGAATGAGCAAACAGGCGATCATGGGAACGTATGTTCTATACCAGAACGTATGTTCCTGTCAACTGTCTGCGCAAGGGAGGGCTCAGCGATCCTCCGCCGCTCCGGAGCGGATTCCTCCCCGCGGGTTCTAACTCGCGTGCGCGTGGGCAGGATCGGGATCGGCGCCGCAGACGCGGGGCACCGGGCCCCGGAGCGACCGTCGCCGCTCCGGACCCGGCCTCCGGCTAGATCGATTCGATCGGCAATTACCGCACTCGCGGATGACGACCCAGACACGGCGCTGGGAGCCACCCTCGACCTTGCCAAGGCAACCAGCCTTGACTGCGGCCGAGTGCGGCCCCCAGCTTGGTCTGGATCGGCCCCGCGGGCACGCCAATTACCGATCAACCATCTAGAGGTCGTTCGGGCTCGAATCGCTCGAGCCGTCCTCGCCGCCGGAACCGCCGCCGTCCTCCGGGCAGTCGCCCCTGGCGGGTGCTGCGCCGTCATCCTCCGCCTGGACGTAGACGGTGGTCGGATAGCTGCTCGTCTCAGGCTCGTTCGAGGTGGACGAGCCACCTCCGGCGAGTGCGGTCGCCGCCCAGATCGAGGCGGCCGCGGCCAGCACAGCCAGGGCGACGAGCAGCGGACGCACGTTGAGGGTGCGCGCCTTCTCTTCCATGGTCCTCACCTCCCTTCGGGTCGTCGGGTCACGGGATCCGCCCGAACCAGAGCGTCGAGAGCGCTCCCCCGAGGAGAAGCAGGGCCGCGCCGGCCGCGGTGAAGAGGACGGTCAGCTCGCGCTGCTCCTCCTCGACGCCGACCTGCGAGCCGATCTCGTCGTAGACGCTCCGCAGGGCGTCCTCGTCGGCGGCCTCGAAGAACGTGCCGCCGGTCTGCTCCGCGACCTGGGACAGCGTCTCCGGGTCGGGCGGGACGCGGATCGTCCGGGTGCCGCCGAAGCCGTCCGGGCCCTCCACGGTGCCCGCGTCGGTGCCCAGGGCGACCGTGTAGACGGGCACCCCGGCGTCGGCCGCCTTCTGTGCCGCCTCGAGCGGCTCGTAGTCGCCGGTCGTGTTCGCCCCGTCGGAGAGGAGGAGGACGACGAGCGGCGTCTCCTCGTCCGCGGCGGCGAGTTGCTCGTCCAGGCTCGAGACGCCGAGGTCGACGGAGCGCGCGATCGCGTCGCCGAGCGCCGTCCCGTTGTCGGCCCGCAGCGTGCTCAGGCCACGCAGCGCCTCCTCGCGGTCGGAGGTCGGCGGCACGACGACGTCTGCTTCGTTCGAGAACGACACGACGCCGACACGGAAGCCGTCGGGCAGCCCCTCGACGAACGAGCTCGCCGCCTCCCGCGCGGCGACCATGCGGGTCGGCTCCACGTCGGTCGCCTCCATCGAGCCGGAGCTGTCCATCGCGAGGATCACCGTCGCCTCCTCGCGGGGCACGGCCATCGCCACCTGCGGCCGAGCGATCCCGACCACGAGCGCACTCAGGGCGAGCAGAGTCAGGGCCGCCGGCACGTGGCGGCGCCAGCGCGGCGAGTCGGCGACGACGTTCTCCAGCAGGTCGAGGTTCGTGAAGCGGACGACGTAGCGCCGGCGGCGCCGCTGCGCGACGACGTACGCGAGGAGCACCAGCCCGACCAGCGCCAGGCCGCTGAGGGCGATGGGCCAGGCGAAGGTCATCGCCGCCTCCCCTCGGTCTCGACGAAGCCGACGAGCCGGCGCAGCCAGTCGCCGGAGGTGGACAGGGTCAGGTGGGGAACGCCGAGCGAGCGCAGCTCGCGGACGAGTTCCTCGCGTTCGGCGGCCGCGACGTCGCCGAAGCGCTGTCGCAGCTTGCGGCTGCGTGTGTCGACCCGGAGCTGGCGCCCCGTCTCGGGGTCGACGACCCAGATGTCGCCGACGTCCGGGAGCTCCTGCTCGCGCGGGTCGCGGATCTCGATCGCGACGACGTCGTGCCGCGAGGCGAGCTGCAGCAGGTGGGGACGCCAGTCGCGCGGGCCGCGGAAGTCCGAGACGACGACCACGACGGCGCGGCGGCGCGCGAGCCGGCCGAGCCGGGCGAGCGCCGCGCCGAGCGAGGTCGGTCCGACCGGGCTCGAGATCGGGCTCCTGTCTCAGCGCGAGCAGCAGGGCCAGCAGGCCACGGTTGCCCTGCCGGGCCGGCGAGCTGATCGGGTTGCGGTCGCCGAAGGTGGCGACCGCGAGCCGGTTGCCGCGGCGGACGGCGAAGTGGCCGAGCGCGAGCGAGACGCCCTCGGCGACGTCCCACTTGCGCCGGTCTGCCGTCCCGAAGGTCATCGAGGCCGACGTGTCGAGCAGCAGCCAGGTCTCGACCGCCCGCTCGGCGACGTTGACGCGGACGTGCGGCTCGTCGGTGCGGGCGGTCACGTTCCAGTCGATCAGGCGGACGTCGTCGCCCGGGACGTAGGGACGTACCTGGGCGAGCTCGGTGCCGTCGCCGTGCGCCCACGAGCGGTGGTCGCCGGCGAGCAGCCCGTCGATGCGGCGGCGGACGGTCAGGTTGACCTTGCGCAGGAGCGCCGCCGGCACAGGGCCCGGGCCGGGACGGCCGGGGGTGCGGGCCGGACGAAGCGTGGCGACGGTGCTCATGCGGCGTGCTCCCGCGCCAGCTCGAGCTGCGGCATCGCGATCGTCTCGAGCACGCGGTCGAGCACGCGGTCGGCGTCGACGCCTTCCGCGAGCGCCTCGTAGCTGAGCACCATCCGGTGGCGCAGCACGTCCTTGGCGAGCTCGCGCACGTCCTGCGGCAGCACGTAGCGGCGGCCGCGCAGGAGCGCGAGCGCCCGCGCCCCGAGCGACGAGGTTGATGGGGCCGCGCGGGCTCGCGCCGAAGTCGACGTACGAAGCGAGCTCCTCGAGCCCCGCCTCCGAGAGCCGCCGGGTCGCCGTCGCGAGCGACAGGGCGTAACGGGAGACCGCCGGGTCGACGTAGATTCGCCGCGTCGCCGACTGAAGCTCCGCCAGGTCGTCGACCGAGAGCAGCTGCTCGACGGCAACGGGATCGGCCAGGGCGCGCTCGATCACCGTCAGCTCGTCCGCAGGCTCCGGGTAGTCGACCAGGATCTTGAGCATGAACCGGTCGAGCTGCGCCTCGGGGAGCGCGTACGTGCCCTCGGACTCGATCGGGTTCTGCGTCGCCATCACGAGGAAGGGCGACGGGACGGCGTGGGTGTCCTTGCCGATCGTGACCTGGCGCTCCTGCATCACCTCGAGCAGGGCCGACTGCACCTTCGCGGGCGCCCGGTTGATCTCGTCGGCGAGGAGGAAGTTGCAGAAGACCGGGCCGAGCTCGGTGTCGAACCCCTCCCTGCCGCGATAGATCCGCGTGCCGACCAGGTCGGATGGGACGAGGTCGGGTGTGAACTGCACGCGCTGGAACGTCCCGCCGAGCACGCCCGCCACTGTCTTGATCGTCAAGGTCTTCGCGAGGCCGGGGACGCCCTCGATCAGGAGGTGCCCTCCCGCCAGCAGGCAGACGAAGACGCGCTCGAGCATCTCGTCCTGACCAGCGATGACGCGTTTGATCTCGAAGACGGCGCTCTCGACCACCTCGTGGTCGGGGCCTCCCTCGACTGCCTTCAGCTGCGCTTGATCGGCCACTCTGCACTCCTTGGTCGCGTGACGGGGTGCCAAAGCGTCGCCGCGCGACCTAAGAGCGGCCTGAGAGGCGCCTGAATGCTTTCTAAGACTTTGGTGAGACTCGGAAGAGCTGTGTGCTGCGGCCCGCTGCGCTACGCGCCGAGCGCCTGCGCTGCCTTGTCGTAGTCGCCCGGCGCCACCCAGACGATCATCCCGAACGTCCCGGAGCCTGCGGCGACGGCGGCTGCTGCGGTGACGTTGACGTTCGCCTCGGCGAGCTTCGCCGTCGTGTCGGCGACCGCTCCGGCGCGATCCTCGCCCTGGACGAGAAACGCCTGCTTCGCCTCGCTGAGCGTGAGACCCGCCTCTTCGGCCGCCGCTCGCAACGCGTCTGGGTCTTCTGTGACCAGGTCGAGCTGCGTCCGGCCGCCTTCAGCCGGGAAACCGAGGAATGCGAGCAGGTTCACGCCACGATCCCTGAGCGCCGACAGGACCTGCTGCCCTGCTCCCGGTGCGTCCGGGACGGTCACGTAGTGGTACTGGACGCCTCGCACTGTGTCCGCCATCGGAGACCTCCTCCACTTGGGGTTGTTGCGGTACCTGAACGATACGCCGCCCGCGGCGACGCTAGCCCTGGCGGGCTTCGAGCCGCTCGAGCGGCGTCGGCTCACCGCGCGCCGTGCGGCGCGCCGCCGCGAGCCACTCGGCGGCGATCACGCCGACGAGGACGGCGAGGAGAAGCGCGGCGACGACGAGGGCGGGCGCCACGAGCCCGACGGGCGCGACTGCGATACAGGCGAACATCCCCGCGAGGCGGCGGCCGCCGACCGTGCCCGTCATCCGCAGCCGCAGCAGCACGTGACCGAAGAGGTAGAGCGCCGGCCCGGCGACGACGGCGGCGAGCTCGGCGCCGGAGAGCCGCTCGGTCGGATGGGCGATCACGAGCTCGTCGCCCACGGCCGCGACGATGATGCCGGCCACGAGGACGACGTGGAGGTACGTGAACGCGTCGCGCGCCAACTGGGTGCGGTTCTCGGCCAGCTCGAGCCGGCGCTCGGCGATCCTCGCGACGTAGTCGAAGTAGAGCCACCAGAAGGCTGCGGTGACGAGGAAGGCGAGCCCGAAGGCGACGACCGTCGCGGTGCTCAGGCCCACGTCCGTCGTGGTGGCGCCGGTGACGACGATCGACTCGCCGAGCGCGATGATCATGAAGAGCTGGAACCGCTCGGCGAAGTGGCTCGTCTCCACCTGCCACGCGCTCGACGAGAGCCGCGGCCGGAACGGCACCGCGTACGTGACGAGCGGCGCCGTGTAGTCGAGCGCGAGCGCCACCAGCCAGAACGCCCAGCGTGCGCCGTCCTCCGCCAGACCGCCGGCGACCCAGAAGACACCGGCGACGAGCGAACCAGTCGAGAATCCGGAGCGAGCGCTCGCGCTCGAGCGAGCCGCGCGGCGCCGCCACGAAGGTCAGGAACCCCTGTCGCCCGACCTGGATCGTCACGTACGCCGCTGCGAAGAGCAGTCCGTGCGCACCGAACGCCTGCGGGATCGCGACGGCGAGCACGAGGACTGGCGAGCATCAGAGCGATCAGGACGGCCCGGATCAGCAGCGAGTCCAGGTCGACCTCGTTCGTGAACCACGTCGTGTAGTTCCAGCCCCACCAGACGACGAGCAGGACGAGCGCGGACTGGGCCGCGCCCTCCCAGGTCAGATGGTCGACCAGGAGATGCGAGACCTGCGTGATCGCGAACACGAAGACGAGGTCGAAGAAGAGCTCGAGCGACGTCGCCCGGCTCTCCGCGCCCGAGTCGAGCCGCCGCGGAACCCTCAGCGCACGACCTCCGCGGCGGGGCCGCGCATGCCCGTGAAACGAGGCACCACGTCCAGCACGCTCTCGCGGGCACAGAAGACGATGTCCTCCTCGAGCCCCGGCGGGCCGTAGGTGCGCGCCGTGAGCCCCGAGTGCGGGTCGGGGTAGGCAGCGGCGAGCACTTCCGCCGCGACCGCCGCGTCGCTCCGCTCGCCCCCGAGGAGTTGCACGATCCGGCCGGCGCAGTAGGCGTCGTCGAGCGCGAACGCTCCCTTGTAGCCGGCGCAGAGGATCGCGACGTCCTCCCCACGCTCGGCCGCGGCGCGAACCACGGCGTCGAGATTGAGCAGGCTGCCGAGCAGGACCTCGTCACAGCGCTCGGCGGCGATGACGATCGAGCGCGTCCCGTTCGTGGTCGAGAGGATCAGCGTGGAGGCACGCCGCTCGGTGAACTCGCGCGGCGAGGCGCCGACGTCGAAGCCGTCGATCCTGATCGCGTCCCTCTCGCCGCCGACGAGGCTGTCCGGCAGCTCGGCCCGGAGAGCGCGCGCCTGCTCGATCTCCGGCACGCAGAGCACGCGCTCGTAGCCGGCCGCGAGCGCCTGCGCGATCGTCGAGGTGGCCCGGAGAACGTCGATCACGATCCCGGTCGGGGCCGCTGCGGCCTCGTCGGGCGTGAAGGCGACGTGAACCCGCATTCTCGTGGCTAGGCTAGTTGCCCAATGGCCGAGACGCTCAGGTGCTACCGCCATCCGGACCGGGAGACGGGCGTCTCGTGCTCGGAGTGCGGCCGCGGGATCTGCCCGGACTGCATGGTGTTCGCGCCGGTCGGGATTCGCTGCCCCGACCACGCGGGGCAGGCGCAGGGGGTCAAGCAGGGGGTCAAGCGCGTCGCAGACCGGACGCAGTGGCGCGCTGCCGCATCCCGGGATCGTGACCAAGGCGATCGTCGCGACGAACGTCGGCATCTACCTGCTCCAGCTCGCCGGCGGTGCCTCGATCAACGCGAACTCCGGCTGGATCTTCCAGCACGGCGCCCTCTACGGCCCGCTCGTCGCCGAAGGGGAGTGGTGGCGGCTGATCACGGCGGCCTTCCTCCACTACGGGCCGATCCATCTCGGCATGAACATGCTCGCCGTCTGGTGGATCGGGCGGCCGCTCGAGGACGCGCTCGGCCCGGTGCGCTACCTCATGCTCTACCTCGTCTCGGGCCTCGCCGGCTCCGCCGGCGCGCTGATCGCGAACCCGACGGCGGTGACCGTCGGCGCCTCCGGGGCGATCTTCGGCATCCTCGGCGCGGCGATCGTGCTCGAGCGCCAGCGCACCTACGTGCTCGGGGGCAGCGCGATCACGCTGCTCGTGCTCAACCTCGCCTTCACCTTCGCCGTCCCCGGAATCTCGATCGGCGGCCACCTCGGCGGTCTCGCCGGCGGCGCGCTCGCCATCCTGGCGATGTCCCACTTCGGCCGCCGCAGCGCCGTCTACTCTCGGCAGGATCTGTCGTCGTACGTCGGCCTGATTGCGATCGGCCTCGTCAGCATCGCGATCGCGTACTGGAAGGTCCGCGGCTACGCGTGACGGTGGCTAGCCGCCGATCGCAACCGCGCTGACACCCTGCTCGGCGAGCGCGGCCTGCGCCGCGGCCAGGCGGGCGAGCGGGACGCGGTAGGGGCTGCACGACACGTAGTCGAGCCCGAGCCGGTGACAGAAAGCGACCGACTTCGGCTCGCCGCCGTGCTCGCCGCAGATGCCGAGCTTGAGGTCTGCCCGCACGCCGCGGCCGCGCTCGACCGCCAGCTCCATCAGGTCGCCGACGCCCTCCTGGTCGATCGTCTCGAACGGGTCGCGCTCGAGCACGCCTGACTCGAGGTACTGGGCGAGGAAGCGGCCGCCGTCGTCGCGGGAGATCCCGAGCGCGGTCTGGGTCAGGTCGTTCGTGCCGAAGGAGAAGAAGTCGGCGTGCTCCGCGATCTCGTCGGCGCGCACGCACGCCCGCGGCAGCTCGATCATCGTGCCGACGCTGTACTCGAGCTCTCCCTCCTCGGCCGCGACGCGCACGGTCAGCTCGCGCAGCCGCCGCAGCTCCTCGCCGAAGCCGACGAGCGGGTGCATCACCTCGACGAGCGGCGCCGCACCGGTCCGCTCGCGCACTGCGAGCGCCGCACGCACGATCGCGCGCACCTGCATCTCGTAGATCTCCGGGAAGGAGAGGCCGAGCCGGCAGGCGCGCCAGCCGAGCATCGGGTTCGACTCCTGGAGCGCCCGAATCCGCTCGCGCAGCCGCTCGTCCCTCGCCTCCTCGAGCGAGGGCAGGAACTCGTGCAGCGGCCAGTCGAGGAGCCGGATCGTCACCGGCAGGCCGGCCATCGCCTCGAAGATCCCCTCGAAGTCGCCCTGCTGGATCGGCAGGAGCTGCTCGAGCGCGGTCCGGCGGCCGTCCTCGTCGGCCGCGAGGATCATCTCCCGCATCAGGTGGAGCCGCTCCGCGTCGGCGAACATGTGCTCGGTCCGGCACAGGCCGATCCCCTCGGCCCCGAACTCGCGCGCCTTGGCCGCGTCCTCGGGCGTGTCCGCGTTCGTGCGCACCTTCAGGCGGCGGATCCCGTCCGCCCAGCCGAGGACGGTGGTGAAGTCGTCGTTCAGCTTCGGCGCCACGAGCGGGACCGCCCCGACGATCACCTCGCCGGTGCCGCCGTCGATCGTGATCGTGTCGCCCTCCTTCAGCTCGTGCCCGGGCAGCCGGGCCGTCTTCGCCCGGGCGTCCACGTGCAGCGCCTCGCAGCCCGTGACGCAGGGCGTGCCCATGCCGCGCGCGACGACGGCCGCATGCGAGGTGAGGCCGCCGTGCGCGGTCAGGATCCCGGCCGCCTGCACCATGCCGTGGAAGTCGTCCGGAGTCGTCTCCCAGCGGACGAGGATGACGCTCTCTCCCGCCTTGCCCCGCTCCTCTGCCGTGTCTGCGTCGAAGACGATCGCGCCCGACGCTGCTCCCGGAGAGGCGTTCAGGCCCTTCGCCACTACCTCGACGTCGGCCGACGGGTCGATCATCGGGTGGAGGAGCTGGTCGAGCTGCGCAGGATCGATCCGCGCGACCGCCTCCTCCTTCGAGATCAGCTCCTCGTCGACCATCTCGACCGCGGCGCGCAGGGCCGCCGCCGCGGTGCGCTTCGCGGTGCGCGTCTGGAGCAGGAAGAGCGTGCCGTCCTCGACCGTGAACTCGATGTCCTGCATGTCGCGGTAGTGCTCCTCGAGGCGACGGATGGTGTCGAGCAGCTGTCCGTAGGCGTCCGGAAGGAGCTCCTCCATGCGCGTGATCGGCTCCGGCGTCCGGATTCCGGCGACGACGTCCTCGCCCTGTGCGTTCTGCAGGAACTCGCCGTAGAGGCGGTGCTCGCCGGTCGCCGGGTCGCGCGTGAAGCAGACGCCTGTGCCGGAGCCGTCGCCCTTGTTGCCGAAGACCATCTGCACGACGTTGACGGCCGTACCGAGGTCGTCGGGGATGTCGTAGGTGCGCCGGTAGACCTGCGCGCGCGGCGCGTCCCACGAGTCGAAGACGGCCCGGACGGCCTTCTCGAGCTGCGCGTGTGCGTCCTGCGGGAACGGGCCGCCCGTCTCCTCGGCGTAGATCTGCTTGAACGTCTCGACCAGCTCGCCGAGATCCGCGGCCGAGAGCTCGACGTCCTGCTTCACGCCTCGCGACGACTTCAGGTCGGTGAGCGCCTGCTCGAACCGATGCCCGTCGACCCCGTCGACAACCTCGCCGTACATCTGGATCAGGCGGCGGTAGGAGTCGTTCGCGAAGCGCTCGTTCCCGGTCGTCTTCGCGACGCCCGCGACGGCGTCGTCCCCTAGGCCGAGATTGAGGATCGTGTCCATCATCCCGGGCATCGAGACGGCTGCGCCGGAGCGGACCGAGACGAGCAGCGGGTCGCCCGTGTCACCGAAGCGTTTACCCGCCTTGGTCTCGAGCGCGGCGATGTGCTCGGCGACCTCGGCCGTGAGCCCGTCCGGAAGCTCCCCGCCGGCCGTCATGTAGGCCCGGCAGGCGTCGGTCGTGATCGTGAAGCCGGCCGGCACCGGGACGCCGAGCGCGGTCATCTCCGCGAGCCCGACCCCCTTTCCCCCCAGGAGCTCGCGGCCGCCGCCGGAGTCCTCGTCGAAGGCGTAGACGTAGCGCATCGGCGCGGAATCTACACTCGGCCGGTGGCCGGCCAGATCCTTGCCATGGGCGGCGGGGCGCTGCTCCACCCTGAATCGCGGATCGACGAGCTCATGCTCGAGCTTGCTGGGTCGAAGCGACCGAGGGTCTGTTACGTCGGCACCGCGTCGGCGCACCTCCCCGAGCGCGTCGAGCTCTTCTACGAGGCCTTCCGCGGACGTGGGTGCGAGCCGAGTCACCTCGAGCTGTTCGGCATGCCGGAGGAGCCCGCGGCGCACGTCGCCCGGCAGGACGTGATCTACGTCGGCGGCGGCAACACGGCGAACATGCTCGCGATCTGGCGTGTGCACGGGGTCGACCGCGCGCTCCGCGCTGCCTGGGAGCGCGGCGCCGTCCTCGGCGGGATGAGCGCCGGCGCAAACTGCTGGTTCGAGGACTCGGTCACCGACTCGTTCGGGCCCAGTTTGCGCCCGCTCGGCGGCGGCCTCGGCCTCCTCTCGGGGAGCTTCTGCCCGCACTACGACGGCGAGCCGGAGCGGCGGCCTGCATTTACGCGGCTCGTCGCCGAGGGAACGCTTCCGGCCGGCTACGCCGCCGACGACGACGCGGCGTTCTGCTTCGAAGGCACCGAGCTGCGCGAGCTCGTGAGCCAGCGCGAGGGCGCCCGCGGCTACCGGGTCACACGCCACGGCGAGGAGCCGCTGGAGGCTCGGCTCCTGTGAGGAAGGTCGCGATCGTCGCGAGCGCGAGCGGAAACGGCAAGACGACGCTCGGACGCGAGCTCGCGCGCCGACTGGACGTGCCCTTCGTCGAGCTGGATGCCCTTGTGCACGGCCCGAACTGGGTCGAGACGCCTGACGACGAGCTCCGGGAGCAGCGTGGAGCCCCTCGTCGCTGAGGAACGCTGGGTGATCGACGGCACCTACCGGAGCAAGCTCGGCGACCTCGTGCTCCGTAACGCCGACCTCGTCGTCTGGCTCGACCTGCCGATCCGGGTCTGGCTTCCGCGCCTCATGCGCCGCACCTGGCGGCGGATCCGTCGGGCGAGAACAGCTCTGGAACGACAACACCGAGAGCCTGAGGGGTGCGCAACATTCTGGGGCCGCGAGTCGCTCTTCGTCTGGGCCTTCCGGATGCACTTCGACCGGCGCAGGCGCTATGCCGTGCAGCTCGTGCCGTATCCGGTCGTACGCCTGCGCTCGCCGCGCGAGGTCGAGCGCTGGCTCGAGAGCGCCACCAAGTAACAGTCTGTTACTTGGCCGAGCCGGCCGCCCCGTCTTGCCATACTCGGCGGCATGGCCCGCGAGGTGAGGCTCACGAGCGCCGAGCGCGTCCTCTACCCCGAGAGCGGGCTCACGAAGGGCGACCTCTTCGACTACTACGGCCGCATCGCGCCCGTCCTCGTGCCGCATCTCCGTGACCGGCCGTTCACGATGAAGCGCTGGCCCCACGGCATCCACGGCGAGGCGTACTTCCAGAAGCAGGCGCCGAAAGGCATGCCGGACTGGATCCCGACGCGGCAGTTCCGGACCTATCCGCGCAAAGGAGAGTCACGGCTCGTCGACTTCCCGTTGCTCAACTCGCCCGAGGCGGTCCTCTGGATGGTGCAGATGAACTGCGTCGACATGAACGCCTGGTACTCGCGCGTCGACAAGCCGACGCGGCCGGACTTCGTCCTCTTCGACCTCGACCCGCCGGACGGCGAGTTCCGGCTGGGGATCAAGGCGGCCCTGCTCGTGCGCACGGTGCTCGAGGAGCTCGAGCTCCGCTCGTACGTGAAGACGAGCGGCTCGGAGGGCATTCACATCCTCGTGCCCGTGACGCGCCGGTACTCGTTCCCGGACACCCACCGCTTCGCGGAGCTCGTCTCGAAACGGCTTGCCGCCGAGAACCCCGGGGTCGTCACGACCGAGTGGCTGAAGCGGAAGCGCGTCGGCGTCCTCATCGACTACCACCAGAACGGCGCCGGCAAGACGATCGCCTCCGCCTACTCGGTGCGGCCGAAGGAGGGCGCGCCGGTGTCGACGCCGCTCCGCTGGGAGGAGGTGACGCCGAAGCTCGACCCGGGCCGGTTCACGATCGAGGCCGTGCTGCGGCGGGTCGAGAAGGAGGGCGACCTCTTCGAGCCGGTGCTCGCCGGCGGTCAGTCGCTCGGCGCGGCCCTCCGCCGCCTCGAGCGCCACTCGGCCGCCCACGCCGCGGCCCGGAGGCCGAGCCAGAGCGGCGTCAGGAGCACGTAGAAGACGACGACGGCCGCGCCGAGGATGAGCCACCACACGCCCCAGCGCCAGGCCGGCACCGGAGGCTTCCCGCTCTCAGGTCGCACGCGCTCCCTGCCGCCGCCGGTCGACCAGGCGGACGACGCGGTGGGCCGTCTCCTCGATCGAGAGGCCGGTGACGTCGATCACCGGGCAGCCCAGGCGCCGATGCAGCGCGGCGGCCTGCTCGAGCTCGTCGTAGATCTCGACGAGGCCCGCGTACTGCCGGTTCTCACCGCCCATCCCGCGCACGCGCGCGGAGCGGATCTCCGCCAGCCGCTGGGCGTCAATCGTCAGGCCAACGACTTTGAGCGGATCGATCGAATAGAGCTCCGAGGGCGGCTTGATCCCCTTCACGACCGGCACGTTCGCCGCCTTGTGGCCCAGGTAGCCGAGGTAGATCGAGAGCGGCGTCTTCGACGTGCGTGAGACGCCGACGAGGACGACGTCCGCGTCGGGCAGGCCGCTGCCGACGCCGTCGTCGTGCTTGACCGCGAACTCGATCGCCTCCATCCGCTTGAAGTAGGCGGAGTTGAGGGGCGGTCGCGCGCCCGGCTTCATCTTCGCGGCCATCCCCGACACCTTCGCGATCGACTCGATCGGGTGTCCGAGCAGGTCGCAGTAGTGGAGGCGGCCGCTGCGGCAGAGCGAGCGCATCGACTCGCGCAGGCCGCGGTCGACGAGCGTGTACACCATCACGGCGGGCCGGCCCTTCGCCCGGCTGACGGCGAGCCGGAGGTCGTCGAGCGTCTCGATCTGGGGATGCCGCACCTCCTCGAACGGCTGCTCCGGGAACTGCGCCTCGAGCGCCGCGACCAGGCGCGCAGCGGTTTCTCCGGTCGAATCGGAGACGATGTGGAGCTCGACGACCTCGCGCGCGGTGTTCACGGCCGAGAGGCTAGCCTCTGCGCACCGTGAGCACCGACGTCGTCACCATGGACAAGATCGTCTCGCTCTGCCGCCGGCGCGGCTTCGTCTTCCCCTCCTCCGAGATCTACGGCGGCCTCGCGTCGTCGTACGACTACGGCCACTACGGCGTTCTCCTGAAGGACAACGTCAAGGCACGCTGGCTGGAGGCGATGGTGCGCGAGCGAGACGACATCGTCGCGCTCGACTCCTCGATCATCCTCCATCCCGAGGTCTGGCAAGCCTCCGGCCACGTGAGCGGCTTCAGCGACCCGCTCGTCGACTGCCGCACCTGTAAGCAGCGCTTCCGCGCCGACCACATGACGGACCCCGAGCACGAGGAGGTTCGCTGCGGGCGCAAGCCGAGCAAGCGGCCGGGCGAGACGCCCGACTGCGACCTGACCGAGCCGCGGCAGTTCAACCTGATGTTCAAGACGCGGGTCGGCGCCGTCGAGGAGACGGGCCTCGACGTGTACCTTCGCCCCGAGACGGCGCAGGGGATCTTCCTCAACTTCAAGAACGTCGCCCAGATAGCGCGCCGCAAGCCGCCGTTCGGGATCGCGCAGATCGGCAAGGCGTTCCGGAACGAGATCACGCCCGGCAACTTCATCTTCCGGACGCTCGAGTTCGAGCAGATGGAGATGGAGTACTTCGTGCCCCCGGACGAGGCCGAGGAATGGTACCGCTACTGGGTCGATGAACGGCTCGCGTGGCACCTCCGCTACGGCGTGCGCGAGAGCCATCTGCGCGCGCGTCCGCACGATGCGGACGAGCTCTCCCACTACTCGCGCGGCACGAGCGACATCGAGTACCTCTTCCCGATGGGCTGGTCGGAGCTGGAGGGGATCGCGAACCGCGGCGCCTTCGACCTGACGCAGCACACGAACGCGTCGGGGACGAAGCTCGAGTGGGTCGACGCCGGCTCGGGCGAGCGGTTCGTCCCGCACGTGATCGAGCCGGCGCTCGGCGTCAACCGCTCGATGCTCACGTTCCTGATCGACGCGTACGACGAGGAGGTCGTCGGCGAGCGCGAGCGGACCGTGCTTCGCCTCCACCCGCGGCTGGCGCCGGTGAAGGCGGCGGTGCTGCCGCTGATCGCGAAAGACGCCGCGATGGTCGAGAAGGCCCGCGCGATCTACGAGGAGCTGCGCCGCCACTTCAGCGTCGAGTACGACGACAACGGCGCGATCGGCCGGCGCTACCGCCGACAGGACGAGATCGGGACGCCCTACGCGCTCACGATCGACGAGCAGACGCTGGCAGACGACACGGTCACCCTCCGCGACCGCGACTCGCTCGCGCAAGAGCGGATCCCGCTCGGCGGCGCGCGGACGAAGATCGCCGAGCTGCTCGCCACCGACTGGCGCACGCCGAAGTCAGGCTGAGCGGGCCGGCCGCGCGAGTAGGCGTTCGTCCGGCGCAAAGCCGAGCTTCTCGTAGAGGCCGTGCGCGTCGGCTGTGTGCAGCAGCCAGCGCCGGCCGGCGTACGGGCCTTCGTCCACAGTGAAGCGGACGAGCTCCACTCCGAGCCCGCTGCCGCGGTGACCCTCGAGTACGAAGACGTCCGCGAGGTAGACGAGCCACGCGTCGGCGGCGTCGACGGTGCGCGAGTACCCGACGAGCGATCCGTCGGGCGCGTAGAGGCCGACGTTCCGCGCCGCGCGGTCGATCAGCCCGTCCATCACGTCGCGCTCGCGGCGGAATGCCCAGTACGACTCCTCCGAGATGAATCGGTGGACGACTTCGCGGTCGATGCGGCCGGTGTCGTCGTCGAGCTCGTAGCCGCGCGCCAGCTGCTTCTTCACGCGGTTAGCGTCCGTAGGCGGAAACCGCCGTGGTGCTCGTACGACGCCGTCACGAGCGCGACCGTCTCGCGTGCGCCGCGGTCGGTCAGGCCGGCCTCGTGCGCGTCGGCGAGCGGCGTGGCGAGCAGCACGCGCATCCCGCGCAGCCCTTCCGGCGAGAGTGCGATCGCGCCGGGCCCGCAGGCACGGCAGACGGCGCCGCCCGCCGAGGGCTGATACCCGACGAGGCCCTCTTCCGCCCCGCACTCGACGCAGCTGTCCAGGTGTGGGAGATAGCCGGAGAGCCAGAGCAGCTTCAGCTGGAAGGAGAGAACGAGCGGATCGAGCGCGGGCCGGGCCGGCGCCCGCGACGGAATCTCGTCGAGCCGGTCGAGGAAGCGGGTGAGCGCGGTAAAGGCGCGCTCGTTCGCCTCCTGCTCGGGGAAGAGGCGCAGCATGGCTTCCGCCCCGATGAGGCCCACCGAGAGCCGGTAGGGATCTTCGCGCGACTCGTGGTGGGACGCGCGCAGGTCGGCGCCCGTGACCGTCTGCAGCTCGCCCGAGCCCTGGTGCAGCATCAGCTCCACGTGCGAAAGCGGCTCGAGCCTGGCTCCGAAGCGGGACTTCGTCCGCCGGACGCCCTTCGCGACCGCTCCGACGCGACCGCGCGTCGGCGGTGTAGGCGTGCAGCACCCGGTCCGCCTCGCCGAGCCGGAACGAGCGCAGCACGACCGCCTCCGTCCTGTAGGTGCGCGCCATCCTCCGAGTCTAGGCCGCGCCCGCGACGGAACCCGATCGGGCTTCCGCTACGTTGCACCCCCACATGAGCCGGATCCAGATCTACTCGACCCGCTGGTGCGGCTACTGCGTCCGGGCGAAGGCGCTCCTCGACGACAAGGGGATCGAGTACGAGGAGATCTCGCTCGACGGCGATCCCGCCTTCCGCGCCCGCATCCACGAGCTGACGGGCGGCTGGACCGTGCCGCAGATCGTGATCGACGGCACGCCTGTGGGCGGCTACACCGAGCTCTGGCGGCTCGACAAGTCGGGCACGCTCGACGAGCGCCTCGCGGCCTAGTAACAGACTGTTACTTGGCTTCGGCCGGGGAGGGCTGGCACTGCGGGCAGAACCACGTGCCGCGGCCGGCGACACGGATCTTCGCCAGGATGGTGCCACAACGGTCGCAGGGCTCGCCGGTGCGGCCGTAGGCCCTGAACTCCTTCTGCATCGAGCCCGAGCTGCCGTCCGGCAGTCGGTAATCCGTCAGGGTCGAGCCCTGGCGGGCGATCCCGAGCTCGAGCGAGCGCCGGATCGCCCGGTGCAGCCGCCGCAGCTCGTTCCGGTCGAGCGAGCCGGCCGGTCGCAGCGGGTGCAGGCGCGCGTACCACAGCGCCTCGTCGACGTAGATGTTCCCGAGCCCCGCAAGCGTCCGCTGGTCGAGCAGGGCGGACTTCAGCGGCGCGCGTCGGCCCTCCAGCCGCTCGCCGAGGCCCTTCGCGGTGAAGGCGGCGACGAGCGGCTCGCCGCCGACTCGGGTGCCGAGGTAGGGCTCGAGCTCTCCCGGCTCGAGCAGGAGCCAGGTGCCGAAGCGGCGTACGTCTCGGTAGCCGAGCTCCGTGCCGTCGTCGAGCCCGACGACCGCGCGAATATGCGTGCTCCCGCTCGGCTCCCGTAAGAGCGTCCCGGTCATGCGCAGGTGGATGAGCAGCGCGCGGCCGGAGGCGAAGCGAAGGATCAGGTACTTGCCGCGCCGGTCGACGTGGTCGACGCGCTCGCCGGTGAGCTCCGCCGCGACCTCGTCGGGATCCTCCGGCCGCGTCAGGCGCGCATCCTCGATCTCGACGCGGACGAACTTCCGGCCCTCCAGCACCGGCGCGATCGAGCGCCTGATCGACTCGACCTCCGGAAGCTCAGGCATCGGGCGGAGGCGGCGGAAGAAGGCCGGGTAGGTGACACGGCCGCGAATCGCCGGGTCGTAGGCGCGCAGCCGCACGACCATCCAGGCGAGGTCGGGGATCCGCTCGTCCGGACGCTCGAGGCCGATGCGGTCGCGCTCGGGACACTCCTGCCTGATCGAGAGGCCCATCGAGAGCGTCCGGTCGCGCGGAGGCTCGTCGCCGAGGTCGTAGGCGGCGAGGACGGCCTCCACCGCCTCCTGCCCACTCGCCTCGTCCCGCGCGTGCACCTCGGCGAGCACGTCGCCCGCACCGACGCGCGCGCCGCGCTTGACGTGGCAGACGACGCCGACGGCGTGGTCGATCTCGTCTCCTTTCGCGCGGCGCCCGGCGCCGAGATGCAACGCCGCGATCCCGACAGCGATCGCGCCGAGCCGGGTCACGCTGCCGCCCCGCGGCGCCTCGACCGGCAGGACGACCGGAGCCCGCGGCAACGCGGCGGGGTCCGGATCGCCGCCCTGCGCCCGGATCCAGCGCTCGTAGAGCGCGAGCGCTGATCCGTCGGCGACCGCGGCCTCGGCGCGGCGACGACCCTCGTCGACGTCGACGCCGAGATCCGAGAGGGCCAGCAATCGGGCGCATGCGTCCAGGACGAGCTCGGTGAAGTCCGCAGGTCCCTCCCCGCACACGGTGTCGCGCGCCTCCACGATCTCGAGCGCGTTGCCGACGGCGGCGCCGAGGGGCTGGTCCATGTCGGTCAGCAGACAGACGACCTCGCGGCCCGCCCGCTCGCCGAGCTCGAGCATCGCCTCCGCGAGCGAGCGCGCGTCGTCGAGCGTCTTCATGAACGCACCGTCGCCGACCTTGACGTCGAGCACGATCGCATCCGCGCCGCCGGCGATCTTCTTCGACATGATCGATGAGGCGATCAGCGGCAGGATGTCGACCGTCGCTGTCACGTCGCGGAGGCCGTAGAGCTGTTTGTCGGCCGGGACGAGGTCGTCGGTCTGGCCGACGATTGCGAGCCCGACGTCCTTGACCTGCGAGACGAAGTCGTCGACCGGGAGCTCGACCTCGTAGCCGGGGATCGACTCGAGCTTGTCGAGCGTGCCGCCGGTGTGGCCGAGCCCGCGGCCACTCATCTTGCCGACCGGGACGCCACACGCGGCGACGATGGGGCCGACCGCGATCGTCGTCTTGTCCCCGACCCCGCCGGTCGAATGCTTGTCGACGACCTTGCGCCCCAGCGCGCCGCCGAGGTCGAGCGTGCGGCCGCTGCGGATCATCGCGTCCGTGAGCGCGTACGTCTCCGCGGCGGTCATACCGCGGAAGTAGACGGCCATGCAGAACGCGGCGAGCTGGTAGTCGGGAACCTCGCCCCGCGCATAGCCGAGGATCAGCGCGGCGATCTCTTCGGCCGGCAGCTCCTCCCCGTTCCGCTTCCGCTCGATCAGCTCGGCGGGCCGGATCACGGCTCGATGATCGGCGTTCCCGGAATGCCGCGGCCGGGAGCCTTGCCGCCGAGCCACGCGTTCACCGTCGCGCCGACGTCGCCGAACTCCCCCTCGTGAACGTGTCCGTTCGCGTTCCGGCCGGCCGCGTAGGCGAGCAGGAGCGCGTGCTCCCGCGAATGGTCGGTGGACGGTGTCGTCGGATCGCAGCCGTGGTCGGAGGTGAGGATGAGCAGATCGCCGGACCGCAGCGCCTCGAGAATGTCGCCGAGGCGCCGGTCGAAGTCCTGCAGGCAGCGGTGGAAGTTGACCGGATCGTTGCGGTGCCCCCAGAGCTGGTCGGTCTCGACGAGGTTGACGAAAACGAGGCCGCTGTCCAGCTGCTCCAGGAGCTCGACGGTTTTCGAGATCCCGTCGACGTTCGACTTCGTCGGATGCGAATCGTCGATGTCGCAGCCCGCGAAGATGTCGCCGATCTTGCCCACGCCGTGCACCTTGTGGCCGGCGTCGCGGATCAGTGAGAGGTAGTTCGGCCGGCGCGGCTCGAGCGAGTAGTCGTGCCGGTTCGGCGTCCGCTCGTAGCTGCCCGGAGAGCCGATGAACGGCCGCGCGATCACCCGACCGACCGCATGCTTGCCGGTCAGGAGCTCGCGCGCGATCTTGCAGCCCTCGTAGAGCTCCTCGAGCGGGATCGTCTCCTCGTGCGCAGCGATCTGGAAGACGGAGTCGGCCGAGGTGTAGACGATCCACTTGCCCGTGCGTTGGTGCTCCTCGCCGAGCTCCTGGATGATCTCGGTGCCCGACGCCGCTTTGTTGCCGAGAACGCCGCGACCGGTCCGGTGCATGAACGGGTCGATGACGTCGTGCGGAAACCCGTGCGGATAGGTCGGCATCGGCGTCGGCGTGACGATGCCCATCAGCTCCCAGTGGCCGGTGGTCGTGTCCTTCCCCTTCGAGCGTTCGAGCAGCCGTCCGGCGACGGCGGGCGCGCCGGGCTGCGGCGGGCAGCCCTCGAGCGGCATCACGTTGCCGAGGCCGAGCGCCTCGAGCGCGGGCAGGTCGAGGCCTCCGACGGCGCGGGCTACGTTGCCGAGCGTGTTCGACCCCTCATCGCCGAACGAGGCCGCATCGGGCAACTCTCCCGCGCCGACGGCATCGAGCACGATTACGCACGCCCGCGGCACGTGGCTATTCTACGGCGCACATGGAGACAGTCCTCGGATTGCTCGGCCTCGCCGTCTACATCGTCGTCATCGTCGCGCTCGCCTGCGGCGTGACGTGGGTCGTCGTCAAGCTGAGCCCGTCGAAGAGCCAGAAGCAGCTCGAGGCGAAAAAGACTCCGGCTTCCTAGACTGCCGAAGCGCCGAGGATTTCGTCCAGGGGCGTGTACTCGAGGTCGTGGGCCTCGGCGACGGCCTCGTACGTGATCCGGCCGCCGAGCACGTTCACGCCCCGGGCCAGCGTCCGGTCGCGTGCGACCGCCTCGGCGAGCCCCTGCTCGGCGACCGCCTCGACGTACGGCAGCGTTACGTTGGTGAGCGCCTTCGTCGAGGTGATCGGCACGGCGCCGGGCATGTTCGCGACGCAGTAGTGGATGACGCCGTCGACGACGTACACCGGGTCGTCGTGAGTCGTGGGGCGCGAGGTCTCGGCGCAGCCGCCCTGATCGATTGCGACGTCACAGAAGACGGCGCCGTCCCTCATGCCGGCGACCATCTCGCGCGTGAGGAGCTTCGGCGCGAGCGCCCCAGGGATCAGCACGGCCCCGATCACGACGTCGGCGTCGCGCACGGACTCCTCGATCTGGAGCGTGTTCGACATCACGAGGCTGACCCGGCCGTGCAGCGTCTCCTCCAGATGGCGCATGCGGTCGACCGAGCGCTCGAGGATCGTCACCTGGGCGCCGAGACCGAGGGCGATCACGGCGGCGTTGTAGCCGACGATCCCGCCTCCGATCACCACTACCTTGCCCGGCGCGACGCCCGCGACGCCGCCGAGCAGGAGCCCACGGCCGCCCTTCGGCCGCTCGAGATAGTGCGCGCCGGCCTGGGCCGCCAAGCGACCGGCCACCTCGCTCATCGGCGCCAGAAGCGGCAGCCGCCGATCGTCCGTCTCCACCGTCTCGTAGGCGACGGCGGTGATCCCGCTGTCGACGAGCGCGCTCGTCAGCGGCTCGTCGGCGGCGATGTGCAGGTACGTGAAGAGCACGAGGCCCTCACGCAGGCGCGGATACTCCGCCGCGATGGGCTCCTTCACCTTCAGCAGGAGCTCGGCGCTCTCCCAGACCTCGTCCACCGATGCGATGCTGGCCCCGTTCGCCTCGTAGTCGGCATCGGGGAACTGGCTCCCCATGCCCGCGCCGGACTCGACCACGACCTCGTGCCCGAGCTGGACGAGCTCCCGCGCGCCGGCCGGTGTCAGCGCAATGCGGTACTCCTGCGGCTTGATCTCCTTCGCGACGCCGATGCGCATGGGCCGCGCAACGATACCGTCACCCGCCCGCCAGACGCTCGACGAGGGCCCGCTCCTCGGGGTCGAACCAGGGCGGCGACCCCGCGGCGGCGTTCTCGACGGCGCGCTCCGGCCGCTTCGTCGCGGGGATGACGAGGTCGACGCGCGGGTCGGAGAGCGCCCACTTGAGCAGCGCCTGCGGCCACGTCTCGACGCCGAACGGCGCGAGCGGAGCCAGATCGGCGGGCGCGGGCGGTCGCGCCAGCAACGCGGCCGCGCTGAACGGGCGCATCACGACGACTGCGACGCCGAGCTCGGCGGCCAGCGGGAGCAGCCTCCGCTCGCACACGCGCTCGTGCGGGTTGAGCGGAACCTGGACCACCTCGAAGCGGCCCGTGCGGAGCGCGCGCTCGAGCTCCTCGAACGCGGACGGCGAGTAATGGGTGACGCCGATCCGGCCGACCCGGCCCGCCTCCCGTTCGGCCTCGAGCCAGGGCAGGTGCTGCCCCCACGCGACCAGATTGTGCACCTGCTCGACGTCGACGTGGCCGAACCACGCCGTCTGTCGCTCGAGCTGGGCGCGGGCCTCGTCCGGTGAAGGCGACCAGATCTTCGTAAGCACGATTGCGTCGCTCCGGCGACCGTCGAGCGCGGACCCGAGCGCGCGCTCGGCGCCGCCGTACATCGGCGACGAGTCGAACGAGCGCGTACCCGCGTCGAGCGCAGCGCTCACTACCGCCCGCGCCCGTGCCTCGTCGCCGCCGAATGTGTTCCAGGTGCCGAGCCCGACAACCGGCCCCAGGCGGCGCTCCTCCATCAGCCGAGCAACTTCCGTGCGGCGGCACCCGCTGCAAACGCGGCACGGAAGAAGGCCGGGTCTCCGGCCCGGCCGCGGCCCATGTGGTCGAGCGGCAGCTCCGCGGTGGCCTCCTCCCACCCTTCCCCGTCCGCGTCCTCGGCGACGACGACCTTGCCGAGCGCGAGGTCGAGCACAGCCTGCGTGTGATGAGAGACGCCGCGATGGCGGCCACGTGGGTCGGCTTCCGACGCACGCACCGCCAGCACGGGCCGTCCGCCGAGCGCGGTCGCCGCGTTGGCGGCATCCGCGAGCGCGAGCGCGCCGTGGCCGAGCCGCGAGCCGGTGCCGACGATCCCCGGCCCGACCGAGCAGACGATGACGTGATACCCCTGCGCTCTCGCCCAAGCGAGCGCGGCGGCCACGGTCACGAACTGCGCCTCACCGTCGAAGCACGGGGCGACGGCGCACGCGATCTCCAGCAGCCCGCGGCCCCGCAGCGTCCTCAGCGTGTCCGAGAGCGACACCGGGAGCGCCCCGCCCGCAACCTGGACATACGCGACCCGGAGCCCGCCGCCCAGCCCGGCACACACGGGCGCGACCTGGCTGTGGAGCGTGCAGAGCACCACCGGCAACCCGTCGAGCGACATTGCGAGCTCGTCCGACTCCTCCCTGGCGCCGACGGCGACCTGTCCCGGTGCATAGGGGAGCGCCATCACGTGAGCGCCCGGTTCGGGCGCGAGGCCGAGCCCGCGCGTCAGGTTCGCGTAGAGGACGTCGAAACCGCCCGAGCCGAGCCCGAGAGCGCGCGCCTGCTCGTTCACGAGGACGTCGTCACCGAGCTCGACCTCCCCGGTCAGCCGAGGGTACGCCACGCACGCGATCCCGTCGACCTCGAGCCTGACGAGGCGCTCAAGACGCTCGCCGATCGCTGTGACGCGGCCGCGCCTAAGCCCGAGCGGCATCGACCAGCGCCAGGGTCACGTCGACCATCGCCGCGAGGTCGGCGACCGCGATGTGCTCGTCGGCAGTGTGGATCTCCGCCATGCCGTTCGCGAGGTTGAGGCAGGGCAGCCCGCGCTGGTTGAAGACGTTCGCGTCGGCCCCGCCGCCCGTGAGCGTCGGGTTGAGCCGGTACCCGCAGCGCTCCAGCGCAGTCGCGGCCAGCTGCACGATCGGATCGTCGCGTCTGAAGCGGTAGCCCGAATACGTCTCGCTCACCTCCGTCTCGAGCGTGCACTCGGCGAGGCTCGCCGCGAACGCGAACGTGTCCAGCATCTCCTGGACGAGGTCGGAGAGCTTCCGAGCGTCGTGCGACCGCGCCTCGGCCTCCAGCTCGCACCACTCCGGGACGATGTTGCGGGCGCTGCCACCGCTGATCAGGCCGACGTTTGCGGTGGTCTCGTCGTCGAGGCGCCCCAGCCGCAGGTCTGCGATCGCGCGGGCCGCCGCCGCGATCGCCGACCGCCCCTCCTCCGGGACCATTCCTGAGTGGGCGGGCCTGCCGTGGAAGCGGACGCGCATCTGGCTGCCGTGGGGCGCACCCATGATCACGTCTCCGATCGGGGCCGCCTGGTCGTAGACGAACCCCAGCTCGGCTTCGAGCTTCGTGTGGTCGAAGGCGCCGGCGCCGAGCAGCCCGACCTCCTCCTTCTGCGTGAAGAGGAGCTCCACGCCGGGATGAGGACGCCCGTCCGCGACGAGGCGGCGGGCCCCCTCGATCATCGTGACTACGGCGGACTTGTTGTCCGCCCCCAGGATCGTGCCGGCGGCGTTACGGACGACGCCGTCCTCGACGATCGGCTCAAGCGGCCCCTGCGGCGGGACCGTGTCCAGGTGCGCGCAGAAGAAGACCGGCGTGCCGCCGTCGACGCGGCCCGGCAACCGGCAGAGCAGGTTGCCGGCGTTCGACCCGATCGCCGGGCCCGCGTCGTCCTCCTCGACCTCGAGCCCGATCGCCCGGAGCTCGGCCGCAACCCGATCCGCGACCGCCCGTTCGTCGCCCGGCGGACTCGGGATCGACGTTAACTCTAGGAAAAGATTGAGTGGGTTACTAGCGAGCTTCCGGCAAGATTCGATACCTTCTAGGAGCCGTGAGTGTCGCCGACCCGCTGATTCAAGCAACTCTCCTCTCGGAGGCCTTCGACAACGGGCCGGTGGCGATCTTCGTGGTCGGAGACGACCTCCGCTACGTGGCCGTGAGCCGCTCGGCGTGCGAGCTGCTCGGCTACGAGCGGGAGGAGCTGCTTGGCCTGACGGCGCGGGATGTCATGCCCGACGTGGACGTCGATGAGCTGCTCCTGCTCGTAATCCGGGATCGGCGGCGCAGCGGGCGGTGGACGTTCCTGCGCAAGGGCGGCGAGCCCGTGGAGGTCGAGTTCCGCGCCTCGGAGACGTCCGTCGCCGGGATGCCGTTTCTCGTTTCGGCCTGCTGGCCGGTCGCCGACTAACCCGCGGCGCGCAGCCCGACCTCAGAGCGCGACCGGGCCCGCTCGGCCGCCGCACCGACGAACTCGCGGAAGAGCGGTGCAGGCCGGGTCGGCCGCGATTTGAACTCCGGGTGGAATTGGCTCGCGACGAACCACGGGTGGTCGGGGAGCTCGACGATCTCGACGAGGTGGCCCTCCTGGAAGGTGCCGGAGACGACGAGACCCGCATCGACGAGTTGCTGGCGGTACTGGTTGTTCACTTCGTAGCGGTGCCGGTGGCGCTCGTGCACGGTGTCGTCGCCGTAGATCTCCTGCGCCCGCGTCCCGCCGGCGACCTCGACCGCCTGCGCGCCCAGCCGCATCGTGCCGCCGAGGTCCTCGATGTCCTTCTGTTCCGGCAGCAGGTCGATCACGGGATAGGGCGTCTCCGGATCCATCTCCGTCGAGTTCGCCCCTTCGAGACCGCAGACGTTGCGCGCGAACTCGGAGACGGCCACGTGCATGCCGAGGCAGATGCCGAGGTAGGGGATCCCGCGCTCACGCGCGACCTGACACGCGAGGAGCTTCCCTTCCCAGCCCCGCGAGCCGAAGCCGCCCGGGACGAGGACGCCGTCCACCTGCTCGAGGAGATCGGCTGCCTCCTCGTAGGACATGTCTTCCGCGTCGACCCACTGCACGCGCACCGAGGCCCCCTGCCGGACGCCGGCGTGCTTGAGCGCCTCGTGGACGGACAGATAGGCGTCGTGCAGCTTCACGTACTTGCCGACGAGCGCGATCGTCACGGGCTCGCGGCGCTCGCCGATCCGGTCGATCACCTCCTGCCACTCGCCGAGCCCCGCGGGCGCCGCGTCGATCCCCAGCCGCTCGCAGACGAGCGTGTCCAGTCCCTCGTCGCGGAGGACGGCGGGCACGAGGTAGACGTCGGAGACGTCCGGGGAGGCGACCACGGAGTTGATGTCGACGTCGGCGAAGAGCGCGATCTTGTCCTTGATCTCCTGCGAGAGCTCCTCGTGGGAGCGGCAGACGATCACGTCGGGGTGGATCCCGATGCGGCGCAGCTCGTTCACCGAGTGCTGGGTGGGCTTCGTCTTCAGCTCGCCCGCCGCCTCGATGAAGGGGACGAGCGTGCAGTGCAGATAGAGCACGTTCTCGACGCCCACCTCGCGCCGGAACTGGCGGATCGCCTCGAGGAACGGCAGCGACTCGATGTCGCCGACCGTGCCGCCGATCTCGGAGATGACGACGTCGACCGGGGTCGAGCGCGCCACGCGCTTGATCCGCGCCTTGATCTCGTTCGTGATGTGCGGGATCACCTGCACCGTCGCACCGAGGAACTCGCCCTTCCGCTCCTTGCGGAGAACTGCGTCCCAGACCGCGCCGGCGCTGTGGCTCGCGTTGCGCGAGAGGTTTTCGTCGATGAAGCGCTCGTAGTGGCCGATGTCGAGGTCGGTCTCGGCGCCGTCCTCGGTCACGAACACCTCGCCGTGCTGGAACGGGCTCATCGTGCCGGGGTCGACGTTCAGGTACGGGTCGAACTTCTGCGCCTGCACGCGGAGGCCGCGCTCCTTCAGGAGCCGGCCGAGCGAGGCCGCGACGATCCCCTTCCCGAGCGCCGAGACCACACCGCCGGTGACGAAGACGTACTTGGTGTCCACGTTAGGGCTGCCTTCCCAGGGCGTCGAGCTCGCGAAGGACGGGTGTTCGTTCGATCGCCGCGCCCAACGACCGCCGTTCCCCGAGGAGGGTGAGGCCCGCGAGCGCCGTGATCGCGCTCCAGCGTTGCCTCTCCGTGAGCATGCCCACGGACCTGAAACCTAGCACGGCGCCGAGCGTGTTCGAGCCCGAGTCCCCCAGCATCACCATCTCTCGAAGATCGTAGGGCGCGAGCAGGACGGCCGCCGCAGCAGCCCCACGGGGCGCGCCGCGGAGGAGCAGCGAGCCGAGCGCGAAGGCCTTCAGCGCCCGTCCGGGACGTGTGTCGAGCTGGTTCAGCACGTTCGCGGCGAGGCCGACGAGCACCGCGCCCGACACCGAACGTGTCCGCCAGAGCGCGAACGCAGGGATGCCGACGAGCTTGAGGACGCCCGTCGTGCCGCCTGCCCGCAGGTGTGCGCGGAAGCCACGCTCCTCGCCGCTCCAGAGGTCGTCGGCGACACCGATCGCGGTTACGGGCAGGAGCTCCGGCTGCGCGAGGCCGGCGACCCAGCCGACGAGCGGCAGCCGCAGGCCGCGGTGGTTGACCGCAGTCGGGCCGACTGAGAGGAGCATGTCCCGGAGCTGGCGGCCCCGGTGGAGAAAGCCGAGGAGGTCTCGGACGGTCGCGCGGTGCTCGAGGTCGACGTCGACTTCCGCGATCGAGAGCCTCGCCCGGACCGCGTCGATCGTCATTCGCGTCTCGACGCCGAAGCCCGCCGCCACGGGGAAGCACGCGCGCCGCGCCTCCGGTTTCAACAGGCGTTGGCCGGAGAGCGGCTCCCGCGCCCGGTAGCCGGAAAGTGCCTCGATCAGTGCGCGGGACGACCGCTTGGCGATGCCGAAGCCGCCGCCCTGCTTGCGTGCGAACGCAGCGACGGTCAGATCGGCCTCCCCGCCGGTGAGCGGGCCCAGGTCGCCGCGTAGGTCGGCATCGCAGAGCAGGAGGGGGCCCGGCGCCGCCTCGCGCTCGGCCACCGTGAGCGCCTGACCCTTGCCGCGGCGCGGGAGCCGAACGACACGGGCGCCCGCGTGCTCGGCAACCGAAGCGGTCGCGTCGCGCGACCCGTCGTCCGCGACGAGGATCTCCGCCTCGGGGAAGCGCCGCCGCAGCTCGCGCACCGTCCCGCCGATCCGCGCTTCCTCGTCGCGCGCCGCGACGAGGATGGTGAGGTCATTCACCGGCCGGCAGGGGCACGATCGGCGGCACGATCCCGTCGTGTGCCGTCTCGCGGACGCCGTAGTCGCCGGGGTCGGCGTCCGCGAGCAGGAGCACCATTGCGAGCTGGCCGAGCTCGGTGTCGATCCCGTCGACGGTCGAGAGGCGGTGGCGCTGGAACGTCGGGATCGTGCTCTCCTCGACCCGGCTGGGCTCGACCCCGACAGCCGGAACGGCCGCGCTCCCGAGGCCCTGGTAGAGGCCGTTGAGGAAACGGGCACTCTCGCCCGCCTGCGGCGGCGCCGTCCGCATGACGACGACCCCGTCCACAGGCTCGGAGAAGTCGCCGATGCGCTCTTCGACGACCTCGCCTTCGAGCGCGTCCCACAGCGGCGTCTCGCCGCCCGCAACGAGCTCGCGGCCGAGATCGCGGCCGAGATTGCTCAGCTGCTCGTCGCCGACGTAGCCGCCGAGCTCGGGCCGCGAAGCGATGGCGGACTCGACCGCCTCCTGTCGGAGGGGCAGCGTCACCGCGCGCATCCGCGCCAACCGGCCGTCCCCGTCGCCGACCGCCCGCCGGACGAAGTCGACCGCCTGGTCGCGCGAGCCGAGCACGAGCACGGCGACCCGCTTGCCCTCGAGCCGGTTCTCGACCAGAACGGGATAGGCGCTCTCGACGAATTGTTCGGCTGCGCGCTGGCGGTCCTGGAGCTCGTCGGCGGAGGCGCCCGCCGCGTCGACCTCCTCCTCGAGCTCTGCGATACGCCCGTTCAGCCGGTCGCGTTCGGCGTCGTCGACGAAGCCGCGCCCCGAGATGCCGACGCCGATCAGGATCCCGACGACGAGCATGAGGAAGACGGCCGCCAGCGAGGCGACGTGGTAGCGCAGGTCGAACACGGTTGCTCAGCCTAGTCCGAGGAGGTTCCGCAACGCGGGCGACGCCAGCACGGCGACCGCGAGGGCAAGAAAGGCGGCGACGGCGAAGAGGACGAGCGGCCAGACGCCGATCCTGCGGCTGACGAGCCGCGAGACACCCTTCGCGTCGATCAGGATCTCGCCCACCTTCAGCCGCGTCACGAACGTGGACGACATCCCGGCGCGGTTCCGCTCGAGGAACTCGACCAGGTTGAAGTGCGTCCCGACCGCGACGATCAGCTCGGCGCCCTTCTCGTGCGCCAGCAAGAGCGCGATGTCCTCAGAGATGCCGGGCGCCGAGACCGTCTGGAAGGGAACGTCCAGACGCTGCAAGCGCTCCTCGCCGGGCGCATGGCCTTCGCGGTAGGCGTGCACGAGCACCTCAGCGCCGCAGCGAAGCGTGTCGTCTGTGACCGAGTCCATGTCGCCGACGATCACGTCGGGCGTCCACCCCTCCTCGCGCAGCGCCTCCGCGCCGCCGTCGACCGCGACGAGCACCGGCTTGAAGTCGCGCACGTAGGAACGGACGATTCGCAGGTCGCGCTTGTGCCCGGGCCCTCGGGCGACGACGAGGGCATGCCGGTCGCGGAAGCTCGTCCGGAGCGCAGGGAACTCGATTCCCTCGGTGAGCAGGCGGCCCTCCTCGCGCAGGTAGCGCATCGTGTTGTCGGCGAAGGCCTGCAGCGCTTCGGTGACGCGGCCCTGCTGCTCCTCAAGCGCCCCGGCGAGCTCGCGTTCCTCGAGCGACCGCCCTGTGGCGACGCACGTGCCGTTCCGGAACAGGCTGGCGCCGCGAACGGTCAGGCGCTCACCGTCGGACAGCTCGTCGAAGAGCGCGGCGTCCTCGACGTCGATCAGGCGGACGCCGCCGCGGACGAGCAGGAGCGGGCCGGGGTTCGGAAACCGCCCCGACTGCGACGGCGCGACGTTGACGACGACGCGGACACCCGACTCGACGAGCTCCTCGGCCGAGACGCGGTCGAGGTCGGTGTGGTCGATGATCGCGATGTCGTCCTCGTTCAGCCGGCGGACGAGCTCTTTCGTCCGCTTGCCGAGGCGGGCCGTGCCGGTGTGCTCAATGAGGCTCATGGGTTCATCGCAGGGCGGAGATGAACTCTTTGCCGCCGAGCATGCGCTCGAGCTCGTCGCGCCGTTGGGCGTCGTCGAGGCGCTCGATCCGGGTGTGGGTCGGGTCGCCCGGGATCTTCTCGACCCGGTAATGGGCGTCGGCGACGCTCGCGATTTGCGGGAGGTGGGTGATCGTGATCACCTGGGCGCGCTCGGCGAGGCGTCTGAGCGTCGCGGCGACGGCATGCGCCGTCTCGCCTCCGATGCCGGCGTCGATCTCGTCGAAGACGATCGTCTCGCCTCCCGCGACTGCGGCAATCGCGAGCGCCACGCGGGAGAGCTCGCCGCCGGAGGCCGTCTCGGCGACGGGCCCGTAGGGGAGCCCCGGGTTCGGGCGGATGAGAAAGACGGCCTCGTCGGCGCCTGCGGGGCCCTCGTCGCGCTCGCGCAGCTCGACGCGGAACTCGCCCTCCCCCATGCCGACGCCGCGCAGCTCCTCGGCCACGGCCGCGGCGAAGGGAGGCGCGGCCTGCTCGCGAACAGCCCTCAGCTCAGCCGCGAGCCGCTGCGACGTCGCTTCGGCGGCATCCCGCGCCTCCGCTGCGGCCGCGACTGGGTCGAGGCCGCCCTCGAGCGCGGCGAGCTCTTCCCGGGCGGACGCGGCGCGCGCGAGCAGGTCGTCGTAGTCGGCCGCGCCGAAGCGCCGGCGCGCGTCCGCGATCCGCTCGAGCTCACTCTCGACCTGCTCGAGCCGGTCTGGCTCCGCCTCGAGCGAGGCAAGGAAGCTGCGCAGGTCGGAACCGAGCTCGCGCAGGCGGAGCTCGACGTCCCGCAGCTCCTCCCCGGCGCGCGCCAACTCGGGTGCGAGCCGCTCGAGCGGCGCAAGCGAACGCTCTGCTGCTGCCGCGAGCGCAGCGGCCCCGTCACCGTCCTCGGGCGCGAGCGCCTCGGCCGCCCGCTGCGCCCCCTCGGCGAGCTCGGTGACGTGACGCAGCCGCTCCCGCTCCGCTCTCAACTCGTCCTCGCCGCCGGGCTCGAAGCCCTCGGTCGCCTCGGCGAGCGCCGCCAGCTCCCGCACGCGCGCCTCCTCAGCGGCGGCGCCGCGCGTCAGCTCGTCGTGCCGCCTGCGTGCGGCGGCGAGCTCCCGCCAGGCCGTCCGCGCCTCGCGACGGCGGCGGAGCTGCTCCTCGCCGCTGAACGCGTCGAGCACGTCGAGCTGGTAGGACGGCCGTCCGAGTCGGCGCTGCTCGAACTGGCCGGACATCGCGATCAGTCGCTCGGCGGCCGTCGCCATGTCCTCCCGGGCGACGGAACGTCCCCACGCGTACGCACGCGTGCGCCCGTCCGCGAAGACGCGGCGAGCGAGAACGAGGGAGGGCTCGTCCTCGGGCGCGAGCTCGGCGAGACCGGCGACCTCCTCCTCTTCGAAGAATCCTTCCGGCAGGTCGAGCTCGGCCTCGACGTACGTCTCGGCCGCGGCCGCGCCGACCGCGGACGCCTCGCCCTTCGCGCCGAGCAGCAGCCCGATCGCCTGCGCGAGGATGGTCTTGCCGGCGCCCGTTTCACCCGTGATCGCGGTCAGGCCCTCGGCCGGCACGAGCTCTCCCTCCCGCACCAGGACGAGGTTCTCGATCCGGAGGCTACGAAGCAAAGGCCCGCCGGTAGCGGCTGAAGAAGGTGATCCCCGGCACGGTGGCGAGCAGCGATCGCTTGTCTCCGACGCGGGCGACGGCCCGTCCGCCCGGCGGCAGGTCGGCGACGCGGTGCCCGTCCACGAGTGCGGTGGCCGGCACGTCTGGTGTGCGGTTCCACACGAGCAGCTCGGAGCTGCGCGGGACGACGAGCGGCCGTGCGTTCACCGAATGCGGCGCGACGAACGTCACCGACATTGCGTCGAGGCCCCAGACGAGCACGGGGCCGCCGTTCGAGAAGTTGTAGCCCGTCGAGCCGGAGGGGGTCGCGCAGACGACGCCGTCGCAGGCGAGTCGGCCGAGCGCCTCGCCGCCGACCGCCCACTCGAGGTGGATCATCCGGCCGACGATCGCGCTCGAGACGACGAGGTCGTTGACCGCGACCCGGCGCTCCTCGCCCACCTCGACGTCGAGAGTCGGCAGCTGCTCGACGCGGTAGTCGCCGGCGAAGACCCGGGCGAGCCCCGTCTCGAGCTCGTCGCGGGGGATCGACGACAGGAAGCCGACCCGGCCGAAGTTGACGCCGATCACCGGCACGTCGGTGCCCAGGAAGCGGTTGAGCGCGCGCAGCATCGTCCCGTCGCCGCCGAGCACGACCGCGATGTCGACGTCGGTCGCGTCCTCCTGCTCCGGCTCCAGACCGTGCTTCTCCGTCTCCCCCTCGCTCATGTGCAGCTCCACGCCGGCCTCTCGTGCAACCGTCGCCAGGCGGGCGAGCGCGGAGCCGATCTCCTGCGGCTTGCCGTGCGTGACGACGGCAGCGCGCTTCACGGCTTCAGCGGACAGCGTCTCGGATCCGGTCGTCGATGTCATCCAGGAGCACGGGGTCGTCGCGGTCGATCAGATGGACGAAGAACTCGCGGTTGCCCTTCGGTCCGGGCAGTCCGGAGTCTACGACTCCCACCGCAGTGGCACCCCAGCCGAGCGCCGCCTCGACGACCTCGCGGAGGACGCGCCGATGGACCTCCGGGTCCCGGACGACGCCGCCCTTCCCGACCTCCTCGCGACCGGCCTCGAACTGGGGCTTCACGAGCACGAGCGCGTCGTAGCCGGGCTCGAGCAGTGGGACGACGGGCGGCAGCACGAGCCTCACGCTGATGAACGAGACGTCGCAGACGAGCAGATCAGGGCGGAACGGGAGCTCCGTGAGCTCGCGTGCGTTCGTCCGCTCCAGCACGGTCACGCGCGGGTCGTTGCGGAGCTTCGGATGGAGCTGGCCGTAGCCGACGTCCACCGCGACGACGCGGCCGACGCCGCCCTGGAGCAGGCAGTCGGTGAAGCCACCCGTCGAGGCGCCGAGGTCGATCGCGTCGCGGCCGTCCAGCTCGAGCTCGAGCTGCTCGAGCGCGTTCGCGAGCTTCTCGCCCCCGCGCGAGACGAAGCGGGGCGGCCGCTCGACCGCGAGCTGCGCGTCCTCGGAGACCTGGTGGCCCGGCTTGTCGTAGCCGGGAACGAGGCCCGCGAGCACGAGCGCCTGCGCCTGCGCGCGGCTCTCCGCAAGCCCGCGCTCGACCAGAAGAACGTCCAGCCGCTTCTTCACGGCCGAAGGGTAGTCGCGCGATGTGTTACAGGACCGTCATGGAACTCAAGGAAGATCGCGTCGTCACGGCCTCTGCGGTCGATTGGCTCCTCGACTCGGATGAGCCCGGGATCGTCTTCCAGACGAAGCGAGACCTCCTCGGCGAGCGGGAGCCACCCGAGGCCGCACACGTGCTCGAGGGGCCGAAGGCCCGGGCACTGCTCGCGGGTCAGCGACCCGACGGTGGCTTCGGCGTGCACGCCTACGGCAAGTGGGGCGGCGCGCACTGGCGGCTCGTCTCGCTCGTCGAGCTCGGCGTCCCCGCCGGCGAGCCGCGTTGCGTCGCCGCGACCGAGCAGGTGCTCGCGTGGCTGACCGGGAAGGGTCATCGCGACCGCATCCAGTCGATCAACGGCCTCACCCGGCGGTGCGGCTCACAGGAGGGAAACGCGCTGGCGGTCTGTTGCCGGCTCGGACTGGCGCACGATCCGCGCGTCCGGTTGCTTGCCGATTCGCTCGTCGAGTGGCAGTGGCCGGACGGCGGCTGGAACTGCGACAAGAAGGCCAGCGGCTACCGCTCCTCGTTCAACGAGTCGCTGCCCCCGATGTGGGGGCTGCACGAGTACTGGGCCGCAACCGGGGAGCCTGCGGCGAAGGATGCGGCCGAGCGGACGGCAGAGCTCTTCCTCGAGCATCGGCTCTTCCGGACGCTCGCGACCGGGGAGCCGATCCATTCGTCGTTCGTCACGCTGCACTATCCACCGTTCTGGCACTACGACGTGCTCCAGGCGCTCCTCGTCCTCGCTCGGATGGGACTGGCCGGGGACCCGCGCGCAGCCGACGGGATCGCGCTAGTCGAGGAACGGCGCCTCCGGGACGGCCGCTGGCGCGCGGGTGGGCGCTGGTGGCGACCGCCGGGATCGAAGGGCAGCAACATCGAGGTCGTCGACTGGGGCTCAGGCCCGAGCGAGATGCTGACGCTGAACGCCCTGCGCGTCCTCCGAGCGGCCGCCAAGTAACAGACTGTTACTTGGCCAGCTCGACCGAGCCGTCGTCCCGGATCGTCCAGTGCGGGTTGTGGGCCACCTCCCACGGATGGCCGTCCGGGTCGACGAAGACACCCGAGTAGCCGCCCCAGAAGGTCTCGGCGCCGCGTCTCGGGATCGTCGCTCCCGCTCCCTCGGCCTCGGCCAGCACCCTGTCCACTTCGGCCGGCGAACGCACGTTGTGGGCCAGGGTGACACCTCCCCAGCCCCCGGTGTCGTCAACGCCACTGTCCGCCGCGAGGTCGTCCCGGCCCCAGAGCGCGAGAATCATCCCGCCGGCCTGGAAGAAGACGACGTCGTCGTCCGGCGCGGCGCCGGTCGTCCAGCCGAGCGCCTCGTAGAAGGCTCGCGCGCGTGGGAGATCCCTGACGCCCAGCGTGACCAGGCTGACACGCTGCTCCACGGCGGCACTCTATGCGGTGCGCGCGGCGAGGCCGGCCGCGATCTCCGCGAGCACGCCCGTCTCGGCTGGAATCGCGGCGAGTCGCTCCTGCGCACGCGCGGCGGCGCCGTCGGCGAGGCGTCGCGCCTCCTCGACGCCGTGGGCCTCGGCATAGCCGTCACCGTCGAGCACGTCGTCGACGATCTGGAACAGCAGGCCGAGCTCGTCCGCGAACGCCCGCCACGGAGGTTGGTCGTGCTCGGGGACTTCAGCAACCCAGAGTCCCACACCGACCGAGGCGGAGAAGAGAGCACCGGTCTTGAGCCGGTGCAGCGCGGCGAGATCGCCGGTGTCGCCCATCACGTCCCGGTGCTGGCCTCCGATCATTGCGAGCGTCGCCTGTGCGAGCTCGCGGCCGACGAGCGGCGTCGGGTACGAGAGAGCGAGCCGGAACGCCTCGGCGAGCAGCGCGTCGCCCGCGAGCAGGGCGGTCGCCTCGCCGAACGCGACGTGCGCCGAGGCGCGCCCGCGCCGTTCGTCGTCGTCGTCCATGGCGGGCAGGTCGTCGTGAACGAGCGAGAACGTATGCACGAGCTCGATGGCCGCCGCAGCTGGGAGGCAATCCTCTGCAGTGGAGCCAGCGGCTTCGGCCACGGCGAGAGCGAGCACCGGCCGTACGCGCTTCCCGCCCGACTCGAGCGGGTAACGGAGCACTTCCTCGAGCGCGCCGAGCTCGGGCGTGAACGCGAGCTCGCCGAGGTAGCCCTCGACGAGCGCCCGCAGCTCGTCAGGGCTGCGCTGCATCGGCACGCGCCCGGGCCCTTGTCAGCTCTCCCTCGACCTCCTTGGCAATGTCGGCAAGCTCCGTCAGCACCTCGACGGCCGACTCGGTGTCCTCCGCCGCCGCGAGCCGCTCCAGCTCGTCCCGCGCCGCCTTCAACCGCTCGAGCAGCTCCTCGGCGCGCGCGAGCGACTCGTCGGCCGACCCTGGCTCAGTCACGCAGCCTCCTCCCTGGACACGCGGGCGAGGATCCCGTTCACGAGCCGGGCCGCATCCTCCGACGCGTATCGCTTCGCGAGCACGACGGCCTCGTTCATCGCCACCTCGGGCGGCACACTCTCCTCCTCGAGCTCGTGGATCCCGATCCGCAGAATGTTCCGCTCGAGCGTACCCAGGCGATCGGCGGTCCAGCCCTCCGCGCTCGCGGTGATCCGGCGGTCGAGCTCCTCGG
The DNA here is from genome assembly GCA_963794385.1 of uncultured Gaiellaceae bacterium. Taxonomy (GTDB): domain Bacteria; phylum Actinomycetota; class Thermoleophilia; order Gaiellales; family Gaiellaceae; genus Gaiellasilicea. The sequence continues at coordinate 184,639 of CAWCDT010000002.1, read as the reverse complement.
ACCGGGCCGAGACCGCCTCCGCGAGCCCGAGCGCGAACGCATCCGGCTCGCCCTCGTACAGTGCCGTCAGCGGCTGCCCCGTGAGGTCCCACTGGTAGAGCAGGAAGAGCGCCGTCCGCCGGGCCTGCCGCCGGCCCGTGCTCACCGCTCGAGCTCCTCGATCCTGACGTCCACCGCGTCCACCCTCAGGCCGGCCGCGTCGTGCAACGCGGCTGCGACGCTCTTCTGGACCTCGCCCGCGAGAGCCGGCAGCGTCACGCCGTAGCGGGCCGCGAGCTCGAGCTCGACGCGGGCGGCGCCGTCCGAGATCGAGACGACGAGCCCACGCCGCGGCCGCCGAGCGCGCGCACCGTCGACCCGTTCCGCGGCCGCGACGACGAGCGCCGCGATCGCATCGGCCTCGATCCGGATCGACCCGTGCGGGCCGCGGATGACATGTCCGTCACGGCTCATCCCGCGGCGAGCGCCGGCAGGCGCCCTTCCATCTCCTCGAGGAAGCTCGTCGAGTAGTCGCCCCCGGCGAACTCTGCGGAACGAAGGATGTCGAGCGCGAGCTCGCGGGTGGTCGGAACGCCGCCGAGCTCGATCTCGGCGAGCGCGCGCACGCAGCGCGCGATCGCCGCGGGCCGGTCCTCGGCCCAGACGACGAGCTTCGCGATCAGGGAGTCGTAGTACGGCGAAATCGACGCGCCCTCCTCGAGGTGCGTGTCGATCCGGATGCCGGGCCCGAGCGGCGGCCGGAACCGCTCGATCGTCCCCGGTGCCGGCGCGAAGCCGCGGGCCGGATCCTCGGCATTCAGCCGGATCTCGATCGCGTGCCCTCGCCTCGGAGCACGGCCGGTCGACGAGAGCCGCTCGCCCGCGGCGATCCGCAGCTGCTCGCGCACGATGTCGACCCCGGTCACCAGCTCGCTGACCGGGTGCTCGACCTGGAGACGGGCGTTCAGCTCCATGAAGTGGAACGTGCCGTCGGCGCCGAGCAGGAACTCGAAGGTGCCGGCGTTCTCGTACCCGATCGTGCGGCAAGCGCGTTCGGTGGCAGCCTCCATCGCCTCGCGCGTGGCGTCGTCGAGGGCCGGCGAGGGAGACTCCTCGACGAGCTTCTGGTGCCGGCGCTGGATCGAGCATTCGCGCTCGCCGAGCGTGAGCACGCCGCCGTCCCGGTCGCAGAGCACCTGTACCTCGACATGGCGGGCGGGCACGAGCGCCTTCTCGAGATACAGGGAGCCGTCCGAGAAGGCCGCCTCGGCCTCGACGCCGGCTGTCGAGTAGGCGCGCTCGAGCTCGTCCGGCGACCGCACGAGCCGCATGCCTTTGCCGCCGCCGCCGGAGACGGCCTTCAGCAGCACCGGGAAGCCGAGCTCGGCCGCGGCCGCGCGCATCTCGTCGAGGGAGGCGCCGCCCTCGGTACCGGGGACGAGCGGCACGTCCGCCGCCCGCATCTCCGCCTTCGCGCGGGCCTTGTCGCCCATCCGCTCCATCACGTCCGCTCCCGGGCCGACGAAGGCGAGGTCGTGCTCCTCGCAGGCGCGCACGAAGGCGGGGTTCTCGGACAGGAAGCCGTAGCCGGGATGGACGGCCTCGCAGCCGGTGGTCTCCGCGGCGGCGATCACGTTCGGGATGCGGAGATAGCTCTCGGCCGCGGCGGGCGGGCCGATGCAGACCGAGCGGTCGGCCAGCCTGACGTGGAGCGCGTCGCGGTCGGCGGTCGAGTAGACCGCGACCGCCTCGGCGCCGAGCTCGTGGATCGCGCGGATCACCCGGACGGCGATCTCGCCGCGGTTCGCGACCAGGACCCGGCTGAACATCAGAGCTAGCGCGGTGGACCGAGGATCGGCTCGAGCTCGAACAGGAGCTGCCCGAACTCGACCGGCTTGCCGTTCTCGGCGTGGATCGCCGTGACGCGGCCGGCCGCTTCCGACTTCAGCTCGTTGAAGAGCTTCATCGCCTCGAGCAGGCAGAGCGTCTGCCCCGGCGCGACCACGTCCCCGACGTCGACGAACGGCGGCGAGCCGGGCTCGCCGGCGCGGTAGAAGACGCCGACCATCGGCGACTCGACCTTGATCGAGCCCTCCGACGGGGCAGCGGCGACGGGCAGCTCGGACGGCTCGTCCTCCGCGAGCGGTGCTGCGCCCGGGAACGTCGGCCGCTCCTCCGTCCGCCGGACCGAGACGCGCATCCCCTCGTCCTCGATCTCGACCTCCGCGACGCCGCTCTCCTGCACGATCCGGACGAGCTCGCGGATCCGCTGCTCGCGGGTCTCCTCGAGCGTCGTCTCCCCGCGGTCGTCCCGGTTGTGGCGGGCCCGGATCGTCCGCAGCAGCATCTCGGCCTCCTCTCCGAAGAGGGCGATCAGGACGAGCTCTTCCTCGCTGGCGGCGAGGCCCTCGGCCTCCAGGCGCACGTCCTCGGCGGTCGGTGGGTCCTCCACCGGCGGGGCGCCGTTCGTGAGCAGCGCGACGGCGCGCTCGACGGTCGGGTCGACGGTGCCCGGCGGCGTGCCGAAGCCGCCCTGGACGAGCGACCGGAACTCGTCGACGACGGTTCCGTAGCGTCGTGCCGAGAGAACGTGGATGAGGGCCTGCGAGGCGAGGATCTGCCCGATCGGGGCGGCCAGCGGCGGCCAGCCGGTCTCGCGCCGGATCTGCTGCAGCTCCTCGAGCGTCTCGAGCAGCCGGTCGTCGGCCGCGTGCGCGCGCAGGTGCGTGTCCAGGGCGGCGACCAGGCCCGTGGGCAGGTCGTACTCGGCAGCCCGCACGGCGAGCCGCGGCGCGTGCGGGGTGATGATCTCGTCGCCGACGTGCTCGTCGACGAGGTCGGACGCGTCCCAGAGCAGAGAGACGTCGACGCCCGTGTCGAGCCCCATCCCGGCGAGCGCCGACGCGAGCGACTCGCCCGCGACGCGATGGAGCGAGAGCGCGAGCGGGTAGACGGCGCAGGCGATCAGGTCCGCGCCGGCGCGCGCAGCCTCGATCGAGTCGGCGAGCCCCGCGCCGCCGGCTCCCTGGCAGTAGAAGCCGACCGGGAGGCCGGACGCCTCCGCGACCCGGCCGACGAGCTCGCCGGCCTGGTGCGGCTCGAGCCCGCCGCTCGGGTCGTGCACGAGCGCCCGGGTCGCCTTGATCTCGGGCAGCTCCTTCGCCTGCTCGACGAGCTGGTCCATCGCCCGCGAGTCGCCGGGGCTGTAAACGAGCCCGGCGTGGAACTCCTTGCCGGCGGAGACGATCGCCTCGCCGGGCTCGCGGAGGTTCGAGACGTCGTTGAGCGGGTCGTGGAGGCGGAAGACGTCGATGCCGTTCTCGGCGGCGGAGGCGACGAAGCGGCGCACGAAGTCGGCCCCCACCGGCCGCGACCCGACGAGAAACCGCCCGCGCAACGCCAGCCCGAGCGGCGTCGTCGTCCGCGCCTTCAGTGCCCGAATGCGCTCCCAGGGGCTCTCGACGCCGCGACGGACGGCGGTGTCGAAGACCCCGCCGCCGGAGATCTCGAGGCAGGCGAAGCCGGCCTTGTCGAGCACCTCGGCGAGCCGGAGCACTTCACCGGTCGGCACCTTGCCCGCAAGCGGCTCCTGCGAAAGCAGGCGAATCGTCGTGTCGACGAGCTTCGGCACGAGCGGAGCCTACCGAGCGCCGCAGCGGCGAAGAGGCTCTACGCCCGCGAGATGTAGCGGCCTTCGCGGGGATCGACCTTGATCCGGTCGCCCACGTTCACGAAGAGGGGCACGGCGACGACCGCGCCCGTCTCGAGCGTCGCCGGCTTCGTCACGTTCGAGACGGTGTCGCCCTTCACGCCGGGCTCCGTGTCGGTCACCGAGAGCTCGATCGAGGAGGGAAGCTGCACGCCCGAGGGCCTGCCGCCGACGAAGAGGAGCTGCACGGAGCTCGAGGGCAGCATGTACGGCAGCTCGGCCTCGAGCGACGCGTGCGACAGCGAGAGCTGCTCGTAGGTGCCCTGGTCCATGAAGACGACCTCGTCGCCGGAGTCGTAGAGGTACTGCATGCTCTTGACCTCGGTGAAGACGCGCGGAAACTTCTCACCCGCCCGGAATGTCCGGTCGACGACGGCGCCCGAGTCCACGCTCTTCACCTTCGTCCGCACGAACGCACCGCCTTTGCCCGGCTTCACGTGCTGGAACTCGACGATGCGCCAGACCGAGCCGTCCAGCTCGATGTGCATCCCGTTCTTGAACTCGTTGGTGCTGACGACCTCGGCCACGGCGCCGCAGTGTAGTCACGACGTTGCGGCGGCCGCCGCGTCGAGGAGCTTGAAACCGAGCCGGTCGACGCCGCGGAGCGAGTTCGCCAGCACCACCGCGGCGACGCCCTCCGCCGGCACATAGCCCGCGAAGCTCCGGAAGCCGAACGTGCCGCCGTTGTGCCACACGACCGGAGGCTTTCCTCCTCGCTCGAGAAAGAGCCAGCCGAGCCCGATGAACATCCCGCGCGAGAGCTGGTGCCGCGGCTTCGCGGCGAGAGCGAGCGCCGGTCCGGGCGAGTCGGCGGCAGGAGCCAGCGCCGCCGCCAGCAGGCGGAGCAGGTCCGAGACGGTCGAGCGGACGGAGCCGGCCGCGGGCATCACGTCCCGCAGCCACGGGGCGGGGCGGCCCCGGCGGGTGTGGCCCGGAAGCAGCCGCTCGCGCACGCCCGGCGGCGGTTCGACCCACGTGTCGGCAAGACCGAGCGGCTCGCAGAGCCGCGTCCGCTGGAGCAGCTCGTAGCTCGTTCCGGCACGGCGGGCCAGCGCCTCGCCGAGAAGGCCGAAGCCGATGCTCGAGTAGCGGAACCGGCCGAAGCGCTTCACGGTGGTCGCTGCGAGCAACCGAGGGTAGGACACGTCGTCGACATCCACCCAAGGATCGGTGCGGCGGAGCCCGAGCACGAAGGCGACCTCACGTCGGTGGAGCTTCCTGGGCGTATTCGGCAGGCCGGCCTGGTGCGTCGCGAGCTCGACGAGCGTCGGCGCTCGCTCAGGCCAGAGCAACGGCGCCTGGTGAAGCGGAAGGTGCTTCGAAAGCGGGTCGTCCAGTGACATCTCGCCGCGCAGTACCGCCTCCGCGAGTAGGACGCCCGTCAGGGGTTTCGTGATCGAGCCGATCTCGAAGAGTGCGTCCGCTGGTCCGCCAAGCAGGCGGGTCTCACCCGTCGGAAGGATCACACCTGCGGCAAGCTGCCGGTGACCGCGGGCGGCGGACTTCGCGACGAGGCTCTCGAGAGAGTCAGCCGACGGTGACGAGCTCCTTGGGCGCCTGAGTCAACGGCTCGCGGCCGTCGTCCGTGACGAGGACCATGTCTTCGATCCGGACACCGCCGACGCCTGGGAGGTAGATCCCCGGCTCGCAGCTGACGACGTTCCCGGCCTCGAGCGTGTCCGTCGACTCGGGGCGCGTCGCCGGCAGCTCGTGCACCTCGAGCCCGATTCCGTGGCCGAGCCCGTGCCCGAACTCTTCGCCCCACCCGGCCGCCGCGATCACGTCGCGGGCGGCCGCATCGGCGTCGCGGCCACTGACGCCCGGCCCGTACGCCGCGAGGCCGGCGAGCTGCGCGTCGAGGCAGACCTTGTAGGCGCGCCCGAGCTCATCCGGGAGGTCACCCGTCGCGAACGTGCGCGTGCAGTCGGAGACGTAGCCGTCGACGCGGCAGCCGGCGTCGATGGTGACAAGTGTGTTCGGTGGGATCTCGACGTCGCGGAGATCCGCGTGCGGGCTGGCGCCGTTCTCGGCGGCGGCGACGATCGAGTCGAACGCGAGCTCGGAAGCGCCCTGCTCGTGGAAGAGCTCGCGCACGCGCCAGGCGAGCTCGCGCTCGGTCCGGCCGGTGAAACGCTCGTCGGCGAGCGCGGCGAACACGAGATCGGAGATCGCGGCGGCCTCGCGCATCGTCGCCAGCTCGGCCGGCTCTTTGACCGCCCGCAAACGTTCTACGAGACCCGTCCGCGCGACCGTCTCGACACCCCCTCCCTCCAGCGTTTCGTTGCCGGCCACTGTGAGGACGTGCGCCTCGATGCCGACGGTCTGACCGGCGAGGCGCGTGGCGAGGTCGCCGAGGATCGCGCGCGCGGTCTGCTCGAAGCGAACCCCGTCGAGCGCGCGGGCCTTATGCGCGTAACGGAAGTCCGTGTACAGGGTGGCCTCGCCGTCCGGAGCGACGAGCACGACCGCGTTCGAGCTCGAGAGCCCGGTCAGGTAGCGAACGTTCACAGTGCTCGTGACGAGCAGCGGCTCGTCGAGGAGCGCGGCAAGCCGCTCGATTCGGGAGGTGGCGCTCACGGGCCGATGATCCTACTGCGGCTCTGCTGCGGGCCGGGTCGTGAACGGCAGCGTCCAGTCCTCGTGGGTCTCGCCGTCGATCGAGAGCCGGAACTCGAGCCGCTCGCCCGCCGGCAGCATGATCCCGGCGAACTGGATCGCGAACGCGCCGTCGAGCGGGGTTCCGGGCTTCAGGCCCGCAGGGCGGCCGGCCTCGTGGTGACCTTCGATGAGCACTGGCCGCTCGCTGCCGTCCGGTTGCGGCAGGAGCACCTGCTGGCCGTCAGCGTCGAGGAGCTCGATCCTGAACGTGTGCCGGCGATTCGCCTGATCCCACGGAGTCTGCATGTAGACGGCGATCGCGAAGTTCGTCGGACCGGCGTTGATGATCGACCAGCCGCCGCCGAGCACGTAGAGCTTCCCGCCGACCTCCTGCGCGGCGTCCGCGAGAAGCATCGTGATCTTGAACTTGGAGTTCACCGGGCGACGAGGAACTCGAGCGCCTCGCGGTAGCCGTCCGGCCCCTTGCCGATCACGCGCTTTGCCGCCAGCTCGCCGATCACGGAGTGCCGCCTCCACTCCTCTCGTTCGGCGATGTTGGACAGGTGCACCTCGACGACGGGCACGGTGAAGAGCTCGACCGCGTCGCGGATTGCGTAGCTGTAGTGCGACCAGGCGCCGGGGTTCAGGACGACGCCGTCGGCCCAGTCGAGCGCGTCGTGGCACCAGTCGACGAACTGCCCCTCGTGGTTCGTCTGCCGGCAGCGAGTCGTGCACTCGAGCTCCTTCGACCACTGGTAGATGCGGCTCTCGAGCTCGGCCAGGCCCAACCCGCCGTACAGCTCGGGGTCCCGGCGATCGAGCGCGTCCAGGTTGACGCCGTTGAGGACTGCCACACGCACGCAGGCGACTCTAACTCGCGATCAGCGAATCGAGCGCGGCGCGCACATCCGACTCGGGTAGCTCGACGCCGAGCCGCGGCTTCCCGGGCGCGTCGAGGAGGACGAGGCGGGGCACGCCGCCGACCACCTTCTTGTCGCGCACGAGCGCCGCCCACGCCTGCTCGCGGTCGACGCGGACGGGCTCCGGCCGCAGCTCCTGCTCGACGACCGTCGCGTCGAGCCCGGACAGGCGCAGCGCGGCGAGCAGCCCCAGCGCGACGGCCCGGCCGTGCGGCAGCGCGAAACGGGCTGCGGCCTCGAGCGCGTGCGCGAAGGTGTGACCGAGATTGAGCTGCGCGCGCTCGCCCAGGTCGAGCGGGTCGCGCAGGCAGACGGCGCACTTGAACGCCGCCGCGCGACGCACCTGCTCGGCGAGCTCCAGCTCCCACAGCGGCTGGCCCGCGAGCAGGCCCGTCTTGACCACCTCGGCCCGGCCGTTTTCGAGCTCGGCCTCCGGCAGCGTCTCTAGAAGCGCGGGATCGATCACCGTTCGCACGGGCCAGTGGAAGGCGCCGACGAGGTTCTTCGCGTATGGAAGGTCGATCGCGGTCTTGCCGCCGATCGCCGCGTCGACCTGGCCGACGAGCGTCGAGGGGACGGCGACCCAGTCGATCCCGCGGAGATACGTGGCTGCCGCGAAGCCGGCGACGTCGGTCGTGCTCCCCCCGCCGAGCGCGACGAGCATGCCGCCGCGCTCGAGCCTGAGCGCGTGCCAGAGCCCGTCGATCGACTCCACCGTCTTCGCCTGTTCTCCTGGCGCGACCTCGTGGAGCGCGTGGACCCGCGCCCCGAGCGCCAGCTGCGCGTCCATCCCATGGATACCTGCGACGCGTGCGTCCGCGACGAGCTCGACGGGCGCGTCGCCCGGCACGAGCTCTCCGAGCCGCTCGAGCGCGCCGAGCCCGACGTGGATTCCCCCGGCTGCGAGCACGACGTCGTCGAGGTCGTGGGCAACGAAGTCCGCAGCCGCCTCGTACAGCGGCCGGCGCCGCTCGTAGCGTGCCCGGAACTCGGCCTCGTCCTGGGCAAGCGGCCGCGCGCTGCCGCGCGAGCGCGCCCACGCCTCGTCGACCGAGACGTCGAGCCACACAGCGATCGCCCGATCCCGCAACGCCTCCCGAATCACGGGCGACTCGATCGCGCCGCCGCCGTACGCGAGCACGCCGTAGTCGTGGTGCTCGTTCAGGAGCGTCACTCCCCACTCCTCCTCGACCTCGCGGAACCGGTGCTCGCCGTCGCGCGCGAAGATCTTCGCGGCCGTCTCGCCGAGGTCCTGCGCGATCAGGTCGTCGACGTCGACGAACGGGCGGCCGAGCCGCTCCGCCGCCTCGCAGCCCAGCGTCGACTTCCCGGCCCCCATGAAGCCGATCAGCGCGACTGGACGATCTAGCGGGCTCGTATCCGCTCCAGGTAGGCGGCGTGGGCGGCCTTCACGTCGGCGAGCGCGTCGCCGCCGAGCTTCTCGCGCGCCGCGCGGGCGAGCTCCCAGGCGACCGCGGCTTCTGCGACCACCGCGAGCGCCTCGACCGCGGCGACGTCGCTGCGCTCGACGAGCGCCTGCGCCGGTTCGCCCGTGGCGAGATCGACGGAGTCGAGCGGGCGCATCAGGGTCGGCAGCGGCTTCATCGCGGCGCGGACGACTATCTCCTCGCCGTTCGAGACACCGGCCTCGATCCCGCCGGCGCGGTTCGAACGGCGCCTCAGACCTGGCTCGATCTCGTCGTGTGCGGCCGAGCCGCGTTCGCGCGCGAGCGCGAAGCCGTCGCCGATCTCGACGCCCTTGACGGCCTGGACACCCATCAGAGCGGCCGCGAGCCGCGCGTCGAGCCGCTCCTCACGCGTCGCGTAGGAGCCGAGACCGGGGAAAACCCCCGCGGCGCGAACCTCGACGACTCCACCGAGCGTGTCGCGGTCGGCGCGAGCGGCATCGATCGCACCCTCCCACGCCTCGCGCTCGCCTCCGAGCTCGAGCACCGAGCCGGCGACGTCGATTCCGAGCTCGCGCAGGAAGGCCTTCGCCACTGCGCCCGCCGCCACGAACACGGCGGTCTGGCGTGCGCTGGCCCGCTCGAGCGCGTCGCGCACGTCCTCGTGACCGAACTTCAGCGTTCCTGCCAGGTCTGCGTGTCCGGGCCGCGGCAAGGTGACCGGCTTCACGCCCTTGCCGGACGGCTCGCCCTCGGGCGGCCAGGGGCTCATCCCCCAGGTCCAATTCGCGTGGTCGCGGTTGCGGACGACGAGCGCGAGCGGGGTGCCGATCGTGCGGCCGTGCCTGAGCCCGGCGAGCACCTCCACCTCGTCCCGCTCGAGCTGCTGGCGCGGGCTGCGGCCGTAGCCCTGCTGGCGGCGATGGAGGTCCGCGTCGATTGCGGCCCGGTCGAGCACGAGGCCGGCCGGGAGCCCGGTCAGGATCGCGACGAGCGCCGGCCCGTGCGACTCGCCCGCCGTAGTGAGGCTCAGGATCACGCGGCAGAGCGTACTGCGGCGCGCATCACATCGACCGGCGCCGGTAGGCCCGTCCAGGCCTCGAACGACGCCGCACCCTGCGCGACCAGCACGTCGAGTCCGTCCACGACCTCGCAGCCGGCGGAGCGTGCCGTGGCGACGTGCGCCGTCTCGCCTCCTTCGGGCCGGTAGGCGAGGTCGATCACGGTTTGGCCCGGTTTCGGGTCGAAGAGGAGCTCGTCCCGCACGGGCGTCGCGTGGACGATCAACTCGACGTCGTCGACGCCCGGCGGCCACTCGCCCCGCCGGGCGAACACCTGCACATCGACGTTGCGCGACGTCAGCTCGGCGATCCACGCGGTCGCTGCCCCGCCGTCGCCGACGACGGCCGCCGTCGCCGGTCGACGGTCTCCGAGCGCCTCCGTATCGGTGCTGGAGCCGAGCACGCGGCCGTCGCGGATCACGAGCGTGTTCACCGACTCGACGCCGTCCCCCACCTCGTCACAGAGCGCGACGATCGCCCGCTTGTGCGGAGTCGTCACGTTGGCCCCCAGGAAGCCGAGCGCCACGAGCCCCCGGACCGCGTCCTCGAGGCGGTCGGGCGAGACCCCGAGTGGGACGTAGGCGAGGTCGAGCGCGAGCGCCGCGAACGCGGCGTTGTGCATCCGCGGCGAGAGCGAATCGACCTTCGGATCCCGCAGCAGCCCGACCAGGCCGGTCGTGCCGCCGATCACCCGCAGCCGAACCCGTACTCGCAGGCCTTGGAAAAGAACTCCGACTCGCTCGCGGTGAAGAAGTGATGGATCTTGTCCGGCTTGCGCACGAAGTAGAGGTAGTCGACGTTCGCGGGCTTCGCAGCGGCCTTGATCGAGGCGAGGCCGGGATTGGCGATCGGCGTCGGCGGCAGGCCGGTGCGGTTGCGCGTGTTGTAGGGGTTGTCGCTCTCGAGCTGGGAGCGGCGCAGCGCCTCGGTGCCGGGGACGCCGAGCCCGTACCGGATCGTGGCGTCGATTCCGAGCGGCATCCCCGCCTTGAGCCGGTTGTAGATGACGGCGGCGACGAGCGGCCGCTCCTTCGGCGCGATCGTCTCCTTCTCCACCATCGAGGCGATGATCAGCACGTCGTACGGCGTCAGGTTCTTCGTCCGGGCGTAGCGCTGGTCGACCTTCTTCCAGTTGGTGTCGAAGTGGGCCAGCTGGTCGGCGACGAGCTTCTTCGCGGTCGTCTTCGGCGTGAACTCATACGTGGCCGGGAAGAGGAAGCCCTCGATCCCCTTCGTCTCCTTGCGGAAGGCGGCCGGCGCTCTTGCCGCCTGGGAGGCCTTCGCGTAGGCGGCCGCGGTCAGCTTGGGCGTCACCTTGCGCTTCTGTCGCGCAATCCTCCGCACTTCGCCGACCCGCTCGACCATGTCCTTGCGCGTGAAGCCCTCCGGGAAGACGATGCGGAGGATGACCGGCTTCGGCACCACAGCGGTCGTCGTAGGCGGCGGCGGTGCCGCCTCCTCGTCGCTTCCGAGCGCCTCCACGCCGAGCCAGAGCCCGAGCCCGAGGAAGCCGAGCAGGAGCAGAGCCGCGACGCTGCGGCGCAGCGCCAGCGCCCCCTTCGACTTCCGCTCCGGCCCGCCCGGCCGGGGCGGCCTTACGACCTGGTCGTCCACGTCAGGTAGCTCTCGAGCAGGTGCGCCGCTGCCCGGGCGTCCTCGGGCGCGCGCGAGGGTGGGCCGGAGGCCGCGAGCGTCGTCGTGAAGCGCTCGTCGAACGATTCCACCGGCACGTCGACCGCGGCGCGCAACGCCTCGACGAAGGCCGCGGTCTCCTGCGCCTGGGCGCCCCGCTCGCCGCGGAGCGTGAGTGGCAGACCGACCACAACGCGCTCGGCGCCCTCTTCGGCGACGAGCTCGACGAGCCGGCGCAGGCCTGCCTCGCTCGTCGCGCGCTCGACGACGGTCAGCGGACGAGCGAGCGTTCCGGTCGCGTCGGAGACGGCGACGCCGGTCCGCGCCGCACCATAGTCGAGAGCCAGAACTTTCAGGCTGTGTTCCTCAAATCAGCGCCTCGATGATCGTCTTCTCGGCGAGCGCGACCGCGTCCTCGAGCCGCTCGGGCTCTTTGCCGCCGGCGCGGGCCATCGTGGCGCGGCCGCCGCCCTTGCCGCCGATCAGGACGGCCGCCTCGCGGATGACGGCGCCTGCGTCGACGCCCCGGCCCTCCAGCGACTTGTCGAGGTTGATCAGGAGCTGGGCCGCACCGTCGTCCCGCGCCCCGACGATCACCGCAGCGGGCGCGTGCTTCTGCTTGAGCCGGTCGGAGACGTCGAGCGGGTCGCCGCTGCGAACGTCGACGACGAGCACGGTGACGTCGCCGGCCGCAGTCTCGCGGGTGACCGTGTAGTCGGCCTCTGCGGCCTCGGCCGGCTGCCCGCCCCCCTGCTTTGCCTCCTTGCGCACCTTCGCGAGCTCGGCCCGCAGCTCGTCGCCCTCCCGCGCGCGCTCGTGCAGAAGCGCGTACGACTCACCGGACGTGACGGCCTCGATCCGGCGCGCGCCTGAGCCGACAGATCCCTCGGAGAGGATCACGAACGGCCCGATCTCGGCCGTCGAGCGGACGTGCGTGCCGCCGCAGAGCTCGCGCGAGAAGCCCGCGACCTCGACCACGCGCACGATGTCGCCGTACTTCTCCCCGAAGAGCATCTGCGCGCCGAGCTTGCGGGCTTCGTCGATCGTCGTCTCGAACGCGCGCACGGGCAGGGCGGCGAAGACCTGCTCGTTCACCAGCCGCTCGACCTCGGTGCGCTCCTGCTCGGTGAGCGCGCGCTCGTGCGTGAAGTCGAAGCGGAGCTTGTCGGGCCGCACGGCTGAGCCCGCCTGCGTGACGTGCTCGCCGAGCACGCGGCGCAGCGACTCGTGCAGGAGGTGCGTCGCCGTGTGGTTCGCCATCGTCGGGAACCGCACCGCCCAGGGCACGACCGCCTTGACGCGGTCGCCAACCGCGAACCCGTCACCCTCGAAGACGAGCACCTGGTCGTCGCCGAGCCGGTGGGCCTCACGCAGCTCCGCCCTGGCGCCGGTCTCGTCGTGCTCGATCCAGCCGGCGTCGGTGACCTGCCCGCCGCCGGCCGCGTAGAACGGCGTCCGTTCCAGCTTCGCCTCGAAGCGGCCGTCGCCGACGTCCGAGAGGGCGATGATCGCGGTCAGCACCTCGGTCTGCTCGTAGCCGACGAACTCGGACGGCGGGCCGCCGAGCGGCGTCACGGCGCGGCCGGCGCCGCTGCGCGAGATCTCGCGATGCGCCTCCATCCGCTCCTGGAAGTCGTCCTCGTCGACCGCGAGCGCCGCGCTCGACGGCGAGCTCCCGGATCAGCTCGAACGGAAAGCCGTAGGTCGTGATCGAGGTCGAAGGCGTCCTTGCCCGAGATCGCGCGTGCGGCGGCAACATCCTCGAACAGCTTCATCCCGCGCGCGAGCGTCTCGGTGAATCGCTCCTCCTCGGCGCGAAGGACGTCGCGGATCCGCTCCTGGTTCTCCGGCAGCTCCGGGAACGCGTCAGCCCATCTGCTCGACGACGACGTCGCTCAGCCGCCAGAGGTCGTCGAGCCCGATCGTGCGCGCCTGCTGCACGGCCCGGCGGATGATCCGGCGGAGCACGTAGCCGCGGCCCTCGTTCGAGGGCGTGACGCCGTCGCCGACGAGGAAGGTCATGCCGCGTCCGTGGTCGGCGAGCACGCGGTGCGCCTTCGTGGCCACCTCCGACTCGCCGAAGGCAGACGCCGCTCTCCTCCGCCACCCAGGCCATGATCGCCTGGTAGCCGTCGGTCTCGTAGACGGAGCGCGAGGGCACGTCCTGGACGATCGCCGCGATCCGCTCGAGCCCCAGCCCGGTGTCGATGTTCTGCTTCGGCAGCGGCGTCAGCGTCCCGTCCGGGTGCTGCTCGTACTCCATGAAGACGAGGTTCCAGAACTCGAGAAAGCGATCGCAGCGCGGGCAGGCGGGCGCGCAGTCCGGGTGGCCGCAGCCGTGCTCGACCCCCCAGTCCCAGTAGATCTCGGAATCAGGGCCGCACGGCCCCGGGCCGCCGACCGACCAGAAGTTCTCGGAGCTCGGCAGCGGGATGATCCGCTCCGCGGGCATTCCGATCTCCTCCCACGCCGCGATGGCGACCTCGTCCGGGCCGAGCTTGAAGACGGGATCGCCCGCGTGGACGGTGATCCAGATCCGGTCCCAGTCGAGCCCCAGGCGCTCGACCATGAACTCGCGTGCGAGCTCGATCGCGCCCTGCTTGAAGTACTGCCCGAACGAGAAGTTGCCGAGCATCTCGAAGAAGGTGAGGTGGTGCCCGTCGCGGCCGACCTCGTCGATGTCGGGCGTCCGGAAGCACTTCTGCGAGGTCGCCGTCAGCAGTGCCGGCGGCTCCTCGCGGCCGAGGAAGTACGGCATCTGCGGCTGCATCCCGGCCGTCGTGAGCAGAGTCGAGTGGTCGTCCGCGCGCGGCACGAGCGGCCACGACGGCAGCCTCGTGTGGCCCTTCTCCTCGAAGAAGGACAGGAAGCCCTCGCGCAGCTCGGCGGACGTACGCATCCCGGGATTGTAGGTACCCACACCCCGGCTGATCTGGCGCGTCGCTCGCGCTGCGTAGGCCGGTGGAACAGTACGGAGGTACGGGCCGCCGGCTGGAGCGGCGCGAGCGGCGCGAGGCTGCGCCGGAGGCCGGCTCCGCCGGCCGGGAGGCGCAGCCGGCCAGGTCTAGCCGGCGGCGCGCTTTGCCGCGGGAGCCTCGAGCTCGTCGCTCGCGATCTCCTCGCGGATCTTCTCGAGGGCGCGGCGGATCAGGCGCGAGACGTGCATCTGGGAGATCCCGACCTGCTGTGCGATCTGGCTCTGCGTCAGCCCGTCGAAGAAGCGGAGATGGAGGATGCGGCGCTCGCGCTCGTCGAGGGCGCGGAAGCCGGGCGCGAGCACGGCGCGGTCCTCCGAGACCGAATACTGGTGCTCCTCGGTGCCGAGCGACTCGAGCGGATCGAGCTCTCCGTCCTCGTCCGTGCCGCCCGCCGAGAGCGAGAGCGACGTGTACGCACGGCCCGACTCGAGCGCCTCGAGCACGAGCTCCTCTTCGACGCCGGCCGCCTTCGCGAGCTCGGGGATCGTGGGGGAGCGGCCGAGCTGCACCGTCTGCTCCTCGACGATCTTCGAGAGCTGGACGTTCAGCTCCTGGAGCCCGCGCGGCACGCGGACGGCCCAGCCCTTGTCGCGGAAGTGCCGCTTGATCTCGCCGATGATGTTCGGGGTCGCGTAGGTGGTGAGCTCGACACCGCGGTCGATGTCGAAGCGGTCGATCGCCTTGATCAGGCCGATGCAGCCGATCTGGACGAGGTCGTCGAGCTGCTCGCCGCGGTAGGCGTAGCGGCGCGCCAGCGAGCGGACGAGCGACAGGTACTGCTCGATCAGCTGCTCGCGTGCCGCGAGGTCGCCCTCCTCGTGGTAGCGGCGGAGCAGTGCCTTGTCGGAGGCGCGCGTCATCGGCCCGCCTCGGTCCCTTCGAGCTCGAACTCCTTGCGTAGCTCGACCCAGGTCGCGCCGTCCCGCTCGCGCAGCGTCATGCCGTCGACGACGGCGTCGAGGAGCCGGCGCAGGCCCAGGGTCTCGTCGGCCTCACGCTCCAGCTCGCCGGCCGTGGCCGCCGCCAGCGGCCCGACCTCGGCCGAGATGGTGCCGCCGTCCACCTGCAAGACGATCGTGACGTCGTCACCGTCGTCCGCGCCGGCGAGCAGCGACTCGAGCGCGAGCTGCAGGTCGTCGAGCGCGTCGAGCGTGAGCTCGTGCCGCGCCGCGATGCCGCCGAGGACGAGGCCGGGAACGGCGGCGTACTGTCGCTCCGGCGGGACCGTGATCGTGAACTCGTCCATCTACGGCAGCGTCGCGGCCGGCGGTGCGGAGCTCCTCTTCGAGGTCGCGCTCCCGCCTGGCTGCCGCCTCCTTGCCCGTCTGGACTGCCTCGCTCCAGCTGCGCTGGGTGCGCAGCGCCGACGCGCCGTGCGTGAGGCCGGCAGCGAGGCCAGTCACCTTCTGCACGGGGCGCACGATCGCCATGCTCACCGCGCGAACGGCGGTGTCGGCGGAGTCGGCCATGTCCACTGCGCTGTCTGTCACCTGGTCCACCTTCGTCAGCTGCGCGTTCACCCCGTCGACGCTCTCGCCGACCTTGTGGATGACCGGAAGCAGCTCGACTTCCGTTCCTCTGATGAACGAGGAAAGGCGGCCGAAGGTTCCGCCCAGGCGCACGAATGCGTACGCGAGGGAGAGCCCCGTGGCCACGAGGAACACCGCGAGGGCGTAATCGGCGACGTCGCCAGCGCTGACAGCAAGGAGGTGCACGCAGGGATCCTAGTGACCGCCCGCGGACGACACGACGCCACAACCCACAACAGCGCCCGCATCATCGTAGAGAGCCGCGATCTGGCCGGGCGCGACGCCGAAAGCCGGACGCTCGAGCGTGAGCGCGAAGCCGCCGTCGTGCGCGACGACGCGAGCCGGCGCCGGCTCGGAGCGGTAGCGGAGCTTCGCCGCGGCTCGGTCGACCGGGACGTGGAGCGAGCCGCGAACGTCGACCTCCGTGCAGGCGAGCGACCCACGCGGGCCGACGACGAGCGTGTTCGAGGCCCGGTCGGTGCGAAGCGCGTAGAGCGGCTCGGGCGCGGCGACGCCGATGCCGCGGCGCTGGCCCGGAGTGAAGCGCCACACACCGTCGTGGCGGCCGAGCTCTCGGCCCTGCTCGTCGACGATCGCTCCCTCGGTGCGCTCGAGGCCCTGCCGCTCGAGGAAGGCGCGATAGTCGTCGCCGGCGAGGAAGCACGCTTCCTGGCTCTCGCGGCGCTCGGCGACCTCGAGACCCGCGGCGGCCGCCTCGGCCCGCGTCTGCGCCTTCGTCTGCCCGCCCAGTGGGAACTCGACCCGATCGAGGACGGCGGGGTCGAGCGGCGCGAGCATGTACGACTGGTCCTTGTCCGGGTCCGCGCCCCGCGCGAGCAGGCGGCGCCCGTCGCGCTCGACGACCCGTGCGTAATGACCGGTCCAGAGAGTCGCTGCACCGGCACGGTCCGTGAAGGCGACGAGCTCGTCGAAGCGGAAGCTGCCGTTGCAGCGCCCGCACGGGTTCGGCGTCTCGCCACGGGCGTACGCCTGCACGAACGGCTCGACGACGGCGGCCCGAAACTCCTCGCGCAGGTCGAGCGTGACGTGCGGGATGCCGAGCGCGTGGCAGGTCTCCCGCGCGGCGATCACCGCCTCCGGGGAGCAGCAGGCGCGCTCGGCGTCCGGCCCGGCAGGGTCGAGCCAGAGCCGCAGCGTGACCCCAATCGCCTTCGGCCCCGCCCGCAGCAGTGCGACCGCGCTGTCGACGCCGCCGCTCATCGCGACCGCGATCCGGCCCGGGTCGGGCTCGGCACGGAAGACCAGGCCGAGCGCATTCGCGAGCGCGTCGGCGGCAAGGGTCTCACCCGGGACGGCGGCGGCCTCGAGCAGCGTCAGCCCGTCGAGCGGGCGCTCGAGGCCGGGCGCGTCGGCGGCGACGATCCGGTCGCCGTCGACCGTGAGCCGCACGAACGCGAGCTCGTCGCTGCGTGCGGAGTCTCCGAGCACCTCGAGCATGTGGTCCAGCCTAGCGGCGGCTCGGTAGACTCTCCCCGCTCGACCCTGTGCGTGGCCTTGCGCGTAAACGTGAACCAACGTCACGTAAAAGGGAACCGGCGTCCGGCCTTGAGTCGGCACGGTACCCACCTGGTTAGCCAGGTTCGCATCGGCGCAAGGAACATCGGCAGGGTGGGGCGCTATCTCAGCGCGTCGCGAAGCGCCAGCGGATCTGCTGCGTCCCCTCGATCCCGAGGCGCTGGGCGAGCGACTCGGTCAGCTCGAACTGGCGACCCGGCCGCTTCATCCGCTGGTCGATCACCTCGGTGAGCACGTCGGTGCCCTGGAACGAGATGAAGACCTTCGCGCCGCAGGGGAGCACCGGGTGGCTGACCCCGAGCGAGCGGCTCGTGAGGATGCGGCGGCACGTGGTCCGCTCGGCGTCGCGCGGCGCGCCGCGCGAGCCCGCGAGCGCCGTGTACCAGCCCGTCTCCGGGACCGTGACCGGCTGGGCCTCGCCCGCGCGCTCGGCGTCCTCGTCCTGACGGGCTGCGAGCGCGACGGCGCCCAGACCCGCGACCAGCGCGACTGCCGCGAGGATGATCGTCCGCTGAAGGGTCGAGAGGCTCATGAGGTCGGCTGCTCGAGCAGCGCGACCCCGAGCTCCTCGAGCTGCTCCTTGCTGACGTCCGAGGGCGCCCCGCTCATCGGGTCCATTCCGGCCTGGTTCTTCGGAAAGGCGATCACGTCGCGCAGGTTCGGCTCGCCCGCGAGCACCATCGTCATCCGGTCGATGCCGAGCGCGATTCCGCCCATGGGCGGCGCCCCCATCGCGAGCGCGTCGAGCAGGAAGCCGAACTTGGAGCGCTGCTCCGCCTCGCCGAGGCCGAGCAGGTCGAACACCTTCGCCTGGACCTCCGGCTCGTGGATCCTGAACGAGCCGCCGCCGAGCTCGTTCCCGTTCACGATCAGGTCGTACGTATGCGCAAGCGCGTGCTCGGGGTCCTCGTGGAACCGCTCCTCCCACTCCTTCGTCGGGCGCGTGAACGGGTGGTGCACGGCCGTCCAGCGACCCTCCTCTTCGTCTCGCTCGAACATCGGGAAATCCGAGACCCAGAGGAACGTGAACGCGTCCTCGTCGATCAGGCCCAGCTCGCTGCCGAGCTGGGAGCGCAGCGCGCCGAGCACGCGTGAGGTCGCCTCCCACGTGTCGGCTGCGAACAGGACGGTGGAAGCCGGGTCGCCGCGGAAGACGGCCAGCTCCTCCTCGGAGAGGAACTTCGCGATCGGCGAGCGCACCTCTCCCTCCTCGTCGTAAACGAGGTAGGCGAGCCCCTTCGCGCCCCACTCCTTCGCGACCTCCTCCAGCCGGGCAAGGTCGGTCCGCGAGAGCTCCTGCGGCACCCGCAGGAAGCGCACCGCCTCAGCGCCCGCGAAGACACCGAATTGGGAGCTGCGCGTCACCTCGGTCGCGTCCTCGAGCTCGAGCCCGAAGCGCGTGTCCGGCTTGTCGGTGCCGAACCGGCGGTCGGCCTCCGCGAAGGTCATGCGGGGGAACGGCGTCTCGATCTCGATCCCGAGGCACTCCTGCCAGATCCGCGCGTACATCCGCTCCATCACGTCGTAGAGGAACTCCTGGTCGGGGAAGCTCATCTCCACGTCGAGCTGGGTGATCTCCTGCACGCGGTCGGCGCGGAGGTCCTCGTCCCGGAAGCAGATCGCGATCTGGTAGTAGCGGTCGAAGCCGGCGACCATCGTCAGCTGCTTCAGGATCTGCGGGCTCTGCGGGAGCGCGTAGAAGCGGCCCCGTTGGAGCCGTGCGGGGACGACGAAGTCGCGGGCGCCCTCGGGTGTCGGCTTGAAGAGGATCGGCGTCTGGATGTCGAGGAAGCCGGCCGTCTCCATCTCGCGGCGGATGATCCCGACCATCTGCGCGCGCAGGGTGATGTTCCGCTGCAGCTTCTCGCGGCGCAGGTCGAGCCACCGGTAGCGGAGGCGCAGCGTCTCGTCGACGTTCTCCTCGTCGAGCTGGAACGGCAGCGGCGTCGAGCGGCTCACGATCTGCAGCGTCTCGACCTGGAGCTCGACCTCGCCCGTCGGCATGTTCGGATTGACGGTCTCTGGGCTCCGGGCGACGAGCGTCCCCTCGGCCCGGAGCACGAACTCGTTCCGGAGCTGCGACGCGAGCTCCGCCGCCTCGGGCGCCAGCTCCGGGTTGATCACGAGCTGCGTCATCCCGCTCCGATCGCGCAGGTCGACGAACACGAGCCCGCCGTGGTCGCGGCGCCGCGCGACCCAGCCGGCCAGGGTCAGCTTCTCCCCGGCGAGCTCCTTCGTCGGCTCGCCGCACATGTGCGTGCGCCAAGTCACCGTGCTCATCTAACTGCGTGACAGTCTGCCGGGAAGATCGGCGTGCCCGACCGGTTCGTCTTGCTCGCCCGCGCGGCGCACGATCGCATCGTCCGCGCGGATCACGACCGTCGTGGTCGCGCCCGAGCGGCCGGCCTGCGTCAGCTGACCCTTCAGCGAGCGCCCCGCATAGTCGGTGTCTGCCGCGACGCCGCGCCCGCGGAGGTTGGCGAGGAGCGGCGCCACGAGCTCGCGCGGCCCATCGGGCTCGACTGCGATGAAGACGTCGACCGCCGGACGCTCGGCGGTAACGGCACCCTCGCCTTCCTCCTCGAGCGCGAGCAGGAGCCGCTCGACCCCGGCGCCGAACCCCACTCCGGGGGTCGGCGGCCCGCCGATCTCTTCGATCAGGTAGTCGTAGCGGCCGCCGCCCGAGATGACCGCGTTCTCGTTCGCCATCGGCCCGACGAACTCCCAGGTCGTGCGCGAGTAGTAATCGAGCCCGCGGACGAGCGTCGGCACGAGCTCATAGCGGACGCCGGTCGCGTCGAGGTCGGCGCGGACAGCCGCGAAGTGGTCGACGCAGGCCTGGCAGAGGGAGTCTCCGATCGTCGGCGCCTGCTCGAGCAACTCGCGCACCGCTGGCGGCTTCGCGGCCAGGTTGTCGAGCGCCCGCAGCGGGCTCGTCCCCGCCTTCTCGCGCGTCGCCTCGTCGAGCTCGGCGTCGTGCTCGGCGAGCCAGGCGCCGAGCTTCTCGATGTACGGCGGCCGGCACTCGCGGCAGCCGATCGAGTTCAGCTCGAGCCGGTACTTCGTGATCCCGAGCCGGCGCAGCAGCGTGTCGTAGAGCTGGATGATCTCGGCGTCGAGGGTGGGATCGTCGGAGCCGAGCGCCTCGACCGAGAGCTGCCAGTGCTCGCGGTAGCGGCCGCGCCCAGGGGCGCCGTAGCGGTACATCGACCCGATCGTGTAGAGCTTCTGCGGCTGCGGCTCACGGTGAAGGCCGTGCTCGATATACGCGCGGCAGATTGGGGCCGTGCCCTCGGGCCGCAGGGTCAGCGAGCGGTCGGAACGGTCGGTGAACGTGTACATCTCCTTCTGGACGACGTCCGAGCCGGCGCCCGACGTGCGCGCGAAGAGCTCGGTGTCCTCGAACACCGGCGTCTGGATGGGGCGATAGCCGTAGAGGCCGCAGATTCGCTCCATCTCCCCCGTCACCCGTCGCCAGAGCGGCTGCTCGGAGGGAGTAACGTCGTGCGTTCCCCTCGGCCGCTCGATCTTCACGTCCGCAGCTCGGCGAGGAACGGGTTCCGAGCGAGCTCGGCGCCGAGCGTCGTGGCGGGGCCGTGCCCCGGGTACACCGTCGTCTCCGGAGGATACGCGTCGGCCAGCCCGCGAATTGACTCGAGCAGCGTGTCCCAGTCCCCGAAGGGGAGATCGGTGCGCCCCACCGAGCCTGCGAAGAGCACATCTCCCGAGAAGAGGCAGCCGTCCGCGTAGTACGACAGGTGGCCCGGCGAGTGACCGGGGACGTGACGAACCTGGTACGAGATGCCGCCGGCCTCGACCGTCTCGCCGCCCGCGAGCAACGTCGCTTCGCCCTCGAACGGCGTGATCGGAAGGCCCGGGTAGAAGTCGCCCGGCCGGCGAAACACGTCGCGCTCGAGCTCCGGGAGCCAGACGGGCGCACCGGTTCCCTCCGCGAGCTCGGTGAGCGCGCCGAAGTGGTCGTAGTGACTGTGGGTGAGCAGAATCGCGGCGCAGCTCGCCCCGGAGCGAGCCAGCGTCAGCCGGATCTCGGCAGCGTCGGCGCCCGGATCGATCACGACGGCGTCGGGCGACGACCGGTCGAGGCGCCCGAGGTAGCAGTTCGTCCCGATCTGGCCGAGCGAGAGGGTGTCAACCGCGAGCGCCATGGGCGGATGAGTCTATCCTTGGCCCTGTGCAGACCTGGAACCTGATGGAGGTCGCTGCACCGGCCGGCACGAGAGATCCGCTCGTCGTCCACTCTGGAAACGAGGCCCGCGCCGTGCTGATCGTGCTCAATCCGGGACAGGTGATGGGCGACCACCAGGTGAAGGAGAACGCCTGGGTGACGGTGCTCGAGGGCAACGTGCAGATCGCGGCCGGCGGGGAGACGGTCGACGCGACACCGGGAATGCTGTTCCGCTTCGACCCCGACGAGCGGCACTCGCTCGGAAGCGAGCAGGGCGCACGAATTCTGCTCCTGCTCGCGCCGTGGCCCGGCGACGGCCACTACCGCGGCAGCGTCCGGCCTGAACAGACCGGTTAGAACTCGTTTCAGGACGAGCTTCGTCGACAGGGTGCTCCGGGTGGTGCGAGCGCAAGGACGCAGGGAGCCCCGATAGTGGTGCTATCTGGGCGACTGAGGACGCGGCGATCGTGCCGCCCGGGGCGGCCTGGCGACACAAGGCTTGTTCTGAAGTGAGTTCTTAGCGCCTCTTCGCGTCCGCCTGCTTCGCGAGCCGGCGCTGGTAGGAGCGCCAGACCATCGAATCCATGAAGTAGCTGAACGGCAAGAAAAAGGCCATCAGCACGACCGTCTGCCCGATCTGCGCCGCGAGCGACAGGTCCCGGCCGAGCAGCATCACGGTCAGCAGCATCAGCGGGAAGAAGATGGCGCCGCGGCGGAGAGTCCGCCGCCAAGAGGGAGGATCGACCGTCCGGCCGCCGCGCTGCGCAGGCTCTGACCTGGTCGCCTTCGTCTTCCGGGCGGGCTGCTCCCCGACGAGCTGCTCGGCTTCTTCGGGGTCGAGCTCGCGGCCCTCGTCGTCGACGTAGACCTCCTCGTACTCGTGCCGCTTCTGCTTCTCCCGCCGCCGCTGTTGCTTCTTGGTTGCCACGCGCTCAGTATGCCGTGCGTCTCCACGCGATCGCTCCGTCCTTGATCACCGCCGCGACGAGATCGCCGCCGAGGTGGTAGGCGAGGTAGCGCCAGTCGGGAGCGTCGAGCAGGGTCAGGTCGGCCGCGTAGCCGGAAGCGATCCGCCCCAGCCGCTCGGCGCGACCGAGCACGTGCGCGGCGTTGACCGTGCAGGCCGCAAGCGCCTCGGCCGGGCTCAGGTGCAACTGCGTCGCCGCCAGGGAGCACACGAGGGGAAGGCTCTCGCAGAAGGCGCTGCCGGGGTTGAAGTCGGTCGCGAGCGCGACGGCGGCGCCCGCGTCGACGAGCGCACGTCCCGGCGGCATCGGCCTGCCGAGGAACAGCGCGCTCGCCGGCAGCAGCACGCCCGTCACGTCGCTCGCGGCGAGCGCGGCGATCCCATCGGGCCCGGTCGCCTCGAGATGGTCGACCGAACGCGCGCCCAGCTCGAGCGCCATCGGAATCGCGCCGGCTTCCGTGAACTGGTCTCCGTGGAGACGGAGCGTCAGGCCATGGGCAGCGCACGCCGTGAGGTAGCGCCGCGCCTGGTCGGCGTCGAACGCGCCGCGCTCGAGGAAGACGTCGGCCGCCTCGGCGAGCTTCGCCGCCGCGGGCAGGACGTCTTCCAGGGCGTGCTCGAGATACGCGTCGGCGTCGTCGAACTCGGGCGGCGTGGCGTGCGCGCCGAGCCACGTCGGAACCCCGCCTGCGTCGCGGACGGCCCGCAGCGACGCCAGCTCGGTCTCGCGATCGAGGCCGTAGCCCGACTTCCCCTCGAAGGTCGTCGTCCCGGCGCGCAGCATCCAGTCGCGGTGCCGCTCGACGGCGGCAGCGAGACCGTCCGCGCCGGCCTCGCGTGTCGCACGCACCGTCGAGAGGATGCCGCCCCCGGCCGCATGCAGCTCCTCGTAGCTCGCGCCCCCGGCGCGGAGCGAGAACTCGTCGACCCGGTCGCCGCCGAACGCAGGGTGCGTGTGGCAGTCGACGAGGCCGGGAACAGCGGAGAGCCCGCGTCCGTCGAGCTCCTCCAGCTCGCCGTCGAGCGGCTCCAGCTCTGACATCGAGCCGACCGCGGCGATCTCACCGCCCTCGCACAGCACGTAGCCCCGCTCGACGACGTCGAGCTCACGCAGCGCCGGCCCGCGGAGAGGCGCGTCCCGCCCCGCCGGCGAGACGACCTGCGCGAGGTCCCGGATCAGCAGCCGCGACACGCGTCAGGTGCCGGACTGCTCGAGGCCGGGCAGGTCGAGCCCGTGCTCGCGCGCCGCGTCGAGCGCCTCGTCGTAGCCCGCGTCGGCGTGCCGCATCACGCCCGTGCCGGGATCCGTCGCGAGCACGCGCTCGAGCCGCTCCGCCGCGTCCGCGCTGCCGTCGGCGAGGACGACCATGCCGGCGTGGATCGAGTTCCCGATCCCGACGCCGCCGCCGTGATGGACGCTGACCCAGGTCGCCCCTGCCGCCGTGTTCAGGAGCGCGTTCAGGATCGGCCAGTCGGCGATCGCGTCGGAGCCGTCGCGCATCGCTTCGGTCTCGCGGTAGGGCGACGCCACCGAGCCGGAATCGAGGTGATCGCGCCCGATCACGACGGGTGCCGACACGGCGCCGGAGCGGACGAGCTCGTTGATCGCGAGCCCCGCCCGGGCACGGTCGCCGTAGCCGAGCCAGCAGATGCGGGCGGGAAGCCCCTGGAAGGCGACGCGCTCGGGAGCAAGCTCCAGCCAGCGCAGGAGTAGCGCGTCATGCGGGAACAGCCGCCGCAGCTCGTCGTCGATCGCCGCGATGTCGGCCGGCTCGCCCGAGAGGGCGGCCCAGCGGAAGGGCCCGACGCCGCGACAGAAGAGCGGCCGGATATAGGCCGGGACGAAGCCCGGGTATGAGAAGGCGTCCTCTATTCCCTCGTCATAGGCCTCCCCGCGTAGGTTGTTGCCGTAGTCGAAGACATAGCTGCCGGCGCGGACGTACGCGAGCATCCCCTCGACGTGGCGCGCGATCGACTCGCGGGCCCGCCGGAGGTACTCGTCGGGGTCGGACCCGCGTAACGACGCCGCTTCCGCGACCGAGAGGCCGGCGGGGACGTAGCCGGTGAGCGGATCGTGGGCCGCGGTCTGGTCGGTGACGAGGTCGAAAAATTCACTGTTTCGTGCCAGTTCCGGCACGAATTCGGCCGCGTTCCCCTCGACCCCGACCGAGAGCGCCCGCCCCTCGGCGGCGGCCGCACGCACGCGCGCGACACCGTCCTCGAGCGAGTCCGCGACCTCGTCGAGATAGCGCGTCTGGAGCCTGCGCTCGATCCGGGACGGGTCGACCTCGATGCACAGGATCGCGGCGCCGGCCATGGTCGCAGCGAGCGGTTGCGCGCCGCCCATGCCTCCGAGGCCGGCGGTCAGGATCGTCCGCCCGCGTAGTTCGGCTGAGCCGAAGTGCGTCTCGCCCGCCGCCGCAAACGTCTGATAGGTGCCCTGCAGGATGCCCTGGGTGCCGATGTAGATCCAGCTCCCCGCCGTCATCTGGCCGAACATCGTCAGGCCTTCGGCCTCGAGCCGCCGGAACTCGTCCCAGGTCGCCCACCGCGGCACGAGCAGCGAGTTCGCGATCAGCACGCGCGGCGCCGCCTCGTGCGTCCGGAAGACGCCGACGGGCTTGCCGCTCTGGACGAGCAGCGTCTCGTCGTCGCGCAGGCGCAGGAGCGTCCGCACGATCGCCTTCAACGCGTCGTGCGATCGCGCCGCCCGCCCGGAGCCGCCGTAGACGACGAGCTGCTCCGGGTGCTCGGCCACCTCGGGGTCGAGGTTGTTCAACAGCATCCGCAGCGGCGCCTCGGTCTGCCACGAGCGCGCGTTCAGCTGCGCGCCCCTCGGGGCGCGAATCCGGGAGAGGTCGCCCGCGAGAGCCTCGACCGCCGCGTCGAGAGACGAGACGCTCATCTGAGCTCCCCCACCGCCGCTTCCGCTGCGGCGACGATCGATCCGTCGCGGACCGCCGCGGCGACGCGTTCGATGTCGTCGGCCAGCGAGCGGTCGTCCCGAACCCGCTCCGAGAGCTCGCGCACGGCGTCGTGGGTCGCCCGCACCCCCGGCCCGGGCTCGAGCGGCGCGAGGAACTCGATCGCCTGCGTTCCGGCGAGCAGCTCGATTGCGAGCGCGCGCTCGGCGTTCGCGACCACCTGGAGCGCCTTCAGCCCCGCGGCGTTGCCCATCGACACGTGGTCCTCCTGCCCCGCGCTCGTCGGGATCGAGTCGACGCTCGCCGGGTGGCACAGCGACTTGTTCTCGGAGACGAGCGCTGCCGCCACGTACTGGAGGATCATGAAGCCGGAGTTGAGCCCGCCTTCGACGGTGAGGAAAGGCGGCAGCCCGTCCGAGAGCGACGGATTCACGAGCCGCTCGACGCGTCGCTCGGAGATGCTGGCGAGCTCGGCGACCGCCATCGCGAGCCCGTCGAGGCCGAACGCGAGCGGCTGGCCGTGGAAGTTCCCGTTCGACACGACTAGACCCTCGTCGACGAGCACGAGAGGGTTGTCCGTGGCCGCGTTGAGCTCGATCGCCACCGTCGCCTCGACGTGGTCGAGGAGGTCGCGGCTGGCGCCGTGCACCTGAGGCGCACAGCGCAAGGAGTAGGCGTCCTGCACCTTGTCGCACCAGCGGTGCGACTCGATGATCGCGGAGCCCTCCAGCAGGCGATGGACGTTCGCCGCCGAGTCGAGCTGCCCGCGGAGCGGCCGGGCCTCGTGGATCGCCGGATGGAAGCTGGTGCGCGAGCCCTGCAGCGCCTCGAGCGAGAGCGCGCAGGCGACATCGGCCGCCCGCGCGAGCCGCCGGGCCCGCACGAGCGCGAGCGCTGCCATCGCGGACATGAACTGGGTGCCGTTGATCAGGGAGAGCCCCTCCTTCGCCGCCAGGCGAACCGGCACGAGGCCGGCCGCGGCGAGCGCGTCGGCGCCGCGCTGCAGCGTCCCCTCGAACCACGCCTCGCCCTCGCCGACGAGCGGCAGCGCGAGGTGGGCGAGCGGTGCGAGATCGCCGCTGGCGCCGACGGAACCTCGTGCGGGCACGCGCGGCAGGACACCGCGGTTCAGGCATTCGATCAGGAGCTCGACGGTCTCGATCCGTGCCCCGGAGTACCCTTTCGCGAGCGCGTTCGCGCGCAGCAGCATCGCCGCGCGGACGACCTCGTTCGGGTACGGCTCGCCGACCCCGCACGCGTGGCTGCGGAGCAGCCGCAGCTGCAGCTCCTCCACCTGCTCGTCCGGGATCGACTCGGAGACGAAGCGGCCGAAGCCGGTGTTGACGCCGTACGTGTGCTCTGCCACCTGCTCGACGAGCGCCCGCGCCGCCTCCATGTGCCCGCGAGCCTCGTCGGCGAGCGCGACCGGAGCGCGATGCACGGCGACCTCCCACACGTCCTTGATCCGGAGGTCATTTCCGGTCAGCGCGTGACTGGCGATCACCGGGTCAGTCTACGGCGCGCTAGTGGTGCATCGGCGCCTCCGTGCCCGTCGTGTGCAACAGGTTCTCGACGTCACGGACGCCGTGGATCTTGTGTGCCCGCTCGACGAGCGTGTCGATCAGGCCCTGCGACGGCAGCTCGCCGCGCAGTTGGATCACGCCCTCCTGGGCATTCACGTCGATGGCTCCCTTGACCTCGTGCTCGCCGCGGAACAGCTCGGACTCGACCTTCGCTTTCAGGGTCGCGTCGTCGTAGTCCTTCGGCTGCAGGCTCGAGAGCAGGCCTCGGGCCCGCCCGAGCACGACCTGACGGCGCCTGCCGGTGAAGATCCACGCCGCGGCGGCCGTAATGAGCGCCATCGGTAGCAGCTTGCGCATGTGACTCCCTCTCTGTTGTTGACGCAGGTCAGGTACCTGCGTCCCGGCGGAGTCAAACCAGTCACCTAGGGCACCAGTCGGAGCTCGAGCACGTGCGACTGGTCGAATCCGTCGATCCTGAGCATCGCCCCGGCGGCGGCCGCGGCCGCGCCGGCGGGCATCAGCCCGACGAGCTCGGAGCCGAGGACCTCCGCCCCGAGTTTGTCGGCCTCCTCCTCGATCCGCGCGACGATGTCGTGCAGTGCCGCCGCCTCCCAGTCCTCGACATTCATCGAGACCTGGACGACGCCCGCGCGGGGAAGGTCGAGCCCCAGGGCGCGCACGCCCGGGAAGCCGCCGCCGCGCTCCCGGACGACGGCCGCGACCGCACGTGCCGCCTCGAGCGTGCCGCGGAGGTTGACGTTGAACGCGATCAGCGGCCGTCGCGCGCCGACGATCACACCACCAGCCCGCTCGTCGAGGCGCGCCGGGCCGAAGTCGGGCTCGAGCTCGCCGGAGTCGAGCCGCCGTTGCAGCTCCTCCGGGCCGCCTTTGCGGAAGAAGGCAGGCCCGCGGCCGGGTGCGAGCTCGCCGTAGAGGAATACCGGCAGGCCGAGGTCCTCCCCGATCCGGCGAGCGAGCGCGAGCGCCGTCTCGATCGCCGGCTCCATGTCGGCCGGCTTGATCGGCACGACCGGAACGACGTCGGCCGCGCCAATGCGTGGATGTGCCCCCTCGTGCCGGCGCAGGTCGATCCGCTCCCGCGCGCGGCCGATCCCGGCGAGGAGGCTCTCGGTGAGCGCCTCGGCGGAGCCGACGAGCGTGAACACCGAGCGGTGGTGGTCGGCATCGACGTGCACGTCGAGCAGCCGCGCGGGCGCCGCCAGCGCCGCCCGCAGCTCGTCCAGCACGGCCTCGTCGCGGCCCTCGGAGAAATTCGGCACCGCCTCCAGCATGGGGTCGTACTGTACGAGGGTGAAGGCGTATTACGAGGCCCGCGCGTCGGAGTACGACGACTGGTGGCTCGGCGCGGGTCTGTTCGAGCAGCGCGACCGGCCGGACTGGGAGCGTGAGCGCGAGACGCTGCTCACGACGCTCGCCGGGCTCGAGCCGGCGCGGACGCTCGACGTCGCGTGCGGCACGGGCTTCATGACCCGGTACCTGCCCGGCGAGGTGAGCGGGCTCGACCAGAGTGCAGCGATGCTCGAGCTCGCCTCGAAGCGCTGCCCAGGCTTCCGGTTCGTCCAGGCCGACGCATTTCCGCTCCCGTTCGCCGACCGCGCCTTCGAGCGTGTCTTCACCGGCCACTTCTACGGCCACCTCGAGGAGCCCGAGCGCGTCGCCTTCCTGGGGGAGGCCCGCCGGGTCGCGCCAGAGCTCGTCGTCGTCGACTCGGCCTTCCGCGACGACGTCGAGCCGGTCGAGTGGCAGGAGCGGGTCCTGAACGACGGCTCGCGCTGGCAGGTCTACAAGCGCTACTTGCGGCCGGAAGAGCTCGTCGAGGAGCTCGGCGGCGGTGGCGACGTCCTCCACGCGGGCCGCTGGTTCGTCGCCGTTCGAGCGTGACCGTCCGCAGGAGCTCGTACCGCTCGCTGCCGTCGTTGCAGCGAGACAATGCGCGCTGTCGCGCCTGCGTCGAGGCGGGCTACCCGCTCGAGTCGTGGCCCGTACGGGCGCCGTTCAGCGGCCAGCGCGCGTACCTCTACGGCCAGGCGCCCGGGATCGCGGAGGGCGCGGAACGCCTGCCCTGGCGGGGCAGGGCGGGCCGGACGCTGCGCAGCTGGCTCGCCCTCGAGGGCGACGAGCTCTACGAGCGCTTCTACTGCGCCTCGGTGACGCGCTGCTATCCGGGCCGTGCGGCGTCGGGCCGCGGCGACCGGACGCCGACGCCGCGCGAGCAGGAGCTCTGCGCGTTCTGGCGCGACTGGGAGCTCGAGCTACTCCGGCCCGGCCTGATCGTCACGGTCGGCGGGCTCGCACTGCGGCAGCTACTCGGCATCGCGACGCTCACGGACGCGATTGGCAAGAGCTACACGCACGCAGACGCGATCGTGATCCCGCTCCCCCATCCCTCCGGGGCGAGCGGCTGGCTCAACGACCCGGCGAACCGGGCGCGGCTCGGCAAGGCGCTGACGCACGTCCGCCGCGAGCTCGGACGGGTCAGCGAGTTGCGATGACGACCATCCGCCGGGTCTCGAGCGTCAGCGGCTGCCCGTCGTGGCCGACGGCTTCGACCGACGAGAAGCCGGCGTCGAGCAGTAGGTCACGCAGCTCTGTGAACGTGTAGAAGCGGACGGAGTACACCGTCTTCCGGACCTGCCCGTCGCGGACGATCCAGCGCTCGGTCTCCTCCCGACCCGTCTCGACGTCGAACCGAAACCGGTCGACGACGAGATCGCCGTCACGCTCGAACACGGCGGCCGGCATACGGTTGCGCATGAAGACGTCGCGGCTGTGGACGTCGATCACCAGCCTCCCGCCGGGCTTGAGCGTGCGCCGCGCGGTCTCCAGCCACGCCTTGTTCCCCTCGTCGTCGAAGTAGCCGAAGGACGTGAACCAGTTGACGACCGCATCGAACCGCTCCGACCAGGGGAGCTCCCTCATGTCCCCCTGGACGTACTCCACCTCCACGCCGCGCACGGCTGCGTCCGCCCGCGCCCGATCGAGGAAGAATGCATCGGCGTCGAGGCCCGTGACGCGCGCACCTCGTGCCGCCAGCCGGTTCGCGATCCGGCCGTGCCCGCACGGGACGTCGAGGACCTCCGAGCCCTCCCGCAGCCCAAGCGTGGTCCAGAGCATGGCCGTCTGGGAGTCGGAAAGGTCGTCGTCGAGAAAGGTCTCGTAGAAGTAGAGGTAGTCCTCCCCGAATACGTCTGGCGGCACGCCTTCCATCGCCGCATCCTGGCCGACGCGGCCACCTGGGAGCAAGCAATGCGCAGCTAGAGTTCATCGGTGAGCGACGTCCCGTACCGCCGCACGTTCGTCCGGTTGCTCGGCTTCCTGCGGCCGTACCGCTGGTCGCTGTTCGTCTCGACCGTCCTTGCGGTTCTCTCGCAAGCGGCCGCGATCGCGATCGTCGTGCTCGTCTCGGAGGCGATCGACGGCATCGACGCTCAGAGCGGCACGGAGACGCTCGCCTGGATGGTCGCGGGCATCGTGCTCGCCGGGATCCTGAAGGCGGCGTTCATGGTCGGGCGACGGCTCATCTCCGGCCGACAGGCGCTCGGGATCGAGAAGGACATGCGGGAGGGCCTCTACGCGCACCTGCTGCGGCTCTCATTCGGTTTCTACGACCGCCATCAGACCGGCCAGCTGATGTCGCGCGCGACCGTCGACCTGCAGTCGGTGCGCTTCTTCCTCGGCTTCGGCCTCATCTTCTTCTTCCAGCACGTGCTCACGATCGTGTCCGTCACGATCGTGCTCTTCGTCGTCGAGTGGCGACTCGCCCTGATTGCGCTCGCGATCACACCGATCGTCGTCGCGGTCGCCTACCGCTACAGCCACGTCGCCCACCCCGTGCTCCGCGACGTGCAGCAGCGCCTCGGCGAGGTGGCGACCGTGGCCGAGGAATCGATCGTCGGCGTCCACGTCGTCAAGGCCTTCGCCCAGGAAGAGCGTCGCCAGGAAGAGTTCGAGCGGGCCTCCGGCGGCGTCTTCGCGGAAACGGTGCGCGCCTTCCGCCAGCGCGCGCTCTACGTGCCGCTGCTCTCCTTCCTGCCGCTGCTCGCGCAGGCCGCGGTGCTGCTGGCCGCGGGCCGGATGGTCGTCGCAGGCTCACTCACGCTCGGTCAGTTCTTCCTCTTCAACCTGCTGCTCGCGATGCTGATCGTGCCGCTGCGGAGCCTCGGGATGTGGATTGGGCAAGCGCAGCGCGCGACGGCGTCCGGAGAGCGGATCTTCGAGATCATGGACGAGCCCGAGGGTGTCGAGGACCGACCGGGCGCGAGCGCGCTTCCCGACGGCCCGGGCGAGATCTGCTTCGAGCACGTCAGCTTCGGATACGCGCCTGATCGTCCGGTGCTCGAGAGCATCGACCTCGACTTCGCGCCGGGGCGGACGGTCGCGCTGATCGGCCACACCGGCTCGGGCAAGACGACGCTCGCCGCACTCGTGCCGCGCTTCTACGACGCGAGCGAGGGCCGCGTGCTCGTCGACGGTGTCGACGTCCGCGACGTCACACGGCGCTCGCTCCGCCGCGAGATCGGCGTCATCTCGCAGGATCCGTTCCTCTTCTCCGCGACAGTGCGCGAGAACATCGCCTTCGGCGTGCTCGATGCGACCGACGCTCAGGTCGAGCGCGCGGCGCAGGCGGCCCAGGCGCACGACTTCGTCGAGGAGCTGCCCCAGGGCTACGACACCGTGATCGGGGAGCGCGGGATCACGCTCTCGGGCGGTCAGCGGCAGCGGCTCGCGATCGCGAGGGCGCTCGTGATCGACCCGCGCATCCTGATCCTCGACGACGCGACAGCGTCGGTCGACGCGACGACCGAGGCGCAGATCCGGGCCGGCCTCACCGAGGCGATGCGCGGCCGGACGACGATCATCATCGCCCACCGCCTCTCCACGATCGCACTCGCGGACGAGGTCGTCGTGCTCGACCACGGACGCGTGGCCGCCCGCGGCACCCACGCCGAGCTGCTCGCGACGAACGCCGTCTACCAGGAGATCCACGAGCACGGCCTGCTCCAGGGGCTCCTGAAGGAGACAGCGTGAAAGTCTGGCAGCCGGGAGGGCACCTCACGGAGGAACGCGGCGGCGAGGTACAGGACTGGTCGTGGCGACGGACGCGGCGGCGGATCGGGCTGCTCGCGCGCCTGACGCTCCCGTACAAGAGCCGCACGGCGCTCGCGATCGTGACGCTGCTCGTCTACACGCTCGTCGCGCTCGCGCCTCCGTACCTGGCGAAGCTCGCGATCGACGAGGGGATCGCGACGGGCGATCTCGGTCGCCTCAGCTGGATCGTCGCGCTCTTCCTCGCTGCCGCGGTGGCGGCACTCGTGCTCTCCTCCGCGAACACGTACCTGACCGGCTGGACCGGCGAGCGCGTCCTCGCCGACCTGCGCAACAAGCTGTTCGCGCACCTCGAGCGGCTCTCGCTCGGCTTCTACGAGCGCAACCGCGCCGGCGTGATCATCAGTCGGATCACGAACGACGTCGAGGCCCTCGACCAGCTCGTCACCGACGGCGTCACGAGCCTGATCCAGAACACGCTGCTGCTGCTCGGCACGGCGGTCGTCCTCTTCCTCCTCGACGTCCGGCTCGCGCTGGCGACGCTGACCGTGCTCGTGCCGATGGCGCTCGTCACCGCCTGGTTCCGCAGCCGCTCCAACCGCGCCTACCGCCGTGTTCGCGAGCGGCTCGGCCTCGTCACGGCGACACTGGCCGAGGACATCGCCGGCATGCGCGTCGTCCAGTCGTTCACCCGCGAGCCGGTGCAGGAGCGCGCGTTCCAGGGCGTCAACGACCGGTACCGCGGCGCCAACCACGAGACCGTCGTTCTGAACGGGATCTACTTCCCCGCCGTCGACCTGCTCAGCTCGGCGGCGACCGCGATCGTGTTCGGCTACGGCGGCTGGCTCGTCTACCACGGCGACATGAGCGCCGGCACCCTGTTCGCCTTCGCGCTCTACCTGTCCAACTTCTTCGATCCGATCCAGGTGCTCTCGCAGCTCTACAACACGTTCCTCTCGGCGATCGCGGCGCTGGACAAGATCGTCGGGGTGCTCGACGAGAAACCGCAGATCGTCGACAGGCCGGGGGCGATCCAGCTGCCGCGCATCGAGGGACACGTGCGCTTCGACGACGTCCGTTTCACGTACGGGCCGGAGTTTCCCGAGGTGCTGCACGGGCTCGACCTCGACATCGCGGCGGGCACGACGGTCGCGCTCGTCGGCCACACCGGGGCCGGCAAGTCGACGATCGCCAAGCTGCTCGCGCGCTTCTACGACCCGACCGAGGGCTCGATCTCGATCGACGGCCATGACCTGCGCGACGTCACGCAGCACTCGCTCCGCCGGCAGCTCGGCATCGTCCCCCAGGAGGGCTTCCTCTTCGGCGGCACCGTGGCCGAGAACATCGCCTTCGGCCGCCCGGACGCGACGCAGGAGGAGATCGAGGCGGCCGCCGATGCTGTCGGGGCGCACGCGTTCATCCTCGAGCTCGAGGACGGCTACGAGACGCACCTCGGCGAGCGCGGCACGCGGCTCTCGCTCGGCCAGCGCCAGCTCGTAGCCTTCGCGCGCGCGCTCCTCGCCGACCCGCGCATCCTCATCCTCGACGAGGCGACGTCGTCTGTCGACATCGGGACCGAGCGCCAGATCGACCGGGCCCTCCGGCGGCTTCTTGCCGGACGCACTGCTTTCGTGATCGCGCACCGGCTCTCGACGATCCGGAACGCCGGCCTGATCGTCGTGCTCGAGCACGGCCGCGTGGTCGAACAGGGCACGCACGAGGAGCTGATCGCCCGGCGCGGCCTTTACACGAGCCTGTACGGCGACTGGGCCGACGAGGTTGCCTGACGTAGGGTTCCGGGCATGAGCGACGGCGGTCAGGAGCTCGCAAGCTGGGGCCGCCGCCTCGTGGCGCTGCTCCTCGACGGCGCCATCCTCGCGGGAATCGTCCTCGCCACTGTCGCCGCCGCGGGCGTGCCGCCGGCGGAGCTCAACGACCGCATTCTGGGCGGGGACACGCTGCTCGTTCTCCTGCTCTTCGTCGTGCCCGAGGCGATCTACGACACGGCGATGATCGGCTCCCGCAACCAGACGTTCGGGAAGATGGCGCTCAGGATCAAGGTGGTCGGAGCCGACGACCGCGCCCCGATCGGCTATCTGCGGGCGTTCACGCGCTGGAGTTCGACGGCGTTCCTCTGGGCGCTCTTCACCGTGCCGGGGATCCTCGACCACCTCTGGCCGCTCCGCGACCGCCGCAAGCAGGCGCTGCACGACAAGTTCGCCCGCAGCGTCGTGGTGCGCACGTGACCGATCTCGACCCAACCACTGAGGAGCGGATCGAGACGCCGGTCTCGGAGGAGGCGGTGCGCGAGACACGTCTCTCCCCCGCCCAGGCGGTCGACAAGATGAACATCAAGCTGCCGGTCCGCGGCAACCGGAAGCTGCGCAAGCTGCTCGAGCGCGTCAACGGCGACCGGCAGCTCAAAGGCTGGTGGCACGTCTCGAACGTGAACGCGGTCGTCCGGATGGAGATCAACGACCACTCGTGGGTACACATCCAGATCGTCGCCAACATCGCGCTCAAGCTCCTGCGCCAGCTGACGAAGCACAAAGTGGAGCCCTCGGCGGTACGCGACTTCGGGCTCGAGCAGGACGACGCGGAGGTGATCGTCGCGCTCGCCGCGCTCTTCCACTGTGTCGGCATGTCGGTGCACCGGCATGGTCACGAGGACTTCTCCCTCTTCCTCTCCGAGCCGAAGATGCGCGAGCTCCTGGACGGGCTCTACGAGGAGCCGGAGCTCACCGTCATCGTCTCCGAGGCGCTGCAGGCGATCACGAGCCACCGCGCCGACGGGCAGCCGCTGGCGCTCGAGGCCGGCATCCTGCGCGTCGCGGACGCACTCGACATGGCCGAGGGGCGCTCGCGGATCCCGTTCGAGAAGGGCCGCGTCTCGATGCACTCGCTCTCGGCCGCCGCGATCGACGACGTCTCGATCGCCGACGGCGAGGAGCGCCCGGTGAAGATCGAGATCGTGATGAACAACTCCTCCGGCCTCTTCCAGGTGGACGGGCTGCTGAAGGCGAAGCTGCGCGGCTCCGGCCTGGAGCCCTACGTCGAGGTGATCGCGCACATCGACACGGAGGCCGAGAAGCGGCTCGTCCCCGTCTACCGGCTCGAAACCTGAGTCGCTAAACTGGGCGGCCGACCGTTGCGGGATCGTCTAATGGTAGGACGCTCGGCTCTGGACCGAGTAGTCTAGGTTCGAATCCTAGTCCCGCAGCTTTCAGCCGAAGAGGCCCCGCAGGAGTGGGCCTCGTGTGTCGTCTAGGGGAGGCAGGTCCGGCGTCGGCGCGACGCGGCAACGTGTTGGACGCGTGATCCGCTACGACGAGGTCGTCGCGGGCGGGCGCCGTCACTTCCTGCGCCGGGCGACGATCGACATGGACGCGCTCGCGGCCGAGCTGTCGGTCAGCCGTTCGACCCTGTACCGCGTTGTCGAAGGACGGGATCGCCTGCTCGGCGACGTGCTCTGGTCGCTCGGGAAGCCGGTGCTCGACGAGGCGTGCCGCGCCGTCCCGGGCCGCGACGTCGACGGCATCCTCGAGATCTCGCGCCGCTTCTACGAGGCGATGATCGAAGCGGCCGCGTTCCGCCGCTTCGTGGCGGCCGAGGCACACACAGCCGTCCGCGTCCTCTTCACGCCGGCCGGCGGAGTGCACGAGCGCTACGTCCGCGCGCAGGGAGACATTCTCCTCGAGGCGAAGCGGCGTGGAGGGGTCGCTCTGACCTCGGACCTCGACAGCCTGGCATACCTGTACGTGCGGATCTACGAGTCGATGCTGTACGCCGACGTGCTGATCGGCCGGCCGCCGGACGTGGAGCCGGCCGAGCGAGCCGCACGCGCCCTGCTGCTGGCCGGCTGAGATCCCAGTCTCAGCTTGGGCACCGAGCGTTGACGGCGTTTCGAAACGGGGATAGGTTCGAGCGCCGGCACGCGGACCGCGACAAGGAGGTAGAGATGGAACGATCCGGAGCGACACCACCGCGGTTGCTGTCGATCCTCGTCGGGGCACTGGCCCTGTCGGTGCTGCTCGTCGGATCGACGCCCGCAGGCGCACAGGAGCCGGAGCTCACGCCCATCGTCTTCGTGCACGGAGGGGCAGGCTCGGCGGCGCAGTACGAGACCCAGGCGAGACGCTTCGACTCGAACGGCTATCCGGCGAGCCTCGTGCACGCGTTCGAATACGACTCCTCGTTCGCGGTCAACACGTTCGCACAGGTCGTCGCGCGGCTGGACGCGCTCGTCGACGGCGTCCGCGCGGAGCACGGCGTCGAGCAGGTGCACCTCGTCGGCCACTCCCTCGGCACGTTCGTCTCGAACACCTACCTGAGCGATGCGGGCCGGGCCGCCAAGATCGCCAAGTACATCGGGATCGACGGCTCGAGCAACGCGAGCTGCGGCGTCGCGAGCCCGACCCTGGACTGCATGGGGATCTGGCAGGGCACCAACCAGACAGGCAATGTCGGCGGCTCGAACGTCCGCCTCAGCCCGCAGACCCACGTGCAGGTGGCCACGTCCGCGGAGTCCTTCGCCGCCCAGT
Source organism: uncultured Gaiellaceae bacterium (assembly GCA_963794385.1). Lineage (GTDB taxonomy): Bacteria > Actinomycetota > Thermoleophilia > Gaiellales > Gaiellaceae > Gaiellasilicea. The sequence goes on along the minus strand of CAWCDT010000002.1, from coordinate 148,083 downwards.
ACGAGTTCTTCACCGGTGAGGCACCTGAGACGACGCTCGTGCTGCCGGAGCCGCCGGGCCAGGTCCACATCTCGGGACGCGCCGTGGAGTTTCCGCAGAACGTCGGTGCCGCCGGGGCGACCCTGGAGATCTGGGAGATCGACTCGAAGACCGGTGCGCGCAAGGCCGTGGAGCCTGACGCGACGCTCACCGTCGCGGCCGACGGCAGCTGGGGCCCGGTGAAGGTCAACGGACAGCAGCACTACGAGCTCAACGTGATCCGTGCAGGCTTCCTCACGCATCACTTCTACTTCCAGCCCTGGCTGCGCAGCAGCGCGATGGTGCGCATGAACCTGGCACCGCCGAACTCTCAGATCGTCGCCAACACCAACCTGAGCGACAACCACGTGGCGGCCACGGTCGTTCGCCAGAAGGAGTGGTGGACGACGCATCCGACCGGGCAGAACGACGTCCTCGAGATCAGCACGAGCAGCGCCGGTCGCGGCGATCAGTCTGCCGTCAACGCTCTCACCAAGGTGACGAGCAACGGCGTGATCGGCATCCACGTCCACGACGCCGCTTCCTCGCCGGGCGACTCCACGCTCGACCTGCTTCCGTTCTTCCCGACGCAGGCGTTCCAGACCGGCGTGGACGTCTTCATGCCGGCGGCCGAGCCGACCGACGGCACCGTCTCGTTCGTGAACGCCCCGCGCGGCGACACGAGCCGGGTGCAGGCGATCAACGTGCCGAACTGGCGCTCGTCGGCGCACCGCGCCACGGTCACGTTCAACGACTTCGTCCAGGACATCACGACCTGGGGCGAGTGCAAGCGGGCCAAGCCGAGCCCCTGCAAGTAGACGACAGAATCGAGGCATGGGCGCGCGGCCGCGGCGTCCATGCCTCGAGAACCCGCGCCGACGATCCCTACGGCGAGGCTGACGCACGTCTGCCGAGCCTGCCGCGAAGGGCCATACTTCGTACCGATGCGCCTGGGCCGTCGCTCCGCTCTCCAGCCGCTCGACGAGGCGGCGGCGTACGCGCGCTGTCACGGTGCGCGCAGCCGCGACGTGAGGATCGTCAAGCTGCCGCCCCGCCGCGCGCGCTACACCGAGGTGCTCGCGACCGGCGAGGAGCTGCGCGCGCTCTTCGAGCAGCGGCTCGACGCGCGCGACTCCGAGAGCCCTCCGTCGTAGACGCGCGGGGCGGGCCCTCTCGGGCCCGCCCCGTCTTCGCTGCCCCCCAGCGAACCTAGTGCCCTGCCGCCGTCGGCCGGCGGCCGTACCCGAACCAGAGTCCGAGCGCGAATGCCAGCGCGACCGCAGCGAGCGCGATCGGGAACTCCGTCGCCCCATTCGACCGTCGTGTCGTCGGCTGCGGGCTCCGGCTGCCGCGCCACCGCTCTTCGGAAAGTCGGTCACCCCGGGCACGAACGGCTCTGCCGCAGGCGCGTTCGGATCCGGGATGCCGGCCGACAGCGGGATGCCTGTCTCCGGGTCGACCGGGCCCGACCAGCCCTCCGTCGCCACGTAGCGCGAGCCGAAGCCTCCACCGCCCTCGTCGAACTTGGCCGAGGCGGGAGCCACCTCTCCTGCGACAACCACCGTCGCGAACGCGAGGCCGAGCGCGATCCGGCGAAGCCACCGCTGCCTTCTCCGGTACTTCATGCCGTTCCTCCTCCTTCGACCACCACTTGCCTGATCCCCTAAGACGGGCGGCGGCGCCGTTTTCTTCCCGGACCAACGCAAAGCGGGCTCCGAAGAGCCCGCTTGCGTCGCTGCCCCCGCGAACTAGAGTCCTGCGATCCTCGGCCGGCGGACATAGCCGAGCCCGAGGCCGAGCGCCAGGACGACAACGAGCATCCCGATCCCGATCGTCATCGCGCCGTCCCACGAGAGGCCGGAGTCGGTGCTCGTCGTCGACGCCGTCGAGTCGACGCTCGAGATCGCGAACCGATCCGCCAGATCGTCCGGCCGAACGACTGCCTCCGGCCGCACTGACTTGACGAGCTCACCCAAGACGGACGCCGACACGATCTTGTCGGCATAGCCGGGGAAGTCCGACGTGGTCTTGCCGTGGCTCAGGTAGTTGATCACCGTCGGTGCCTCGATCGCGACCGGCTTCGGGAAGTCGGTCACGCCGGGGATGAACTGGTTGGCCTGCGCGGCCGACAGCTCTTCGATCTGCCGGTAGGTGAGCGCGTCCCCGTTGCCGATCGCCCGCGACGCCGCGAGCTCCTCGAGCTGCCGATGGGTGAGCGCTTCGTAGTGTCCGATTGCCTGTGCGTCGGTCGACGCCGTCATCCCATGGCTCAAGTACGGGATCACCATGGGCGTGGCTGCCGCATTGCCACCTTCGTCGACCTTCGCTGCCGCAGGAGCGGCGAGCGTCGCGAATGCGAGACCTGTTGCGAGGCGGCGGAACCAGCGAGTCCTTCTGCGAAGCATGTTCTTCCTCCTCTGTCACGACCCCTGCCTGACCCGCTGGACGGAGATGCGGCCGGCTTTCTTCCCTTTGGCCGCCATACCCGCCAGAATTGGCGGTGCTGTGACGACGATCGGGCTCACCGATGCGCAGCTCGTCGAGCGCTGCCGGGCAGGAGATCCGGCTGCCTGGAACGAGCTGGTCGAGCGCTTCTCGCGCTATGTCTACGCGATCGCCGTTCGGGCGTACCGCCTGGCCGAGCACGATGCCGAGGACGTCTTCCAAGAGGTCTTCGCGAAGACGTTCGAGCGGCTCGACTCGCTCCGGGAGGACGCCGCGATCCGGCCGTGGATCGCGCAGCTGACCCGGAACGCCTGCGTCGACCGCCTGCGGGCCGGAGCGCGCGAGCAGCCGAGCGACGAGCCGCGGGCGGAGGAGCTCGACGCAGCGATCGAGCAACTCGACGAGGCGCTCGACGTGCACGAGGGTCTGCAGGCCCTGTCGCCGAACTGCCGCGAGATCCTCGACCGCTTCTTCTCTCGCGACGAGAGCTACCGCGTCATCGGCGAGGCCCTGGACCTTCCCGCCGGGACGATCGCAAGCCGGATCTCGCGCTGCCTCGCAAAGTTGCGTGAGAAACTCGAGGGAAGAAAACCTGTCCCTCGTCCGTCAGGAGAATCGTGAGCAACGTCCCACACGACGAGGAGCGCCTCGGCGAGCTTCTCGGCATGCTGCCCCCGGCCCCGGCAGGCTGGGTGCAGGCTGCGCAGGAACTGCCCGAGGCACGCAGCCAGCTCGACGAGATCGTCGAGCGGGCGCGCGTGGACGCGGAGTTTCGCGCGCTGCTCGTCGCGGACCTCGAGGCGGCGCTCACGGCGGCGGGGTATGCGCCCCGCACCGCGCTCTCAGCTGCGGTGCGGGCGCGCTTGCCCGAGCTCGGCTGGGACTGAGAAACCGTTTAGGCTTCGGCCGATGCCACTCTACGACCGAGACCTGCGCGCCGTCCTCGATGAGGTCGCCGGGCCCTCACCCGCCCCCGGCGCAGGCGCCGTGTCCGGCGTCGTCACCGCGATGGCAGCCGGGCTGATCGCGTCTGCCGCACGGCGCTCGACCGACTGGGAGGAAGGGCGCGGCGTATCCGCCCAGGCGCAGGCGTTGCGCGCGCGCGTCGAGAAGCTCGCCGAGGCGAACGAGGAGGCCTATCTCGAGGCACTCGCGCTGATCGACGGCGCAGCGGAGGGCGGCGGTCGCGACGAGGCGATCGGCAAGGCGCTCGACACGGCGGCCGAGCTGCCGCTCTCGATCGCCGAATGCGCCTACGACGTCGCGCTTCTCGGCTGCGAGGCTGCCGAGCATGCGGTTCGCGGCGGCGCGGAGGACGCCTGCGCAGCGGTCTTGCTCGCCGAGGCCGCGGCCCGCGCCGCGGCCGGCCTTGTCGCCGCCAATCTCGTCTCGATGCCCGGCGACGAGCGCGTCGCGCACGCGCAACGGCTCGCGGACGCCGCGACGAACGCGGCGAAGCGCGCCGTCGCGGTGTCCGCAGCGCGTTAGCTAGCCGCCGAAGGCAGGCTTCGGGAGCGCCGGAACGTTGCGTTCACGCCGGAACCACCACCGGCGGCGCGGCCGGTCGGAAGCCATGCTCACCTCGTGGGCGAGCCGCGCGCGCTCCGCTTCGCGGAGGAGGTCCGCCTGCCGGTAGCGCGCGATCTCGTGCAACAACGTCGGATGCATTTGTGCTCCTTTCTCGTCGCTGACCACAGGACGAGTGGGCATCCATCTTTCTTCCGGGCTGGAGCCTCGTTCGAGGCTCTAGGCGCGCGGGAGCGCGTTCATGCGGTGGATCCAGGCCTCGAGCCGTGGGTAGCGGCCGTTCAGGCGCATCGCGTCGCGCACGATCTCGTGGAAGCGATGCTCGTCGCCCTCCTCCCAGACAGCCGCGTACTTGAGGAACGGGAACGCAGTGACGTCTGCGACCGTGAGCTCGTCGCCGAAGAGGTAGTCGCGGTCGGTTAGCAGGCTCTCGAAGAGCGGCAGCGCGCCCGCGATCCGATCCTCGAGCTCCGCGATTCGCGCGCGGTCCGGCTCGGGCTTCAGCTCCTCGGCGAAGATCAGGTTCGGCGGCCGCTTCCAGAGCTGGTTGAACCAGTCGAGGAAGACCTGCACCTCGGCGCGCCGTGCCGGGTCAGCGGGATAGAGCGAGCGCTCGGGGAAGCGCTCTTCGAGGTACGCGAGGATCACCGGCGAGTCGAAGAGGACACGCTCGCCGTCGACGAGCACCGGAACGAGCTCCTGGCCGCTGACGCGCACGACCTCGCTCCGGTCGTCTGGATCGACGTGCACCGACTCGACCTCGATCTCCTTGTACGCGAGCGCAAGCGCGACGCGCTCCACGTTGGTCGAGTAGCGAAAGCGGTACAGCCGCAGCACGACCTGATCCTACGCGTCAGTCGTCGTCGCTCCCGCTCCCGCTCCCGCCCGAGCGGCCACGGCCGCGGTTCCGACCCCGCCCGGAGTTGTCGTCGGTCTCACTCTCGGTCTCAGGTTCGGTCTCTGTCGTGGTCGTACCCCTCGTCTCCGCCTCGGTCTCCGTCTCCGTCGTCGCGCGTGCGTTCGTGGTTGCCGCCGGCGGTGCGAGCGCTGGGGCAGGCTCGAGCCGCACGACGGGCAGCGAGATCGTGTCGCGCGTGACCAGGTGAACTCCGAAGCCGACCGCGACGGCGAGGACGAGGCCGAGGAGCCCGAGCGCCACGGTGCGAGTCACGTCGTCACCTTTTCACGCTCGGGTCGCGTCGACCGTTCGACCGGAAAGCGAACCTCTGCCCGGGCGCCGCCGCCTTCCCGGGTGCTGATGGAGGCCGAGCCGCCCCAGCGCCGGGCGAGCGTCTCGACGATCGCGAGGCCGAGACCCGTCCCGGCGCGGTCGGTGCGCCCGCGCCGGAAGCGCTCGAAGACCTGCCGCTCCTCGCCGGCCGGGATGCCTGGGCCCTCGTCCAGCACCGCCAGCGAGCCGTCGGGGCCCCACGAGATCGTCACGGTCGTCTCGCGCGGCGCATAGAGGAGCGCGTTCTCGATCAGATTGTCCAGCGCGATCGCGACATCTTCCTCGCCGGCGCGGACGAGCGCGTCTGCGTCCTCGTCGAGCACGAGCGCGTGCCCGCTCGCCTCGGCGCGAACGTGCCAGCGCTCGCACGCGTCCTCGGCGACCCTGCGGAGTGACGTCGGCGCGCGCAACACCGGACGGTCGCCCTCGCGGGCGAGCGTCAGGAGGGAGTTCAGGAGCCGGGTCAGCCGCTCGACTTCGGCCTCGGCGAGCTGGAGCTCGTGCTCGACCGCCGGATCGTCCGCTTTCAGCGCGGCGGCCTCGAGCCGGAGCCGCAACCCCGTGAGGGGTGTACGGAGCTGGTGGGAGGCGTTGCCGACGAACTCCTTCTGCGCCTCGAGCGCGCGGCCGAGCCGGTCGGTCATGTCGTTGAACGCGAGCGCGACCTCCCGCTGCTCGCTCGCTCCCTCGACCTCGGCGCGCGCGTCGAGCTCGCCGTCCTCGACGCGCCTCGCGGTCCGGGCGAGTGCCCGCAGCGGTCGCGCGAGCGAGCCCGCGAGCACCCACGCCAGCGCGAGGCCGAGCGCGAGCGCGGCCAGGCCGACCCCGACGACGACGAGCACGTTCCGTCGCGCCCGCTCTCCGAGGGCGTCGACGCTCTGGGTGACGCGGACGCCGCCGACGAGCCGACCACCGTCCAGCACCGGCACGGCGGTGTAGAGAAGCTCGCCGCCGAGCGTGTCGCTCTGACGCGTCCCCTGTTCGGACCGGCCGGCCAACGCAGCGGCGATCTCCGGTCGGTCGCGATACGAGGACAGGCGCAGGCCGGTGCCCGCCGAGTCCGCGAGCAGGCGGCCGCGGGAGTCGACGACGATCACACGGGCGCCGAGATCGCGTCCGGCGCGGCGCACGACGCTCTCGAGCTCCGCCCGGTCGTCGAGCCGGCCCGAGGCGGATGCAGCCACGACCTGAGCCTGCGCTGCCGCCTGAGCACGCACCTCGGCGTCGACCCGGCTCGAGAGGCTGAGCACGAGCGGGATCTCGAGCGCGACGAGGACGAGGACGAGCACGTACGCGAACGCGGCGAGCAGCCGCAACCGCAGGCTCAACGCAGCTCCTCGGGCGAGGCAAAACGGAAGCCGACGCCGCGGACGGTGTGGAGGTAGCGCGAGGAAGACGGGTCGTCGTCGAGCTTCTTGCGGAGGGCGCTCACATGGACGTCGAGCGTCTTCGTGGAGCCGAACCAGCTCGTTTCCCAGACCTCCTCGATGATCCGCTCTCTCGAGACGACCGCGCCGGCCTCACGCATCAGGAGCGCGAGCAGATCGAACTCCTTGCGGGCGAGCTCGACCGGCCCGCCGTCGAGTGTCACCGTTCGCCGCGCCGGGTCGAGCCGGACCGCGCCGATCTCGATCGGGCCGTCGGCGGTGGCGCCACCGGGGGCCTGCGCGCGGCGGAGCACAGCGCGGATCCGCGCGATCACCTCTCGCGCGCTGAACGGCTTGACGACGTAGTCGTCCGCGCCGAGCTCGAGGCCGACGACACGGTCAGCCTCCTCGCCGCGCGCGGAGAGGATGATGATCGGGACATTCGAGGACGCCCGGAGCTCGCGGCAGACGTCCAGACCCGAGCCGTCGGGGAGCATCAGGTCGAGGAGGACGAGGTCGGGGCGCAGCGAGCGCCCGCGCTCGAGCGCGTCGGCGACCGTGTGCGCGATCTCGGCGTGGAATCCGTCCCGCTCCAGCGCCTCCGCGAGCGGTGTCGTGATCGACTCCTCGTCCTCGACCAGCAGGATCGTCCGCCGTGCGTGCGCCATTGGGACAGTGTGCCCGCGACGCGTCGTCTTCTAGTCGTCGTCGTGGTCCGAGCCCGAGTTGGAGCCGGAACGGTCGTCGTCGCCGCCGTGGTCGTCCTCGTGGTCGTCGTCGTCGCCCGAGCCGGGGCCTGAATTGTCGTCGTCGTCCTCGACGCCCCCGGCACCGGTGCAGCGCGGGTCGTTCGCGTGCTCGGCCTCGTCACACGGACCGGAGATGTCGATCGTGCCGGTGGCCACCGGCGGGTTGCCGGTGATGATGTCGTCCTCCACCGTCGTCGTCGCGGCGTCGTCGTCGTCGTGCCTGTGGTCAGCCCGTCGTCGTCCGAGGTCGTCGCCCCGGGCAGCGAGACGGTACTGGCCGGCTCGGCACCATCGAGGCCGACCGCGGCGGCGTAGCCGCCGGTGGCCAGCACCAGGGCACCGAGCAGGCCGATCAGCAGCTTCGTCATCATCGATCCCTCCTCGTTGCGTTCACCTGTCGAGGATGCCCGCGGCCTCCCCAGCCCCGGGCCAGGCGAAGGCAAGGGCTTGGTAAAGCGATGCTCCGAACTCGTCCGCTACACTGGCGCCCGCGCCACGGCCCATTCGTCTAGTGGCCTAGGACACCGCCCTCTCACGGCGGCGGCACGGGTTCGAATCCCGTATGGGCCTTCCTAAACCGCCTGACCAGGCGGTTTTCACTCATTCAAGCGGGTCACCTAGGTCAGGAATGCGCGGATGCACATGTGGTGCCCCCGTGTGCCGCCTCGAGATGTCACGGCCCTCCGGTCGCGCCGGACCGCCGCCGGAACAGGCTCGCGAACGTCTCGTCGGTCCCGATCGGCTCCCACCCGTGCTCTGCCAGCTTCCGGGTGAGGTCCGCGTAGGCGGCACGAGCGGAGTGCGACTCCTCGATCAGGACGTATCGCTCGGGCCGGAAGAACGGTGAGGCGGCGACCGTGGTTTCCGTCCCGTCCGGTTCGGTCGACGTCGCGTAGAACCGCGACTTCATGTAACCGCGCCAGAGTGCGACGACGACCTCGTCCTGCTGGTCTCCCGCCGACGCTGTTGTCAGCCGGGCGGAGGGCTGGACGACGTCGACGAGCGGCGTTGCCGGGGCAGCTGGGGCCGGCGTTGCAGGGGAGGCCGGAGCCGGCGCGGGATGTGAGGCGGGGCGCTCAGGTCGCTCGTCGGGCTCACCTGTGTGCTCGATCCAGCTCCGCCGCCTGAGCCCCTGGACGCCGGTGAAGACGGCGATCGCAAAGGCGATGCCGGCGGCGGCGAAGCCGAGTGAGACGCCCGCGATGAGGAGGAACGACGTGTCGCCCGCCGCTTCGACGACGCGTGCGGCGACGGGCTCTGACGCGACGCGGCTGACCTGGGAAGTCGGCGGCACCGCAGTCGCCCCGGCGACTCCTGAGAGGAGGAACGCGAAGCCGAATGAGATGACGAAGTGGCGGCGCACGTCCATCAGCACGTGCAACGCGTGGTGTGATCTCACATCCATCCCCCCTTGTCCGCAGACGAATCCCTCACCGTTTTAGACAGGTACGCGAGCACTTTCAAGCCCTGCGTCGAAACCGCCGACGCGGCGTTCCCGTTCACCGGCACGCGAACCGCCGCCTCGCCTCGCCATGCCTCGAAAGCAAGTCGCCGCAAGCTGCACGCCTCGGGTAACCCGGCGTCTCATGTCCGCCTCATGCGGACGCCATAGCGGGCCTGGATCACGGACAGACTCTCGGACCCCTGGAGGAACTTATGAGGCTCTTTCGGGCTCTCATTCCCGACCCTGTTGGCTGTCCTACTCTCGGGAGCGGTCGTGCACGCCGGCTCCGGCGGCAGCGAGCGGCCGGCGCCCCCGCGGGCGGCTCGGCCGCCGTCCCCTGTGCAGTCCTGCGCAGGCGTGCGACGTCGGCCAGACCACCTGACCGACAAACGGCGACAGCGCGTAGGTTCTCCGATGTGAAGGACACGATCGTCGCGCATCTTCCTCGCAGCATCAAACGGGCGACGGCGACGAGAGCCGCAGCAAGGGCGGCGTCCCGGGCAGCGCGTGCTGTTGCCCGCACGAGAGCCGCCGCCCGCGGGTACGAGTACTCGCAGGGCTGGCGTCAATACCCTGCGCCCGAGAGCGGGATCCCGACCGCCGAACCAATCAACCGGCTCGACGCATTCTTCGATGCCCGCACACGCGGGAGAGGGATCGTCAAATGGCGCCACTACTTCGAGATCTACGACCGGCACCTCGCGAAGTTCGTCGGCAAGCCGTCCAGGCTGCTCGAAATCGGGATCTACGCCGGGGGAAGCCTAGACATGTGGCGGGAGTACCTCGGGCCAAGCGCAGAGCTCTACGGCGTCGACATCGACCCGTACTGCACGAGGTTCGAGGAGGCATCCGTCTTCATCGGCGACCAGGCAGACCGTGGCTTCTGGGAGACGTTCCGAGCCGAGACGCCGTCGCTCGACGTCATCGTCGATGACGGCGGGCACACGGTCGACCAGCAGCTCGTAACCCTCGAGGAGCTGCTCCCGCGTCTCAGGTCCGGCGGGGTGTACATCTGCGAGGACATACACGGCGACGACAACGCCTTCTTGGGCTACGTGCAGGGTCTGTCGCGTGCTCTGTTCGCCTACGACCTGACGCTCGACGATGCCAGTCCCGAGCGGGTGCTCTCGTCGCCGGCGATACCCTTTCAGTCGGCGATCCACTCCGTGCACGTGTATCCGTACGTCGTCGTTATCGAGCTCAGAAACGTGCCGCTGGACGAGTTCGCCGCGTCGCAACGCGGCACCGAGTGGCCGCCGCAGTAGTGCCGCGAGCTACACCGGTCGTCGCGATGGCCCCAAGGGGTCGCTCCGGTCGCTGCCGGGCCGAGACCCGGCTTAGACCACTCGGGCTGGATCGACCTGTCCCGACCCGTCCGGGCCTGTCTCGCTGTGACCCGCCAACCCACGTGAAAAGCCCTGCTCAGGCGCGCTTTCCGACCATGCTGGCGCATCCCGGCCCGAGCCGTCCCGATGGGGGCAGTGATTCGAGTCCCGGGTGGGCTTCTTCTGCTCTCTGGGCTGGGCTTTCCGCTGCAGGACGTGGCTAGGTTCATGCCTACTTGTGCGTGTCTCCTTTCGTCACGAGTACCCTGGATCGGTGAGGTTGCTGCGGGCGCTTGGGCTGACAATCCTCGGCTTCTGGGCCGGACTAATGGCCGCGGCGGCGATCATGAAGCGCGTCCTACGCTCCCGCGGTGACGCCGAGAGCGACGAGGTCGCACTGGTGGCGATCTTTGACGGCATCGAGCTCGAGAGCCGCGCCCCGGCGTTCCGCGGAGGGTCGATGCTCGCCTGGTTCGGCGGGATCTCGGTCGACCTGCGTGCAGCAAAGCTGTCGTCCGACGGCGCCCACCTTGACCTGCACGCGCTCAACGGAGGGATTGCCATCAAAGTGCCGGAGGGATGGCGCGTTCGATCGAACATGAGGGCCGTCGCCGGAGGCGCTGACGCAGGCGTTCCCGAGCCCGGGGCGGCGGACGCACCAACCCTGACGCTCGACGGCTTCGCCGTCTTCGGAGGAGTCGCGGTCACAGCGAGGCCGTAACGGACGAGCGATAGTGAGCTGAGCCGGATCGGCACGGCTCCGCGCCACTACCAGCGGCCCTCGGTAGAATGGCTCCGCGCCTTAGCTCATTGAGTTTCCGGCGAAGCGGCTCCGGATCCTCTGTCTCCGGGGACACGGGTCCGACCCGAGGCCCAACTGAGGTCCCTCACGTCCTCCATCAGCTGCGATCTGTTGAGCGCTCGGAGATACGTCTCAGGCGGCGTGACGGCGCTGGATCCCCCCGACAACGGCGGCGAGCTCCTCGAGGCTGCGCAGGTTGTGGCCGGAGAGGAAACGGTCCACAAACGGCAGGGCAGCCCGCATTCCTCCCGCGAGCGGCCGGTACTCGGGGTTTCCCTTGAGCGGGTTCACCCAGATGACCGCGTAGGCGGCACGGGCCAGTCTCGCCATCTCGCGGCTGATCGCTTCCGGCCCTTCCCGCTCCCATCCGTCCGAGACGATCACAACCACGGCGCCCCGCGAGAGTGCACGGCGGCCGTAGACCTCGTTGAACTCCTTCAGCGACGCGCCGATCCGAGTCCCGCTCCCCCAGTCGAGGTCGGTCGTCGTGGCGTGGGCGAGCGCGGCCTCCGGATCGCGCGTCGCGAGGTCGCCGGTGAGCCGCGTCAGCCTGGTTCCGAAGCCGAACGTCTCGACGCCGCGCCCCGAGCCGACCATCGCGTGGAGAAACAGCAGCAGAGCACGCGCGTAGGCGTCCATCGAGCCGGACACGTCGCAAAGAACGACAAGCTTTCGGGGGACCTCCTTGCGCGCTTTCCAAGGTTGGTCGACAGGATCCCCGCCGGTGCGCAGCGAACGCCGGATCAGCCTCCGCATGTCGAGACGGTCGCCGCGAGGATCGGGAGTCAGCCGGCGTGACGTCCGCCGTGGGCGGCTGCGGGCGATGGCGAGCAGCAGGCGGCGGGCGCGCACGAACTCCTCGGCCGTCATCTCCGCGAAGTCCTTCTCGCGCAGCAGCTCGTGGGCTGACGCGCCGAGCTCGACCGGCTCGCCGACGACCTCGGCGTCGTCACCGCCGACGTCGGAGCCGAGCGTCGCCTCGGTCCGGTCGGCCAGTTTCCGGCGCTGCTTCTCGCGGACGGGCGGTGCGATCGGCCCGCGCAGGAACCAGGCGACGAAGGCCCGGTCGAAGAGCTCGAGCTCGTCGTGCCGGGAGACGAGCGTCTGCCTGAGGGCGAAATAGACGTCCTCCTGCCGCGTCAGGTCGACCACTCCGAGCCCGCGGACCGCATCAGCGACTCGGCCCGGCCCGACCTCGATGCCGACCTCCCGCAGCACCCGGCCGAAGGTGACGACGTGTCGAACGATCGCCGCGCCGGCCACGTCGCTCTAGCGGCCCGACGCCGCGCGGGCGACTTCGATCAGCCCGACGAGCGTCTCGTCGCGAACGGCCTCAATGTCCTCGCGGTACTTGAGCACCGAGCCGAGCGTCTGCTCAACCACCTGCGCGTCGATTTCCTCGCGGCCGAGCGCGGCGAGCGCCTGCGCCCAGTCGATAGTCTCGGCCACGCCCGGCGGCTTCGCGAGGTCGAGCCCGCGCAGGCCGCGGACGAATGCGGCTGCCTCCTCGGCCAGGCGCTCGGGGACCCCGGGGACGCGAAGCCGCACGATCTCGACCTCCCGCTGCAGCGAGGGATGGCCGATCCACTGGAAGAGGGTGCGCCGCTTGAGCGCGTCGTGCAGCTCGCGGGTGCGGTTCGAGGTCAGCACGACCGCGGGCTTCCGGCGCGCTCGGATCGTTCCGAGCTCCGGGATCGTGATCTGGAAGTCGGAGAGCACCTCGAGCAGGAACGCCTCGAACTCCTCGTCGGCGCGGTCGACCTCGTCGATCAGGAGCACGACGTGCTCGTCCGTGTCGATCGCCTCGAGCAGCGGCCGCCGGATCAGGAACTCGGGCCCGAAGAGCTCGTCCTCCGAGACCGTCCCCTCCTGCGCCGCGCGGATGTGGAGCAGCTGGCGCGGGTAATTCCACTCGTAGACGGCGTGCGTGACGTCGAGCCCCTCGTAGCACTGCAGCCGGATCAGCCGCGCGCCGAGTGCCCGCGCGAGCGCCTTCGCCGCCTCCGTCTTCCCGACTCCCGCCTCCCCTTCGAGCAGCACCGGCTTCTCGAGCGCGAGCGAAAGAAACAGGACCGTGGCGAGGCCGCGATCGGGCAGATAGTCGGCTTCGCGCAGAGCCGCCTCGAGCTCGTCGATCGTGTGGAAGCTCACGCGGGCAGCGTACTCGACCCCTTCGCGCGCTCGGCCGCCGATAATCGATTCTCATTTGTTGGTGACGCGGTACCGTTCTAGACTCGGCGGGCACGAAGGAGATCCGAACCGAAGGATGGTCAATGACAGCGCCTGACGTGCTCCAACCGTCCACGCCCGAGGAGGCTGTGTCCCTCTTTGAAGCGGGCGTCACCGTGATCGGCGGCGGAACCATCGTTGTTCCCGAGCTGACGAGTGGGAGGTTGCGCCCGAAGAAAGCGATGCTCCTGACCGGCGCCGGGCTAGCCGGCATCACCCACGATGGGCCCCGGATCACGATCGGCGCGACAACTCCGGTCTCGGAGCTCGTGTCGCTACCCGCCCCGGTCGGCCCGTGCGCCTCGAACGTCGCCGACATTGAGATCCGCGCCCAGGGCACCGTCGGCGGCAACCTCTGTGCCGGCGAAGGCATGGAGGCGCCCCGGGGCGACCTGCAGGGAGCCCTCCTGGCCACCGGCGCGACAGTCCGTTCGGCGGGCGCCGGCGGCGAGACGACGGAGCCGCTCGAGGATTTCCTCCCGCGTCGCAAGGACCGGCTGCTGCTCGACGTCTCGTTCGAGGAGCCCTCCGCCGGAGCATTCGCTCCCCTGATCCGTCCGCACACGCACGACTACACCGCCCTCGCCGTGTCGGCGGCACGCGCCGCAGACGGCACGGTCCGGCTCGCCGCCAGCGGCGTGGCCGGCCACGCCGTGCGGCTCCCGGGCGCCGAGGCGAAGGCGAGCGACCCGGAGGCCGCAGCCGACGCAGCGGCCGCGGACGTGACCTTCGCGGACGACGCGCTCGCATCAGCCTGGTACCGGAAGCGAACCCTGCCCGTACTCGTCCGGCGGGCGCTCACGCAGCTCGAGGAGGCTTGATGAAGCTGTCCGTCAACGGCGTCGAGCGGTCGGTCGAGAGCCCGCCGCTGACACCGCTCCTGCACGTGCTCCGCGAGGAGCTCGGGATCACGAGCCCCAAGGCCGGCTGCCAGCAAGGCGGCTGCGGCTCCTGCGCGATCCTCGTCGACAGCGCGCCGCGGCGAGCATGCCTGCTCCCCGTCGCAGCGCTCGCCGGCGCCGAGATCACCACACTCGAAGGCCTCGGAACGCCGGAAGCCCTGTCGCCGATCCAGACCGCGTTCCACGAGCACTACGCCGCCCAGTGCGGGTTCTGCACCTCCGGCATGGTACTCGCGGCTCACAGCTACCTGGAGGGCGGCGGCACACCGGAGCGCGAGTCGATCCAGAGAGCACTCGCGGGCCATGTCTGCCGCTGCACCGGCTACGTGAAGATCATCAACGCAGTCGCGGCCGCCGCAGGCGGCGAGATCAAGGCCACCCAGCGCTGGCTGCCACAGACGGGCGAGGAGGCTCCGGTCGAGGTTCCGGGGGCCCCGGCATGAAGGCCGTCGGAGCACGACTCCCGCGCTACGACGGCGTCGCCCACGTCACCGGTCGCACGATGTACGTCGACGACATCCGGGTGCCAGGCACGCTCTGGACGAAGGCACTGCGCTCACCCGTGGATCACGCCGACATTACGGGGCTCGACCTCTCGAAGGCCGAGTCGATGAAGGGCGTGCACACAGTCGTCACCTGGAAGGACGTACCGCTCCTCGAGTACGGACACCTCTCCGCGCTCGGCATCCCGGCCGACGAGCCGCTGCTCGCGAAGGAGAACGTCCGCTACAAGGGCCAGCCGATCGCGATCGTCGCCGCGGAGGACGAGGAGACGGCGCAGGCCGCAGTCGAGGCGATCGACCTCGACCTCGCAGAGAAGCCGGCGCTGTTCGACGTCCGCAAGGCGTTCGACGGCGACGCGCCGAAGGTGCACCAATGGGGCAACTGGTATCCGCACTTCGAAGGCGAGATGGATCGACGTCAGATCCGCAAGGGATCGATCGACGAGGCGTTCGAGCAGGCGGACGTGATCGTGCAGGGCGTCTACCGCCCCGCCGCGATCGAGCACGTCCCGATCGAGACACAGGTGTGCCAGGTCGTGCCCGAGGCCGACGGCCGCCTGACGATCTACTCCTGCACGCAGGCGCTCTACTTCTCGATGGGCGTCGTCGCGGCGCACCTGCAGGTGCCGCTGAACAAGCTCAAGGTCGTCGGCGGCACGGTCGGAGGTGGCTTCGGCGGCAAGGTTGACACCGCAACGGAAACGATGTGTTCACTCCTCGCGCTCAAGGCGGGCCGGCCGGTGAAGTGGCGCTGGACGCGCGAGGAGGAGTTCCTCTGCTCCTCGACGAGGGCGCCCTGGCACATGGAGATCGCGGACGCGGTGACGAGGGACGGCTGGATCCTCGGCCGCAAGATGCTGACGCTGCACGACTCGGGCGCCTACGCACGCTTCTCGCCGTACGGCCTGACAAAGCACAGCTTCCATCACACGGGCGCCTACACCATCCCGCATCTCGAATTCGACGGCTACGTCGTCTTCACGAACCGTGTCCCGACGACGGCGATGCGGGGGTTCGGCGTCACGTCCGTCTCGTTCGCGGTCGAGACCCACATGAGCCGCATCGCGCTGGAGCTCGGCCTCGACCCGTTCGAGATCAGGCTCAAGAACGCGAACCGCAAGGGCGACACCTCGCCGAACGGCATCGCCTACACCGATCCTTCGACGATTCCCACGATTCAGGCGGTCGCCGACGAGCTCGGTCACGAGCTGTCGGCCGACTACCGCACCGCGACGAGCGAGCCTCGGACCGGCGAGTGGCTGCCCGAGCACCTCGTCGGCCAGCTCGGAAACCCGGAGGATCACTGATGGCTGTGCACAAGGGACGCGGCATCTCCGCGATCGAGTACCCGACCGGCATGAACCAGAACGGCGACCCGTCGCAGGCCTGGATCAAGATCAAGCCGGACGGGCGTGTCGACGTCTTCTCCGGCACCGCCGACATTGGCAACGGCTCGAAGACGATCCAATCGCAGATCGTCGCCGACACGCTCGGCGTTCCCTACGACTGGGTCACCTACGACAACTCCAACACCGACTCCTCGCCCGTGTGCACCGGCACGTTCGCCTCGCGGGCGACCTTCGTCGCCGGCATGGCGGTCAAGAAGGCGGCCGAGAACGCCAAGGTCAAGTTGCTCGAGATCGCGGGCAAGGAGCTCGAGATCAACGCGGCCGACCTCGAGGTCGCGGACGGCGAGGTGACCGCGAAGGGAGCGCCGCAGAAGAAGATCTCAGTCGCGGACGTCGCCGTCGCCGCCACCTGGACGCACGGCGAGCTCATCACCGGTACAGGGGCGCACCTAAACCCGTACGCGGCGATCGTGGATCCCGAAACGGGACGCGTCGACCTGCCGCCCCACGCGGCGATCTCCTACGCCGCCTGCGCGGCCGAGGTCGAGGTCGACGACGAGACCGGCCACGTGCGGGTGACGCGGCTCGTTCAGTGCTTCGACGTCGGCAAGGCGATCAACCCGACCCTTGTCGAAGGGCAGATCGAGGGCGGCGCGGTGCAGGGCCTCGGGCTCGGGGTGCTCGAGAACTGCTACCCGTACTACCCGAGCGTCGAGCACCGCGGCGGGCAGTTCGGCTCCTACCTCGCACCCGGCATGGAGGACCTGCCGCAGGTGGACACGCTGATCATCGAGAACCCGTCCGCGGGAGGCCCGTACGGCGCGAAGGGCATCGGCGAGATGGCGAACAACCCGCAGCCGCCGGCGATTGCTGCGGCGGTCCACGACGCCGTCGGCGTTTGGATCACGGAGCTGCCGATCACTCCCGAGCGTGTGCTGCGCGCGCTCGACGCGAAGCGGGAGCCGCGGCGGGAAGGGAAGCTCGTCGCCTTCGACGAGGAGCTCTCCGTCAACGCGCTCTCGGACGGCGGCATGAAATTCGAGGTCCCCGCCTGAGGTCACCGTTCCGAAGCTGGAACGGCGTCGAGCCCCACTCCCTTTTCCCGGGCGTTGGGCTCCGCGCCGTCGGCGGAGAGCAGGTGCTGCTCTGCCACGTCACCTACGAGCCCGGTACGACCGTCCCGCAGCACGCGCACGAGACGGCGGAGCAGGTGATGTGGATCGTCGACGGGTCGCTGACGATGACGGTTGCCGGCGAGACGAAGGAGCTGGCGGCCGGAGACCTCGTCGTCGTCAACCGCGGTGTCGAGCACGAGCTGCACTCGGCCGGGGGCGTCACCTTCGTCGAAGCGCTGGCGCCGGTGTTACGGGATCACGTGCCCGATTCGGCGCGCGACCTCGTCCTGGGCGAGCAGGGCGACTCGCTGCACGCAGACAAGTAGGTCAGTCCGCGGATCGGCGCCCGTTCGGGCGCGCTGGCCTGATCCTGCCCCGTTCGCTCGAACAGCTCGACGACGTAACCGTCCGGATCGAAGACGAAGAGCTGGTCGACGCCGTCACCGCGGGGCATCGGGCCCGCCGCGGGGGCAACACCACGCGCGCCCAGCCGCTCCTGCCACGCCGACAGGTCGTCAACCTCGAGCGCGAGGTGCGTGGCAAGGCCACCCGCGAGACCCGGCCCCGGCGGCGGCATCCCCGCCCGCCCCGTGGTGTCGGCCTCCGCGAGCAGATGGATCTCGGTGTCCCCGAGCACAAACCACGCGCCCGCGAAGCTGAAGTTCGCCGGGCGGGGCACCTCCTCGAGCCCGAGCGCCTCACCGTAGAAGCGCCGCGATCGCTCGAGGTCGGAGACGACGAGCCCGCAGTGCTGGAGGCGCATGCTCATCCGCCTACCGTACCGCCGCCGTAGAATCGGCTTCAGCGGACCGAGAGGAGTTCCCGATGCCCGTGATTGAAGTGAAGCTTTACGACCGCCGTGTCACCGAGGAGTCGGTGCCGAAGATGATCGACGCGCTCACGAATGCGCTCCACGAGACGAGCGGCGCCGCCAAGGATCACATCCACGTGATCATCCAGGGCGTCGCGCCGAGCCACTGGGGCCAGGGCGGCAAGCCCGGCGAGTAGCTACCCGACGACCGGCACGGCGAGCTCGAGCTCGACCGGCGCCGCGCCCGGCCGCACCGCCTGGGTCTCGCGCGCGTGAAGCAGCGTCGTCCGCACGATCAGCTTCGCGCGGGCGAAGTTGTCGAGCTCCGTCGGGACGGGGCCGACGCGACGGCCGAGCGCGTAACCGGCCGCGTTCTGGCCCATCGCGCGGTACGACGCGAGCGTGTAGAGCGGCGACATGCCGAAGAGCTCGAGGTTGTCGAGCGGCTCGAGATCGGCACGATGGATCACCGCCGTGCCCTTCGACTGGATCCCGAGCGCGATCCCCGAGCCGGAGAGCCGCGCGCCGGCGTGCGCGATGAAGGCGACGTCGGCGACCCGGCAGATGCGAACGAGGCGCGGCTCGGCGCCGCCGTCGCGGATCCCCTCGCAGATCGCCTCGAGCACGTCCCGGTGGCTCTGGTCGGCGATCGTCTTTCTGATCGTGTCCGCGAACGCCGGCCCGACCGCGACGACGACCTCCTCCGGACTCGGCGCCCTTCGCCGCCTCGCCGCGCTCGACGACGACCGGCTCCGCGTCGGCCTCGCTGCCGAGCAGCTCGGCCGGATCGACGACGTTCGGCAGCGACTGCAGCAGCTCCCAGCGCTCTCCCTCGAGCCGGTAGCCGGTACCGGGCCCGCTGTAGGCGTTCGGGTCGTTCACCGCCGAATGGACGAGGCCGTCGGCGTCGATCACCGCGGCCGTCTGCAGGTAGTCGGCCGAGATCCGCTGCCGCTGCATCGAGACGATCGCCTCCGCGACCTCGCCGAAGCCGCGCCGGTCGAGCGCGAGCGCCACGTCCAGCCCGGAGACGCCACGTGCCAGGAGGTCGTCGGCCGCCTCGACGTCGGCGGCGCGGTCGCGGTCGGGCATCTCGGTCGAGTCGTAGCCGACGGTCGCGGCCTCGACTTCGGCGTCCGACACCGGCGGCAGGCCGAGCTCGGCGAAGACGGCCTGAACCGCGCGCGCCGCCTGCGCGCGCACGCGCAGCACCTCGTCCTCCGCCACCGGCTCGATCCCCGCGTCGACCTGCCAGTCGCGCTGGATCGTCAGCCACTCGTCGATGTCGTCGGCGTCGAAGTTGCCGCCGCCGAAGGTGTTGTCGCGGCGCGGCATCACCGAGTAGCCGGAGGTGACGAAGTCGGTGCCGGGGAGGAACTGGCCCATCAGCTTCGCCGTCTTGCGGATCTCGGAGTGCGAGGCGATCGCGTCGTTGCCGGAGGCGACCTCGAGGTCGAGCCAGGCGGCGAGGACGTTCTCGCCCAGGATCGCCCGGGTGCCGCCCGGCACCGAGAGCACGAGCGCAACGCACGAGATCGAGCCGTTCTGGACGCCCTGCGAGCCGGCCGCACGCACCGCAGCCAGGCAGCGGGCCTCGAGGTAGAGCATCGAGAGGCCCTGTGCGTGGCCCATCAGCGCCTCGGAGCCCGTCCCCGAGGTGAAGCGCACCTTGACGCCCCGCGAGGCGTACGCGGCACCGAGGAACGCCTTCGACCACGGCGTGTCGTCGCCGTCGACGAAGACGGGCTCGGTGCCGTAGACGGACAGCGTCTCGGCGTAGGAGACGAGGCCGCGGAACGCCAGCTCGAGGTTGCGCCGTTCCTCGACCGCGCACTGCGTCATCACGCCCGGCCGGCCCGTCTGCGAGCCGATCAGGAGTGAGATCGCGTTCAGCGGCGCGTAGCGCGCGACGCCGACCGTCGTCTCCATCTCGGCGAAACCTCGCCGAGCGGCCTCGGCCGCGTCCGCGGCGAGCAGCGCAGGGCTCTCCTTCAGGTTCGTGACGTGCGCCTGGTTCGCGGGCGCGCGCCGCGCGCGGAGCTTCTTCAGCGCCAGCATCAGCTCGACCGGGTCGAGCAGCCCGATCACGCGCGCGAGCTTCGCCGGCGTCAGGCCGCGGGCGAGTCGCACGAGCTCGTCCCGTGGCACGCCGACGTCCACCAGCATCCGGCCGAGCGTGAGGTCGTCGAACGCCATCGCCTCGCCGGCGACGTCGAGGTCGAGCCCGTGCGCGACGACGAAGCGGTCGATGACGTCGAAGTCGGGCGCAGCGCGGCCGTCGAGCCGCACGACGACGCCGTCCTCGACCAGCAGCTCCGGCTCCGGATCGCGTGGCCCCGCGGCGGCGACGAGCCCCAGCTCGGGGTAGGGCGAGACGAGCAGCTCGCGATTCAGCTCCCGGCGCTCACGCGCTTCGAAGCGGCGGCTACGCACGTGCGAGCAGCCCTCGCTGCTCGTACACCGCCGCAGCCTCGCGCACGAAGGCGGCGGTGCGCGTCGCCTCGTAGCCCTCCAGACGAGCGGCCCAGGACTCCAGCTCCGCCGCGGTCGACCGGCCGGGCCGAAGCGCCGTGTAGATCTGGAGCAGCTCGCCGTCGGGTACGAGCGCCAGCTCCGCGGCGCGCTCTAGGCTCTCGGCCAGGGGCTCCCGCCCGGCGGCGCTCGCCACCGCCGCCTGGCGGCGCAGGGTCTCCGGCGTCGCTCTCGCATCGAGAGCCGTGATGCGCCCAGCACGCACCGCCTCGAGCGTCACGTCGGCGAGCGGCGTGCCGCCGAGGGTCGAGACGAGGTCTGGCCGCCGGCTGCCGAGTGGGTAGTCGCGGATCGGATCGAAGCTCATGGACGATGAGGCTTTAGGCTTGACGCGGAAGCCATGGCCAACCGCGTCAACGATAATCGATTTTCGAGCAGAATCGCACTCGTCACCGGCGGGGCGAGCGGCATCGGCGCAGCCGTCGCGCGCCGGCTCACCGCCGAAGGCGCCCGCGTCGCGACCCTCGACCTGAACGCGGAGCCGAGCGACGGCGTTCTCGCCGTCGGCGGCGATGTCTCCCGCTCCGCCGACGTCGACGCGGCCGTGGAGCGCGTCGAGCGCGAGCTGGGCCCGATCGACGTCCTCGTCTGCGCGGCCGGCATCCCCGGCAAGTCGCTGCCGAGCCTCGAGATCCCCGACGACGAATGGCGGCGGGTGCTGGCGATCAACACCGACGGTGTCTTCTACTGCAACCGCGCCGCCGCCCGCGGCATGGCAGAGCGAGGCTACGGCCGCATCGTCAACGTCGCCTCGATGGCAGGCAAGGAAGGCAACCCGATGGCGGCTGCGTACTCGGCCTCGAAAGCCGCCGTGATCGCCCTGACGAAGGCGATCGGCAAGGATCTCGCCCGAACCGGGGTGCTCGTCAACTGCATCGCTCCCGCCGTGGTCGAGACACCGATCCTCGACGGGCTCACCCAGGCCCACATCGACTACATGGTCGAGCGGATCCCGATGGGCCGGATGGGAACCGCGGACGAGGTCGCCGCCCTGATCTGCTGGCTCGCGAGCGAGGAATGCTCGTTCTCGACGGGCGCGACCTACGACATCTCCGGCGGGCGGGCGGTCTACTAGTGCTCCGCGTCCGGCTGCGGGGGCCGGACGGCATCGAGAGCGGCGTCGTCGAGGACGGCGTCGTCGACGCCGAGCGCAGCGGCCGGATCGAGCTGCTCGACCCCGACCGGATGACGCTGCCGGAGCCGTACGAGCTGCTCCGGCCGCTCGATCCGCCCGAGGTCTGGTGCGCGGGCGTCACCTACGAGCGCTCGCGCGACGCGCGCGTCGAGGAGAGCGCCGCGCAGGACGTGTACACGCTCGTCTACGACGCCGAGCGGCCGGAGCTCTTCCTCAAGGATGCCGGCTGCCGTCGCACCGTCGGCCCGGGCGAGCCGATCGGCGTCCGCTCGGATTCGTCCTGGAACGTCCCCGAGCCGGAGCTCGGGCTCGTGCTCGGAGCCGACGGCGAGATCGCCGGTGTCACGATCGGCAACGACGTCTCGTCCCGCGAGATCGAGGGCGCGAACCCGCTCTACCTGCCGCAGGCGAAGGTCTACGCAGGCGCGTGCGCGGTCGGCCCGGCTATGCTCTCCCCCCTCCCCGCGGAGCCGTTCGAGATCCGGATGCGGATCCTCTCCGACACGGGGCGGGAAGTCTTCGCGGGCGAGACCTCGACCGCGCGCATGAAGCGGACGTTCGCCGACCTCGTCGCCTTCCTGCTGCGCGAGAACCCCGTCCCGCCGGGCAGCGTCCTCCTCACCGGCACCGGCCTCGTCCCTCCCGACGACTTCACGCTCGAGCCCGGCCAGCTCGTCGAGATCGAGGTGCCGGGCATCGGCATCCTCGCGAACCCCGTCGTCCTTGCTTCCAGCATCGTCGAAAGGAGCCTCGCCCATGTCTGACACGCTCACCGGAGCGCCGGCGAAGAACTACGTCGGCGGCGAATGGCGCGAGAGCGCGAGCGGCGAGAGCTACGAGAAGCGGAGCCCCTGGCGTCCCTCGCAGGTGACCGGCGTCTATCCGGCGTCGGACGCCGCCGATGGCCGTGCTGCGGTCGAAGCTGGCGGCAAAGCGTTCCCGGCCTGGTCGGCGCTCCCGCCTGCGCAGCGCGCTGCGTACTTCGGCAAGGCCGCCGACGCGATCGAGGCCCGCGCCGAGCAGATCGCGCAGGACATGACGGCGGAGATGGGCAAGCCGCTCCGCGAGGCACGCCTGGAGGCGATGCGCGCCGCGACGATCCTCCGCTTCGCCGCCGGTGAGGCCTGGCGGCCGATCGGCGAGCTCTATGCACCTTCGGTGCCGAATCAGCGGCTCTACACGCTTCGCCGCCCTCTCGGCGTCGTCGCGCTGATCACCCCCTGGAACTTCCCGATCGCGATCCCGGTCTGGAAGCTCGCACCGGCGCTGATCTACGGCAACACCGTCGTCCTCAAGCTCGGCTACGAGGCGCCGCGCACGGGCCTGCACGTCGCCGAGTGCTTCGCCGAGGCGGGGCTGCCGGCGGGCGTCCTTAACGTGCTAACGGGCGCCGGCTCGAAGGTGGGAGCGGAGCTCGTTCGGAACCCGGACGTGCGCGCGATTTCGTTCACCGGCTCGGTGCCCGTCGGACGCTCGGTGCGCGAGGAGGCGACGGCCCGCGACTGCCGTGTCCAGCTCGAGCTCGGCGGCCAGAACCCGCTCGTCGTCATGGCCGACGCGGAGCTCGACCGGGCCGTCGAGGCCGCCTACGCCGGCGCGTTCTGGTCGGCGGGCCAGAAGTGCACGGCGACACGTCGCATCCTCGTCCAGGACGCCGCCTACGACGAGTTCCGCGGGCGGATGCTCGCCCGCATCGCGGCCGGCAAGATCGGCGATCCCGCCGATCCGGAGGTCGAGGTCGGGCCGGTCGTGAACGAGGGCGCGATGGAGGAGATCCTGGCCGCGATCGCGCGCGCCCGCAGCGACGGGACGGTGCTCACCGGCGGCGAGCGCGCGGACGACGATGGCTACCTGATCGCGCCGACGCTCGTCGAGGGCCTCTCCGACGACGCCGAGCTCTCCTGCGAGGAGGTGTTCGGACCCGTCACCTCGCTCTACCGTTTCGCCACCTTCGACGAGGCCATCGAACGCGCGAACGCTGTTCGCTTCGGCCTCTCCGCCGCCCTCTTCACGCGCGACCTGCACGTGGTGCAGCGGTTCAGCGAGGAGATCGGCGCCGGGATCATCCACGTCAACTCGCAGACCGCGGGCGCCGACGTGCACGTCCCCTTCGGCGGCGTCAAGGAGTCCGGCTGGGGACCGCACGAGCAGGGTCGCGCCGCGATCGAGTTCTACACGGAGACGGTCACGGTCTACCAGGACGCGCCGCTTGCCTGAACGGACGCGTCACCGGCGCCCTCGGCTGCCTGGGCGCCTGGACGACCGAGGCGCTGACCGCAGGACCTAATGCAGCAACGGTTTGAGGGTGTCGCGCGCAATCAGGAAGCCGCGCTTGACGAGCTCCTCGGTGCCCTCGAACGTCCGGTCCTCGTGCTCGACCGAGACCACGCCGTCGTACCCCGCCCGGTAGAGCGCGGCGACGAAGCGATCCCAGCGCACTTCGCCGAGCCCGGGGAGCCGCGGCACCTGCCAGCCCATCCCGAGTGAGAGCGTCCCGTTGCGGTAGAGGCCGTCCCGGTCGATCTCGAGATCCTTCGCGTGGACGTGGAAGAGCTTCGCGGCGTAGTCGCGCACGACCCGCTCAGCGTCGATCATCAGCCAGACGAGATGCGACGGATCGAGGTTGAGGCCGAAGCTCGAACTATCGACGATCGAGAACATCTCGTCCCAGGCCGCCGGCGTGGCGGCGAGATTCGTGCCGCCGGGCCACTCGTCGTAGGAGAAGATCATCGGGCAGTTCTCGATCGCGATCCTGACGCCGCGCTTCTCCGCGTGATCGACCAGCCGCGGCCAGACCTTGCGGAACTCGCGGAAGTTGTCCGGGACGTTCTTCGTCTGGTCGCGGCCGACAAAGGTGCCGACGGTCGGTACTCCGAGCTTCGCGGCGGCGTCGATCACATTGCGCAGGTGCGCGTTCGCGGCTCGCCGCTGCTTCGCGTCCGGGTGGAGGTTGTTGGGGTAGTAGGCAAGTGACGAGATCTCGAGGCCGTGCCGGTCGAGGAGATCACGCACCTGGCCCGAGTCGACCCTCGCGACATCGATGTGCGAGGTCCCTGCATAGCGGCGCCGCTCGGCCCCGGCGGCCGGCCAGCAGGCGACCTCGAGCATCTCGAAGCCCTCGCCTGCCGACCAGGCCGCGACCTGCTGCAGCGACCGTCGCGGGAACGGAGCGGTGAGCAGTCCAAGCTTCATGTGGGCACCTCCACGTGCGATTTCAACTCGGCGGCACTCGTCGGCGGGCGTCCGGCATTCGCCGCCGCACTACCCGCTCGGTCCGGCGGACGTGCTTGCGCGCCTCCGCACCCGCTCGCCTGGCGTCGCCGGCGCGGATCGCCTCCACAATCGGGAGGTGGAACTCGGCGAGCTCGGTCTGATCCCAGAAGGTCTGGTAGGTCGCGAACGCCGTCGAGACCTCGACGCCGAGGACGAGCCAGGACTGCAGCAGCGGCTCGTTGCCGGCCATCTCGACCATCGTCCGGTGGAAGGCGAGGTCGTGGACGATCTGCGTGTGCCAGTCGGCCGCGGCGGCGGCCTGCCGCATTGCGTCGAGCTCGTGGTCGAGCGGCCCGAGATCGCGATCCTCTTCTCGGGCCGCCTCGCTCGCCGCGAGCTCCTCGAGCACGGCGCGGACCGGGAACACCGGTAGCAGCTGCGCGTCGTCGACGGCACGCACGCGCGCGCCGCGAAACGGCTCCGACTCGACGAGGCGCAGCAGCTCCAGGTCGCGCAGCGCCTCGCGCACCGGCGCCTGGCTCGTGCCGAGCTCACGCGCGAGCCGTGTTTCGACCAGGCGCTCGCCGGGCTCGAGCTCGCCACGGAGGATCCGTTCGAGGAGGATGTCCTTGACCTGCTCTCGGAGGACGGTGCGCGCGATACTCAAGCCGCGGCGATCATCGATGCTCGATTGTCGCGCGTCAACCGGCGACGACGGGGTTCGTCAGCGAGCCGACCCCCTCGATCTCGATCGTGACCTCGTCTCCGGCCTGCAGGAGCCGCTGCGGCTCTCGGAAGACGCCCACGCCGGCGGGCGTCCCGGTGAGGATCAGATCGCCCGGCTCGAGTGTCATCGTCTGCGAGACGTGGCTGATGATCTCGTCGATCCCGAAGATGAGGTTGGCCGTGGTCGAGTCCTGCAACACCTCGCCGCTGACGATCGCCCGGATGCGGAGCTTGTGCGGATCAGGGACGTCGGCCGCGGGCGCGAGCTCGCCGACCGGGCAGAACGTGTCCGGCGACTTTCCGCGCGACCACTGACCGTCCTTGTACTGAAGGTCTCGGGCGCTGACGTCGTTCGCGCACACGTAGCCTCGAACGGCCTCGAGCGCGCTCTCCTTCGCCACAGCCCTCACCCGCGTTCCGATCACGACGCCAAGCTCGGCCTCGTAGTCGCACTTCGTCACGATCGGCGGGATCACGATCGGCTCGCCCGGCCCGATCAGCGCATTCGGCCACTTCGCGAAGAGCAGTGGCTCCTCGGGAAGCTCGACGCCCTGCTCCTCGGCATGGTCGCGGTAGTTGAGCCCGACGCAGATGATCTTGCCGGGGCGCTCGATCGGCAACACCCCGCAACCCTAACCGCCTGGGTGAGAAGCTAGCGGCGTGAGCGACGCGCGCTTCGCAGACGGCCTGCGGTACCGAATCGAGATCCCCTCGGTCGAAGGCCCCGCCGTCCTGCGGGCCGTGCTCGAGGAGGCCGATGCGCGCAGCGTGCCGGTGCGGCAGGTCTCGCAGGGCTCGGGCGTGATGATGCTCACCGACGCTGAGATCGCGGAGCTGGCAGCGCTCGGCTCGGAGCACGGCGTCGCGCTCGGCATCCGGTCGGTGCTCGTCGCGGACGCGGGTGTGCTCGCGACACTCGGCCGGATGAAGCGGGACGGAGACCTGCCCGAGACCCTCGTCCTCAAGACGTCCGTGCTCCTGCCCTGCGCCAATCCACCCACGGCCCGCGCGCTCGAGGAGCTCGGCGCGTCGACGATCAACGTCTCGACGGATCTTTCGCCGGCCGAGCTCGGCGAGCTGCGCGCCGCGTGCTCGGCGCCGCTCGACGTCTACGTCGAGGTGCCGGACGACCAGGGCGGCTTCGTCCGCTTCTACGAAGGCCGCGGTGACGACCGGCCGCCCGATCTCGGGATCCCGGAGCCGTGAGACAGCGATTCGAGGCGATCTACACCGCGGCGCTCGCGGACATCCTCGATGCCCGCGGGCTGCACGCGCAGACACTGCCGCCGGCGATCCGGCCGCTGACCGCCGGCCTCCGGCTCGCCGGGCCCGCCTACACCGTCCGGGGGAGGCCCTCGGAGACCGCCGACTACGACGAGGCGCTGAGGAAGGTGCTGAGCATGCTCGGTGAGGTCCCGAGCGGCCACGTCGCCGTCTATGCGTGCGCGCAGGACGTCTCGGCGCACCTCGGCGAGCTCTCGGTCACGTCGCTGAAGGCCCGAGGCGTCGCAGGCTGCGTGCTCGACGGCGGCTGCCGGGATGTCCGCTTCATCCTCGACGAGGGCTTCCCGGTCTTCTCACGCTTCGTGACGCCCGAGGACTCGACCTGGCGCTGGGAGCTCGAGGCGACCCAGGTGCCGGTGACGATCGGGCGGGTGCAGATCGATCCGGGCGACTGGATCGTCGGCGACGACGACGGAGTCGTGGCCGTGCCGCACGCCATTGCGGAGAGTGTCCTCGCCGAGGCAGAGGCGAAGGCTGCGACCGAGAGCGAGATCCGCGCCGCCGTCCGCGACGGGCTGTCGCCGCTCGCCGCCTACGAGCGCTTCGGGACGTTCTAAGCGATCTCGAGCACGAGCTTGCCGAAGTGCCGGCCGGACTCGAGCCGCGCCAGCGCCGCCTCGGCCTCGGCCAGCGGCCGCACCGAGTCGAGCACCGGCTTCCACGTCGCCGCCTCGAGCATTCGCAGCAGCTGCTCGAAGTCGCGCGGGCTGCCGAGCTGCGTGCCGTAGAGCGACTGCTGCTTGAAGTAGAACGGCCGCACCTGCAGCGTCACCTCCGTGCCACCGGTGCCGCCGAAGACGACCACACGGCCGCCGGCGCCGCCGGTTGAGCCCGGCGGCGCGGAGCTCGACGAGGGCCTCGCCGGCAACGGGTTGCGGGTCCGGCACGGTCTCGTTGCGGAGCTCGTTCCCCTCGTGCACGCGCACCGCCTGCATCAGCCGTCCTCACTTTCGGGTTGCGGGTTCCAGGCCGGGCTCGAGTCGTTGTTCTCCGGCTCGGTCAGCATCTGCTCCTCGCCGTTTTCGACGTCGATCGCGAAGATCGCTCCTCCTTCGGAGAAGGCGATCGTCTTGCCATCGGCGGACCAGGCCGGCTCGAACGAATCCTCGCCGGAGGTGACGAGGCGCACATCCGTCCCGTCGGCGGCCACCGTGTAGATGTCGAAGCGCTTGCCGTCGACGTTGGCGGAGAACGCGATCCGCCGCCCGTCCGGCGACCACGCCGGCGCCTGAGCGACGCCCTTCAAGTTCGTCAGCGGGCGTCTTTGCGAGCCGTCCGGTCGCAGCAGCCAGAGCTCGCGGACGCTCGAGCCGGGAACCTTGCGCACGTAGGCGATCCAACGGCCGTCCGGCGACCACGCCGGCTCGCCCTCGTCCACTTCCTCGCCGGTCAGGCGCTGGGCGCCGGCGCCGTCGTCCGCGTCCATGACGAAGAGGCGCGTCGAGGTCCCCCGGGCGAAGACGATTCGCTTACCGTCCGGCGACCATGCCGGCTGGCCGTCGTCCTCCTTCGTCGAGGTCAGCCGCCGTGTCCCGCTCCCGTCCGCGTTCATCGCGTAGAGATCGAAGGTCCCGCTCCGCCTGCTCGCGAACGCGATCGTGGCCGCGTCGGGCGACCAGGCGGGCTCCGTCTGGAAGAAGAGGCCCTGCGGCGTCGACGAGTCGACCTCGGTCTCCGTGAGCCGCTGCTGGTCACCCCCGCTCGAGCTCAGCCCGTAGATCGCGTAGTCGCCGTCCCGGGTGCTGACCAGCAGGAGATCCGGATTCGCCTCGTCGGAGCCGCCACACGCTGCGAGCAGGAGCGCGACACCAAGGGCGAGTAGTGGCCGCGCCGCCCTCACGCGTGCGCCACGGGCTCGACGCCGAGAAACCTTCGCTGCATCTCGGTGTCGCGTTCGAGCTCCTGGGCGGTCGTCTCGAGCGCGATCTCGCCGCCGACCATCACGAGTTGGCGGTCGGCGAGCGACGTCGCCACGTCGAGCTTCTGCTCGATCAGCAGGATCGCCAGGCCTTCCTCCTCGAGCGTCTTGAACGACTCGACCATCATGTCGACGATCGCGGGGGCCAGCCCCTCGGAAGGCTCGTCCATGATCAGGAGCCGCGGATTGCCGAGCAGTGCCCGGCCGATCGCGAGCATCTGCTGCTCGCCGCCGGAGAGCTCAGCGCCGCCGTTTCGCTTGCGCTCGGCCAGCCGGGGGAAGAACTCGTACACGCGTTCCGCGGTCCACGCTGCTTCGCCCTTCCTCGCGGCGATCACGAGGTGCTCGTTGACCGTGAGCGAGGGAAAGAGGCGCCTGCCCTGCGGGACGTAGCCCAGCCCTGCGCGGGCGATCTTGTGCGGCGGCCTACCGATCAGCTCCTTGCCTTCGAACTTCACCGAGCCGCTGGCGCGCGGAGGCGTGAGTCCCATGATCGCGTTGCACAGAGTCGACTTGCCCATGCCGTTACGACCGACGATTGCGACCGACTCCTTGCCCATCGAGAACGTCACGTCGTGGAGGACCTGTGCGCTGGAGTAGTGGGCCTGAAGGCCCTCCACGCTGAGCAGGACGTCAGTCATCGCCGTGGTGCCGGCCCAGGTAGAGATCGTGGACGAGCGTGTTGCCTCGAATCTCGTCGGGTGTGCCTTCGACGATGATCCGACCGTTGTGCATCATCGTCACCCGTTCGGCGACTGTGAGCGCGACGTCCATGTCGTGCTCGATCAGGACGAGGGTGATGTCCTTGTCGAGCGAGAGCAGCAGCTCGATCAGGAGTTGCCGCTCCCCTCGTGAGAGGCCGGACGCCGGCTCGTCCAGCATCATCAGCTTCGGCTCGGACGCGAGCGCCATCGCGATCGCGACCTGCCGGTGCTCGCCGTGGGAGAGGTTGCCGACGAGCTCCGAGAGCCTGTGGTCGATTGCGGCGCGGCGTGCTGCTTCCCGCGCGCGGTCGCGGAGCGCCTTGTCGCGGCGCGGCAATGTCACCGGCCGCAGGTGGCCCGCGCCGACTCCGAGTGCCGAGAGGTAGATGCTGTCCTCGACGCTGACGCCGAGGAGCATGCGGGACTGCTGATACGTGCGCGCCAGTCCCCGCTGGGTGCGCTTGCGGGGCGGCACCGTCGTCACGTCCTCGCCGAAGAGCTCGACGCTCCCCGACGTCGCCGAGAGGTCACCCGAGATGACGTTGAAGAGCGTGGTCTTGCCTGCCCCGTTCGGGCCGAGAATGGCGCGACGCTCGCCGTGAGCGACGTCGAGGTCGACGTCGCTCACCGCGTGCAGACCGCCGAAGCGCCGGCCGACTCCCCGCAAACGGAGAGTCGGCACGGCGCTCGGGACGGTGGACGGTGCTTCGGTCATGTACCTACTTGATGACCGTTTTCGTGATGACGCCGTTCCGCACCTCGCGGATCTTGCCCTGCCACGGCAGCGTCTTCTTCACGCACGCGGGCTGTGCGCGGCCGGGGGCCGGGCTCGACGGCTTGAACAGGCCGCCGAACGACTGGTCGACGTTGGGCACGAAGCCGACGATCTTCGTCCCGATCGAGCCGTCGGCGTTCCTGACGACCTGCAGGGGATACTGGTCCTGAATCGCCTGCCGGCGGGTGTCGAGCCGGACGATGCCTCCGTCGGAGACCTCGTAGGCCGACTGGTTCAGCTTCGGCATCGCCCGCTGCAACGCCGCGCCGATCTGGCCGCCGGAGGCGGTCAGCCCGCGGACGAGCGCCCAGGCCGCGTTGTAGTAGTTGTAGACGAAGCCATCCGCTGCCGGCAGCTTCGGATACCACTTCTTCATCACGGCCTCGTACCTCGCTGCCTGCCTGGTCTTGAGGCCCGGGCCGGTGCCGAAGCCGCCGACGTACGTGCCGACGACCTTCGGGCCCACGACCTTGTCGGCCCCGAGGAAGGCGAAGAACAGGTTGCCGGCGTGCTGCTTCGGGTTGATCGCACCGTACGCCTGCTCGAACGCCTTCAGGCTGGACGCCGTCCCGGTTCCGCCGACGACCCACATGTAGCCGTCGACCGTGCCGGGGCGCGGCAGCTGGCGCACGAACGGCGCGTAGTCCGTCGTGTTGAGCGGCGGGAACACGCGCTTCGTGATCTGCCCGCCGATCGCGCAGAAGTCCGCGATGATCCCAGCGCCGGACGTCCAGCCGAAGCTGTAGTCGTCCATGATGATCGCGGCCGTCCGCCAGCCCAGCTTCTTGTACAGGATCTCGCCGAGGCCTGCGTTCCACTGGGCGCCGTCACCGTGGTAGCGGAACATGTTCCTCGGTGCGATCTGCAGGGTCGGATCCTGCGATCCGGCCGTGCCGATGATGAACGTCTTCGACAGGTGCGTCTTGGCGTAGTTCGCGACCGACACGGCTTCGTCGCCGGAGAGCGGCCCGATCATGACGTCGGCGTTGAGCTGCTCCATCAGCCGCCGCGTCTCCTTCAGCGCGGTCGGGCCCGTGTCGTCGCCGCAGCCGTAGCCGACGATCTGCACCTTGTGGTTCTGGATCGTGATGCCCGTCATCCCGGCCGACGGCTTGTTCTTGTTCTTGACCTTCCCGTTCGCGTACTGTGCGAGCGCGGCCTGCGCGCCGCCGATGTCGAGCTCGTAGCCGAACGCGAAGGCGCCTTTGCAATCGGTCATGATCGCGACCCTGATCGTGTGCGTCTGGGGTGAGGCGAACGCGCCGGACACCCAGACCGCTGTCACGGCCGCGAGCACTGCGAGCGGAAGCAGGAGCCTCCAGCTACGCATGTTCTTCATTGTTCCTCCCTTGTTGCCGTAGTGGGACCAGACGTGGTGACGAAAGACCTGCGGTTTGGTTGGTGCGAACCAGAACCCCCAGAACCCCCTTTCATGGAGAGCTCGCCTCCGGAGCGGCCTGGCGGGTCACGGAGGCGGCTTCAGGCGTTCCGCCGCCGCGCCTTCCCAGGGAACGCCAGAGACGGTCCCAAAGTCCCATGAGCCCGTCCGGGGAGACGATGACGATGACGAGGAAGATCAGGCCGATGATCGTGTTGAAGCTGCCGCCGATGACGGGAAGCTCGACGTCGCGGACGTAGTTGTTGATGACGATGAAGGCGAAGGCACCGACCCACGCCCCCTCGATCCGGGCGAGGCCGCCGATGACGGCGATCACGAGCAGCTCGATCGTGGCGGCGAGACCGAGGTTGCCCGGCGCGATCTGCCCGTCCCACCAGACGAGGAGGACTCCCGCGAGGGCGGCGACGAACGAGGCGAAGCCGAACGCGAGCGCCCGGTGCAACGGGACGTTGTAGCCGAGCGAGCTCATGCGGACGGGGTCGTCCCGCACACCCTGCAACGAGAGCCCGAAGGGCGTTCGGATCAGGTACCTGATCGCCCCGTAGACCGCGAGTGAGGCGCCCAGCCCGATGTAGTAGAGCTTGTCGGGGTGGCCGACGATGTCGCCGACGAACCCGGGCGTGTACTGGTTGATGCCGGCGATCGGCGAGAACCCCCCGAACTGCGTCACCTGCCCGAAGAAGTAGTTGGCGATTACGCCGTAGGTCAGCGTCAGCATCAGGAAGTAGATGCCGAAGCTGCGCGCTGCGACGGCGCCGAAGATCACCCCGATCAGCGTGGTGATCGCGATCGCGAGCACGAGCGCGAGCGTGGGGTCCCACCCCAGCGTCAGGCCCTTGGTCTCGCCCCCGGCGCCTCCCTGCGTGACCATGTTCCCGATCAGATAGGCCGAGATGCCCACGAGCGCGGTCTGTGCGAGCGAGGTCATGGCGCCGTAGGCGGACAGGAAGATGAGGCTGGCCGCGGCGATCCCGAAGATGAACATCTGCGTCAGGATCGTGTTGATCCAGTAGTCGTTGAAGATCGCCGGTCCGAGCGCGAGCAGCACGAGCAGAGCGACGCCGATCACCCGTTCGGAGGTCGCTTTCGGATCGAGTCTCGCCCTCATCCGGCTCTCCCGAAGAGTCCCTGCGGGCGGAATGCGAGCACGAGCGCGATCAGCACGAACGTGAGCACGATCGAGTACTGCGAGCAGCAGTTGTTGCTCGTGAGCGGCAGGTAGGCGGCCGAGAACGTGAGCACGAGCGCGTAGAGCAAGGCGCCCGCCGCCGCGCCCAGGAGCGAGCCCATGCCGCCGACGATGACGACGACGAGCGCGTTCAGAAGCCATTGCGCGTCCTGCCCCGAGGCGACGTTGCCCTGCGAGGTCCCGACAGCCGCGCCGAGCGCGGCCAGCGCCGCGCCGATCGCGAAGGCGATCGCGAACGTCTTCTGGATGTTGATCCCGAGCGCCGAGGTCATCTGCGGGTCGTCGACGCCGGCGCGGATCACCTTCCCCGTCCTCGTCCGGTAGAGCCAGAGCCAGAGCCCGATCCCGACGGAGACTCCGAGCGCGAGGATGGCGAGGCGCGCGAGCGAGTAGTCGATGTTCCAGACCTTGAGGTCGATCCGGCGCTCGGTCCAGCCTGGCCACGTGAGGCTGACGGCGTTCCCGCCGCCGACCTGCTCGGTCCCCTGCCGCGGAAAGTGCGCGATCACCTGGTCGGCGACGATCACCGAGACCGCAATCGTGAGCAGCGCCTGGCGGAGCTCCTGACCCTGGTTCCAGCGGAGCAACAGCTGCTGGACGACGAGCCCGACCACCGAGACGATGGCGGCGGCGATGAGCACGGGGAGCACCCATTCCCACGTCGAGACGTCGGTGCCCGCGATCGCGAAGCCCCCCTCCCCGGTCATCCGCTGCTGCACCTCGTAGGCGATGTAGCCGGCCAGGAGGTAGAACGACCCGTGGGCCATGTTCACCACCCGCATCAGGCCGAAGATGAGCGAGAAGCCGCTCGCGACGATGAAGAGCAGGCCGGCGAACGTGACCGCGTCGAGCAGGATCAGCAGGAACGAGCCTGGATCGTCGGTTGCCGAGCCGAAGGTCGTCGTTCGCCAGTTGCCGAAGCCGAGCTCGGGGGGCGGCTCGGCGATGACGAGCACGTAGAGAATCGCGAACAGAACGAGTGCCGCTGCGGCCAGCTTCGGCAGCAGACGGAGGTCCCAGAAACGCAGTCGCTCGCTCACCCCGCGCGCGAACGTACCAAGCTGTCAGGCGAGTTTCAACGTGCGACTGCTCGATAATCGATGATCTGTCAGCCTTCCCAGGCGAGGCCCGCTGCCAGCACGACCTCGTCCGTGGGCGCGATCAACTGCAGGTTCCCGATCGCGAGCCCGGCCCAGCCGATCAGGTTCACCCAGCGGAGGAACGAGGTCAGCGGCAGGCGGATCTCGAGCTCGTCCGCGTCTGCCGGGGGCAGCTCGACGGCGTAGCAGGGACTGACGTAGAGGTCGACGTCGGGCTCATAGCGGCGCCACTCCCCGATCGCTCCGTACGCGGCCGCGACCTCCTCCTCGCGCACGCGCTGCGCTGCCTCGAGCTTCCTTCGCATCACCTCTCCGTATTCGCCGGCGCGGCTCGGGAAGGTCGCGGCGTGGGACTGCGCGGCCTCGTGCTGGAACTGGGGCCAGGTGTTCGCGGACGGCTCCGGGATGCGCGCCTCGACGACGCGCGCGCCCTTGCTCTCGAGCTCAGCGACCCACGTCTCGGCGAGATCGCTCTGCTCGGTGGCGCGGCCGTCGCCGATCCCGGGCGGCTGCCGGAGGAGGCCGATCGTGAGCCCGTCGAGACGCGGCTCCGGGAGCGGCCGCCCGGTCAGCACCGACCACAGCAGCGCCACGTCCGCGACGCTCCGAGCCATCGGCCCCGCCGTGTCGAGCGTCGGGCAGAGCGGGAAGGCGCCCTCCATAGAGATCAGGCCCCACTGCGACTTCAGCCCGACGACCTCGCAGGCCGCAGACGGCAGGCGGATCGAGCAGCCGGTGTCGGTGCCGAGCGCGAGCTCACAGAGACCGGCTGCGAGCGCCGCCGCCGAGCCGCTCGAAGAGCCTCCGGTCGTCCTGCCGGGGTACGCCGGGTTGCCGCACGTCCCGTACCACTGGACTCGCGCCGAGGACGCTCCAGGCGAACTCGGGCAGGTGCGTCTTGCCGACGAGCACGGCGCCGGCGTCGAGCAGACGCTGGACTGCGACCGCGTTGCGCTCGGGCACGCGCTGCCCGTAGATCCGGGAGCCGTACGTCGTTCGGATGCCGGCGGTGTCGAAGAGATCCTTGACCCCGAGCGTTCTTCCGGAGAGAGGGCCCGGGCGCGGCTCGCCCGGGTCGACCCGGGTGATGAACGCGTTCCAGCGATCGTCGCTCACGGAATCTGCGCGACAGCCTCGATCTCGACCTTCGCGCCGGGAACTGCGAGCCGCGACACCTCCACGAGCGTGCTCGCCGGCCGGGCGTCGCCGAAGACCTCCTGCCGCACGGGGTTGATCTTCGGCCGGTCGTCGACGTCGGTGAGGTAGACGGTGACCTTGACGACATCCTCGAAACGGCAGCCGGCCCCGTCGAGCACCACACGCATGTTCTCGAACACCTGCCGTGCCTGCGCGGCGACATCGTCGCCGCCGACGAGCGCCCCGTCCTCGTCGACGCCGACCAGACCCGAGATGAAGAGCAGGTCGCCGGCCAGGACGGCATCCGTGTAGTGCGAGATTGGTTCGGCGAGCCCTTCGACCCGGTACTCGCGGCGTTTCATCGAGCTTGACCCTGCAGCTCGCTGAGCGTGACCCGCGGGCTGATCCGCTCGGGGTCGACCGGCAGCTCGAGCAGCGCCGGCAGGCCGGAGCCGAGCGCCCGCTCGAATGCGGCCTCGAAGTCCGCCGTCGCCTCGACCCGCTCCCCGTGGCCGCCGTAGGCCTGCGCGAGCGCGGGGAAGTCCGGGTTGACGAGATCAGTCCCGATCACGCGGCCCGGAAATTGCCGCTCCTGATGCATCCGGATCGTCCCGTACATGCCGTTGTTGACCAGCAGCACGACGATCGGCAGCTCGTACTGGACGGCGGTGGCGAACTCCGGCGAGCTCATCACGAAGTCGCCGTCGCCCGTGAAGCAGAGGGCGATCCGGTCGGGGTGGACGAGCTTCGCCGCGACTGCTGCGGCGACGCCGTATCCCATCGAGCCGCTGCGCGGACAGACCTGCGTGCCGTACTGCGTGAACTCGGCGAACCGATGCGCCCAGACGGTGAAGTTGCCCGCACCGCAGGTCTGGATCGCGTCGCCGGGCAGCCGGCTGCGGAGGAAGGCCATGATCTCGCCGAGGTCGACCGGCCCTTCCATCGGCTCGTGCCGGAGATTCGCCTCGTAGTCCGCGCGTGCCGCATGCGTCCATTCCCGCCAGCGCGGCTCGAGCGGCTCGAGCTGCCGCAACGCTGCCGCAAGCTCGGGCAGGCCGCACGCGACCGGGAGGTCGGGCTCGTAGACGAAGCCGAGCTCGTCGGGGTCCGGATGGGCGTGGATGAGCGTCTGCCGCGGCCGCGGCACGTCGAGCAGCGTGTAGCGGCGCGTCGGCACCTCGCCGATGCCGGCCCCCGAGCGCGAGGACGAGATCGGCCTCGCGAAGCCGCGTCGCCAGCGAGTCGTCCATCGCGACGCCGAGCACGCCGGCGTACGAGCGCGACCGGTTGTCGACGAAGTCCTGGCAGCGGAACGCGCAGGCGGCGGGCAGTTCGTTCGCCTCGCAGAAGGCGAGCACGTCCTCCCCGGTCTGCCGCGTCCAGCCGCCTTCGCCGACGATCACGAGCGGCCGCTCGGACGCCGCGAGCAGCTCCCGCAGCCGCGTGAGATCCTCGTCGCGCGGCGACGCGCGCGCGGGCCGAACGGGCGCCGCGTCAGGGACGTCCGCCTCCTCGGCGAGCACGTCTTCGGGCAGGGCGAGCACCACCGGCCCAGGCCGCCCCGAGAGCGCGAGGGAGAAGGCGCGCTCCACGTGCTCGGACATGCGATCGGCGCGATCCACGTGCCACGCAGCCTTCGCGATGCCACCGAACACGCGCGCGTAGTCGAGCTCCTGCCAGGCCTCGCGGCCCTGGAAGGCGCGGGGAACGTGGCCGACGAGCAAGACCAGCGGCGTCGAGTCCTGCCTGGCGGTGTGCACGCCGACGGCCGCCTGCGCCGCGCCCGGGCCACGCGTGACGAGGCAGACCCCGGGGCGGCCGGTGAGCTTGCCGTACGCCTCCGCCGCGTTCGCGGCTCCCTGCTCGTGGCGGCAGGAGACGAGCCGGATCGGCGAGTCGTAGAGCGCGTCGAGCACGGGCAGGAAGCTCTCGCCCGGCAGGCAGAAGGCGAGGTCGACGCCGTTCAGCTCGAGCTGGTCGACGAGGATCCGGCCGCCGCTCCTCACTGCGGCAGCGGCTCCTCGAGGAGGACCGTCGCCCGCTGGAGCTTCGGCTTGCCCTCGTCGGCGGGATCGAGGTAGCGGATCGTCCGCCTCCCCTCCCACTCGCGCGGCAACAGCAGCACCCGGACGAAGGCGGTCTCCTCGCTCGCCGAAGCCGTCGCCAGCACGGGATAGCCGGCGCCCTCGAACCAGGCCTCGCCGGCGCCGTAGGCCCGCTCGACTCCCTCTGCGTCGACCGCCAGCTCGCCGTGGAGGAGCCTCCGGATCCCGGGCCCCGGATGGACGTGCCGGTGGGCGACACCGCCGGGCGGGAAGTCGATCCGGTCGCAGCGGACGATCCAGGCGCCCACGGAGTCGAGCTCCACCTCTGCGGCCAGCACCGCCCCAATCGCGTCGCCGCCGAGCTCCCAGACGAGCGCCGGGCCGTCCACGCGGGCCGCCCCGAGCCACGCTTCGTTCCTCTCCAGGTCGTAGACCACGCGCGGGCCTGCCTCGGCCTCGACTCCACTCGGATGCTCGTGGAGCGTGAATCTCAATGGAAGTACTGCCCGCCGTCGATCACCATGGTCTGGCCGGTGATGAAGCCCGCTGCGGGCGTGCACAGGAAGACCACGGCGCCGACGACGTCCTCGGGCAGCTGGTCGCGCTGGATCGTGCGGCCGGCCACAGAAGCGCCCTGGAGCGCTTCGATCACCTCCGGATGGGCCTTGACCCCGTCGGACATCGTGAACCCGGGTGCGACGCAGTTGACGTGGATCTCGTCCTTGCCGAGCTCCCGGGCGAGGGCGCGCGTGAGGGCGACGATCGCGCCCTTGCTCGTGACGTAGTGGAGCAGGAACGGGACGCCGCGAAACGGCGTACCCGAGGAGATGTTCACGATCTTGCCGCCGCCCTCCCCCCGCATCGCCGGCACGACGGCCCGGCAGGCGAGGAACATCGAGGCGACGTTGACGTCCATCACGCGCCGCCACTCCTCGAGCGGGATCTCGGTGAACGGACGCATCGGGAGCGAGGCGTAAAGGCCGGCGTTGTTGACGAGGATGTCGATCGAGCCGCACTGCTGCAGGACCTCGCGCGCCATCCGGGCCGTGTCCTCTTCGGAGGAGACGTCGGCCGTGATCGCGACCCCGTCGGGAAACGCGGCGGCAGCCTGCTCAGCCCGCTCGAGGTCGACGACGACGATCCGCGCCCCCTCGCGAGCGAGTCCCGCCGCGATCGCGCGGCCGATTCCCTGGGCCGCGCCTGTGACGACCGCGACCTTGCCGTCCAGCTGGCCCACGTCAGCGGAGCGGCGAGAAGGAGGTCGGCACGAGGATCCGGTTCTGCTGGGTGTGCATGAGCGGCTGCACGCGGCGCAGGAACTCCTGCCAGCGGCGGTCAGCCTGCAGTCGCGCCCGCTTCTCCTCCCGCTCGGCGTAGGAGTCGTAGCGCCAGAGCGTCGAGTAGGTGGAGAGCGCGCCCACGTCGGTCGTGAAGGCGCCGACCAGCCCGCCGAGGATCTCTTGCTGCAGCGGGATCCCCTCGCTCTCGTAGAGACGGAGGAGCTCAGGGAGCTTGCCCGTGTGGACGTGGTAGTCGCGCTGCTCGACGATCACGGCACGCCGACGCCCCCGACCGCCACGTACTTCAGCTCGAGCCACTCGTCCAACCCGTACTTCGAGCCCTCGCGGCCGATGCCCGACTCCTTCAT
The DNA here is from genome assembly GCA_963794385.1 of uncultured Gaiellaceae bacterium. Lineage (GTDB taxonomy): Bacteria > Actinomycetota > Thermoleophilia > Gaiellales > Gaiellaceae > Gaiellasilicea. Next base: position 109,461 of record CAWCDT010000002.1, on the reverse strand, counting down.
CCCGCCGAAGGGCGCGACCTCGGTCGAGATGAAACCGGTGTTGATCCCGACGATGCCGTACTCGAGCGCCTCCGACACGCGCCACGTCCGTGCATTCGACTGCGAGTAGAAGTACGCCGCGAGCCCGTACGGCGTGTCGTTGGCCGCCCGCACCGCCTCGCCCTCGTCTGCGAAGCGCGCGATACCGGCGACCGGGCCGAAGGTCTCCTCGCAGCTCATCGCCGCGTCGGCCGGCACGCCGGTCAGCACCGAGGGCTGGAAGAACTGCCCCTCGAGCCGGCTGCCACCCAGCACGAGCTCGGCGCCCCGTTCGACGGCGTCGTCGACGTGGCGCTCGACCTTGGCAACCGCCGGCTCGTCGATCAGCGGCCCGACATCGACGCCGGGCGTGAACCCGTCGGCGACCGTCAGCCCCGCGGCTGCGCTTGTGAACCGCTCGACGAACTCGTCGTAGACCCCATCCTGAACGAGGATGCGGTTGGCGGTGATGCACGTCTGGCCGGAGTTCCGGAACTTGCAGAGCACCGCGCCGGCGACCGCCGCTTCGAGGTCGGCGTCGTCGAAGATGAGGAAGGGCGCGTTGCCGCCCAGCTCGAGCGACACCTTCTTCAACTGCGCCGAGCACTGCTGCATCAGGAGCTTGCCGATCTCGGTCGAGCCTGTGAATCCCAGCTTGCGCACGCGCGGGTTCGACGTCATCTCGGCACCGATCACGGGCGCGTCCTCGGCGGCGCCGGTGACGACGGAGAGGACGCCAGCAGGCAGGCCGGCTTCCTCCGCGAGCGCCACGATCGCGAGCGCCGACAGCGGCGTCTGCTCGGCCGGCTTGAGCACCATCGTGCAGCCGGCGGCGAGCGCGGGTGCCGTCTTCCGAGTCGGCATCGCCGCCGGGAAGTTCCAGGGCGTGATGCCCACGGTTACGCCGACTGGCTGCTTCAGGACGAGGATGCGCCGGTCGTCGCTCGGCGACGGGATCGTGTCACCGTACGCTCGCTTCGCCTCCTCGCCGAACCACTCGTAGAACGACGCAGCGTACGCGACTTCGGCGCGCGCTTCGGCGAGCGGCTTGCCCTGCTCCGTCACCAGCAGGCAGGCGAGATCCTCTTCGCGCTCGAGCATCAGGTCGGCCAGGCGCCGGAGTACAGCCGCCCGATCCTTCGCAGTCCGCGACCGCCACTCGGGGTAGGCGCGCTCGGCCGCCGCGATCGCACGGCGCGTCTCGTCCGCGCCCAGGCGAGCGACCTCTGCGACCACCTCTCCCGTCGCCGGATTCGTCACCGGAAACGTCTCGCCCCGAGTCGGAGTCGACCCAGCGACCGTCGACGTAGGCCTGCCGGCGCAGCAACGGAAGCTCGACGACGGTCACGGGGCAACGATAATCGAGCGAGTGGAGCCGCAGTTCATACGCCTCGACGCGATCCGCGCGTTCGAGCTCGCCGCCGGGGTGACGGGGCAGCCGTTGTTCGGCGGGCGAGCGATGCTGAACCTGATCCACTTCGAGCCCGGCGCGACCGTGCCGCTCCACAGCCACCCGCACGAACAGCTCGGCCTCGTCCTCGAGGGAATGCAGGCGCTGGTCGTCGACGGAGTCCCTCACGAGCTCGGCCCCTTCGAGGCGTACGTGCTCCCGGGCGGCGTCGAGCACTCCGCGTACTGCGGGCCCGAAGGCGCGCTCGTGCTCGACATCTTCGCCCCGCCACGAGAGGACTACCGCGAGCGGTGGAACGAGGGGCCCGGCTGAGGCCGAGCCCCTCCCGGTTCAGACTGCCGCCGGAACCCCGCCGAGCGCCTCGGTGACGGCCGCGAAGGTCGTCACTGTCGAGACGTTCTGCAGTGCGAAGTTGATCGACGCGTTGTGCCAGTCGGGGTTCATCGTCGAGCAGCCGTCCTCCGGGACGAGCATGAAGAACCCCTTGTCCGCTCCTGTCCGCGCCGTGTGCTCGATCGACATGTTCGTCCACGCACCGGTGACGATGACCGTGTCGCGGCCGAGACCGGCCAGGATCAGCTCGAGCTTCGTTCCTTGCCAGGCGCTCATCCGCATCTTCTCGACGACGAGGTCGCCGTCCTGCGGCTCGAGCCCCTCGGCCGGGGCGGCTCCCCAGGTTCCGCGAACGAGTGCGCCAGAGTCCTTGACCCCCTGGAAGAGCGGCGCGTTCAGCTTCAGGCCGCGTGCGCCCTCCTCGACGATGTACCAGACGTGGATCACCGGGATCCCCTTGCTGCGGCAGGTCTCCGCGAGCGCCTTCACGTTCTCGACGACGTTCTGCTCCTTCGCGTGACCCGGCGAACCGCTCTCCGCGAACGCGCCGCCGTCGATGATGACGTCGTTCTGCATGTCCTGGATGATCAGCGCGCACCGCGCCGGGTCCAGGGTCAGTGCCTCTTCGTTCATCGTCCCTCCATGTATGGCTCGCGGCGTGGGCCGACCTTGGCCCGGATCGTGTACAGCGACGTCGAGCTCGGGATGAAGACCGTGTGCCAGTCCTCGCCGCCCCAGGTCAGGTTGCCCGTGCTCTCCGGGACATTGATCACGCCGAGGTGCTCCGCGGCGGCGGAGATGATCCAGATCCCGCCCGGCCCGGTGACCCAGATGTTGCCCCGCTCGTCGCACTTCATCCCGTCGGGGATGCCTTCCTCGATCACCCCGGAGCCGACTCCCTCGAAGAACATGCGGCCGTTCGAGAACGTCCCGTCCTCGGCGACGTCGTACACCTTGATGTGCGCCCGCGGCGTGTCGTTGATGTAGACGAGCGACTCGTCGGGCGAGAAGCAGACGCCGTTCGGCATCTCGAACTCGTCCTTCTCGACCACAAGCTCGACGTCCTCCGGACCGCCACCGGGCGGGATCCGGAAGACGCCCTGCCAGCCCAGCTCACGCTCGCGCTCGATTCCGAACCCGGGGAAGCGCCCGTACCAGGGATCGGAGAAGTAGATCGTCCCGTCCGAACGGACGCAGACGTCGTTGGGGCTGTTCAAGTACTTGCCCTTGTAGTGGTAGGCGAGCAGCTCGCGCGAGCCGTCGCGCCGCTCGCGCCAGAGCGCGCTCGTGACGTGCTCGCAGACGAGCAGGTCGAGGTTCGCGTCGAGTGTCATGCCGTTGCACTTGAAGCTCGGCCGCATCACCTCCTCGGCCCCCTTGCCGGGCGTGTACTTGCGCCGGACGTCGCCCGGCATGTCGGAGAAGAGGAGGTACCCGTCCGGATGCCAGATGGGGCCCTCGGTGAAGGTGAAACCGGTGGCGACCCGCTCGACGGCCGATCCTTCCTCGACCAGCTCGTAGATCGCCGGTGACTTCGCCTCGATGCCGAGGCCGGTCTCGGTGCTTGTCACCGCGCCTCCTTTCGTCGGAGAGATGCCACGGTGACTCTAATACGATGATCGATGATCGAGCGAGCCGGTCAGCCGGCCTCGACGGGGATGCGCTGCTTCGCCTGCCTCAGGAACCCGCCGTCGCGACCGGGGCGAATCTAACCGCGTGAGAGGATCGGCGCATTCTGGACCCGAGCCTGAGCGGGAAGGTCGCCCTCGTGACCGGGAGCGCCGGCGGGATCGGCAGCGCGGTCGTGCAGGCGTTCGAGGGCGCGGGCGCGACGGTCGTCGGGCTCGACCGCGAACAGGCGGATCTGACCCGGCCGGAGGAGGTGCGGTCGTTCTTCGCCGGCCTCGAGCGGCTCGACGTCCTCTTCAACGGCGCCGGAATCAGCGGCCGCTCGCTCGGCGACGGCCCCGTCGGCGAGTGCACGCTCGAGGCGTGGAACGCGGTGCTCGCGAACAACCTCACGAGCGTCTTCCTCTGCTCGAAGCACGCGTTACCGCTCGCTGCGCGCCGCGGGCGGCGGCGCGATCGTCAACCTCTCCTCGGTGATGGGCATCGTCGGCGGCGACGACGACTTCGCGACCCACGCCTACCAGGTGAGCAAGGCCGGGATCATCGCGCTCACCAGAGCGATGGCGTTCCAGTACGGGCGCGAGGGAATCCGGGTCAACGCCATCGCTCCGGGGCTGATCGCGACGCCGATGAGCGCCCGCGCGCAGGCGGACCCGGGCATCCGCGCCCGGCTCCCGGAGCTGCACCCACTCACGGGCGACTTCGGGCGGCCCGAGGATGTCGCCGGAGCGGCGCTCTACCTCGCGTCCGCGCCGTTCGTCACCGGCACCGTGCTCACGGTCGACGGCGGTTGGTCGGTTCGGTGAGGCACCTCGCGCTCGATCTCGTGGAGTATCTTCGCGCGAAACGCCACAAGGCGCCTCGAGGCGCGCCGTCAGTACGAGGGGAGGAATGGAATGACCGAGCATCAGCGCGTGAGCCGAAGGAGATTCCTCGGCACCGCGGCAGCCGGGTCGCTCGCAATCGCCGGAGTCGGCGCGCTCGCACCCAGGGTGCGGAGTGGGTCGGCAGCGAACGGGGTCGGCGAGCGGCTCGTCCCGCCGCCCAGGCTGAGCATTCAGCACTTTTCGATCCGCGACTCGATCACGAGGCGCAGCATCGCCAACAGCCGCGCCAACGGGCTCACACCCACGATGGGCTATTTGGGCGGCCCGACCTTCCCGGAGGACCCCACCGACCTCGGCCCGCTCGTGCCGCTGCCCGGCGGCTTCCAAGAGGTGTTCGAGTATCTGGCCGCCCTCGGCTTCAGGGGCTTCGAGTTCTTCCAGTTCACACAGAACGTCAACGAGCTCGGGCGGCAGCCGACCCACGCGGAGATCCGCTCGTACCTCGACGCAGCCGGACTCGTTTCGACCGGGACGCACACGGGCGGCCTCGGAGTCATGTACGACCCGGTCGGCGGCGGCCTCTCAGCGACCGGCCTGCTCCAGGTGGAGATCGCCAAGACGCTGGGCCACAAGATGATCGGGACGGCCGGCGATCCCAGCGGGCGGGCGACGCTCGGGGACAACCCGGCGAACCCGGCGCAGATCGGGTGGGCCGAAGCCGCGCGACGCGCCAACATCGTCGGCGAGATCCTCTCGCACCAGTCGCTCGCCTGGTACTGGCACACCGAGCAGAACGGCTGGCAGTTCTTCAACGACCCGGCGCATCCGGAGCTGTCCCGAACGCACCGAATCGACTGGTGGACCGAGAACACGGATCCGCACACGGTCCTGTTCGAGCCGGACATCTTCCACTCGTACTCCGGCCGGGCGCGCTTCCCGGATCCGGTCGACGGCTCGAAGTGGGACGCATTCGAGTTCTGGAAGGCCAACGCGCACCGGCTCGTCGGCTGGCACGTCAAGGATGGAACGCGGCTCGCGTCCCAGCCCCCGCCACCGACGAACCCGTTCACGCAGACGATCGTGCGCCCGCCCACGTTCGCTCCCGGCGGGCTCGCCAACAACGACGCGCTCTACGCAGGCGAGGGCACGATCTCGCGCGGGTATCCATCCGACCCGGATCCGGGCGTGGTCGGCTTCAAGAGGATCTTCGACGACGTCGGGGCCAAGGGCTCGAAGTGGTCGATCCTCGAGACCGACAGCGGGATCGGCCCGGCCACCGACCCCGGCCGGTCGCTCCGCCACGCGAAGCTCGGCAGCCAGTACCTGCTCGGGCTTCGAGCGGGTCCGAGCACGAAGTCCGCGCACGGAGTCGAGGAAGAAACGGTGTTCGAGAGTGAGCTCGAGCTCGCGGGTTAGAGCTCTCCTCGCGGCGTTCGCGGTGGCACTCGTCGCCGCGAGCGCCGCGTCTGCGCATGGCGATCCCTCGACGCACATGCTCGAGTCGGAGAACCTCTACCCGGCCGTCGCGAGCAGGCCGTCCCAGTCGCTGGAGCTGAACCTGATCGGCGTGCTTCGCGCTGCGGCAACGAAGGGCTATCCGGTCAAGATCGCACTGATCGCGAAAGCAGACGATCTCGAGGACACGTCGCTGCTCGGTCGCCCGCAGGCGTATGCGGAGTACCTCGAACGTGAGCTCGGCGGCGTCTCGGCCCTGGATGGCCCGCTCGTCGTGATCGACCCGTCGGGGTTCGGCGTCTCGGGGCGGGAGTTCCAAGACGGACGCTTGCGGTCGATCCGCAGTGCCGCCGGCGTGGGCTCCACTCCGCGGCCTCAGCGTCCCTCCCCACGCAGACGGAGATGCCCTCGCCCGTACGGCGCTCGTCGTCGTGCGGCGAGCAGCGGCCGCTGCCGGACGGCCGCTTCCCGCCGACGTCCCCCCGGCGACCTATGTGGTCGCGGTCCCGGCCCGCTCCGGCGGTTTCGGGATCATCCTCCCACTCGTCCTGGGTGTCTCGTTCTTCCTGCTCGCCTGGCTCAGCTACGAGCTGTGGGTGTCGTCTAGTACACGCCGGACGGAGCAGCGACGTCAGTCGGCGGAGCGGCCCCGGCCTTCCGGGCCTTGAAGTCCTCGAGGATCGTCTCGGTCGCCGTGGCTCCGATCCGGGTGACGCCGACGCTCATCACCTCGAGGAGCGCGTCGAGCGTGCGCACACCGCCGGCGGCCTTCACCTGCACGTGCGCCGGGCTGTGCGGCCCGCATCAGCCGCAGGTCCTCGATCGTCGCGCCCGAGGCCGCGAAGCCCGTCGACGTCTTGACGAAGCCGGCACCCGCCGAGGCGGAGAGCTCGCAGGCGCGGATCTTCTGAGCGTCGTCGAGGTAGGCGTTCTCGAAGATCACCTTCACGAGCCGGCCCTGGGCGGCGTCGACGACGGCGCGGATGTCGGCCTCGACGTACGCGTCGTCGCCGGAGATCAGACGGCCGATGTTCAGCACCATGTCGATCTCGTCGGCCCCGGCGGCGACGAGCTCCGTCGGTCTCGGCCGCCTTCGTCGCGGTCGTGTGGCTGCCGTGCGGGAAGCCGACCACCGTGGAGATCAGGACGTCGGAGCCGGCGACGAGCTCGGCCGACCACGCGACGTCCGCAGGCCGCACGGTCGCCGAAGCCACGTCGTAGCGCAGCGCCAGCTCGACGCCGGCGCGCACGGTGTCGAGGTCGAGCTCCGGCCGCAGCAGCGAGTGGTCGATCGTCTTCGCGACGTCGCGGTACTCGAGGGTCTCGATTCCGATCACGGTGCGAGGATACGCCAGGCTCGGCCTGAGCGGCTTCCTGATCGGCTTCGTCGACGCCGTGCTCTCCACCCACGGCCATGACCACGTCCCCGGACACGTTCGTGGCCGAGTGCGAGCGTCTGGGCCAGCGCTACCGAGTGCTCGAGCTGGGCGAGCGGCTCACGCTGGATTGAGGAAGCGGAAGAGCGCCTCGGCGACGCAGGCAGGCTTCTCCTGGCCCTCGAGCTCGATCGTCCCGGCGACACGTGCCTGCTTGCCGCCCGCGACGTCCTCGACGTCCTCGACCCGGAAGCGGCCGCGGATCCTGCTCCCCGACGGAACGGGCGAGGTGAACCGGACGCGGTTGAGCCCGTAGTTGATCGTCATCCCGTAGCCCTCCAGCGGCGGCAGCGCCTCCGCGAACATCGGCACGACGAGCGAGAGCGTCAGGAAGCCGTGCGCGATCGTCGTCCCGAACGGGCCGGCCGCGGCCTGCTCCGGGTCGACGTGGATCCACTGGTGGTCGTCGGTCGCGCGCGCGAACTCCTCGATCCGCTCTTGCTCGACCGTCCGCCAGGGCGAGACGAGCTCCTTGCCGACGAGTTCCTCGACCGTCATGCGCTCACCATCTCACGACCGAGGCGGCCCAGGTGTACCCGGTGCCGGCGGCGAGCAGGAGAACAAGGTCGCCCTCGGCCAGCTCGCCCGCCCGCGCCGCCCGGTCGAGCGCGAGCAGCGAATCGACGCCGCTCATGTGGCCGGTGTCGTCGAGATAAGCAGCCCGCGGCACGCCGAGCTCGCCGACGATCGCCTCGTGCATGGAGCGCTTCATGTGGATCCCGCAGAGGTACGACACATCCTCGAGTGTGGCGCCCGACCGCTCGACCGCGCCGCGGGCGGCCGCGACGAAGTTCGGCAGGCTGACCTCGTCCAGCCCGCCCTTCATCTGAGCCGGATCGGCGACGTCGAGGTAGTGGCGGCGTCCAGCGACGCTCTCGGCGGAGGCGGGCTCGACCGAGCCGCCCGCCGGCACCTTCACCTGGAGCGAGAAGGAGCCGTCGGTGAGCGCGTGGCAGCCGAGCAGCTCGTGCGGCGCGTCCCGCGTGAGCAGGCCGGCGACGGCGCCGTCGCCGAAGTTGAACATGAAGCGGGAGCGCTCGTTCGTGTAGTCGAGCAGGTGCGACTCGCGGCAGGCCGCGACGACGAGAACGTTCCGCAGGTCAGGCTCGGCGAGCAGAAAGTTGCGCGCGAGCCGAAGCGCGACGGGCGTTCCGCACGAGACGTTCGCGTACTCCAGTCCATAGGCGTTCGTGCAGCCGAGTCGGTGTGCGATCCACGGTGACGCCTGCCAGACGGGGTAGTCCTTCCAGAGCGAGCCGTAGTAGAGGACGACGTCGATCTCCTCGGGGTCGACGGCCTGCTCCTCGAAGAGGCGCGACGCGGCCGCAACAGACATATCGCTCACGTGCTCCCCGTCCGCGGCGATGTGTTTCCCGCGCAGCCCGAACTTCTCCAGGACCACCTGCTCGGGGATCGAGCTCGCCTCGGCGATCTCGGCGGCGCTCATCCATCGCTCCGGCAGGTACGTCGCCGTACCCGCGAGCCCGATCGTCACAGGTCGACGTCCTTCGCGCCGAGAGCGCGCACGATGATCCGCGCGAGCTCGTCGAAGACGCGCTCGGGCATCTCGCGCTCGCCGTTCCAGAGGATCCAGCGCATGCCGACGAGCTCGCCGATGCCCATGAGGCTCCAGGCGAGCACCTCGGGATCGCCCTCCGCAACCTCCCCCGCGTCCATCGCCTGCCGCAGGCCGGTCACGTAGCCGGCGGTCAGCCGCTCGTAGTGCGTCACCAGCGTCTCCGGTGAGACGAACTCGGCCTGCCGGACGATCCGGTAGAGAGCCGGATGCTCGGCCGTGAAGCGGAAGAAGGCGCCGAAGCCGAGCAGCTCGCGCTCGGCACGCGTCGCGCCCTCGTTCGCTGCCTCGGTCATCGCGTGCCGGACTCGTGCGTTGAGGTCCAGCACGACCTCGTCGAAGATCGCCTTCTTGCTCGCGAAGTAGAGGTAGAACGTGCCCTGGCCGACGCCGGCCGCCTCGGTGATCTTCACGATCGAGGCGTCGTGGTAGCCGAGCTCGGCGAAGATCCGCTCCGCCGACTCGAGCAGCTTCTGCCGGGTGCGCTCGCCCCGAGCGGTCAACGCTTTCACCGGACGAGCTCCACGAGGTCGGACTTGACGACCTTGTCGAGCGCGTTCCGCGGCAACGAGTCGACGAAGTGGACGCTCTTCGGCACCTTGTAGCGCGCGAGCCGGCCGCGGCAGTGCTCGAGCAGCTCCTCCTCCGTTGTCTCCCCGTCCACGACGACGAAGGCAACGCAGGCCTCGCCCCAGCGCTCGTCCGGGATGCCCACGACCGCCGCCTCGCGGACCGCCCCGTGATCGTGGAGGACGTTCTCGATCTCGGCCGGATAGACGTTCTCGCCGCCCGTGATGATCATGTCCTTCGTCCGGCCGACGATCGTGTAATAGCCCTCCTCGTCGCGCGACGCGACGTCGCCGGTCAGCAGCCAGCCGTCGGCGAGGGCGGCTTCGGTCGCCTCCGGGTTGCGCCAGTAGCCGGCAAAGACGTTCGGGCCCTTGACGACGAGCTCGCCGTCGGCCGCCCCGTCGAGGAGCGCGCCGTTCACGGGGTCGCGCAACGCGACTTCGACGTACGGGTACGGCTTGCCGGCCGATCCGCGCCTGCGTGCCGCCTCCTCGGGCGGCAGGCAGAGCACGTTCGGTGCGGCTTCCGTCAGCCCGTACCCCTGGACGATCTCGACGCCCTTCTCGTGCCACGTCTCGAGCAGCGCCTCGGGCATCGGTGCTCCGCCGACGACAGCGCATCGGAGGCTCGACAGGTCGGCGTGCGCGAACTCCGGAGCCTCGGCCATGAAGAGGTAGTTGGCCGGGACGCCCATCATCGTGGTCACGCGCTGCTCGGCGATCAGCGCGAGCGCGCGCGAGGGGTCGAACGAGGGCTCGAGAACGACCTTCGCCCCCTTCCACCACGCGAGCAGCGGCTGGACGTTCCAGCCGCCGCAATGGAACTGCGGCAGCGCCGCGAGGACGACGTCGTCGCCCGGAGATGCCGGTGGCGAGGTCGAAGGAGAGGTTCGTCCAGAAGCAGTTCGCGTGCGTCAGCAGCGCGCCCTTCGGCTTCCCGGTCGTCCCCGAGGTGTAGACGAGCAGGAGCCCGTCGTCGTCGCGCGGGCCGGGGACGGGATTGTGTTGTTCCAACACAAGCTCCTCCATGCCGGCGCTGCGCTCGTGCAACGAGGCTGCGGTGGCGGCGTACTCGTCCGAGCAGAGAAGGACGGCCGGCTCGGCGTCGGCGAGCTGGTAGGCGAGCTCCGGCTCCGCGAGGCGCCAGTTGATCGGCGTCAGCGTCAGGCCCGCCTTCGCGCAGGCGAAGAAGGCGACGACGTGCTCGGTGCTCGTCGCCGTCAGCGTCGCGACCCGGTCGCCCCTGACGAGACCGGCGGCGAGCAACCCGGCCGCAAGCCGCTCGGACCGCCCGTCGAGGTCCGCGAAGGTCGTCTCAACGCCGCGGCAGTCGATCGCGACCCGGTCGGGGGTCGCGCGGGCGCGGTCGCGGATCCAGCGGTCGAGGGTCAGCACAGGAACTCCTCCAGCTCGCGCGTGAAGCGCTCCGGGTCCTGCCACATGAAGAGGTGTCCGCAGCCCTGGTAGATCGAGACGCGTGCGTCGGGAATCGCCTCCGCGAGCAGTTCGGCGTTGCGCGGGTCGACGACCACGTCGCCGTCCCCGTGCTGGACGAGCGTCGGCGCCGCGAGCGCGCCGAGGCGGTCGTACGCGTCGAACGTCGCGCCCGCCGCAGCCTGTGCAGCCCAGGGCTCGAACGGCTGGGCCGTTCGCTCGCGGTGCTCGAGAATCCGGTCGACGAGCTCCGGGCGTGGGTCGGGCTCGAGCGCGTTCTCGACGTACTCACGCAGGGTCGCCCGCGCCTGCATCAGCTCGACCGTTCGCTGCGGCATCGGGAACGCCTGCGGCGCCGCCCGGTGTCGTGGCGGCCAGCACGAGCCGCTCCACGCGGTCGGGCCGGCCGAGCGCGAGCTCCTGGGCGACGATCCCGCCGAGGCTCGTTCCGACGACGTGGGCACGCTCGACCCCGGCCTCGTCGAGCACCCGGACGGTGTCCTCCGCCATCTGCGCGGCGGTATACGGGCCGGGCGGAGCATCGCTCTGGCCGATGCCGCGGTTGTCGAAGAGGAGCACGTCGAACGAACCCGCCAGCGGCCCGACGACCGGCTCCCAGCCCCAGCGTGCATACCCCAGCCCGTGGATCAACAACAAGGTCGGCCCCTCGCCGTGGCGCTCCCAGGCGATCTTCACGCGTCGGCCTCCATGCCGAGGCTCCGGCGCATCGCGCGCGTCCGGTGGCCGAGGCCGGCGAGCCCACCGGGGGCGAAGAAGACGAGCAGGATGAAGAGCGTGCCGAGGATGAAGAGCGGCTCGGAGAGCGGCGTCGAGAGCACCGTGGGCAGCTTCTCGATCGTCGAGTGGCCGGCGAGCGAGCCGAGCCGCTGATCGGCGAGCGTGTAGAGGAAGCCCCCGAGGAGGGCGCCGTAGCGGGTCCCGGCGCCTCCCAGCACGACCATCACGAGCAGCGTCAGCGTGAAGCTCGCGGTCGTCACCTGGGGGGAGGCCCCGGTCCCGAGCACGAGCAGCCACACGACGCCGCCGGCGGTCGCGAGGAACGAGGCCAGCACGAATGCGAGCAGCTTGAAGCGGAACGGCTGCAGCCCGATCACCTCGACCCGCTGCGCGTTCTCGCGGATCGCCTGCCAGACGCGGCCCGGCGAGCTCGAGACAGCCCAGCGCACGATGAGGAACACGACCGTCGCGTAGCCGAGCGCGAGCCAGTAGAGGTTCTTCGTGTTCACGACGCCGACGAATGCCGCAGGGATCGCTTCGAAGTTGAGGCCGAGGCCCTCCTCGCCGCCGGTGAGCCCGTCCGGGTTCTTCTGCACGAGCACCTGGCCCGCCTGTGCGAACGCGAGCGTCACCATCGCGAACGCGATCCCGCTCACGCGGAGGCTGATCGAACCGAGGACGAACGGGACGACGAGCGCGATCACCGCGACGAAGCCGAGCGTCGGCCAGAGCCCCCACTCCCACTCCGAGAGCGCGATCGTCGTCAGGTAGACGCCGATCGCGAAGTAGAGGGCGTGTCCGAACGAAAGGAGGCCCGTGAAGCCGAAGAGAAGGTCGTAGGTGAGCGCGACGCCGGCGAAGACGAGGCAGAGCGCGAGGAGGCCGAGCGTTCCCGGGCTGTCGAGCGGGCCGCCGAGGAGCACCGGGATGTCGAGCGACAGGGTCGGGATCAGCGCGAAGACCGCGAAGATGACCGCGGGCACGAGGAAGGTGCGTACGCGGCTCAATGCGCCACCTTCGGAGCGAGGCCCTCGGGCTTGAGCAGCAGCACGATCGCGAGCAGCAGCACGACCGCGAGGTCGCCGAGTCCGCTCGACGCGTAGTAGTTCGCGTACTGCTGGATCAGCCCGACCGCGACCGCGGCGACGGCGGTGCCGCCGATCGAGCCGAAGCCGCCGATCACGACGACGATGAAGGCGAAGATCAGGAGCGACGTGCCGCGGGTCGGGTCGACGACGCCGTAATAGACGCCGGAGAGCACCCCTGCGATCGCCACCACGGCGCCGCCGAGCGCGAAGACGAGCGTGAATGCCTTGCGCACGTCGATCCCGAGCGCGGTCACCATCGCGCGGTTCTCGACTCCGGCCCGGATGATCAGGCCGTAGCGGGTATAGCGCAGAAAGGCGGTCAGGCCGGCGAGCACGAGCACGGCGGCCGCGATCTCGACGAAGCGGTCGTTCGGGATCGCAGCCCCGAAGACGGTGGTCGTGTCGATCATCCAATCCGGCACCGGGAAGGGCCGGGCGTCGAAGCCCCAGATCGCCTCGACGAGAGCCCCGAGCACGAGGGCGAGGCCGACGGTGACGAGCACCTGCTCGACCGGGCGCCGGTAGAGCGGCCTGATCAGCACGAGCTCGATCAGCGCGGCAAGGACGGCGCCGACTGCGATCCCGAAGAGCGCACCGACGAGCAGCTTCGTCCCGACGCCGCCGCCCACGTGCGTCGACATCCACCAGGTCATGTAGGCGCCGACGGTGAGCAGCGCCCCGTGCGCGAAGTTGAGCACGCCCATCAGGCCGTAGATGAGCGAGAGGCCGGACGCGATCAGGAAGTACATCGCCCCGAGGCCCAGGCCCGTAATCGTCAGGAGGACGAAGGTGCTCAATGCCCGCCTCCGTGGACGCCGAGGAGGGCGCGAATGCGCTCGGGATCGCCGAGCAGCTCGGCCGCCGGGCCGGCGTGCACGACACGGCCGCCGTCGAGCACGACCACCTGTCTCGCGACGCGGGCGACGACGGCCAGGTTCTGCTCGACGAGCAGCACGGTCGCGAGCTCGGCCGCGCGCTCGATCGCCGCGGCCACCTCGGTCACGAGCAGCGGTGCGAGCCCTTTCGTCGGCTCGTCGACGAGCAGGATCGGGTTGTCGTTCAGGAGCGCGCGCGCGATCGCGACCATCTGCTGCTGGCCGCCCGAGAGCGTGCCGGCCTTCTGGCCGCCGCGCTCCTCGAGCTCGGGGAAGAGCTCGTACACGAGCCCGTAGCGCGGCGCGCCGTTCCGCTCCGCGAGGCGCAGGTTCTCGTCGACGGTCAGGCCGGCGAAGACGTCCCGATCCTCTGGCACGTAGCCGATCCCGCGCCTGACGATCGCGTGCGTCGGCAGGCGGGCGAGCTCCGCGCCCTCGACGACGACGCTGCCCCGGCGCGGGACGAGGCCCATCATCGCGCGCAGGGTCGTCGTCTTGCCGACCCCGTTGCGGCCGAGGAGTGCGGTGACACCGCCCTCGGGCACCTCGAAGGAGACGCCCTGGAGGATGTGCGACTGGCCGAGGTGCACGTGCAGCCCGTCGACCCGGATCAGCGGTTCGGGGACGCTCACAGAGGCTCCCCGAGGTACGCCGTCTGCACGGTCTCGTTCGCCATCACCGCGGCCGGCTCGTCGAAGGCGAGCAGCGCGCCGTGGTGCATGACCGCGATCCGCTCCGCGAGCCCGATCACGACCTCCATCCGGTGCTCGACCATGAGCACCGTCTTGCCCTCCTCGCGGTGCACCGAGCGGATCAGCTCGACCAGCTCGTCGACGTCCTCGGCGGACACGCCCGCCATCGGCTCGTCGAGGAGGATCACGTCCGGCCGGCCGGCGAGGAGCATCGCGAGCTCGAGCTTCCGCTTGTCTCCGTGCGAGAGCAGGCCCGCCGGCCACCCCGCTCGTGCACTCAGGCCGACCCGCTCGAGCGCGCTGCCGGCCCGCTCCGTCGCCTCACGGACCGAGGCCGCGCGCCGCCAGATACGCAGCGAGCCGCCGATGTCCGCCTCCGCGGCCAGGCGCACGTTCTCGTGCACCGAGAGCAGCGGGAAGACGCTCGAGACCTGAAACGTGCGGCCGAGCCCGGCGCGCGTGCGCCGGTACGGCGGCAGGCTCGAGACGTCCCGCCCGTGCAGCTCGACGCTCCCCGCCGTCGGGCGCACGAGCCCCGAGAGCAGGTTGAAGAGCGTCGTCTTGCCGGCGCCGTTCGGCCCGATGATGCCGACGAACTCGCCCGCGCGGACCGCGAGCGAGACATCGGCGACGATATGAGCGCCGCCGATGTCGAGCCCGAGGTTCTGCGTGGCGAGGATCGGTGTGGTGGTGACCACGATCCTCGAGGTCAGGTTGCGGGCGTCTAGCGCGGCTCCGGCGGCGCCACGAACGGCCCCTTGATGCGCGAGACGACGCGCGGCTGCCACCTGTCGTTTGCGCCCTTCACCAGCTTGACCTGGAACATCGGCTGGATCATGGCGTGGTCCGACTGGCGGATCGTCTGCTGGCCCTTCGGGCCGACGAAGCTCCAGCCCTCGAGCGCCGAGATCATCTTGTCGACGTTGTCGCCCTTCGCTCCCTCGAGTGCCCGCACGATCATCTGGCCGGCCACGAAGCCGTCCGGAGTGAACAGGTCGGGCACCTGGCTGCGCTTCCGCATCGAGTTGACGAGGAAGTCGTTCACCTTGTTCTTCGGCGCCGTCGAGACGTAGTGCGAGAGGAAGTCGATCTTCGCCGCGACGTCACCGAACGTCGACCAGGTCGCGCGCTCGGCGAGGCCGGTCGTGATCTTGTTCGAGACGCCGAAGGCGCCCTGCTGCTCGAGCGCGCGCCACATCGCGGGCGCGGTCGTGCCGGCCCAGGCGACGAAGAGCAGATCCGGGTTCGCCTGCTTCACCTGCTGCGCGAACGGCGTGAAGTCCTGCGCCGAGAGCGGCACCAGCATGCGGCCGACGTTGTGGCCCTGCGAGCCGACGATCGAGTTGACGGCAGCGTAGTTGCCGACGCCGAACGCCGAGTCCTGCGCGAAGACGGTCACCTTCTTGCCGACGCCCCTGAGGAACGTCGCCGCGGTCTTCACGTCCTGGTAGGTCTGGCGGCCGGAGCGGAACGTGTACTTGTTGATTCCCGGTGATCGCGTCGGTGGCGGCCGGGCCGGAGATGAAGAGGACGTTGTTCTGCTCGGCGAGCGGCGCCATCTGCAGCGCGACTCCCGAGGAGACGCTGCCGGCGAGGATCTTGTAGCCCTTGCCGATCAGATCCTTGCCCGCCGCGACGGCCTTGGTGGGGTCTGTGCCGTCGTCGACGACCGTCAGCTGGATCGGGCGGCCGTTGACCCTGTTCGTCCCCTTGGTCGCGTACGCGAGCCCGTAGCGGAGACCCTGAATGTACTCCGCGCCGTAGGCCGCGAGCAGCCCTGTGCGCGAATAGACGATGCCGACCTTGTACGGCTCGGCCGACGCGCCGACGGCCTCCGTCTTCGCCTCGGCTCCGCTCGCGAAGCCCGCGAGAAGCGCCGTCACCGCCGCGAGGACGGCGACGCTCTGCCAACGCCTTGCCTTCATGCTTCCTGACCTCCGGTGAGAAAAACGTGGTTGCAGGCCCCAAACCTGAGACCTGATTCAGGTCTGACTTTTACGCCTGCCGGCGGGTTTGTCAAGTGGAACTGCGGCCCGCCGTCTCGACGCCGAGCTCATGCAACAGCGGAGCGGTGTCGAGCGGCTCGAAGCCGATGCGGGCGGCGATCTCCTCGCTCGTGGGGCGGGTGCCCTCGTGCCAGAGCCCGCGCAGCAGCTCGCCGGTCTCGGGGCGGCGCCACCAGTCCTCGCCCACCTCGGACACAAGGTGCTGCCGCAGCTGCGCGGAGCGGATCCAGGCGCGGAGGTAGTCGGCGGAGTAGAAGCCGGCGTCCATGTCGGCGAGGAAGTTCTCGGCCGGGTAGCGGAGCCCTGTGGCCTCGGTCAGGCGCTCGGAATAGCCGCCGGGCGTCCCGCCGTCCTCGCGGAAGCGCCCCCAGAAGTCGAGCTCGAACTGCAGCTTCGCCGTGTAGCGGCGGAAGAGCAGCGCCTCGAGGAACGTCGTCGCCTCCGCGTTCTCCTCCGCCTGCGCGTCGGACAGCCCGAAGTGCTCGGCGTGCCAGCGCGGCTCGCGCGAGATCGCCTCGACGATGTAGGAGTAGATCTCCGTCAATGCGTGGTCGCGCGAGAGCTTGCGGAACGTGTACGGCAGTCCGGGATCGACGCTCGCGTAGTGGAGCGCGTGCCCGGCTTCGTGCAGGAACGCCTGATAGTCGTGCAGGCCGCCCTGGGCGCGCGTGATCAGGTGGACGACGCTCGGCGGGTCGGAGGCGATCACGCATGCGCGCGGCGACTTCTGGGGCCGGTCGTCGAGGTCGAGCTTGATCCCCGGCAGCTTCTCGAGCTCGAGCCCGAGCGCCGCGAGCGTGGCGATGCACACGGGCACGGCCTGCTCCCTGGTGTACGTCGCCTCGAGCGGCGAGAGCCGGCGCAGGTAGCTCGTGTGGCTCGACGTCGGGACATCCTCGCGGTCGGGGCCGAGCAACCGCTCGAACCAGCGATCGCGCAGCTGCGCGTAGGCGCTCGTCGAAGCCCGGCTCGCCGCGTCGAGGGCACGCTCCAGCTCCTGCAGCGAGATCCCCTTCTCCTCCTCGTTGCGCGCGACCGCATCCGGCTCGCCGGAGAGCTCGGCCTCGAGCGCGTCGCCGGCGGTGAGCAGCTCGCGCCGGTCCTCGTTGAAGCCGGCGCTCGCCGCCATCGCGAGCGCGCCGAGCTCGTCGCGGTCGCGGTAGCCCGGCAGGACGGCGAGCCTCGCCTGCGCCGAGCGCAGCGGCAGCTCCTCCCCCTGCCACGGGATCCGCACGGCCAGGATCCGGTTCTCGAGCTCGTCCTCCCTGGCGGCGAGCTCGGCGGAGACGATCCCGCCCTCGCACGTTTTGCGCAGCCGGTAGAGAAGCTCCCGCTCGTCGTCTCCGGCCTCGTCCTCGGCGTTGCGTAGGGCCTCGAGCTGCTCCGCGGAGAAGAGGTCGCGGTACCGCTCGACGATCGCCGCCTGCTCCGAGGTCTCCTTCTCTCCGACGCGGACAGCCCGACCTTCCTCGGCGCGCTCGAAGAGATAGCGCGCGAGCCGCTCTTCGTACTCGGTCGGTGTCCTGACCCCGGTGATGCTCATCGGCGTTCCGGTTACCTGAGCGCGACGCCGGAGACGGCGGCCGAGAGGCTGTCGAGGGTGAAAGGCTTGCCGAGGACGCCGGCGACTCGGCCGCGCAGCTCGGGCCCCACCTCGCTCGAGCCCGACAGGAGCACGACGCGCACGGGCAGGTCGAGCGCCTCGATCTCGTCGAGCAGCTCGAGCCCGTCGTCCGCGCCGAGGTGTCGGTCGAGGAGGATCACGTCGGGTTGGTCGCGCTCGATCGCCCTGCGTGCGTCGGCGAGGGACGCGGCTTCGCCGACTCGATGACCTTCGAGCTCGAGATTGACGCGGCAGAGCAGCCGGAGCGACTGCTCGTCTTCGACGACCAGCACGTTCCGCGCGTCCCCACGCATGGCCTTGCCCCCCATCGCGCCGCATCGTAGCCGTACCGCATCGGACCGTCAGCCCGTTTTCCTCCTGTGGGGTCCGAACGTAACAGCGAGAAAACCGATGTGACGCGCAACGAGATCGAGCGCGGCGCCCGGCGGCTGCCGTTGCCGCAGCCGAGTGCGAGCTACCGTCGTCGTGCCTGGTTCGAATTCCAGCGGGCGCTCGACCCGCTCGCGCCGCTCAAGCCGCTACCGCCGCCGCGCGCCTGAGCCGGGCGAGCGACTCGTCTCGCCCGAGGAGCTCCAGGCTCTCGTAGAGGCCGGGAGACACGTTTGATCCGGTCACCGCGACCCTGATGGGCTGGAATGCCTGCCGCGGCTTCAGCCCGAGCCGCTCGGAGAGGTCCTTTAGCGCCGTCTCGATCGCCTCGACCTCGAACGGCTCGAGCTGCTCCAGCGTTTCGGCGGCCGCCGCGAGAACGTCCGGATCGAGCAGCTCTGGATCGGGCTCGACGTCGCGGAAGAGGAAGCCGGCGTAGCCGGCGAACTCGCCGAGCCGAGAGATCTTCTCCTGGACAAGCGGCGCCGCCGCCCGCACGAGTCCCTCATCCCAGTCGTAGCTCTGCTCCCGCAGGTACTGGGTCAGCACATCGGCGTACTGGTCGAGCGGAAGCTCCCGCAGGTAGACGCCGTTCATCCAGTCGAGCTTGGCGTAGTCGAAGGTCGACGGGCTCTCCCCGACACGCTCGAGGCTGAAGCGCTCGACGAGCTCGTCCCGGGACATGATCGTCGTCTCGCCGTCGGGCGCCCACCCCAACAGGGCGAGGAAGTTCATCAGCGCCGGCGCGACATATCCGGCCGCCCGGAACTCGTCCACCGAGATCGCCCCGTGCCGCTTCGAGAGCTTCTTGCCGTCCTCGCCGAAGACGGTCGGAAGGTGCGCATAGGTCGGGATCTCCGAGCCGAGCGCGCGCAGGATCACGATCTGCTTCGGTGTGTTCGAGACGTGGTCGTCCCCGCGGATCACGTGCGTGATCCCGTCGAGCCAATCCTCGACCGGTGAGGCGAAGTTGTACGTCGCCCTTCCGTCGGAGCGGACGAGCACGAGGTCCTCCAACTGCTCGTTCGGGAACTCGATCCGACCCTTGACCGCGTCGTCCCAGCCCGTCGTCCCCTCCTGCGGCATGCGGAAGCGGATCGCGCCCTCGTCCTCGTACGCGGCTCCCTCGGCGACGAGCCGGTGCGCCTCCTGCCGGTAGCGCTCCAGCCGGTCGAGCTGGAACGTCACGGGACCGTCCCAGTCGATCCCGAGCCACGCCAGCGAGGACTGGATCTGCTCGACGGACTCCGCCACCTCCCGGCTCGTGTCGGTGTTCTCGATGCGGAGCAGGCACTCGCCGCCGGCGCCCCGCGCGAAGAGCCAGTTGAAGAGGAAGGTGCGGACGCCGCCGATGTGGAGAAAACCGGTCGGGCTCGGCGCCATGCGAACTCTCACGGTCATTGCCCTGGTTAGGTTATCGCCGTGCTCTTCGGGGCCCACTGCTCGGGCGGCATCAAGGGGTCGCTCGACCGGGCGATCGAGATCGGCGCGGATGCCGTGCAGCTGTTCGCCCAGAGCCCGCGCGCCTGGCGCTTCCCCGAGCACGACCCCGCCGACCTCGCCCGCTTCCGCGAGCGGCGGGTAGAGGCAGGCATCGGCGCCGCGCTCGTGCACGCGCTCTACCTTTGCAACCTGGCGACTCAGGACGAGACGGTCTTCGGCAAGAGCCTGCAGACGATGCTCTCGACGATGGACGCCGCGGTCGCGATCGAGGCCGACGGCGTCGTCTTCCACGTCGGCTCCCACCTCGGGGCCGGTCTCGACGCCGGCCTCGAGCGCTGTGTCCCGGCGCTCGAGCAGGTGCTCGACCGCTCCTCGGAGACCACCTGGCTTCTGCTCGAGAACTCGGCGGGCGCCGGCAGCACGATCGGACGCTCGCTCGAGGAGCTCGCGACGCTCGTCGACGCGCTCGGGCGGCACGCGCGGCTCGGCATCTGCCTCGACTCGTGCCACCTCTTCGTCTCGGGGGTCGACGTCGGCGAGCCGGATGCCGTCACCGCAACCATCGCCGAGCTGGACGAGCGGATCGGGCTCGATCGCCTGCGCGCACTGCACGTCAACGACGCGGCGGCGCCGCTCGGCTCCAATCGCGACCGGCACGCGAACGTCCTCGAGGGGGAGCTCGGCGAGCGGCTCGGCGCGTTCCTCGCCCACCCGGCCGTGCAAGACCTGCCCGCAGTGATGGAGACGCCGGGACCGGACGGGCACGGGCCGGACGCGGCCGAGGTGAAGAAGCTGCACGACCTGCACCGTCGCTGGACGCGCGCGAAGCGCGCCCGTCGTTAGGCGTTGGGCGTGATCTGCGCGAAGATGCGGAAGCTGGGCTGCGCGAGCGGGACCTCGTGGAACTCCGGGTTGCGGCAGCCGAGCTCGTCGCCGCGGCTTTCGTAGCAGGCCGCCACCTCGACCTTGCACATCGGCAGCGGCGCCCCGGTCGCCCGGATCCCGCCGAAGCCCTCCCGCCTCGCCTCGGCCGCCCGGAGCAGATCGAGGTCGAGCTCGACTGCATAGACCTGCTGCATGCAGCCGACGTACGTGTGACCCCAGGCCTCGTACGCGTAGACGAACGGGCACGAGCGCTCGATGCAGGCTCCGGGGTAGACGACCTTGTCGCAGTGCACCTCGCACCGGCGGCACTCCACCTCGTCCTGCGGGTGGAGCGGAAGCTCGGCCGGTGCCTGCACAGGCTGTTCCACGCCGGGATTGTGCGTGCCCGGGCACGCGGCCGCAAGACTTGACATTCGCCGCAACTTCAGGTTGTGCGCCTGGGTAGAGTCCGCGGCCATGGTCCGGCGCGCCCTCTTCATGACCGTCGGTCTGGCGCCGATCGTGATCCTCCTCCACTACGTGCTCGACCTCGACGAGACGGTCGAGTTCGTCCTCTCCGCGATCGCACTGATCCCGCTCGCGTGGCTGATCGGAGAGGCGACGGAGCACGCCGCGGAGCACACGGGCCCGGGCATCGGCGGCTTCCTGAACGCGACCTTCGGGAACGCCCCGGAGCTGATCATCGCGCTCCTGGCCGTGAACGAAGGGCTGACCGAAGTCGTGCGCGGCTCGCTGACCGGCTCGGTGATCGGCAACCTCCTGCTCGTCCTCGGTTTCTCGCTCCTCTTCGGCGGCCGCGGAGAGATCGACCGCCAGTCGAGCTTCCTCGCGCTTGGGCTGGTCGGATTCACGACGCTGGTCCTGCTGATCCCCTCGATCCCCGGCTGGGACGGCGATCCCGAGCGCGACTCGCTCGTGAAGCTCTCGATCCCCGTATCGATCGTGCTGATGCTCGCTTACGTCGCGCTTACGGTCTACTCGCTTCGTCGTCATGCGAAGCTGCACATTGCGAGCGACGAGGAGATCAAGGCCTGGTCACTCCGCCTCGCACTCGTCGTACTCGGAGCCGCTACGGTGCTGACCGCCTTCGTCGCCGAGATCCTCGTCGGGACACTCGAGGTGTTCGCGGAGGAGGCCGGATTGACCGAGTTCTTCGTCGCGGCCGTGATCGTCGCCATCGTCGGCAACGCGGCCGAGCACGGTGGCGCCGTCGTCGTCGCCTATCGCGGCAAGATCAAGCTCGCAGCCGAGATCGCGCTCGCGTCGAGCGCCCAGGTCGCCGTGTTCCTGATCCCCGCGGTGACGCTGCTCGCACTGCTGATCGAGCCCCTCTCGCTCGCGTTCCGCCAGGTCGAGATCGCGGCCCTTGCCGTCTCCGTGATCACGGCGTCACTGCTGCTCGCCGACGGTCGCTCGAGCCGCCCAAAGGGAGTGATCCTGATCGCGGTCTACGTCGCGATCGCAACCGCCTTCTACCTGGTCGGCGAGCGCTCCTAGAACGCAGACGGCTCGCGGCGAACTGGGTACGTCGCAAAGTAGAGCTTCTCGATCGCGCCGGCCGCGTCGCGCACAACGCGCAGGAGCTCGCCGCGCTCGCGGCCTTCGACGACGCGGAAGATGTCGTCTCCCTCGGGCTCAAAACGGGAGACGTCGCGGCCCGGAGCCCCGTCGACGAGACGGGCCTCGAGTCGGCCGCCGCGCCAGGAGAAGACGAGCTCGTGGCCCTCCGTCCACCAGCGACCGAGAAGCGGCTCGATCTCGTCGGGCGGCTCCTCGCCGGGCCGCCAGGCCTCCGTGGACGGCGGCAGCGCCTCGATCCCGGCGACGGCGAGCTCGAGCGCGAGCCTCTCCGGCGCGGGGCCTGCGCCCGAGTTCGTGAGGACGGCGGCGCCGATCCCGGTCTTGCGATTGACGACAAGGCCCGCCAGATGCCCAGGCATGGCGCCGCCGTGGCCGACGAAAAGGTGCTCGCCGGAGCGGGACAGCGCCAGGCCGGTGCCCCACGCGACCGCCCAACCCTCGTGGTCGACCATCGCCCGGACGTGCGCCATCTCCTCGAGCGTCGCCGCGGCGAGTACCCGGTCGTCGCCGGCAGCTAGGAATGCGCCCCAGCGAGCGAGGTCGCCGGTCGTCGACCAAAGCTTTCCGAGCGCGCCCGCGCCGCCGAGGTCGAGACGCGGTTGCGGCCGGACCGCCTCCGAGTAGGGCTCGACGAAGTAGCCGGAGGCCGCGTGGTCGGCGGGCTCCGGCGTCGTGCGCGCGAGGCCCAGCGGGTCGAGCACGCGCTCCTGCAGAGCCTCCTCCCACGTCCCTCCGTGTGCGCGCGCGACGACCTCGCCGAGGAGCGCGAAGGCGAGGTTCGAGTAGTGCCACCAGGACCCGGGCTCGAGCACCTGCTCTGCGGCCGCAGTGCCGGCGAGCAGCTCCTCGCGCCCGGGCGCCTGCATGGTCTCCCAGATCTCCCCCGGCGGCTCGCGTTGCAGGCCGGAGACGTGCGTGAGCATCCGGCCGATCGTCGGGCCGTGAGCGCTTTCGGGGAGGAACCGTGTGAGCGGATCGTCGAGCGAGAGCCGCCCTTCGTCCCGCAGCTGCAGCACGCCGACCGCGGTGAACGTCTTCGTGATCGAGCCGATCCGGTACTGCGTGTCGGGCGTCGCGTCACGCCCCTCGTCGACGTCCGCGAGCCCAAGCGCTTCCTGCCAGACGACCTCGTCGCCGCGGAAGACGACCGCAGACACGGACGGCATCCGCTGCTCGGACTGTGCCGCAGCGAGCTTGTGGCTCAGGTCGTCGCCGAGGGATTCAGGCGTTGACACGCGCTCCCAGCGCCTGCGGGATCACATCGATCGCGGTTTCGATCGCCTCGTCATCGATGCCGAGGTACGTGACCGCCCGCAGGATGCCGGGTCGGAGCGTCGAGACCAGCACGCCGCCCTCCGCGATTCGCGCCACGGCGTCTAGTGCCGCGAGTCCGAGTGGGCGGACGTCGATCGCGACGAAGTTCGACTCGGTCGCCGTAGGATCGACCGGGAGCCCGGCCCGCGCGAGCCCGTCAGCTAGCCGGAGTGCTCGCCCGTGATCGTCGGCGAGCCGCTCGACATGGTGCTCGAGGGCGTAGAGCATCGCCGCCGCGACGACGCCCGCCTGCCGTAGCGCCCCGCCGAACTGGAACTTGCACCGCCACGCTTCCTCGATCCGCTCGGCGGACGTGGCGAGGACGGCGCCCATCGGACAACCGAGCCCCTTCGAAAAGCAGACGGTGACGGTGTCCGCGAGACTGCCCCACGTCGCAGCGGGTACCCCGCTTGCAACGGAGGCGTTGAAGAGGCGTGCGCCGTCGAGATGGACGCCGACGCCGAGCTCCCGGGCCCCTGCCACGGTTCGCTCGAAGAGGTCGAGCGGCCAGACGCGGCCCCCCGCGGAGCGGTGCGTCTGCTCGAGCACGACGACGCTCGGCGGCTGCAGCACACCGTCGCACAGGGTCGCCCACTCGTGCAGGTGGGCCGGTGTGAGCCAGCCGGCCTCCGCAGGCACGCCTCGCATCACGAGCCCGCTGTGCGCCGCGGCCCCTCCCGACTCGTAGACGAGCACATGCGTTCGCTCCTCCGCGAGCAGCTCCCCGCCGCGGCGGCCGAGGAGTCGGAGGGCGATCTGGTTCGCCATCGTCGCGGTCGGGACGAAGAGCGCCGCTTCCTGTCCGAGCAGCTCCGCGGCACGCTGCTGGAGCTCGTTCACCGTTGGATCCTCGCGCCGCTGCTCGTCGCCCAGCTCGGCCGCAGCGATCGCGGCATACATCTCCGGAGTCGGCTTCGTCACGGTGTCGGAGCGCAGGTCGATCACGAGCGACACGCTACCTTGGCGGCGTGGACCTGACCCTGCTCGAGCAGACGCTGGCCGAGCGCGGCGAGCCCGCGTTCCGCGCCCGCCAGGTGTGGGAGTGGACGGCTCGCGGCGCGTCCGGCTACGAGGAGATGACGAACCTGCCGCGGGCACTCCGTACCGACCTCGCCGAGGCCGTGCCGTTCTCGACGCTGTCGCTCGAGGACGAGGCGCATTCCGCCGACGGCACGGTCAAGGCCCTCTTCCGCACTGCGGACGGGCATCCGGTCGAAGCCGTGCTGATGCGCTACCGCGACGGGCGACGTTCGATCTGCGTCTCGTCGCAGTCGGGCTGCCCGCTCACGTGCACGTTCTGCGCCACCGGGGCGATGCGCTTCGGCCGCAACCTGCGCGACTCCGAGATCCTCGACCAGGTGCTCCACTTCCGCCGGATCGAGCCCGTCAACCACCTCGTCTACATGGGGATGGGCGAGCCGTTCCTCAACTACGAGCGAGGTGCTTGCGAGCGCCCGGCGGCTCCCCGAGATCGGCATCACGCACCGGCGGACCACGATCTCGACGGTCGGCTGGATGCCGGGCCTGACGCGGTTCGTCGACGAGGTCGAGGAGCCGATCCGGCTCGCCTTCTCCGTCCACGCCGCCGACCCGCGGCTGCGCTCGGAGATCATGCCGGTGAACGACCGCTACCCCTTGGCAGACGTGCTCGCCGAGTGCCGCCGCTACGTGGCGCTCCGGCACCGGAAGGTCTTCGTCGAGTACGTCCTGCTCGCCGGCGTCAACGACTCGCCCGAGCGGGCACGAGAGCTCGCGGCGATCCTCGATCCGCATGTCTTCAAGGTCAACCTGATCCCGTACAACCCGACCGGACGCTACGACGGCTCCTCGCGCGAGGCGATCGCCGCGTTCAAGGCCGTGCTTGACCGCGCGCGGTTGCCGTCGACGGTGCGCCTCACCCGCGGCCGCGACATCGCCGCAGCCTGCGGTCAGCTGGCCGCGACGCGCTAGCGCACCTCGCTACCGGGGTGGCCGCGGCGGGCGGGGGCCGCCGATGTCGCGCCACATCCGGCGGAACCATCCTTTCGCCTCCGCGCGTTCCTGGACGGCGTCCTCGAGCAGCCGTGCCCGCTCGAGCAGGATCGCCTGCAGCTCCTCCTGCTCCTCGGGACGCAGGTTCTGCGAGTACCGCTGGACCGCGTCGGCGAAGTCCTGACCGCTGTAGGAATCGGCCAGCTCGTCGACCTCCGCTCGAGCTCTTCCCGCGTCATGCGCCTTTCTGTGCCTCCAGCTGGCGGGGCTCGCCTGTCTCGCCCGAGAGGTCGGGGTGCTGTTCGAAGCCGTACTTGACGATGGCGCGCTTGGCCGCCTTCACCTCGTCGAGCCGGCGCACCGGCCGCGAGCGCGGCGCCTCCTTGAGCAGCTCGGGCTCCTCGGCCGCCTCGCGCGCAATCGCGAGCATCGCGTCGACGAAGCCGTCGAGTCGCTCCTTCGGCTCGGTCTCGGTCGGCTCGATCATCAGCGCCTCCGGGACGACGAGCGGGAAATAGATCGTCGGCGGGTGCAGGTCGTAGTCCATCAGCCGCTTGGCGACGTCGAGCGCCGTGATCCCGTGGTCGCGCTTCAGCGAGCGTGCGCTGAGCACGAACTCGTGCATGCAGAGGCGGTCGTAGGGCAGGTCGTAGGCGTCGCGCAGCCTCGCGAGCAGGTAGTTCGCGTTCAGGACGGCGACCTCGGACATCTCGCGCAGCGCCGGCCCGTAGGAGCGGATGTAGGCGTACGAGCGCACGAAGACGCCGAACGGGCCGGTGAAACCGCGCACCTTCCCGATCGACTTCGGCCGGTCGTGGTCGAGCCGGAACGTGTCGCCGTCCCTGATGACCGCGGGCACCGGCAGGAAGGGCTCGAGCTTCTTGCGCACGACGATCGGGCCGCCGCCGGGACCGCCGCCGCCGTGCGGCTGCGAGAAGGTCTTGTGCAGGTTGATGTGGACGATGTCGAACCCCATGTCCCCGGGCCGTGAGATGCCGCAGACGGCGTTCAGGTTCGCGCCGTCGTAGTAGAGGAGCCCGCCCGCCTCGTGGAAGATCGCCGCGATCTCCTCGATGTGCTCGTCGAAGAGGCCGAGCGTCGACGGATTCGTCAGCATCAGCCCCGCCGTACGCTCGTTGACCTTCGCCCGCAGGTCGTCGACGTCGAGATTCCCGCGGGCGTCCGTGGCCACCTTCTCGAGCTTGTACCCCGCCATCGTCACGCTCGCCGGGTTCGTCCCGTGGGCGGTGTCGGCCGTGATGATCGTGTCGCGCTGGGCGCCCTCGCCGATGTCCTCGAAGTAGGCACGCATCAGCATCAGGCCGGTCAGCTCGCCCTGCGACCCGGCCGCCGGCTGCAGCGAGCAGGCGTCGAGGCCGGCGACCTCCTGCAGGATCTCCTGCAGCCGCCACATCAGCTCGAGCGCGCCCTGGGCTCCGTCCTCCTCCTGGTGCGGGTGGAGATCCTTGAAGCCGGGCAGCATCGCGAGCCGCTCGTTGACGCGCGGGTTGTGCTTCATCGTGCAGCTGCCGAGCGGGTAGAAGCCGGTGTCGATGCCGAAGTTGCGCGTCGAGAGCTTCGTGAAGTGGCGGACGAGCTCCGGCTCCGACAGCTCCGGCAGCCGGGGCGGCTCGGCGCGGCGCAGCTCGTCGGGCACCTCGGCAGGCGGGAGGTCGTACCGCGGCAGCGTCGAGGCGCGCCGGCCCGGCTTGGAGAGCTCGTAGATGAGCTCCACTACGCGGTCACCTCCGCGAGCACCTCGGCAAGGCGGTCGATGTCCGCCGGGCTGCGCTTCTCCGTCACGGCGACGAGGAGGACGTCGTCCATGCCCTCGTAGTCGCGCCCGATCGCGTAGCCGGGATGCACTCCGCGCTCGCGTGCCGCCCGGATCACCTCGCGCGCCGGCCGGCCGACCCGGACGGCGAACTCCTTGAAGGTCGTCCGCTCGGGGAAGACGAGCGGCAGGCCGAGCTTCTCCTTCGCGTACGCGCCGAGGCTCATGCACGTCTCACCGACCTCGCGCAGCCCCTGCGGGCCGAGCCACGAGAGGTGCACGAGCCCTGCGAGGGCGAGGAGGGTCTGGTTCGTGGTGATGTTGGACGTCGCCTTCTCGCGCCGGATGTGCTGCTCGCGCGTCTGCAGCGTCAACACGTAGCCGCGCTCACCGTTCGCGTCGGTCGTCTCGCCGATGATCCGGCCTGGGAGCCGGCGCGTGTACTCGGCCTTGGAGGCGAGGAAGCCGTAGTGCGGCCCGGCGTAGGACTGGTAGTTGCCGGCGCTCTGGCCCTCGCCGATCGCGAGCGCACAGCCGTACTTCCCGGGCGCCTCGAGCACGCCGAGCGAGATCGGGTCGACGTGGGCGATCGGCAGCGCGCCGGCGTCGTTCGCCGCGGCAGCCAGCTCGGGCGCCTGCTCGAGGACGCCGAAGACGTTCGGCTGCTGGAAGATCACGCATGCGGCGTCCTCTGCCGCCTCTCGCACCGCAGCCGGGTCGATCGCGCCGTCCGCGTGTGCGACCTCGACCACCTCGAGCCCGAACCCGGGCGCGTACGTCTTGACCACCTGGCGCGCCTGCGCGCCGAGCGTCTCTGCCAGCACCACCTTCGAGCGGCCGGTGGCGTGCTTCGCGACGTAGCAGGCGTCGGCGGCGACGGTCGTCCCGTCGTAGCCGGAGGCGTTCGAGACGTCCATCCCGGTCAGCTCGCAGATCGCCGTCTGGTACTCGAAGATCGCCTGGAGGACGCCCTGGCGAGAGCTCGGGCTGGTAGGGCGTGTACGCAGTCAGGAGCTCCCCGCGCTGCAGGACCGCGTCGACGACCGCCGGCACGTAGTGGTCGTAGATGCCCGCGCCGAGGAACGAGAGCTCCTTCGTCGTGTCGACGTTCCTGGCGGCGAGCTCCTCGAGGTGACGCACGAGCTCCGGCTCCGAGAGCGCGGGCTCCAGGTCGAGCTCGCGCCTGGAAGCGGACGCCGGCGGGGATGTCCCGGAAGAGCTCCTCGACCGACGAGACGCCGATCGCCGCGAGCATCTCCTCGCGGTCGGCGTCCGTGAGCGAGAGTTGGCTCACTGCTCGGCGACGTGCTGCTTGTACGCGGCGGCGTCGAGCAGGCTGTCGACCTCGGCGGGGTCGGAGAGGCGGATCCGGATCAGCCAGCCCTCGCCGTACGGGTCCTCGTTCACCGTCTCGGGCGCGTCGACGACCTTCTGGTTCACCTCGAGGATCTCGCCGGAGAGTGGCGAGATCACATCCGAGACCGCCTTCACCGACTCGACCTCACCGTAGGACGCGTCCTTCGAGACCGAGCTGCCCTCGCTCGGCGCCTCGAAGTGGACGAGCTCGCCCAGGGCGTCCTGCGCGAACCAGGTGACGCCGCAGGTCGCCTCGTCACCGTCGATGCGGGCCCAGTCGTGCTCGCGGTGGTACTTGAGGCCCTCGGGGTACTCCTCCGACGCCGCCACGTGCCTCGCTACTCCTCTCGCTTGTAGATCGGTTTCGGGACGATCGTCGCGCTGCGCTCGTTGCCGCGCACGTCGATCCGGATCCCGGTGCCAGGCGTGGCCGCGGCCGCCGGCACGTAGCCCATTCCGATCCCCTTGTCGAGCATCGGCGAATGCGTGCCGGAGGTGACCTCGCCGCCGGCTGAACCGTCCACACCCGTGATCGCCATCCCCGGACGCGGGATCGCCTTCTCCTCCATCACGAACGCAATCAGCTTCCGCTCCGGCCCTGCCTCTTTGATCCGGCGGAGCTCGTCGGCGCCGGTGAAGTCCTTGCCGAGCGCGCACGTCCACGCCGAGACCCGCCGAGATCGCGTCCGTGTCCGGCGTGATGTCGTTCCCGTGCAGTGGGTAGCAGACCTCGAGCCGCAGCGTGTCGCGCGCGCCGAGCCCGCACGGAACCGCCCCGCGCGCGACGACGGCGTCCCAGAGCTCGACCGCGTCCTCGGCCGGGCACATCAGCTCGACGCCTGCCTCGCCGGTGTAGCCGGTGCGGTTGATCATCACCTCGATCCCGTCGAGCTCCCCCATCGCGTGTGTGAAGGGCTTCGCCTCGGGAAGCCCGAGCCGCTCGATCGACCGCGGCCCCTGGACGGCGAGCAGCGCGTAATCGTCAGACGCGTCGCGGACCTCGGAGCCGCGGATCTCGCGCTCCTTCAGCCACGCGTACGCAGGCTGCCGGTTGCCCGCGTTGACGACGAGGAGGTAGTGGTGCTCGGTGATCCTGTACGCGATCAGGTCGTCGACGATCCCGCCGCGCTCGTTCGTGAGCAGGGTGTACTGCGCGCCGCCGTCGCCGGTCCGGTCGAGGTCGTTCGAGAGCAGCGACTGGAGCAGCTCGTGGGCGTTCGGGCCCTCCACGTGCAGCTGGCCCATGTGCGAGACGTCGAAGACGCCACATTCGCCGCGCACCGCGCGGTGCTCGGGGATGACGCCCTCGTACTGCACGGGCATCTCCCAGCCGGCGAAGGGCACCATCCGCGCGCCTGCGGCCACGTGGCGCCCGTGGAGCGGCGTCTGCAGGAGCGTCTGCACGCGGCGGACTCTAAAGCACGACGCCCCGAGCTAGCCGGGGCGTCGTACCGGGTCTCCCGGGCCGACCGATGGGTCGGCCTAAGAGGGCATCAAGCAGATTCCTGCTGACGCGAAACCCGAAACCTCGGCGCTCAATCCTCGCGCAGGAAGGACGGGATCTCGAGCTCGGCGTCGCTGAGCTCGGGGCGAGGCTCGGGAGCCTCACCGGCGGCGACCGGCTGCGCGACGGGCGCCTCGAGCCGGCGGCGCTTCTGGCGGGTGCCGAAGCCGGTCGCGATCACCGTGACGCGCACCTCGTCGCCGAGCGCGTCGTCGATGACGGCGCCGAAGATCACGTTCGCGTTCTGATCGGCGGCGCCGGTGACGACCTCCGCCGCCTCGTTGACCTCGAAGAGGCCGAGATCGTTGCCGCCCGTGACGTTCAGGAGGATGCCCGTCGCCCCGTCGACCGACTGTTCGAGCAGCGGCGAGGAGACGGCAGTGCGGGCCGCCTCGGCGGCGCGGCTCTCGCCGGAGGCGATACCGATGCCCATCAGCGCCGAGCCGGCGTCGCGCATGATCGTGCGCACGTCGGCGAAGTCGAGGTTGACGATCCCGGGCACGGTGATCAGGTCGGTGATCCCCTGGACGCCCTGCCGGAGGATGTCGTCCGCGATCCGGAACGCCTCGGTGACGGGCGTCTTCTTCTCGACCACCTGCAGCAGCCGGTCGTTCTCGATCACGATCAGCGTGTCCACCCGGTCGCGCAGATTCTGGATCCCGACTTCCGCTTGCTCGGCCCGCCTTCGTCCCTCGAAGGCGAACGGCTTCGTGACCACGCCGACCGTCAGCGCCTCGAGCTCGCGTCCGAGCTCCGCCACGACCGGCGCGCCGCCGGTACCGGTGCCGCCCCCCTCGCCGGCCGTGACGAAGATCATGTCGGCGCCCTTGAGCGCCTCCTTCAGCTCGTCGCGGCTCTCCTGCGCGGCGGCGAGGCCGACGGCCGGATCGGCGCCGGCGCCGAGCCCGCGGGTCGCCTGCGAGCCGATGTGGATCTTCACGTCGGCGTCAGCCATCAGAAGCGCCTGCGCGTCGGTGTTGACGGCGATGAACTCGACGCCGCCGAGCCCCGCGTCGACCATGCGGTTGACGGCGTTCGTGCCGCCGCCGCCGACGCCGACGACCTTGATCACCGCGAGGTAGTTGCCGGAGGAGTCTCTCATCAGATACCAGTCTCGATCTCGCTCGACCTGAAGCTCGAGTAGAGCATCGGGGTGTGGACGTTCCTTTCCGCGTCCAGCGTACGTCTCCTCCCCGACCCTGTCAATCCCGACCTCAAGGCGAGGTCGAGGTCGTAGTCTCGACCTCGACCTGAGAGTTGAGGCTTTCACCGGCCACCGGCCGCTCGGGCACGCTCACGTCCAGGTAGTCCCCCCAGCCGGCGAGCTGGGGCAGGACGCGGCGGGCGACCTCGAGCTTCAGGGCGAGCTCCGTCGCATCGCCGAGCCGGACCTCGAGCCGGTTGCGGAGGACGAGCGTGAGCTCGCCTCGCTTCGAGGAGACGGAGGCGACGGGAACCGGCAACGGCGCCGAGACGAGTGGCGTGACGGCGACGACCGCCCGGCGTTGAAGCCCGCCGAGCGCGGCGCCGAGGCGGAGCTCGACGTCGCGCCCGAGCCAGATGCGCGGGAGGGCGAGGCGGGTGCCACGGTCGAGCTCGGCGACGACGCGGCCCCCGGAGGCCACCAGCCACGATGACGCCCCCTGGCGGAGGACGGCGACCGGGACTTCCTCGCGCACCTCGATTCTCAGCGTGTGCGGGAAGGCCCGGTCGAATGACACTGACGCCACCATCGGCACGCTCCCGGCACGCCAACCGAGCTCGTCGACGTCGAGCCCCATCAGGCTCTCTCCGAGCACCGGCGTGAACGCTCTCCGGACCTGTGCGGCCACCTCCGGGCTCGCACCCTCGACGGCCAACTGCCTGACAGCGAACGCGGACGTTCCACGGGCCGCCGCATAGAGGCCGATCCCGGTGAGGAGGATCAGGAGCCCGGTGAGGAGCGAGCGGCCTGAGGGAGCGAGACGAGCGAGCTCGGGGCGACCGACCGCGGCGCTGCGTGGGAACGGCACGACGGCACTTGCCGCGCGCGCGCGCGGACGCGAGCGACTGCGTGATCTCCCTCCGGCCACCGAGGCGGCTTTCGCCGCCGCCGCGGTGCTTCCTGCGCGGTCAGATCACGCCGAGGAGCTCGACCTCGTGCACGAGCTCGACGCCGAAGCGCTCGCGGGCACGCCGGCGCGCCTCGGTCATGAGCACGAGCGCGTCCGCGGTCGTCGCGCCGCCGGCGTTCTCGATGAAGTTGGCGTGCTTGGGTGAGACGACGGCGCCGCCGACCGCATGCCCCTTGAGCCCGCACTCCTCGAGCATCCGGCCCGCGCCGAGCTCGTGCTCCGGGTTCTTGAAGACACTGCCGAACGTCCGCTTGTTGGTCGGCTGCGTCGCCTTGCGCTGCGCGATCAGCTCGGCGACCATGCGCCTTGATCTCGCTCGACCGGCCGCGGAACTCGAGCCGGTACTCGACCTCGGCGACGACCTGCCCGTGACGGAGCTCGGAGTGCCGGTACGAGAGGCCGAGCTCGGCCGGGGTCAGCCAGCCGGCGCCGTCCGCGGTCACGACCCGTGCCCGGACGAGGAGGTCCGACCAGTCGCTCCCGTATGCGCCCGCATTCATCCAGACGCCGCCGCCGGCAGTGCCTGGGATCGCGCAGGCGAACTCGAAACGGCCGAGGCCCGCGGAACGGGCTTGGTGCAGGCAGACCGCGTTGGTCGCGCCGCCGCCCGCAACCAGCATCTCGCCTTCGACGCGCACCTCGGCCAGGTCACCAGCCAGGCGGAGCACGAGCGCGTCGACGCCGTCGTCCGCGGCGAGCAGATTCGAGCCGAGCCCGACGGTCGCGACCTGCAGGTCCCGCTCGGCCGCCCACGCAAGCGCCTGCTCGAGCTCGCCGAGCGTCGCGGGCTTTGCGAACGCCGTCGCAGGTCCACCGGTGCCGATCGTGGTCAGGCGCGCCAGCGGCACACCACGCTCGATCTTCACGTCAGCGCCTCCAGCACGAGCGGACCCGCCCGGTCGACGTCGCCGGCGCCCACCGTGAGCACGAGGTCGCCCGGCCGCGCCCACGATGCCACGATGCGCGCGCCGTCCTCGACGCTCGGCGCCCAGCCGGCCCGCACACCCGGGCGGAGCGCGTCCACCACGAGCTTGCCGCCGACGCCGTCGACGGGCTCTTCGCGGGCGCGGTAGATCTCGGTCACGCAGGCAGCGTCGGCAGTCGAGAGCGCGGCGCCGAGCTCGTGCGCGAGGTGCCGCGTGCGCGAGTAGAGGTGCGGCTGGAAGAGGACGAGGACGCGCCCGTCGGTGCGCTCTCGAGCCGCCGCCACGGTCGCCTCGATCTCGGACGGATGGTGCGCGTAGTCGTCCACGACCGTCACCCCCGCCTCCTGGCCGACGACCTCGAAGCGGCGGCCGGCACCGCGGAAACGTGCGAGCACGGGCTCGGCGTCCGCGCGGGCGACTCCGGCGAGCTCGAGGGCGGTGAGCGCCGTGGCCGCATTGATGCGGTTGTGCTCGCCAGGGAGCGCCAGCGCGAACGACACCGGCTGGAGCTCCCAGCCGCGAACGACCTGCGGGGCCGCCTCGAGCCAGCGCTCGAACAGCTCCCCGACCTCAGCCGCGGAAACGAAGGTCGAGTGGTGGTCGAGCTCGACGTTCGTGACGACCGCGATCTCCGGCCTGAGACGCTCGACGGTCCGGTCCGACTCGTCGCCCTCGACGACGAGCCATCCCTCCCCCGCGCCCGCGTTGCCCCCGAGCTGCGGGATCTCGCCCCCGACGAGCCAGGCTGGATCGAGACCGAGCTCGCTGAGCGTGAACGCGATCATCGCCGACGTCGTCGTCTTCCCGTGCGCGCCCGCGACGACGATCGCGCGGCGCAGCGAGACGAGCTCAGCGAGAAATTCGCCCCGTGACGTGCCGGCAACAGTCGGGTACGCGCTCGACACGACCACCTCCCAGCCCTCGGGAACGACGGGCTCCGGGGCGAGCACGATCTCGACGCCCGCGAGCGGGGCAAGGTACGGCGTCTCGTGCCGGTCCCAGCCTCCGACCTCGGCTCCCCAGGCGCGTGCCAGGAACGCGTACGAGGAGAGGCCCGCCCCGCCGATGCCGACGAACCAGATCCGCCTACCGTCGAGCAAGCGTGATCAGCTCCTCCGCGATCTCGGACGCCGCCTCCGGCCGCGCCATCGACAGCATCGCGGCCCGCATCGACTCGAGCCGCGCCTCGTCGCCGAGCAGCTCCTCGACGAGCGCGGGCACGCGCGAGAGCTCGGCCTCCGGAACCACGACCGCGCCACCCCCACGCTCGAAGTGCCGTGCGTTGTGCGTCTGGTGGTCGCCCGTCGCGTGCGGGTAGGGGACGAGAACGGCGGGCGTCCCGGCGGCGGCGAGCTCCCACACTGTCCCCCCGGCGCGGGAGACGGCCAGGTCGGGGGCCGCCAGCGCCGCGCCGAACTCGGTCGTCGACGGCACGAGGACGTAGTCCTCCCGGCGTACGCGCGGGCGGAGGCGCTCGTAGTCGCGCTCCCCGGACAGGTGGAGGACGGCGGGACCTGCGTCGGCGTACGCCTCGATCGCGAAGTCGTTGAGGCTGCGGGCGCCGGCGAGCGCACCGAAGACGGCGATCGCAGGTCCCGCCGCGGGTAGCCCGAAATGGCGCCTGCCCTCGGCCTGGGAGACGCCGCGATGAGCGGCGGGCACCGGCCGGCCGGTGACGCGGTACTTGGCGCCGTCACGCCCCGGGATCCCGTAGGCGAGGAAGACGCGGCGTGCGAAGGGCGCGGCGAGGCGGTTCGCGAGCCCGAAGTGCGCGTCGGCCTCCGTCAGCGCGGCGGGCAGCTTGCGTCGCCATGCCGCGTAGACCATCGGTCCGGCGACGTAGCCGCCGCCGCCGAGGACGACGTGTGGACGGCGGCGCTTCAGGATCTCGGCGCACGCGCGCGGCGCCCGGCCCGCGGTGATCAGGGCGCGCAGGAGCTCGACCGAGGGACGGCGTGGAAAGCCCGCGATCTCGAAGGTGTCGAGCTCGTAGCCCGCCTCGGGGACGAGCCTAGCCTCGACGCGATCCGGCGACCCGGCGAACGTCACCGTGGCGCCGCGTTCGCGCAGCGCCTCCGCCACGGCGAGCGACGGCAGGACGTGACCGGCCGTTCCTCCGGCTGCGATCAGACACCGCAGCTCCTCGCCTTGCATACGACTGGGGGGCGCGCTCATCGACCGCGATGTTAAGGAGGATGCCCACGCACGCGAGCAGGACGACCAGGCTGGAGCCGCCGTAGGAGACGAACGGCAGCGGGATTCCCGTCAGCGGAGCCACGCCGAGGACCGCCGCCAGGTTCACGGCCGCCTGGCCGCAGACGAGCGAGGTGATACCCGCGGCGAGCAGCTTCCCGAACGGGTCGCGGCAGTGCAGCGCGACACCGAAGCCGACGACGGCGAAGGTCGCGAAGGCCGCGATCACGAATGTGACGCCGATCAGACCGAGCTCCTCGCCGATCACGGCGAGGATCATGTCCGTCTGCTGCTCGGGCAGGTAGTTGATCTTCTGGACTCCCTCGCCGAGCCCCTTGCCGGTGATCCCGCCCGACCCGAGCCCGATCAACGCCTGCACCGACTGGAAGCCTGCGTTCTCCGGATCGGACCAGGGGTCGAGGAAGCTGAAGATGCGGGCGCGCCGGTACGGCTCGAGCCAGATGGCGACGAGGCCTGCCGCGAGCGCGATCCCGCCTGCCGGCAGGAGCACGCGCCCGGGCGTGCCCGCGACGACGAGGATCCCGGCCAGCATCAGCAAGAGTGAGATCGTCGTGCCGAGGTCCGGCTCGACCACGATCAGGAGCGCGAACGTGGAGGCGAGCAGCCCGACCGGCTTCCACAATTCGCCGAGCGTCCGCGGCGCGCCGTTGCGCGCCAGATAGGCGGCGGCGAAGACGAGGAGCGCCAGCTTGGCGAGCTCCGACGGCTGGAAGGTGAGCGGCCCGGCGGTGAGCCATCGCTTCGCACCGTTGATCTCAGGCGCGACGACGAGCACGGTGACGCACAGGACGAGCGCCGCGAGCACGAGCGCGGGTGCGACGGCACGCAGCCGCCGGTGGTCGAAGCGGGAGGCGAGCAGCAGTAGCGCGACGCCGGCGAACGCGTAAACGCCCTGTCGCTTCAGGAAAGTCACCGGATCGCCGTGACCGAGCGCCGCAGCGGCCGAGGTCGCGCTGTAGATCATCACGAGCCCGAAGGCGACCAGCCCGAGCGTGACGAGGACGAGCAACCGCTGCTCGAGCTGGCCTCGCTGGGACGACTTCACCCTTGGAGGTTCTCTACGAGCCTCCTGAACTCCTCTCCGCGGTGCTCGAAGTCCCGGAACTGGTCGTAGCTCGCGCAGGCGGGCGAGAGGAGGACGACGTCGCCCGGACGGGCGGCGCTCGCTGCCTCCCCCACGGCGCGCTCGAGCGTCGTCGCGAGCAGGAACGGTACGCCCGCGTGGGCGAGGTCGTCCGCGAGCGGCTCGGCCGCCTCCCCGATCAGGTACGCGGTCTCGACGTTCGCGCGCGCGACGTCCTCGGCGAACGCGTCGAAGCGCTCGCCCTTGAGCGAGCCGCCGAGGATCAGGTGCAGCGGCGCGTCGAAGGCGGTCAGGGCACGGCGGGCCGCCGCGGTGTTCGTCGCCTTCGAGTCGTTGACGTAGCGGACGCCGTCGCGCTCGGCGACGAGCTCGAGCCGGTGCGGGACGCCGGGAAAGCCGACGAGCGCCTCTGCGATCTCGTCGTCGGTGAGGCCGAGGGCGCGCGCCGCCGCAGTGGCGGCGACGGCGTTCTCGCGGTTGTGCGGGCCGGGAATCAGCGGCTCTGCCGGCAGGTCGTCGTCCCCGGAGAACTCAACACGGCGCCCCTCGCCGGGAATCGCGCCGAAGCCTCGCGGGACGATCGCGACGTCCTCGGACGTCTGATTCTCGAAGATGCGCAGCTTCGCCCGCCGGTAGGCCTCGAAGCTGCCGTGCCGGTCGAGATGGTCCGGCTCGAGGTTGAGCAGGACGGCGACGTGCGGCCGGAAGTCGACGATGTCCTCGAGCTGGAAGCTCGACAGCTCGCAGACGATCGGCAGGTTCGGCGCGCTCAAGTCGACGAGCTCGGAGAGCGCCCGGCCGACGTTCCCCGCCGTGAGAGCCGGGATCATCGCCCCGAGGAGCTCCGTCGTCGTCGTCTTGCCGTTCGTCCC
The DNA here is from genome assembly GCA_963794385.1 of uncultured Gaiellaceae bacterium. Classification (GTDB taxonomy): domain Bacteria; phylum Actinomycetota; class Thermoleophilia; order Gaiellales; family Gaiellaceae; genus Gaiellasilicea. The sequence continues at coordinate 72,343 of CAWCDT010000002.1, read as the reverse complement.
GGTCACGCCCACGATCGGGTTCTCGCAGGAACCGCGAGGCGAGCTCGATCTCGCTCCAGACGGGGATCCCGCGCCCGCGCGCGGCCACGACGAGCGGCGCCTCGCCCGGCACGCCGGGGCTCTTGACGAGCACGTCAACCTCATCGAGCAGTTCGAGGTCGCCGTCGTTCCCGAGCGTGCGGTCCGCCGCGACCACCTCGACGCCCCGTGCCTCGAGCGCCGCCCGCGCCGCCCGACCGGAGCGTGCGAGGCCGAGCACGAGCACCCGCTGTGGCTGGGCCGGTGGCGGTTTCGCGTTCATCGCGTGCGAGGTGCAAGCGAGGCAAGGACGCAGGGAGCGCCCAGGCTGGTTTGCCTGGGCGCGACTGAGGACGCGGCCACGCGCCGCACATCGCGCGCGATGGACGCACTAACTGTCGCCGGCCCAGCCACTTACAACCGGAACTGGAGGTAGTAGCGGTAGTAGAGGACGAAGCCCGACGCCGCGAGAATCGCCGCGACGATCCAGAAGCGGACCATGATCTTCGTCTCCGACCACGCCTTCATCTCGAAGTGGTGGTGGATCGGCGCGATCAGAAACACCCGGCGGCCCCAGTACTTGAAGCTGACCGTCTGGATGATCACGGAGAGCGCCTCGACGACGTAGATGCCGGCGATCAGTATGAGCAGCGCCTCCGTGCCGGTGACGATCGCGAAACCGGCGAGGGCGCCGCCGAAGGCCATCGAGCCGGTGTCGCCCATGAAGAGCTCGGCCGGGAAGGCGTTGTACCACAGGAAGCCGATCGCGGCCCCGATCAGCGCGGCGGCGAGGATGGCGAGGTCGAGCTGGAAGGAGGCGCGTTCGCCGACGTCGCCGGAGCGGATGTAGCCGATCACGTTGATCGAGAGGAAAGTGAGCAGGGCGATGATCCCGGTCCCAGCTGCGAGCCCGTCGAGGCCGTCGGTGAGATTGGCGCCGTTCGCCGCGCCCGCGATCACGAGGAAGAGGAACGGGTAGTACGCGTAGGAGAGCGGGATGTCGACGTCGACGACGGGGACGTAGATCGACGTGTCGAGCTGGTCCTGGGCGTGCACCGCGAACCCGACCACGACAGTGATCGCCGCGAGCAGCAGGAGCTTCCACCGGCCCTGGAGCCCGAGCGAGCGGCGGTGGCGGACCTTGATGAAGTCGTCGAGAAACCCGATCGCGGCACAGCCGACCGTGACGAAGAGGACGGTCAGCGCGGGCAGCGTGTAGCGCGAGAGCGCCAGGAACGGAAGCGCCGCGCAGAGCAGGATCAGCAGCCCGCCCATCACCGGCGTCCCCTGTTTGACGACGTGGCCGACCGGGCCTTCCTCGCGGATCGGCTGGCCGAGCTCGTTCCGGCGCAGGAACGCGATGAACTTCGGCCCGATCACGACGGAGACGACCATCGCGATCAGCCCTGCGATGAAGACCCTGACCATTACGCGGTGTCGTTCGCCAGGGCGAGGGCTATGCCTTCGAGCGCCACGGAGCGCGATGCCTTGACGAGGACCGCGTCGCCGGGGCCGACCGCGGCGCGGGCCTCCTCGAGCGCCGCGCCGGCGTCGGGCGCCCAGACGGCGAAGCCGTAGGTGCGGGCGAGATCGCCGACGCCGATCGCCTCGACCTCGAGCTCGCTCGCCAGCTCCGCGATCTCGCGGTGGTGGCGCTCCGCGTGCGGGCCCAGCTCCGCCATGCCCCCGAGGATCGCGACAAGACGGCGGCCGGAGCCGCGCTCGGCGAGATGCCGCAGCGCCGCCTCCATCGAGGTCGGGTTCGCGTTGTAGGCGTCGTTGATCACGAAGCCGCCGCCGGGGAGCGGAAGCTCCTCCCCGCGCCACGGCGAAAGCCGCACTGCGGCGGCGCTCTCGGGGATGCGGTCGAGCGGAAGCCCGAGCGCCTCGTACGTGGTAAGCGCCGTCAGCGCGTTCTGAGCCTGATGGCGTGAGGTGAACGGGAAGCTGATCCGGCCGCCGCCGAAGGCAACGCGCGCGCCGTCCACTCGCAGCTCGACATCGACCGGCCCGACGCGGTGGAGCTCGACGTCGTCCCGGAGGTATGGCTCCAGATCGGCCGACGAGGGAACGATCGCGATCCCGCCCGCCGGCAGCGCCGCGACGAGCTCGGCCTTCGAGCGCGCGACACCGTCGACGGAGCCGACGAGCTCGAGGTGAACGGGCCCGACGGCGGTGATCACGCCGACCGCCGGGCGGACGATCTCGCACAGCTCGGCGATCTGGCCGAAGCCCCGCATGCCCATCTCGACGAGACAAAGCTCCGTGTCCGGTTCGAGCCGCCCGAGCGTCAGAGGTACTCCCAGCTCCGCGTTGTAGCTGCCCTCGGTCGCCACGGTACGCGCGACCGGCGCACAGAGCGCGGCGAGAATGTCCTTGGTCGACGTCTTGCCCGTCGAGCCGGTGATGCCGACGAAGCGCGCGCCGCTGCGGTTGCGCAGCAGGTGCCCGAGCGCCGCCATTGCCGCGTACTCGTCGTCGGGGACGAGCGTGGCCGCTCCCTTCGCGCGGGCGTGCCCGACGAACGCGCGTCCGCCGCGCACGGCGACGAAGAGGTCGCCCGGCCCGACCCGCCGCGAGTCGATGTGGAGCCCGGTCAGCTCGCCGGAACCGGAGAGCTCCCCCAGTCCGAGCGCCCGGACCTCGTCGACGGCGACCGGGATCACGCGCGCAGCGCCTCACGGGCCACGGCCCGGTCGTCGAACGCCAGCTTCTCACCTGCGATCTCCTGGCCTTGCTCGTGGCCTTTGCCGGCAATCACGACGACGTCGCCCGCCTCGGCGAGCTCGAGCGTCCGCGCGATCGCCGAGCTTCGATCGGGGTCGATCTCGACGTCCGTCCCAGTCCCCTGAAGGATGTCCTGGATGATCGCGAGCGGCTGCTCGCTCCGCGGGTTGTCCGACGTGACCACGACGACGTCCGCCAGGTCCCGCGCGACCTTGCCCATCAACGGCCGCTTGCCGCGGTCGCGATCGCCGCCGGCACCGAAGACGACGAGTACCCGTCCCGCCGCGATTTCGCGGGCGGAGCGGAGGACGCTCTCGAGCGAGTCCGGCGTGTGTGCGTAGTCGACGAGCACGGTGAACGGCTGGCCCTCGTCGACGGCCTCGAAGCGGCCCGGCACCCCGGACAACGACCTCACCCCGGACGCGATCTCCTCCTCGTCCAGGTCGAGCAGGATCCCTGCCGCGACTGCGCCGAGCACGTTCTCGACGTTGAAACGTCCTCGCAGCGAGGTCTCGAGATCGATGCCGCCGGCGCGAAAGCGCGCTCCCGACCCCTCGAGAACGAGCTCCTCGGGGCGGATCTCGGCGTCGTCGGCGAAGCCGAAGGTGACGAGCGGCGCCCGGCCGAGGCCAGCAAGCTCCGCGGCGAGCTGCCGCCCCCACTCGTCGCCGAGATTGACCGCCGCGGGCGGCGGCGTGGCGCCGGTGAAGAGGCGTCGCTTGGCCTGGAAGTACGCGTCCATCGTGCCGTGGAAGTCAAGATGATCCTGCGTCAGGTTCGTGAACACGAGCGCGTCGAAGCGGACGCGGTCGAGCCGGTGCAGCGCGGCCGCGTGCGAGGACGCCTCGAGGGCGACGCTGCGATCGCCGGCGTCGAGCATCTCCCGGAAGGTGCGTTGCAGGTCGATCGCCTCGGGGGTCGTCCGCACCACCGGCCGTACCTCGCCGCCGACGCGGCTCTCGACCGTGCCGAGCAGGCCGGGCCGCCGGCCGGCCGCCTCGAGCATTGCGTGGAGCAGGAACGCCGTCGTCGTCTTTCCGTTCGTTCCGGTGACGCCCGCCACCTCGAGCTCGCGGGTGGGCTCCCCGAAGAAGAGGTCGGCCGCGGTGGCCATCGCCGCCCGCGCGTCGGGCACGACGAGCTGGGGCACCTCGGGCTCGACGGCGCGCTCGACGACGAGCGTCACCGCCCCGTTCCCGACCGCCTCGGAAGCGAAGTCGTGCCCGTCGGCTCGCGCTCCGGGAACGCAGAAGAACGCGGCGCCGGGCGTGACGGCCCGCGCGTCGTAGGCGAGATCCCGCACCTCGACCGGCTCGCGGCTGCCGAGGACCGCCTCCGGTGCGAGCGCAGCGACGAGGCGCTCGAGCTCCATTGCGGGCAACGCTACCGAGCGATCGTGGCGTCAGGCGTCGCGTCCGGTGCGACCTCGAGCTCGACGAGGCTGGAGCGGGCGATCTCGGCGAAGGCCGGCGCGGCGACGACGCCGCCCCAGATCGCCCCACGCGGTTCGTCGATCGAGACGAGCACGACGAGGCGGGGATCCTTGGCCGGAACGACGCCGACGAACGAGGCGACGTACTTCGACGTCGAGTACCCGCCCGGCACCGGCTTCGCGGCGGTCCCGGTCTTGCCCGCGACCGTGTAGCCCGGCACGGCCGCCGCCGCGCCCGTGCCTCCTTCGGCCGAGACGACGTCACGGAGCATGGCCATCGTCTGCGCCGAGACCGTCTTCGAAAGCACGCGCCTGCCCTTGCCGCGGTTCTGCCACTGCTTACCGATCCGCTCGACGAGATACGGCTCGCGCATGACGCCGCCGTTCGCAATTGCGGCGTACGCGGCGGCCATCTGGATCGGAGTGACGCCGATGCCTTGGCCGATCGGGACATTGCCGATCGTCGAGCCCGACCAGTAGGAGGGCAGCAGTCCGGACGACTCGCCCGGCGCATCGACGCCGGTCCGCCGGCCGAACCCGAAGCGGTCGATCCAGCTTTCGACGCGCGAGCGGCCGAGCTGCAGCGCCAGCGTGATCGTGCCGACGTTCGAGGACTGCGAGAGGATTTGCGCGACCGTCATCCGCCGCGTCGGCCGCGGCTCGTGCTCGTGGATGATCCGGTCGGCGACGCGGATCGACGTCTGCAGCGTGAACGGCGTCGTCGGCGTCACGAGCTTCTCCGAGAGCGCGGCTGCGACCGTGACGACCTTGAACGTCGAGCCCGGCTCGTAGACGTCTGTGACCGCTCGGTTGCGCCGGCGCGCCGCCGACGCCGAGCCGAAGCGATTCGCGTCGAAGCTCGGCGCGACCGCCATCGCGAGCACGGCGCCGGTACTCGGGTCGAGCACGATCGCGTTACCGCCCTTCGCACCCCAGCGTGTGACGGTCTCACGCAGGACCGACTCCGCCTTGGCCTGGATGCGGCGGTCGAGCGTGAGGAAGACGTCCGCGCCCGGTCGCTCGGGGCGGTTCGAGACCACGTCGATCACGCGGCCCGCCGGGTCCGTCACCGTCGTCTGGCTGCCCGGCCTGCCGCGCAGCGTTCGGTCGAGCGAGCGCTCGAGCCCCTCGAGCCCCTGGTTGTCGAGGCCCGCGTAGCCGAGCACGTGCGCGGCGACCCCTCGCTGCGGGTAGTAGCGGAGCTCCTCGGCATAGAAGCCGAGGCCGGCGAGCTTCAGCCGCTCCAGGTCGGCGGCCTTGGCCGGGTCGGCCTTGCGCTTCACGTACACGAAGTGGCGGGTACGGTCGGCGAGCAGCGGATAGAGCTGCTCGGCGTCGAGCCCGAGGGTCTTCGCCGCAGCGAGCGCGACCCGCCGCGGGCTCGCGACCCGGCGTGGGTCGGCGTACACGGTCGTCGCCTGCTCGCCGATCGCGAGCGGCTCGCCCGTCCTGTCGAAGATCGTCCCACGGCCGGCCGAGATCTCGGTCGTCGCCTCGTGCTGGCGCGAGGCCATCCGCTCCAGCGTCGCGCCCTGGACTCCCTGGAGCCAGACTGCGCGGCCGAGCGTGGCGGCGAAGACGAGGACGAAGAGACCGAGGAGAAGGCGGATGCGGCGGTTGGAGAGCCGCTCGGTCATTTCTCCGGTGGCACCAGCTGGACGTGATGGGTCAGCGCGGGATCGGCGGGAACGAGGCCGAGCTTCGTCCGGGCCTGAGCCTCGACCCGCGCGTTCGCGGACGCGCTGGAGAGCTGCGAGCTGAGCCGCTTCGTGTCGGCGCGCAGCTGCACGCGCTCACGCCCGAGCTCGTCGAGCCGGACGTTCAACTGCAGCACGGCGACGTTGACGGCGACGACGCCTGCCAGCAGGAACGCCAGGACGACGATCCAGATCACGCCGCCGAACGGGCGTGCACGGGCGCGCGACGAGGTGCGCGCGGCCGGCCGCCGGCGGGGTCGCGCGACCCGCGGTGACTCGACCCGGGCGGTGCCCGGGGAGGCCATCAGCTCGCCACCTTCATCGCCGCGCGGAGCTTTGCCGAGGCGGAGCGCGGGTTCGCCTCGAGCTCGCGGGCGCTAGGTCGGACGGGCTTCCGCGTGATCTCGCGCAGGATCGGCTCGTTCCCGCAGACGCAGATCGGGAACTCCGGCGGGCAGGTGCAGCCGCGCGCCTGCTCGCGGAAGAAGCGCTTCACGATCCGGTCCTCGAGCGAGTGGAAGCTGATGACGGCGATGCGGCCGCCGGGCCTGAGCATCCGCACCGCCGCCGGGAGCGCCGCCTCGAGCGCACCGAGCTCGTCGTTGACGGCGATTCGGAGCGCCTGGAACACCCGCTTGGCGGGATGCCCGTCGCCGAAGCGGGCTGGCGTCGGAATCGCGTGCTTGATCGTGTCGGCGAGATCGGTCGTCCGCTCGAACGGACGCTCCTCGCGGCGGCGGACGATTGCCCGCGCGATCTGACGCGCGTAGCGTTCCTCGCCGTAACGCTTGAAGATCGTGGCCAGCTCCCGCTCCTCCGACTGGTTGACGAGGTCCCGCGCGGAGAGCTCGGCCGCGGTGTCCATGCGCATGTCGAGCGGCGCGTCAGCGGCGTACGAGAAGCCGCGCTCCGGACGGTCGAGCTGCATCGAGGACACCCCGAGGTCGAGCAAGATCGCGTCGGCCTGGACGCTGTTCGACGCCAGCTGGTTGAGGACGAGCGAGAACTCGCCGCGCAGGAAACGAGCCTGCACGGCTCCCGCGCGCGTCTTGAACCGGTCGAAGTAGGTGCGCGCCGAGGGGTCGCGGTCGATCGCGATCAGCTTGCCGTCGCCGTGAAGATCCTCCGCGAGCAGGCGCGAGTGGCCGCCCGCACCGAACGTCCCGTCGACGACGGTCTCGCCCGGCTGAACGCCGAGCTGCTCGCGGACTTCGTCGGCGAGCACGGAGACGTGATCAGACGCGCTTCTGTGCAAGACGTTCGGCAACATCGTCTGCGCTCCCTTCGACTTTGGTGAGGTGGTCCCTCCAGGCGGCCCGGGCCCAGATCTCGAGGTGGTCGTGGACGCCGGTCACGACGACTTCCCGCCCGAGGCGCGCATGCCGCTGCAACGCGGCGGGCACGAGCACGCGGCCCTGCTTGTCGAGCTCTGCGTCGGCCGCGCCGGAGAAGAAGAACCGCTTCAGCTCCCGAGCCTCCTTGGAGAACGGATCGAGCGGCGCGAGCTGCGCCTCGACCATCGTGTTCCAGTCCGCCCGGGCGTAGACGTCCAGGCACTCGTCCAGGCCGCGGGTGAGGACAACGCCGCCGGCGAGTGCGTCGCGGAAGCGAGCCGGAAGCGTGAGCCGGTTCTTATCGTCGATGGTGTGCTCGTACTCGCCGAAGAACATGAATGCACGCGCTCCTGATCTCCCACTTTGCCCCACTATAAACCACACTTTCCCACCTGTCCACACATCCGCTCCATCTGGGAACCAGGGAGAATCGGCTCGTGGGCGACGAGGTACTGAGTCGGCGGGCGCTGAACCGGGCGACGCTCGCGCGGCAGCTGCTGCTGCGACGGGCGGAGCTGTCCGTGCCCGAGGCCGTGGAGCACCTCGTCGGAATGCAGGCTCAGGTCCCGCACAACCCGTACACCGGGCTCTGGTCCCGCCTCGAGGGCTTTCGCCCCGCGGAGCTTTCATGCCTCTTCGAGAGGCGCGAGGTTGTCCGGATTGGGGTCATGCGCGGGACGATCCACCTCCTCACGGCCGAGGACTGCCTGCTGCTGCGCCCGCTGATGCAGCCGGTCTTCGAGGGACAGCTCTGGCGGCACCGCGACCATGCTCCGGCGCTCCGCGAGCTCGACCTCGAACCGGTTGTCGAGCTCGGCCGGGCGGTCCTGGCCGAGCGGCCGCGGACCGGGACCGAGCTACGGGCGATCTTCGCTGAGCGGTTTCCCGGGCTCGACCCCGCTGCGCTCGTGTATGCGTGTCAGATGCGGCTTGCCCTAATCCAACCGCCGCCGCGGGGCCTCTGGGGCCGCAACACGCAGGTCACCTGGACGACTGCCGAAGCCTGGCTCGGCACGCCGTTGGTCACCGCGCCGTTGCTCGACGACGTCGTTCTCCGCTACCTCGCCGCGTTCGGGCCCGCATCCGTGGCCGACGTGACGACGTGGTGCAGGCTGACCGGGCTACGCAAGGTCGTGGAGCGGTTGCGACCGCGGCTCCGGACGTTCCGGGACGAGCGCGGCCGCGAGCTCCTCGATCTGCCGGATGCTCCCCGTCCCGACCCGGACACGCCCGCGCCGCCTCGCTTCCTGCCCGAGTACGACAACGTCCTCCTCTCTCACGCCGACCGCCACCGATTCGTCGACGACCGCACCCGGCCCGCGCTCGGCGACGCGTGGGAGCTCGGCTGGCGCGGCGTGCTCCACGACGGCTTCCTCCGCGCGGTGTGGCGTGCCGGCGAGAACGGGCTCGTCGTCCGCCACGTCGGGTTGCCGAAGCGGGCGCAGGCCACGGTCGCGGCCGAGGGTCGCCGGCTGCTCCGCTTCCTCGAATCGGAGTCACAGGAAGTCCGCCTCGAACGGGTCAGCCCGTGAGGCCGGCGCCGCGCCGCGTCAGCGCCAGCGCACCCCGTTGGGACGCGAACGCGAGTGCATCGGCGACCTCCATTCCCGTCGCCAGTGCGTAGGTGAGCCCGGCGGCAAAGCAATCACCGGCGCCGTAGGCGTCCTCGAACGGGCCGGGGGGCGCCGCCGCCTTGTACGGGCCTCCGGGCTGTGCCCAGCCGCCGAGCGCTCCCGCGGTCGAGACGACGAGCTTCGGCGGCGGGTCGAGATCGCCGGCCTGGTAGCGCTCGGCCTCGTCCTCCCCACTCGCGACGAGCGCGTCAACCTCGACGCCTGCTGTGCGTAGCGTCGAGAGCTCGCGGGCGGTGGCGACGAGCACCCGTGCCCGACGGGCCTGCCGTGCGGCCTCTGTGTCACCGGCGGTGAAGTAGACGCCGTCGGCACGCTCGAGCTCCTCCCACGGGAGCGTGCCGTCGCCGCCACGCGGTCGTGGCTTCTCGCCCAGGACGGTGATCGTCCGCTCGCCGACCTCGTCGACGTAACAGAAGCCACGCCGCTGCCCGTCCTCCGTCACGGGGGCGTGCACGTGGACCGCTGCGGCCTCGAGTCGCTCGCGCGCCCACCTGCCCAGCTCATCTGCGCCGAGAACGCAATACAGCGAGGACTCGCCGGCGAGGCGAGCGAACTCGACGGCCGCGACCCCGCCGCCGCCGGCCGGCTCGGCCCAGATCTCCTGCGCCCCGACGATCTCACCGGGCCGCGGCACTGCCTCGACCCGAAGGAACTCGATCCACTCCACATGCCCCACCACCGCCATTCTCACGTCCCTGGCCGCCTTTCGCTCCCGCCCGGCACGGGGTCAGTAACAGTCGGGCTCCGCGAAAGGCCGCCGTCGCCGCTCGCGCCGCTCCAGCCGGCGGCCCGTACCTCCGTACTGTTCCGCCGCCCTACGCGACGCGAGCGGCGTCCCAGGAACGTGAGCGAGCGCATGGATCCAACTCTCACAGATGGCGCCTGCCGCGCGTTTGGTAGGGATGATGGAAGCAGTGGCGTCCGTGCCCCCCTTCGAGCACTTCTACGTTGAGCACCGCGAGGTCGTGCTCGGCTTCCTGCGCCGGCGGCTCGGCCGTCAGGCGGCCGAGGATGCCTTCCAGGAGACTTTCCTCCGGGCACTCAGGGCCTACGGCCGGCTCGAGCACGGCGAGCACCTTCGCGCCTGGGTGCTCACGATCGCGGCGCGGCTGGTGATCGACAACGCGCGTCGTACGAAACCCGTCAGCTCCGACCTGCCCGACCTGCCTGTCGAGGACGGACGCCCGGCCTACGCCCAGATCGAGCATCTGGCCGACCGGCTGCCGCCGACCGAGCGCGCCGCCGTGGTGCTCCGCTACGCCTACGACCTCCCGTACGACGACATCGCCGTCGCACTCGGCTCCACACCCGAGGCCGCCCGCCAGGCCGCCTCGTCCGGCGTCCGCCGGTTGCGGCACGAAAGGACCGCATGACGAACACCGTTTCTCACGAGCTCGACCGCCGCTTCCGCGACGCCGCAACCGCGGCAGGACTGCTCGACGTCGGTTTCGACGTGATCGAGACGCCCGTCGGGCCGCTGCTCGTGGCCGCCACCGACCGCGGGCTCGCCCGGATCTCCTACGCCGCCGAGCCGGAGCTGCACCTCGAGCAACTTGCGCGAACGTTCGGCACCCGCGTGCTCCGCTCGGCTGCGAGCGTCGACGCCGCGCACCGCCAGCTGGACGAGTACTTCGAAGGCAAGCGGAGCTCCTTCGCGCTCGACGTCGACCTGCGTGGCACCGCGCCGTTCGCACGGCACGTGCTCGACGAGCTCGCTCACGTTCCCTACGGGCAGACGACGACCTACGGGACGCTAGCCGGCCGCGTCGGAGCGCCGCGTGCCGCGCGTGCCGTCGGCACGGTGATGAACCGCAACCCGATCCCGATCGTCCTTCCATGCCACCGCGTCGTCGGCGCGAACGGAAGCCTGACCGGTTACGGCGGCGGGCTCCACGTCAAGGAGCAGCTGCTGCGCCTCGAAGGCGCCCTGTTCTAGTCTCCGGGGATGAGCGAACCGATCACCGGCGGTTGCGGGTGCGGCGCGGTGCGCTTCGAAGTCTCGAAGCCGTTCCTCTCCGCCGGCTACTGCCACTGCACGCGTTGCCAGCGCCGCAGTGGCACCGCAGCGTCTGCGAACGCTCGGGCCGAGCCGGGCTCGGTCCGAATCGTCCAGGGTGAGGACGAGCTTCGCGCCTGGGTGCCGGAAGGCGGCCGCGAGAAGGTGTTCTGCGTCCGCTGTGGCTCGGCGCTCTTCAGCCGCGACGTCGGGTCGACCGACCACACCGGCGTCCGGCTCGGCGCGGTCGACGGCGACCCCGGGATCCGACCCCAGTCGCACGCCTTCGTCGCGTACGCCGCTGCGTGGGAGCCCCTGCCCGACGACGGGTTGCCGCGCTACCCGGAAGCGCGGCCGGGCTACGACGAAGGTCGCTAGCCGGCCACGGCCAAGGCGGCGGCCGTCTCTTCGTCCGCGGGGTAGAAGGCCTCGATCGTGAGCTCCGCGAGCGTGACGTCGGCCGCGGTACCGAAGGTCGTCACCGTGCTGAAGAAAGAGAGCCGGCCGCCGTTCGTCCGGAGCTGGACCGGGAGCACGATCTCGGCCGCGGCCGCCGCGGCGAGCGGTGGCGGCTCGGAGCGCACACCCGGGTACGTCAGCACCTCGTCGAGGAGTGCTTCGAGCTCGGCGTCGCCGGTGTGCGCGAGCTCGCGCCGCAACCGGTGCACGAGGTGCGCGCTCCACTCATCGAAGTTGACGATCCGCGGCGCCATCCCGTCCGGGTGCAGCGTCGCCCGGAGCGCGTTCGCGGGCGACTCGAGTAGATGCTCGGCGATCCCCTCGAGCAGCGGCGCGATCGCCTCGTTCGCAAGCACGAGGTTCCAGTGCCGATCGAGGACGAGAGCCGGATACGGCTCGTGGGCGCGTAGAAAGCGCTCGAGTGCCTCGCGCACCGGGGCCATCTCTCCGCTCGCGAGCGGGCGCTCTCCGTACGCGGGCGCGTAGCCGGCCGCGAGCAGGAGGCGGTTGCGCTCCCTGAGCGGCACCTCGAGGCGCTCGGCGAGGTGCAGCACCATCTCCCGGCTCGGCCGCGCCCGCCCGGTCTCGATGAAGCTCAAGTGGCGCGTCGAGACGGCGGAGCCGGACGCGAGCTCCAGCTGGCTCAGGTTGCGGCGCCCCCGCCACTCGCGCAGCAGCTGTCCGGCGTGCGGCGGTCGTGCAACGGCGGCCATGGCTCGAACCTACAGGGTCGCGGCGAGCGGATCGATTACCTCGCAGGTCATTGCCTTGCGCCGCGATCGTCGCAATCGTGCCGGAAACGACGACTCGAGGAGGCCACGATGTCCGCAACCGCCATGAGCACCGACACCTCGCGTGACCGCCGCGCCCTGCTGCGGGACTCGATTCGGCTCGACGCCGTCGTGACGGGAGCCGCCGGCGTGCTCCTCGCCGCGGGCGCGCCAGTCCTCGACGGCCTGCTCGGCGTCCGGCCGGCCGTGCTCGTCGCGCTCGGCCTCTTCCTGATGGGCTACGCCGCCGCACTGCTCGTGCTCGCGCGAGCGGGAGCGCCGGCGCCGTGGGTGAAGGCCGTGATCGCAGCGAACGTCGTCTGGGTCGCTGCCAGCGTGGTGGCAGTTCTCGCGGACTGGCTCACGCTGACGACCCTCGGGACCGCATTCGCCCTCGTTCAGGCGGCCGCGGTCGCGCTGCTCGCCGAGCTCCAGCTGATCGCCCTGCGTCGGTCGCAGTAGGTTTGTTCAGTCGACGAGCTTGTAGCCCACCCCCCAGACGTTGACGACGAAGTGGGCCCCGGATGCCGCGCGCTCGAGCTTCAGCCGCAACCGGGACACGTGTGAGTCGAGCGTTCTCGTCCGCGTGAAGGAGCGGTAACCCCAGACGTCGCGCAGGAGCTCGTCCTTCGTGAACACCCGATGCGGCTCGCCGGCGAGGGCGACGAGCAGCTCGTACTCCTTCCCGGCGAGGTGAACGGTCTCGCCGCGCAGGGTGACGACGCGGGCGAGTCGGTCGATCGACAGGTCGTCCACTTCGACGACGTCCGGGAACGGCGGCGCCGCCCGACGCAGTACGGCGCGAATCCGTGCGAGCAACTCGTCGTAGACGACCGGGCGGTGGACGTAGTCGTCCGCACCCCGCTGGAAGGCGCGCACGCGGTCGACGGCGTCGGCCTCCTCAGGGCCGAGCACGATCACGGGCACGTCGCGGTCCCAGCTCCTCCCGGGCTCACCTTCGCGCAGGCGCACGCAGAGGTCGAGCTCGGAGCAGAGGACGAGATCGGGGCGGGTCCGTTCGGCAAGCGTGAGCGCCTCGCCCCTGAATGCGGCCTGCAACACGTGGAAGCCGTCGTTCTGGAGCTGACGCTCGAGATAGCCGCGGATCGCAGGCTCCGGTTCGGCGAGGAGGAGCGCGGCTGTCATGCTGTCGAAGCTAGCAGTGCGATTTCCGAGTCGAAAGATGTCCTTTCCTACGATTCTGAGACGATCGCTCCCCACGCGCCGTTTCAGCCCATGGCTCGCGGGGGCAGCGTTGCTGGGGCTCGGCCTGGGCGGTGCGGTCCCTGCCTGGGACAGCCACGCGACGCTCCCGGAGCCGCGCACCGAGGTGGCGGCCGCGGTCGCTGCCCGCGAGATCGTGACGGTCGGCGGGCTCGTCGAGTCCGGCGGGAACACGGCGCGCGCCGATGCGTACTCGATCGCCTCGGATCGCTGGCGGCGCCTCCCCGATCTGCCCGTCTCGGTCGACCATGCGGCGGCGGCGAGCGCGAACGGCCGCGTCTACGTCGCCGGCGGGTACGGCGGCGACCGGAGCCCGCTGAAGACCGTCTTCATGCTCGAGCGGGGAGAGTGGCGCCCGCTCGCCGACCTCCCGGACGCCCGCGGCGCCGCTGCAGCTGCCGTCGCCGGCGGCAAGCTCTACGTCGTCGGCGGCATCGACGGGAGGCGCTCGCTTGCCCGCGTCGCCTTCGCTCTCGACCTCCGCAGCGGCCGCTGGGCGCGGATCCCCGGCCCCTCGCCGCGGGAGCATCTGGCCGCGACGGCCTCCGGCACGCGGGTCTTTGCACTCGGCGGTCGCAGCGCCGGAATCGACACGAACACGACCCGCTTCGAAGCCTACAACCCGGTGACGCGCCGCTGGACACGGCTCGCGCCGATCCCGCAGGCCCGCGGCGGCACCGGCGCGGCGCTCGTGAGCGGCAACGTCATCTCGGTGGGCGGCGAGCAGCCCCAGGGAACGATCGAGACGGTGTACGCCTACCGTCTCAGCACACGTCGCTGGCGGCGCCTGCCCGACCTCCCCTCCCCACGCCACGGCCTCGGTGTCGTCTCGAGCGGGGGCCGCGTCTACGTCGTTGCGGGCGGCCCCCAGCCCGGGCTGACCGTCAGCGGCGCGGTCGAGAGCCTCGGAGTCCGCTAGAGCCGGATCTGCGTAGTCTCCTCCCGGGTGAACGCGCGATGAGCGGCCACGTCGTCTGCGTGGGTCTCGCAACCAGAGACACGATTGTCGCGGTCCCGCGTCACCCGGGCGCCGACGAGCTCGTGCTCGCAACCGACGTGGCCGTTGCCGGGGGAGGCCCAGCCGCTACGGCAGCCGTCACGCTCGCGCGCCTCGGGGTGGCGACGTCCTTCGTCGGAGCCGTAGGCGACGACGACGCGGGCGCGTTCATCCGCGAAGGCCTGGAGCACGAGGGGGTCGACGTCTCGGAGCTCGCCGTGGTTCCCGGCCGGCGTTCGCCTCAGAGCAGCATCTTCGTCGGCTCCGGCACGCGTGCGATCGGTGCCTTCCGCGGCGACATGGGCCCGCCGCGGCTCACGTCGCGTGCCGAGGAGCTCTGCCGCGACGCCGACTGGGTGCACGTCGACCAGACCGGATACGGCAGCGTACCCCGCGACATCCGCCTTTCGATCGACGCAGGCATCCCGGTGGATGGGCTCGACGTGGACGGCGTCGCGCTCTACGCGCCGAACGAGACAGGGCTGGAGCGGGACTTCGGCTCCGCCGAGGCGGCGCTCGCAGCAGGGGCGGAGCTTGTCGTCGTCACGCGCGGCGCGCGAGGCTGCACCGCCTACATGCGCGACGGCGAGGTGATCGACGCGGCGGCCACGCCGTTGGAGAGCCCCGTCAGCACGCTCGGCGCGGGCGACGTCTTCCACGGCGCGCTGCTCGCGCGGCTCGTCCTGGACGAGCCGCTCGCAGACGCGCTCGCGTTCGCGAACGCGTGCGCAGCACTCTCCTGCCGCGCCCTGGACGGGCGCTCCGGCATCCCCACGCTCGAGGAGGTCTTGATGACGACGAAAGCGCACCCGTCCCGGGCACAGAAGGAGCGAACGAGATGAGGCTGCAGCACGTGTCGGTCGCGATCGCGGCGGACGGTGCCGAGGCCGCGCGCGCGTTCTACGGAGACCTGCTCGGGCTGGAGGAGAAGCCGGTGCCGCCGAAACTCGATCCGAGCGAGCTGATCTGGTTCCGTGCAGCGGGCGACCTCGAGCTCCATCTGATGCGGACCGGCGACCGGCCTCCCCCGAGCGCGCACTTCTGTCTCGCGGTCGACAGCGGGCTCGACGAGCTACGACAGCGGATCGACGCGGCCGGAATCGAGACGCGCGCCCCGACGGAGATCGTGGGCCGCCCGCGCTTCATGTGCACCGACCCGTTCGGAAACGTCGTCGAGCTGACGCAGCTCCCGGAAACCGGCTGACGCCTAGAGCCGGCCCGACCGCAGTACGCCGAGCAGGAGCCAGAAGCCGAGCAGGCCCGACAGCACGAAGCCGAGCACGGAGAGGATGTGGATGCCGAGGATCTGCGGCCCCTCGGTCGCGAAGATCCCGATCATCGACGAGCCGAGCAGGCCGCCGGCGACGATGAGCGCGATCACGAGCCGGTTGAAGACGACGTCGATGCGGTGCATGAACTCGTCCAGCCCCTTGTGCACGAACCCGACCTCCATCTGGCCGTCGCGCAGCTCCTCGAGCAGGTCGTGCAGCTGGTACGGCAGGTCGCGCGCGATCCCGTACAGCTCCCGGCCCTGCTTCTGGGCACGGAACGCCACGCGCATGGGCGAGAAGCGCTCCAGCATCAGCTCGCGTGCGTACGGGCGGGCGACCTCGAAGACGTTGAACTCCGGATAGAGGTCGACGCCGACGCCGCCGAGCGTCGCGATCGCCTTGTCGAGCAGCACGAAGCGCGTCGGGAGCCGCAGGTTCATCGAGTAGATCAGCCCGAACGCCTCCCGGATCACCTGGATGGGATCGATCTCGGCCAGGCTCGAGCCGTAGTAGCGATAGAAGAGGTCGCGCAGCTGGGTGCGGAACTCCTCCTCGCGGTCCTTCGGATAGCGGACGCCCAACTCGGCGAGGCGACGGGGGAGCGCATCGACGTTCTCGGTCGCGGCGTCGACGAAGAGCGCCGTCAGCTTGGCCATGTCGTCGTCCGTGAGCTTGCCGACGAGCCCGAAGTCGACCAGGCCGATCCGACCGCCCGAGAGCACGAGCACGTTCGCCGGATGCGGGTCGCCGTGGAAGAAGCCGTGCCGGAAGATCATCTCCATCCACGTCTCGGTCGCGCGGTAGGCGAGCTCGCGCCTCTGCTCGAGCGAAGTCGTCTCGAAATCGAGGTCGGCGAGCTGGATCCCGTCGAGGTACTCGAGCGTCAGCATCCGGCCGCCCGAGTAGTCCCAGTAGACCTTCGGCACGACGACGAGCTCCGAGCCGGCGAAGTTGCGCCGGAAGTTGTCCGCGTGGCGCGCCTCGAGCCTGTAGTCGAGCTCCTGACGGATGTTCCGGGCGAACTCGTCCACGAGCTCGTGGGCGTCGATGAAGTCGAGCGCCCGCACGCGTTCCTTGATCATGCGGGCCGCCTGGTAGAGGAGCGCGAGATCGGACTCGATCTGGTTGGGCGCGTTCGGCCGCTGCACCTTCACCGCCACTTCCGCGCCGTTCGGGAGCGTCGCGCGGTGCACCTGTCCGATCGAGGCCGCGGCGATCGGCTCGGCGTCGAAGCGGAGGAAGGCCTGCTCGAGCGTCAGCCCGAGCTCTTCTTCCACGACCGCACGCGCCTGGGCGAACGGGAAGGGCCGCACGTCGTCCTGGAGACCGCGCAGCTCGGCGACGATGTCCGGCGGGACGACGTCCGGCCTGGTCGAGAGGAGCTGGCCGAACTTGACGAACGTCGGACCGAGCTCGTCGAGCATCTCCCGCAGGTGGCGGCCGCGCTCGGAACCGGCCTCCGCCGAGAGCTCCCGGTCGACGCGACTCGTCCACGGCAGCAGGTCGGTCAGCTTGTGGCGCTCGAAGAAGTACCCGAAGCCGTGCTTGACCGCTACCTGGGCGATCTCGGAGAGCCGGCCGATCTTGCGGGTGCGAGGCCGCGTTGCCATCCCGGAAGTGTTCCACGCGGCGAGTAGGTCTCCCACCGGGGAAGATGGAGACATGGACGAAGGCACGATGCTCCTGCTCGTCGGCGCGATCCTGGCGGCGAGCATCGTCGTCGCCCTCGGCGCCGCGCGTACCGGGTTCCCCGTGCTCGTTGCGTTCCTCGCGCTCGGCATGCTGCTCGGCTCGGACGGCCCGGGCGGGATCGAGTTCGACGACGCCGAGCTCGCGCGTGAGGTCGGCATCATCGGCCTCGTCGCGATCCTCTACGAGGGCGGCCTGCAGACCTCCTGGCGGCGACTGAGGCAGGTGGCGGTGCCCGCGGCACTCCTCAGCACGGTCGGCGTCGCGGTCAGCGCGGTCCTCACCGGGGTAGCTGCCTACTGGCTCTTCGACCTCACCTGGCTCGAGTCGGTCCTGCTCGGCGCCGTGGTCGCGTCGACGGACGCGGCGGCCGTCTTCGCCACCCTTCGCGTCACGCACATCCGCCGGCGCATCGCGCGGACGCTCGAGGCGGAGTCGGGCGGCAACGACCCGATGGCGATCGCCCTCACCCTCGGGCTGATCGCGTGGATCGAGCAGCCGGACGACTACGGCCTCGACGACCTCTCGCGGGTGGTCGTCGAGCAGCTCGGGCTCGGGCTCGTCGTCGGCGTCGCGCTGGGCGCGTTTGCAGCCTGGGTCTTCGGGCGGCTCCCGCACCGGATCGGCGCCTTCGCCCCCGCCGCCTCGGTCGCCGCAGCCGCGCTCTCGTTCGGCGCCGCAGACGTGATCGGCGGCAGCGGCTTCCTCGCCGTCTACCTCGTCGGGCTCGCCGTCGGCAGCACGCCGTCCCGCTACCGGCGCCAGCTCGTCGCGTTCCACGAGGGCCTCGCCTTCCTCGCCCAGGTCGTGCTCTTCATCGTCCTCGGGCTTCTCGTCTTCCCGAACGAGCTGCCGGAGGTCGCGCTGCCCGGGCTGGCGCTCGCGTTCATCCTGATGCTCGCCATCAGGCCGGCGGCCGTGTGGGCGTCGACAGCGCTGAGCGAGTTCACGAACAGGGAGCGGGCCCTGCTCGGCTGGGCCGGACTGCGCGGTGCCGTCCCGATCGTGCTGGCGACGTTCGTGCTCTCCTCGGACGTCCCGAACCGCGACACGATCTTCAACGCCGTCTTCTTCGTCGTGCTCGTCTCGGTGATGGTGCAGGGGACGACCCTCGAGTGGGTGGCGGGCCGCCTCGACCTGCTCGCCCCGGCGCCTCTCGTGGAAACGCCGCCGCTCGAGGTCGGGCACCTGTCCAAGCTCGACCTCGTCGACTTCGCCGTCGCCGACGACCATGCGATCGCCGGGTCGGCGGTGCGCGAGCTGGGACTGCCGCGCACCGCATTGATCGCGGTCGTCACGCGCGGCGACCAGACGATCCCGCCCCGCGGAAGCACGGTCGTCGAGCCTGGCGACCGCCTCTTCGTGCTCGTGCCGCACGACATGCGTGCGGATCTGGAAGACGTCTTCGCCCGCTGGCGGCGGCGGGTCTAGGCGATCGTCAGCGCGAGGACGGCCTTCGCCGTGTGCAGCCTGTTCTCGGCCTCGTCCCAGACGGCGCTGCGCGAGCCGTAGAGCACGTCTACCGAGATCTCCTCGCCCGGGTGAGCCGGCAGGCAGTGGAGCACGATCGCACCGGGATCGGCCTCCGCGAGCAGTGCGGCGTCGACCGAGTAGGCCGCGAACGCGCGCCGCCGCTCGGCCTGCTCGTCCTCCTGCCCCATGCTCGTCCAGACGTCGGTGACGACGACGTGCGCTCCTCGGACAGCCTCGCGGGGGTCGGAGCTCAGCCGGATCGACGCGTCGGCCGGCTCGTAGCCCGGCGGTGCGGCGCAGACGAAGTCGACGCCGAGGAGGGCGCACGCCTCGGCGAGCGAGGCGCAGACGTTGTTCCCGTCGCCCACCCACGCAACGTGAAGCCCCTCCAGCGAGCCGAAGCGCTCGCGCACCGTCTGCAGGTCGGCGAGCGCCTGGAGCGGGTGCGCCTCGTCGGTGAGCGCGTTCACGACCGGAACGCTCGCCGCGGCCGCGAAGTCGTCCACCTCGGCGTGGGCGTGGGTGCGGATCGCGACCGCATCGAGGTAGCCCGAGAGGACGCGCGCCGTGTCCTCGACGGACTCCCCGCGGGCCAGCTGAAGTTGGTCAGCCGGGAGGTACAGCGATGTCGCGCCGAGGTGCGCCGCGGCGACCTCGAGCGAGACACGTGTCCTCGTCGAGTGCTTGCGAAAGAGCAGGCCGAGCGTGCGCCCTTCGAGCAGCCGGTGCGGCTCGCGCACGGCCTGCCGCTCCTTGAGGTCGTCGGCAAGGTCGAGCACCGCCTCGAGCTCGGCCGGGGCCCAGTCGCGGATCCGCGTCAGCGAGCGGCCGAGCAGGTCGATCCCGAGCGCAGCGGGCAGTGCCACTACATCTCCCCTTCGAGGTGGTGGCGCAGCTGCTCGGCGAGCTCGGTCGAGGCCACACCTTCCCGGGCGGCGAGGAAGATCGTGTCGTCGCCGGCGATGCAGCCTGCGACCTCGGGCAGCGCGACGTCGTCGATCGCCCGCGCGACGGCGTTGGCGCAGCCCGCCGGCGTCCGGAGCACGACGAGGTTGCCGGTCGCCTCGAGCCCGATCACCCAGCGCCTGAGCGCGGCCGTGAGCTCGGCGAGCTTGTCGAGGTCGGCGGCGCCCGGGTGCGCGTAGACGAGCCGGCCGCTCTCGCCGCGCACCTTCACGAGCCCGAGCTGGGCGATGTCGCGGGACACGGTCGCCTGCACTGCGTCGAGCCCCTCGTCCCGCAGCGCCTGGACGACGTCGCCCTGGGTGGAGAGCTGGCGCTCCGCGACGAGCCGGAGGATCGCTCCCTGCCGCTCGAACTTGTTCACGTCAGCACCTCCTCGAGTAGGTTGAGCCCGGCGCCGAGCTCGTCGGCTGTGATCGTGAGCGGGGGCGTCAGCCGCAGCACGGACTCGCCGGCCGTGCCGATGAGCAACCCTGCCTCGAGACACGCCGCCGCCACGGGCGCTGCGGGGCGGTCGAGCTCGGCACCGAGCATCAGTCCGCGTCCGCGCACTTCGACGACGCCGCTGAGGCCTGCAAGCCCTGCCGCCAGCAGCTCGCCGTTGCGCCGAACGGCGGCGAGCAGCGAATCGTCGATCGTCTCGAGCACGGCGCAGGCGGCCGCGCACGCGACAGGGTTGCCGCCGAACGTGCTTCCGTGATCGCCGGGCTCGAGGCCCTCAGGTGCGGACTCGGCGACGAGCAGCGCCCCGATCGGCAGGCCGTTCGCGAGCCCCTTGGCGAGGGTGACCGCGTCGGGTGCGACCCCCGCTTGCTCCCAGGCGAAAAAGGTGCCCGTGCGCCCGACACCGCATTGCACCTCGTCGAACACGAGCAGCGCGCCGTGCTCGTCGGCGAGCGCACGGGCCGCACCGAGGAACTCGGTGCTCGCGGGATGGATCCCGCCCTCCCCCTGCACGGGCTCGATCAGGATCGCGGCCGTATCCGGGCCGACCGCTGCGGCGAGCGAGCCAATGTCGTTCAGCTGCGCGAACCGGGCAGCGGGTGCAAGCGGCTCCCACGCCTCGCGCTTCCCCGGCTGGCCGGTCACGGCGAGCGCCCCGTGCGTCCGGCCGTGGAAGGAGCCGTCGAGCGCCACGACGACCGGCTTGCCGGTGGCCTTCCGGGCCCACTTGAGCGCCGCCTCGACCGCCTCGGTGCCGGAGTTGCAGAAGAACGCCTGCGCGCCGCCGAAGCGATCCGAGAGCAGGGCGGCGAGCCGGAGCATCGGCTCGTTCGAGTACAGATTCGAGACGTGCCAGAGCGCGTCGAGCTGGCCTCGCGCCGCCGCGAGCGGGGCGGGATGACGGTGGCCGAGCGAGACGACGGCGATGCCCCCGAGCAGGTCGAGGTACCGCCGACCGTCGACGTCGGTGAGCCAGACGCCGTCGCCGGACGCGAACGTCACGCCGTAGCGCGCGTAGGTCGGGAGCAGCGGCGCCGCGGCGAGCGTCGGCGTCACGACAGCACCGCCGTCGAGCCGATCGTCGCGTGGACGCCCTCCCGCGCCGCCCCGACCGCCGCCTGCAGCTTGGGGACGATGCCGCCGCCGAGCGTCCCCGAGGCGAGCAGGAGCTCGGCCTCGTCCACGCGGATCGCATCTGCGACCGTACCGCCGAGCAGCAGCCCTGCGACATCCGTGACGAAGAGGAGCCGGTCGGCGCCCAGACCGATCGCGAGCGCGGCAGCAGCCTCGTCGGCGTTCACGTTCAGCGGCCCGACGCCGAGCGGCGCAACGACCGGGACACGTCCTGCGGCCAGCGCGTCCGTCACCGCAGGCGGCGCCGACGGAAGCGGCTCGCCGACATGCCCGAGCTCCGGCACCGGAACGGCGTCGAGGCCGATCTCGTCCCCGAAGAGCGGCACGGCAAGCGGCCCGATCGCGGCGCAGACAAGCTCGTTCACGGCGGCGAGCGAGCGCCTGACGACCGCAAGAGCCGCGGCGCTCGTCACCCGCCGTCCCTCGACGAACCGGACGTCCAATCCCGCCCGCTCCAGCTCCGCCGAGATCTGAGGACCGGCGCCGTGCACGACGCAGACCTCGTGCTCCGCCGCGAGGGCGAGCGCAGGGCCCGCGGCCTCGGCCGCCACGGCGCCGCCCACCTTCAGGACGATCCGGCTCACGTTCGGTAATCCGCGTTGATGCGGACGTAGTCGTAGGAGAGGTCGCTCGTCAGGTAGCTCGCCGCGCCGCTGCCGAGGCCGAGATCGAGCTCGATCCTGCAGACGCCGTTCGACACGTCCGGCTCGACGCCGAGCGGCGCGCCGCGCTCGAGCACCGTGGTGCCGTTGTAGGCGAGCGTCACGCGGGACGCATCGACAGCAGCGAAGCCGCCGTTCCATGGCGCCGAGCCCGCGGCGGCGAGCACCCGGCCCCAGTTCGCGTCGTGCCCGAAGAGCGCGGTCTTGACGAGCGGGGACGTCGCGATCCTGGCGGCGATCGCGCGGGCCTGACCGGCGTCGGCGGCGCCCGTGACCTCGATCTCCGCGAGCACGGTCGCTCCCTCCCCGTCGGCGACGATCTGCTCGGCCAGCTCCTCGCAGACCCGGCCGAGCGCGAGCGCGAACGCGGTATCGGAAGCCGGCGTCCGCTCGCCCCCGGCCGCACCGTTCGCGAGCAGGCAGACCGCGTCGTTCGTCGAGCACTCGCCGTCGACCGAGATCGAGTTGAAGCTCCGCTCGACCGCCGGCCGGAGGAAGTCGATCGCCTCGCCCGGCTCGAGCGGGTAGTCGGTCGTGACGACCGCCAGCATGGTCGCGAGCTGCGGGTGGATCATCCCCGACCCCTTCGCCATTCCGCCGACGGTGAACCCGTCGAGCGACACGGCCGCCTCCTTCGTGCGGGTGTCGGTCGTCAGGATCGCCTCGGCGGCGTCGGCGCCTCCTTCGGGCGAGAGCGTCGTCGCGGCCAGCCCGAGCCCTGCGGTCACCTTCTGCAGGGGGAGCAGCGTGCCGATCACCCCGGTCGAGAGGACCAGCACCTGCTCGGCCTCGAGGTCGAGCAACCGCCCAGCCTCGGCCGCGGTCGCGAGCGCGTCGAGCTCCCCGCGCTCACCGGTGGCGGCGTTCGCGACGCCCGAGTTGACGACGATCGCCTGCGGCTCCGCGGTCGCGAGGTGCGCCTTCGACACGACCACCGGCGCGGCCTGAACGCGGTTGACCGTGAACATCGCGGCTCCGACCGCGGGCACGGTCGAGCGGACGATCGCAACGTCTTTTGCGGCCCGGCGAATGCCCGCAGAGACTCCTGCAGCGGCGAAGCCCTGTGCGGCGGTGACGCTCAAACGAGGACTCCCGACAGGCGCAGTCCGCTCGTCTCGGGGAGGCCGAGCGCGAGGTTCGCGTTCTGGACGGCCTGCCCGGCCGCGCCCTTGCCGAGGTTGTCGAGCGCACAGACGACGATCCCTGTGCCGGTCGCGCGGTCCGTGAACACCCCGATCTCGG
Organism: uncultured Gaiellaceae bacterium; assembly: GCA_963794385.1. Taxonomy (GTDB): domain Bacteria; phylum Actinomycetota; class Thermoleophilia; order Gaiellales; family Gaiellaceae; genus Gaiellasilicea. The sequence continues at coordinate 49,177 of CAWCDT010000002.1, read as the reverse complement.
CCGCGTCCGTCCCCTGGACACGTGAGAGCTCGGGAGTCACTCCCTCCGGGAGCAGCGTCACGGCCGGCGCCGCCGCATACGCCGCTTCGAGCGTCTCGCGCAGGTCGGCGGTCGGCCGCACGTAGCTGGTGGCGATCAGGCCGCGGCGCACCGGGAGCAGGTGCGGCACGAAGCAGACCGGGAAACCGAGCGCCTGCCCGATCTCGGGCGCATGCTGGTGCGACCCGACCTTGTACGGCGAGACGTTCTCGAGCACCGCGGCCGCGTGAGAGGCCGCCTTGAGGGTCTTCCCCGCACCGGAGACGCCCGACTTCGCGTCGACGACGACGCCAACCGAATCGATCGCGTCGGCGAGCGGCGCGAGCGAGAGCAGAACGGCGGTCGCATAGCAGCCGGGGTTCGCGATCAACGGCCCTTCCGGCGGATAGAGCTCCGGGATCGCGTAGCTCCACTCGCCGAGCGAGGACGCATCCGGGTGCTCGAAGCCGTACCAGGCGGGGTAGAGCGCCGGGTCTGCGAGCCGGTGCGCGCCCGACAGGTCGACGACGACCGTATCCGCGGGCGGCTGGAGCGCCGCTGCGCGCTCGTGGTCGAGGCAGCCGAAGACGAGCTCGGCGCCGGCGGCGAGTGCAGCATCGTTCGAGGTGAACGCGGGCACGTCGCCGCCGAGACGCGGATCGAGCGCGTTCGCAGGCCGGCCCGCGAGCGAGTCGGAGCCGAGGGCGACGAGCTCGAGCGCCGGATGGGCGAGTACACGGTCGAGCGTCTCCTGACCCGAGTAGCCCGAAGCGCCGAGGATGGTGGTAGTGACCTGCATCAAGAATGCGTATTATGCAGATCTCGTGATTACTATGCAAAGCATGGACGCTCATCTCGTGCTCGAGGACGGCACCGTCTTCGCGGGCCGCTCGGTCGGCGCGCCGGGGGTCGCCGCGGGCGAGGCGTGCTTCACGACCGCCTCGGCCGGCTACGAGCAGGCGGTCACCGATCCGAGCTATGCGCGCCAGGTACTCGCGTTCGCCTCTCCCCTCGTCGGCAACTACGGCGTCGACGAGGCGAGGCTGGAGTCGGACCGGGTGTGGACCGAAGGCGTCGTCATGCGCCGGGCGCGGCCTGCCTGGTCGACCTGGCTCGCCCACAGGGGCGTCGTGGCGCTCGAAGAGGTCGACACGCGCGCGCTCGTGCGCCGGCTGCGAGCGAACGGCGCGATGCGGTGCGCGCTCGGGACGGCCTCGCCGGACGAGCTCCACGCCCGCGCCCTCGCGGAGCCGCACCTCGACTGGCCGCGCATGCTCGCCGAGCCCGAGCTGGCGTCGCCTCCGCCCGCCCTCGACGCCTGCGTAGCCGAGCCGTTCACGGTCGGCACAGGGCCGCGCGTCGTCATCCTCGACCTCGGCTGCAAGCGCTCGATCGTGCGCCGACTGGCCGAGGAGGGCGTCCAGGCGATCGTCGTCCCGGGCACGTGGGACGCCGACGCCGTGCTCGAGCTCGATCCGGCGGCCGTTCTCGTCGGCAACGGCCCGGGCGATCCCGCCCAGCTCGACGGCCCGGTCGAGACCGTCCGCGGGCTCCTCGACCGCGTGCCCCTCTTCGGGATTTGCCTCGGCCACCAGCTCGTCGGGCTCGCCCTCGGCCTGGAGACGTTCAAGCTTCCCTTCGGCCATCGCGGCGCCAACCATCCCGTGCGGGTGACGGGCTCGAAGCGCGTACTCGTGACGGCCCAGAACCACGGCTTCGCGGTGGCGCCGGGCGACGCCGCCGAGGTCAGCCACGTCTCGCTCAACGACGGCACCGTCGAAGGGCTCGAAGGGGACGGCTTCGCCACGCTCCAGTTCCACCCCGAAGCCGCGCCGGGGCCGCACGACGCCTTGCCGTTCTTCCACCGGATCGCGACCGCGTGCCGAAGCGCACCGACCTACGCAGCGTCCTGATCGTCGGCTCCGGGCCGATCCGCATCGGCCAGGGCTGCGAGTTCGACTACGCGGGCGTGCAGGCGTGCCGGGCTCTCCGGGCCGAGGGGTACCGCGTCGTGCTCGCGAACTCGAACCCGGCGACGATCATGACCGACCCCGAGTGGGCGGACGCGACCTACCTCGAGCCCCTCGACGCGCCGACGCTCGCGGAGATCGTGAGCCGCGAGCGGCCCGACGCCCTGCTGCCGACGCTCGGGGGCCAGACGGCCCTCAACCTCGCGGTCGAGCTGGCGGAGCTCGGCGTGCTTGCCGAGCACGGCGTCGAGCTGATCGGCGCCGACGTGGACGCGATCCGCACCGCCGAGGACCGCTCGCGCTTTCGCGCGGCGATGGAGGCGTCCGGGCTGCCCGTGCCGATGAGCGTCGTCGTCACGTCGCTTGCGCAGCTGGAGGAGTGCCCGGTCCCGGCCGTCGTCCGCCCCGCCTTCACACTCGGCGGCCGAGGCGGCGGGATCGCGCGGACGCGCTCCGAGCTGCGCAGACGCGTGGCGCACGGTCTCGCCGCGAGCCCGATCGGCCAGGTACTCGTCGAGCGCTCGCTCGAAGGCTGGCAGGAGTTCGAGCTCGAGGTCGTCGTCGACACAGCCGGCAACTGCATCGTCGTCTGCTCGATCGAGAACCTCGACCCCGTCGGCGTGCACACGGGCGACTCGTGGACGGTTGCGCCGCAGCAGACGCTGGACGACGGCGAGCTGCAACGGCTGCGCGATGCCGCGTTCGCGTGTGCGCGCGCGGTCGGCGTCGCGACCGGCGGCGCCAACGTCCAGTTCGCCTACGAGCCCTCGACGCGCGAGCTCGCGCTGATCGAGATGAACCCGCGCGTCTCCCGCTCCTCCGCTCTGGCTTCGAAAGCGACCGGCTTCCCGATCGCGAAGCTCGCCGCGTTGCTCGCCGTCGGCTACACGCTGGACGAGCTCCCGAACGACATCACCGGGACGTCGAGCGCCGCGTTCGAACCGGCGCTGGACTACGTCGCGGTCAAGGCTCCCCGCTTCGACTTCGACAAGTTCCCCGCCAGCCCGCGCGGGCTCGGTACCGAGATGCGCGCCGTCGGCGAGGCGCTCGGGCTCGGCCGGACGTTTCCGGAGGCACTCCTCAAGGCCCTCGAAGGCGTCGAGGCAGGCGACGCCTTGCCCGAAATCCGCGGCCTCCACTCGTACTTCGCGGCCGAGCTCGACTCGATTCGTGCGACCGAGGGCGAGCTCGTCGCGGGCGGTGACGTGGCCGCGGCCAAGCGGTTCGGCCTGCCCGACGCACGGATCGCGCGCCTGCTCGGCGTCTCGGAGGCAGAGGTGCGTGCGCGCCGGGGTCTCCCCGGCCGGCTCGCCGTCGACTCCTGCGCAGGTGAGTTCGAGGCGCGGACGCCGTACTACTACCTCTCGTACGAGGAAGGAGACGGCGAGGAGCGGAGCACCGGTGCGATCGTCGTGCTCGGCTCGGGCACGAACCGGATCGGCCAGGGAATCGAGTTCGACTACTGCTGCGTCCGCGCGGCGCAGGCATTCCGCGCGCTCGGGCACGAGGTCGTGCTGGTCAACGCGAACCCGGAAACCGTCTCCACCGACTACGACACCTGCGATCGCCTCTACCTCGAGCCGGTCACGCTCGAGCGCGTTCTCGACGTGGTCGCGCTGGAGCAGCCGCTCGGCGTCGTCGTCTCGCTCGGAGGCCAGACCCCGCTCGGCCTCGCGGCCGGGTTGGCCGAAGCCGGCGTCCCGCTCTTGGGCGATCCGCTCCCGGCAATCGAGGCAGCGGAGGACCGGGCGCGATTCGGAGCGCTCCTCGACATGGTCGGCGTCCGTGCGCCCGCCTGGCGCCATGCAGACACGACCGCGGAGGCGCGTGCGCTCGCGTCGGAGCTCGGCTACCCGGTCCTCGTCCGCCCCTCGTACGTGCTCGGCGGACGCGGCATGCGCGTCGCTCGGAGCGCCGAGGAGCTCGCGCTCGAAGGCCCGGCGCTCGTCGACCGCTTCCTCGAGGGAGCGCTCGAGCTGGACGTGGACGTCCTCTGCGACGGGGAGGACGGCTGGGTCGCGGCGATCATCGAGCACGTCGAGCGGGCGGGCGTCCATTCCGGCGACTCGGCCTGCGTTCTCCCCGCTCCCTCGGTCGGCGCCAGGCTGGAAGGGCAGATTCGCGAGCTCGCGGCAACGCTCGCGGGCGCGCTGGGAGTGCGAGGCCTCCTCAACCTCCAGCTCGCCGTCCACGAGGGGGAGCTGCACGTGCTCGAGGCGAACCCGCGCGCCTCGCGGACGGTGCCGTTCGTCGCCAAGGCGACGGGCGTGCCGCTCGTCGACCATGCCTGCCGCCTGCTCCTCGGAGCACAACTCGCGGAGCTTGGGCTCCCGGCGCGGGTCGTGCCGTCGCGCGCGTGGGCGAAGGAGGCGATCTTCCCGGCCGAGCGGTTCGCGGGCGCGGCCGACCGCGGCGTGGAGATGCGTTCGACGGGCGAGGTGATGGCGAGCGGTCCGACGGCGGCCGCTGCGTACCGCCGCGCGCTCCAGGCGGCCGGACGCGCCAGGCCGCGCGGCGGCGTCGGCCCGCCCCTGCAGGCTGCGCGCTAGCCTCTAACTCGAGGAGTCTTCGAGCAGCCTGAGCCGGTGCTCGAGCTGGGCGAGCCGGAGCTCGAGCGTCTCGAACTCGTCGCGGTTGACGAGCCCGAGCTCCCGCGCAATCCGCTCGCCGGTCTCCGTCGGCACGTCGCCGAGCTTCTCGACGCCCGAGCGCAGCTGCGCGCCGAGCTCCTCGACGAGCTGGCGAAGCGCGAAGGTGGACTGGCTCTCCGGCCCGGTCACGTAGGCGGAACGCTACCGCGCGCGGCCATGGGGGCGGGTCGATCGCCGCTGGCGGCGGCGGTCCCGCTTCGAGCTGCCCGACGTGCCGGCCGTGCTCGGCGCGCCGGCCGGGGTCGCCGTCGCCGGCTCCGGCTCCGGTGCCACTCCGTCCCCTTCGCCCTGAAGGAAGTCCGGGACCAGATCCGGTGCGGGCTGCTCTGCGGCGAGGTCCTCTGCCTCCCGAAGGCCGCCGACGGACTCCTCCTGGACGCCTGTGCCCGCCTTGCGCCTCGCGAACTCGGGCTCCTTCTCCTTGAGGACGACCAGGAACGGCGCCGCAATGAAGATGGTCGAGAAGGCGCTGATCGAGATGCCGATCAGGATCGCGAAGGCGAAGTCCTTCAGCGTCTCGCCGCCGAAGAAGTACAGCGCCGAGACCGGGAGCAGCGTGATGAAGGTCGTCGCGAGCGAGCGCGGGATCGTCTCCCAGAGGGACACGTTCGTGATGTGCGCGATCGCCGAGCGCCGCATCAGCTGGATGTTCTCGCGTACGCGGTCGAAGATGATGATCGTGTCGTAGATCGAGTAGCCGATGATGGTCAGGAACGCGGCCACGGTCGCGGCGCTCACCTCGCGCCCGGTGAACGAGTAGACACCCAGCGCGATCAAGCCGTCGTTCACGATCGTCCGCAGGATCGGCACGGCGAACCGCCACTCGAAGCGGATCGCGACGTAGATCGTGATCAGCAGGAAGGAGACGATCAGCGCGAGAATGGCGCCCCGCAGGATCTGCTCGCTGAAGCTCGCGGAGACGTTGCGGACGTTGCCCGCCTCCGCGCCGAATTCGCTCTCGAACGCCTGCGTCAGTCGTGTCTGCTCGGCCGGTTCGAGCGACTCCGAGCGGAACGTGAACTGTGTGTAGCCGCCGTTCGCGGCCTGCTCGCCGCGGCCGAGGATGGCCGCGTCGGCCTGGCCGATCGTCGCGGCCTCGTCCCGCACCGCCTCGATCTGCACCGGCTCGGACGTCGTGAACGTGACCGTCGAGCCTCCGTCGAAGTCGATCCCCAGGTTCAGCCCCTTGAAGATGAGCGAGCCGATCGAGAGCGCGATCAGCACGCCGGCGATCGTGAACCAGAGCCGGCGCCGCCCGACGATGTCGATCCGCTGCCACCAGGGAATCTCGCGGGCGCTCGCGCCCATGAACTTCGGGTTGTCGAACCAGTCGAAGCCGGCCAGGAGGCCGAGCATCGCGCGCGTCGCGAGCACGGCGGTGACGATCGAGATCCCGGTGCCGAGCAGGAGCATGAAGGCGAAGCCGCGCACACCGGCGGTCGCGACGGCAAACAGCACCATCGCCGCGATCGCGGTGACGACGTTCGCGTCGATGATCGTCGCGAAGCCCTTCTTGTAGCCGTTGGCGATCGCAGCGCGGACGGACTTGCCCGCGCGCGCCTCTTCCTTGATGCGCTCGAAGATGACGATGTTCGCGTCGGCCGCGACCCCGATCGAGAGGATCAGGCCGGCGAACCCGGGCAGCGTCATCGTGACGTCGAAGAGGAGGATCACGGCGTAGGTGAGCGCCGCGTAGATCGCGAGCCCGAAGACGGCGACCAGCCCGAGGAAGCGGTAGACGACGAGCAGGAAGATCGCGACGAGGACGAGGCCGATCAGCGCGGCCTGCCAGGCCTGCTCGAGCGAGTCCGCGCCGAGCGTGGCCGAGATCTGCGTGTTCTCGAGCGTCGTGAACGTGACGGGCAGGGCACCGGTCTGGAGGACGAGGGCGAGGTCCTTCGCCTCCTGGAGGTCGCCGATGCCGGTGATCTGCGCCCCGTTCGTGCCGCTGATCCCGTTCGGGTACTGCTCCCAGTCGATCGAAGGCCACGACTTGATCTCGCGGTCGAGCACGATCGCAAAGTTCTGCGTGATCTTCTGGCCGCCGCCGAGCGTGCTGGACAGGAGCTTGCCGCGCTGCGCCTCGCGACGAGTGATCTCGCCGAACTTGTCTGCGCCCTCGTCCGTGAACTGCATGGTCACGATCGGCTCGCCGGTCGTCGTATCGAAGTCCTGGCGTGTGCCGTCGAGCTTGAGATCCTCGCCGGTCATCTCCGGGGAGGCCTTCCCCGCCTCGATCGCCTCATCGCTGCGGTCGTAGCGGATCAGGTAGAAGGAGTCATTCGTCGGGTTGGCCTGGCTGACGCCCGGGCAGACGTCTTCGCCGATCCCGCATCGGAGCACGGCCGTCCCGGGCGGCACGCCGAAGATGCGCCAGCCCTTCGGCAGCTTGCCCGCCTCGCCCGCGGCCTCGACCGCGTCGCTCTGGAGCAGCTTGTCCTTGTCGGTGACGGGCCCCGAGCGCACCTTGCGCTTGTCGTCGAAGAGGTACCACGTCGTCTCCGAGTCATCCTTGATGAGCGCCTGCTGGCCGGCCAGGAGTGAGTAGAGCGAGTCCTTCGCGATCGGGAAGCGCTGCGCCCCGATCGAGGGCGGAACGAGGTTCGCCTGGAGGTCGAAGAGCTCGAGCTGGGCGGTCTTGCCGAGGATCTCGATCACTTGTTGCTGGTTCTTGAGCCCGGGGAGGTCGATCACGATCTGGTCGTCGCCCTGCGTGCGGATCTCGGGCTCGGCGACGCCGAGCCGGTCGACGCGGTCGCGCAGGATCTCGACCGAGCGGTCGAGATCGGACTGCTCGAGCGGCCGGTTCGGCGGCGGCACCGCCTGGAGCGTCACTTCGAGGCCGCCCTGGAGGTCGAGGCCGAGCGTCGGCTTCTGTTGCAGCGGCGAGCCGGGCAGGGCGATCAGAGCGACGCCGATCAGGCCGGCGACGATCAACAAAGAAAGGATGAGGTTCGGTCTACGTTTCACGGAAGCAGCGGGACAGGTTAGCTGCGAACCTCGCTCCCTGGCTCGAATTCGCCCTCTCTTAGCTCTTTCTTAGCTTCCTCGTCGAGCACCGTCTCGTCCCCCTCCGCCACCGCCTCCTCGTCCTCCTCTTCCTCCTCCCAATCGGGCGGGATCACCGCGGCGACAGCCCTGCGGGCCATGCGCACCTGCAGGCCGTCGGCGATCTCGACCTCGAGGTCGTCGTCCTCGTCGATCGCGCGGACTTGCCCGTAGAGCCCGCCGACGGTGAGGATCTCGTCCCCGACCTTGACGCTCGCGAGCAGCTGCTTCTGAGCCTGCGCCCGCCGGCGCTGCGGCGCGATCAGGAACAGCCACAGCAGAGCGAACATGGCGACGATCACGATCAGTTGTCCCAAGGATCCTCCTGTGGGCCGCCGGCGAGCCGGGCGAGCGCCGCGGCCGTGAAGCCCTCCAGCTCGCCGCGCTCGATCGCCGCGCGCGCGCCTGCGGTCAGTTCGAGTAGGAAGTGCAGATTATGCAGGCTGAGGAGCCGCAGGCCGAGCAGCTCCTCCTGGTTGACGAGGTGCCGGACATAGGCGCGTGAGAAGCGGGCGCAGGCCGGGCACGTACAGCCCTCCTCGAGCGGACGCGGATCGCGTGCGAAGCGGGCGTTGCGGAGGTTGAGACGGCCGGTCGCGGTGAGGGCGGAGCCGGTCCGCGCCGTGCGGGTCGGTAGGACGCAGTCGAACATGTCGATCCCGGCGCCGATCACGCGCAGGATCCCCTCGGCGTCGCCGATGCCCATGAAGTAGCGGGGCTTGTCCGCCGGGAGGAGCGGCGCCGCCCAGCCGGTCGCCTCGAACATCTCCTCGCGGCTCTCCCCCACCGCGAGCCCGCCGAGCGCGTGCCCGTCGAAGCCGAGCGCGGCGATCTCCTCGATCGAGCGGCGCCGCAAATCCGGGTCGGCGGCGCCCTGGGCGATGCCGAAGACGAGCTGGCCGGCTGCGGGCTCCTCCTGCCGCTGGCGCGCCGCCCAGAGCGTCGTCAGCCGCACGGCCTGCTCGAGCTCGTGGCGCGGCACGCCGGCCGGCGGGCAGATGTCGAAGGCCATCGCGATGTCGGAGCCGAGGTTGCGCTGGATCCGGGCGGCCACCTCCGGTGACAAACGCGCCGCGGCGCCGTCGTAGACGGAGCGGAAAGTGACGCCGTCCTCGTCGACGCCGAGCAGCGTGTCGCGGAGCGAGAAGACCTGGAAGCCGCCGGAGTCGGTCAGGATCGGGCCGTCCCAGCCCGAGAAGGCGTGCAGGCCGCCCAGCGCCGCGATCACGTCGTCGCCGGGGCGGAAATGGAGGTGGTAGGTGTTGCCGAGGATGATCTCGGCGCCGACCGTGCGCAGCTCCGTGGGGTCGAGGGTCTTGACCGTTCCCTTCGTGCCGACCGGCATGAAGGCGGGCGTCCGCACCTCGCCGTGGGCCGTGCGCAGGATCCCGGCGCGGGCGGCACCGTCCGTGGCGAGAACCTCGAAGCTCACGGAGCGATGATCGCTGCGCGATGGCCGTGAGCACGGGCCAGACGAAGATCGGTCGTGAGCAGGGGAGCGTCCAGCGCCTCGGCCAACGCGACGAAGCTCGCGTCAGTGGGCGACACGTGCCGGTGCAGCGACCACATGCGCTCGAACAAGTGGACGTGTGAATACCGCTTCAGCGGGAACCGCGCGAAAACGTCGAGAGCCGCCCAACCGCGTTCTGAGTCGATTGACCCGCGCAACACGTGCGCGCGCGTGACGCCGAAGACCTCGAGGTCGATCACGTATGTCGCGTGAAGGTCCCACGAAGCGCCGTCGAGCTGTCGCTCGACCCACTCCGCGAGGGGCTGGGAGCCCAGCACATAGTCGAGTGCAGCCGAGCTGTCGAGGACGATCAACTCGCGTCGCGGATCCGCCGCAGCGTGACCGAGGGCGGTTCGTCGAAATCGGGAGGCGGTAATCGGCGCAGCTGCTCCTTGATCTCGTCGGGAGTCATCGCGGCGGCGACCCTCTCGACCTCGGCGAGGAGGTAATCCGACAGAGACATCCCTGCTTCGGCAGCACGCACTTTGAGCTTCCGGTGGAGCGCGTCGGGCACGTTTCGGATCTGAATCATCTTCGTCATGCGCTCCACAGTATCGCATGTGCGTCACATGTTCGTCTAGGCCGGGTAGGATCGGAACGCGCGTTCGAGGGCGCGTCCGGTCCGCGGGCAGGGCAGAGCCCACCTCGTTGCATCACCCGCTACGGACACGCGATCTCGTCTCCGGCCCGACGACGCGGACACCGGGCCTCGAAGGAGGGAGGTCGTTGTGAACCTGGAGCAACTGCGCAAGCAGGCGAAGGAGCTCGTGAAGGCGGCCCGGGCCGGCGATCCGAGCGCGCTCGAGCGGCTCGGCGGTCGCGAGCCGATCCTGGCACACGCGCAGCTCGTGCTCGCGCGCGAGCACGGATACCCGAGCTGGCCGGCGCTTCTCGCCGCGGCCGACGCGAGCGTCGAGTCGTTCGTGCAGGCCGCGACCGAGCGGCGCCGCACGCGCGCCGAGCTGCTGCTCGGGGCGCGCCCCGAGCTCGAGCGCGACCCGTGGGTGCGGCTCGTCCTCGGCCGGAACTGGCAGGGCGATCCGAACGCGCCGGGCGGCCCGCGCGGCTGGGCGCCGCTCCTCTATGCGTGTCACTCGGTCTTCGAGACGACCGAGCTCGCGCGAGAGCTGCTCGGACGCGGGGCCGACCCGAACGCCTTCTTTGTGAACGAGTACGGGAACATGTCGGCGCTCTACGGGGCCGCCGGGGTTCGGCACGACGCTGAGCTGACGCGCGCGCTCCTCGAGGCCGGCGCCGATCCCGACGACGGCGAGTCGCTCTACCACGCGACCGAGGCGGAGAGCCCGGAGTGCGTGCGCATCCTGCTCGAGCACGGAGCGGCGACGGACGGGACGAACGCACTCGCTCACGCACTCGACGACGACCGGCTGGAGCACGTGCGGCTTCTGCTCGAGCACGGCGCCGACCCGAACGAGGGGTTCTCCGTCGCACACGCGGTGCGGCGTGGCCGCGGTGCCGAGACGATCGAGCTGCTCGTCGCGCACGGAGCGGACGTCGACCGGCCGGGGGGCGAGACGTGGCGCGGCGATGTGCCGCTGCGCACGCCCTATCAACACGCAGTCCTGCGCGGCAAGGACGAGCTCGCCGAGCTACTCGCGCGGCTCGGCGCCTCGACCGAGGTCGATCCAGCCGACACCCCGGTCGCTGCCCTCGCCCGCGGCGAGCGCCCGCAGGATCCGCTACCGGCCTCGCTCGACCCCGACGCGCAGGAGGTGCTGATCCTGACGGCACTCCGCGGCGGCCTCGACCGCGTGGTCGACGCGGTGGGACCGAGCTTCAGCGGCGTCGTCGGCGGCTCGCCGGAGGGGACGCTGCTGCACCACGCCTGCTGGCTTGGCCACGTCGACGTCGTCGAGCGCCTGCTCGAGCTCGGCGCCGATCCCACCGCAGCGTCTCCCGCCGATTTCGAGCGTCCGCTCGACTGGGTGATCCACGCCTCTCAGTACCACGGGCTCCCCGGCCGGGACTTCGTCGGCGTCGCCGAGCGACTCGTCGCCGCGGGCGCGCCGCTCGAGGCCGCGCTACCCCGAGGTCGCCGAGGGGCCGCTCGCCGACTGGGTTCAGAAGAGGAGCATTGCGTCGCCAAACGAGTAGAAGCGATAGCGCTCCTCGACCGCGAGCCGGTACAGGCGGCGCGTCTCCTCGACCCCGGCGAAGGCCATGACGAGCGCGAGCAGCGTCGACCGCGGCAGGTGGAAGTTCGTCAGCAGCGCGTCGACACGACGGAAGTCGAACCCGGGAGTGACGAAGAGGGTCGTCCGGCCGGCGAGCTCACCCGTACGCGCGACCGTCTCGAGCACGCGCACGGTGGTCGTGCCGACCGCCAGGACACGATCGGCGGCACGGATTTGCTCCCACGACTCCGGCCGCACGGAGTAGCGCTCGCCGTGGAGCTCGTGCTCCTCGAGCGTCTCGGTCGCAAGCGGGCGGAAGGTGTCGAGGCCGACGTGCAGCGTGACGCGCTCGACGTCGAGACGCTGGAGGAGCTCGGGCGTGAAGTGCAGGCCGGCGGTCGGCGCCGCAGCGGAGCCGGCCTCGTCGGCGTACACGGTCTGATAGCGGGAGGGGTCCGCGAGCGGCTCCGTGATGTACGGAGGCAAGGGCGCCTCGCCGCCCGGCTCACCCTCGAGGTGGACGCGCCAGCGCCCCTCGCCGAGGTGCTCGACGAGCTCGAGCGCGCCATGGCGCATGCCCGGCTTCAGCCGTCGTGTCGGCCGCGCAAGCGCGAGCCACTCGCCGCCGCCCTCGTGCTCGAGCAGGAGCACCTCCCCCTTCGGCCGCTCGAGCCGGATCCGCGCCGGAACAACGCGCGTGTCGTTGACGACCGCGAGCTCGCCCGAGAGCTCGTCCGGCAGGTCCCCGAACGTCCGGTGCCGGACGGCGCCGGTGGCCCGGTCGTAGACCAGCAGGCGCGAGGCGTCCCGTCGCTCGGCGGGATGCTGCGCGACGAGCTCGGGCGGCAGCTCGTAGTCGAGCTCGGAGGCGTCCATCCGACGGTGAGCGTAGCCTCCTGCCCGTGGACGAACAGGCGCTCCTGCGGGCCAAGGCCCGGATCGCGGAGGCGGCTTCGGGCCGCGTCGCACCGGCCGAGCTCGAGGCGGCGATGGAGCGTTCCCGAGCGCAGGTCGAGGCCCTCGCGGTTGCCGCGGCGGACCTCGAGGCGACCTTGCCGGAGCGGATCGGAGCAGCCGTGCAGGACGGCCTGCGGGCGGAGGTGGTGCCCGTCGCACGGCACCTCGCGGAGATTCGCGGGCTGCTCAACCAGGCGATCCGGCGGCTCGAGCGGCTCGAGGGCGATCTGCTGGCCGAGCGGCACGCACGCGTCGACGACCTCGCCTTGCTGGTCGACCTCGTCTCCTCGGGCTGGAAGGGGGTCAGCGACCGGCTCGAGAAGCTCGAGAGCGGTGTCGCCGGTGCCTCGCTCGTCGTCGCCCGGGACGGGCTAGACCCTGCCCGCCGGGAGGATGAGCCGAAAGCGGCTGCCCCTCCCCATCTCGGTATCGAGCTCGATCCGGCCGCCTAGGGCGACCGCGAGCTCCCGGGCAATCGGGAGCCCGAGCCCCGTGCCGTGGCCGTCGTGCGACCAGAACGGCCGGAAGATGCGTTCCCGCTCCTCGCGCGCGATCCCGGGCCCCGTATCGGCGACGTCTACGGTGACGGAGCCGTTGGAGGTCTGCAACGCGAGGTCGATCTTGCCTCCGTCGGGCGTCCAGCGGAAGGCGTTCGAGAGCAGATTGGAGATGATCTGGAGCACGCGATCGCCATCCGAGACGATCACCGGCGCCCCGTCCGCCTCCTGCGTGTACTCGATCCCCCGCCGGCGCGCCTCGTCCGCGAAGGTCGCGTAGGCGCGCTCCAGCACCCTGCCCATGTCGACTTCCTCGGTGAGGACGGTGAATCGGTGCGCGTTCAGCTTGGCCAGGTCGAGCACGTCGCCGACGAGCCGGCCGAGGCGCTCTGCCTCGTCCGCAACGATCTCGAGCGACGCGTCGGCGAGCTCCGGATCGGTGACGACCCCCTCGCGCAGGGCGGCGACGTGGCCGCGGATCGCGGTCAGAGGGGTACGCAGCTCGTGCGAGACGGACATCAGGAAGTTGCGCTCGCGCTGCTCGGCCTCGGCAAGCCGTGCGGCCATCTCCCGGAAGCGCTCGGTCAGATGCCCGATCTCGCCCTTCCCGGGAACCTGCGGCACGTCCACGTCGTAGTGGCCCTCGGCGACCTCGTCCATCGCGCGCGAGAGCGCGAGCACCGGCTCAGTGAGCCTACGCGAGAGATAGAGGGCGAGCCCGCCGACGACGACCAGACCCGCGAGGAAGGCCAGCGCGAGCCTCGAAACCAGCGTCACCCACGTCTCGCGGAGCTCCGCCTTCGGCTTCGCCACGATCAGGTACGAGAAGGTGACGCCTCGCTCACCGCCGAGCCGCACGGGGTGCGACACGGCGAGGAAGGTGCGGTCCTCCCCGGGCGGCTCGAACTCGAACGTGACTACCCGGTCGCCACTGAGGTCGACGCCGACGTCCCGCGCGCGGAGGCGCGTGAGGCCGGAATCCTGGCCGGTGCCCGGATAGGAAGGCGCGCGGACGACCTCGAAGAGGCGGTCCCCGGTCGCCGCCTCGAGCCGCTTGGCCGCGAAGGCCGGCGCGGCCTTGTCCTCGTCCAGAGCGCGCACTGCGGACTCGGCGTAGAGCTCCGAGAGCCCGCTGGCCTCCTGACGCAGCTCCTTGAGCGTCTCGTTTCGGGAGTAGTCCTGGAAGAGGCGCAGCGCGATCAGGCTCGTGACGAGCCCGGCGAGCGCGATCCCCGCCAGGAAGAGCGCCGGCAGGCGAAAGCGCAGGGAGTTGAGCACGGTTCTAGCTTAGGCGGCTGGAGCGGACGTCCGCTCGGGCCCGACCTTGTAGCCGACCCCCCAGACGGTCACGATCGGCGACGCCTCGCCGAGCTTGCGCCGGAGCTGCCGCACATGCACGTCGACCGTGCGGGTGTCGCCGGCGAACGTGTAGCCCCAGACGCGCTCGAGCAGCTGATCGCGGGTCAGGACGAGGCCGCGGTGATCGAGCAGCTCCCAGAGGAGATCGAACTCCTTCGGCGCGAGCTGGATCTCCTCGTCGCCGACCTTGACCTCGCGGCGGCCGGCGTTGATCACGAGGTCGCCGTGGCGCAACTCCTGCTCCACGTCACGGCGTCGCTCCGGCGCCGAGCGTCGGAGGACGCTCTTGACGCGCGCCACGAGCTCGCGCGGGTTGAACGGCTTGGTCAGGTAGTCGTCGGCGCCAACCTCGAGGCCGATGATCTTGTCGACGTCCTCGTCGCGGGCGGTGAGCATCAGGATCGGCACGTCCGAGGTCTTGCGCACGCGCCGGCAGATCTCGATCCCGTCGATGTCAGGCAGCATCAGGTCGAGGATGATCAGCGCGGGCAGCTCGGCCGCGACCTGGGTCAAGGCGGCGCTGCCCGTGTTGACGGCGCGCACCTCGTAGCCGGCGTTCTTGAGGTAGAGGGAGACGAACGAGGCGATCGACGCCTCGTCCTCGACGACCAGAATCGTCTGTGCGCCTGCGGCCATCAGCCTGTGGTGGCGCGGAGCACGCTCTTCTCGGAGGTGACGCTGCCGAGCACGAAGCGCCGCTCGAGCTCCGGGAGCGGTTTGCAGCTCGCCCGCTCGCGGGTGCTGCTGCAGTCGGCTCCGTCGATCGAGTACACGCCCGGGTCGAAGCTGGCCTCGTCGGCGCGGAGCGTGGCCCAGCCCTTGCCGACAGCCGAGAGGTCGATGTCGCGTCCGTTGACGGCGATCCTGTAACGGCCGCCGATGACGCGGAAGCGCATGCCCGTGCCGGAGTAGCGGACACCGGTCTCGCCCACGAGCCGGACGGGAAAGTCGTCGCCCCAGACAACCGGGAGACTTGGCGTCCTCGGGTGTCAGGTCCCAAATCGTGACCGTGCCACTCGCGAGACGGCCGATCACGGCCCCGCGCGCGTCGATCGTGACCTTGCCGCGGCCGCCGTCGATTGACAGCGTGCCATCGTCGGCGCTCGGCGCCGCTCCACCGGCGACCGGGAGGCTGAGCGCGAGCAGCGTGAACAGGACCAGGGTGGTGCGCTTCACGTCCGCAGTATCGGCACGACGAGTGTGCCGTGCATCAGGTCCATGTAAGGGAATTGTATGTGCGACCGCCACTCCGGGGCGGCCGTAGATTCTCCCCGTGGACGAGATCGCGACCTTCGGCGAGATCATTCTCGTTGTCTCGTCCGGGTTCGTGCTGGCCCTCTTCGGGCGGACGCTCACCGAGCGCTTTGCGATCCCGAGCGCGGCGCTCTTCCTCCTCGCTGCGGCGACCGTGTCGGACCTCGTCCCGAGCTTTGGCAACGCGATCTCGTTCGTGACGGTGGAGAGGGTCGGCGTCGTCGCGCTGATCGTGATCCTGCTCGAAGGCGGCATGCGGATCGGCTGGCACCGGGCTCGTGTCTCGCTCGTCCCGATCGTCTCGCTCGGTGTGCTCGGCACTTTCGCCACCGCGGGGCTTCTTGCCTGCGCCGCGCACTGGCTGCTCGGCTTCTCCTGGATCACGAGCGGCCTGCTCGGCGCGGCGCTGGCGCCCACCGATCCCGCCGTCACGTTCTCGGTCCTCGGCGGCCGCGAGATCCGCGGCCGCACCGGCACGATCCTCCAGGGGGAGTCGGGAGCGAACGACCCGGTCGGGATCGCGCTGATGATCGGGATGATCGAGCTCGCCACCAGCGACCACGGCAGCTTCTGGACGGTCGTGGAGGAATTCGTCGTCGAGATGACGGGCGGCGCGGTCGTCGGCGTCGTTGGAGCGGTGGCGCTGTTGCCGCTGATGCGCCGCGCCAGGCTGCCCGAGGCGTCGCTCTATCCGCTCCAGGTGCTGGGCGCGGCCGGCGTGATCTACGGGGCGGCGACGCTCGTGCACGGCTCGGGCTTTCTGGCCGTCTTCCTCGCGGGCCTCCTGATCGGAGACGCGGGTGCTCCGCACCAGACGGAGATCGAGGGTTTCCTCTCTTCTCTCGCGAGCCTCGCGGAGATCACGGCCTTCGTCGCCTTCGGACTGACGGTCGACCTCACGGACGTTCTCTCGAGCGGCGACTGGCTCGACGGCCTCGTCCTCGCGGTCGTGCTCGGCCTGCTCGTCCGACCCCTGGTCGTCGTCACCCTCCTTCTCCCCGTGCGGTTGACCTGGGGCGAGCGGCTCTTCGTCGCCTGGAGCGGCCTCAAAGGAGCGGTGCCGATCCTGCTCGCGGCGCTCGCCGTGATCGCGGCGGTCGACGACGGCACTCAGATCTACGACATCGTCTTCGTCGTCGTGCTCTTCTCGGTTGTCGTCCAGGGCACGCTGCTGCCGGCGGTCGCGGCGCGTCTGCGCGTGCCGCTGCTTCGCGTCGACTGACCTACTCCCCGTAGGTGTAGAAGCCGCGGCCCGACTTCCGCCCGAGCAGGCCGGCGTTGCGCATCGCGACGAGGCGCGGCGGCGGCGCCATCCGCGGCTCGCGCGTCTTCTCGTAGAGCGCCTCCGACGCGTGCACGTGCACGTCGATCCCGACCAGGTCGACGAGCGTGCAGGGCCCCATCGGCCAGCCGGCGCCGTTGCGCATCCCCGTGTCCAGGTCCTCCGGCGTGACGCGGGCTTCATCCAGCACGCGGATGCAGTCGTTCAGGAGCGGGATCAGGACCCGGTTGACCACGAAGCCCGGCGTGTCGTGGCAGCGGATCGGGGTCTTCCCGATCCGCTCGCCGAAGGCGTAGGCGGTCTCGAACGGCTCGTCCGCGGTCAGCTCGGCGCGGACGATCTCGACGAGCGGCATCAGCGGTGCCGGGTTGAAGAAGTGCATGCCGACGACCCGTTCGGGCCGAGTCGTCGCCGCGGCGATCTCGGTCACGGAGAGGGCCGAGGTGTTCGTCGCAAGCACCGCCTCAGGCCTGCAGATCCGTTCGAGCTCGGCGAAGAGCTCCCGCTTCGGCTCGAGCTCCTCGACGATCGCCTCGATCACGAGGTCACAGTCCGCGAACGCGTCGAGCTGCGTTGTCAGCGAGAGCCGGCCGACCGCCTCGTCACGTGCCGCCTGCTCCAGCTGCCCCTTCTCGACCTTCCGGGTGAGAAAGTGCGCGATCCGGTCGCGCGCCTTCTCCCCCAGCTCGGCGCTGACCTCGCGCCCGACGGTGTCGACGCCGGCTTCGATGCAGAGCTGCGCGATCCCGGCGCCCATGGCACCGAGCCCGACCACGCCGACTTTCCGCACCTCGCCCATCGGCGGCCGATCCTACACGCCGCGGCGCTCGCGGCTCCGCTGGTAATCGCGTCCCGCGCCGCCTCGAACTGCTCGGAGGTGAGACGGATGTACGAGTGGCGCCAGATCGAGCTCGGGAAGATGCCGACCTCCTCCGCCGGAATCGAGCGGTCGAGGTCGTCGAGCGCAGCGAGCGGGCGGATGCCGAACGACCAACGCCAGCGCTGACGCTCCGGGTCCTCCTCCGGATCCGACGTCACCTCGACCACGGCGTACACCGCCTGCCAGACGCTTGCGTAGCAGATCGCGAGATCGCCCTTCGCCACAGTGGGACGGCGCGTGGACGCGTGGCGCTCGAAAGTGAAGCCGGTCTGCGGCAGCGGCCGGTCGCCCCGGCCGCGGACGAGCAGCCAGCGACCGCTCAGACGCGCTCGACGACGGCGGCGATCGCCTGGCCGAACCCGATGCACATGCAGGCGATCCCGTAGCGCGCCTCGCGACGCTCGAGCTCGTTCAGAAGCGTCGCGGTCACCCGGGCGCCGGTCGCTCCGAGTGGATGGCCGAGCGAGATCCCGCCGCCGTTCGGGTTGATGTCGTCGAAGCGGTCCTCGAGGCCCGCGTCGTGCGCGAACTGGAGCACGACCGACGCGAACGCCTCGTTCACCTCGATCACGGAAATGTCGTCCCAGCTGAGCCCGGCCTTCTCGAGGGCCTTGCGGCACGCCTCCGGATTGCCGTGCAGCATCCGGTACGGGTCGACCCCGGAGAGCCCGAACGAGACGAACCGGGCGCGCGGCTCGAGCCCGAGCCGGCTCGCGGCCACTTCGCTCGTCACGAGCACGGCCGCGGCGCCGTCGACGATCTGACTCGAGCTCCCGGCGGTGACGACGCCGTCGGGGAGGAACGCGGGCTGGAGCGAGGCGAGCTTCTCGGCCGACGTGTCGCGCCGCGGCGCCTCGTCCACGGCGAAGAGCACGGCGGCGCCCGCGGCCGAGACCTCGACCGGGACGATCTCGTTCTCGAAGCGGCCTTCGTCGATGGCGGCGAGCGCGCGGCGATGCGACTCGAGCGAGTAGGCGTCGAGCGCCTCGCGCGAGAGGTTCCATTCCGACGCAAGCGCCTCGGCCGAGATCCCCTGCGGGACGATCTGCCAGCGCTCGAGCAGCTTGTCGGAGAGGTCGCCGCCGTTCGAGCCCATCGGCACCCGCGACATCATCTCGACGCCCGCCGAGACGACCACGTCGAGCTGGCCGGACCAGACCGCGGCCGCCGCGTTGAAGTTCGTCTGCATCGACGAGCCGCACTGCCGGTCGACGGTGGTGCCGCAGACCGTCTCCGGCCAGCCCGGCGACCATCGGGGCCATGCGCCCGATGTTCCAGCCCTGCTCGCCGATCTGCGTCACGCAGCCCATCTGGATGTCCTCGACCTCGGCCGGGTCGAGGTCGTGTCGCGCGACGAGCCCGTTCAGTACCTGTGCGGCGAGCTCGTCGCCGCGAGTCCCCGCGAGGGAGCCGTTCCGCCGCCCGATCGGGCTGCGGACAGCGTCGACGATGTAGGCGTCGCTGCGCGTCACGCTGCGAATGTAGCGCGTAGGCTGCTGTCGAGGTGCGCACGCTCGCCGCCGCCGCGCTCACCGCCGCCGCCGCGCTCGCCGTCGCGGCTCCTGCTGCCGCCGTGCCGCAGCTCGTCCGGATCGCCACGGCCACGGAGCCCGTCCACATCGCCGCTGCCCCGGGCGACTCGTCGGGTCTCTACATCGTCGAGAAGGCGGGCAACGTCCGCGTCCTCCGGGACGGCGTCCTGCAGCCGGTGCCGTTCCTGCAGCTCTCGGGTCTCTTCGCCCAGGGCGAGGGCGGCCTGCTCTCGATCGCCTTCGCGCCGGACTACGCGACGTCCGGGCTCCTCTACACGTACGCGAGCACCGCTAACGCGAGCGGCGCCCCTCTGGACATCGAGATCGCCGAGTACCGGCGTTCCGCCGCCGATCCGAATCGCGCCGACCCTGCTTCCCGGCGACTCCTCCTGCGCATCCCGCACCCGGTCTTGACGAACCACTGGGGCGGCCAGCTCCAGTTCGGCCCCGACGGCTTCCTCTACGCCGGCACTGGCGACGGCGGCGGCGGCGGCGATCCGGACGAGAACGCCGAAGACCTCTCCAGCCTGCTCGGCAAGCTCCTCCGGATCGACCCGCGTAGCGCCGCGCCGTATGCGATCCCGCCGGGCAATCCGTTCGTCGGCGTGGTGGGCGCGCAGCCCGAGATCTGGGCCTTCGGCCTGCGTAACCCGTGGCGCTTCTCGTTCGACCGCGCAACGGGAGACCTCACGCTCGCGGACGTCGGCCAGAACGCGTGGGAGGAGGTCGACTTCGCGCCGCGCGGGACGGGCGCGGGCGCGTTCTACGGCTGGGACGCCTTCGAGGGGCTCGTCCGGACGTCGGAAGGCGTGCCAGGGGCGCCGCACGTGCCGCCGGTGCTCGTACGGCCGCACGCCGAGGGCGACTGCTCGATCACGGGCGGCTACGTCGTCCGCGCACCGGATTGCCCTCGCTCGCCGGACGGTACGTCCATGCCGACTTCTGTGTCGGCGCCGTGCGGTCCGCGCTGCTGCAACCGGGCTCGGCGCAGGGCGACGCTCCGATCGGCTTGACGGTCGCGAACCCGTCGAGCTTCGGTGAAGACCTCGGAGGTTGTGTCTACGTCGTCTCGCTCCAGGGCGGCGTCTTCCGGCTCACCGAGAGCCCTGCTCCCGTCGTACCGTGCCCGGCGGTGTCGGCACCGCTCCCACCGCTTCCGACTCCCGCGCCTGCTCCCGCTACCGGCGCCGACGCCGTCTCCCGAGCCGACACCGGCGCCCGCGGCGGCCGACACGACGGCGCCCGAGACGACGATCGAGCGGGGCCCGGCACGCACGGACGACCAACCGGCGCGCGACGATCGTCGCGACGGCGTCGGAACAGGGGCGCCTCGAGTGCAGCCTCGACGGCGGCGCTTTCGCCGCTTGCACGAGCCCGTTCACGACCCCTCGGCTCCCGGAGGGCCCGCACCGCCTTGAGTTCCGCGCCGTTGACGCGGCCGGGAACGTCGAGCCGCAGGCGGCGTCGTGGGCCTGGCGGGTCGATCTGAACCCGCTGCGGCGCTGGGACACTGGAGGTGCTGCTCGGCCGGCTCGTACGCGCAGTGCGCTCCGGACGGCGCGTCCAGGCCACTCTCAGCCCACACGCCCCGGGCCGGGTCTCGGTCCAGCTGAGGACGGCTCGGGGGCGGCTGCTGACAGCCGACACGGCGCGGGCCGCCTCCGGCCTCCGCATCGACCTCGGCCGAGCCCGCACGCTGCGACCGCTCGTCGTCACGGGACGCTTCGGCGGGGTCTCGCTGACGAGCGCCGAATCGGGCCATGACCGGGACGGAGCGCCTGCTCCTGCTCGACGGCGAGTGGGTCGAGACCGGCGACTGGGTCGAGGTGCGCTCGCCGTACTCGGGCGAGCTGGTCGGCCGGGTCGCAAAGGCGAGTGCCGACGAGACCAGGCGCGCGGTCGACGCGGCCGAAGCGGCGATGCGGGAGCCGCTGCCGGCGCACAAGCGCGCCGAGATCCTCGTTCGCGTCGCGGGCCAGCTGGGACGCCGCCACGAGGAGGTGGCGCGGACGATCTCCTCCGAGGCCGGCAAGCCGCTCAAGGCGGCCCGCGTCGAAGCGTCGCGGGCGATGTCGACGTTCACGATGGCCGCGGTCGAGGCGCGCAAGCTCGCGGGCGAGATGGTGCCGATGGACGCCTCGCAGGCAGGGACCGGCAAGCTCGCATTCACGCTGCGCCAGCCGGTCGGAGTGGTCGGGGCGATCTCCCCGTTCAACTTTCCGCTCAACCTCGTCGCGCACAAGATCGCGCCGGCGCTCGCGGCCGGGTGCGCGGTCGTGCTCAAGCCCGCGTCGCAGACCCCGTTCTCGGCGCTCCTGCTCGCCGAGCTCGAGACGGAGGCGGGGCTCCCGCCGGGCTGGCTGAACGTGCTCGTCGGACCGGCCTCCGAGATCGGCGACGTCCTCGTCGACGACGAGCGGGTCCGCGCGATCACCTTCACCGGATCAGGCGCGGTCGGCTGGAAGCTGGCGGAACGAGCGCCGCGTAAGCGCGTCAAGCTCGAGCTCGGCAACGCCACACCCGTGCTCGTGCAGGCAGACGCCGATCTCGACGACGCCGCGGAGAAGCTCGCGACGAACGCGTTCTCGTTCGCCGGCCAGAGCTGCATCTCGGTCCAGCGCATCTACGTCGAGCGCGACGCATACGACGACCTGCTGGCGCGCTTCCTGCCCAGGGTCGAGGCGCTCGTCGTCGGCGACCCCGCGGACGAGGCAACCGATGTCGGGCCGCTGATCGACGAGGACGCTCGCGACCGCGTGCTCGCCTGGATCGAGGAGGCGCGGGCCGCCGGGGCGGAGGTTCTGACGGGCGGCGACCTCACCACGGTTGAAGATGCCACAGCGCTGTTGCGGCCGACCGTGATCGCCGGGGCGGCGCCGGAGCTGAAGGTCTCGTGCGAGGAGGTCTTCGGCCCCGTCTGCACGGTGACGCCCTACGACACGCTCGACGAGGCGATCGGGCTCGCGAACGGGACGCGCTACGGCCTGCAGGCCGGCATCTTCACGAGCAACGTCAGGACGGCACTCGAGGGCGCCCGGCGGCTCGAGTTCGGCGGCGTCACGATCAACGAGGCGCCCACCTTCCGCGCCGACCAGATGCCCTACGGCGGCGTCAAGGACTCCGGCAACACGCGGGAAGGCCCTGCGTACGCCGTCCGGGAGCTGACCGAGGAGCGCCTGGTCGTCCTCGATCTCTGATCCGGAGAGGCTCCGAACCGGCAAGTACACTCGCCGCCGTGGGCATGCTGCAACGGGTCCTGCGGAGGAAGCCGGCGGCCGACGAACAGGTTGCTACCCCTCCCCCGCCGAAACGGCGCCGCCATGCGCCGCCACCCAGTGAGCTCCGCCGGGAGCGTCACGCCCTGCTGCGGCTGCGCGAGCAGAAGCTCCGCGACCTCGGCGGCCTCTCGCTCGAGATGTACCGGCGCGACCGGTTCCGCGAGGACCTGCTGCTCGAGCGCTGCGCGGAGCTGATCGGGCTCGAGGCGAGGATCCACGAGCTCGACGTGCTCCTCGGCTCGGCGCGTCCCTCGGCCGGCTCGCCCGGACCGGCCCGCTGTGAATGCGGCGCGCCGCTGCTCTGGGCCTCGCGGTTCTGCGCCAACTGCGGACGCCCGAGCGCTTCAAGGGCGGCGGGCGGAGCGCCGTGACTGAGCCGGACCGGCTCCGCTGCCCGCGCTGCGACTCGGCCGTCCGGTCAGACCAGGAGTACTGCCTCGAGTGCGGTGTGGCGCTCGGCACGCACCCGGGGCTGGTCGATCGCGCCTCCACCCGCTTCGCGCGGCGGCACGCGTGGGCCGGCACGTGGATCGTCCCGGCGCTGCTGGCGCTGGTGGTGGCCGCACTCGGGACGGGCGCCGCGATCGCGATCTCGGGCAGCGCGGCCGCGCCGACCGCGGTCTCAGTGGCCACCGGCGGGAACCTCACCGTCCCCGAGACCGCCTCGACCTTGACGGCGCCCGAGCCGACCGGGTCGTCCCGGACGACGAAAGGTCCCCCGGCCGCAGCGCCCACGGCGACACCGGCGCGGATCCCCGCGGCGGTCACATGGCCGCGGGGGCGGCGCGGCTGGACGATCGTCCTCCTCTCGATGCCGCAGGCGAACGGCCGCGCCGCGGCCGGCGACGAGGCGGCCGAGGCGAGACAGGGAGGGCTGCGCCGGGTCGGTGTGCTCGACTCCTCCCGCTACGCAAGCCTGCACCCCGGCTACTACGTGATCTTCCACGGGATCTTCGACTCCGAGGTCGAGGCGGCCAGCGCACTCCAGCGCGCCAGGGCCGTCGTCCCCGGCGCCTACCCCCGCGAGATCATCCCGTAGGTGTGAAGTTTTCAAGGAGCGGGCAGATGCGGCCGAAGCAGGTCGATCGCCGGGCAGCGCCCCTTGGAACCCGAACACTATTGTAAATGACTTTGTAACAGCGCCCGGTTGTCCGTATACTCGGGGTCAGCCAGCCCGGCCAAGAATCATTTTTGGCGTGCCTACGGGACAGACAGGGAGCCCATGACCGTTCAGATGGAAGCCCAGCTGCTGCAGCTGCAGACGTGCATGTATCAGTACTCGCGCGCGATCTACCGCTCGATCAAGGACCTGATCGATCCCTACGCGAAGCCGGCGGTCCAGCTCGAGTCCCGTCGCGCCGTGCTGGAGCAGTGCGAGCAGACGATGGAGCGGCTCGCTGCCGACCCGCACTACTTCGCAAAGCCGGACCGGGCGCTCTTCCAGGACATTCGCCGGTTCTTCCCGATCACGGCTCAGGCACAAGTCGCCTGGGCGGTGAAGGAGGGCGTCGGGGCGGCGGTCGGTTTCATCGAGGAGCAACTCGAGGCCGGGGCCCTCGACGGAGGTGTCGCCCGCTGCCGCGCGACGACGCGCAAGGGCAAGCCGTGCCAGCGCACACCCCTCCCCGAGCGCGACTACTGCCCATCGCATCAACATCTCGAGCGCTCGCTCGCCGCTGCCTGAGCCAGCGCTCGTCCGGCCGAGCGGATAAGCTCGCGCCCTGCGTGTCGCACGACACCGACAAGCTGATCCGCCAGCTCTCGCTCGTCGCGTTCCTGATGGCGGAACGGCGGCCGTTGACCGCGCGCGACGTCAAGGGCAACGTCGAGGGCTACTCCGAGATGTCGGACGAGGCGTTCGCCCGCCGCTACTACTCCGACCGCGCCGAGCTGATCGCGCTCGGCGTCCCCCTCCACTCCCAGCGGGACGAGTTCACCGGCGAGGAGCTCTACACGCTCCGCTCCGAGAACTACTTCCTCGACGAGCTCGAGCTCGAGGACGACGAGCTCGCGGCGCTCCAGACCGCGCTCTACATGCTCGAGGGCACCTTCGCGTACGCCGAGCCACTGCGGCTCGCGCTCCAGAACCTCGCCCTCGGCCGCCCCGGCTTCGACGACGCCCCGACCGAGACGGCCGCCAGCGTCCAAGTTCGCGACCCGGACTACTCGCCCGAGATGGCGGGCCGGTTGTCAAAGCTCGAGTCGGCGATCTCGAAGCAGCGGACGATCAAGTTCAGCTACTGGTCGCCGCGGCGCGACGCCGTCCGAGAGCGGACGGTGAACCCGTACGCGCTCCGCCGCGACCGGGGCACCTGGTACGTCGTCGGGCACGACATGGGCCACGACGCCGTCCGCACCTTTCGCGTCTCCCGGATCCGCAGCGACATCCGCTTCGCGACCCGGCGCGAGCGCGACTTCCGCCGGCCGCCCGACTTCGACGTCGACGCCTACCGCGTCGGCGAAGAGTGGCAGCACGGGCCGGTCGCCGGCGTCGCGCGGGTCGAGGTCAACGGCGACACCGCCTGGTGGGTGCACCGGACGCTGCCCGAGGCCGGCCCGCTCGCGGACGGAGTCTTCGAGACCGAGTACGCCGACATCGAGCCGCTCGCGGGCTGGATTCTGCGCCAGAACGGGCGCGCCGTCCCGCTCGAGCCGGACGAGCTGCGCGTGGCCTGCGCCGAGGGCCTGCGCCGCGTTCGCGAGGCGCACGAGGGTGAGCCGCCGAAGCTCGCGCGCGTGAAAGCCGTGTCGAGCGCCGCCGACGGCGCCGAGCGCGCCGCGCCTCCGGTCGCCCCGGAGCGGTTCGGCGTCCTCCAGGCGCTGCTCGCCCACCTCCTCGCCGCGTGCGGCGACGGCCGCCAGGCCGAGCTCGACGCGGACGAGCTCGCGTCCCGCTTCCACATCCCGCGCGAGGAGCTCCAAGATCATCTCTCCCTGCTCAACCTCGTCAACTTCGGCGGCGGCTGCTACACGGTCTACGCCCAGCTCGACGGCGACCGCGTGCGGGTCGACAAGGAGCTCTACGGCGACGTCTTCCGGCTGGCACCGCGCCTGACACCGCTCGAGGCGCGCGCGATCCGGCTGGCGCTCGACATCGTCGGCCCCTCGATCGCCGCCCAGGTGCACACTCCCCTCGACCGCGTCCGGAAGAAGCTCGAGGACACGTTCGGCCAGTTCGAGGATCACCAGACCCCGGAGCCGCGCCACCAGAGCGACGAGGAGGAGCTCGTCGCCACGCTGTCGGAGGCGATCGAGCAGCGCCGGGTGGTTGCGATCGACTACCTGAAGGAGGGCGAGGAGACGCGGAGCGAGCGTCTGATCGAGCCGTACTCGTTCGAGCGCGTGCTCCCGAACTGGATCATCCATACCTGGGACCGGTCGTCCGACGGCGAGCGCTCGTTCAGGCTCGACCGGATGCGCTCGGCCCGGCTCACCGATGAGCGGTTCGAGCCGCGCGAGGGCTTCGACCCGCACTTCCTCGAGGACACGCGGCCAGTACGCGTCCGCTACGCGAAGCCGATCGCCCGCTACCGCATCGAGAAGGGCGCCGTCCGGCTCACGGACGGTTCGGCGGTCGCGACCCTGCGCGCAGGCAAGCGCGGCGACTGGCTGCTCGGCGAGATCCTCGCCGACCGCGGCGAGGCGGTGGTCGTCGAGCCGGAGCACATCCGGCCCCAGATCGCGAAGCGCGCCGCGCAGCTCCTGCGCGAGCTGCGTCTCTCCCGCGTCAGGAGACCGGCAAAGTCAGGGTGAACACCGCGCCCTCGCCGGGCGCGGAGTCGACCGCGAGCGAACCGCCGTGCGCCTCGGCGAACGAGCGCGAGAGGAAGAGGCCGAGGCCCGTCCCGGGCTTGGCGTTCCCGGCGACGCGGCCGAACTTCTCGAAGATCTGAGCCTGGTGCTCCGGTGCGATGCCCGGCCCGGTGTCGCGGACGCGGACAACCACGTGGCCGTCGTCGGCGCGGGCCTCCACGTGCACCTCTCCCCCGGAGTCGGAGTACTTGATCGCATTCGAGATCAGGTTGTCGACGAGCTGTCGCAGCCGCTCTGCGTCGCCGCGGACGGCCGGCAGCGTCGCCGGCAGCTCGGACCTGAGGCGGACCTCGTCCTGGCCGATCCCGGCGGCGGCGACCGAGTCGCGCAGAACGTTCGCGAGGTCCACCTCCGCGAAGGCGTAACCGAACGTGCCCGCCTCGATGCGCGAGGTGTCGAGGACGTCACCCACGAGCGCTGCGAGCCGGTTCGTCTCGTCGGCGATCACGGCGAGAAAAGCCTCCCGCTGGTCCGGCTTGAGCTCACGCCAGCGATCCTGGAGGGTGCGCGCCGAGCCGATCACTGCGGCCATCGGGGTCCGCAGCTCGTGCGAGACGAGCGAGACGAAGTCGGCCCGGAGCTCCGACAGGCGGCGGAGCTCCTCGACTGTGGCCCGCTCGGCCTCGTAGGTGCGGAGATTCTGGACTGCGGTCGCGACGAGACGGCCGAGCAGCGTGACGAGATCGATCTCGACGTGGCTGAACGCCGACGGCTCGGTCCGCGAGATCGCGAGCGCACCGATCGAGCGTCCGCCCAGCTGGAGCGGTGCGAGCACGCGGGAGCGAACGCCGAGCGCGAGCAGGTCCTCCTCGTCCGGGTAGAGCGCCTCCGCGATGTCCTCGCGGTAGACCGTGCAGCCCTCGCCGATCACTCGTTCGAGAACCGAGTCGGCGATGCCGATCACGCCGCCCGGTGGCGTGTAGTCGCCCGCACCGACGCCCGCCGTCGCCATCACGCGCGCGCTCCCACCTTCGACGAGCACGATCGCGGCGCGGTCGAACGGAACGAGGCCCCGCAGCTCCTGCGTGAAGGCCGCGAACGCGGAGTCGAGCTCGAGCGACGAGGAGAGGGCGCGTGCTGCGCGGCTCGTCGCCTCGAGCACGTCGACGCGCCGGCCGAGCTCGTCCCGCAACCGCTCGGCTTCTGCGGCGCGGTGCTCGGCGTCACGCGCCTGCAGGCGCTCCATTTCCACGAGCCGCCCGACGACACCTCCGAGCGCGAGCGCGACGAGAACCCGCACAGCGAGCGCGTCGTAGCGGGCCGGAATGTCGAACTCGCTCTGACGCCACCACTCGAGCGCGAGCAGGATCGGCAGCGTCAGCGCTCCGGCGATCAGGCCGGCACGCAGCCGGAAGAACAACGCCGCCTCGACGACGACGAGGAAGATCAGCGACCGCAGCGGCTGCCCGGGCTCCCAGGCGAAGACGAACATCAGGCCGGTCGCGATCACGGCGTCGGTGAGCACGCAGGCGAGGACGAGGTTGCGGCGGCGACTCAGCCGGCGGTACGTGAGCCCGAGCAGGACGAGCGAGACCAAGGCCGCGCCTCCGACCAGGATCCAGGCCGCCTCTTCGTAGCCGGCCGGAAAGCTCTCGCGATCGACGAAGACCTTCACGGCCGCGAGGGCGACGAGACCCAGGCGCACGAACGCGATGATCCGGATCAGGTGCATACCCGGCTCCGCTCGTCGATCCTCGCCAGCGCCCAGCGTGCATGGTCGCTCAACACCTCGTCGTCGTCGTCCGCGTACCGCTCGACGACCGCGCGCTCTGCGTCGCCGCCGACATTGCCGGCCGCCACGAGCGCATTCCGGCGCAGCCACCGCGGATCGTTGCGCGGGACGTAGAGCCGGTCGTATCGCGCGACGAGCTCCTCCCCGTCCACCTCCAGCCATTCCAGGAGGGAGACGTCCGGTTCGACACCCTCGGCCGGAGCGAGGTCGGCCCGGCGCTTCTCGATGCCCCGGTTCCATGGGCACACCTCCTGGCAGATGTCGCAGCCGTAGACGAGCGCGCCGAGCTCGGCTCGGTACGGCTCCGGGATCGGAGCGGGCGCCTGCGTCCAGTACGAGAGGCAGCGCGTCGAGTCGAGTGTCCCCGGCTCATCGAGCGCGCCGGTCGGGCAGGCGTCGATGCAGAGGGTGCAGGAGCCGCAACCCGCATCGAGCGGGTGCGATGCCCCGACGTCCTGGTCGGTGACGAGGGTGCCTAGCACGACCCACGAACCGTGGCGCCGCGTGATCGCGAGCGTGTTCTTGCCGTAGAAGGCAACGCCTGCGCGTACCGCCCCCTCCCGGTCGACATGGTCGTTGGCGTCGACGAGCACGCGGTACGAGCCGCCGAGTCTGCGGCCGAGCGCCTCGAGCTTCTCCCGCAACTCCGCATACCGGTCCGACCAGGTGTAGCGCGCGAGCCGCCCCTGTCCCTGTTCCGGCTCTGGTGCCGGTGCGTAGTAGCAGAGCGCGGCCGAGATCACCGTGCGTGCTCCCGGGAGCAGCGACTCCGGGTGGCAGGAGACCTCGGGCCGCCGTGTCGTGAAGCCCATGTCCGCGAAGAGGCCGCGCTCTTTGCGCTCCCGGATGTGCCGCTCCGTCTCCCCGTATGCCTCGGCCGGCGCCGCGCCGATCGCGTCGAGCCCGAGCTCGGCGCCGGCGAGAGCCAGCTCTGCAGCCGTCATGAGAGGATTGTGCACGTGAAGGCGATCAGGATCCACGAGGACGGCGGCCCGGAGGTGCTCCGCTACGAGGACGTTCCCGACCCGATTGCTGGCCCGGGCGAGGTGCTCGTCTCGCTTCGGGCGGCCTCTCTGAACCATCTCGACCTCTGGGTTCGCAAGGGTCTTCCTTCGGTGCCGAAGCCCCGCATCCTCGGCGCCGACGGCGCGGGCGTCCGTGTGGACACCGGCGAGCGCGTCGTCATCAACCCCGGCGTGGAGCACGGCTCCGTGATCACGGTGATCGGCGAGCACACCGATGGAACGCACTGCGAGCTGATCGCCGTCCCGGAGACGAACGTCTTCCCCCTCGACGACGCGATCGACTTCGAGACGGCGGCCGCCTTTCCGCTCGTCTTCGAAACCGCCTTTCGGATGCTGGTCTCGAGGGCGCAGATCCAGTCCGGTGAGTGGGTGCTGATCTGGGGCATCGGCGGCGGTGTCGCGCAGGCCTGCTTCGAGATCGCGCGCGCGGTGGGCGCGAAGACGCTCGTGACCTCGGGATCCGAGGAGAAGCTCGCCCGGGCGCGTGAGTGGGGCGCGGATCTCGCCGTCCCGCACGCCGACGCCGCGGCAGCGGCCAAGGAGCTCGGCGGCGTCGACCTCGTCGTCGAGACCGTGGGCGAGGCGACGTGGAAGCACTCGCTCTCGGCCGTCAAGACCGGCGGCCGCGTCGTCGTCTGCGGCGCGACCAGCGGCCCGAACCCGCCCGCCCAGCTGCACCGCTTCTGGTGGAAGCAGCTGACGGTCTACGGCTCGACGATGGGCACGCGGAACGACTTCCTCGCCGCGTACGAGCTCGTCCGGAGCGGCCGGGTGCGGGTGCACATCGACTCGACGTTCCCGCTCGCCGAAGCGCGCGCCGCCCACGAGCGGCTGGAGCGCGGCGAGCAGCTCGGAAAAATCGTGCTGACGATTCCGTCCTAGCGATGATGCAGATCGTGGACGAGGCGACAACGCGTGCGGAGAGAGCGGCGATCGTGCAGGCGGCGCTTGATTACTACGAGGGCTGGTTCGACGGCGACGCCGAGCGGATGCAGCGCGCGCTCCATCCGGACCTCGTCAAGCGGGCGCTTCACGAGGACGGCCGCACGCTCGACCTGATCACCGCGGAAGGGATGATCGAGGCGACGGCGCGCGGTGTCGGCAGGAGCCGGGATCCCGGCAACGAGCAGCGCGGAATCGAGGTCGAGATCGAGGACGTCCACCGCGACATCGCCAACGTGACCGTGTACTCGGCCGTCTATGTCGACTACCTTCAGCTCGCGCGCACACGAGACGGCTGGAAGATCGTGAACGTGCTCTGGCAGGGGAGGTAGCGCGGAGCGCCAAGCGTTGTCGGCAGCTAGCGTCAGGCCGTGGCCCGGCTGCACCTCGGCCTGATCCTGCCGAACTATGGCGAGTCGCTCGGCGCGGAGCGGCTCGCGTCGACCGCGGTCGCCGCCGAGGAAGCCGGCTTCGACTCCGGCTGGGTCACGGACCACGTGATCGTGCCGCCGGAGCACGCACCGGTGTACGGGACGATCGCGGAGGCGCTCGTGTCGCTCGGCTTCCTCGCGGCACGGACGCAACGGCTCGAGCTCGGCGTTTCGGCGCTCGTCGTCCCGCAGCGCAATCCGCTCGTCGTGCTCAAGCAGCTGGCGACGCTCGACCTGCTCTCGGGCGGCCGCATCGTGACCGCCGTCACCGCGGGCTGGATGGAGGGCGAGTTCGCGCTGCTCGGCGCAGATTTCGAGCGCCGAGGGCGCCTGCTCGACGAGTGGCTCGACCTCGCCGAGGCTGTGTTCGCGCAGATGCCGGGACGCGTTGCGTACGAGGGTGACGTCTTCTCCGTGGACGGCTGGCTCGCGCCGGCGCTCGTTCGTTCCGGTGGCCCTGAGCTGTGGGTGGCCGGAGTGTCGCGGGCGACAGTGCGACGGGCCGCCCGCACAGGTGTCTGGCACCCGGTGGCGCTGCCGCCCGACGAGCTGCGCCCGCTCGCCGCCGAGCTACGCGAGCGACGGCCGGACAGCCGCATCGTCCTGCGTATCGGCGTCTCGCTCCGGCCCGAACGCGAAGCGGGGCGCGACGAGCGCGGCCGCCATGCGATCGCCGGTCCGTCGGAGTGGGTCGCGGAGCGGCTCCTCGAATACGTCGAGGACGGCTGCGACGGCTTCGTCGTCAACCTCGAGTACGACCGGCCGGGCCTGGACGAACGCGTGCTCGAGTTCGGCGAGCGCGTGGCCCCTCCGCTGCGGGCAGAGGCTTCTAGCCGAAGCCGAGGATGAACTTGGCGTCGTCGGACATCTTGTCCGGCGTCCACGGCGGGTCGAAAGTCAGCTCGACCTCGACCTCCTCCACGCCCTCGACGCCGGCCGTGGCGTTGTGGATGTCCTCCTGGATCATCGGCCCCGCCGGGCAGCCCATCGAGGTGAGCGTGTGGATCACCTTCACCTTCGGGCCCTCGATCTCGAGGTCGTAGAAGAGCCCGAGCTCGACGATGTCCATCCCGAGCTCCGGGTCCTCGACGGTGTGCAGCGCGTTGACGATCTCCTCGCGGTCGACCATGAGGCGAGTGTAGCCAAGTAACAGTCTGTTACTTGGCTCCTAGCCGAGGAGGCGCACCTCCTCCTTCCGCTCGCGGGCGAAGAAGTGGATGCTCTCGGCGAAGCGGACCCAGTTGCAGCGCATGCACATCACGAGGGAGTGCGTGCGGGCGCTGTCGGTCAGGAAACGGACGCCGCGGAGGAGGTCGCCGTTCGAGACTCCGGTCGCCGCGACGATCACCTCGCCGGGGGCGAGGTCGTCGGAGGAGAAGACGCGAGTCACGTCATCGACCCCGTGCTCTGCCGCAGCCTCGATCTCACCGCGCGTCGTCGGCCAGAGCTGCGCCTGGAGCTCGCCGCCGAGGCAGCGCAGCGCGGCGGCGGACAGCACGGCCTGGCGCGTGCCGCCGATCCCGACCGCGAGGTGGTCGTTCGTGCCCCGGATCGCCGCCGAGATCGACGCGGTCACGTCGCCGTCCTGGATCAGCTTGATGCGCGCGCCCGCGGCGCGGATCTCCTCGATCAGGTCGTGGTGGCGGGGACGGTCGAGCACGAGCGCGGTGATGTCGTTCGCATTGCGACCGAACGCCTCGGCGATCGCGGCGACGTTCTCGCCGATCGGGCGCGTCAAGTCGATCCGGCCCACCGCTCGCGGGCCGACGGCCATCCGCCGCATGTACATGTCCGGCAAGCGCAGCAGCGAGCCGGGCGGCCCCGCGGCGAGCATCGCCATCGCGCCGGTACCCCCGCGGGCGACGACGCCGCGACCCTCGAGCGGATCGAGGGCGAGGTCGAACGCCTCCCCGCCGGCGCCCACTTCGGCGCCGACCGGCAGCACGCCGTCCTCCCTCGAGCCGATCACGACCGTTGCCGAGACGGGGAGCTCCGAGAGCCCGGCGAGCATCGCCCCCTCCGCGGCCACCTCCGCCGCGTCCTGGTCGTCCCGCCCGAGCCACCGTGCCGACGCGAGGGCCGCCCACTCGGTCGCCCGCGCGAAGAGCGCGCACGGGCAGGTCGGGGCGTGCTCGTCGGTCACCGTGTCGCCTGCGCGACCCGCTCGGCCCGCGCCAGGACGAGCTCCATCACGGACGCGATAGCGTCGCGCTGCGACTCGTTCTCGATCACCGGGACGTCGTAGCGGGCGGCGCGATCGAGCACGTACTCCTGGATCATCCGGATCTCGGGCAGGCCCGACATGTAGCGGTCGACCGGTCGGATGCCGTCCGAGGAGTGGTCGCGCGCCCAGAAGTGCGTCCGGTGGATCTCCTCGTCGTGGATCGCGAGCACGCACTGGACGACGAGCGCTCCACGCAGCTCGGTCGAGAGCATCCCCGGCACCAGATGGATCCCTTCGAGCACCATCGACCAGCCTTCGTCGAGCGCGCGCTGCAGCGCCGCCTCGACCCCGGTGAGCACGTTCCGCGTCTGGTCGAGGAAGCCGAGCAGCGCCGCGTCGCCCGACTCCTCCTCCTCGGCCTTCGTCAGCCCGAGGCCTGCCTCGAAGCTCGAGTAGTGGATCGACGGCATGAACTCCTTCGCGAAGAACGCGCGCATCGTCTGCCGGACGAAGTCGGTCGACGTCACCCGCGTGATCCCGAGCCGGTACGCGACCTCGGTCGCGACGGTCGACTTGCCGGTGCCCGTACCGCCTCCGACGAGCAGGATCACAGGCAGATCGAGGTCCTGGAGGTCGCGGAACCGGCGCAGCTGGCGCACGGCGCGTCGACCCCGCTCCTCGTCCAGTAGATCGACCGCCAGCTCCTCCAGCCGATCGAGGTCGACCGAGACGTCGCGGCGCACTGCGAGGTCGGCCTCGGTCCGCCGCGCGAGCTCGTACGCGGTCTCCTCCGCGACCCCGACCGCCGTCAGCGCCCGCGCCATCAGGCCCTTCGAGTACGGCGTCTCCGGGCCGCCCAAGAAATATCGCTCGCCCTTTCGCTGCTCGCTCACGCGACCACCACCTCCTCGGCCAGGCGCAACAGCTCGGCGTCGAGGTCGTCACCGTCGACGGAAGTAACGTCGCTGCCGGCGAGCACGACGTCGATACCGCGTTCACTCGCCGCCTCCGCGACGACGTCGATCGCCGCCGCCTTCAGCTCGATCAGGAAGACCTCGGCCTCGACCCGCTCGAGCTCGTCGCGCAGCGCCTGCCGGTCGGAGAGGTTGCCCGAGACGTGGACGACGTCGGCGCCGTGCTGCTCGTGGAGGTGATCTGCAAGAACGCCGAGAGCGCTCTCGGGCGCCGTCGAGAAGAAGGCGACTGACCGACCAGAGACGGGCTCGACCGGACGCGGGCGCAGGATCGTCGCCACCACGCGCGGCGCCAGCTCGGCGGCACGGTCGCGCAGCTGCTCCCATCCGGATCCTTCCTCCGCCATCGTCAGCACCACGAGGTCCGACACCCGATGGCGATAATCGTTCAGATAACCCGTGACCACGGCCGGATCCATCGCGCTCGAGACAACGAGAATACGACGATCGGTTGCGACAGGCGGGATCGCCGCACCGCTCCCGTCGAAGAGGACGAGGTCGGGCTCGAGCTCGATCGCAAGCCGCGCCCCCTGGTGCACGTTCGAGAGTGAGACCGTGCCCGCGAGGCCGCCTCCACAGCGGCGGCACCCCACCGTTTCGACCCCGACGAGCGCTGCTGTCTCGAGATAGTCCGAGGCCGCGTGCCGGCCGGAACGCGAGAGGGAGAGCAGCGCGTCGACATCCGGAGCCACCGTCGCTACCTCCGGCTCGGGCGGGCCGCCGCGACCCATGGCGACCGCGACCACCTTCCGGTCGCGCGCATAGAGCCGCGCCGCGTGCGCCGTGATCGCCGTCTTCCCCACCCGCTTGCCGGTGCCGACGATCCCGATCGAGGGAAGCGGAAACGGCTCCAGCTCGGGCGGGTCGAAGCGGAAGTCGGCGCCGACGTAGGGCAGCCCGGCTGCGAGCACACGGCTCGCGAGCCGGAAGCGCTCCTTCGGACCGAGCACCGGCTCGTCCGAGAGGTCGACGACGAGCTCGGGACGGTGCTCCGAGAGCGCCCGGTCGAGATCGGCGGCGACGGCGACGCCGTAGTCGGAGTCGCCGCGCAACTTCTCGGTCCCGCCGACGACGTGCGCGGCGACGAACTCGTACGGCAGCTCCTCGAGCGCCGCGCGGACGACCGGGGCGTAGTGCTCACCGTCGATGAGCGCTAACGCCCTCACGACCGCGTGGTCACCTCGTCCTCGATCCGGCCCGTGTACTTCTCGTACTCGAACGTGTCGAGCGAGAACTGGATGATCCGCTCCTGGCCGTGGAACGGGTGCTTGCGCCAGACCGCGACATGGCTGCCCGAGACCTCGACCACGTTGTAACAGGGTCGCGTGTTGCCGCGGAGGCGCAGCGAGGAGACCGTGCCGGTGTTGACGACGAACAGGTCCTCGAGCTTCCAGGCGTAGGGAACGTGCTTGTGGCCCGAGAGGACGAGATGCACGCCGGAGCGCTGGAGGCACTCGATCGTGTCGCCCGCGTCGTAAATCACGTTCCGCTCGCGTCCGGTACCCGGAACCGGCAGCAGATGGTGGTGGCAGACGAAGACGCGCAGCCGGCTCGGCTCCACGGCGAACTGCTCTTCGATCCAGCGGTAGCGGCCGCGCCCGATCTGACCGTGGTCGAGGTCGGGCTCGGTCGAGTCGACCGCCACGACCGTGGTCGTGCCGACGCGCACGACGGAGTTGCGGTCGCCGAAGAGCTGCTCGAAGTGGACGTAGCCGACGTTGCGGGAGTCGTGGTTGCCGGGGATCACGACCATGGCCTCGCACTCGACCTTGTCCAGGTAGCGCCGGGCCTCCTCGTACTCGTGCTTGAAGCCGAACGTCGTCAGGTCGCCGGAGCAGACGACGATGTCGGGGGCCAGGTCGTTGATCTCGCTGATCGCCCGCTCGAGCAACCCGGGAACGAAGTACTGCCCGCCGCAGTGGAGGTCGGACAGATGCGCGATCGTGAACGTCGTCGTCTCGGTCGCCTCGGACATGCGGAGAGCATAGGTTGTCCGGGCGGGTCGCTACCTTGAGGCTCGTGCCCCGGCCCGAGCCAGTGTTCCGCGCCTACACCGGCACGGAACCGCCGAAATTCGTCAACGAGGTCGAGCTCGAATGCGCGCGGATGCTCGACTACTACGGCGTCCCGTGGGCCTACGAGCCGCGGACGTTCGTGCTCGAGCGCGACGACCAGGGCCGGGTCACGAGCGCGTTCACGCCCGACTTCTACCTCCCGGAGCAGGACCTGTACGTGGAGGTGACGGTGATGCGCCAGTCGCTCGTGACGCGCAAGAACCGCAAGCTCCGGGAGGTCCGGCGGCTCTACCCGGACGTCAACGTCAAGCTCTTCTACCGGCGCGACATCGAGCGCCTCGCCCAACGATTACGCCTCCACCTCGTCAGCTAGCGGCGCTGCTGGCCGCGCAGGGGCACCCGATCGGGGAGGTCTACCTGACCCGGGAGGAAATCGCCCGTCGCGTCGCCGAGCTCGGCGCCGAGCTCGCGGAGGCGTACGCGGAGCTCGAGCCGCTGCTGGTGGCGCCGCTCAAGTCGAGCGCGGTCTTCCTCACCGACCTCTCCCGCGCGCTGCCGATCCCCCACGGCGTCGACTTCCTCGAGCTGGCGGCCTATTCAAGCGGGCGTTCGGGCGGTGTGAAGCTGCTGAAGGACCTCGACACGCCGATCGTCGGCCGGCACGTCCTGGTCGTCGAGGACGTGGTCGACACCGGCCTGACCCTCAACTTCCTCGCCCGGACACTGTCGCTGCGGGAGCCGGCCGGCCTCTCCGCGGTCACGCTCCTCGACCGTCCGTACCGGCGCCTCGTCGATGACGTTCCGCTCGACCAGGTCGGCTTCACGGTGCCGGACGAGCTCTTCGCGGGGTACGGGCTCGGACTCGACGAGCGCTGGCGGGCGCTCCCCGACCTGCACATCGTCATGGTCGAGGAGCTGCCGGGTCACCTCACCGGCGACGGCTACCGCCGCAGCGCCGCCTAGAGATATCCGAGCGGGTCGACGGGCGACCCGTTCACGCGGACCTCGAAGTGCACGTGCGGGCCCGTGGAGTGCCCGGTGTTCCCGGAGTAGGCGATCAGCTGGCCCTGCGCGACCGACTGGCCGACGCCGACCGTGACGCTCGTGTTGTGGCCGTACGCCGTCGCCACTCCGTTCCCGTGGTCGACGACGACGAGGTTGCCGTAACCCCCCATCCAGCCGGCCACGATCACGGTCCCCGAGGCGGAGGCGACGACCGATGTGCCGTTCCCGACGGCCAGGTCGATCCCCTCGTGCATCCGGCCCCAGCGCCAGCCGAAGCCGCTCGTGAGGATGCCGTGCACGGGCCAGACGAAGCCCGCCGCGGAGGCGGCGCCCGTCGGCGCGGGGACGACGGCGGCGCTCTGCGCGGCGCGAATCCTCGCGCCGAGCGCGGCGCTCTGCGCCTGCAGCTCGCGCATGTGCTCGAGCGCCTCGTTCTTGTTCTCCCGCACGGTGGCGAGCGTCGCCTGCTTGTCGCGCCGGGCGGTCGCGAGCTCGCGCTGGCTCCAGGCGAGCCGGTCACGGACGGCGCGCTGCTCGGCGGTTCTCGCCGCGACCGTCCGTGTCGCCTCGGCGACCTGCCTGCGCGTCCGCCGAGTCGCATTCCGCGTCTCCTGCATGTCCAGCTTGGCGGACGCGACCTCGCCCGCGATGCGGTCGTCCTGGCGGCCGATCTCGTTCAGGAACTCGAGCTGATCGAGCATCTCGGAGAAGCTCGACGAGTCGAGCACGACGGCCAGCGTCGACGTCGGCTCCGTCGTGTAGATCTCGACGACGCGCTTGCTCAACCGTGCGATGGCGGCCTTGTGCTGATGCTGGAGGAAGATCAGCTTCTCGGGTCTGCAGCGCGTACAGCTGGTTGAGCCGGTCGAGCTTGCGCCGATGGAGGGCGAGGACGGTCTCGAGCTGGTCGAGCCGCGCCGTCTCCGTGTCGACGTCGGCCTGTAAGGCGCGGATCTTCGCCGAGACGACCTCGATCTGCGACGTGAG
This sequence comes from uncultured Gaiellaceae bacterium, assembly GCA_963794385.1. GTDB lineage: Bacteria > Actinomycetota > Thermoleophilia > Gaiellales > Gaiellaceae > Gaiellasilicea. The sequence goes on along the minus strand of CAWCDT010000002.1, from coordinate 11,718 downwards.
GACTCCTTCGCGCTCACGCGCGGCCTCGATCCTTCCCCTCCAGCACGTCGATGCGGGCGTCGAGCACCTCTTTCCGCTCCGAGAAGCTCTCCTGACCGAAGGCCGGGCCGACGACGAGCAGGATGCAGGCCAGCACGAGGCCGATTGCGTGTCGGAAGCGCATTCGAGGGCTAGTTTCGTCAGGGGGTCGGCCGTCCCTTGTGGACGGCGACCGCAGAGCTTAGCCGCAAAGTGCGAAAATGTCCTGCTCAGGGCCAGGTTCGGGCACGATCACGGGTCCGGGCAGGTCGCCCTCGTCCGGCGGCGGGTAGGGCTCCGGCTCCCTCGGCGGCTGCGGCGGCTCGCCCTCGTCGGGCGGGGGATAGGGCTCGGGAACGGGCTCCGGCAGCTGCGGCTCGAGCGGCTCCATCGCCGCCTCCTACCCTCGGCGCTCGGCCTTCACACGTGCCGAGGTGCCGGCCCGGGGTTCGAGCGCCCGGAGTGCCTCTGCCGCTTCGCGTCGTAGCGGCCCCACGAGCGCGCGGTAGTCCTCGTCCGAGATCTTGCCCGTGCGGTGGTCGAGCTCGAGCTCCTTCAGCGCCGCGAGCGCGCGGTCGCGGGTCTCCGCGAGCTCGAGCCGCCGGCGCTCCAGCTCACCCGGCTCGTCGAGCGCGTCGCGCTCGGGCGCCGGCTCGCGAAGATAGGGCAACGCGACGAGCACGACACAGCCCGCCGCGAGGAGCGCGCCGAGGACGAGCGCGAGGTTCACGGTCCGACCGGCGCCTCGGCGCCGCTGTAGCGCAGAGCGAGCCGTCGCTGCTCACGGGCGTCCGGCCAGAGCGTGATCAGCGAGCCGAGCAGGAAGACGAGCCCGGCGAGCCAGAGCAGGTTCACGAGCGGCTTCACGAAGACCCTCAGATACACGGTTCCGTCGGCGTTGACCTGCTCGGCGATCACGAACAGGTCCTCGCCGGTGAGGAGGTCGTGCCGGATCCCGACCTCGTTCGAGACCTGCCTCTCCGCCGTGTAGGCGTTCTTCCCCGCAGCGACTGTGCCGAGGGCCTCGCCGTCCCGCTCGACGTCGACGAGCGCGCGGATCTCGGTGGCATTCGGGCCCTCACGCTCGCGGAGCTCGCGGTACGTGAGCTGGTAGTCGGCGACCGCGATCGAGTCGCCGCGCGCGAGCTTCCCCTCGACGACGCTGTCGTAGGCGCTCGCTCCCGCGATCCCGATCGCGAGCAGGACGACGGCGGCGTGGACGATGTAGCCGCCGTAACGCCGCCGGTTGCGTGCAACGAGTGCGGAGAACGCGGCGGGCCAGGAGCCGCCGGCGAGCGCGCGGCGGGCGCGTGTCCCCCGGGCGAACTCGAGCACGATCGACGCCAGCACGAAGGCGGAGAACGTGTACGCGACGAGGCCCGGGATCGAGGAGCCCGCCCCGAGCGCGAGCAGGACGAGCCCGGTCACGAGGGCGACACCGACCGGCCAGGCAAACGTCGCGCCCAGACTGCGCAGCGAGGCGCGGCGCCAGGCGACGAGCGGCCCGATTCCCATCAGGAGCAGGAGCGGCAGCCCGAAAGCACGCAGGAAGAAGTCGAAGTAGCCGCGGCCGACGATCCTGGACTCGCCGAGCACCGCCTCGTGGAGAATCGGATACGCGACGCCCCAGAGGATCGTGAGCGTCAGCGCCACGAGCAGCAGGTTGTTGTAGAGGAAGGTCGCCTCACGCGAGACGAGCGACTCGAGGCGGGCGCGCGTCCGCAACAAGGGCAGCCTCGCGAAGACGAGCGCGAGCGAGCCGGCGATGACGATGGTCAGGAAGGTCAGGAACCAGGGCCCGATCGAGCTCTCCGTGAACGAGTGAACCGAGCTGAGGATCCCCGAACGGGTCAGGAACGTCCCGAAAATGGAGAGCGAGAACGCGAGGATGACGAGGAGCACGTTCCAGAGCCGCAGCATGCCCCGCTTCTCCTGCACCATCACCGAGTGCAGGTATGCGGTGGCGGCCAGCCACGGCATCAGCGCCGCGTTCTCGACGGGGTCCCAGGCGTAGAAGCCGCCCCAGCCGACCTCCTCGTAGGCCCACTTCGCGCCGATCAGCTGGCCTATGCCGAGCGCGGTCCAGGCAACGAGCGTGGCGCGGCGCGTGACGACGATCCAGCGCTCGTCCGTCCGCCGCGCGAGCAACGAGCCGATCGCGAACGCAAACGGGATCGTCAGCCCGACGAAGCCGAGGTAGAGGAAGATCGGGTGGCTGAGCATGTACGGGTTCTGCAGGCTCGGGTTCAGCCCCCGGCCGTCGTCGGGCGCCGCCTGCGTCACGAACGGGCTGGCCACGAAGACGAGCAGGAACGCGAAGAAAACGGCGACGCCGCCGAGCACCGGGACGACCCAGGCGAGCAGGTCCCGGGCGGTCCGGCGCACGGCGAGGATCGCGGCCGCGGAATACCCGGTGAGGAGCACGAGCCAGAAGAGCAGCGACCCCTCCTGTCCGCCCCAGAAGGCCGAGAGCGTGTAGCGCAGCGGCAGCTCGTCGCTCGTGAACTGCCATACGTAGACGAAGGAGTAGTCGCGGCGGGCGAGCGCGGCGACGAGGATCACCGCGGCGACAAGCGCCGTGCCGAAGGCAGCAAGGAGGGCGTTCTGTGCCGACTCGGCGAGGCGGCGCTTGCGCGTCCCCGCCGCATACGCGCCTGCGACGACGGCGTAGAGCGCGAGCCCGAACGTGACGACGAGCGCGGCGCGGCCCAGCTCGGGCACTTACTCGCTCTTCTTGGCGGTGTACTTCGACGGGCACTTCGTCACGAGCGAGTCCTTCCTCGCCACGAAGACGCCGTTCCTGAGCTCGCCCTTGACCGAGACCTCGCGCCCCGCTCGGAACTGGTCGGAGACCGAGCCGGTGTAGAGCACCTTCACGGTCGTCTTCGAAGCGCCTTCACGGTCACGGAGGGCGAAGCGGAGCCCCTCGCCGTAGGAGTCGCCCTTGTACCCCGGTTGCACGTTTCCGACGAGCGTGACGACACCGGTCTTACCCGCGAGCTCGCTCGGGGCGACGGAGGGAGTGCCGCCGCCGGCGATCGACGTGTAGAGCAGGAAGACCGCAAGCACCGCGGCCACCGAGAGCGCGATCACCAGCCGCGCCGGGTTGCGCTTCCCAGCCACGGGTTGGATCGTAGCTCTAGCCGGAACGGGCGGGGCGCGCATCGCGCCTGGCCGGAACGCGGTACCCGTGCTCCTGGCAGAGCGAGCCGGGGTCGTCCTCGGTCAGCGCATCGCAGTAACCCTTGCCGTAGGCGGCGCGCATGAACGCCGCCACGACCTCGAGGTTCCACTCAGCGACGTCGCCGGCTTCGCGCCAGAGGTCGGTGAGCCTGAGGTCGATGTCGAGCTCGAGCAGGTCGATCCGGGAGGGTCCCTTTGCCATGGCGAAAAGGGTAGGACCCCGATCGGACGGCATGAGGGCGAAGCGGTTCGTTACCGTCGGCTGCGTGGGAAGGATCCGACTCGGCCCCGCCCGCTGGCCCTCCCGGGAGTCGCCCGAGGAGGCGGCGGCGCTCCTGCTCGAGCGCGGCTACTCCGCGTGCGAGCTCGACTTCGAGCGCGGCTTCTGGATGGACTACCCGTTGGCCGAGCAGCTGGGCGCCGTCGCGCGCGAGCACGACATCGCCCTCTCCGTGCACGCGCCGCTCTTCGCCTTCCCGGGTCACCCCGACGAGCGCAAGGCGAAGCAGGCTCTCGGCGCGCTCGACCGCAGCGCCGGCCTGGCGGCCGCCTGCGGTGCGGAGCTCGTCGTCATCCACCCGGGCTTCTGGCTCGGTCGTGACCGAGAGCGGACGCTGGACGACGTCGTCGCGTGGCTGGCCGCGCTCCGGGAGCGCCTGGAGGCGAAGGAGCGCGCCGTCCCGTTCGGCCTCGAGGTGATGGGCCGCGTGAACGAGCTCGGCTCGATCGACGACGTCCTCAACGTCGCGGAACGAGTCTCATGGATCCGGCCGGTGGTCGACTTCGCCCACATGCACGCGACGACCGATGGAGCGTTCACGGACGTCGACGCGTTCGCGGCCGTGCTCGAGGGCGCCGACGCGGTGCTCGAGCCCGGAGCTCCTTTCCACATCCACTTCTCCGACATCGCGTACGCAAACCGGAACGAGACGAAGCACTTGCCCTACGGCGAGGGAACGCTGCGCGCCGAGCCGCTCGGCGCCGCGCTCGGCCGCTTCGAGCGGCCGGCGACGGTCATCTCGGAGTCGCCCGACGAGGCTTCCTCGCAGGCGATCAGGGCCGCGCTCTATACGGCGGCGAGCTCGGCGTAGCCCTCGAGCTCGTCCTCGAGCTCCTGGGCCTCGTCCACCCGTCCGCGGTCGCGCAGGAAGCCCGCGAGGGCGGACAGCAGCTCCCGGCGGATCAGGAGCACGTTGCCCTCGATCACGTCGAGCGCCTCGCGCAGGAGCACCTCCGCCTCCTCGTCGCGCCCCTGGGCGGCGCGGACGAGCCCCAGCGCCATCCGGGTCGTCGCGCGGGAGACGTTGTCGTGCGGGCCGACGGTCTCCCGTGACTCGAGCGCGTAGCTCTCCGCCTCGTCGATCTTGCCTCGCTGGACGAGGACCTGAGCGAGTCCGCGCTGGCTCTCGCAGAGCGTGCCGCGGTCCTCCAATGGCTTCAGGATCCGAATCGCATCGCGGAAGTGCCGTTCCGCGGCTGCGAGGTCGCCGCGGCGCCGCTCGACCCAGCCGTAGTGGTTGGAGACGCGGGCGAGCGCCCACGCGTTGCCCGACTGGGAGAAGAGCTCCTCCGCCCGGTCGAGACCGGCCGCGGCGTCGTCGAACCGGCCCCGCAGCGCGTCGATCCGCGCCTGCGAGACAACGGCCCAGCCGAGCGCGGTGATGTTGCCGCTCTCCTCGGCGAGCTCGAGCGCCTCGGAGACGAGGCTGCTCCCGCGGTCGAGGTCGAGCCGTGCGATCGCGGAGCTCGCCAGCTCGTCGGACGCGGTCGCCTCCAGGTCCTTGCGGCCGATCTCCCTTGCGACCTCGAGCGCCTTGCCGATCCAGCGCTCGTCGTCCTCGAGGTCGCCGAGCCACCAGCCGATGCGGGCGCGGACGGTGAGAGCCTCGTACCGGTCCTCGGGCTTGCCGTCCTCGAGCAGCACGAGCGCCTGCTCGACGAGCTCGCGCCCGCGGGGCAGGTCGGCGTCGCGCAGGAGCGCGTTCTCGGCGAGCGCGATCAGGGCAAGCCCCTGGAGCCGCTTGTCGCCGGCCTCCACCGCCTCGCTGAAGACCCGTTCCATCTCCGCCCCCTGCGCCGGCAGGTCGGCGATCCGGCGCGCCGCGCGCGCGGCCAGGAAGCGGCGCTGCAGCGTCGGCTCGAGCTCGACGGCGCGGACGAGCAAGCGACGGGCCGACTTGTTCGCCTCGCGCGCGAGGGCGCGGCGCCCGGCCTTCTCGAGCGCGACGGCGGCCCGCTGGGCCAGTTCCGCGGGCGCGACGCCGTCGAGCTCCTCGTGCAGCGTCGCCGCGTGGTCGAGGTGGTAGGCGCGGATCTCGACGAGCTCCTCCCCTGCCCGCTCGTGCAGCCAGTCCGCCACCTGGATGTGGAGGTCGGCCCGCGCGGCCTTGGCCAGGCTCGCGTAGGCGACGTCCCGGATGAGCACGTGCTTGAAGCGATAGGCGTGCTCGCCGGTGATCGAGGAGCGGCTCTCGCGGATGACGAAGTCGCGCACGAGCAGGTGCGTCGAGCACGGGCTTGAGGTCCTCGAGGTCGGGCAGCAGGTGCTCCGCCACCCCCTCCCAGAAGATCGCGGCCGACGACGGACGCCCGCTGGAGCAGGCGCTTCTCGTTGCGCGGGAGCCGGTCGATGCGCGCCGCGATGATCGCCTGGAGCGTGTCGGGAATGCGTTTCGAACTCGGGCCGCCCTCGAGCAGCATTCGCGTCGTCTCCTCGACGAAGAGCGGGTTCCCCTCCGTCTTCTCGAGCAGCATGCGGCGCTCTTCCGGGGTGAGCTCGTGGTCGGCAAGCAGCGCGTCGAGCAGCTCCTCGCTCTCGGCCGGCGCCAGCGGCTCGAGCTCGATCGCGGTCGCCCGCAGGCGGCCGCCGCCCCACCCGGGCCGGATGTCGAGCAGCTCCGGACGGGCGAGGCAGAGGATCATCAGCGGCGCGTCCTTGACGCGCTCGGCGAGGTGCTCGAGCAGCTCGAGGAGCGGCTCCTCCGCCCAGTGCACGTCCTCGAAGACGAGGATCAGGGGCTGCGCGTCGGCGAGCTCGGCGGCCCATTCGTGCGCCGCCCAGACGATGTCCTGCTGGCTGCGCTCGGCCTCGATCCCCTCGAGCACACCGACCGCGAGCGCGAGCAGGTCGGCGACGGCGTCGTCGCCGCAGCAGGCGCGCAGCTTCGAGACCGCCTCCTGCACGGGATCGTCGTCGGCGATCCCGGCCGCCACCTTCACCATCTCCGCGAGCGGCCAGTACGTCACGCCCTCGCCGTAAGGAAGCGAGCGGCCGGCAAGGATCGTGGCGCCCTCGACGCCGGCGGCGAACTCGCGCGCGAGCCGGCTCTTCCCCACTCCGGGCTCGCCGTAGATCGTGAAGAGATGGGCGCGCTTGTCGCGGATCACCCGCGACAGCGTGTTGTGGAGCAGCTCGAGCTCGTACTCGCGGGCGACGAAGCTCGTCGCGAGCGTCGGCGCCAGTCCGTCGGTGTCGCGGAAAGCGACGAGCCTCCAGGCGACGAGAGGCTCGCCGAAGCCCTTCAGGTCGAGCGAGCCGCGTTCCTCGAGCTCGATGCAGTGCAGCGTCAGCCGGCGCGCGAACGGGCCGATCAGGATCTCGCCGGGCGCGGCAGCCTGCTGCAGACGTGCGGCGACGTTGACCGCCTCGCCGGTCGCGAAGGTCGAGTCGGAGTCGTCGGCGACCACCTCGCCGGCCTCGACGCCGATCCGCGCCTCGAGGCCGAGGCCGTGCACCGAGTCGAGGATCGCCGCGGCCGCTCTGAGCGCGCGCTCGGCGTCGTCCTCGTGCGCCTGCGGGATGCCGAAGGCGGCCATGACCGCATCGCCGGCGAACTTCTCCACGATGCCGCCGTGCGTCGCGATGCAGTGCGAGACGTGCTCGAAGAACGAGTTGACGCGGCGGCGAACGACTTCCGGGTCGCTCGCAGCGACGAGTTCCGTCGAACCAACGAGGTCGACGAAGAGGACTGTGGCGAGCTTCCGTTCCATCGTGTGATTGTAGAGGTGGGACTCCGACTGGCCGAGCGCCCCGGGCGTGCTTGCGCTAGCGTCGGCGCGTGCTTTCGCCCGCCGTCTTCAAGGCTTACGACGTCCGCGGCGTGCACCCTTCCGAGCTGGACGAGGAGGGCGCGTACGCGATCGGGCGCGCGTACGTCGAGCACTTCGAGCCACGGCGGATCGCGGTCGGGCGCGACATGCGCGTTTCCTCGCCCGCGATGGCCGCGGCGGTGATCGACGGCGCCGCCGACGGGGGTGCGGATGTGCTCGACATCGGCCTCGTCGGGACGGAGATGGTCTACCACGCCGTCGCCGAGCTCGACCTCGAGGGCGGCATCTGCGTCACCGCCTCGCACAACCCGAAGGAGTACACCGGGATGAAGATCGTCCGCCGCGGCGCGCTGCCGGTCGGCGGCGAGTCGGGCCTGCTCGAGGTGCGCGACCGCGCGCTCGAGCTTGTGTTGGAACAACACAAGCCTTCGCCCCGGCGCGGCGAGGTCCGACAGGAGGACATCTGGCCCGGGTTCGTCGAGAAGGTGCTCTCGTTCGTCGACGTCGCGAAGATCCGGCCGCTGCGCGTCGTGATCGACGCGGCGAACGGGATGGCCGGCGCGATGCTCCCGCCGGTGCTCGACCGGCTGCCGATCGAGGCGGTTCGCTGCTACTTCGAGCCGGACGGGACGTTCCCGAACCACGAGCCGAACCCGCTCCTGCCGGAGAACCGGGAATTCATCACGGCGAGGACGCTCGAGGAGGGCGCCGACCTCGGGGTCGCCTACGACGGCGACGCGGACCGGTGCTTCTTCGTCGACGACACAGGCGAGTTCGTTCCCGGCGACTTCGTCACCGCGCTGCTCGCCGAGTCCATCCTGGCAAAGGAGGGCGCCGGCAAGGTGATCTACGACGTGCGCGCGAGCTGGGCCGTGCCGGAGACGATCGAGCGCGCCGGCGGCACGCCGCTCGTGAACCGGGTCGGCCACGCGTACATCAAGCACCGCATGCGGAAGGAGGACGCCGTCTTCGGCGGTGAGGTCTCGGCGCACTACTACTTCCGCGACTTCTCGCAGGCCGACTCCGGCGTCGTCCCGTTCCTGCTCCTGCTCGAGCTGATCTCCACGCGCGGGCAGAAGCTCTCCGAGCTCCTCGCGCCCTACCGCGAGCGGTTCTTCCTCACGGGCGAGATCAACACCCCGGTCGCGGACGTGCCGCTGAAGCTGCAGGAGATCAAGGAGCGGTACGCGGACGGGCGGCTGAGCCACCTGGACGGGATCTCGGTCGACTACGACGACTGGCATTTCAACGTCAGGCCGTCGAACACCGAGCCGCTCCTGCGGCTCAATCTCGAGGCCCGCTCGCAGGAGCTGATGGAGCAGCGGCGCGACGAGCTGCTCGAGCTGATCCGGTCGTGAGCCAGCCCGAGCTCGGACGCGTCAACGACTCGAAACCGCCGTTCAAGTACTCGGCGATCGCGCGCGTCTGGTTCTCGGACACGGACGCGCAAGGCGTCGTCTACTACGGTCGCTACCTCCCCTACTTCGACCATGCCCGCACCGAGTACCTCCGCCATCTCGCCGGCGGCGGCCGCCCCCGGCTCGACGGCCTCGACTTCGTCATGCGCGCGTCGCAGGTCGAGTACCAGGCGCCGGCCGTGTTCGACGACCTGCTCGAGATCTTCGTGCGCACGGCGCGGATCGGCCGGACGAGCACCACGTTCGACTGTGCCGCGTACCGGATGGAGGACGACCTGTTGATGGTGACGGCCTCGCAGACGCTCGTGCTCGTCGACCTCGATGAGCGGCGGCCGGTCGAGATCCCGCAGGCGTACCGTGAGCTCATCCGCGGATTCGAGGGCGAGGATCTCGAGGAGTGAGCGCGGAACGCAATCGATGCGGTCGAACAGATACTGAACCGCGGCGGCGAGGCGGACGCCGTTCTCCGCGAGGTCGTCGCGGTCCTGCACGAGCGTCTCGACCGCTTCGTCAGGATCAGCTTCGTCGAGGGCGAGGAGGTCGTTCACGGCCCGGCGGCGGGAGCGGAGGCCGCGGCGACCGCGTTCCCGATCGTGTTCCAGGGCAACCGCGTCGCCGACCTCGAGGCGGGCGGAGAGCTCTCGCCGGAGGAGCGGGCCGTCCTCGAGCGCGTCGCCGTCCTCGTGTCGCCGTACGCCCTCGTGGGCTGGGACACGGGCGGCGAGGAGTGGACCCCCTGAGTTCGGGCAGGCCGAGCGCCCGTCCAGAGACCCACAGCTCTGGACGGGCCGCTGCAGCTTCCTGCGACCCCTCTCCCCGAAGTCACGTTGTAGCCGCTCCTGGGCGCGATTCCCTCCCTCGAAAGAGGGAACCGCCAGTCCGTTCGAGTGGGTCTCGCGCTTCTTAGGCGGCTCTTACGTCCGACCGCACACAATGTGCGTCATGAAGGTTCTCGTCGTCGACGACGAGCCCGCAGTCCGGGACTCCCTCCGCCGCGCCCTCCAGCTCGAGGGCTACGAGGTCGAGCTCGCGGGCGACGGTCTCGAAGCGCTTGAGCGGCTAACCGCGGAAAACGGCGTCGACGCAGTCCTGCTCGACGTGTCGATGCCGCGGCTCGACGGTCTCGAGACCTGCCGCCGCCTGCGCCGCGACGGCAACGCGTTGCCGGTGCTGATGCTGACCGCTCGAGACGCCGTCAGCGACCGGGTCGCCGGCCTCGATGCGGGCGCCGACGACTACGTCGTCAAGCCGTTCGCGCTCGAGGAGCTGCTCGCCCGCCTGCGCGCCCTGCTGCGCCGAGTCTCGCCGGCCGAGGCGGACGTGCTCCGGTTCGTCGACCTCACCCTCGATCCGGGCACGCGACAGGTGGAGCGCGGCGGCGACCCGATCGAGCTGACGCGAACCGAGTTCGCGCTGCTCGAGCTCTTCCTGCTCAACCCGCGCCAGGTGCTGACACGATCGGTGATCTTCGAGCGCGTCTGGGGTTACGACTTCGGCTTCGGCTCCAACTCGCTCGACGTCTACATCGGGTACCTCCGTCGCAAGACCGAGCAGGGCGGCAAGCCGCGGCTGATCCAGACGATCCGCGGCGTCGGTTACGCGCTGCGCGAGTCGTGAGCGACGGATGAGCTTCCGCACCCGACTGACGCTCGCAGCAGCCGCCGCCGTCGCGATCGCGGTCGTCGCCGCGTCGGCGATCACGTACGCGCTCGTGCGCAACGAACTGCGGGCCGGCGTTGACGAGACCCTGCAGTCCCGCGCGGAGGCACTCCCCAGGCTCCGGATTCTCGGCGACCCGCAGGGGGAGCAGTTCCTCGGTATCCCGCCGGAGCCGTTCGGAGGGACGGCGGTGTTCACCCAGCTCGTCCAGGTGGAGGGACCGGCAATCACGCCTCCGGGCACGTCCGCCGCCCTTCCCGTCTCGGAACGGGCGCGGGCCGCGGCCGCCGGTCTGGTCGAGGAGCCGTTTTTCGAGGACGCCCGCGTGGACGGGACGCACCTGCGCGTGCTCACGATTCCGCTCGCGACCGAGGGCTACGCTCTCCAGGTCGCCCGTGATCTCGAGGAGGTCGACGACGCCCTCGCCCGGATCCGCGGCTTTCTGATCGTGATCGCGCTCACCGGGATCGGGCTCGCCGCCGCGCTTGGGCTCGTCGTCGCGCGCGCCGTGCTCGCGCCGGTACAGCGCCTCACACGCGCGGCGGAGGACGTCACGGAGACCGGCGACCTCTCGCAACGCATCGACGCGCAGGGCTCGGATGAGCTCTCCCGGCTCGCCGCCACCTTCAACACGATGCTCGCCGCGCTCGAGGAGTCCGCGAAGGCGCAGCGCCGGCTCGTCTCCGACGCATCCCACGAGCTGCGGACGCCGCTCACGAGCCTCCGCACCAACATCGAGGTCCTCGCGCGGGATGAGGCGCTTCCGCCGGGCGACCGCGAGCTGTTGCTGCGCGATGTAACCGAGCAGCTGACGCAGATGACCGCGCTGATCTCCGAGCTCGTCGAGCTCGCGCGCGGCGACCAGGCGCCGGCCGAGCCCGAGGACGTGCGGCTCGACCTCGTCACCGCCGATGCGATCGAGCAGATGCGCCGCAACCGGCCGGGCGTCTCGTTCAAGCCCGACCTCGACGAATCGATGATCCGTGGCGTTCCGGGCACGATCGAGCGGGCGGTCACGAACCTGCTCGACAACGCCGCGAAGTGGAGCCCGCCGAACGGCGAGATCGAGGTGAAGGTGCGCAACGCCGAGGTGACCGTGCGCGACCACGGTCCCGGGATCGACGCGGACGACCTTCCGCACGTCTTCGACCGCTTCTACCGCGCTCCCGCCGCCCGTGGCCTGCCAGGCTCGGGACTCGGCCTTTCCATCGTGCGCCAGGTGGCCGAGGCGCACGGCGGCACGGTCACCGCCGAGGCCGCCGAGGGCGGCGGCACCCTCGTGCGGCTGACTCTCTCCGACGGCTCTTAGCTCGCTCTTAGACCGTCGTGGTTCGATGAGCGCGTGTTCTACCTCCGGTACCTCCGCTCGGAGCTGACGCGGCGCCCCGCC
>CAWCDT010000001.1:0-22687 GCA_963794385.1 uncultured Gaiellaceae bacterium | reverse complement strand
GCGGCGTGACGAAGCGCTTCGGCGCCGTGACGCCGATCGACCGGCTCGACGCCTCGTTCCGCCCGGGACGGCTCACCGTCGTCACAGGTCCCTCCGGCTCCGGCAAGACGACGCTGCTCCATCTGCTCGCCGGCCTCGACCTTCCCGACGAGGGCGAGGTCGGGGTGGACGGCGATCGCGCTCTCCCCGCCTCGACCGGGGCGGGGCGGGCTCACCTTCGGCGGACGCGGCTCGCTCTCGTCGGCCAGTTGCCGGTCTCGTCACCTTCCTCGACGCCCGGGAGAACGTCGAGCTCGCGCTCGAGCTCCGCGGCCTCGAGCGCGAGGGAGGCGAGGAGGCGCTCGCGGCCGTTGGGCTCGAGGAGCACGCGGACCGGCCCGTGGAGGAGCTCTCGGCTGGCCAGCGCGGGCGGGTGGAGCTCGCGCGCGCGGTCGCCGTACGGCCGGCTGTTATCGTCGCGGACGAGCCGACCGCGCGACTCGACGGCGCCAACGTGCTCGCCGTCGGCACGCTCCTCGGCGAGATCGCGCGCACGACGGGTGCGACGGTGATCTGCGCCACTCACGACCCGCTCCTGATCGAGCTGGCCGACGCAGAGCTGTCGCTACGATCGGCGCTGAATGGCGGCCGTCAGCGACACGATTCAGGTCAGCGGCGTCCGTTGCGAGCGCTGCGTCGGCCGACTGGCCGGGACGCTCCGGGGACACGAGGGGATCGAGGCCGCGAACGCGAACCTGCCCGGTCAGATCACCCTCACCTGGGACGACGAGCGGACGAGCCGCGAGGCGATCGTCAAGACGCTGACGCGCGGGCGGCTTCCCGAGCTTCAACCCTGGCGGGAATAGCCACGCGACGGGGCGCGTTCTGAGCCGGTAGGACGTTGTTAGGGTGGCCGGGTGAGTGAGTCCGGTGCGGCCGAGCCCGAGGCAGAGGCGGGCAGGCGGATCGCGAGCGAGGCTCGCGAGCGTGTTCGCTTCGAGGAGGAGGCGCTCGAGCTCGCCGACCAGGTCTACCGGGTCGCGCGCCGAATGGTCGGGACGCGAGAGGAGGCCGAGGAGTTGGTTCAGGACACATACGCACGGGCGTTCCGGAGCTGGCAGTCGTTCACTCCCGGCACGAACATGCGCGCGTGGCTGCTCCGCATCCTCACCAACCTGAACACCGACCGCGGCCGCAAGATCCAGCGCACACCCGATCAGCAGCCGCTCGAGGAGAGCGACTACTTCCTCGCGAACAAGCTCGCCTCGGTCGAAGGCGAGCAGGCGCTCGAGCAGGAGCGCGTCGTCGAGCGGCTCTCACAGGGTGGCGTCGTCGATGCGCTGGCGGCGCTTCCGCACGACTTCCGCGACGTTGTCGTCCTCGTCGACCTCGGCGAGTTCAGCTACGCCGACGCCGCACAGATCCTCGACATCCCGATCGGCACCGTCATGTCGCGGCTCCATCGCGGCCGCCGCCTTTTGAAGCAAAATCTCGCAGAGGAGACTCTCACATGACTGTGGACGACGCCGACTGCGAGAAATGCGAGGAGCTGCTTCAGGGCTACCTCGACCGCGACCTGACGATCGAGGAGGTCGCGGTCGCGGAGCGGCATCTCTCAGGCTGTGACTTCTGCCGTCGGCGGTATCGCTTCGAGGAGGAGCTGCGCCGCTACATCCGCGTCTCCGCGAGCGAGCGCATGCCGGCCGGGCTGATGGCGAAGCTGACCGAGCTACGCGGGCCGACGGCGGACCTCTAGCTCCTGAACCGCTCGGGCAGGTCGGCGGGGTAGTCGACGTCGCCCGGGGCGCCGAGGTCGTCGCACGGGACGAGCAGCGGCTCGACGACGCGGAGGCCCTCGTCGGGGATGTCGTTCCACGCGGCGCGGGCGACGAGGAGCGGATGCCCGCGCTCGCTGCCGTAGCTCGCCGCGACGAGCGTCGCGCCGCTTCGCCGCCAGGTCGTCGATCACGCGCTCGATCGCGGCCGGCGCGAGCTCGGGCCCGTCCGCGAGCACGACCACCGCCGCTTCTACGTCGGGGCGCAGCGCGGCGAGCCCGCAGCGCAGCGAGGCGCCCGGGCCACGCTCCCAGTCCGGGCAGGGGACGGCCCTTCGAGCTCGTAGGCGCCCGAGACGACGACGACCTGGTCGACGCCCTGCACGCGCTCGAGCACCGCCGGGAGGAGCAGGCGCTGCTTCGGCGCGCCGAACCGGGTCGCCGCGCCGGCCGCGAGGACGACGCCGCCGATCATCGTGTGAACTCCTTCCCTACTCGGACTCGACGGTGACCCGCTCGACGACGACCGGCTTCGAGGGCGGGCCGTCGCCGACGCCGAGCGCCTCGATCGCCAGCGCGGTGTCCATTCCTTCGGTCACCATCCCGGCGATCGCGTACTCGGGCGGCAGGCTGGCGTCGGGGCCGGTGACGACGAAGAACTGGCTGCCGCCGGTTCCCGGTGGTCGGTGGCCGTCTTGGCCATCGCGACGACGCCCTGGGTATAGGAGGCGTCCTGCGGGGCACGTCGACCGTGTCGTAGCCGGGCCCGCCCGCCCCGGTGCCCGTCGGGTCGCCGCCCTGGATGACGAAGCCTGGGACGACGCGGTGGAAGATCGTGTCGTCGAAGTAGCCGTCCTCCGCGAGCGCGACGAGCGACGCCGCCGTCTTCGGTGCGCCGGCCTGGTCGAGCTCGATCGTGAAGGAGCCGCAGCTCGTCTCGAAGACCAGCCGGTAGGTCGTGTCCGGATCGAGCTCCTCCTCGGGGCCTGCTGCCCGCCGCCCGGCTTCGGGTCCGGCGCTTCGACGTCGCGGCAGCCGGCCTCGGCGGTGGTCCCGCCGCAGTCGTCCCGGCCTCGGTCGGCGGCGCCGTCTCCCCGTCGTCGTCGCCGCCGCAGCCGGCCGCGAGGCCGACGACGACCGCGAGCACGAGCAGCTGCCGGGTCACAGTCGCTCGAGCGCCCGGGTGACGAGGGTGCGCGCGACCTCGACCTTGTAGGCCGTACCCGGCAGCGGGGTTGCCTGCTCGAGCGACTCGACGGAGTCGAGCAGCCACGGGACCGGCGCTGCGCCGGCGAGCGCGATCCGCGTCTCGCCGCCGACCCGGGCCGCGGCGACGCCGACGAGCGCGAACGCCCAGCGCTTGCGGTCCATCGCCTTCAGGTAGACGCTCGCCTCCGCCTCGGGCAGCTCGAGCTCGAGGATCAGCTCGCCCGGCTCGAGCGTGGTCGTCGAGCGGTCGTCCGCGGTGGGAAGCCGGTAGAGCTCGGCAAGGTCGAGCTCGCGCCGGTCGGTCCGGATCCGCGCCCCGAGCGCCAAGAGCGCTGCAGCCGGGTCAGACGGGTGCGCAGACGCGCAGAGGTCGTTGCCGAAGAAGGCGTGCTCGCGGTGCTGGCCCTCCTTCGCGTGGCAGCGGTCGCCGCCGTGCAGAAAGCAGGGAAAATCGAGTCGCCAGTACCAGCAGCGGGTCGCCTGGAGGAGGTTGCCGCCGATCGTGCCCATGTTGCGGAGCTGCGGCGAGGCGGCGAGCCGGCACGCCTCGCGCAAGACAGCGGGGATCTGGGGACGACCTCGAGCTCGGCGAGGGTCGCGCCGGCGCCGATCGTCCCGGCGGAGATCCCGCGCGGAACGACGTCCGAGACGTCGACGAGGCGGTCGGCGGCGATGAGCCCTTCGCGCAGCAGCGGCACGAGCTCGGTCCCGCCGGCGAGCACCCGGGCGCCGTCCACGAGCGCGGCGCCGGCCGCCTCGAGCGAGCTAGGGCGTTCCAGCTGCAACCGGTTCCTTCCGCCTCGCGGCCTCGGCCTCGCGGAGCGCGCGCAGGATCTCCTCGCGGGTGATCGGGAGCGAGGTCACGTCGGCGCCGGTCGCGTCGCGGATCGCATTGGCGATCGCGGCCGCAGTCGGGACGATCGGCGGCTCGCCGAGCCCCTTCGAGCCCGAGGTTCGTCAGGTGCTCGTCCGGCTCGTCGACGAAGTCGCAGACGATCTCGGGCACGTCCGCGATCGTCGGCAGCTTGTAGGCGTCGAGCGTCTTCGTGAGCACGGTTCCGGTGCTCGGGTCGTCGAGGCGGGCCTCCGAGAACGTGTGCCCGAGCGCCTGGATCACGCCCGCCCTCGACCTGGCTGCGCGCGCCGAGCGGGTTGATCACCCGGCCGATGTCGTGGATCGCGACGATCTTCTCGACGACGACCTCGCCGGTCCCGATGTCGACGGCGACCTCGGCGAGCTGGATCCCGAACGTGAGGACGCGCATGCCCGCCGGGTTGGGGCCGCGTGCTCCCTTGCCGAGGATCTGGCCGTCGTCGAGCAGGCCGGTGATCTCCTCGAGCGGCCAGCGGCTCCCGTCGGCACAGACGATCTCTCCGCCGACGAGCGAGAGGGTCCCCTCGTCCCGGTCGAAGCGCTGCGCGGCCAGCTCGACGACCTGCCGCGCCGCGTCGGCGGCGGCCGAGCGAACGGCCGGGCCCATCGAGGGCAGCGTCGACGATCCTCCGGAGAGGACGGAGTACGGGCCGCGGGCGGAGTCGCCGATCTGCACCTCGATCCGCTCGAGCGGGAGGCCGAGCTCCTCGGCCGCGATCTGCGCCATCGCCGTGCGCGTCCCGGTGCCGATGTCCTGCATTGCCGTGACGACGTTCGCGCGTCCGTCCGAGCCGAGGCGCACCCAGGCGTAGCTCGGCGGGCCGCCGCCGCCGTACCAGATCTGGCTCGCCATCCCCATTCCGCGCTTCCAGATCGCGTCGGAGCGCGCCCGCACCTCGTGGCGCCGCTCCCAGTGCGGCTCGGCGCGGCGGTAGCACTCCATCAGGCGCTTCGACGAGAAGGGCCGCCCGTCCATCGCGTCCATCTCCGTGTAGTTGTGCTTCCGGAGCTCGAGCGGGTCGATTCCGAGCTGCGCCGCGAGCTTGTCGAGCAGGCACTCGAGCGACCACGTGCCCTCGACGAAGCCGGGCGCGCGGAAGGCGGCCATCGGCGGCAGGTTCAGCTTCGCGCCGTGCTCGACCGTGCGCACGTTCTCGCACGCGTAGAGGAGCTGCGTCGGCCCGGCCGTCGACGGCAGCCAACCGCTGGCGCCGAGGGCGCAGGTGTACTCGCCGCCGAGCGCGGTGAGCGTGCCGTCGGCCCGTGCGCCGGCGGTGACGCGCTGCACGGTCGCGTTGCGGTTGCCGCCGACGACGTTCTCGTCGCGGCGCGTGACGGCGCAACGGACCGGGCGGCCGGAACGGCGCGCGAGCTCGGCCGCGAGCAGGATGTAGTCGCCGACGCCGTTCTTCGCACCGAAGCCGCCGCCCATGAACTCGCAGACGACGCGGACCCGGTCGGCAGGCAGACCCAGCCTGCGGGCGAGGTCGTTCCGGAGCCCCCAGATGTTCTGCGTGGAGACGTAGACGTCGAGCCTGTCGCCGCGCCACTCGCAGACGCACTGATGCGTCTCGAGCGGGTTGTGGTTGAGGGTCTGCGTCGTGTAGACGGCCTCGACGACCGCGTCGGCCTCCGCGAGGCCGCGCTCGAAGTCACCCCGCTCGTAGCGGCGCGTGTCGGCGATGAGCGAGCCCCGTCGCACCGCTTCCTCGGCGTCGATCAGCGGCTCCAGCTCCTCCCACTCGACGTCGATCAGCCGCACCGCGGCGGCGGCCTGCGCGAACGTCTCGGCGGCGACCGCGGCGACTGTGCGTCCCTCGTAGTCGGTCTCCGCGTCCACGCCACGAACCTCGCCCGGCCCGACCGCGGCGAGCACGCCGGGCGCGGCGAGTGCTGGTGCGAGGTCGATTCGCTTCACGCGCGCACGGGCGTGCGGACTCCGGAGCAGCGCTGCGTCGGCCAGCCCGGGCAGGCGTACGTCGCTCGTGAAGCGCGCGACTCCGCGGGCTCGCTCGTAGCCGTCGAGGCGTGTCGCGGGCTGTCCGACGACCGCGCCCGGCCCCGCCGGCCACTGGTCGAGAGCGTCCTCCTCGACGAGCGTCCACACCTCCTCGTAGCGGCCCTCGACCTCCTTCTCGGACTTGATCAGCCGCGCCACGTGGAGATGGCCTCCTCGATCCGAGGGTAGGTCCCGCAGCGGCAGAGGTTGCCCGCCATCCCGTGCCTGATCTGCTCCCGGGTCGGCTCCGGCACCGACTCGACGAGCGCTGCCGCCGACACGATCTGGCCGGGAGTGCAGAAGCCGCACTGGAGCGCGTCGGTGCGGACGAACGCGTCGACGAGGGGATGCGCGCGCAGGCCCTCGATCGTGGTCACCTCGCGCGGGCCGACCGTGTGGACGAGCGTGATGCAGCTGAGGACGGGCACGCCGTCGAGCTGCACCGTGCAGGCGCCGCAATGTCCCTCGCCGCAGGCGACCTTCGTCCCGGTCAGGCCGAGCTCCTCGCGCAGGGTCTCGGCGAGCGTGCGGCCGACCGGGGCGTCGAAGGAGTAGTCGTGTCCGTTGACGCGCAGCCGTTCAGGCATGCGACGTGACCGAGACGATGTTCGCGAGGTGAAGAAGGCGGAACGCGGCGCGCGCGACCTGCGTGCGTTCGCGCTCGTCCTCGGTCTCCGGGAACGTGAGCCAGAGGTCGCGTGCCGTGACGAGCAGTTCGCGCATCCGCTCGGCGTCCTCGCGGTGACCGTTCGCCCGTTCGTCGCAGGCGTTGAGCGCCAGGCCGAGCACGCCGATCGTGTCGGCCTGCCGCGTCCAGAGGAGCGGCGTCGCCATCGAGATGTACTGGTGGATGCGGGCGAACGTGAGCGGGTGGAGGATGTTCTGCGGCCCCCGCGGCGTGGACAGCGGGAGGGCCGGCTCCCCGGCGGCGATCCGCCGCGCGCTGCCGCCGAGCATCGCCTCCAGCTGGACGTCGTCCAGCCCGGCCATGCGGGCCGTGCGGATGCTGGCGAGCAGCGACGCAGGCTGCTGCCCGTACGGGTAGTCGGAGGCGTAGAGCACCTGCTCCGGGGAGACGAGCCGGTAGAGGTCGAGCAGGTCGAGCGGGCTCCACACGGACGTGTCGAAGAAGACGCCGGGGCGGCCGCTGAAGTGACGCGCGAGGGCGGCCAGGTCGGCGATGCCGGCGTGCGCGATGATCAGCTGCGGCTCGTAGCGGTCCATCAGCCGCGCGAGCGCGTCCGCGATCGGCGGCAGGCCGCGGCCGCCGTGGATCAGGATCGGCACCTTCCGATCGGCGGCGAGCTCGAACACCGGCGCGAGCCGATCGTCGTCGAGCAGGAACTTCTGCGCCCGCGGATGGAGCTTGATCCCGCGCGCCCCTGCCTCGAGGCACCGCGTGGCCTCCTCGATCGGCCCCTGGGCGAGATCGAGCCGCACGAAGGCGATCAGCTCGCCGCCGCTCTCCCTCGCGAACGCCAGTGTGCGCTCGTTGGGCGCACGGAACCCCGGGTGCCGGTCGGGCTCGTCGAGGCAGAAGACGAACGAGCGGGTGATCCCGTGCGCGCGCTGGATCCGCAACAGCTCCTCGAGGTCTCCCCTCATGCCGTCGATGTCGGTGCCGAGATGGACGTGCGCGTCGAAGAGCTCGACACCGTCGGGCAGCTCGGCGCGGACCAGCTCCTCGAAGCTTTCGACGAGGGCCTGAGACCGCGACAGCACGTCCTCCACGTCCTGGAGTCTACGGAGCGCTCAGCGTGCGGTGATCGAGAAGGAACGCGTGACCGCCTGGCTTCCTACCGTGGCGCGCAGCGACCCCATGAGGCGCTTCCCCTTGCTGGTTGCAGGCAGCAGCCAGCGGCAACTTGCCCTTCCGCTCGCGAACCCCGCCGACGTGGGGCGCAACAACCGCTTGCCGAATCGCAGCGCGCATCTGACCGATCCCGTCCGATCCAGCGCACGGACTGATCATGCCTTGATCGTGCTACGTTCTTCAGGCGAGCGGGGGCGCACCCGGTCCGCGGAGAGGGACGTTCCCACCCCGTTGAGCACGAGGAGCACGCGTCGACACCTCTTTCGCCCGTTCGAGCGGACGCCGGGCGCAGCCGAAAGGGGATTCGACATGCGTGACCTTCCCGACCGTCCGAGTCTCGAGTACTACCGGCGCGAGGCGAAGGAACTCGTCCGTGCCCATCGCGCCGGCGACGCGAAGGCGCGAACCCGGGCCGCCGCGTTTCTCGGCGATCGCGAGCCCTTCCGGCTCGCCGACGCTCAGCGCCTCCTCGCCCGCGAGCACGGCCACCGCTCCTGGACGGAGCTTCGCCGCGTGATCGAGGCGACGCCGCTGGCCGCCCTCGCGGACGTCGAGCGCGGCGAGATCGTCGTCGACTCCGGCCTCGCGTACGGCGACGGAGAGCCGGTCCGGATCCTCGTGCGCAAGCGCCTGTACCGCTATCTGCTCACGGATCATGGGCGTGCGGTCGCGAAGGCGGGCAAGCCGCCGGGCTGGCAAGAGCCGGCTGAATGGGCGGCGGAGCCGATGAACGTCGACCGGAGCGGCAACGTCTTCGTGCCCGCGGTCGAGGGTCGCGATCTCGCCGATCTCCTCGTCAGACTCGCCGACGCGAGCCGCGCCGTCCACGAGGCGCTCCTCGCCCTCGACGAGTAGCGCGCGGAAGCGCCCCGAGGCCCTGTGGAGAAATCGTTGCGGAAGATTTACGCGCGGACACGTCCGCGTGGGACGTGTCCGGGGACAGTCCCCGGACAGGTCCCGCACGGACCTGGAGCATTCCGGCGAGTCGCGGCTAGACGGGCTGGAGCCCGGCCACCTTGCCGCGGAGGTAG
Source organism: uncultured Gaiellaceae bacterium (assembly GCA_963794385.1). Taxonomy (GTDB): domain Bacteria; phylum Actinomycetota; class Thermoleophilia; order Gaiellales; family Gaiellaceae; genus Gaiellasilicea. The sequence goes on along the minus strand of CAWCDT010000001.1, from coordinate 14,007 downwards.
TCGAGGTACGGCTCCGGGTCGATCGCCGTCGCCCCGATAGCGCGCTCGAGCGTCTCCATCGGCAAGAACTTCGCCCCGTGCCGGTACAGGCGCGTCCGCAGCGCCTCGTAGAGCGGCTCGAACTCGCCCGCCTCGAGCTGCGCCTCGAGATCCGGCAGATCCTCCTGGACGGCACGCCAGATCTGGACCGAGAGGACGTTCCCGAGGGCGTACGTGGGGAAGTAGCCGTACGAGGCGCGCGTCCAGTGCACGTCCTGGAGGACGCCACGGAGGTCGTCGGGGACCTCGACGCCGAGAAAGTCGTGCATGCGCGCGTTCCAGACCTCCGGCAGGTCCGCCGGATCGAGCGTTCCGGCGACGAGCTCCTGCTCGAGCTCGAAGCGGAGGATGATGTGGAGCGAGTAGGTGACCTCGTCCGCCTCGACACGGATCAGGCCCGGAGCGACGCGGTTGATGCCGCGGTACCAGGTGTCGAGGTCGACGCCCTCGAGCTGCGGGAATGCCTGCTGCAACTGCGGGAGGCGGCCGCGCCAGAACGGCAGCGAGCGCCCGACGAGGTTCTCCCACGTACGGCTCTGCGACTCGCCTAGCCCCATCGAAGCGTTGCTGTCGAGCGGCGAGCGGCGCAGCTCCGGCGCGACGCCCCGGAAGGAGAGGCCGTGGCCCGCCTCGTGCATCGATGGCCAGAGCGAGCGCAGGTTGTCCGGCCGGTAGCGCGTCGTCATCCGGATGTCCGTGGGGGAGAAGTACGTCGCGAAGGGGTGGACGGTCGGATCGAGGCGGTAGGTGCCCTCCTCGAAGCCGAAGTCGCGCAGGATCGCGCGGGAGACCTCCTGCTGGGTCTCGACCGGGAAGTCGCCTTCGAGGAAAGAGTCGTCGGCCGGTTCGCCTGCGCTGCGGACCAGCTCGGTCAGCTCGGGCCGTAGCACGTCGAAGACCGCCTTCACCTCGGCCGACTTCATCCCGGGCTCGTACTCGTCCAGGAACGGGTCGTACGGCGAGTCGCCCGGTTCCATGTGCTCGGCCCAACGGAGCGCGACGTCGTGCACGCGCCGGAACGCGGGCAGGAAGACGGCGAAGTCGTTCTCCGAACGTGCCTCGAGCCAGGCGGCGTGTGCCTTGCCGGCCTCGCGCGCCCAGGCTGCGGGGATCTCGGGCGGGACGCGACGCGCTTTCTCCCACTCGCGGCGCGTGACGCGGATCAAGCTCGCTTCGTCGGAGTCGTAGCCGAGGCTGTCCTCGAGGCCGGCGACCTCCTCGAGCAGGCGGCCGGTCTCGTCAGCGACGAAGCGCTCGTGCATGAGACCACGAAGGGTGGCCGCGGCCTCGGCACGCCCGGGCCCGCCCTTGAGCGGCATCATCGTCTGGCGGTCCCAGTTCAGGACCATGAAGGCGCGCTGGAGGTCGTAGATCTCCGCCAGGCGCTCCTTGAGGTGGGTCATTGGCTCAGTCATAGGCCGGAACCTACCGTCTAGGATCAGCGCGATGGCCGACGTGCTGATCCTCGCGGATACGGTCCGCTCGCCAGAGCTGCGGCACGAGGTACCGCTCGCCGTCCCCGACGCGTTTCTCTACGCCGAGGTCGGCGGGAAGCGCTCGGTCGTCGTCAGCTCGCTCGAGTCGGGCCGGATCGCGGAGCTCGGCACCGGTCTCGAGGTGCTCACGCTCGAGGACGTCGGCATCGACGAGCTGCTCAAGCGCGGCCTCGACCCGTACACACACGAGCGGGAGCTGTGGCTGAACGCCTGCCGCACCCTAGGGCTCGAAGCCGCCGCCACGCCTGCGACCTTCCCGCTCGGGCACGCGGACCACCTCCGCGCGAACGGGATCGAGCTCGAGTCCGATCAGGCCTCCTTCGATCAGCGCCGGCGGGTCAAGAACGAGCACGAGCTCGCCGGGATCCGCCGCGCCTGCCGCGCCGTCGAAGAGGGAGTCGCAGCCGGCGTTGCGCTATTGCGGAGCGCCTCGCGCTCGAACGGCGTGCTCACGCTGGGCGGCGAGCCGCTCACGTGCGAGCGGATCAAGCTCGAGGTCGAGCGCGTGTTCGGCGAGCACGGCGCCGCAGCCGACGAGTTCATCGTCTCGCACGGCGCCCAGACTGCCGTCGGGCACGACGGCGGCTCGGGGCCGATCGCAGCCGACGACGTCGTCCTCTTCGATCTCTTCCCGCGCGACCGCGAGTCAGCCTGTCACTCGGACTTCACGCGCACCTTCCTCGTCGGCGACGGCTGGGACGAGCTGCGCGACTATCACCGGCTCGCGAAGGAGGCGCTCGACCTCGCCGTGGCTGCGGTGAAGCCGGGGGTCAAGGGCAGCGACATCCACCGGCAGGTGTGTGACTTCTTCCACGAGCACGGGCACAAGACACAGCTGCACAAGGAGGAGGGCGAGGCGCTCGTGGACGGCTACTTCCACGCGACCGGCCACGGCGTCGGGCTCGAGGTGCACGAGCGGCCCGGGCTCGGGCGCGTCGAGAGCGAGCCCCTCGTCGCCGGCGACGTGATCGCGATCGAGCCCGGCCTCTACCGGAACGGGTACGGCGGCGTCCGGCTCGAGGACCTGATCCTCGTCACGAACGACGGCGCCGAGGTGCTGACCAACTACCCGTACGAGCTCGAGCTGTGAGCGAGCACACGATCAGCACCATCTTCGTCGAGGAGCGGCGCTACCCGCCGCCGCCGGACTTCGCCGCGCTCGCCGTCGCCCGCCCGGACATCTACGAGCGCGACTTCGAGGAGTTTTGGGAAAGCGAAGGTCGCGAGCGCGTCACCTGGTTCGAGCCGTTCACGTCGCTCTACGAGTGGAACCTCCCCTACGCGGAGTGGTACCTCGGCGGCAAGCTCAACGTCGCCTACAACTGCGTCGACCGCCACGTGGAGGCGGGTCTCGGCGACCGGGTCGCCTACCACTGGGAGGGGGAGCCCGAGGGGGAGCGGCGCGCGATTACCTACGCCGACCTGCAGACCGAAGTCGTCCGCTTCGCGAACGCGCTCAAGGAGCTCGGAGTCGGCAAGGGGACGAAGGTCGCGATCTACATGGGCATGGTCCCGGAGCTCCCCGTTGCGATGCTCGCTTGCACGCGCCTCGGCGCGCCGCACACCGTCGTCTTCGGAGGCTTCTCGGCCGACTCGCTCTCCGACCGTGCCAACGACATGGGCTGCACGGTTCTCGTCACCCAGGACGAGGCGTGGCGACGTGGCATGACCGTGCCTCTCAAGCGCACGGCCAATGAGGCGATGGCCGACGCACCGGGGATCGAGCGCTGCCTCGTCGTCCGCCGCACGGGCAACGAGGTCCCGATGCAAGAAGGCCGCGACCACTGGCTGCACGAGCTCGAGGTCTCGGACGACCCGGCGACATGTCCGCCCGAGCCGATGGACTCTGAGGACCTGCTCTTCCTCATGTACACGTCCGGCACCACGGCGAAGCCGAAGGGGATCGCACACACGACCGGCGGCTACCTCGTCGGCATCGCCTCCACGCACGCGCTGATCTTCGACCTCAAGCCCGACGAGGACGTCTGGTGGTGCGCGGCCGACATCGGCTGGATCACCGGCCACAGTTACATCGTCTACGGGCCGCTCTGCAACGCCGCGACGTCCGTGCTCTACGAGGGCACGCCCGACTACCCGGACAAGGATCGCTGGTGGGAGATCGTCGAGCGGTATGGCGTCACCATCCTCTACACGGCGCCGACAGCGATCCGCGCGCACATGAAGTGGGGGACCGAGCACGCGGCGAAGCACGACCTCACATCGCTGCGGCTGCTCGGGACGGTCGGCGAGCCGATCAACCCCGAGGCGTGGGTCTGGTACCGCGAGCACATCGGCGGCGACAGGACGCCCGTCGTCGACACGTGGTGGCAGACCGAGACCGGGATGGTGCTGATCACGCCGCTGCCCGGCGTGACGACGCTGAAGCCGGGGTCGGCGACCAAGCCGTTCCCGGGCGTCGAGGCTGCGGTCTACAACGAGGCCGGCGAGGAGGTAGGGCCGGGAGGCGGCGGCGGCTACCTCGTCCTGAAGCGGCCCTGGCCGGCGATGACGCGCGGGATCTACGGCGACGACGAGCGGTTCCGGCAGACCTACTGGGAGCGCTATCCGGGTGTTTACTTCGCGGGCGACGGCGCGCGCGTCGACGAGGACGGCGATTTCTGGCTCCTAGGCCGGGTCGACGACGTGATGAACGTGTCCGGGCACCGGATCTCGACGATCGAGGTCGAGTCGGCGCTCGTCGACCACCCGAAGGTGGCGGAGGCCGCCGTCTGCGGCCGGGCGGATGCGCTCACGGGCCAGGCGATCGTCGCCTACGTGACGCTGAAGGGCGGCGACGACGGCTCGGTCGAGATGCTCGAGGAGCTCCGCAACCATGTCGCCACGAAGATCGGCCCGATCGCGAAGCCGGCGAACATCGTCTTCACGCCCGAGCTGCCGAAGACGCGCTCGGGGAAGATCATGCGGCGGCTCCTGCGCGACGTCGCCGAGCACCGGCCGCTCGGCGACACGACGACGCTTGCCGACCCCGCTGTCGTGAGCGAGATCGCCGAGCGCGCCTCCGCGGATGCCGCCGAGGAGTAGCCCGCGTGCGTCGTCCGCGCGGGTCATTCCCTCGCCTCTCCCACGGGACCACGGCACAGCGACGAGCGCCGACGGGACGCGAATCGCCTGGAACCGATACGGCGGCGGTGAGCCGGCGATTCTCTTCGTGCCCACGTGGAACCTCGTTGACGCGCGTGTTGTCGGGCACCAGGTCGCCGCGCTCGAGTCGCACGCCACCGTGCTCACGTACGACCCGCGAGGAGCCGGCACGAGTGAGCGGCCGGAGCGCGGCTACGACTTCCCGCTTCATGCAGCCGACGCGCTCGCCGTTCTCGACGCCTGCGGGATCGAGCGGGCGAGGCTTGTCACCGCCTCGCGAGGAATGAACGCGGCGGTGTTGCTGGCCGTCGAGCACCCACAGCGATTCGACCGCATCGTCGGCGTCGCTCCGTACATGAGGCTCGAGCCGGAGCCCGCGCCTCCGAGCCCCAAGTGGCTCGAGTCCCTGGAGTCCGACTGGCGCGGATTCATCGTGCCGTTCATGCACAACGTCTTCACGGAGCCGGACTCGGAGGACGTGATCGCGGAGATGATCGCCATCGGCCTCGAGACGACGCCCACCGTCATCGTCAACCAGGAGGTCGAGCTCGACTGGCAACGGCCGGCTCGTCTCCTCGGGCAGGTCACGTGCCCGACGCTCGTCGTCCACGGCGAAGCCGATGCACCCGTCCCCGTCGCGCTCGCCGAGAGCATCGTGGCCGCGATGCCGAACGCACGGCTCGAGGTGATCCCGGGCGGTGGTCACCGCCCTGACATCCGCACTCCGGAGCTCGTCAACCCGCTCCTGCTCGACTTTCTGCTCGACCGGTAGTGACCGGCTGATTGCGCGACTACGCGTTGCGCAGCCGCTGCGCGAAGCCGACGTTCGGCGCGTGGACGTTGAGCAGGCGCAGCTCGCCGTCGCCGGCGTTGCGGAAGCCGTGCACGACGCCGATCGGCGCCGCGGCGTAGCCGCCCGGGCCAACCCTGAGCACCTCGTCTCCGACCGTGAACTCCGCCTCGCCTTCGAGGACGTAGAACGAGTCGACGTGATCGGTGTGCGCATGCGGGTCGACGCCTTCGAACTCCGGCCCGAAGCGGAGCTCGATCACTTCCATTTCCGGCAGCTCGGCGAGGATGCGATGGTGCCTCGCTGCGCGCGCGACCTTCTCGCCGCCGTCCGGGCCGATCGCCACTCCGTCCACGGCCGGATGCTAGCCCTTCGTCGCGACGACGAGGAGGTACTCGTAGTGGTACTCGGAGGGTCCCTCGGCGGCGCCTCGGTTCCGGCGCGTGGCGAAGTCGAGGAAGGCGCGGTCGAGCGTCCCGACCTGGTCGCCCGCGCCGGCGTAGGCGGCGACCGCCGGGCCGAACGTCTCGCGGTAGAAATCGCAGTACGCTCGCGGCCCGCCGGCGGAGCGTTCGACGAGCCACCTCCGCTCGAGCTCGAGCGACGCGCGAGTCGCCGAAAAGCTTGCGGACGTGCGTCTCATCGCCCCAGAGCAGCGGCGGCAGCGCGCCGGGTGGGGGCGCCGGCAAGAACGGCGCGAACACGCCGAAGAAGTCGCCGACACCACCTTCCGGCGTGAAGTTCGCCGTCGCGATCACGCCACCCGGTTTGCAGACGCGGAGCAACTCCCCTGCCACCGCGCGATGGTCGGGCGCGAACATGGCGCCGAAGCACGAGGTGACCGCGTCGAACTCGGCGTCCCCGAAGGGCAGCGCCTGCGCGTCGGCGACGACCCACTCCACCTCCACACCGCGTTCGCGCGCTTCCCGCTCGCCTGCCGCCAGGCTCTCCGGCGTCAGATCGGAGGCGACGACGGCGGCTCCGGCCTCCGCGGCGCGGATCGCGACGTTGCCGGTGCCGGCGGCGACGTCGAGCACACGCTGTCCGGGCCCGATCCCGGCCGCCGTCACGAGCTCCGGACCGACGCTCCAGACCATCTCTTTCGCGAACCGGTGGTAGTCGCCGAGCGCCCAGACGGTGCTCGGAGCGGTCGCCTGAGCTGCCATCGCTCCTCCGATCTCCGCGATTCGCGCGAGCGCGGCGACCTCGGTGATGAGTCTCGCGGCGCTTCGCTCCATAGCCTGCGAGGCTAGTGCGACGCCGGCGCAGCGGCTTCGCCGGGACAGGCCATCTTGGGCCGTGGACCCTTCTGGCCCGAATGGGCTAGACGCCGGTCCGGGCGGCGTGTGCGGCCGCCGCGGCGCGCGAGGGGAGATCGAGCTTGCGCAGGATGTTTGCGACGTGCCGGTGCACCGTGTGCTCGCTGACGACGAGTCGTTCCGCGATCTGCCGGTTCGTGAGTCCTTCGGCGAGCAACGCGAGGACTTCTCGCTCGCGTGGTGTCACCGCATCTTCGTAAGCAGCCGCAACGGCGCCCAGAGCGCGGAGCGCTCGTGCAGCCGCGGCCCGCTCACGACCTGCGCGATCGTTCCGGCCGAGCGCGGCGAGCGTCGCGGCGAGCTCAGCTCTTGCGTGCGCCGCTTCGAACGGCGCGCCGCTCGACTCGAAGGCCGCAACTGCGTCCTCCAGGAGAGGCCGGGCGCGCTCGTGCTCGCCGCGCGCGGCCGTGAGCATCCCCTCTGCAAGATCGGCTGCAGCGCGCAGCGCGCCGGTCCCGATCAGCTGGGCGAGCGAACGAAGCTCGACGAGCGCGGCACCGGCACGATCGAGGTCGTCGATGGCGATCGACGCGAGGACGAGCACCTCCAGAGCGGCGAACTCGCGCGGACCCGACCTCCGGCGGCGGAGCCCTTCGAGCAGCTCGACAGCGGTCTGTGCGTCCCCGGCATCGAAGGCGAGCCGCGCCCGGCCGAGCTGCGCACCCTCGGACGTCCCCGCACCTTCCAGCAGCCGCGCCGCTTCGGCAGGCCGCCCCTGCCGGCGGCGCAGCTCGGCAAGCTGCACCATCGGGCCGGCCGCGTAGGCCGGGCGCGAGCTCGCGAAGTCCTCGATCGAGCTCTCGAGCAGCTCTTCGGCTTCGGCCCAGCGCCCGCGCCAGAGGTGCACGGCACCGTACTCCGCCCGGCAGAAGCCGAGCATGTAGCGGCTCCCGTAGCGTTCCGCGAACTCGGCGATGCGGTCGCACCACTCGAAGGCACGATCGAAGTCGCGCACGGCGGTGCACGCGGAGACGAGGAAGCAACAAGTCCAGGCGCTCGAGATCGGGATTGTGGCCTCGCCCGCCAGCGCTGTTACGGTCGCCTCGTCCAGGCAGCGCATTCCCGCCTCGACCTCGGCCTGCGCCACCAGCGCCCCGCCCTCGAGCGCGAGCCCGAGCATCTCGAGGTCGGGGACTGCGAACCGCCGGCCGATGTCAGCGGCGTCGACCGCCAGCTTCTGCGCGCGCTTGGTGTCGCCACCCTTTTGCGCGACGTACCCCTCGTGGAAGGCAAGCCAGCCGTGGTCGGGGCCGTCGTCGAGCGGCTCGAGGAGGCGCGACGCCCGCTGCAGCCAGCCGCTCGCGACGGCGACGGCACCATGGAAGTCGAGCTCGTCGGCAGCCAACCACGTCGCCATCCGAGCGGCTCCGGCGCCGTCTCCGGTCTCTAAATAGGCGCGATACGCGCGCTCGCGCGCGGGGAAGACGGCCTCCGCCTCGTCGAGCCACCATGCCGCCCAGCTCAGGCCTTCGAGCGACTCCGGCGTCTCGTCCGCTGCGGCGAACGCGGCGCGCGCCGATTCCCAGCGACCCGCGCGTAGCTCTGCCCAGCCGAGGTCACCCGACATGGTCGTATTGTGCGCTTGGCCCCCGCGTGCTGCGCGTACCGTCGCTGCGCCCGATTGTTGCGTCTCGAGGAAACATTGAAAATGTTGCGCTAGAGGACGACACTCTCAAAGGTGACTCTGCGGTGGAGCTCCGACGAGGTAGTCGGGAGCAAGGTTGCCGGCTACCAAATCGAAGGGCTCATCGGCCGAGGCGGAATGGGCGCGGTCTATCGCGCCGAGGAGGTCGGCCTCGGGCGCAGGGTGGCGCTGAAGGTGATCGCGCCCGAGCTCGCAGAGGGCCACCGATTTCGCGAGCGCTTCCTGCACGAGTCGCGGGTCGCCGCGTCGCTCGATCACCCCCACGTCGTCCCGATCTTCAACGCGGGGGATGACGACGGTGTCCTCTTCCTCGCCATGCGCTACGTCGAGGGCACCGATCTCGGGAAGCTGCTCGCGGCGGAAGGCGCGCTCGAGCCCGGCCGTGCGGTTGCGCTGCTCGAGCAGGTCGCGGAGGCGTTGGACGCGGCCCACGAGCGGGGGCTCGTACATCGGGACGTGAAGCCGTCGAACGTGCTGATCGCGAGCGCCGCGGGCAAGGAGCACTGCTACCTCGCAGACTTCGGGCTGACGAAGCGGACCGGCTCGCTCAGCGGTGTCTCCGCTCCGGGCGACGTCGTCGGCACGCTCGAGTACGTCGCGCCGGAGCAGATCACCGGGGACGAGGTCGATGCTCGCGCCGACCTCTACTCGCTCGGCTGCGTCCTCTACGAGAGCCTGACCGGGCAGTCGCCGTTCCCGCGCGCGACCGACGTCGCGCTGCTCTGGGCGCACGTGCACGAGGAGCCGGTTCCGCCATCGCAAGCCCGCGCCGGAGCTGCCTCGCGCAGCTCGACACGGTGCTTCGCCCGCGCGCTCGCCAAGGATCCGAGCCGGCGCTACGCCAGCGCGGGCGAGCTCGTCGCAGCCGCTCGCTCGGCGCTCGGGCTCGACGACGCCTGTGCCGCGGCGAGAACGCCACGGTGGGTACTCGCCGCCGCGGCCGTGGTTGCGCTCGCGGGCGTCGCCGCCGCTCTTGCCCTGCTGCTCGGTCGTGGCTCAGACGGACTCACGTCGGTCTCGCCCAACTCGGTCGGAGTGATCGACCCGAGCACGAACGACCTCGTTTCCGAGGTGCCTGTGGGCTCTGACCCGGGGCCCATCGCTTTCGGGGCGGGGAGCGTCTGGGTTGCGAACGTCGAGGACGAGAACGTGTCGCGGATCGAACCAGCGACGCGCGAGCGTCGGCGGACGATCTCCGTCGGAGGCTATCCGAGCGACCTCACGGTCGGCGGAGGCACCGTTTGGGTCGCGCTCGGGCCCCAGGCAGAGCTGACACGGATCAACCCCGAGCAGGAAGAGGCGGTGGAGCCGGTTTCCGCGCTGGGAGACGACACGGGGTGCGGCGCTCCCCGGGCGAGCGTGGCCTTCGGCGCCGGTGCAGTCTGGTTCGTGTGCGAGAACGGCGCGACGGGACGCATCGATCCGCGCACCATGAAGGCGAGGAACATCGGCGTCGAGGCGGAGCTCCTAATCTCTCCCGACGCGACGTCCCGCGAGTTCAGCGACGTCGCCTCCGGTCTCGGCTCGCTCTGGATCGTGGATCGCGCCGGGAACTCCGTCGCCGAGGTCGACCCGGCGACGAATCGGAAGGTCGACGAGGTGGACGTGGGGGCGGCGCCGAGTGCGATAGCCGTCGGCGCCGGCACCCTTTGGGTCGCCAACTTCGACGACGACACCGTGACGCGAATCGTGTTGGCCGACAGCGGCGTGCCGACGCGAAGTGACTTCCCCGTCGGAGACGGCCCCGTCGACGTCGCCGTCGGCGAGGGCGGCGTGTGGGTCGCCTCCAGCCTCGACCAGACGGTGACCCGGCTCGACCCGGCGAAAGGCGAGATCGTGGCGACGATCGAGCTCGGGAACGAGCCGCAGCGGCTCGCGGCCGGCGGCGGTGCCGTCTGGGTGAGCGTGCGCGCGCCGGAGCCGGCGGGTGGCTAGAGCGCTAGCAGCCGCGCTCGCGGCCGCGCTCCTCGTCGCCGTCCCGGGCGCGGGCGGCGCGGCCGGCGCGGAGACGCCGCGGCGCGGCGGCACGGTCGCGCTCGCGTCGACTATCCAGGAATCGGCGTGCCTGAACGTCTTCTTCAAGCGCTGCGATGCCACCGGAGGCCTTGCGCGATCGGTCATGGGCATGGTTCTCCCCGGCGCGTTTCGTGCCGGTCCCGACCTGACGCTGCGGCCGCACCTCGTCTCGCATGTCGACTACACGCGGGCGCCGCCGTTCACGCTCACCTACCACATTCGCCCCGAGGCTCGCTGGAGCGACGGGACGCCTGTCAGAGCGCGTGACTTCGTCTTCACGCACGAGACGAGCCGTTCCGCCGGGGTCGAGTTACACCCGGCGTACGCGGAGGCGCTGGCCCAGGTTAACAGCGTTCGTCCGCTCGACGCCAAGACCGTGAGGGTGGTGCTCCGCTCGCGCTACGCCGACTGGCGACGCCTGTTCCCATATGTGCTTCCCCAGCATGCGCTCGCCGGGGCGGACTTCAGCACCGTGTGGAACGAGCGGATTCACGACCCGAGGACCGGACGCTCGATCGGGAGCGGCCCGTTCCTCGTCGGGCGTTGGGTTCGCGGCCGTGAGATCACGTTCGAGCGCAACCCGCGCTACTGGGGAGCCCGGCCGGCGTATCTCGAGCGGCTCGTGCTCCGGTTCTGGAAAGAGCACGAGGAGACGATCGAATGGCTGCGCCGGAACGAGCTGGACGTCGTCCACGGCCTCCCGTTCTCGGCCGGCCAGGCGCGGGAGCTGCGGCGGCTGCCGAGGGTCGGAGTGCAGACCTTTCCGTCGACCTCGTGGGAGCATCTCGCGTTCCGCGTCCGGGCTCCGGGTCACCCGGCTCTTCGCGACAAGCGCGTGCGGAGGGCGATTGCGCATGCGATCGACAAGACCGCGCTCGTCCGGGCAGTGTTCGGGGAGGTCGACCGCCGGGACGCGGTGAGCGAGAGCGCATTGTTTGCCACCACCAGCCGCTACTACCGACCGAACTGGAGCGGCCTCGGCTACGACCCGGCTGAGTCGGCCCGGCTGCTCAGGCAGGCGGGCTGCCGCCTCGGCGCGGACGAAATCTACGTCTGCGGCGGCGCGCGGCTCTCGCTGCGTGCCTTGACGATGACGGGGGTCGCGTTCCGCGAGGAGAGCCTGCGGGTCGTTCAGGAGCAGCTGCGGCGCGTGGGGGTCGAGCTCGTCCCGGGGTATGTCGACTCCGGCCCGCTGTTCCTGTCGGTTCTACCCAGCGGCGACTTCGACCTCGCGCACTATTCCTGGGTTCGCGACGTCGCCGAGGTCTCTATGAACTTCGTTCTTCGCTGCGGCGGCAGCCAGAACGTCACCGGCTATTGCCAGCGGCTCGTCACCCGCGACCTCGACGAGGCGGGGCGCGTTCTCGACCCCGAGCAGTACGTGCGTGTGCTGCACCGAGTCGACGCGCGGGTTGCGCTCGACGTGCCGTTGATCCCCCTCTACCACAGGCCGTTGTTCGGTGCCGCGAGGTCGACCGTCCGCGGCTACACCCCGGGCGGGAACATCGACCCGTTCGTCGGCGCGGAGAACTGGTGGCTCGAGCGGCACTAGCGGCCGCGGTCGCCACCGCGCTCCTGGTCGCCGTCCCGGGCGCGGCCGGCGCGCCGGGCGCGGAGACGCCGCGGCGCGGTGGGACGATCATCGTCCTCCGCTTGGAACCGTCCTGCCTCAACCCGTTCGCGTGCGAGGTCCTCCCCGACGACCCGGCGATCTCGCAGGTGCTGGAAGGCGCGTTCGAGGTCGGTCCCGATCTCGTCCCTCGGCCGAACCTCGTCTCGGACGTCGACATCGGCCGGAGGCCGTTCACGCTCACGTACCACATCAAGCCCGAGGCGCGCTGGAACGACGGCGTGCCGGTCACCGCCTCCGATTTCCTCTTCACCCAGCTGGCATTCGCCAGGCTCGAGACGCCCGCGCCCGAAGACGACTCGCGGGCGCTCTACGGCAGGGTCCGCCGAGCCCGCGTCGTCGACGCGAAGACGTTCCAGGTCGAGCTTCGCGCGCCGTTCTCCGACTGGCAGCGTTTGTACCAAGTCGTGCTGCCCCGCCATGCGCTCGAGGGGCAGGACCTGACGAAGATCTGGATCGACCGGATCGACAACCCGAGAACGGGCAGGCCGATCGCGAGCGGTCCCTTTCTCGTGCAGAAGTGGGAGCGCGGCAAGCAGTTGGCGCTCGGCCGAAACCCTCGCTACTGGGGGCCGCACACTGCTTACCTCGACCGTCTTGTCTTTGGCTTCACTCACGATCGCAGCGATCCACTCGGACCAGTCCGGCGAAACGAGTTCGACGTCGCCCACAGCCTCACGGGCGGCTTTCCGCTGAGCGAAGAACTTGCCCGGGGAGTGCGGCAGGTGGCGGGGTGGCGGACGGCCGCCTGGCCTGGCCCTCAAGCGGAACACCTCGTGTTCCGGGTCGTTGCTCCCGGGCATCCGGCACTCAGGTCGGCACTCGTCCGCCGGGCGCTCGCATTCGGCATCGACCGCGAGGAGATCGCACGCGCGATCCTCGGCGAAGCGGAGAGATCGTCTCGTCTACCGCTGGACAGCACCGTCCTCCTGCCCACCGAGTCCTCCTACAGACCCACGTGGAGCGACTACCGCTACGACCCGGCGCGGGCGCAGCGCCTGCTCCGGCAGGCGGGCTGCCGCCTCGGCGCGGACGGCATCCACATCTGCGCGGGGGAGCGGCTCAGCCTGCGTTTCCTTACGACTGCCGGTGTCCCGGTGCGCGAGCGCACGCTCCTGCTCGTCCACGATCAGCTCCGGAGAGTTGGCGTCGAGGTGGTGCCAAACTACGCTCCCCCGGGCCCTCTCTTCCGCCAGTTGCTCCCGAGCGGTGACTTCGACGTCGCACTCTTTGCCTGGGCAAACAACGGCGGCGGCGTCCTCTGGCCGGAGGCTCGGTGCGGCGACGTCCAGAACTGGGCAGGGTATTGCAGCCGGCTCGTCATGCGCGATGTCCAGCAGACCGACCTGGTCGTCGACCCGCGGCAGCATGCACGTGTCCTCAACGACGTAGACGTCAAGCTCGCCCGCGCCGTGCCGGTCCTCCCGCTGGTACAGCCCGTGCTCTGGGTGGCCGTCAAGAACACGGTCCGCGGATTCACTCCGGGCGGCTCGCCGTTCAACTTCACCCAGAACTCGGAGGACTGGTGGCTCGAGCGTCGCTAGCGGCCACGCTCGCGGCCGCGCTCCTCGTCGCCGTCCCGGCCGCGGTCGGCGCGCCAGGTGCGGAGACGCCGCGGCGCGGCGGCACGGTCGACGTCGGGACGGTGCGCGAGCCCCCGTGCCTCAACGCCTACCTCCTGAAGTGCGGCGACAACGTCGACCCGGGCAACATCATGCGGCTCGCTCTCCGCGGCGCATTTGTGGTCGGCCCGGGTTTCAGGTGGCGGCCGGACCTCGTCACCCGCGCCGACTTCACGACGGCGCCGCCCTTGACCATCACGTACCACATCCGGCCCGAGGCCCGCTGGAGCGACGGCGTCCCGGTCACGGCGCACGACTTCGTCTTCACCCACGAGACGCGCCGATCGGTCGCCGAGCAGCTGATCAACTTCCAGAAAGAGCACCTGAACGTCATCCGCAGCGTGCGGG